>CAMWBY010000046.1 GCA_947172645.1 uncultured Lachnospiraceae bacterium | reverse complement strand
TCCTTTCCCAATATCAGCCGGTGGAGGAAGATGCTGCGTTAAAGGCGTTGGAAGCTATGCAGGTACAGGAAGAAGATTATTTCTGTCAGGTCACGCACCGGACTTGGGACACTATCCTCCATGCCATAAGGGAAGCGCACAAGAATGATACGGATAGTGCGCCGGACGGCTCCAATGGCATGAAGCTAATCAAGGACGCAAAGAAGGCGCTGGCCGTGCCGGGTTCCTATCTGGATGTGTTCACTGCCCTGATGTGTACGCAGCTACAAATCCGGTATGAGAAGCTGTCGGAGCAGGAGCGCACGGTTTTGAAGAATGTTATGAAGAAAACTCCGGCATATAAGGATTCCCCGTTGAGCAGGATGAAGCGGAGATAAGGAAATGCCGTTGCTTGGGATTTTTCCATGCAACGGCATTTTGGGTGGTTCTTATTCAATTTTTAAGCGCACAAACTGGAAGTTGTGTTTTTTACGCTACTTCCTCCCACTTCAACTTTGGATACAGCTCTCCTGTTTTAGCAAAATGGAGAACACATTCAGCAACCAGATTCAAATCATTGAGCGCATTTCGCTTGAGAACTGGAGTCTGTCCGCTGATATTTACAGGAGCGTCCTCTTTGGATGTACCATATTCGGAATTGACAGGCATATACATATGAGCCTCTTCATCTTCACCATATGTGTTAAAAGCCAGAGCCGCCCAATCATTCTCAATATCTACAGATAGAAAATCCTCTTCGCCATATTCATCCAAAGCTAACCATGCAGACCTACAATGATTTTCCCGAATTTTGCACACCAGTTTGTCTACAGTTTCTTGTGTAATAGGTTCCCCTTCACTATTAAGAAAACGAATAGCAAAATCACTCATATAAATTTACCTCCCTATCCCGATTTGTCGATAGCTTCATTATACCGCAGTCACTTTCCAGAGGGAATAGATTTTCCGAAAAAATCATTGTATCATAAACATTATTCTGTTGAATCTGCTCTTGTTCCGTTTTTTGTGATGATAAGCTGCCCCTGCTGGCATTTCACGGTGATTTTGTCCCCTGCGGAGAATCCAGCCTGTTCCAGCCACTTACCTTGTAAAAGAATCTGCGGCGGAGATTGCTTGTAATTGCCACGTCCATAGCATACAGTCAGTTTGCGGTCGTCCATCCGTCCTCCTTCCCCGCTGCCTGTCGGCATACGATTTCAAATACATTCCCGTCCTCTGTCCTGACAGTGAGCAGGCTGTTCCGCTCGTCTGCGTTCAGGTCGGCAATCCCCATCCCCTCGCTGTCGTTCAGTAAATCAAAAAGCCTGTCCCTAAAATAGTTCAGTTCCATTCTGTTGTTCCCCTTTCATAGTTTATAGTCTACTAGCTAATATTATATAACCTTTTGGAATCTATTGCAATCCCTATGCGTGATGTAGTCTAAAAGTGAACAAAATAAATGCTAATAGCTTATGAAATGGGTGGGCATTATGGAAACAAAAGGATTGGGCAAACGTATCAACATGGTGAGGAAAGACCGGGGATTCACGGCGGACAGGCTCTCGGAGCTGTGCAATATCAACGCAACTTACCTCCGGCAGATTGAGGGCGGGACAAAGGTTCCCAGTCTGCCCGTATTTATCAATATCTGCAACGCACTGAAAATCTCCCCTGATTATCTGCTGCGGGATGCGCTGGAAGATAATGAGGTCAGCAAGATACGGGAGCTGGCAGAGCTGTGGGAAAGCACGTCGCCCAGCCAGCAGGAAATCGCCGTTGCCATGATTCGGGCGGTATTGGAGCGCAGGGAAGGTTAGAAAGACCAGCCGGGTAGTCGGCTGGTCTTTCCACATCCAATCAAATATAAATCAACTCACTGTTTATGATTTCCTCTGCCCGGTTGCGGATATTGTTCATCCGGCCTACCCATTCAAGCTGGTTCCGGGCTTTCAGTTCCTCGGTCACTCCTTCGGCGGCTTTCATCTGCTCAATGATTAAGTTAAGCCGTTCTTCCGCCTGCTCGTTCAGGTCGGCAAGGTATGTCCATAATGTCCCGGTCAAAATAAGGGAACTGTACCGTGCCGGATGCTCCTGTTTGAGATATTCCCGGTGCAGCCTCCCATAGCGTCCGATGGGGCGGTTCTCCTCCGGCAGCTTCAAGTCCGGGATATAGTAATCACCTGCCAGAATATAATCAATGCCGTTCTCTGTGATTCTTTCTTTCAGTTTTTCCATTATCGTTCCCTCCTGTGGCGGAAGGCTCGTCACTGGCCAGCTCAATCACGTCCATAATGCCACAATCCAGTGTTTCACAAATACGGGCAAGTGTGTCCATGCTGATATGTTTCCCTTCTTTGCCCATGTTGGCAATCATATTTGTGGTCAGGCCAGCGGCAAGCCTTAAATCTTCTTTCCTCATGTTGCGCTCTATCAGTGTGTGCCAGAGCGGTTTGTAGCTGATGTGCATGTTTCTCCCTGCCTTTCTGCCCCGGATGGGCGCTTGCCCCCATTATATCAGGTTTCTTGCTAACTCACAAATATTTCTTGACGGTATCGCCGGTTCCGTCTGGATTGTGCTTTTCCTTTCCTCTTTTGATTACCTCTAATTAGCCATGACCTGCTTCATGCCCTGTGATTTCGCGCCGGATTGCGATAGGTAAGCCTACAGTTTCAAATGTTTCCGGCTTTTCCCCCGCT
>CAMWBY010000045.1 GCA_947172645.1 uncultured Lachnospiraceae bacterium | reverse complement strand
TGTTGCTGATTTGTCTGCTATATAAGTTGGTCTCAATTTGTATTTTAAGAACATTACTGCTCCAGCCCATTTCTACGGACTGTTTCATGTACCAATATCCTATGCCTAACGGTAACGAACCATCAAGTATAACCATTTGGCTTGCCCAGTTTATTCTGGCGACAGGGGATGTCAAGAAATTTTTTTCTATCTCCCTAATCCCCATCATGTAAATGGCAGAAACGGTTTTCTCTACGTCCTGAATTTGCGCAGGAGCTTCCTGCGTAAATTCTAAGGACTGACAATCAGCAGATTGTATTTGCGCAGTAAGTTCCTGCGCAAATTGCTTGTCGTTCAGTTTTAATACTTCATTTGTCACATTCTGTATGTTTGGAACAGACAGTCTTGCATCCGTATCAATGAAATTCTGCAATGCTCTCAATGGATATGTTCTTGCAAACTGACACATATAGGTAAGGTTGCGTTCCGAATAACCTTTCTTTTCGGGATAATTGAATCGGATAGCCTTTGCCAATTGTTTGATGGTTTTGCTTCCCCATCCGTGCAGTTGCTGATGATAGAGAATATAGTTGCCCATTTTCCAGTAATGGAACAACATTTGCGCATTGGCAGCGGTAATCAGCCGTACTTGCGCCTGTTGTATTTCCGAACCGACAGCATTTATAAATGCATCAAAATTCGTCTTTTCTATGTTATGTCCGTTGTTGCTCATCTTATGATATTTTCAGAATACAAATATACTTCAATGGTGGTAATCTATGAAACTAATTGATACTTTTATAGTTGATTAAACTTGTTCATGGCGTTTGCTCTGATGTCATCCGCTATGTCAATATAGGGTCTCATGGCTTTGTAATCACTGTGTCCTGTCCATTTCATAACCACCTGTGCCGGAATTCTGAGTGCCAACGCATTGCATATTAAAGTCCTTCTTCCGGTATGGGTGATTAGTAATGCGTATTTGGACGTGATTTCATCAGCAGGTCATTTCCTTTGTAATAAGTTTTCCGTACAGGTTCGTTGATTTCCGCCAGCTCGCCCGGTTCTTTCAGATAATCGTTCATCTTCTGCTTGCTGATGACAGGCAATGCCATATGATTCTCGAAATGAATATCCTTCCGAAAATCCAGCTTCCAAGACTTCAATAGTACGATAAAAGACAAATTTTCGTTACTAAATCGTTACCTGTTCCCCTGACAAACAAAAACGGAAGGGGTGAACAGGTTGTCTGATAACTACTTGCACCACATGAGTTGTATTGGCGCTTTGATGAAATTATGTCATACCGCGGCTGGCAAGCTGCAATGGTAAAACGGTAAAAATATCTTGCGATTTTTTTACCGAATTTCTTTTGGGGAGTATTCGGTAAAAATCCGGCCCATTTTTTAAACCGTTTTCCTGATAAATGTGCCGGCTCAGTGTAAAATCGACCTGCCCGCCGATTTATGTCATGACCTGGAGAGACCTGAGGGGAGACACGTGGGACAGAACTTAAAAATCGTGGTCTATCTTATATTAAAGTCCGAAATCTGGGCTCACCGGGAAAACCCTGTGTTAGTGATTGGTTAATCTTGGGTTGCATCCATCCCAAATGGCATTTAGGTGGATGGAAGATTGTTTTCAGCTCTCCTGTCCACCCCAAATTGGAATTTCATGGATATCGCCCCGTGTTTTTGTTTTTTCATCATCGGCACAAAGTGTGCTGGCAATGGAAAATAAAACGGTAAAAATATCGTGCGATTCTTAAACCGAATTGCGTTTTGAGAGCATTCGGTGAAAATCCGGAGGCTTATTTAAACCGTTTTTCAGATTAGGGCCGGGCGTGATGTAAAATGGGGGATGCTTTGTGTCCTTGTGCATATTCTTTATAATTTAATGTGCTCCATGGCTTCCAGCAGCTGTTCGATTTTTTCTTTGCATTGGTTTAAAAAAGTTCGGCTTCCGATTATGTCTTCCTCCCATACGTCGAGAGTAAGGGGCGGAAAGTAAGTGTAAAACGCCCAGTATTCACTTTTCAGGGGAGAAACGATGCCTTTGCTGCTCATGTGCCGGCGGAGAATGTCTCTGTTTTTATCCGACATTTTGTAAGTCTTGGCATCATTGAATATCCCATAATAGTAACCGGTCTTGTCGAAAGTAAACGCTATGGAACATTTCTTCTGCCATTCCGGATTTGTCAGTTTGAATGCTATATATGATTCATGGCTCTTTCCATACTGGTATTGCAGGCCTTTCTGATTTGCAAACTCCTGCATTGGTTTATTGAAATGTTTGTCCGCGAGATAATCGAAAACCTCCGAATAGTTCTGATAAATCGTCTTTGCTGCCCTCAGATTCTCCATTTTCGATAGAATTTCGGTTATTTCCTCTTTGTTTTTCGTGTCCATATCCTGGTTCGTCAATTGTTTCAGATGGTTAATATACTGGATTATTGTCTCTCTTACTATCGGTGAGCGCGCCGCTATCGCGATACACTTTTCAAGCCAGTCTATAACGGTCTCCTGATATGAAACAGGCGAATAGATGACACCCTCGCTGCTCTGTGCTGACGCATCATTCCCTTCAAGTGTAAGATACAGTATTTGATAATTGCCTTGTCCGTATTTTCGTCCGGCATATCTGTCATATCTTTTCAGCTGTTCCCATTGGTCATCCGCATAAATCTTATTTTCAATTATTGCTGTCCGATAAAACTCAAATAGCGCAATAAAGTATGGCTCGAAC
>CAMWBY010000044.1 GCA_947172645.1 uncultured Lachnospiraceae bacterium | reverse complement strand
AGTGTAGGCATTGCGGTAAATACTTCGTTGCCGCCAATCGAAGAATTGCCTATTGCTAAATAAGCGTACTGCAAAACATACCAAATTGATTGCAACACCCCATTCGATTGCCTTATATACGAACGCTTCCACTATATATGGATTGACAAACCCAATTATCAGAACCACGATGTATAAAATATCCTTATGGCGCTTCATGCATACTTCCGAAAACAGGCAATAGAGCTGATAAACCGCGCAGGAAAGCATAAGCATCAACAATATTTGATATACATACTGATTCACATTGGAATTGATGTTTATCTTACCTAATAAATATTCTATCCACACCAGTAAATAGACTGCCGGCCGGCCTCCTGCCAAATACTCCATAAATACCGGTTTAGCTACATTGGGCCTTAATGTATATGCAAAGACATGGTCTGACGTAAAAGTGAAATTGAGGAATACCGAATAAAAAACATAGATAAACAAAAAAATAACAGCAAACAATTCAAACTGGCGTTTTTTATCGTATATATGAATTTTTTTCATATGAACCTTTCTGACGTTTTGTGTCCTATTTCCCAAGTTCCCTCGCAATAATAGACGATGGAGAACAATTTCCAACTACTGCATCACATTGGTAAGAAGCATAACTTTTTGCAAACCGCCCAATCTCTCCGACTTCGCCTCCAAACAGCCTAGCATTTTGCCCGATACCCTCCTGCCGCTCTGTCGTTTTTCGCATAATCAGACATGGTTTACCCATGTAATACAGTTCTTCCTGGTTGCTTCCTCCATCCGTAACGATGAATTTCGCCCCTTCAAGTAATTTCATGAAGTCAAAATAATCCATTCTTGGGAACAGTATAAATCCGGACACTTTCTTTATCCTCTGCAGCCATCCCATATCCGCCAGAACATTCTCTGTAATTTTATGAAGAATGATAACACATTTCCTGTAACACACAAGCTGTTCAACTTGTCTCATTACCTCATTTACAAAATCCTTGTCCATAAGGTTTTCCTGCCTGTGCATTACAAAAACGAAATAATCCTGAGAAACCACCCCTTTCAAATGTTTTGTCACAACATCCATCTGCTTTGAAATACGAAGGCTGTCCAGAATCGTGTTATACTGTGTGTCCACAACTCTTCCCCTCGCCCTGTTCAAATTTTCTACAGCCTCATGCCCGGGCGCAAAATGCAGCCTTGCAATCCGGCTTGTCAATATTCTGTCGATTTCCTCCGGAAACGGATTCAACAGGTGATGTGAACGCAGCCCTGCCTCCACATGACATACCCGCATATGAAACCTTCTGCCAATCAGCGCTCCCATATATGTGGAGACTGTATCTCCATGCACCACCATATTGGCGCCTGAAAGCTCTGTACGGTTGAAATGTTCTTCTATAATCCCTTTGGCTCGAAGCCAGGTCCTGCCAAACCATGCGAAAAGCCCGACTGCGCTTTTTACAATCTCCGCTTCCTTGCTTAATTCCACATACTTGCCATTCAAATGAATGTAATCCAGAATACGGTTACGTCTTAAATCATTCTGCCCCGATGCAATAATATGGCATATGTTTCCTTCTTTCTGGCAATCCATAATAACCGGGAACACTTTAATTAACTCAGCCTCTGTACCGATGAAAAAAAACTGGTTACGCATCTTCTCTTTCTTCCCTCTCTATATTGCTTTCCTTTATATTGTCCTTTATCAAATTCGTCTCTTTCGTAATATACAAGGGACGATTTTTCACTTCCATATAAATTCTGGCAATATATTCTCCAATCATACCCAGCGTAATCAGGATAACGCCGCCAAGAAAGAGAAGGAGCACAACTATTGTGGCGAAACCAGTCCGCTGATTACCCCCCCCCGGTATGTATTTCACCCCATATCACGTTGCCTGCATAGGCTACCGCAATCGCCGTAACAATCACTCCTAAATAAATGACACCTCGCAATGGCGCCGTGGCAAAAGCAATAATCCCGCTTCCGGCGTAACCAAATAAATGCCTGACAGACCACTTCGACTGTCCCGCCGCCCTCTCCACATTATGATAAGATATCCATTTCGTCTTAAATCCAATCCACGAATAAATACCTTTCGTAAACCTCTCGCGTTCAGGCAGTGAGACAATCGCCTCTGCCACTTCCTTTTTCATCAGCCGGTAATCGGTGCCACCCGGTATCAAATCAATCTCCGTCAACATATTGATGACATGGTAAAAAGACCGAGAAAGGAAACTGCGAATCACCCCCTCGCCATCCCTGGTGACCCGTCTAGCCGCACAGCAGTCATATCCTTCTGTCTCTACAGCTTCTATCATTTCATACAGCAACTCCGGCGGATGCTGCAAATCCACATCCATAACCGCTATCAAATCACCGTCACTGTTCTCAAGCCCTGCCGCCATGGCAGATTCTTTCCCAAAATTCCTGGAAAAAGAAAGGTACCGTACTTTGCCTCTATACATATTCTCAGCCATATTTTTGATAATCTGCAAAGTGGCGTCTTCGCTTCCGTCATCCACAAACAGTATCGAAAAATCATATCCTTCTATCCGACTAAAAACATCCTCAATCCGTCTGCAAAATAATTCTATGCACTGTTCCTCGTTATAGCATGGAGCAATAATCTCTATCCTTTTTCTTTCCATAATCCCACCAAACCTGAAACTGAAATACCTTCTTTATTACTATCCTAACCTTTATTGATTGCTGTCTTCCATAACCTAGCGCCTAATTTGCTCTCCCATCCCTGAAAATATAAACTAAAAAACACAAGGCAAACAGCAAAACCGCACCGCCGCAGAAAACCACCATATGAACCAACGTCGCAATCTGCATACAAAAGACATAAACAGTCCCAAATAATACAATCATCCCGATGGTTAATTTTCTCACTTTTTCGACAGCAATGAAATACCTTCTTTATTACTATCCTAACCTTTATTGATTGCTGTCTTCCATAAC
>CAMWBY010000043.1 GCA_947172645.1 uncultured Lachnospiraceae bacterium | reverse complement strand
GAAGCGATTGAAAAATGGATTGCTGATTTGAAAAATAGTTTTTAATGTAAATGCCTACAAGGAAAGTACAGGAAAAGCGCAATTGAACAGCCCTTTTGTCGCATTGTCATTTATCCATTAAATTCTTACCGCTTTACTCATATACAAACACGGAAACTTTGTATACTATCACGGAAACCCCGGACTTTTGCGTGAAAGTATACTTTTGCCTGATAGTACCAAAATTCCTATGGCATTATTTCTGAATTGCCGCCTGTGCCGCTGTTAGATTTTGATGACTTTTACCCCTGGAGTAAATGATTTACCCCTTTTACCCACCTGTGAGGAATTTACCCCACCCTATTTTACAATTCGACAAATCGACAAAATCCATACTTTTCAGTGCGGCGAAATCACATTAAAGCAGCCTTAAAAGCTGTACCAGCTCATGCGATTCGTCCGTATCTGATGCGGTCTGCCTGGTATCAAACTGCGAAAAACAGTTATCGCGGTAAAATGACAACAGCTTTTCCTCATTTTCTGCCTCTAAGAATGTTACCATGCCGCCAAACATATACTGTGCTTTTTCAATCATCATCCAAGCCAGTTCAATAAGCGCCTTTCCAGAGATTTCCTTATCTCTGCCACCCGCGTAATTTTTTCCAAGCTGTGCAATCAGATATGCAGACATAGTATAAGTGTCTGATTTTTCATCCCATTCACTGATGCGCAACAATTTTCTCTTTACAGTATTGCTTACTGTTTCTCCCCTTACTGTTAAAGGTTTTAATGCAAGGGTAAAATAACCCAGCATTTCCCCATTATCTTTGGAAAAAACAAGATATGTAACTGACTGGTTCTTTTTAGTGAACTCTATTGCACTTTTTTTCAAAAACCGTTCCAAATCCGGATTCTTTGGACAGGAAAACCCGGAGAGCAGCTTAACAAGCGCAGGCTCCCCGGCTTCTTGGTCATCTCCTAATGCCAAATACTTGCGGATATTGATTGCAAAAAATTTATCCGTTACTGGCATTTAATTTCTCCTTTGCTTTCTTTTCCCTGAACCTCATAAATTCTCGCAGTTCATCCTCAGTTTCAATGAACTCTACATTTACCGGAGTACGCACAGGACGGTTCTTGGCAGATTCTTCAATTGCATTGACAAACATCTCCACCTGTTCTTTGCCGGAAATGACAAAATTCTTTGTGATACTTGAAGTTGCCATGATAAACGCCTCCTTTGTTAGTATGGTTCTTCCGCTATAATTCATACATCATACTTTTCTACCTCTATTTTATTATCTTATATCGGTTAATGCAATAAAACATTTTATGAATTTTTATAACTTATTTTTCCGCTTGCCATCCCGCCAAAACAGAGGTAAGCTACGACACCAGGTCAGGAGAGATTGGATTGGAAAAAGATTCTGCATTGTACCAACTCATGGACATCTGCATGAACGGTGTCATGAACGGCATTGTAAGCGGTGACGGGAAATACCAGGCGACCAGCCGCAAATCGGACGAATTTCCGGCAAATTGGCCGGGATGGAATGCTCGCCTACCTGTTGGATTTTGACCACTGCGGGTGCTTTTCGAACCACGCCCGCTCGTCATCCGGCATGACCGTTATCTCCTTAAAATAAACGATAAATCGTCAATATAGAGAGCAATATATGATATGACCAATCCCCACATCACAACCTTTTTCATTTATACCACCTCTCCATATTTTCTTTCTTTTTCCCAATCTAGCAAAAACTAGAGAAAACTGCACACTGCTCTTACTATGCTCTCGCGTCAAATCCGCCCTGCGTCTCCACAATCCCGGCATTTATCTCCTGCCTTGCCGCCCGAAACGCATCATAGTAGGCGGCCTCCAAAGCCCCGTGTACTCGCGTCTCCTCCTTCGACTCCTTCTCATGCCAACCCACACCCGCCGTGTAAGTCAGTATCTCGTCACCGTTCCCGTCATACACATGGACGGCGCGACTTTGGCGACCTCGCTTTTTCGCAAGGCGAGGAACTTATTCCCCATATAGACGTTCTGCGCTGCATCCTCCCTAGCGTATTCGGCAATCTGCTCCCGGAAGGAATCAGACAGTTCTCTAATTCCTCGGTCATCAGAAAGCAGGGATGCCTGCCTTGCCTCGTTAGGTTACTTCTGCGTTTTCTTTCTGATAAGCATGGAAATCAGCATGGCCACTATCCCCAAGGCAAGGTAAACTACCGCATACAGGATAAATGCCGTCTCCCCCATGTCAAAAAATATCCATGTACCTATGAGGAACAACGCAGCCGAAATAACCGGAAGGCACCATAAATGCCGGATGCCCTTTCCCGCAAATGCTCCGATTAGCACGGAATATAAGGGATTGACTGCAAAAAACAGAAGAAAACATACCGCCATTCCTGCATCGCCTTTTACGAAAGTAACTGCAAGCCACGGAAACGCCAACATAACTACCACCGAGGCCGCCAACCATAAAATAATGTTCTGTTTCATGTTACACATCTCCCAAAAACTGTTTTAATTATTCTCCAATCTGTCGGATACCCCTATTTATGCTTTCATATCAAAGGACGGCTTTTCTTCTAAGTAATCTGGTAGCGCTTCCAGTTCCTCCCCTTTGCCGTTCTTTAGGGAACGGTACTCATTAAAGTAAATTCCGTAAAATTCCCTTCCTTTTCCCGTTCAGCCGGAGTCCTCTCGCAAGCCCACCCGTATCCCGGTCCGAAATACGTCAGTGCCTTTATACCCTGGCAATAAATGTCCGCACCATATCCCCGCTTGTCAGGATGGGGCAGGTCAGCGCTCCGCCCCCTGCCGCTCAATGACATACTGTGTTTCGTATTTACAGAATTTACTGTGCTTAAAACCGAAATTCCCATGCGTCCACCTCACAATTCATTTTCCTATCTGTGGCTCCTCTATGCTTTTATGTCAAAGCTATTCTGCGGATTTTCCGCATTCACCGCTTCTTCACCCGCCAGCGGAATGCCCCTCTTTGCATTTTCCCATTCTTATCGTAAAACTCTGTGTAATCGCTGTTTCCTGATGGCAATTCCTGCTATTTCACTTTCCCTTCCACCAACGCCGCCACAAAATCTATGGGCTTAAGTACATTCTGCCTGTTTCTGAAAAATACCTGTTGTGCAATGAACCATTGGACGAAGTGACCTGCATTATTTCACCCTCCTCTGTAAATCTATTATAACTGCTCTAGTTTCTCCAAAAACGCTCTGTAACCTTGCTGCTATGACCGGATTTTTCCCCGCCCTGCAAATGCCTTTGCCGTTTCATAGCCAATGCCGGGGCTTGCCCCGGTAACAGGAAGGGCTGATTGCGCGGCTGCAAGAACATAAGACAAAACTGGATGAAAAAATCGAATTTTACAGAAATGAGATTGAACGAACACAGAATAATATTTCTTCCTGAGTATTACGCTACCGGAAAAGGCAACGGCCCTTTTCCGGCTTTATCACTTATTCCATCTCCCTGAACGTACCGGCCCTTCCCCCGACAAGGCTCCACTGGCTCTGCATATAGGATTGCAGATTTTCCGTACTTTGCCTGTATGCCTCCCAGACTGTTTTCGGATTATCGAAATGTTCCATGCCATAATTTACATCTCAACAATACGGCCTATTCCGTATCCGGTTTGCAAAATCCCTTACTTTGCCCGTTCATCATACAGCCAGAGCACATAGCCATAATTATCATTTCCTGCAAAATTTATAAGCTGGTCTTCCGTACCACAAAGAACGAAGTAATAATGATTCATTGTTCCGTCATCACAATGTTCCAAATCAACTGTATAGTTTATTCCAGCGAGCCGTTCTATCTCTTCTTTCACAGCTTCACTATTAGATTCAAACAGATTATTATCACTAAATACATCCACTACGACTTTGTATAAAACTGCATCTCCGTATTCTTCCATAGCCCTTTGTAAAGGAATTGAATATATACATTGTCCATTATTCGGGGATATATAGCAGGCTTCCCCCTCATAAGCATAGGCCGAAACTTCAGGCAGACTTTCCGTCTCCTGTTTTTGCGCCGCTATTTCCATATCACCGTCTGCCTGCTCCATCTGCCCGGTGCCATAGTCATTAGGATTCCCATCCAGAGAAGCCTCCTCTATTCCTACATCTATGTAATCATCGTTTACAGGAACAGAATGAAAGATATTAGAGATTTCAAATACAGCTATAGCACAAAAAAATAAACAGGCCGCCACCATTCCCCACTTAATCCATATGGAATGCTTCTTCTTAGCTTTTTCTTTCCAGGCCTCTTCAATATAATCTTCTTTCACATGAGTCATGCTATTATACAGCTTTTTGGTTTCTTTTTCTTTCATAATGAATAGCCCTCCTTTTCCAGTGCGGATTTCAAACTCTGACGCAGCCGATACATCCTCTTTGCCATACCTCTGGGCATAATCCCATATTCCTTCGCAAGTTCTTTGACTGCTTCACCATTCCAATAACGGCGCATGAAAAGAATCCGGTCAGCCTTTGGAAGCGAAGCGAGCCATGTATTCAAGAATTCTGTCAGTTCCTTCTCCGCAATTTCATGTTCTACAGTTATAGGCGACGGAATACAGTCCTCTAGTTCACTTAAAAGCTGTTCCATGCCTGCATACCGCTTTTTCCGATGATTTTTGTTCCAAAGATTAATTGCGATATTCCGTGTAACTTTGCCAAGCCATGCACGAAATCTGGCTGGCTGTTGCGGCGGTATGGAGTTCCATGCCTGCAAATATGTATCATTGACACATTCCTCTACGTCTGCAGCAATCGTCAGTATATTGAATGCGATACTCTGACAAAACGCCCCATACTTCTTTGCAGTTTCTGATATTGCATTCTCATCACGCTGGTTGTATAAGT
>CAMWBY010000042.1 GCA_947172645.1 uncultured Lachnospiraceae bacterium | reverse complement strand
CTATCTTATCAGGTTCATGGTTATCACACTGTCGTTTTCCAGAAAGAACACCCGCTGGTTGACGATGCGGTCGGGCACGGTGAACCACAACAGCGCATTCTCCGGTATGTTTGTATAGCTTTGGGTAGAGTCGGCAGTGCTGCTGTATTCCAACGGCGAGAACGCGGCCGCCTCCACATCCCAGTAGTGCAGCGTGTAAAACCGCTTGAGCAGCCTTTTCCGTTTCGGGAACGTAAACGCCTGTGGCCGGTCCGGCCGGGGGATGAACTTGCGCACATGCCCGTGCGCATCCGCATGGAACGGGGCGGTGAGGAAGCGGAGCTGCCCTGCCGCAGGAGAATCCGCCACGATGAAGATGTTGTCGCCTCCCACCTGCCGGAACAGGCACGTCGTATCGGTGCGGCACCCCACGGCGACAGGCTCCCATTTATAATAGTTGTAGGCGCAGAGATACACCTGTCCCGAAGCATGCGCGAACTCACGGATGCGGTCGGTCGACACACGGACGTCGACGGGGCGGTCAAGGTACTCCATACTGACATCTTCCAGCAAGGGGCTTTTCAGCCAGGTGCCATAGCCGTCGTCCGGCACCTCTCCGCTGCCGGATACGGGACAAGGGTTCGAAATGGGAGCGATAGACCTTGGCAGGTCTCAAATGCCCCCGGCTGTTCAACACCGGCAGATACTCCCCCGGCAACTGTTCTCCGGGGGCAAAGCTGTGGAAGCGTCCCTCGTGCCACACGGCCCCCCAGTTGTGTCCCCAGTCCATACGGGTCCACAGGGTCCTGTCCATCACTACGGGTATGCCGGCGGCACGCATCACGAACAATCCCAGGTCGCACAGGCCCTCACATCGGGCACCTCCCCAGGCATACGTCTCTTCGATGGTGGGATAGAAGGGCAGGGAGTTCTTCTTGTACCGCATCACCGTTGCAAGCCTCTTGTTCAGCAGCGAGCAAGCCTCCAGCGGAGAGGAGACACCGGAGGAGTCGAGCAGAGGGATGAACCTATCCATCATCTCCTTCCGTAGTCCCGAGGGATATTCCCTACTGATGCGATAGGGCAGAATGTAGCGGCAGAAGACGGGAAAAGGCACTTGCCGCGCCCAAGGTTTCCGCCACGCCTCGAAGGCGAGGTCGATATTCCGCACCAGAAAGGCGCTGTCCAGTGTCCGGATGTCCTTGTAACGGTGGCGCTCCCCCATGCGTCCGGCCCTTGCCAGCGAGTCGAGGTGTGCGTTGCACGCCTCCTCCGTGGGGAAATCCGTCAGCCGCGGACGGTATCTCCCCCCTCCGGGCAGCGCGTAGAATTCCTCCTCGTAGAAGTGGTAGGGCATGTTCGCTATCAGGAAACGGGCGGCGGCCAGCTTCAAGCTGTCGTCCTTGTAGTGCAGCAGCACGCCTTCCAGTTCACGGCGGTTGTCGCCGGCAAAGGCAAGGGCACGCTCCAGCGCAGCATCCCGGCGGCACGACTGCAAGCACAGCACAACAAGGAATGCGCATGCCGGAAAAAAGCGGAAAGTTCTTCTTATATCCATAGTCAGTCTCATTGTTATTTTGCATCTCCCGACAGGGACAGCCGTATCGGCGAGGAGGCCGTATTGCAATACACGGTGACGGTCTTGGAGAAGTGTTCCGGATGCTCCGCCTTATAGACCACCTCCAGTGTTATCTCCTTGCCCGGATGGGTCGGTTCCTTGGAATAGGATACGGTGGTGCAGCCGCAAGAGGTGGTGACATCCTGTATCACCAAAGGGTTGCCGCCTGTATTCTTCAAAGTGAAGGTTGCCTTTTGCTCCTCTTTCCAATTAAAATCACCCAAGGTTATTAAAGGTTTGTCAACGGCGACTTCGGTTTTTATCTCCTTGCTTTCGTCCTGTTTGGTTGCTTTCTCGCCTTGGATAATCTTTAGGTAGAGTTCCTTAACTTTAGGGTTGTGAATGGGGTTGCCGATAGCAAGCACTTTATTATCTTTATCCAATAGGAAAGTATGAAACATTTCATTACCCGAAGGAAAATTATTTAATGCATTTAACTGATTCATATCGTCAATACAAACAGGATAAGTGAAATTTTCAAATCTCAGAGTCTCTAAGAATTTCTTTCTTTTCTCAGGAGAGAAAAAGTATATAAATCGGACAGAATCTTCCGTCATACCGTCCACTTCTTCCATAAACACTTTCCATCTGTCTAATTGCAACTTGCAACTAATACAACCAAGCGTATCAACATAAGTCAATATTTTGAATTTGCCCGACATTGAAAAATCCACAGTATCCTTACCTTTTATTGTAAATATCGAATTGGCTGGAAACAAGACTTCTTTTTCACTCCATGTCTGCAATAGCCTTTCGATATATTTTTTCTCCTGATTTCCACAGGATAACAGAAATAAACATATGAATACACTTATCAAATATTTCATTTTTATATTTTTTAGACCAAATCTTCCAAATCAAGATAAGCAAACTGTATTTCATCATCTAACACCATAATTAGACGATTACATTCTGCATCGTAACAAAATAATAAAATATTATAACCTATCTTCAACGTTTTTATGTAATTACCTTCCAAATCATAAACCAAAAGATTACGAACATGAATCTGTCCCATTTCAGGATTTCTTTCACCAGAATAGCCTACCACAATCCTATTATTACAGATAACGATACTACCATAGTAATAAATCATAGCATTACTTGTCGCATCATTCCAATTAGGTCCGTAAACATTATGTTTTAAGTTTCCTTGAAGATCATAAGTTACCAATAAATCATGATGATCATAACTAACCGCTATTAAATTATGTTCCAACGAAACAGCATAACGAATTCTTTGCCTCTCTATTTTAGGGTGTCCAGTTATCAGTAAATCCATATCTCCTGTTTCCATATTCCATGTCACCAAAGATTCCTGAAAATGTTTGCCTGGCTCTGCAGTCATACTACAAGCATAGCAAAGCGTATCGTTAAAGAAAGAGAACATAACCGGCGTAGCTATTCTATTTATTTCTGTTTTATGAATGGGCAAATAGTTTGGATTTAATAAAACACTATCCAATTCATATTCTAATGTTTTCATTTTTCCGTAATCAGCCACATAGAAACGACGACGCTTCTCATTAAGTATAATTTCTCCTAAACGTGTTATTTCATTTGGACC
This sequence comes from uncultured Lachnospiraceae bacterium, assembly GCA_947172645.1. GTDB lineage: Bacteria > Bacillota > Clostridia > Lachnospirales > Lachnospiraceae > UBA3282. Next base: position 3,124 of record CAMWBY010000042.1, on the reverse strand, counting down.
TTCCCCCATATGTCCAGTTCCAGCTATATATGAAAAGTCTTTTTTATCAAATATAGAAATTTGATTTTCTTCAGATTGAGGGTCAGTTAGAATTAAATATTCTCCTAAAATATAAGGTCTTGCGAATCCTCCTATTAATGGAGTATCTATTACTATCTCTTTCACTAAATCTTTCACATCTATTACATTTCCAGAGTGCTGTTGATATTTGTCAATATTCAAATGGTTGGAACACCCACAAAAAAGAAGAGCAACAACAAAAGCAACAAATAATATATTTTTCATATTAACAGTATATTAAATTGCACAAGAATTCATCAGGAAGATAAACTCAGAGGTACATTATAGAGATACACCTCTGAGCTTATTTCCAACAAATAGTATTATGCTTTTTTACAAATCTGCAATAATAATGTATTTTTTCATATTCTTACTGCCAATGCACCTCTCTCATATTGGGATATATCTGAAAACAACGGCAATATGAAGTACTACTAGTACATCCATTTGGGCAATCTGGATTAACTTCATAATCAGCCAATGCTTCCACATTAGCCAGCATCAAATCCGACATATTATCTGCTTTCTGATTAGAATAAATGCCATACCCGGCAACTACTGCAAAGGCTGCAACAAATGCAGCTTTCATTATTTTTTTCATTGTTATTTCTTTTAATTTTTAGATTTCAATTATTCTATTCCGTATCTATCCTTTCAACGGAAAGGCAAACATATTGCCCGTTCAATTTAAATCGTTATCTTTGCCGAGACCTCCTTTCCGGGGTGGGTACGGAACGGACGGGTTCGTAAAGTGTCAAAAAACGTCTACCGTCCGCTCCTCTCCAGCCCTTTTTATATTCATATTCCTTTTTTCCTAATAACCTCCTTCTTGTACTAAATACACTTTCACATGGGAACTCGGACAATCCACGGAACCGAAGCCAAAACAACTGATATTTACGTGCCCCTCACTAATGCCAAAGCCTCTATGTTTTCCACATTTATTATTTGTTTTGAATGATGGAGTAAAGTTAATCGAAAACAAAAGTCATATCCAAATTTCCGGTCTTACAATGTCTTATATTCGAGGAAAATAAGGAATATAAGAAATTATAAGATTATGAGTAGGGAAGCAGCACGCCTTCCAGTTCACGGCGGTTGTCGCCGGCAAAGGCAAGGGCACGCTCCAGCGCAGCATCCCGGCGGCACGACTGCAAGCACAGCACAACAAGGAATGCGCATGCCGGAAAAAAGCGGAAAGTTCTTCTTATATCCATAGTCAGTCTCATTGTTATTTTGCATCTCCCGACAGGGACAGCCGTATCGGCGAGGAGGCCGTATTGCAATACACGGTGACGGTCTTGGAGAAGTGTTCCGGATGCTCCGCCTTATAGACCACCTCCAGTGTTATCTCCTTGCCCGGCTGGGCAGGTTCCTTGGAATAGGATACGGTGGTGCAACCGCAAGAGGTGGTGACATCCTGTATCACCAAAGGGCTGCCACCCGCATTCTTCAAAGTGAAGGTTGCCTTTTGCTCCTTATGCCAGTCGAAACTGGCCAGGGACACAGAACTCTTGTCTGCAACGACCTCGGTCATTATCTGCTTGCTTTCCTTCCCTTGGCTAATCTGTTCACCTTGAATAATCCTTAGGTACAGTTCTTTTACCTTAGGGTTATGGATAGGGTTACCAACGGCAAGCACTCTATTGTCGCTATCCAACAGAAATGTCTGGAAAGCCATTTCCGAAGAAAAGTGATTCAATTTGTTCAATCTGTCCTCCTCATCAAGGCAAACCGGATAGACGAAATCCTCTGACTTTAATGTTCCCAGGAAATCCCTTCTTTTTTCGGGAGAAAAGAAAAACAGGAATTTTACAGGATTTCCTTCCGCCTCACCCAACTCTTTCATCAAAGCTTTCCATCTGCCCAGTTGCAGCTTACAACTGACACAACCGATAGAATCCACATAAGTAAGGATTTTATATTTCTCAGACACAGAAAAGTCCACGGTATCCGCACCCTTCACTGTAAATGTCAAATCCTCAGGAAACTGTATTTCTTTTCCGCTCCATGCCTGTAATAAAATTCCAACATCCTTTTTTTCCTGATTTCCACAAGAAATCAGAAAAAAAAGAAGAAATATACTCACCAAATTTTTAAAACCCATAACCGTAAAACAATAATTATATTCACCCTTTTTCACGTATAAGACACACTAAGCTACAAAGCATATTTTTTCATTACACAAGATATCAGAACATTAAATAATCTTATCCAAATCCAAATAACCAAACTGAATTTCGTCGTCCAGATTCATAATAATTCTATCACAATCCTTATCATAACAAAAACTTACTATTTGAAAGCCTACATCTAAGGTTTTCAAATAATCACCATTTAAACCAAACACAAAGAAACGAGTAGGATTATATGCCTTTGACTTGTTATCTCCCCCTGAATAAGCGGCTACAATCTTATCCTTGCAAAACATCACATTTCCATAATGATGGATTTTCTTAGATTCTTTCTTATCCCATGACGGACCATAAACATTGCATTTTAAGCTGCCATCCAACTTACATATAGACATCAAATCATGGAAAGTATAGCATTCTACATATACATCATTCTCCTGTGACACGGCAAAACTGATTCTTTTTTTCGTTATATCCGGATGCTGATATGGCATCGGTTCAAATGTTCCAGAGCGCATATTCCACTTGGCAACAGATTGATTAAATGTAGAGGTACTAGTCGGTTCTATCATCAATGCATAAGATAATGTATCATTTATATATTGATATTTATCGGAAAATCGAGTCATGTTCATTTCAGTCTTTACAGTAGGAACATAATCCGAATTGGCAAAAACACTATCAATATCATAACTATATATTTTTTGTTTGCCATGGTCTGACACATAAAAACAATGTCTTTCTTCATCTATACCAATATGCCCCATCACTGTTATTTCATTCGGTCTCTGACCTACATAAGCCGTACTGGCCAAATAACTAAAATCATTTTTATCAAATATATGTATCAACTTATCCGAAGATTTATAGTCACCAATTTAAGTACATGACAAAAATTTGAAAACATCGAATTTTGGGGTATAAGTCGG
>CAMWBY010000041.1 GCA_947172645.1 uncultured Lachnospiraceae bacterium | reverse complement strand
TCAATGCGGACAAGAGCTATATGATTACATATTCCCAGACGAGCGATTATGACTATATGGAAGCGTATGAGGCCAGCGCGGAGACAATACGGGTGGAAAAATAAATAGCGTGAAAATAAATATTAGAAACCAGTTGACACGGCCACTGTGCTGTGCTATGATAATTTGCGTGTGAAAGCGCATAACAACCAAGCAGAGTATCTACTCTCACCTTGCAACGATAGGGTTCGCAAGCGTTCATATTTTAATCTCTAAGTGTGCAGGCAGCAGGTGTGAAGACGGGCAGCTGTTGGCTGTGAGGGAAGGGATTGGATGGACTGAAGAGTGGATAGTTATGTGTCCGCTTTTTTTATTTTCTATGGGTATGGAGGGAAGAATCATTAGCGAATTATTCATTAACGAACAGATTAGAGACAAGGAAGTGCGTGTAATCGGCGAGAATGGCGAACAGCTTGGCGTAATGCCGACGAGGGAAGCCATGAGGTTGGCGGAGGAGGCGGGTGTCGACTTAGTTAAGATAGCACCGACGGCGAAGCCGCCTGTCTGCAAGATTGTGGACTATGGTAAGTTCAAGTATGAGCAGACGAGGAAAGAGAAGGAAGCCAAGAAGAAGCAGAAGACGGTTGAGATTAAGGAGATACGTCTGTCTCCGAATATTGATACGAACGACCTGAATACGAAGATTAATGCTGCCAGGAAATTTATCAGCAAGGGGGACAGGGTGAAGATTACGCTCCGTTTCCGTGGGCGTGAGATGGCGCATATGAATAACAGCAAGCACATCCTGGATGATATTGCCCAGGCGCTTTCTGATATTGCGGTTGTCGATAAGGCGCCGAAGGTGGAAGGCAGGAGTATGACAATGTTTTTAGCTGAGAAGCGGTAGCTGCTTAGTTGAAATAAATTGATATCTTGGATTGATATCTCACAAATACATCAATATAGGAGGAATTTTGCAATGCCTAAAATGAAGACAAACAGATCAGCTGCAAAACGTTTTAAAGTGACCGGAACAGGTAAATTAAAAAGAAACAAAGCTTATAAACGCCATATCTTAACCAAGAAATCTGCTAAGACCAAGAGAAATCTTAGAAAGCCTACTATGACAGATGCAACGAACGTTAAGAATATGAAGAAGATTCTGCCTTATCTGTAAGGCGGGAAATCAAGTTTTAGTCATAAGGAGGAAAAAGACATGGCACGAATCAAAGGCGGTATGAACGCTAGAAAGAAACATAACAGAGTATTAAAACTTGCGAAAGGATACAGAGGAGCAAGGTCTAAACAGTATAGAGTGGCAAAGCAGTCTGTAATGAGAGCGCTTGCGTCTTCCTATGCAGGAAGAAAAGAAAGAAAGCGTCAGTTCAGAAGATTGTGGATTGCACGTATCAATGCGGCAGCAAGAATGAACGGTTTATCATACAGCAAATTTATGTATGGCCTGAAAAATGCAGGTGTGGATATCAACAGGAAGATGCTTTCCGAGATGGCGGTCAATGATGCGGCCGGATTTACTACATTGGCGGAGCTTGCTAAAGCAAACCTGAAATAAGGACAAGACAGGGAAATATAAAATATATCATGAAATATAAAAAAGAATCTGGAATGGTAGGCCAGGTTCTTTTTTTGTGTACGGCGTGGGTGTGAAAAGTAATAACATTTACCCTAATTTGGCAGGGATTGCAGTAAAATGTTGAACATTCCAGGATGGAAAGGTATAATAAACAATATTAGACATGCCGGCGAAGGAAGCTTAGAGGGGAAAGTCTTTGTAACGGCAGATATCCATAAAGAAGGAATCGAGGGAAATGAATATGCAGAGCCATTCTATTGAACCATATTTAAACTGTAGTTTCGAGTGCGGCTGTGGACGGACACACAAATCTTTGTTTGCACATTATATTTTTGAACCGGGCGCGATAGGGAAGCTTCCGGTGCTTTTGGAACAATTAGGGTATACGCGGCCATATTTGATTTCCGATACCCATACGCATGAGATTGCAGGAAAACAGGCGGAAGAAGTTCTTTGCAAGGCACAAATCCGGTTTACGTCGCATGTGCTGCAGAGCCCGGAAAACGGGGACTTGGCGGCGGATGAACATGCGCTTGGCAGTATCGCTATGGCGAACGATAAAGAGGCGGATATTATCATCTCTGTGGGTACCGGCACCATCAACGATTTGGGGCGGTATTTCAGTTATATTACAGGCAGGCCGTTTATGTTAGTCGCAACGGCGCCGTCGATGGACGGACTCGTGAGTGGTGTGGCGCCGCTTATTTTTAACAATATGAAGATTACCTTCCCTGCGCAGGAGCCTCTGGCGCTTATCTGCGACCCTGAGATTATGGCGGCGGCGCCGCTTAAGATGTTGGCGGCGGGCGCGGCGGATATCCTTGGGAAATATAACTGTCTTCTTGACTGGAAGCTCTCCCATATCGTGAACGGTGAGTATTATTGCGACAAGATTGCGGGCATCATGCGGACGGCGGTAGACCGGACGATGGAGAGCACGAAGGGACTGGCATCCCATGACGGCAAAGCGGTGGCGGTTCTGACGGAAGCGTTGGCTCTCTCCGGTATTGCGATGGATTTCTCGGGCAATTCCCGACCGGCTTCCGGTGCGGAGCATCACCAGTCCCACTACTGGGAGATGCAGTTTCTCTTCGACGGCGTTCCGGCGGTGCTCCACGGCACGAAGGTGGGCATCGGCACGGTGCTGATGTTGGAGCTTTACAACATGTTGGCGCAGATGGAGAAACCGGATTTTGCCAAGATACGCGAGGGGATTTCTTCCCGGCTTCCTGCAGAAGAATGGGAGAAGGAAATGCATCGTTGCTACCGGGATGGCGCGGAAGGGATTATCGCGCTTGAGAAGAAGGCTAAGAAGAATGACCCGGAGGGTTTGCTTATGCGTCTTGCAGCTATCGAAGAGAATTGGGAAAAAATCCAGACGCTTGCGAAGGAGGCGCCGAAGGCAGCCGAAATATACCGTGTGCTCGAGAAGATGGGAGCGGCCAAAGTACCTGCCGATGTGGGGATTCCACGGGAATATGTCTATGACAGCATACGCTATGGTAAGGAGCTGCGTGACCGCTATACGGTATTGCAGTTAATGTGGGATATCGGAGAGCTGGACGGGGCGGCGAAGAAACTGGTGGAAAAATACTGCGATAAAATCTAGTAGTTATTTGTTGTACTAGTGCACCAGAAAAACATACGCTTTTGGAGTTGTTCCAGTTGGTAAGAACGGGGGATGAAGATGGAAAAGCAAATGGAGAAGTATGTAATTGGATTGGATTACGGGACGCTCTCGGCACGGGCGGTTTTGGTCGGGGTGCATAGCGGAGAAGTGATTTCGGAAAGCGTGTATACATATCCCCACGGAATCCTTAGCACCCTGCCCGGAACGGAGGAAGAGCTTCCGGCGGATTATGCGCTCCAGGAAATTGACGATTATGTGGAGGCGATGTACCAGACAATCCGTGAAGCAGTTACCCAATCCGGCTGTAATGCGGAGAATATAATCGGTGTAGGCATTGATGCCACTTCCTCCACTTTCCTGCCGCTGGCGGACAATGGAGAGCCGCTGTGCAAGACAAGACAGTTCAGGACGAATCCTCATGCACATCTGAAATTGTGGAAACATCATGGCGCCCAGGAGGAGGCGGACCGCATCACGGAACTAGCCAATAAACGTAAAGAAAATTTCATGATGCGCTGCGGCGGGCGGGTGAATGCGGAGTGGATGCTTCCGAAGCTTATGGAGACTGCGCAGAAGGCGCCGGATTTATATGAAGCCACGGATAATTTTATAGAAGTAAGCGATTATCTTGTCTATTTGCTGACGGGAGAAACGACACGGTGCATGTGTCATGCAGGCTACAAGCTTTTGTGGAATGAGGAGGACGGTTATCCGTCGGAGGACTTTCTGTGGGCCCTCCATCCGCCTCTTGTTACCTTGAAAGAGAAGCTGAAAGGGAGGCAGGTACAGGTAGGAGAATGTGTTGGGGGACTGACGGAGGAAGCGGCGTCCAGATTAGGACTGAAAGCAGGAACTGCGGTGGCGGCGTCTTTGATTGACGCCCACGTGGCGGTGCCCTCTGCGGGAATCGACGGACCTGACAAGGCACTGATGATTCTTGGCACTTCCTGCTGTATGCTGCTTTGTTCGCAGAAGCTTTCCTATGTGCAGGGTATTTCCGGCTGCGTCAAGGATGCGGTGCTGCCAGGGCTTTATGCCTACGAGGCGGGCCAGAGCGCGGTGGGCGACCTTTTTGACTGGTTTGTGAGAAACTGTGTGCCGGGCAGTTATGAGAAGGAGGCGTCGGAGCTTGGCATTTCAATCCATGAGCTTTTGAGCGGTAAGGCGTCGCGGCTTGCCCCCGGGGAGAGCGGCCTGGTTGCCTTGGACTGGTGGAACGGGAACCGTTCCTGTCTTGCGGATTCCAAACTTTCCGGCATGATACTGGGGCTTACGCTTCGGACGAAGCCTGAAGAAATCTACAGGGCTCTTTTGGAAGCCACTGCTTTTGGGATGCGCGCCATTTTCGAAGAGTTTGGAAAAGGCGGTATCGAGGCAAAAGAATTGTATGCCTGTGGCGGCATTGTGCATAAGAACCCTTTTATGATGCAGCTTTACGCTGATATATTAGGGAAAACAATCTTCACCAGTTCTACGGAGCAGGGTTCGGCATTTGGCGCTTCTGTCTATGCAGCGGTGGCAGCGGGTGTGGAGGCAGGCGGTTATGCGTCTATCAATGAAGCGGCCCGCGCTATGGGGAAGACCGGGGAGAAGAAGTATGAGCCGGTTTGCGCGAATGTGGAAGCTTATCACAGACTCTATAAAGAATACAAATTGCTGCATGATTATTTTGGGACAGGTGGCAATGAAGTAATGCATCGGATGAAAGATTGAAAGTATAACAGAGATTCATATGGCGCAATACGCACATAATATGGTAAAATATAGGACAGTGGTGTAAGAAACGCCGCATTGATGCAAAATACTATAGAGATTTAGAATATAAGATTTGGAGGGCAGACAGATGGGAGTATTGGAAGGGTTAGAACCCCAGAGCGTATTTCATTTTTTTGAGGAGATTACCAGGATACCGCGTGGTTCCGGCAACGTCAGGCAGATTAGTGACTATCTGAAGAAATTTGCCGATGACAGGGGAATTATGTGCATACAGGACGAACTGCTTAATATCATCATGATTAAAGAGGCGACGGAGGGATATGAGCAGGAGGAGCCATATATTTTACAAGGGCATATGGATATGGTGGCGGTCAAAAAGCCGGGCTGCGACATTGACATGGCGAAAGACCCGTTGCGGCTGTGTGTGGAGAATAACAGAATCCATGCAGACGGGACAAGCCTGGGCGGGGACAACGGTATTGCAGTGGCTTACGCCATGGCGCTGATGGATGCGCAGGACATCAGCCATCCGCGTCTGGAGATAATTCTGACGGTCAACGAGGAGACTGGCATGGACGGGGCGCAGGGCATCGATTTGTCTATGCTGAAGGGGAAGAGACTTATCAATCTCGACCAGGAAGAAGAGGGCGTGATTATCACAAGCTGTGCAGGCGGCGCCAGGGTGGATGTAAGTATTCCATTGCAGCTAGAAGAGATGACGGACCAGGAGGAATTGCTGAAAGTAAAAGTTACCGGCTTGCAGGGTGGGCATTCGGGAATTGAAATCAACAAGGGAAGAGGCAATGCGAACTGCCTGCTTGGGCGGATTGTTATGAGGCTTTCGGAACAATTTGATGTGCGTCTGGCCGACATGCAGGGCGGTATGGCGGACAACGCCATTCCAAGAGATGCTGAGGCATTGGTTTGGGTTGACATAAATCATGTAGAAGAGGCCATTTCCAGCGTGCGGGAAGAAGAGGGCGTCATCAAAGAAGAACTTGGGGACAACGATGCGGGATTTAGCGTGGAATGCAGCGTACTGGATGGGGGCGAGGGCGGCCCGGATGGACAGCGTCTTGTATATTCCGTATCTTCCACTGCGCAGGCCCTTGCCTGTCTTCGCAAACTGCCCAATGGCGTGGTCGCTATGAGTATGGAATTGGAAGGACTGGTACAAACGTCTTTAAATCTTGGGATTGTTCTCTTGGAGGAGGACACATTAAAACTGTCCTATGCCGTGAGAAGTTCCGTGAATGAGGAGAAGGATGAACTGTGCCGTCAGATGCAGGATATTGCGGGCAGGGCAGGCGCTTTGGCGGAAGTAAAAAATTCTTATACAGGATGGGCATACCGCAAGGATTCTCCTTTGCGGGATACTGTGTCGGCTGTCTATGAAGAAATGTATGGGAAGAAACCGGTGTTGGAGGCGATTCATGCCGGCGTGGAGTGCGGGATTCTGGCAGCTAAGATAGAAGGGCTTGACTGTGTGTCAATCGGACCGGATATGTCGGATGTGCATACGGTGGAGGAGAGCCTTGACATTGCTTCCGTCAAGAGGACGTGGGAGTATTTGTTGGCGGTGTTGGCACATAAGTAAACTTTTATAAAAATTGATAGTTGTTCGATTTGCGTCCGAACGCTGCCTGCCACAGGTTTGTCTCGACAATGTTGAGGGAAGAGAAGCGCAGAAATGGAGAAAAATATGGTAGTATATGAGCACCAGGCGCAGTATTATGAGACTGACCAGATGGGGATTATCCATCATTCCAACTATATCAGGTGGTTTGAATCGGCGCGCATATGGTATATGGAACAGATAGGCGTGGATTACAGAGAGATGGAAGAGAGGGGCATTATCAGCCCTGTGCTTGAGGTAAACTGTGTTTATAAATCTATGGTGCATTTCGGGGACAGGGTGGAGATATGCCCCAGGATAGAGAAATATAACGGTGTGAGACTGGAACTGTCCTATATTGTCAAGGATAAACTAAGCCGGGAAGTCAGGACAATCGGCAGCAGTAAGCATTGCTTCTTAAACCGTGAAGGGAAGCCTCTCTCCTTAAAAAAGGCGGCGCCTGCGTTTGACGCGGCATTCCGGGAAGCGGCACAGAGGCAGCATGATGCGGACAGTTAAAAATAATATCTTATATTTACTATAAAAATTTCTTGACAAATTAAGGCATATATAGTAAATTAATTGATGTGGATTTTAGTTATAATATAAATGTGCTGTTGGTGGAGCGTATTTATATTTTCGGGATGTGGCTCAGGTGGTAGAGCGCTACTTTAGGGAAGTAGAGGTCGCAAGTTCAAGTCTTGTCATTCCGATAATAAAAACCTTGAAGGCGTAGGCTTTCAAGGTTTTTCTATGTCTAAAATATAACAAATGATAGAAGTGAAGCTGAACTTTTCAAATAAAATGGTTGATTATCTCAAAAAAGCCTTGATTTACGGGCATACAAGCAGGAT
>CAMWBY010000040.1 GCA_947172645.1 uncultured Lachnospiraceae bacterium | reverse complement strand
GTAAATTCCATTGAATTGTCTAAAGGTGGAATTTAAAATTTCAATTTTCGACAAAATCCCTTGGTTCCGCGGAGTATTGACTAGGGTTACGATAGGGGTTATAATAAAAATCCGCCTGTTTTAGAAAGCAGGCAGCTTGTAAAGTGAATATGGTAATTCCTGGCTGTCACCAGGGAGACAGGCCCTACTTGGCAAGATATTTCCATCCGCGTAAGCGGAAATATAACTACCAGGAGGAAGCAAAATGATTACGATGGAGCATGTATGTAAGTCGTACAAAGTAGCAAAGAGAAATGCGGGCATGAAGGAAGCCTGCAAAGCGTTGTTCCGGCGGCAAACGGAGGTCATAGAGGCCTTGGCGGATATTTCCTTTACCATAGAGGACGGAGAAATGGTAGGATACATCGGCCCCAACGGAGCAGGGAAAAGTTCTACAATCAAAATTCTAAGCGGAATATTAACACCGGAGAGCGGGAAGTGTCTCGTGGACGGACGCATACCATGGAAGAATCGCACGGAGCATGTGCGGCAGATTGGCGTGGTATTCGGCCAACGCTCCCAGCTATGGTGGGATGTTCCCGTAATTGATTCCTTTGAACTCTTGAAGGATATCTATACCATTCCCTATCAACAATATCAGAATAACCTGGAAGAACTGACGGAGCTATTGCATCTAACAGAGCTTCTTAGGATGCCCACCAGGCAATTATCCCTCGGGCAGAGAATGCGCTGTGAGATTGCAGCTTCTTTGTTGCATTCTCCTAAGATTCTCTTTCTGGATGAACCCACAATCGGATTGGATGCGGTGTCTAAACTGGCGGTGCGGGAATTTATTCTGCGGCTCAATGAAGAACATAAAACTACAATTATATTAACAAGCCATGATATGCATGATATAGAAGCGTTGACGAAACGTATCATCCTTATTGGCAGGGGCCGGGTGCTTATGGACGGTACATTGGAGGATATGCGTGTCCTGGCGGCGGAGCATGGAAGACAGGCGGACAAGAATGAAAGCACAGGAGAGATAGAGCGGACAGAAAAAGACATACTTGCCGGAAAAGCGCTGCCGGAGAAGGATTCCGGGCAGGGCGGTGAGGATTTGGAGCGCATTGTAGCGGGTCTTTATGAGAAATTAGATATTATGTAGAGGGGAGGTGCAGTGATGAGAAAGTACAAGAAATATCTTTCCTTTTTCCGGCTTCAGTTTAATATGGGTTTGCAGTACCGTGTGGCGGCGGTCAGCGGTATGGTAACCCAGACTTTGTGGGGGCTTATGGAGTGTTTGGCGTTTTGGGCTTTTCATGAGACAGACAGTTTCGCTTATCCGATGGCGTTTTCGGCTACGGTTTCATACATATGGCTGCGGGAAGCGTTTATGAGTGCGTTCGCTACATGGTATGCGGATGGGGATATTTTTGACAATATTGTAAACGGCGGCATTGCCTATGAACTGTGCCGCCCGGTTTCCATTTATAATATGTGGTTTTCAAAGACGGTGGCGAGGCGGATTGTCGCGGCGGGGCTACGCTGTATCCCGCTGTTAACCGTGGCATTTGTATTGCCGCAACCATTTCGGCTGTCGTTGCCGGTCAACCTGCCTCATTTTATATTGTTCGTGGTTACCCTTTTCCTGGGGCTTGGGGTGACAGTGGCGTTTTGTATGGTTACATATATCCTTGCGTTTTTTACGGTTTCGCCGGAAGGCCTGCGTGTATTTTTTACTTCTATGGTGGATTTTCTGTCCGGCGCGATGATTCCCATTCCGTTTATGCCGGATGGCGTCAGAGAAGTCATAGAACTGCTTCCCTTTGCGGGGATGCTGAACGTGCCGCTTCGTATTTACAGCGGAGACCTGGCCGGGGCTGCGATGATGCGGGGAATAGGACTGCAGTGCTTCTGGTTTGCAGTGCTTATAGCGTTTGGTAAGTTGTTGTGCAAAGCGGCGGAGCGCCGGATTGTGGTGCAGGGTGGCTGAATAAGCAGGCTAAGCAAGAATGGAGGTTCTTGATGAAATTATATTTTCGATATGTATCTATTGTGCTGCGCAGCACGATGCAGTATAAAGTATCTTTTTTCCTTATGGTCATTGGGCGGTTCCTTCTGTCCTTTAGCGGGATAATCTGTATCTTTTTTATGCTTTCCAGGTTTGGGCAGGTGAAAGGATACAGCCTGGGGGATGTGCTTTTGTGTTTTTCCATTATACAGATGGATTTTTCACTGGCGGAGTGCATCGGAAGAGGGTTTGCTGCTTTTTCAAGCATTGTGCGGCAGGGAGAGTTTGACCGGATACTTCTTAGGCCGCGCAGTGTGATTTTACAGGTTTTAGGAAGCAGATTCCAGATTGACAGGATTGGCTTGATTGTACAGGCAGTCGCTGTGTTTATATATGTAATCGCTATCAGTGCGGTTGACTGGACATTCGGTAAGGTCTTAACGGTTATTTTCATGCTGTTTGGCGGAACGCTTCTTTTTATCAGTTTATTTATGTTGGAAGCGGCTTTGACTTTTTTTACGCTGAACGGCCTTGAGGTGATGAATATCCTGACCCACGGCGCCAAAGAACATGGCCAGTATCCGATTGATATTTATGGAAAAGGAATGATGAGATTCTGTACTTATGTAATTCCCTATACGTTGGTACAGTACTATCCGCTACAGTATCTGTTAGGGCGCACACAACACTGGTATTATGGCCTATATCCTTTTGGCGCCGTCTGCTTTCTGGCAGTGTGCTATGGTATGTGGCGGTTTGGCATGCGGCATTACCAGTCTGCGGGTTCGTAAAAAAGTCGATGTACACCAGAGCCTTTTTATGGGCAGCAATACAAGGATGTTCTATCTCTTTTTTCTATTCTGTGCTATAATATTTGATAGATTTTGGAAGAAGTACGATAGGCTGTGCGGTGTGTGCCGCGTATAGGATAAAGTTTGTGCAGAAAAGAGGAAGTGTCATGGTCAGGCAGGCAAAGATGCAGGATATCTCCAGAATAGCAGAAATTCTTATCTTCACAAAGAGGATGACTTACCGCCCTATTTTCCATGATGATGAAGTTTCTTTCGGTGAAATGCAGGTGGTGCCGTTGGCGGAACAATATATGCAGCAGCCGGAAAAGCTGAGGAATATATGGGTGTATGAAGATTTGTTTGTCAAGGGGCTTATCACTCTGCAGATGATACAGAGTGAGGAGGGCAGGCGCATTTTACAGATAGAAGAATTGTACGTGGACGTCTTTTTTCACCGTGGGGGAATCGGACGGAAGCTGCTTTCTTTTGCGGAAGATATGGCACGGGAGCAAGGGGCTGAGGAGATAGGGCTTTGGGTGCTTGAGAAGAATGGCCATGCGCGTATTTTTTATGAAAAGCAAGGATTTGTGTCTACCGGTGAAAGAAAATTAGAAGAGGGAACGCCGGAATATATCATATGGTATCGGAAGAGACTTTGTTCACTTTAAGCCTTCGGGCCGGTTGCCGGAAACTTGGCGGCGGCCTGCGGGAATAAAAATAAGAGGAGGATTCTATAATGAAGAGTGCAGTTTTTTATGGCAAGCATGATTTGCGCGTGATGGAACATGATATGCCCGAGGTGGGGGCGCACGATGTTCTGATTCAAGTGAAGGCATGCGGGGTGTGCGGAACGGACGTACATATTTATGAAGGCGACAAGGGTGCTGCTGAAGTAACGCCGCCTACGATTCTGGGACATGAGTTTGCAGGTGTGATTGCTCAGGTTGGCAGTGAGGTGAAAGGCTACAAGGCAGGCGACCGTGTATGTATCGACCCCAATTGCTACTGTGGTGCTTGTGAGCCTTGCAGGAACGGCGTAGTGCATTACTGTGAACACATGATTGGCTATGGCACTACGGTGAACGGCGGCTTCGCCGAGTATTGCGCTGTCAACGAAAGACAGGTATACAAACTGGGGGACAACACATCCTTTGAACAGGGCGCTATGGCGGAGCCGGTGGCATGTTGCCTGCATGGATTGGATTTGTGTGAAATCCGTCCCGGACATCAGGTGGTGGTGATTGGCGGCGGCATGATTGGCCTTCTCATGTTACAGCTTGCGAAGCTTGCAGGGGCAGCAAAAGTGGCGCTCTTAGAGCCGGTAGAGGGCAAGCGCGAGGTGGCGAAGAAATTGGGAGCCGATGTATGTATTGACCCTATCCATGAAGATGTGAAGGCTGTTCTTGCACGAGAGAAGATGACATGGATTAACACGGTGATTGAGTGTGTGGGACGTCCATCAACCATCGAGCAGGCCATCGATGTTGCAGGCAATAAGGCAGTGGTTATGATGTTTGGCCTGACGAAGCCCGACGAGACGATTTCCGTTAAGCCGTTCCAGATTTTCCAAAAAGAATTGGAGCTGAAGGCTTCTTATATTAATCCATGCACGCAGAAAAGGGCGTTGGATTTGATTGATTCCGGCAGACTTGACGTAAGCAGCATGATTTATGAAGTATGCGGGTTGGACCAGTTGGAGGATGTGCTGAGTAAACCCGAGCTGCGGGCAAACGGAAAATATATTATTTCACCGGAGAAATAGAGATATACGGTAAAAAGAAAGCAGTGGGAGAAAGGTGTTGTTATGATGGAGAAAGTATTTCGATATGATGATGTCCCGGTGCTGGAGACAACTTCCGGGAAATTAAAGGGTTATTTTTACGACGGGGAATATATCTTTAAGGGTGTGACCTATGCCTATGCCGACCGGTTCCAAATGCCTGTGGCAGCAAAATGGGAAGGTATCAAGGAGGCCACATCCTATGGGTTTGTGTGTCCGCTCCTGAGTCAGGATACGCCGAACGGGGAAGTGCTTGTGCCCCACCGCTACTGGCCCCAGGATGAGCATTGCCAGAGCCTGAATATTTGGACGAAGACGCTTGATGCGGATGCGAAGAATCCGGTGGTGGTCTGGCTGCATGGCGGGGGATATTTCGCGGGTTCTTCCATTGAACAGGAGGCCTATGACGGATTCAATATGTGTATGCAGGGAGACGTGGTGGTGGTATCCATCAATCACAGGCTGAATATTTTAGGCTATCTTGACCTGTCGTCTTTTGGGGAAAAATACCGTAATTCGGGCAACGCAGGTCATGCGGACATGGTTGCCGCACTGCGGTGGATTCATGAAAATATAGCGAACTTTGGAGGCGACCCCAACAATGTGACGCTTTTTGGACAATCCGGAGGCGGTATGAAGGTTGCCGATTTGATGCAGATTGCAGAAGCGGACGGCCTGTTCCATAAAGGACTTATTATGAGCGGCGTAGGAAGCGACACGCTTTTGCCTTCTTGTAAGGGCGATGGGCGTGAAATCGTTACGGCTTTGTTAGATGAACTTGGGCTAAAAGAAGATGAAGTTGAGAAATTAGAGACGATACCTTACTATGAGTTGGCGAAGGCATATGCGAAAACAAGTCCCGCTATCGCTAAGAAGGGCGGCTATATCGGCGGGGCACCGCTTGTGAATGATTATTATAAAGGCAGTCCTTTAGAGTATGGGCTACGGGAACGGGCCTATGAGATTCCTATTATGATTGGTTCTGTATTTGGTGAATTTTCTTTTGCTCCCGTCACGTTTAACAAGATGGAACTGACACAAAAAGAAGCAGAAGAAATTGTAAGCAAAGTTTACGGAGAGCATACGGAAGAGATGATACAAGTATTTTCCAAGGCATATCCGGGCAAACAGCCTACGGATATTCTCTACATTGACCGGGCGATGCGGCAGCCTTCCAAGCAGCTTGCAAAGTTGCATGCCGATGGAGGGAAGGCAGGTACGTATCTGTATGACTTTACGTTGGAGTTCCCGTATATGCATAATAAAATTGCATGGCACTGCTCAGATATCCCGTTTTTCTTCCATAATATAGACAAAGTGGAAATCTGCGGCATTCCGGGAGTGAGCGAACCGTTGCAGAAGCAGATGTTCGGCGCGTTTATGGCCTTTGCCAGAACCGGTAACCCGAACTGCCCATGCCTGCCTGTATGGCCCGAGGTAACCGGCAGCGAAGAACCGACAATGATTTTTGACAGAGAGTGCGAAGTGAGGATGAATTTTGACGATGCTTTGTACGAACTGATTGACAGTATCCTTCCTCCTTTTAATATGGCGGAGATTATGGAATCCCAGGATGTACAGCATTAAACCAACAAACGGTTTGCCATGTCTATTTGCGTTGCGGACATGGATGGCGGAATGGCATTGGAATGAGAGGGATATAAGATATGGAAGCAAAATGGAAAAAGAAAGAACAGGAAGACTATACCTTGATTGTCAATGAGGGCGGGCAGACTCTTGGAATTGCCAAGGACAGCAAGGTCCATATTCTGACAGTGGACGGCTATGCGTTTAAAGATTTTCTTGGTACGGGGGAACTCGTACCTTATGAAGACTGGCGGCTTTCCTATGAAGAGCGCGCCAAGGATTTGGCTGAGAGGATATCTATTGAAGACATTGCAGGGCTGATGCTTTACAGTGCGCATCAGCTAATTCCTGCAAAGGGGCCTATGGCCGCTGCATTTGGCGGAACATATGGCGGGAAAAGCTATGAAGAGAGCGGCGTCAAGCCTTGGGAACTAACTGACCAACAAAAAGAGTTTATTATCAAAGACAAAGTGCGCCATGTCCTGATTATGAAGTTAGAAAGCACAGAAGTGGCGGTGCGGTGGAATAATAAGATACAGGCGCTTGCTGAAAATTCCGGTTTCGGCATTCCGGCGAATAACAGCTCTGACCCCAGGCACGGGGCGGGGGTAGCGGCGGAATATATGGGCGTCACCGGGGAGCCAATTTCCAAATGGGCTAATGGAATCGGGCTTTCGGCAACTTTTGACCCGGCCCTGGTGAAGGAATTTGGTGAGATTGCGGCGGCAGAGTACCGTGCCCTGGGCATTACAACTGCGCTTTCCCCACAGATTGACTTGGCTACAGAGCCTCGTTGGATGCGATTTGCAGATACTTTCGGGGAACATACACAGATGACGGTGGACATGGCGAAGGCATACTGCGACGGTTTCCAGACGACGGATGGAACCGAGGACGGATGGGGAAAAGACAGCGTTAATACGATGGTGAAGCATTTTCCGGGCGGAGGGATGTGTGAAGCCGGAAGGGATGCGCATTATGCATACGGAAAATATGCAGTCTATCCTGGGAATAACTTTGAAGAGCACCTCAAACCGTTTACACAGGGGGCATTTTCCCTGGATGGCAAGACAGGAAAAGCAAGTGCGGTAATGCCTTATTACACAATCTCTTATGGAATTGACGAGAAATATAATGAAAATGTGGGAAATTCCTACAATAAATATCTGATTCAGGATTTACTCAGGGATGAACTTGGGTATGACGGCGTTGTGTGTACCGATTGGGGAATTACGCATGATATCGGGGAAGCGGAAGAAACTTTTGCCGGAAAGTGTTGGGGTGTGGAGCATTTAACAGAAGCAGAACGTCACCTCAAGGCGCTGGAGGCGGGAGTTGACCAGTTTGGCGGCAATAATGATGTAGGGCCGGTGATGGAAGCTTATCGTATGAGTTGTGAGAAGTACGGTGAGGAAGCGGCGGATGCCCGCTTTAGACGGTCTGCATACAGACTTCTTTTAAATATTTTCCGGACGGGTTTGTTTGAAAATCCATATTTGAATCTGGAAGAATCTGTGGGGACGGTAGGGTGTCCTGCATTTAAGGAAAAAGGTTATCAGTCACAACTAAAATCAGTAACATTGTTAAAAAATAAAAAGAATATCCTTCCATTAAAAGAAGGCGTGAAAGTGTATATACCGGATAGGTTTATCAAGTCATACCTGGATTTTATGAGCCATCCGACAGGCGACCAGACGATTGTTCCCGCCGGGAAGAAATTTGCTGCGCAGTATTTTGAGGTTGTAGATACGCCACAAGAGGCAGATGCGGCATTATGCTTCGTGGAATCTCCCATATCTGTCGGCTATGACCCGAATGACCGAGAGGCAGGGGGCAACGGGTATGTACCGGTTACGTTACAGTACCGTCCATATCAGGCACTGGCTGCCAGGGAACCAAGCATAGCGGGAGGAGACCCATTAGAGGAGTTTACGGACCGCAGTTACCGGGGTAAATGGAACACTGCCGCCAATGAAAAAGATTTAGACATTATAATAGAAGCGAAGAAGCAGATGGGCGATAAGCCCGTGGTTACAATCGTTACCCTGAAAAATCCCATGGTGATGGCTGAATTAGAACCTTATACGGATGCTCTTATTGTGGAATATGGAGTTTCCCCACAGGCAGTTTTAGATATTGTAGCCGGAAAGTTTGTCCCTTGCGGCCTGCTTCCTATACAGTTACCTGTCAATATGGAAACTGTGGAAAAACAAAAAGAAGACGTGGCGTTTGATATGGAGTGCTATCAGGATGAAGAGGGCCACACATATGATTTCGGTTACGGAATGGATTTCAACGGTGTAATACAGGACGAAAGAATCCGTAGGTACGTAGATTGCAGAGGATTAGTGTGAGAAGGACTTCTAATCACTCGCAGCAATGGCTGATTTTGCCAAGGCAGCTATGCTGCCTTGGAAGTTCTAGGAGTTGCTTTGCAACTCCATCTCACGCAGGAGAATGCCTGAAATACGGCATTCTCCCAGACAAACCTGCTTGCCTTTGGATTTATGATTCATGATTTCGCAGAGCGAATCATGGAGGCTGGCATGGCTGAACGGTTACTAATTTTGGGTTTGATAAAAAAATTGTTGTAGTATATTGACAAATAATAGAAATGGGTGATAGAATAAAAACCTACCGCGCGGTAATCGCAGGAGACAAAAAGTTTTTAAAAAAATTCAAAAAAGTGCTTGACGATAAGCGTTGGTTATGATACTATATCAAAGTCGCCTGTGTGCAAGAGAGAGACAGAGCGGCGCCGGACTTTGACAAATAAACAGTAATGCAACCCTGAAAATTCAGAAAGAAAAGAAGCATGCC
>CAMWBY010000039.1 GCA_947172645.1 uncultured Lachnospiraceae bacterium | reverse complement strand
TAAATGAAATAGTATCCCCCACATTTATTATCCGTTTACCTAAATTGCCATTTATCTGACACTTCTTGTACAGGCACAGGAAGCATTATATAATCAAAATTTTAAATAAATGAGGTGAAATTAGTAATGTCACAATATGAAAATGAACTTAGCAATTTTCCTCATCGAAAAATTACTAAACACAATTTTAAAAATGTAGATGATAAAATTGCAGATATAATTAATCAAATAAAATCCTTTCAATTACAAGGATTATATGGAAAAGCGGCACGTCTTATTGAAAATAATAATGATATCTTATCACAATATATAGTAGATGCCGTTACTTTCAGAACATGGGAAGAAGAAATTTATAATACTCAAAAGTATGCAAAACAGCAACAACAGTGTATCTATTTTGAAGAGGAAGAACCAGATTGCATTGAAGGAGACGTGTGGCTAGGAGGTGGTAAAGATATTCAATCCAATGTCATCTTATCCCAATAAAGTAGACGATATGATATTTTTTCAAGACTGTAATCTTGACAATCTACATATTCTAAATACTTACAATGACTATATTTCACAAGGAAAATATAAGGAAGCAAATGATTATATACATCAGCAAGAAAACTTCTATGGATATTTTGCTGATTTTTTTAATGCAATAGAAAACCGTATATACAATTTACAGGATTACTTATTAAATAAACCACCAAAAAAACAGCCATTTATTTATTCAGATGAAGAACCTACTGAAATAGATGAAAACATTAAAAACATTATCTGGACTTAAGAAAGGATTACTAAAATATGATAGTAAACGAATTAATTATAACCGGAAGATACTACAGAGTATTAATCGATAAAACGAAAAAATTATGGCAAAGAATTTCGTATTGGACACATTCTACTGATGTAGAATTTGAAGATGGGAAAAACGCCGAAGAAAAACTTGGTGCAATTAATGGTATAACATCTAATGTAGAGTTAGAGAATGAAGATATGGCAGCTTCTATCAAAGCTGTTCATCAGATAAATAGTAATTTAGCTAATATAAGTATATATGTGGATGACAATGGTAATTTACATTTTAAGAATAGTGAAGGTGCAGATTCAGTACTCCCTTTTAGCGCAGGCAGAAATATTACAACGCAACATTCACATTTTATTTTATCATCATGGATTGGACATCCTCCCAATCCGTCATCTTTGTATAAATATAGCAGTTTTGCTGTAAAAAAGGGGAAAATATCAGTTGTAACAATTAATAAACCATTTAAGGAAAACTTATTGTTACCTCAAATATCTGCCCCTACTGTAGTATGTAACGGTACTACATATAATTTAAAAGAAGTATTTCGTATTAATGGAAATTGGGGCAATGAAAATGGAAATCCTGATTATGCATGTAGTATTAGAGTAGGTACTTTTGAAGTTAAATATGATCAAACAATCAAAGTACAAGCTACAAGCACAGGAAGTGGTATGGCATCTTCAGAATATATTATCTCTGAAGTGACTAATATATATTAAGTACTAATAAATGTACAAGTATCAACCAATTATTTCCTACATCATATAAACTTAAAATATTCTATAGTTACCCTGACATTTCCACTAAAAGAACCCCAATGCCCTGTATGAGCGACATTCCGTGAAGCACCAGCAGAAAATGTAGAATTGTCATCTTTACGGCAATGTCCTTGACCATCGTTTGATGTTGTACCATCTCCTTTATCGCCTGTACTATATACCCCTGCATTATATATATATACTTGCTTTGAAGATGGCTTATAACGATATATGACATAGCCGTTCATCCAAGCACCTCCTCTGCCTCCTGCTCCGCAATCGGAGTTTACACGCACATTCATTTTCAATTCCCAAGTACCACTTGCATATAATTTCTGAATAGCTGCAAGTATAGAGTCTAGGTCTTTTCCTCCAGGTGTTGTCCCTAGACTAGCAATCTTATTGTAGATTGCATCAACACCATCCTGGAAAGACTGTTTCATTCCATCAATTTTTTCAGCTAAATTACTATTTAATTAAAAGGAGATTAGTATCTATTATGCTTTTAGATTTAGATTACTAATATAATAATTATTTGCCGTTTACTATATTAGTATATCTACTAACATTTCTTATGATGATTATAGTGCTTAATTAATTTACGAACACCGATGTTAAGTAATCATGTGAAACTGCACAGTCTCCATTTCTACCAACAGTTACAACAATTGTCTGATCATAGTTTATAGTATATTGTCCTAACCATTTAGTCCAATCTGTATCATAAACATTCTCTGAATCTGGGTCATGATTTATCCAAGTTGGTACAGTGACCGTAACTCCATTAATTGTTGCTTTACACCATTGTCCAATAGTCCATGATTGACCACTTCTATAAGGATTGTCAGATACTATTAATACTAATTTTCCTTTTTTGACAAATGCAGACATAGTTGCTTGCTTACTGTCATGAGTTAATCCGATAGATGTTTTAGTTTGAACAGTATTTCGTGCAATGGCTTTGTCATGTACATTTTGTATACCTGTAATAATATTATCTAAATCGTTTGTAGGCTCTGGCACAGTTGCCCCCAAGGTTGTAATTTTGCCTACAATTTTATTACAACCATCCTGAAAAGACACTTTCATCTCATCTAAATTACTATTTATCAACAACCGAATATATAAAACTTACTAGACAATAGATACCCTATCTATTGTCGTAATATAGTCATATGTAAATTTCATTTGTAATTCCACGCTAAAGTGTGGGAATCCAGTCACATTACCTTGATTGTCAATAATTGCAGTTCCTTTGAAAGTGTGTTGGTCATTTGGTGTTCCACCCCAACGAATGTGTACTGTATAGTCAATTACTATTCGTTCAAAAATAAAAGGGAATACTGTATCAGCACCCCCAGGTGTTTTATAACCTACAATTTTTCCAGTATCGTCAATAATAAAATTGGGCCTGCTATTTAAATTACTATTTATCAAAGAAGATAATTTTATTAATTTAGAGAAATAGGATTTATTCCTATTTATCGGAATTTTACCAAATTTTAAATTTACAACATATAAAACAGAACATGTTTTTGGTTCTAAAAGGAGACTCTATGAGTAAAATTATATTTTTAAAAGAACCATCTATCATTAAGGATGTTTCTTTTTCACAAATTGGCAAGCATCAAGTCAGATTGATTTTTAATGATGAATTTTCTATACCAGAAAATGATGTTCTTTTGTCCGGATTTCAATTAGTAAATGAATATAATCATTTTGTACAAACAAAACGTGAAGATTACACATACATATATAGAAGATATGATAATCCATTAATGGTGGAATTGTGTAATGATGGAATTGAATATGTGGAACCAGAATCACCAATTACAGACACTCCACTTCTAACTCCAGAAAAAATTGAAACTTTATTCCGACAGAATAAAATAGATAAAATCAATATGTCTAAAACCATGCTTGCTGAATATTTAAAAAATAATCCTGTTCATTCTTCCGCCCACAATGGAACTGATGGCGTTTATTCTGTTACAAGTGAAAAGCAGACATTTATGATGGTTCAATATATAGCTTACCAGGTTGAAAAAAGTATAAACCCAAATGCAAAACTAAAATGGAATGAAACAGGAAAATCTAGTGAGGAATGGACAGAGGAAGAATTTTTACAGCTTATACTTGAAATCAAATCCTATGTCTCTCCACTTGTATCTTACCAACAACGAATCGAAGAACAAATTGCAAATTGTACAAGTCAAGAAGAACTAGATGAAATTGTAATTAATTACACAACTGTCAACCTAAGAAAAAAATAATTTATTATATAGGGTAATGCTATGCTATAGTGTTGCCCTATTTTTTACCATTTTAAGTTAAACTATATACTTCTACTTTTTGTTTTGGATTTTTATGGAAAATGTATTTTTCATTTAGAGAATAAATATTTATCGAACAAGCATTCGGAGGTATTTATAATATGAATGAAAAATTTATAAATGAAGTGCTACAAATGACAATTGAATATTTAAACCAGGAACAATGTAAAAAACTTAGCCGTGACTTGCACATAGTATTGCAAAACTATGAAAACTTAAAAGAACGATGTACAGAAATTATGGACATTGAAAAAAGCTATATGCAATATTTGCATCTCTTTCTTGTCCGTAAAAAGACTGAGGGAAAATCGGATAAGACATTACAGCAATACTATTTACACATAAGCCATTTGCTCCAATATTTAAATAAGTCCTTAGACAAAATAACAGAAAATGATCTGTTTGTTTATCTTGCAAAATACAAGAAGTCCAGAAATGTTTCTAATGTATATTTAAATAATATGAGATTGGTATTCAGTTCTTTTTTCAGTTGGCTTAACGCTAAAGGATATATTTCTGAAAATCCAGCTATTGGATTAGAGCCTATTAAAGTTGAAAAGAAAATCAAAAAACCCTTTTCTGATGAAGAGCTTGAAAAATTACGCCGAGTATGCAAACAAAAACGTGACCTTGCACTAATTGAATTCCTATATAGTACGGGTGTCCGGGCATCTGAATTAATTGCACTAAACCGTAATGATATAGATTTTTATGAAAAAAATGCTATTGTGTATGGTAAGGGAAGTAAAGAACGTGAAGTATACATAACTGCCACCGCTTCTCTTTATTTGAAAGAATATTTAGAAAATAGAATCGATGATAACGACGCACTTTTTGTTAGCATAAGAAAACCTTATGATAGATTGACTGTTGCCGGGTTAGAAAGAATCAATAAGAATTTAGGAAAATCCGCTAGTGTTGAGAACTGTCATCCTCATAGATTTAGGCGCACAATGGCAACTAATGTATTAAGAAAAGGCGCACCTTTAGAAGAAGTTAAAGAACTCCTTGGTCATTCTAAATTAGACACCACAATGATTTACTGTACAGTAAATAAAGAAAACGTCAAACATACCCACCAAAAGCTAATGAGTGCTTAAAGATATTAAGCCATAGGGACAGTTGAGAAAACCTCTCTTCTGTCCCTATTTTTTACGCTGTAACTTCATATTGTGTTGATAAATGTTGCTTTAATATATCTGTAGCTTCATATACGCCCAAATCAGACGTTTTAATAAAGTCATAGAGGATTTCCACTTCTTTCTGCTTTTGCTCGCTCATTAAGGCTTCTAGCTCATCTTTTTCGTGTTCTATTCGCACTTCCAATGCATTTATAATTTCCTGCTTCTGCTGAATCTTTTCTTCAATAGATTTTCTTTGTCCTCTTGCCATATCTATCTTCCTCCTGGATTTGATAATCTAATAGAGTATATGGACAAGATTACAAATCTTATACGTTATTACCACATTTATGTATATCAAATTCGATTATGTCATCTTCTTTAATATCTTCCGTGAACCATTTTCGGGCAATATCAATGATTGTGCCATTGTCAAGTTGACAGTTTACTATTCTATTTTCAATTCGTAAAATTGTGAGTTTCATAATGGATACCCTTAAAATCTGATAATGAGAATCGAACTCATAATAACACCGTCTGCTTATCAGCATAATATTCTTACAAAAAGTATCATACGTGCAAGATTTTCTCCTTTCTTAATTATCAAACATATGTTTGATTACCTTTTTGATTACCTTTTAAATTGATGCCTTGCAAACCCGCATAAAATCAGGCTTTTTCGCATCTCGTATGGGTTCAAGTCCCATCGCCGGCAGTACTTAGTGTGGCTGAAAACCTTGTAAAATCAAGGATTTCAGCCATTTGCTTTTTGCAAGTACTTTGATTGCAAAAAGAACAAGCCAGGAACCTTTTTAGATTCCTGGCCTACAGTTTTGTTTACACTGTTCTTTATCCTTTGGAGATATCTTATAGTTTCCCGTAAATGTCAAAACAGTCCAAAGTCGCAAAATAATCCTGCGGCGTCTCGGCACGTCTGATTAACTGGACGCTTCCGTCCTCTTTTAACAATAACTCCGCCGATTTCAGTTTGCCATTATAATTATATCCCATCGCATAACCATGCGCGCCCGTATCATGAATCACGAGATAATCGCCTTTCTCGATTTCGGGAAGCATTCTGTCGATGGCAAACTTATCATTGTTCTCGCACAGTGAACCTGCCACATCGTATTTATGGTCGCAGACCGCATCCTCTTTTCCAAGTACGGTAATATGATGATAGGCACCATACATCGCAGGGCGCATCAGATTAACCGCGCAGGCGTCCACACCGATATATTCCTTATACGTATGCTTTTCATGGATAGCTTTGGTCACAAGCGCGCCGTAAGGCCCCATCATAAAGCGTCCCATTTCTGTATAAATCGCTACTTCTCCAAGGCCCGCGGGCACAAGCACCTCTTCATAGACCTGGCGCACGCCTTCCCCAATTACACGGATATCATTCCCCGCCTGCTCTGGCATATAAGGAATGCCCACACCGCCGGACAGATTGATAAATTCCAGTTCCACGCCTGTCCTTTCCTTCACCTCAACAGCCACCTCGAACAACTGTCTTGCAAGTTGCGGGTAGTACTCATTAGTCACCGTATTGCTCGCCAGGAACGCATGGAGTCCGAAATGTTTCACGCCCTTTTCTTTCAAAATCCGGTAACCTTCAAACAACTGCTTTGCCGTAAATCCATATTTCGCATCGCCGGGGTTGTCCATAATGCCATTGCTCATCTGGAACACGCCGCCCGGATTATATCGGCAGCTCATGGTTTCCGGAAGTTTCCCCAGAATCTTTTCCACAAATTCGATGTGTGTGATATCATCCAGATTGATGATACCGCCCACTTTGGCACAATATTCGTACTCTTCCGCCGGTGTTTCATTGGACGAGAACATGATATCGTCCCCTTTGATTCCCAGCGCATTGCTCAACATCAGCTCTGTCAACGAAGAACAGTCGCATCCTGCGCCATGCTCATGTAAAATCTGTATCAAAAAGGGATTTGGACAAGCCTTAACCGCAAAATACTCCTTAAAGCCTTTATTCCACGCAAACGCTTCCTGCACTGCCTTCGCATTTTCCCTGATTCCTTTCTCATCATAAATATGAAAAGGCGTCGGATATGACTGAACGATTTCCTCTACCTTTTCCTTCGTCACAAATGGTATTTTTTTCATCTTTCGAACCAAGCTCCTTCCTTAATTAAATAGCTTGCATATATCTTAGCCCATGCCTGACCATTTGTAAATATGATTATATACATATCAGTAATGCAAAAAACGAATATAAAACTTTCGAGACCTTACGCTAAATTCTCAATCTGCCAGTCAATCGGTTCCACGCCGTTGGCTTTCAGGAAATCGTTGCACTGGCTAAAATGCTTACATCCAAAAAAGCCCCTGTATGCAGACAACGGACTCGGATGAGGCGCTTTCAGAATGAGATGCTTCGGGTTTGTCAACATAGGAATCTTACTCTGTGCCGGCCGTCCCCAGAGCAGATACACAATCGGACGGTCCTGCTCATTCACGGCATGGATGACCGCGTCCGTAAAGTTCTCCCAGCCCTTGCCCTGATGGGAATTTGGCTGATGCGCCCGGACAGTCAACACGGTATTGAGCAAAAGCACACCCTGATCCGCCCATTTCTTCAAATATCCGTTATTGGGAATATAGCATCCCAAATCGTCCTGCAACTCTTTATAAATATTCTGTAAAGAAGGCGGAATCTCCTTCTGGTCCTGGGGCACCGAGAAGCTCATGCCATGGGCCTGATGGTCGTTGTGATAAGGGTCTTGTCCCAACAAAAGCACTTTCACATCCTGCAACGGAGTAAAGTGGAATGCGCTGAAAATCTCTTCCGACGGCGGATACACCACCCTCTTGCTGTATTCATCCCTCACGAATGAATATAAATCCCGGTAATACGATTTATGAAACTCCGCATCCAATGCCACCGCCCAATCATTACTCAACATTGCCATATGAATCCCCACACCTTTCTCTTTCGTATCTTATACCCTGACAGAAATCCCTTTTTCCCTTAAATAGCGCTTCAAGTCACAAATTTCCATCTCCTTGAAGTGAAAAAGTGAAGCCGCCAACGCTGCATCCGCCCCACCCACGGTAAACGCCTCATAGAAATGTTCCATCGTGCCGGCGCCGCCGGATGCGATAACCGGAATGGGAACATTTTCAGCTACAGCTTTTGTCAGCTCCAAATCATATCCCGCCTTGGTTCCGTCTCCGTCCATGCTTGTCAGCAGAATCTCTCCTGCCCCCAGTTTGCAGGCTTCCATGGCCCACTCCACAGCATCGATTCCCATATCAACCCTGCCGCCATTCTTATAAATATTCCAACCGCTTCCGTCCGGGCGACGCTTAGCGTCAATCGCCACAACGACACACTGGCTGCCAAACTTGTCCGCCGCGTCCGAAATCAACCGCGGATTCATAATCGCCGCAGAATTGACAGAAACCTTATCCGCACCCTCACGCAAAATTGCCTTAAAATCCTCCACGGTACGAATCCCGCCGCCCACCGTAAAAGGGATAAACACCCTCTCGGCAACTCTGCGGACCATCTCCACCGCCGTCGCCCGCGCATCGGAAGACGCTGTAATATCAAGAAAAACAAGCTCGTCCGCCCCGGAACGGTCATATGCCGCCCCGACCTCCGCCGGGTCGCCCGCATCTTTGAAATTAATAAAATTGACTCCCTTAACTACCCTGCCATTCTTCACATCCAGGCAAGGAATGATTCTCTTCGTATGCATTAGCCTCCTCCAGGATATTATATGTGCTACATACTACAATCTATGAATCCCAAGAAAATTCTTTAATATCCGCATACCTACATCAGAGCTCTTCTCCGGATGGAACTGACATGCAAATACATTTTCTTTTTCCACAGAAGCATGGATGAGGGACGCATATTCCGTCGTCGCCGTAACGATTCCACTATCTTTCGCCTGAAGATAATAGGAATGCACGAAATATACATAAGAGTCTTCCTGAACGCCCTCAAACAGCCGTCCTGCATTCGGGTAGCGTAACGAATTCCACCCGATATGAGGTATCTTCAAACCTTGGTCTTCAGGCAGCCTTACGATTTTTCCCTGTAAAATACCGAGTCCCTCCACCCCGTCAGACTCTTCGCTGCCCTCAAAGAGCAACTGCAATCCAAGGCAAATGCCCAGAAAAGGTGTGCCCTGCGCGACGGTTTCTTCGATGATTCCCTTCAGATGATATTTATGCAGTTTTCCCATCGCATCGCCAAATGCGCCTACGCCCGGAAGAATTACATGGTCCGCCGAAAGAATTGCCTTTTCATCCCTCGTGACCACAGCTTCCTCCCCAAGCGCTGCCATTGCCTTCTCGACGCTCCTGATATTACCGGCATCATAATCAATGATTGCTACCATTCTATATCCTGCCCCTTATCTGTCTGTCTCCTTTATTCCTGCAAGCAATAAGCCAAACGACTGCAAAACAGACATTTGGCAAATGCCGTAATCTTACATTTCTTCCTCTTCGGCATCGCCCACATTATCATTCCCTGACTCATCTGCCTGCGTGTCATCAGCAGTGTCATCCAGCGTCTCTTCCGTATCTCCTTCCAGTCTGTCAATTATCTCCTCTTCTTCCAGAAGGACATCCTGTTTTACCGCCGGCTGGTCTTCTTCCTCACCGCCCAAACCGCCGCCATAGACAATAGACTCTAATTGATAGGAATAGGCAACGTTATCCTCAGACGAAAGAATCCCCAACACATCCTCCTCAGACAAACCGTAGTTCTCTGACAAAGCTCCAAGCACCTGCTCATACAAACCATACAGTTCATCGCCAACGGAATAAAGCTCTGCCTCATCTTTAAGGTTCTGGTATTTGCCCGCACCGCTGACCAACGCATTCAAAGCCTCCAAAGGCATATCCAACTGCCGATAATTCTCATAAGAATCCAGTTTCCGCTCAAGCTGTAGAATAATACTGCTCTTGGTAAGCAGCGTCTCGTCCTCTTCACTCAGCTTCTTGCCATACAGCAAATCAAATACCTGCTTATACTGGCTGTGGTCATAAGCTACACGCGCCTCTTGTTTTTCTATTTGCTCCGGCACAATCATCGTCGCAACAATAATGCAGGCGGCGATTGTCGT
Source organism: uncultured Lachnospiraceae bacterium (assembly GCA_947172645.1). Lineage (GTDB taxonomy): Bacteria > Bacillota > Clostridia > Lachnospirales > Lachnospiraceae > UBA3282. Next base: position 4,409 of record CAMWBY010000039.1, on the reverse strand, counting down.
GCAGAATAAGAATACAGAAACAACCTTTTTCTTAGAAAGTTTCTTCTCCGGTACACTGGATTCCTCTTCCGGTTTCTTCTCTTTCTTTTTCTTCTTTTCTTTCTTAGGCTTCTTTTTCTTGGTCTCTTCCTCTTCTGCTCCTTCTTCCTCTTCTCCGCCTTCCTTATCTTTACCCTTCTTGCCTTTTTTACCCTTCTTTTCCTTTTTATCCTTCTTCTTGGCGTTCTTCTTATCTTCCTCTTTCAATTCCGCAAGAAGCTGTTGGTTCTCATCCGAAATCCCGCCAAGCATCAGCCCATCATCCAGGTCGCCGTCCGCTTCTCCCGCTTCGTCCTCATCTTCTTCCAAAAGAAAATCCAACAATCTGCCAAAAGCGCCTTTTTTCTTAGGAGTTTCGTTCTTTTCATCCAAACCGCCTAACAAACTGTCTAAACTATCTTCGCTTCCTTCGTCAGCGCTTTGCTGTCCGCCGCCTTTCTTCCTGTTTTTCTTCTCCTGTTTCTTTCTTTCTTTATCTGCTTTTTTCTTCGCTTTATCGGCCTTTTTCCTATCCTTCTTGGATTTCAGTTTCTCCCTTTCTTGCAGTTCTTCATTAGATATCTCACGAATATATTCCGGACTGTCTCCTTTGGAATCTTCTTCATCTATGAAGCCAAAAGAATCACCGCCCCCACCTTCTTCCCCTCCTGAAAGGTCGCCCAACATGGCAAGCATATCATCGTCCACCGTTACGCCCTGGTCTGACTTCTCCAAAAGATCACTGATTGCCGATAAGTCCTCATCGGCCCCCATATCGGCAAGAAGCGCCGACAAATCTGAATCGTCTTCCCCCGACTCTTCCAGTGCAAAGTCATCCGACCCCATATCTGTATCGCCGCCAGACAACAAATCGCCGCCTAAAAGCCGGTCTATTTCCTCCTCGGACATATCGCTTTCTTCCAACGCCAAATCATCAGATGACCCCTGTGCGTCTTCCAGACCCAAACCGTCCAACCCTAAATCATCAAAGTTAAAATCATCAGAAGCCGACTCCTCCATGTCTAAACCTCCCGACACAGAATCCTCCCCTCCAAGACCGTCAAACAAAGATTCCTCCAATGCAAAATCATCCGCACCGGTTTCCTCCAAACCAAATCCATCCGACATAGACTCCTCTACCCCCGCGCTGTCATTCATATTGTCTTCCAAGCCCAAACCATCGGGCATAAATCCATCTAATCCTAAATCGTCCGCCATAGGTTCCTCAATCGTAAAATCATCTATCACAGAATCTTCTGGCAATAAGCCATCCTCCTCAGATGCTTCTGCTGTCAGTCCATCCATAAGCGGCTCATTATCAAATCCCAACTCTTCCGGCAGCATACTCTCTTCCAGGGCAAAACCATCCGAAAATATATCTTCGTCTAAATCCGCGCCGGCTTCCGATGTATCCTCCCCTATCGCCGATTCGTCCGGTAACATATCTTCCTGCAAAGCCAGACCATCCGAAAACGTATCTTCCTCTGTCGTTAAACCGTCAGGTAAATCATTATCATCTATTGATAAATTATCCGACAAAATATCGTCTCCAAAAGAAAAATCATCCGGTAATGCGTCATCTATAGCCAAACTATCGGATAACATATCGTCTTCCAGAGATAAGCTGTCCGCCGACATATCATCTTCCAAAGACAAACCGTCCAATAACCCATCGCCTTCCAAAGATAGGCTGTCTGCTGACATATCATCTTCTAAAGACAAACCGTCCAATAACCCATCGTCTTCCGGAGATACATTGTCTAACAAATCGTCCGCTAACCCTTCATCCTCCAATGACAGACTGTCTGTTAATCCATCGTCTTCCGGAGAAAAATTATCAGGCGATTCGTCTTCTGTCGTCGCGCCCTCACCCATCGACGCAAACATAGCGGCAATCTCATCCACACTCATTGCCTTATTATATTCGCCTGTACCCGTACGACCTGAACGCTGTCCGGGCACACTGCCTTCTGTATCTGTCGCCGACCCACCCTGCACGTCTGGTACAGATGGTTCCTCCACACTTTCACTGCCTTGTGTCAATGATTTTAAAAGACTATCTAAATATTCTTCATTTGAGCTCATAGTTTCTCCCCAACATAACTTTTAATATCTGACTCCAACAAAAAATCTATGGGATTCTCCGCAATGCCCATTCCTCTTCCTTCCATTCCTTCTCCCATCTGGTAAAGCGTCCTATGCACACGGTACATATGCGCCTTCCGGTTATAGAAAACAACTTTTTCAAAAGGAAAACGGATGATTGACGGATACTCCATCCCAACTCCTAATTCTAACACACAAAGCTTCTTATTGACAGTCCCCTGCAGCCATTTTATATAATCATTCCAGTGCTTCAGGTATCCTTCCTCGGCATAACGCGAAACACCTATCTGATTAAACCTGAGTTTGCCGCCGCATTTATCACAAACCGGCTCATGTAGCTCCTCTACCGGTAATTTCTTTTCATAATATTCCAGAACCTTATCATAACACTCCTCCGGTATGTCGCTCAACATATGGGAGCAGTTGTTATCACACTGCATTCTGCGAAAGCCGCCGCAGGGCGTAACGATTCTATCCTCTATAAGCCCCGCATCATATATATAATCATCCATGCATAATGATACAACAAAATAATTCTTTCCTTCAAGTATTTTCCTCAGATTCCGATATGCATCCCTCCACCGGTCCTGATGCATCCGCCGCAGCACCATCTTCTGTAAAAAAGGAATAATCCAGACATATTCCTCATTGTCTCCAATCTCCTCTTCTATCTCATGGTAACGCTCATCTTCAATCAATATATGCCAATCGTACTGAAATTCTTCACCCAATCCTACAAGAACCAATTCGGACTCACGTACCTGTTCGCATATTTCCCGCAATTTATCATCATGCATTCCTATCCCCTCACACTCGTCATATTCCCCTGACCCTGATATGTCATAAGAAACACTTCCTATGCTCCTTACCAACGGACTTTCCTATCATAGACCTCATTTTCCTATGATATGAAAAAGCCGGGAAAATCCCGGCTTATCACACTTGGTAATATGTTACTTCAGATTCAAAACCAACTTATCTACCGTATGTACCAGATTACCGATTTCAGGCTTGGAGAGCTGTGCATTCGCGCCGAGTGCAGCACCTTTTCTCTTCATTTCTTCATTCACCAAGGATGAGAAAATAACAATCGGAATGTCCTTCGTCTCTTCGTCGGATTTAACCAGTTTTGTCAATCTATGTCCATCCATCAACGGCATCTCTATATCAGTAATAATACACTGCACATGCTCTTTCAGCGTACCTTCCTGCTTGCACTCCTGAATCACATCATACGCCTGCTGTCCATTTTCTGTATGAATCAGATTTGAATAGCCAGCCCTATGCAGAGAATCAACAATAAGCTTATTCAACAACGGAGAATCCTCGGCAATCAGAATCGGCACGTCATTCCTCTCCCTTTCGCCCAATTCCTCTATCTCCGTCATCTTCAATCCTGTCTCAGGATTAATATCCGCTACAATCTTCTCAAAATCAAGGATAATGATAAGACGATCCTCAAACTTAATGATACCTGTTGAAACACCGTCCTCCGTCGTCGATACTGTTGAACCAGGCTTAATAATATCCCTCCATGACACACGATGGATGCCCACAACGGAATCAACATGAAACGCAATATCTAATTTGTTAAAACTGGTTATAATAAATAACCCTCCCGGCTCTGAAGTGCCGCGCTGTAAGCAGTTCTTCAAATCAATCGCCGTAATCATCGTGTCTCTCGGCATAAATATCCCTTCAACACTCGGATGTGCATTCGGCACTGGCGTTACTGGCATGTAGGTAATAATCTCCTTAATCTTGGCAACGTTAATGCCATATGCATTGCCATCCAGTTTAAACTCAAGCACCTCAAGCTCATTGGTTCCGTTCTCAAGCAGAATCTTCGTATCCATGTAATCCACCTCACGTTATAGTTATATATTTAGAAAACACCCTATAAATCTGTCAGATTGCCCGTACATTCTATATCCAATCGCTTCAATGTCTGCCGCAATCTCAAATTTACTTAATTATATCATAAAAAATATAAAAAAAAAACACTATTTGCATTTTTTTGCAAATAGTGCGAATAATTCTTATTTCCTACATATTATAAAAGGACATACCCTCAAAACCGAACCTGAAAACCAATCCAAACAACTATCCTTCGACTAACTGTCCTTCACAACATTTCCACGGAAGAACCATCCTCCATAGTCCCTTGGACAAATATTTCTCTCTTATATATTTGTCCGGAGATGCTGCTGCCTCTGCAGCTGCTTCTCCTTGGTTAAGCCCTCGGCCTATTAGTACATATCAGCTTAACACATTACTGCGCTTAC
>CAMWBY010000038.1 GCA_947172645.1 uncultured Lachnospiraceae bacterium | reverse complement strand
TACATTTTATCATACATTATCTGGAAATACTTGAATTAATCAGTGTTTCCCTAAATATGCCGCCTGCCGAGTCTATGGCTGACACTTGGCCCGTTGCCCGCGGGAATAGAGAGGAGACAAATTATGACTTTCAACGATATTTTTAAATCCAGCTTCTTAGAGAACATTACAAGCGTGAGCCTGTTAGATATGCTTATCGCCATGGTACTGGCGTTCGGCATCGGCATGTTTATCTTTCTTGTTTACAAGAAAACCTTCTCGGGCGTCATGTACTCTTCCGGTTTTGGCGTAACCTTAGTCGCCCTAACCATGATTACCGCGCTCGTCATTCTCGCCGTGACTTCCAATGTTGTGTTATCCCTCGGCATGGTAGGCGCCTTATCCATTGTACGTTTCCGCGCCGCCATCAAAGAACCTCTGGATATTGCATTTCTATTTTGGTCAATTGCCGTCGGCATTGTTCTTGCCGCGGGGCTGATACCGCTCGCCGTAATCGGCAGTATGTTCATCGGTATTTTTCTTCTGATTTTCGTCAACCGAAAATCCCATGTCAATCCATATATTGTCGTCATCGACTGTATGGACCATGAAAGCGAACTGCAGGCTACGCAGTACCTGTCAGGACAGGTAAGCCGGCTCGTTATCAAAAGTAAGACAGTCAGAAAAGGGGCTGTCGAGGTCAATGCCGAAATCCGCATGAAAGACGGTAACACGGACTTTATTAATGTACTGGCAGACATGGACGGCGTCAACAACGCGGTACTGGTCAGCTACAACGGAGACTACATGGGTTAGGAGGCTTCTATGTCTGCAAGCAAACATATTGATAAAATCTGCTGCGTTATCTTTGCTGCCTGCCTGGTTCTGACAATACTCTTTGTCAACGCCGCATCATTTGGCGTACAGCCCGTAAGTGCTGACCTTGGCTATGCTTCACGGCTATTCAATACGTCAGCCGTCCACACCATCGATATCGTTATGAATGACTGGGATTCCTTTACCGAAAACTGTACCGACGAGAACTATACGAACTGTACAGTAGTCATAGACGGCGAATCCTACCGGAATGTGGCAATCCGTGCAAAAGGTAACACCTCGCTCACTTCCGTCAAATCATATGGAAATGACAGATATAGCTTTAAAATAGAATTCGACCACTATGACGATTCGGTCAGCTATTATGGGTTGGATAAGCTATGCCTGAACAATATCATTCAGGACAACACCTATATGAAGGATTATATCGTCTATCGGATGATGGATGAATTTGGCGTGGATGCACCTCTTTGCAGCTATAGCTACATTACGGTAAACGGTGAAGACTGGGGCCTGTATCTGGCGGTAGAAGGCGTGGAAGAATCCTTCCTCGAACGCAATTATGGAAGCGATTACGGACAGCTCTATAAACCGGACAGCATGGATATGGGCGATAGGCCTGAACCCGGGAACGGCTTTGATGCGGCAGGTAAAGATACAGGCCACTCGAAAGAATCAGAATGGCCAAAACCGCTTGGAAAACCGGATAATAGTAATCCTGTAAAACCGGAAGGCCGTGGAGATATGTCTCCTCACATGGGCAGCAGTGATGTCACATTAGTCTATACCGATGATGCATGTGACAGCTATTCCAACATATTTGACAGTGCAAAAACCAATATATCCGATGCCGATAAAACCCGCTTCATTGCGTCGCTAAAAAATCTTAACAATATGGAGAACCTTGAAAATACAGTAAATATAGAGGAAGTTATCCGCTATTTTGTAGTCCACAATTTTGTACTGAATTTCGACAGCTATACCGGAAGCATGATACACAATTATTATCTGTATGAAAAGGACGGACAACTTTCTATGATTCCCTGGGATTATAATCTTGCTTTCGGCGGTTTCGAGTCACAGACCGATGCCACCGGACTGGCCAATTACCCCATCGATACACCGGTATCCGGCGGCACGGTCGATTCCCGCCCGATGCTCGCGTGGATACTGAATAATGAGGACTATACGGAACTCTACCATCAATATTTTACGGAATTCATAGAAACATATTTCGGCAATGGCAGATTTGAAGAAATAATAGATGCCACACAGGAAATAATTGCGCCTTATGTACAGAAAGACCCAACCAAGTTCTGCACCTATGAAGAATTTGAACAAGGTGTATCCACATTGAAAAAATTCTGTGCACTGCGCGCCGAAAGCATTAGCGGACAGCTAAACGGAACAATTCCATCCACCACGCAAGGACAAAAAGCAGACGCTTCCTCAATCATTGATGCTAATGGTATTACAATCGCAGACATGGGGACGATGGATAATATGATGAACCGCTCTAAAATGCCGGAACATTTTGATAATAGGCCGGAACCGTCAGATTATGATGACATCGGTATTCCTGCCGGAAAGATGGACTTGGGTTTTGCCCCTCCTGACAGGCAGGACAGCCAAGCCGCCTTTTCCCTGATATTGCTCGGCGCATCATCCGCCATTCTGTTCTCAGGTATCCTGGCAGCGCACTTCTATCACAGAAGGAAGCGGATTTTATAAACATACACCGCAGCACACCCTATATAACAAGGCCCAGGTGTTATCCGCACCCGGGCCTTACATTATAAAACTATGTCACATTAGTCATTGGGTCTGTAATAAAACCGCCCAAATAACTCCTCCGTCCTGATGGCATTCACAAAAGCCGCATCATCCGCTTTCTTCACGGCGTTCACGACAGCTTTACTCTCTTCTCTGGAGACAACGGAATACACCATTTTTCTTTTCTGATGCTCATAAGAGCCCTCGCCGCTTAGAATTGTCGCCCCATGCATACTTACCGTATTGATTGCCGCACAGACTTCGCTTGCCTTATTCGTCACGATAAACAACGTCTGTTTCTGGTATCTCTTGTAGAGCATATGCAGCACCTGAGTGGATGCATACTGATAAATAATAGAGTACAACGCTTTATCAAATCCAAACAACGCGCCGGCAATCATAATGATTACGATATTAAAAGCCAGTATAAAATTCCACGCATCCACGCCCTTCTTCTCCGACAGGTAGATGGAAATAAAATCCGTGCCCCCTGTCGTCGCATTCATCGACAGGCACAGGCTGATTGCAAATCCACTGATAATCCCGCCAAAAATACTAATCAGAAGAATATCGTATGTAACCGCAATTTCCGGTATAATGTCCGTCAAAATACTCGTCACCACGATGGACAGACAGGAATATAACGTAAACTTCTTGCCAATAAAATGGAATCCGATATAAATTGGCACCAGATTCAGTAACAAATTGACAAACGTATACGGAATTGATATGCCAAAAAAGCTTTTACAGATACTTTGTATCAATATAGTCAATCCGGTCGCCCCGCCGGGATACAGTCCTCCGGCGTGGACAAAAGTTTTGATATTAACTGCCATAAGAGCTGAAGCGAGGCAGATAATAAAAATTCTTTTACCGTCTTTTTTCATGTCAAAGGTCATTTCACACCTCATGCAGTTCACAAACCCGCTTGCGATACCGTCTAATTACACAACCGAAAAACGGTTAATCAACTTATTCATTCGCCAGCTTGCAAAGCTCGTCAAGCATCTTCGGAAGCTCTTCGGCCATATTCTCATCGTTAAACTGGCAAGTGCCGACTTTCTTATGTCCGCCGCCGCCATATTTTAACATTAAGCTGCCCACATTCACTTCACTTGTACGGTTTAAAATACTGTAGCCTACCGCCGCAGAACATCCCATGCCGCCTTTGCCATTGACAATCCATGCAGAAATATTCTGCTCCGGATACATACTGTAAATCATAAAGCGGTTACCTGTGTAAATAGAGTCCACGCCCCTTAAATCGGAAATAATCACATTTCCTTTTACCTCCGTATGGGCTGTAACCATCTCTTTAAACTTCTCAGTCTGCTCATTGTATACTTCGATACGCTCCTGTACGTCAGGCAGTTCAAGAATCTCCTGGGTAGACATCGTGCGGCACGCATCTATGAGTTTTTCCATAAGCTGATAATTGGAAATCGTGAAATTGCGGAACCGTCCAAGACCGGTCCTGGGGTCCATCAGGAACCCAATAAGAATCCATCCCTGCGGATTCTGCACTTCATCGACCGTCAGATTACCGGAATCCACCTTGTCAACGGCTTCCATCATATCATCAAACTGTGGGAATCTCTCTTTGCCGCCATAGTATTCATAGATAATTCTTGCACAGGAAGGCGTAAGGCGGCTTTCTCCCTTATACTTACCCTCTAACTCTAATCTTTCATGCTCACTGGAATGATGGTCAAACCATAAACCGCATCCCTCTACAAAAGGAACGTTGGCAAGACAGTCATCCTCCGTAATCTCCACTAACCCATCCTGCAAATCCTTCGGATGTGCAAACTTCCAATGGTCGATGATGCCCGCCTCTTTTAACAATGCCCCACATGCAAGCCCATCAAAATCCGAACGTGTCACTAACCTCATAGTCATCCTCCATCTCAATTGAATTAGCTAAATTAGCTCTCAGAAATTATGCTAGTGTATATTATAGACAATTTCCGGTGGGTTTTCAATATCGTAAATTATTAGTTTCAAGGATTCTCCGGAACTAGCTGCGCCGCTTCTCTATATTTCCTGGGCGAACAGCCAAACTCTTCTTTAAAACGTTTTGAAAAATAACTCGGACTGGAAAACCCATATTCGGACGCAATAACTGTAACCGGCTCGTCCGTGGAAGACAGCTTCCAGGCAGCCGCAAATATCCGTCTGCGCTGCAAATATTCAATCGGGCTGCAATGAAGATACCTCTGAAAAGCCTTCTGGCAGGCACGGACGCAAATGTTCCCTTGCCGTGCAATGTCCTCCACCGTCAATGTCTCCTGAAGATGTTCTTCCATCCAACTTAACATCCGCTTAATCCTTAACTCCTGAACCGTATCGATATTCCGGGAGGGAAGTATCTCGCTTTTCTGCTTCGCATTTAGCATAATTTGCGATAATCCCCACCGCGCTTCTAACTCAAACCCTTCCGGTTCTTCACTGCAAAGCCGGAATATATCCCCAAAGGCCCGAAAAAAAGCCGTGTCCTGCCGCCCTGGACTGAATTTCAAATACACGGGACCGGATTTTAAAAAAGGCCGGACATAGACCGAATCAAAAAGACTGCCCGGAGCGCCTGCTACAATGCTACTGTCAAACAGAAATGAACGGAAATGTGCCTGTCCTTCTAAAAAAGAAAACGAATGCAGGACACTGGAATTAATCAGGCATCCCTCCCCCTTAGAAAGCATAAAGACTCTGTCTCCCGCCGCTATCTGAACCCGGCCCTGCCGTAAAACAAACGCTTCAAGCTCCCGATGCCAATGAGGAGGGATTTCCCTGCCAAACTCGCTCCCATCCGCAATCACCACTTCATTAGCTGTCAAATTAAACAGAGGAGAACTGTTTTCCAACCGTTCCTGCATCTGCTCGTCTACATTCATAATAATTCCCTGGTTAATCACATGAATCCCCTTCTGTTCGTTTTTATTATAGTATATGCCGCCTGAGTGAATGTATCAAGAGCGATAAGTACAGTATACTTATACAACATGTATCATGCGCTAAGACGCTATACGGTTCGGACAGGCGCTCTCAGAGTGCCCGATACGCAACGAGAGGAAGGGGCAATGACACTCACCATGAAGCAGGCAAACCATTCCAAATACTTGATTGGCAGTTATATCAGCTATGTATCCGTATACTTTTTTGGCTACCTGGCTATGGGCGCCTTTATCGCCGTATTGCCGGTATATTTAGCCGACATCGGAAAAACACCGGGAGAATTGTCTTTCATTATATCTGCTTCAAGCTGTTTCTCACTGATTGTAGGCCCTCTTACAGGGTATCTTTGTGACAGCACGAAACGCCCACGGTTTATCAGCGGCATTTTAATGGCATGTATGGGACTGTTTTCCATACTTTTTGCTCTGTGTATGGAAACCTGGCTGTTATTTTTACTCCAAGGCGCTGCTATGTCATTCTACAGTGCAACGATGCCTGTATCGGAGCAGTTGGCAGGAGTCAGCCCATACCGCTATGGGATTTTGCGTATCTGGGGCACTATCGGCTATGCAATCGGAGCACAGGCCGCGGGCATTGCCGTACAAAGCCTCCCTCCATTGGCACTGTTCGTTTTCGTGGCAGCCGCAGCATTTTTGACTACCTTATCTTATGCATGGGTAGGCAAGCCTGTCAAAAAAGTTATGCCCCGCGAAATACAGCCGGAATCTGCATCCCCCAAACTGACTTCCCTGTTAAAAAATCCACATTTTCTGTTATACCTTTTGATTACCCTGTTGGCCATGGGATGCTCTAATGTCAACAGTATTTATCTTCCGCTGTTACTGAATGATTTCGGAGTTCCCACAAGCGTAGTGGGAACCGCGCTTTCCATCGGCACCCTGGTAGAACTTCCGATTATTCTCTTTTCCAATAAATTTATGGACCGCTTTTCCAGCAAGACACTGCTTATGGCGGATACCGGTATTTTTACTCTCCAGTATCTGCTTTATGCCCTGACGGATTCGCCCTGGATAGCAATCGTTACGCTAGTATTGCTAAAAGCTATTTCCACCACTTTATTGGCGATGCTCAACCTAAAAGTAGTGCGTAATCTGGTGAATCCCGCTGTTGCCACAGTAGGGCTCTCGATAGTCAATGCAGGGACAGGATTCGGTACGATTGTCCTGCAAAATGCCGGCGGCGCCTTTGCGGACCGTTTTCCTATCCAGGCTTTATATCTGATTATGACTGGTTTTTCTCTCTTTACTATACTGTTATCTCTTCTGCTTAAGGTAGAGAACAAAGAGAAAGTCTTCAGTTAAAAAGCCAGTACACCGGATAAATTTGCATCAAAGCGATAAGCTTCCGCGTTATAAAAAATGTGTAATTCCTGTTGTTACTTGTCAAGGGCGTATTCATTATTTTTCGTCACTTTTTCTGATTTGAATGTTGTCGCTCATGTTCCTCTTTTACCTCAAAAAATAGAGTATATAGATGTCAGTTTCTATATACTCTAACGCAGTTACTATAGTTGATTTTAATTGATATAATCGATTCCTTACAATAAAATTCGCATTAAATATCTTTCTACCTATGCAAGCATAGCCTGAAGCCCCTCACGCTCAAAGAGCATACCGGAAATCCCGTCACCTAAAAAGTGACGTATGCCCATAAAACCGTTCTTTTCCGCATAATCCCCTCTATAAATCTAACCTGCATACCGCTTCCAATATGCTTTCCCGTCTGCAATGATTTAACGCGCCAACCCCATTACTTCATCCACGGGAAGCGCTAACACAACGCCATGGGCATCTGTCGCAAGCCCACATGCATTCGTGATTGCCGCCATTGTCTCGTTTTTCTTCTCTCTCGGGACGACAATCATGACGAAGTCTTGTTCCTCCTGCATCGAGATACCAAAATGATGACTTACCCGTTCAGCGCTGCGCCGACGTCCTTTCATCACCGTACCGCCTTTCGCGCCCGCATTCCTGGCTGCATCCACCACGTCATCGCTGTACCCGCTGGCCACAGAAACCCAGATTACCGTATATTCCGACTGCTCTTTCATCATTTTCTCATCTCCTTTCAACGCTTCCTCCGCCTCGTCACGCGCCGCATCATTTAACATCTGTAAAATATGGTTCTGGCATCCGCTGACAGGAACAGTAATTGCAATCCCTCCGCCCCTGTGCCGGAAAGACAGATTCTTGTTCATTGTGTCAAATAACGGTTTTACCTGGCATTTTGGAAGCAACGCGCCTGTCAAAAGCCTGGTTGTGCCGCGCAGGCCAAATATATCCATCATTTCCGAAGGCGCTGTCCCTTTCCCTCGAAACTGGAAACACATAGGGACATTCATCGAATCCAAAACTTCTTCCAACCTCTTCTGGTCTTCTTCCCGCGTAATTGCAATGACTAATCTCGGAGCAATCTGCTGACTTCTTCCATCCGTCATAGTAATTCTCCCTCCAAATCAATAACCGTATTTTCCCAATTCATGTCTTCACCGTCCAAGCCGTTGTCATCCGAGCTATCTGTCCTGTCATCCGAATCAATGGCTGCCTCTTCCAAATCAACAATCTCGTCATCCAAATCGATAACCGTCTCCTCCGAAAGCATATAACCTGGTTGACGGGCAGTCTTCGTTCTGCGGGCATACACAAGGCCCATAACCTGTATGGCAATCAGAGGGGCAAGCGCCACAAGAGCAACAATGCCGAACGCATCAGTAACCACATTGCCGCCCACCGCCGTACACGCCCCCATAGCCAATGGAAGCAGGAAAGTCGATGTCATCGGCCCACTGGCTACGCCACCGGAGTCGAATGCGATACCAACAAAAACCGGAGGTACAAGCCTGCTTAAAATAAGCGCCAACGCATACCCGGGAATAATAATCCAATAGATACTGATACCGGTCAGCACACGTGTCATAGAAAGTGCCACTGCACACGCCACACCGATGGACATAGACGCATTCATCATCTTATAAGATACCATACCCCCGGTAATTTCTTCAACCTGTTCATTCAATACCCGTACTGCGGGCTCCGCTTTTACAATATAATATCCTATGACAATTCCCACAGGAACCAGACACCATTTAAACATACTTTCGGCCAGTCCGCCGCCAAGCAAGCTTCCCACTGGGGCAAACCCAATATTCACGCCTGTAAGGAACATAATCAGCCCGATTACAGTATACCCAAAACCGACGGCCATTCTCTGCACCTGACGTTTACGGTAGCTACGCGTAGAAACCTGGAAAATCGCAAACACGCCGATTACCGGAAGAATGCTCTTCAATACTTCCTCCGCATAACCAGGAGATGACATCACAAATTCTTTCACTACATCCTGTGTAGTCACAAGCTCGGGAATCTTAACCGCCGTATAGACCGTCTCCGTAGGATGGTAGAAAATCCCAAGCAGCAAAACCATCAAAATCGGCCCCACACTGCAAAGCGCAATCAGACCGAAACTGTCATTGCTACCTTCCTTATCGCTTCGTGCCGCAGAAAGACCCACGCCCAACGCCATGATAAAGGGAACCGTCATAGGCCCGGTAGTGACACCGCCCGCATCAAAAGCAACCGCAATAAATTCGGAAGGTGTAAAGAAAGATAAGATAAACATAAATATGTATAATCCTGCCAAAAGCAGGGAAAGCCTTATTTTAAACAAAATACGTAAAAGAGCCACAACCGTAAAAACGCCCACGCCTGCCGCTACCGTCCAAATCAACACCATATTCGGAATGGCTGCTACCTGATTCGCCAACACCTGAAGGTCAGGCTCCGAAATCGTAATGATTCCTCCCATCAGAAAGCATATGAAAGCCATCACCCAGATGCTCTTGCACTTAACCAATTTACCGCCTACCCCCTGGCCAAGCGGAGTCATCGCCATCTCGGCGCCTAATTGGAAAAACCCCATACCTACAATTAGAAGCACTGCTCCGGTAAGAAACAGCACCAACGTACTGACTTTCATCGGCACAAGCGTAACCGTCAAGACAAGCACAATCATCGTAATCGGCAGCACGCTCGAAAGGGATTCCCTGATTTTTTCTTTCAGTTTCTCATTCATATCGTCTCGGCACCCCCTTCCAGTACAATGCATTATATGATTCATCCTACAGGAAATTACACGAAAATGAAACCCAAGATGGCGTAAAGAGTTTGTTAAGATTTTAGATTTCTGTCCGGGCAATTGATATATTATAATATATTCCCATTGCTCCCGAGAATAAAGGGCAGCGGAATCATACTCTCCACTGCCCTCTTGTCCTCACTCATGATATTGTATCAGTCAACCGGTAAAATATCGGCTGCTTATTATTCATCCTCTCCGATGTCCTGAGACGCCGCCACCGCAGAAACAACGGAAGATACTACCGCAATCACCACCGGAATAATCACTACTACTAAACCGCCTGCCAATAATAAGAACATACCTTACCTCCTATATATTTTCATCTATAGCTTAATATACTAATGTACTGCTAGCTGATATTTATTGTACACGGAACAGCCGCGCATTGCAACAGGTTTATATCCTAATCAACTACTAAGACAAAAACCCATTATGTATACACAAGAGCGATTATATATCTATTGAATCCGTCAAATCAAAATCCATCGAATAGATAGACAGTAGGTAGACAGTATAAAAAAGTAGTTGACAAGCGCCTATTCTTCGCATATAATTAGATGTGCGTTGTAATAAACGTTGAACTTCATATTGGTAGAGGAAAGTTCAGACTGTGGAGAAATACTCAAGAGGCTGAAGAGGCGCCCCTGCTAAGGGTGTAGGTCGTTTACGCGGCGCGAGGGTTCAAATCCCTCTTTCTCCGTTCCCAAAACCGCCGTAAATCCGGCGGTTTTTATTATTTATGACAAATTTCATGACAAGTTTGCTTATTTTTTAACGCATATATCTGCTTGGGAGGTATTTTTATGCCTCCCCGAACACATCTTCCGCATACTCTTTTATCGCCGTGTCATACAGATTATTCCCCTGTGAATCGATTACGACAATTGCAGGAAAATTCTCCACTTCCAACTTGCGTATCGCTTCGGTGCCAAGGTCATCGTAGGCAACCACTTCCGATTTGGTAATTGACTTGGAAAGCAAAGCCCCCGCACCGCCGACAGCCGCGAAATACACTGCGCCGTTTCTGACAATAGCTTCCCGCACCGCATCAGACCGCCTTCCTTTGCCAATCATTCCTGCCAACCCTAAATCCAGCAGGCTAGGAGCATACTTATCCATCCGGCTGGCAGTTGTAGGGCCCGCGGAACCAATGGGCCTGCCCTCCCTTGCCGGAGATGGACCCATGTAATAAATCATGCTTCCTTCCATCGGCAAAGGAAGCGTCTCCCCACGCTCCAACGCTTCATACATTCTTTTATGTGCGGCATCCCTTGCCGTATAAATTGTTCCGGTTATGTACACATAATCTCCGGAATGCAGCCCTGCCGCTTCTTCTTTACTGATTGGTGCCTGTATATACCGTTCCATTATCCCACCCACTCTAAAATCATTCAATCGCCTAAATTATGCGCACCACATGCCTGTTTACATGGCAGCAGATATTGACTGCCACCGGAAGCCCGGCAATATGTGTCGGATAAGTATTAATATTGACCGCCAACGCCGTCGTCGTGCCTCCCAATCCCCCCGGGCCGATTCCTGTCCGGTTAATCTTTTCCAACATTTCCTCTTCCAAGTCTCTGACATAGGGAATCTCGGAGCGTTCATCCACCGGCCTGGCAAGCGCTTTCTTTGCCAACAGCGCACATTTCTCAAAAGTACCGCCAATTCCTACGCCCACCACCATAGGAGGACAGGCATTCGGCCCTGCGTGCCGCACCGCCGTCAGGATTGCATTTTTTACGCCTTCTATCCCGTCTGCAGGCTTTAACATAAACACACGGCTCATGTTTTCACTCCCAAATCCCTTAGGCGCCACTGTAATCTTAAGGCCGTCGCCGGAAACGATATCATAATGAATAACCGCAGGAGTATTATCTTTTGTATTCTCGCGAATCAAAGGGTCCCCCACCACAGACTTGCGCAGGTATCCTTCCGTATATCCCTGCCGCACGCCCTCATTGACTGCGTCCTCAAGGGAGCCTCCCACCAGATGCACATCCTGTCCAATCTCCATGAATATAACCGCCATGCCTGTATCCTGGCAGATAGGTATCATATCTTCCCCTGCAATCTTGAGATTATCCTGAAGCTGACATAATATCTGTTTTCCCAAAGGCGATTTCTCATCTTGAGCCGCCTGCTTCATAGCTTTATCCATATCCCTTGCGAGAAAATGGTTCGCCTCGATACACATCTCCTTAATATTTTTCGTGACCTCAGCCACATCTATCGTCCGCATATGTCTTTCTTATCCTCTCGCCTGTCTGATGTGCCAATCCAATATCTGTCCGCAGGACATGAAATCTCCGTAACATTCGTTAAACGTCTGCTTCACAGCCGCTTGCCTCACTGCTTGCAAAATGAATGCCCTACTGGCAAATCCGCCTATAAATCTTATCCAGTTCCTCCGAACTGATTTCCTGGGGTTTCCATCCGATACTTTGTCCATCCGTCCTGTATCTGGGAATCAAGTGCATATGGTAATGGAATACGGTTTGCCCTGCAAGCTCACCGTTGTTCTGCACCACGTTCAAGCCTTCGCACCCAAGACGCTCCATCATTTTACCCGCCATCTTCTTAGCCACCTTCATAACCTCTCCTGCTGTCTCGTCAGGCAGCTCAAAGAGATTTGCATAATGCTCTTTGGGCAGGATAAGGGCATGTCCCATAGTAGCCGGGCCTAAATCCAGAATAATCCGGAAATTATCATCCTCATACAGTGTCTTAGACGGAATTTCCCCATTCGCAATTTTGCAGAAAATACAGTTTGTGTCTTTCATATCTATCCTCCATTTTACTATAATCAATATCTTTTATTTCTATCCGAATATCAGAACCTGGTCCAATGCCCTAAGAACTTTAAAGTCGCCCTTCATCCTCATATCACCCGCCATGAAAGAAGCCTGAAAAGTATTCTTACCTGTAACAATATCCAAAAAGGCGTCCTTAGTCAGCAGCATCTCTACATCCGCCCGATGTCCTTCGCCATAAAAGCATTGTAAAGTCCCGCCGTTTATCTGTATCATAAGCGGCGCCTTTTTCTCCTCAATCACTACCTTATAACTGGCGGCTATCCCCGGCTGCGGCTTGAAATGTTCCTGTATCTCCTTGATGAACTCTGTCGTATCCTCTTTCTCACTGCTTCCCATCATATTCCTGAACATGCTTGCCAGTTCCTGAATATCCGCCTTCTGCCTCTGTACATAAGTATCATCCGACACATACTCTGAAAGCTGCTCCGTCTCCTGGGGCGTAAAATTAATATTTTTCGTAATCGCAACTTTCTGCTTCACGGCCTGGTTGCTGGCCGGCAGACATGCCATCTTCTGGTTAATCGTGCGATAAAGATTTTCCGCTTTCTTCTCTATAATCCGAATATATTCATCATTTCCCTCAAGCATCGATGTGTCGGTAATATACCCACAGATACCGTCGCTGGGACGCCCGCCAAGAATCTCCCACGATGCCGTCAAATCAAGATGCCCTTCTTTCTCTCCATAGGTAGTTGACATGACTACAGGACACATATAGATTTCACTGATTCTCTCTTTATCACCATACAGCCAACACGAATCCAGGAACTGCTGCATATAGCCCCCTATTCCATACCATTCCACCGTAGTCGCGAGAATTACTCCGTCGGCATCCTTTAAACTCTGCGGAAGAGTCGTAATACTGTTTTTCAACTCATAGAGCTGAAAGCACTCCACTTTAACGCGAAGCTCCTCCAGTACCTCTTTCATCTTATTTATAACAAAAAGTGTAGGGTCATCCATCAGTCCCCTGCCGCCATAGTAAATATTAATTTTCATTGATACCCCTAATCCTTTCTGGTTGTGTCATTAGGCTGCAACATCATAATAATCGCCATCGCTGCAAATCCCACTAATACTCCTCCGATATGGGCAGCATTATTAACACCCGCGCTGGTAAAACCGCAATACAAGGAAAACATTACTGCAAACGCCACTCTCCCCACTGTCATATGCCCATGCCCGCCACGATTTATAATTGCAAGAAAAAAGAGCGCGCCCTCCACACCAAAAACTGCGCCGCTGGCTCCCGCAGAATGGTAAAAATCTCCTGACACCAATTCATATACCATGGAAAAAATTCCGCCTGCAACTCCCGAAAGAAAATAAAGCAATGTATATGGGATATGTCCTATTTTCTTCTCCACCATTTCGCCAATATAATATAGTACAATCATATTGCTAAAAAGATGCTGTACGTCCCAGTGCAGGAACATCGATGTAACGATACGGTAGTACGAACCGTCCTCCAAAATATCCCTCACGCCACAAGCACCTTTATTATATAACAAATCCCCTGTAAATGTACATATCAGAAATACAATCACATTGACTGCCACCAAGCATATATTCACCCAGGGTAATCCTGCTGCTTTCTCTTTGTCCCATTTTGCACGGGAACGCTGCCCTGTTCCTGTGCTTTCCTGCTCTACATCAGCATTATCCCCATAAAAGACGGAAGATGCCAGAAACTCCTCCAGGATAGCCCTCCACCCATAGAAATCCGGCGTCTGGTTTTCATGAATCATCAGCCGCCTCATGCCTGTATCGATTATCCAGTAAAAGGAATCCCCGGCACACAGTTTCTTTGCCTTCTCTGTGTCGCCGCTGAAAGCCAACGACAGCATATGCACATCCTTCTCGCCTTTCTGTACAAAAAATTGTATAATCTTTTCTTTCAGATGAGCATACTGGTCTTCAGAAATATAAAGCCCCGACCTGTAATCAATGACAAATATAACTGTAATACCCTGGTTTTCCCTGCGCCAATAAAAAGTATACTCAGGCAGATTGGATGGGATTTTATTATATCCGTTTATATAAAATAAATGCTCAATTTGTTCCTGCAGCATGACATACCCCACGTATGAATTCATATAACCGATTTGACTCTTACCGGAAAATTCAATACTATCTTAAATTATAATACTCATTTGAGGGTATCATCTTCAATATGTCATGTCAAATTATTCTAGGGAAACACTGATTAATTCAAGTATTTCCAGATAATGTATGATAAAATG
>CAMWBY010000037.1 GCA_947172645.1 uncultured Lachnospiraceae bacterium | reverse complement strand
TAAGGACGCCGCCTAAGAAAAACTAAGTTTTGTCTGCGACGTTTGCTTCGCAAAGCCGGTAAAATGCAAGACAAAAAGATTTTCTAAGGCGTCTTAAGGATACCGCCTAAGAAAAGCTAAGTCATGTTTGGAAGAATCGCCAGGCGATTCTTCCGGTACTGTGAGAATATGAAAATAAATCAGGAGGTTTGAAATGGGTAGATCACTGAAAAAAGGACCATTTGCAGATGCGAGCTTATTGAAAAAAGTAGATGCTATGAACGCATCGGGACAGAAGCAGGTTATTAAGACCTGGTCCCGCCGTTCTACGATTTTCCCTTCTTTTGTCGGACATACATTTGCTGTCCATGACGGAAGAAAGCACGTACCGGTATATGTTACAGAGGATATGGTTGGGCATAAACTAGGTGAGTTCGTGGCAACCAGGACTTATAGAGGACATGGCAAGGACGAGAAGAAATCCAAAGTCCGTTAATTTGAAAGGAGGTTGTAATCTATGGCTAAAGGACATAGATCCCAGATAAAGAGAGAGAGAAATGCGAATAAAGATACAAGACCCTCCGCTAAGTTATCCTATGCAAGGGTGTCTGTACAGAAAGCGTGTTTCGTGTTGGACGCTATCAGAGGGAAGGATGTAGAGACAGCGCTTGCAATCCTTGCGTATAATCCGAGATATGCATCGAGCATTATTAAGAAGCTGCTTGAGTCTGCTATTGCTAATGCAGAGAACAACAACGGCATGAATGCAGAGAACCTTTATATTGCAGAGTGTTATGCAAACAAAGGACCGACTATGAAGAGAGTAAGACCGAGGGCACAGGGCAGGGCTTATAGGATTGAAAAGAGAATGAGCCATATCACAATCGTGCTTGATGAGAAATAGGAGCATATAGGAAGGAGAACAACATGGGACAGAAAGTTAATCCACACGGCCTGAGAGTCGGTATTATTAAAGAGTGGGATTCCAAATGGTATGCTGATGCAGAATTTTCTGATTTCTTGGTAGAGGACTACAACATCAGGAAATTTTTAAAGAAGAAGTTATACAGCGCCGGTATTTCCAAAATTGAAATCGAGAGAGCGTCTGACAGAGTAAAGGTCATCATCTATACCGCAAAGCCGGGTGTTGTAATCGGTAAGGGCGGCGCAGAGATTGAAGTGACCAAGAAAGAGCTTTCCAAACTGACAAACAAGAAAGTTTTCGTAGATATCAAAGAGATTAAGAGACCTGACAAAGATGCGCAGCTTGTTGCGGAGAACATTGCGCAGCAGCTTGAAAACCGTGTATCTTTCAGACGTGCGATGAAGTCCTGCATGGGCAGAACCATGAAGGCAGGCGCACAGGGTATCAAAACTTCTGTATCCGGACGTCTCGGCGGTGCAGATATGGCCCGTACAGAGTTCTATAGCGAGGGGACAATCCCGCTTCAGACATTGCGTGCGGATATTGACTATGGTTTTGCAGAGGCAGACACAACTTATGGTAAAGTTGGCGTCAAAGTATGGATTTACAAGGGTGAGGTACTTCCTACAAAATCTAATGTGGAAGGGAGCGATAAATAATGTTAATGCCTAAGAGAGTAAAACGTCGTAAACAGTTCCGTGGCTCTATGAGTGGTAAAGCTACTCGTGGTAATACGATAACATACGGTGAGTATGGTATTATAGCATTGGAGCCATGTTGGATTAAGTCTAACCAGATTGAAGCAGCCCGTATCGCTATGACTCGTCATATTAAGCGTGGCGGTAAAGTCTGGATTAAGATTTTCCCTGATAAACCAGTAACAGCTAAACCGGCTGAGACGCGTATGGGTTCCGGTAAAGGTACTCTGGAGTACTGGGTAGCAGTTGTAAAACCGGGCCGCGTAATGTTTGAAATTTCAGGTGTAGCTGAGGATGTAGCTAAAGAAGCGTTACGTCTTGCAACACATAAGCTTCCATGCAAATGTAAAATCGTTTCTAAAGCAGATTTGGAAGGCGGTGTATCAAATGAAAATTAATAAATATGTAGAAGATTTAAGAAAAAAATCAGATGCAGAATTAGCACAGGAATTGGTTGATGCTAAGAAAGAACTTTTCAATTTGAGATTCCAGAATGCGACAAATCAGTTGGACAATACGGCTAGAATCAAGGATGTAAGAAAGAACATCGCCAGGATTCAGACAGTCATCACTGAGAAAGCAAAAGCGGCTAATTAGGCAGAAACTATGATTTCGCCTTAGCGGAATCGAGGGAAAGGAGAGTCCAACCGTGGATAGAAATTTGAGGAAAGTCCGTACTGGCAAAGTAACCAGCAATAAGATGGATAAGACAATCGTGGTAGCAATTGAAAACCATGTTAAGCATCCGCTTTACAATAAGATTGTGAAGAGAACTTATAAATTGAAAGCACATGACGAAAAGAACGAGTGCAATATTGGCGATACAGTTAAAGTGATGGAAACCAGGCCCTTATCCAAGGATAAGAGATGGAGACTTGTTGAGATTGTCGAGCGGGCTAAATAATAAGACGAAAAGTATTTCTATAGCGTCAAAGGACGCCGCTTAAGAAAGACTAAGTTTCGTCTGAAAGATTTACTAAGGCGTCAGAGAACGTCGCCTAAGAAAATCTATGTTTCGTTCGGAAGAATTTCCGGATAATAGGAGATTCTTCATAGCAAGCCAATTGACAATTCACAGAATATGGAAAGAAGGAGAAATCAGCATGATTCAACAGGAAAGCAGACTTAAGGTCGCTGACAATACAGGTGCAAAAGAGCTTCTCTGCATTCGCGTTGTGGGCGGTTCTACTAGAAGATATGCGCGTATTGGTGATGTAATCGTTGCTACGGTCAAAGATGCAACACCAGGCGGCGTTGTAAAAAAAGGCGACGTTGTGAAGGCCGTAGTTGTTCGCACCGTAAAAGGCGCCCGCCGTAAAGACGGTTCTTATATCAGGTTTGACGAAAATGCTGCTGTTATCATCAAGGAGGATAAGACTCCAAGAGGAACCCGTATTTTTGGACCAGTAGCAAGAGAGCTTCGTGATAAACAGTTTATGAAAATTGTTTCACTGGCTCCCGAAGTATTATAGGAGGTGCCGGTATGTCAACATTTAAGATTAAGAAGGGCGACACTGTTAAGGTAATCGCCGGTAAAGATAAGGACAAAGAAGGCAAGGTTATTTCCGTTGACAGGAAGAACGGAAAGGTTCTGGTAGAGGGAGTAAACATGATTACGAAGCATGAGAAACCTTCGGCTGCAAACCAGAACGGCGGCATTGTCCAGAGGGAAGCATTCATCGACGCTTCCAATGTAATGTATGTACACAAGGGAAAAGCAACAAGGATTGGCTTCAAGTTTGAGAACGGCAAGAAAGTCCGCTTTGCTAAGTCCACGGGCGACATCGTTGATTAAATCTAAGAAAGGAGGTCTAAAACGTTGAGTAGTAGACTGAAAGAGATATATAAGAATGAAATCGTAGACGCTATGATTAAAAAGTTTGGATATAAAAATGTCATGGAAGTTCCGAAGCTTGACAAGATTGTAATCAACATGGGTGTTGGCGAGGCGAAGGAAAACGCAAAAGTACTGGAAGCTGCAGTCAAAGACATGGAAACAATCACAGGCCAGAAAGCAGTTGTTACCAAAGCGAAAAATTCCGTTGCTAATTTCAAAATCAGAGAAGGTCAGGCAATCGGCTGCAAGACAACGTTGCGCGGCGACAAAATGTATGAATTTTTGGACCGTCTCGTAAACCTTGCACTGCCCCGTGTGCGTGACTTCAGAGGCGTTAATCCCAATTCTTTTGACGGCAGAGGCAACTATGCGTTAGGAATCAAAGAGCAGATTATCTTCCCTGAAATCGAATATGACAAGATAGACAAGGTAAGAGGTATGGACGTTATCATCGTTACTACCGCTAAGACAGACGAAGAAGCTCGTGAGTTGTTGAGATTGTTTAACATGCCATTCGCTAAATAAAAGGAGGTAAATTCATGGCTAAAACAGCAATGAAGATAAAACAGCAGCGTAAACCGAAGTTTTCTACAAGAGCGTACAACCGCTGCAAAATTTGTGGCCGTCCACATGCTTATTTAAGAAAGTACGGAATTTGCAGAATTTGCTTCCGTGAGTTAGCATATAAAGGTCAGATTCCCGGCGTTAAGAAAGCAAGCTGGTAAGAAGGGAGGAAATAAATCATGACAATGAGCGATCCGATTGCAGATATGCTTACAAGAATCCGTAATGCAAATATTGCAAAACATGATACAGTAGATGTACCCTCATCTAAGATGAAACTGGCTATTGCGCAGATTCTTTTGGATGAAGGTTATATTAGAAAATTCGATTTGGTTGATAACGGTAATTTCAAGACAATCCATATTACCTTGAAATATGGCGAGGATAAGAACGATAAGATTATTTCCGGTATCAAGAGAATCTCCAAGCCGGGTCTGCGTGTGTATGCAGGTAAAGAGGATTTACCGAGAGTCCTTGGCGGACTTGGCGTTGCGATTATCTCCACAAACCAGGGCGTTGTGACGGATAAGAAGGCAAGGGAACTGCAGGTAGGCGGCGAAGTGTTGGCGTTTGTCTGGTAACAAAGCGAAAAGGATTTCTAAGGCGTCTGGAGAACGCCGCCTAAGAAATACTAAATTTCGCTTACGAGATTTGCTTCGCAAACTCGGATGAAGAGTATTTGTAAAGTGCGAAAGGACTGCACTTAAGAAAAACTATGCTTTGTCTGAGAAAATGCAAGCATTCTCCGATAAGAATTTTTAAGAAGAGAGTTAATTCAGTTTTTCACATAATAAAAACAGGAGGTACGGGCATGTCACGTATAGGAAGAATGCCAATCGCGATTCCCGCAGGCGTTACTGTGGAAGTTGCAGAAAATAACAAAGTGACTGTAAAAGGTCCCAAGGGAACACTTGAGAGAGTGCTTCCGGCAGAAATGGAAATTAAGGTGGAAGGCGACCAGGTTTTGGTATCCAGACCTAACGACTTGAAGAAGATGAAATCTTTCCACGGCCTTACAAGGACGCTGATTAACAATATGGTAGTCGGTGTTACAAACGGCTATGAGAAGAAGCTTGAAGTAAACGGTGTAGGTTACAGGGCATCCAAGTCCGGTAAGACTTTGACACTTAACTTAGGATATTCCCATCCGGTAGAGATGACAGACCCTGAAGGAATCGAGACTGTCATGGAAGGACAGAATGTGATTATCGTTAAGGGTATTGATAAAGAAAAAGTTGGTCAATTTGCGGCTGAAATCAGGGATAAGAGAAGACCGGAACCTTACAAGGGCAAAGGTATTAAGTATGCTGATGAAACAATTAGACGTAAAGTTGGTAAGACTGGTAAGAAATAATCGAAAGGAGCATGGATTGAAAAATGGTTAGTAAGAAATCAAGACAAGAAGTTCGTGTAAAAAAACACAAGAGACTGCGTAACCGTTTCAGCGGTACTGCCGAGAGACCGCGTCTGGCTGTGTTTAGAAGCAATAATCATATGTATGCTCAAATTATCGACGATACGGTTGGAAATACATTAGTTTCTGCGTCCACTCTTGAGAAGTCTGTTAAGGCTGAGCTGGAGAAGACTAATAACGTTGATGCAGCAGCATATTTGGGAACGGTAATTGGTAAGAGGGCAGTTGAGAAGGGTATCAAGACAGTTGTTTTTGACAGAGGCGGCTATGTATACCACGGTAAGATTGCAGCATTAGCTGATGCGGCCAGAGAAGCTGGCTTAGAATTCTAGGAAGGGAGAGGGAAATCACATGAGACGTACAATCATTGATGTAAGTCAGTTAGAATTGACTGAAAAAGTTGTGACAATCAAACGTGTTACCAAGGTTGTTAAAGGTGGTCGTAACATGCGCTTCACGGCTCTTGTAGTAGTCGGTGACAGCAATGGTCATGTTGGTGCAGGCTTAGGAAAAGCAACTGAAATCCCTGAGGCAATCCGTAAAGGAAAAGAAGACGCAATCAAGAATTTGGTTTCTGTTGCGCTTGATGACAGCAGCAGCATCACGCATGATTTTATCGGAAACTTTGGTTCTGCTTCCGTACTTTTGAAGAGAGCTCCGGAAGGTACTGGTATTATCGCAGGCGGTCCTGCGCGTATCGTATGTGAGCTTGCAGGAATTAAGAATATTCGTACGAAATCTTTAGGCTCCAACAATAAGCAGAATGTCGTACTTGCTACGATTGCAGGCTTAAGCCAGTTAAAGACTCCTGAAGAAGTAGCTAAGAACCGTGGCAAATCCGTAGAGGAGATTCGTGCTTAAATCACCGGCAGTATGTTGTGTTTGCGTCAGCCCTGGCTATATGCCTGGGGCTGATAGATAAGCCGGTCAGAATATTTAGGAGGGCAAAGAGATGGCAGCAAATAATGAAGCAGTTAAGAAATTAAAGATTACTTTGATTAGATCTACCATTGGCCAGGTTCCGAAGAACAGAGCTACAGTTGAAGCTATGGGACTTCGGAAGATTAATCAGACAGTAGAACTGCCTGACAATCCTTGTACCAGGGGTCAGATTCAGAAAGTAAGACACATGGTCAAAGTAGAGGAAGCATAGATAAAGGAGGTGTCAGAATGGAATTATCAAATTTAAGACCTGCAAAAGGGTCAGTAAGCAGTGATAATTTTAGAAGAGGCCGTGGACATGGTTCAGGCAACGGCAAGACAGCCGGCAAAGGACACAAAGGCCAGAAAGCCCGTTCCGGGGCGCCAAGGGTAGGTTTCGAAGGCGGTCAGATGCCGTTATACAGACGTATTCCTAAGAGAGGTTTTAAGTGCAGAAACTCTAAGAATATTGCAGCGGTTAATCTGAGTGCGTTGGAAGTATTTGACAATGGTGCGACGGTTGACGTAGAAGCATTGATTGAAAGAGGGATTATTAAAAGACATAAGCAGAATCCTTACGACGGTGTTAAGATTCTTGGAAACGGAGAATTTACTAAGAAACTCGATGTGAAGGTAAATGCTTTCAGCGAATCCGCTAAGGAGAAAATCGAGGCGCTTGGTGGAACAGCAGAGGTGATTTAATGTTTACAACCTTAAAGAATGCGTTTAAAATTAAAGAAATAAGAAAGAAACTTTTTTTTACCTTTATGATGTTGGTTGTGATTCGTCTTGGGTCACAACTTCCCGTTCCGGGAATCAACAGGAGTTTCTTCGCTGACTGGTTTGCACAGCAGACCGGCGATGCATTTAATTTCTTTAACGCTTTTACAGGCGGTTCGTTCCTTAATATGTCCGTCCTTGCGCTGAATATTACGCCCTATATTACGTCATCCATTATTATGCAGCTTATGACAATTTCGATTCCGAAGTTGGAAGAGATGCAGCGTGACGGTGCGGACGGCAGAAAGAAGATTGCTTCTATCACAAGATATGTGACGGTGGCGCTTGCATTGATTGAAGCGAGCGCTATGGCAGTCGGTTTCGGACGCCAGGGGCTTCTTGAGACATATAATGTGATGAATATTGTCACAGTTGTTGTGGCATTAACCGCGGGCAGTGCTTTCCTGATGTGGATTGGTGAGAGAATTACCGAAAACGGCGTTGGGAATGGTATCTCTATCGTGCTTACGATTAACATTCTTTCACGTATGCCGCAGGATATTACGCAGTTGTTCCAGCAGTTTGTATTTGGCAGGTCAATTGCGAAAGGAGTGGTGGCGGCAATTATCATTATTGCAATTATTGTGCTGATGGTGGTGCTTGTTATTATCCTCAATGACGGCGTGCGTAAGATTCCTGTACAGTATGCGAAGAAGATACAGGGAAGGAAGACTGTCGGTGGGCAGTCAACCAACATTCCGCTGAAAATTAACACTTCGGGAGTTATTCCGGTTATTTTTGCATCTTCGCTGATGCAGCTTCCGGTGATTATCTGTTCTGTTTTTAATATCAATGGCACAGGTGTGTGGGGTGAGATTCTAAAGGGAATTAATTCAAATTATTGGTGTAATCCGAGCCAACCGGTTTATTCTATCGGCTTAGTGATATATGTTGCATTGGTTATCCTTTTTGCATATTTCTACACATCGATTACCTTCAATCCTTTGGAGATTGCAGAGAATATGAAGAAGCAGGGCGGATTTATTCCGGGTATCAGGCCCGGCAAGCCTACCAGTGATTATCTGAATAAGGTGCTTACCTATATCATCTTCATCGGTGCAGTCGGACTTACGATTGTATGTGTTGTACCATATTTCTTCAACGGAATATTTGGCGCAAGCGTATCCTTCAGTGGGACTAGCCTGATTATTATTGTCAGTGTTGTTCTGGAGACGATTAAACAGATTGAATCCCAGATGTTGGTCCGCAATTATAAAGGATTTTTAAACGATTAATTAATTTTGAGTATTGTGGGGACGGGCAGGATAACTGGTGCGTCCCCTGCCTCATGTAATGACGGTACGACGGAAGAGACTCCTTTTGTCGGCAGGCTATAGAGTGCACTGAGGCATGAAAGAAGGGAGCAGGCAATAAGTATGAAGATAATTATGTTAGGCGCCCCTGGTGCGGGCAAAGGTACACAGGCTAAAATGATTGCCGATAAGTATGGCATTGCCCATGTTTCAACAGGCGATATTTTCAGGGCGAATATCAAAAACGGCACAGAGCTTGGAATGGAAGCGAAGAAGTATATGGACCAGGGGCTTCTTGTTCCGGATGAGTTGACGGTGAAGATTCTTCTTGACAGAGTGGCAAAGGATGACTGTAAAAAGGGGTATGTGTTGGACGGCTTCCCCAGGAATATCCCCCAGGCCCAGGTACTTGAAAAGGCTCTTGAGGAAATCGGAGACAAAATCGATTTTGCTATTGATGTGGATGTGCCCGATGAAAATATTGTCAAGAGGATGGGTGGCAGGCGTGCGTGCGTTTCCTGTGGGGCAACATACCATCTTGAGTATGTACCGCCTAAGACAGAAGGTGTTTGCGACGAGTGCGGGCAGGAATTGATACTGCGCGACGACGACAGACCGGATACTGTACAGAAGCGCTTGAGCGTGTACCATGAACAGACACAGCCGCTGATTGATTTCTATGCCGGCAAGGGTGTGTTGAAGGCAGTGGACGGCACAAAGGATATGCAGGAAGTATTCGGGGCAATCGCTGCGATTCTGGAGGCATAGGAAGGAATGGCTATATCAATTAAGTCTCCCAGAGAGATAGAGTTAATGAGGAAATCATGTAAATTGCTGAGCCAGGTGCATGATGAGTTGGCTAAAATAGTCCGTCCGGGAATTTCTACGAAAGAGATAGACAGGATATGTGAGGAAATCATACGCAGTTTCGGCTGTACTCCTAATTTCCTGCATTACCAGGGATATCCGGCATCGGTATGCGTCTCTGTAAACGAAGAAGTGGTGCACGGCATTCCGAGGGAGGACCATATCATACAGGAGGGAGACCTCGTAAGCCTGGATACCGGATTGATTTATCAGGGTTATCATTCCGATGCGGCGAGAACCCATGTGGCAGGCCAGGCGGACCCGCAGGCACAGAAACTGATTGATGTGACAAGACAGAGTTTTTTTGAGGGGATAAAGATGGCGAGGGCAGGAAACCATCTGCATGATATATCCAATGCAATCGCATCCTACGTGACGCCTTACGGGTACGGTATCGTGAGGGATTTGGTAGGACATGGCATAGGAAGGGATATGCATGAACAACCTCAGATTCCCAACTTTCCACAGAGAAGAAGAGGCCCGAAATTGCGTGCGGGAATGACATTGGCTGTGGAGCCGATGATTAATATGGGGACAGGCGATGTGGAATGGCTGGATGACGGGTGGACGGTGATTTCAGCTGACCATTCCCTGTCTGCACATTATGAGAACACGATACTGATTACGGACGGGGAACCGGAGATACTGACACTCGGTAACATACCGTAAGACAGAATAGGTCTTATGATGAGGAGAGGGATGCGCTGTGTATTGTGCAGCCATGGCATGCGAAATTTAATGGATGGCATATCAGGTGTAGAATAAGGAGAGGCGGGTTCTGTATGGCGACCACACGGCAGGATATGGAGGGAATGCTTGCAGTTTCGAAGGCAGGGCATGACCGGGCGGATATTTTTGTCATAATACGGGAAGACGACGAATATGTATATTTAGCCGACGGCAGGAATAGAACTGTAGACAGGCCGAAGAAAAAGAATAAGAAGCATGTTCAGGTTATCAAGAAGGCACGGTTGGAGAAAACGGCTTACGGTTTTGAAGATTTAGAAATCAAGAGGACAATCAAAATGTATCAGGAGGGAGCAAATGTCAAAAGCTGATGTAATTGAAATTGAAGGGACAGTTATCGAGAAACTTCCAAATACTATGTTCCAGGTTGAATTGGAAAATGGTCATGTGGTTTTGGCACACATAAGCGGTAAGTTGCGCCAGAATTTTATCCGTATTCTGCCCGGTGATAAAGTGACCTTGGAGTTATCACCCTATGATTTATCAAAAGGCAGGATTATCTGGCGTGATAAATAAAGGAAATCAAAGACGTCTAAAGACCGCAGCAGTTAAGTTTAAGGATGGACTGTTCGAAAGACTTGGAAAGATTATGAAAACCGCTTGCAAAACAAGAGGGTTGATGTTATAATGTAAAACGGTCTTTTTTGAAAGGAGGGTTTGAGATGAAAGTAAGATCATCAGTAAAACCAATTTGCGAAAAGTGCAAGATTATTAAAAGAAAAGGAAAGATTCGAGTAATCTGTGAGAATCCGAAACACAAACAGGTACAAGGTTAATCCCCTGACGAAGTATAACTTAAGGGGTTCTTTCCAAGATAATTTTGGAGAAATTTTCCAGGAAATTTTCTTGTTGTATTGTTGAGCGGCTGCAGCACCGTTCTTTTTCCATATACGGAAATAACGGGGCTGATTAATAATAGATGAAAGAGCCTGTGGGAGATTACTTTTTGATACCAACAGTTGTGTTTGGAAAGATCGGATGCTTGGTCCGGTTGGGTAGAACCTACCCCAATCAATTAGTATCATGTATACGCAGTATACAGACTGCATATTGCAGAGAAAATGGAGGAAACGTAAATGGCTCGTATTGCAGGTGTTGACTTACCTAGAGAAAAACGTGTGGAGATTGGACTTACTTATATTTATGGAATTGGCAGGGTAAGCTCCAACAAGATTCTGGCGGCTGCCAATGTGAATCCGGATACCCGTGTCAGGGAACTGACTGACGATGAGGTGAAGAGACTCGCAGAGGTAATTGACAGGGATTACATGGTGGAAGGTGATTTGAGAAGAGAAATCGCCCTCAATATTAAGCGTCTACAGGAAATCGGATGCTACAGAGGCATTCGCCACAGGAAAGGCCTTCCGGTGCGTGGGCAGAATACGAAGACCAACGCAAGGACAAGAAAAGGTCCGAAGAGGACAGTGGCAAACAAGAAGAAGTAACATGTGAGATTAAGTTATTTAGAATATGAGAAAGTAGGTTAGTTTATTATGGCTAAAAAAGTTACAAAGAAAGTGACAAAAAAGCGTGTAAAGAAAAACGTTGAACGTGGACAGGCACATATCCAGTCTTCTTTTAACAATACGATTGTTACCTTGACAGATACGGAAGGTAATGCGTTGAGTTGGGCGAGTGCCGGTGGTCTTGGTTTTAGAGGTTCAAGGAAATCTACTCCATATGCAGCACAGATGGCTGCAGAGACGGCGGCAAAAGCTGCTTTAGTCCATGGCTTGAAGACAGTGGATGTTATGGTGAAGGGACCGGGTTCAGGACGTGAGGCTGCAATCCGTGCACTGCAGGCGTGCGGCCTGGAAGTGACAAGTATCCGCGACGTGACGCCGGTACCTCATAATGGATGCCGTCCGCCTAAGCGCCGCAGAGTTTAGTCAGGTTTAAAAAGATGGTATTTTTGCCGTGTTTGCCAGTGGGATTGAATGCGGAAGTGCGCGAAACGTAATTTTATTCGGCGCATTATGATGGAAATGAAGACTTTGGAAGAAGGTGGCCTGTGTGGGAAAGAACACAGGCACTGTAAACAAAATGATAATGAGAGGAGCCAAAAACAATGGCAGTAAACAGAGTTCCAGTATTAAAAAGATGCAGGTCGCTTGATTTAGACCCTACCTATTTAGGATATGATAAGAAGTCCAACAGAACATCGGCCAGAGCCGGCAAGAAGATTAGCGAGTATGGACTTCAGCTCAGAGAGAAACAGAAAGCAAAATTTATCTATGGCGTACTTGAGAAGCCTTTCAGGAATTATTACAAGAAAGCCGACAGAATGAAGGGCATGACTGGTGAAAACCTGATGGTTATGTTGGAGTGCAGGTTGGACAGCGTAGTTTTCAGGATGGGATTTGCCAGGACAAGAAGAGAGGCAAGACAGGTTGTTGGGCATAAGCACTTCCTTGTAAACGGTAAGCCGGTTCAGATTCCGTCCTATTTAGTGAAAGCCGGCGACGTGATTGAAGTAAGGGAGAAGGCAAAGTCTCTGCAGAGATATAAAGATATCCTCGAAGTAACCGGAGGAAGACTTGTTCCGGAATGGATGGAAGTTGACCAGGAAGCGATGAAGGGTACAATTAAACACCTCCCGTCAAGAGAAATGATTGACGTTCCGGTAAACGAGATGCTTATCGTCGAGTTGTACTCTAAATAATCAAGGATGGAATGAAAGCAGCGGTTTAACGACATGTTCGCAAAGGAGGGTGTTTGCGTGTTTGATTTTGAGAGACCTAATATTGAGGTTGCAGAAATCTCAGAAGATAAAAAATATGGTAGATTCGTAGTTGAACCTTTGGAAAGAGGCTATGGTATTACCCTTGGTAATTCTCTTAGAAGAATTATGCTTTCTTCTTTGCCGGGTGCGGCAGTCAGCCAGGTTAAAATCGAAGGTGTTTTACATGAATTCAGTTCTATTCCCGGCGTGAAGGAAGATGTTACGGAGATTATCATGAACATCAAGAGCCTTGCGATTAGGAATAACAGCGATACCAATGAACCTAAGACCGCGTACATCGAGTATGAAGGCGAAGGCATTGTCAGAGCATCCGATATTCAGGTTGACCAGGATATTGAGGTTTTGAATCCTGATTTGGTCATCGCCACGCTGAGCGGCAAAGACACGAAATTATATATGGAACTGACAATCACAAAGGGCAGGGGTTATGTGAGCTCTGACCGGAATAAGACGGAAGACCTTCCTATCGGTGTGATTGCCATAGATTCAATCTATACCCCTGTTGAGAGAGTCAATGTGACCGTAGAGAATACGCGTGTTGGGCAGATTACCGATTATGATAAATTGACGCTTGATGTGCATACCAATGGAACGCTTGTTCCTGACGAAGCGGTCAGCCTTGCGGCAAAAGTACTGAGCGAACATTTAAGCCTTTTCATCGATTTGTCTGAGAACGCCAAGACTGCGGAAGTCATGGTGGAGAAGGAAGACGACGAGAAAGAAAAAGTATTAGAGATGAGCATAGACGAACTGGAGTTATCTGTCCGTTCTTATAACTGCTTAAAGAGAGCCGGTATCAATACGGTGGAAGAACTGACCAACAAGACATCCGAGGATATGATGAAAGTGCGTAATCTTGGACGTAAATCATTGGAAGAAGTTTTGGCAAAACTGAAAGAGTTAGGTTTGCAGCTGAATCCCAGTGACGAGGTCTGATAAACATATGGATGGCGTGTGGGATAAGACCGATGTGCGCCGACACGTCAGCTCATGGGTGGAATGATTCATGCATTCGGTAAGTAAGACCAAAGTGCGTGGCCGGATGTACACTATTTTGAGGGAGAGAACTCCCCAGTGAGAAAGGAGCCTATCATGGCAAAATACAGAAAACTTGGCCGGACATCTGACCAGAGAAAAGCATTACTGAGAAATCAGGTGACAGCGCTGCTGTACAACGGCAGGATTATCACAACAGAAGCAAGGGCAAAAGAAGTACGCAAGATAGCAGAGCATTTGATTGCGTTGGCAGCTAAGGAGAAGGACAATTTTGAGACTGTCAAAGTTATGGCGAAAGTGCCCCGCAAGGATAAAGACGGCAAGAGGGTGAAAGAAGTCGTAGACGGTAAGAAGGTTACTGTCTTTGACAATGTAGAGAAAGAGATTAAGAAGGACCTCCCCTCCAGGCTTCATGCGAGAAGACAGATTTTACGCGTGTTATATCCTGTAAAAGAAGTTCCCGCTACGCCTGCCGGCAGGAAGAGAGGAACAAAGCAGGTTGACTTGGTTGCAAAGCTTTTTGATGAGTATGGTCCGAAGTATGCAAGCCGCAACGGCGGGTATACAAGGATTATCAAAATTGGTCCCCGTAAGGGAGATGCAGCTATGGAGGTTGTACTGGAGTTAGTATAAGATTCACAGCGCACCATAATTTCCCCGCACGGTTGTGCGGGGTTTTTGCTATGGTGCACTCTATGGGCGTATTTGTCACGATGCATTACAGTAAAACACTGAAAAAAGAATTTTAGATATAGATTTTATCTGCAAGTATGTTATAATAATTAAAGTATATAAAATAAAAAAGGGGTAGTGGAGGAACATGAGATGAAAATGAAGCAAAAGATCCTTTTGATAGCGGTGTTACCGCTTGTAGTGCTTGGTGTTGTAATTATCATGATAAGCAGCAAGCGAATTGAGGCTGCCTTGACCAAGAACATTGGAAATGGCCTGCGTGGTACAGCGATTGCGGTACGTGCAACATTCAGGAAGCTGAACAATGAACCATACATGCTGAATGAAAATAATGAGCTTGTAAAAGGTGATTTCAACATCTCGCAAACCGTTGATTTGGCGGACGATATTAAAGAAAGCGCTAATATCGATGTAACCATTTGCTACGGTGACACAAGATACATGACTTCCGTGAAGGATTCCAATGGACAGCGTATTCTTGGTACGAAAGCAGGACCGCGGGCGATTGAGACCGTACTGGGCAAGGGGGAAGAATTCTTTTCTACGGATGCGGTGGTTGCTGAACATGAGTATTTTGGATACTATGTTCCGTTATTTGATTTTGAGACCGGAGAGACAGTCGGTATGGTATTTGCCGGTATGCCGCGAGCAGATGCCGAGGCAGAAATACGTTCCATCAGTATATTGATTGGTGTTGTTACAATTATATTGATGGCTGTTTGTATGGCATTGATTATGCTTATTGTGGGTAAGATGTCCAAGCGGTTGAAAGAGGGTGTCGATTCCGTACTTATGGTTTCCGAAGGGAAGCTGAATTTCGAAGTAAGGCAGGAGATGCTAGCACATAAAGATGAGATTGGCGATATCAGCAGGGCAATCCAGAAGTTACAGGCAAATTTGGCGGGAATTGTTTCCGGTGTTATCAGGGAAAGCAAATCGCTTCTGGATGCTTCTAACCAGATGCGTGACAGGACGAGTGTTACAAGCGAGCATGTAGAGCAGATGGAGAAGGCGGTCAATGAGATTGCTATCGGCGCAGGCTCACAGGCGGAGGAGACACAGAATGCGACAGAGAATATTATCCTGATGGGTAATATGATTGAAGAGATGTCCGGAGAACTTGATAACCTGAACCATAAAGCCCAGTTGATGAAAGAGAGAGGCGAGACTGTTATCGAGGCAATCCGTGAATTGCAGAATAGCAATACGCAGACTGGCGAAGCAATCAATATTATTTATGAACAGACAAATGTTACGAATGAATCAGCCCAGAAGATTAAGGAAGCTATCGCGCTGATTACCAATATCGCCGAAGAGACTAACCTGCTTTCGTTGAACGCTTCAATTGAGGCGGCACGTGCAGGGGAACAGGGAAGAGGCTTTGCGGTTGTGGCAGCACAGATTCAGAAGCTTGCTGAGCAGTCAAATGAATCTGCGATGCAGATTGAGAGAATTATCCTGTCTCTGATTGAGGACTCCAATAAATCTGTTGAGACTATGAATGAAGTGAAGGAGATGATGGAGCAGCAGAGCCAGAATGTTACCAATACAGACGCACAGGTTGTATCCTTGATTGAAGAGGTAGAGCAGTCGCTTACTGTGATTGATGAAGTATCGGTTAAGACCAACAAGATTAACGATGCGAGAAGCAGCGTTGTGGATACGGTACAGAACCTGTCGGCAATCGCCCAGGAGAATGCGGCAAGTACAGAGGAGACATCGGCTTCCGTTACCGAGATTAGCGGTATTATCAATGAGATTGCGGAAGAAGCTCATGATTTGAAAGGTATTTCAGACCAAATGAACGATAGTATGTCCGTATTCGAATTATAAGTTGTCACGTATTATTCATCGAAGAATGTTACAGAATATTGAGAAGAAAACCCCCGGGAACACTCCCGGGGGTTTTTCATAGGGAAATTATTGTGATTAAAAGTTAATTCGACAAGCAAATTTGCTTTTGCTCTAAAATACGATTTGGAAATGTTGGTAATCTTTGCAGGAGTTCCAGTGCCCACCCCAAGTGAAACCATGTTCTGTGAATAACTTGTAGCATAAGTCATTTTCATCGATTTTATAAGGAAAATCTACGGAGCGGTCAGCATAAATTTCACTTCCTTTGGGAGAGATATATGTCTCGCCGCTTCCGTCTTTATTGAACACTACATAGGGATTGTAGAATGGATTGATGTCAATGGCACAGCCGAGGGCGTGTTTGGACAGGCTTGTCGTGCCGTCTACAACCCTGTAGTTGAAGCAGGATGTATTGTTATCCGACATGGATGCGGTATCGTCGCCGCCATACTCATCGATGAGCCGTATCCGCTCAATCTGATATTGGTTTTGATACAACTCGTAAAAAATTTCTACCATATCTTGCGCAACTTTTTTGTGACAGATAAGTTCTCCTGTCTGTTCATTGCCGTTAAAGTCGATGTAGAGAAGCCCTACGTAATTTAAATCCTCATAAGGGACAGTACAGCCGATTTCAGGATAGGAGATACCGGTGATTTTCTTTTTTATGTCTTCGCTTAAAGGCTCATAATAGAAACCGGGTTGGTAAGTAGTGCGGTCTGGGTTTGCTTCCATATCATTTTCCTCCGTGGCATCGGGACGTGCATTATCCTCCGGCGTATGATTCTCGCTAGTCGGCGGAACACTGTCCTGGACAGCCGGGGTGGTGTTCTCTTGGATATTATACGCGGAGGACTTGTCCGTTGTTCCGGTTTTTGTTCCCGAAGATGTTTCGTTGTCTGGAGTTATCCCTATTCCGTTTGAATCGTTCGCTAAGGATTCGTTGTCGATATCGTTCTTACTGAGGTCAGTGGATTCGGAGGTTTTAGTATTTCCATAGGCCAGTTCAGGGTTGTTGCGCGCATACTCTTCCAGAGTCTCCGAGTCTGTCAGGTAATGTGTCAGGAAAGAGCACACCAGAATCAGGAAGAGTATAAAGATAAGTGGTTTGGCGGCAATCTGCAAGACACTTTTCAAGTTGCGCGGGGTATTGTTGGA
The DNA here is from genome assembly GCA_947172645.1 of uncultured Lachnospiraceae bacterium. Classification (GTDB taxonomy): domain Bacteria; phylum Bacillota; class Clostridia; order Lachnospirales; family Lachnospiraceae; genus UBA3282. Next base: position 3,854 of record CAMWBY010000037.1, on the reverse strand, counting down.
AGAGATATTTCGTGACATCTTATTACACTCCTCTCTTTATATTCCACAGTATACCATAAAACATAGAGATTGACTTGTGTTTTGCCATATTATTTAGTACAATAAGCGAGGAAAAGTAAGAGCTTTGCATGATAGGAGATTTGTACCATAGATGGGAATCATAAAAACAGAGAAATTGGTATTCGAATATATCAGGCGCGATGAGGAAGGCAACGTAGAAGGAATCACCCGCGCGGTGGACGAGGTTGACTTGGACGTAAAGCAGGGGGACTTCGTAGCCATACTTGGGCATAATGGTTCGGGAAAGTCTACTCTGGCTAAGCATATTAATGCAATTCTCTATCCTACGGAAGGAACTGTCTGGGTGGACGGAATGGATACGCAGGACGAGAAAGACTTGTGGAATATCAGGCAGGAAGCGGGCATGGTGTTCCAGAACCCTGACAATCAGATTATCGGACAGGTAGTCGAGGAAGATGTGGGGTTCGGCCCGGAAAATATGGGTGTGCCGACGGAAGAGATTTGGGAGCGTGTGAAGGAGAGCCTGAAAGCAGTCGGTATGTATGAGTATCGTAAGTTTTCACCGAATAAGCTTTCCGGCGGCCAGAAACAGCGTGTATCTATCGCAGGCGTGATTGCGATGCATCCGAAATGCATTATCCTGGACGAGCCGACTGCAATGCTAGACCCGAACGGACGCAAAGAAGTGGTGCGGGCAGTGCGGGCGCTCAATGATGTGGAGGGCATCACGGTGGTGCTGATTACCCATTATATGGAAGAAATTATTCATGCGGATAAGGTTTTTGTCATGGATAAAGGGAAAATTGCCATGCAGGGGACACCCAGGGAAATCTTTTCACAGGTGGAGAAACTCAAAGAATTACGGCTGGATGTGCCTCAGGTGACTCTGCTTGCCTATGAGCTGCAGAAAAGTGGCCTTGATTTGCCTGACGGTATTTTGACGGTGGATGAGCTTACAAAGGCGCTGACGGAGATTTATGGAGCGGCCGGCCCTATCGTGTAAATGTTATTGGGTGTGGGAATATGAATTGCATTCTTTTAACCGTAAAGTTGCATGTTGAGAAGGGAGCATGGTTATAAAATGCCAATAATATTAAATCATGTAGATTATATATATAGCGGCGATACGTCACTGGCAGTACATGCCTTGAAGGATGTGAACCTGGTGATTCCTGACGGACAGTTTATCGGCCTGATTGGTCATACGGGTTCAGGGAAATCAACGTTGGTGCAGCATTTGAATGGGTTGATTAAGCCTACGGGAGGCAACATTTATTTTAACGGCGAGGATATCCATGCAGAGGACTATAATAAGAAGAAACTGCGCAGTAAAGTCGGGCTTGTCTTCCAATATCCTGAGCACCAGCTTTTTGAAATAGACGTTTTTACGGATGTCTGCTTTGGCCCTAAAAACTTAGGTCTTTCCAGGCAGGAGACGGAACTACGGGCGTATGCCGCGCTGAAACAGGTAGGGTTAGAAGATGAATATTTCTATCAGTCGCCTTTTGATTTGTCCGGCGGCCAGAAACGCAGGGTGGCAATCGCTGGGGTGCTTGCCATGAAACCGGATGTGTTGATATTGGATGAGCCTACAGCGGGGCTTGACCCTAAGGGCAGGGACGAAATACTGGACCAGATTGCCAAATTGAAAAAGGAAACGGGAATCACTGTCATTCTTGTGTCCCACAGTATGGAAGATGTGGCGAAATATGTGGAACGCATTATTGTCATGAATAAAGGCAGCGTGATGTATGACGACACGCCGAAGGAAGTTTTTAAACATTATCGGGAATTGGAAGAAGTGGGATTGGCGGCGCCTCAGGTGACCTATATCATGCAGGCATTGCACAGGAACGGGCTGCCGGTCCATACGGACGCCACGACAATTGAGGAAGCTAAGGAAGCTATTCTGCGTGCGCTTAAGAAGTAGAACGTTAGTATGGTAAAAGTTTTCCGATTGGGAGAAATGGGAAAGCATCCTGGAGAACAGATAGACACAGGATATTGAAAGGGATAGATTTATGATACGAGACATAACACTGGGCCAGTATTATCAGGCGGATTCCGTCATACACAAACTGGACCCGAGGGTGAAGCTGACTGCAACCATCTGTTTTATTGTATCGCTTTTTGTGGTCAGGAGTTGGGTAGGATATATGGTGGCGGCCGTTTTTCTTGCAGCCATGATTAAGCTGTCTAAAGTGCCTTTTAAATATATGGTAAAGGGGATGAAGGCGATTGTCTTTATCCTGCTTATCACCGTCGTGTTTAACTTATTTCTGACGCCGGGGGAAGTGCTAGTATCGGTATGGAAATTTAAGATTACGAAGGAGGGGATTCACTTTGCGGTGATGATGGCTGTGCGCCTGTCGTTCCTTATCGTGGGTTCATCGGTGATGACGCTTACAACAACGCCGAACAGCCTGACGGACGGCATGGAGAAGCTTATGAAGCCGCTTAAGGTGTTTAAAGTTCCGGTACATGAGGTAGCGATGATGATGTCGATAGCCCTCCGTTTCATTCCGATTCTTCTTGAGGAGACGGATAAGATAATGAAGGCACAGATTGCCCGTGGAGCGGACTTCGAGAGCGGGAATCTGATTAAGAAGGCCAAGGCTATGGTGCCTCTTCTCGTGCCGTTGTTTATTTCGGCGTTTCGACGGGCAAACGACCTGGCTATGGCGATGGAAGCGAGATGCTACCGTGGCGGGGAACACAGGACGAAGATGAAGCCGTTAAAATATGCAGGGCGGGACAGGATTGCTTACGGTGTACTTGCGGCGTATTTTGCGGTGTGCGTGTGTATTCGGGTTTATTTCCGCTAGCGAAACTAAGCGTTGCTTGAATGGGAATGGAAGATTGATATGAAGCGTGTTATGCTGACAGTTGCCTATGATGGGACAGCCTATCATGGATGGCAGATACAGCCGAATGGGGAGACTGTGGAAGGGGTGCTGAACAGATGTCTGTCGGCGCTTCTGGGGGAGAAGATAGAAGTGACTGGCGCCAGCAGGACGGACGCAGGCGTCCATGCCATGGGAAATGTGGCTGTTTTTGACACCGGAAGCCCGATTCCGGCGGACAAAATATCATATGCCTTAAACCGTAGCCTGCCGGAAGATATCAGGATTCAGAAATCCCAGGAGGTGGACAGGGATTTCCATCCCCGTCATTGCCCCAGCCGTAAGACTTATGAATACCGGATTTACTGTGCGCCTTTTCCAATGCCGATGAAGAGGTTTTATTCTTATTTCACTTATGTACCGTTGGATGTGGGGTTGATGTCCCAGGGGGCGCAGTATCTGACAGGAACACATGATTTTAAGAGTTTTTGCAGTGTGCAGACCCAGGCGGAAACTACGGTGAGACAGATTGATTCCATAGAGGTATTGGAAAGTAAGACAGGAGGAGACATTGTCATCCGTGTGACGGGACGCGGTTTCCTTTATAATATGGTGCGTATCATAGCGGGTACGCTGATGGAGGTGGGGAGAGGACACATTCCCCCCGAAGAGGTGGAAAGAATCCTGGCAGCCAAAGACCGTCAGGCCGCCGGGCCTACCGCGCCTGCCTGTGGGCTTACGCTCATAAAGATTGCGTATATTAATGAATAAAAGGTCTCTGGATTTGCTTTTTTGCTGACTTGAAATTTTAAATTCCAGTGCAGAAGTAAATTCCACTGTAGTTTAAAATTTATATGAAAATAAAGATTTTTAGGAGTCAAAAAACCAGAATTCTGTTATAATCAAGACAGCTTCTTGCAAAATAGCTGATTTTGGGGTATGAAAAACAGACCGCTGGAGAGTTAGTGTGCCTGACTAAATTCCACCGGC
>CAMWBY010000036.1 GCA_947172645.1 uncultured Lachnospiraceae bacterium | reverse complement strand
TTGCCTGTGCGCTTGTGGTCAATCCAAGCATTCTGTTTGAGTTCATCGCTGTAATATTGTGTTGTACTACCATAAATTTACCTCCTTGTGTTTGCCTGCCGCAAATCCTTTTACGGCATATGTGTTATTTATAATAAACCCGAGACCCCTAGGATAGCCCCGGGTTATTACCATCTGTTCAGCCGCCGGCCTGACTGTGTCTGTCAGTTTATGCGGTGCTTTCTTCTGCTTATATTACTTTTGTCAAATTTCTATTGAGTCATTTACTTTTATTCTCTTCTTACGGTACTTATCCGGCAATTCCGGTTCGGCATGATAATGTGGAAGCTTTTTCTTTTCTTCCGGGTCAATTGTCTTTGCCTCCAACACTTTGCCACGCAACACATTTACTTCCTTTGGAATATCAAGCATTATCCTGGTATGATTCCTGCTTCCTCCCAGGAAAACAATCTTGATATCATCCCCAATCATTAAATATTCTTCCGTGTTCACTGTCAGCCTTAACATCCCCATACCTCCCTGCATTTCTTCACATAAAACCGCTTCCCTGCACTTCTGACAATTTTTCATATTGTAAAGTGATTGTTCTGAATGCAACTTTTGTATCAAAAATGTTGCATTTACCTCAAACCCGGATACAGAATACCTATGAAAGCACACCAGATAAAACAGACTTAAAGGAGAATTGACTATGAGCACAACATATCCAATTAAAAACGAACAAAAACTGGAAAAATTCAAGGAATATTATTTGACCGCAAAACCTGCGTACAGAAATTATGCAATGATTATCCTTGGACTGAACACAGCATTCAGAATCAGCGACTTGCTGCGCCTCCGGTGGAAAGATGTATATTATAATAAGAAACACTGTTTCAGAGAGCATATCAGTATCGTGGAACAGAAAACAGGAAAAGAAAGAAGCGTGGCCGCCAACGCCAACGTACTTGAAGTCCTTGATAACCTGCAAAAAGAATACAGTGACACCGACGAGGAAAGTTATCTTTTTCCAAACGGGAGAAAAGCCCAGACACATCTCTCTCGTTCACAGGCATTCCGCATTATCAGGGAAGCGGCCGAATATGCCGAACTTGACGAGCATATCGGCTGTCATTCCCTGCGCAAGACTTTTGGCTATTATGCCTGGAAACAAGGGGTACAGCCCGCGCTTTTGATGGAACTGTTCAATCATTCCTCTTACCGTGTCACAAAACGGTATCTTTGTATTGAACAGGAGGATAAAGACAGCGTATATCTTAATGTATGCCTCTAAAAAAAGTAAATTTGCTTCGCAAATTAACTTTGTGAGGTTTGCTTTGCAAACTCGAAGATAGCAATAACTTTACAAGATTCACTTTGCAAACTAGAAAATAGCAATAACTTTACAAGATTCACTTTGCAAACTAGAAAATAACCAGAAGCTTTCCTATAGAGTTATAAATAATTTTGGAATTTTTTTATTTTGACTATAAAGAATACAAAGAGCACTCCGATATATAAGGTGTAAGGATACAATGCAACATTTTTGATACAAATGTTGTATTGTATTTTTTATTATATTAACCGCAAAAACCGCCTTCTATCCATAAAGATTTGGAAAAATAAGTTCGCAGGTCTTAAGTATGCCTGCGGAAAGCCTGTTGCACAGCAAAAGCCGGAATCACTGCAAACTAACAGCAATCCCGGCTTCTCCTTCAAGAGGGTCCTACCCTCGTATTCATTTTATAAAATTGTCCAATACGGCGTCCTTATTTCCTCACGAGATGTCTCGGAAGCCCATTGACAAACAACGGCTGTAATTCACCCATAATCAAAGGTCTTGCATACTTATCGTATCCCTCTGTCAGGTTCTTGCCGTCCGCCGTAATCCACTCATCGGGAACGTTTCTCTCAACATTGGCGATTGCGTGAATATCATATGCGCTTGTACCGCACTGATACGGGTCGTCGCCATTCCTGTCAAGAGTAATCATCATGCCAGTCTTGCCTTCCTCTGCTGCCATCACTGCATCATGGCCTACCTGGAATGCCTCGTTGATATCTGTCAGGGAAGCTAAGTGTGTAGCTGCTCTCTGCAATGTAGAGAACTCAACCGCACGGGTCTTAAGCCCTGTCTCAGCTGCAATTCTGTCCGCCAACATAACAGCCGTACCGGACATCTGCTTATGTCCGAATGCATCTACTGCCACTTCTCTGCCAATCTCGCACACATATCTGCCGTCTGCAACCTTAACGCCCTCAGATACCGCGATTACTACAGAAGATTTCTTCGCTGCAAGTTCTTTCACATCCGCTACAAACTGGTCAATGTCAAATACCCTCTCAGGAAGGTAAATCGCATCGCATCCCTGGCAGTCGTCTCCCTTAGCTAATGCTGCTGCCGCTGTCAGCCAGCCTGCATTACGTCCCATAATCTCAACGATACATACGGTAGGTTTCTTAGCGCCGAAAGACTCGTTGTCACGGATAATCTCTTTGATAGAAGTTGCAATATATTTTGCTGCAGAACCATAACCCGGGCAATGGTCTGTTACAGGCAGGTCATTGTCAATGGTCTTAGGAACACCCATGAATCTCTGCGGTTTATTGTGTGCAGCCGCATAGTCGGACAGCATCTTCACGGTATCCATGGAGTCGTTACCACCCGCATAGAACAGGCATTCAATGTCATGTTTCTCCATAATCTCGAAAATCTTCTCATATACGTCTTCATGACCCTCGATTTTAGGCATCTTGAAACGGCAGGAGCCTAAGAATGCGGAAGGCGTTCTCTTGAGCAATTCGATTCCGGTCTCATCATCCAGGTACTCGCCTAAATCAATCATCCTGTCCTCTAAGAATCCCTCAATACCGTGAACCATACCGTAAATCTTATTCACGCCCAGCTTCTTAGCAGCAGCGTATACGCCTGCTACGGAAGAGTTAATTACGGCTGTAGGGCCGCCAGACTGACCAACAACAATATTTCCTTTCATTTGATATCTCTCCTTTATCTATTTTCTTCTTTGACTGCCGGGATACCGTCCGCCGACTTTCCTGGCCGGATAGGCTGCGGATATGCCAGTATACTTGTCCGGCATCTGTCAGATATCACGATTATACCAAATAAATCCAGTCAGCACAAGGCATAACCCCTTTGAGTTTCCCCATTTTTTAGCAGATTTATTTGAATTTATCTTTATATAATGTTACACTCTTTTTTGTGGAACTTTCTATATAATATGTTCTGCATCTTTTATGTATTATTTATATTTGCCCTTTGTTCACTAAGGGTATCAACAAGCAAAGAAAAGAGGTGCTTTTATGGCTGAATATATTCTTAGCTGCTGCTCCACGGCAGATTTGCCCAAAGGGCATTTTGACAGGCGCGACATTTCCTATATCTGCTTCCATTTTGAACTGGACGGCGTACAATATTTGGACGACTTAGGCAAATCGATACCTTTTGACCAATTCTATGCTGCTATGGCGCAAGGCGCGGACACTAAGACTTCCCAAATCAACGTAGACGAATTTATCACCTATTTTGAGCCATTCCTGAAAAACGGCAAGGACATCCTGCATCTCAGCCTGTCCTCCGGCATCTCCGGGGTGCTTAATTCCGCCATGGTAGCCCGCGAGACACTGTTGGAACAGTACCCGGACCGCAAAATCTATATTCTGGATTCCCTCGCGGCCTCTTCCGGCTACGGGCTCCTGATGGATAAACTTGCCGACCTGCGGGACGAAGGCAAAGACATCGACGAAGTGTACCACTGGGCCAAGGAAAACCGCCTGAAACTCAACCACTGGTTCTTCTCAACGGATTTGACTTTCTATATCAAGGGCGGACGTATTTCCAAAGCCTCCGGCTTTATCGGCGGTATGCTCAATATCTGCCCTCTTTTGAATGTTAACCGTCTGGGACAGTTGATTCCCCGCTACAAGATACGCACCAAGCGCAAAGTGATACAGACCGTAGTGGACAAAATGGAGGAATGCATCGAGGAGGGTCGGGACTATAACGGCAAATGCTATATATCCCAATCTGCATGTTATGAAGACGCCAAAGCAGTGGCCGATTTAATCGAAGCGCGATTTCCACGGCTCGACGGCAAAGTGCTTATCAACAGCATCGGCACCACCATCGGCAGCCACACAGGCCCTGGTACGGTGGCAGTGTTTTTCTGGGGAAAAGAAAGGGCTGACTGATTAAGTCAACCCTTTTTCTAAGATAATCCAGTTATCCTGGCATAGCATAATGCCTCTATACTCTAAAAGACGCAACCGTCTGATTTAAGATTTCACTCAGCCTGGATAATTCTTCCGCCTGCGTAAGCACTGATTTGGAATTGGCGCTGGAATGGTCCGCCGAGCGTTCCATCTCCTGCATATGCTGCGCGATTTTTGCCACAAATGCCGTGACACACCCGATTGCCTCATTGATTGCCTCCACGCCTTCACTCATCTCCACAGACGCCTTCCCCAAGTCACCGGAAATATCACTGTAAAATATGGCATCCTCTTTATACATACTCGCCAAATCCGTCATACCCTGATAATCTTCCATGACCTTGCCATTCATAAACTCCAACAGCTTCTGTGCGCTTTCCGACAAAAAAGCGACATTGCGTGTGACGTCCTCCGTCACATGTCGGATTTCATCCACGGCCTGCCTGGAATGGTCCGCCAACTGACGAATCTCCTCCGCCACCACAGCAAAGCCTTTCCCTGCCTCTCCTGCCCGCGCCGCCTCTATCGATGCGTTCAGGGCTAAAAGGTTTGTCTGCGAACTAATCGATAAGATTTCCTCCGTCAGCGTATCAATCTCCTGTACCCTGCGGCTGTCGGTGATAGCCTGCTCCAAATCGCATTTCGACGCCTCATACAACTCCACTGCTTCTCTGCCTGAACGTTCCGAAGCGGCGTGCTGTCTGTTCGCCCGCTCCATGATATCGCTCGATTGGCGTGCCGCTTCCCCGGCTTTTCCCGCCACATTCTCTATGGCGTTTCGCAGTTCCTGCCCTGTATTCCTGATATCTTCCACAAGCTGCTCCGCCGACACAGTCTGGCTCTTTACCTCAACCGCCGCATCTAAAATATCCGAAATATCCTGGTTTAACCTGGTCATATTAGCGGAAGTACTCTCCGCAATCGTTCCAATTGCCGCAGACTCCTCCTTCGTCCTCAAAATAATGCCCCTTATCTGTTTCCTGACCTCCGCCGTGGCCGTCTTAATCTGCTCCGTCTCGTTCCTGTACTCCTGGGGAATTTTGTTCTTCTTATGACTGCCCTGCGCCATATCCGGATTCTCGGAAAAATCACCGGAAGCAAACTGCTTTAACATCTGCACCGGGGCAAGGGTCATTCCAATCAGCCACGCCATAAATCCGGTAACAAGTGTTATCATTAAAAGGGCAGTCACTATAGCTACGAAAACCATGGCTTTCAGAGACTTCACCGCGTTGGCCGCCGGCACCACAACGCCGATATTCCAACCACACCCATCGATGCGCGCCATCGCAAAATAACAACTGTTACCATTATAGTCATCCAATTTTAATACGCCGCTGCCTGTCCCATCCAACAGCTTTTTGAGCCCCGGAACAACACTGGCAACTTCCACCGCCGTGTCTTCTGTCGGTTCATAGTCTTTATTTTCATGGGCAACATACTGTCCGCTGCTGTCCGCCAGGAATCCGTACACCCCTTCCGCATAGTTGATGCTTCCGGTCAAATCCGTCACCGTAGCAAGCGTCACATCCAGGCCAACCACTGCTGTCAGCTCCCCTTCCATATAAACCGGAGATGCGATAGTCGTGCACATCTGGTTAGTCAGCACATCCCAATAGGGGTTCGTCACGATTGTGTCCCCTGCTTCCGCAGCCTGCATATACCATCCACGCTGCACCGGGTCATATCCTTCGGGTATGGCCGCCTCTCTGTTAGACTGGATAAAGCGGCTGTCCGCCGTACCACAGTAAAGATTTAAAAGCTCCTCCCTGCCTTCCGCATAAGTGTCCAGTACCGACTGGACTGTCTCATCCTGCGTACTGCCTGCCGCCTCTATACTGTTCGCCGTACCGCCCGCAAGCATTTTCTCATTTTCAATCCACGTGTTGGTTTCTTCCGCATACTTATCTGCATTGAGCTGCAACGCCTCCGCCTGGTCATCTAACAGCTTCCTGCCCGCAATCGCCACGATTCCCGCTGTGGTCAGTATAATGCTCACCGCCACGATGCAAATAACACTAATCGTCAGTCTTCCTTTAATTGTTCTCCCCACTGCCTTATCCTCCCGCCTGTCAGCTTTTATTTATAAAAGCGACATTTATTATATCAGGCGGAAGCTTTTTCCGGGGAGAAAAAGGTACAATTTGCACATTTTAGGGTATACTTTGCACTTTAGCTGTCCAAATAGGTCGAATGGAGGTCGAATGGAAACTCATCCTATCAAATGAACAAAATACGCTCCATAGCATATCAGCATGCACGCGCCCCCGGCACGTCCAAGCCTGTGTCTTTTTACAACTAGCGCCCATAAGAGTACGGCCGCCGCAATACACACGATACTGTCCACGAAGAAATTGGATGCGTAGGCAACCGGCGTAATCAGTGCGGACGTGCCCACCACAAATAATATATTGAAGATATTGCTTCCCACGATGTTGCCTACCGCAATGTCCGCCTTGCCTTTCATCGCCGCCGTCACGCTTGTAACCAATTCCGGCAAAGAAGTTCCGAATGCCACAATAGTCAGTCCAATCAGCCTTTCGCTCATCCCGAAAATCCGCGCCAGTTCTGTCGCCGCATCCACCGCCACATCCGAGCCTGCCACAATCATCACGCCGCCTACAAGGATGAGAAAAAGCATCTTCCACATAGGCATCTGCTTATCCGCCCCCGGTATCTCCTCCTCAATGCCAAGACCCTTTTTCGACATGTAGAGAAGATAGCCCAGATAACAGAGCATCAGGGCCCAGAGAATCAAACCGTCCGTCCGCCCAACCACCTGGTCTGTATAGCCAAGCCCCATAAGCAGTGCCGATATCGCAACCATATAAGGAATTTCATATTTCACAGTAGATTTCTGCACTGCAATCGGGATAATCAGTGACGTCAGCCCGAGAATCAACAGCACATTCATAATATTGCTTCCTACAATGTTTCCGATGGTAATCTCTGCGCTCCCTTTGAGTGCGGCAGATACGCTGACCGCCGCTTCGGGCAGCGATGTGCCCATCGCCACAATCGTAAGGCCGATGACAAGCTGTGGAATACCGAATTTCTCCGCCACCTTGCTTGCGCCTTCCACGAACCAGTCCGCCCCTTTCACCAAAAGAATGAACCCAACCGCCAACAACACAAACTGGATAATAACTGCCATAATTTCCCTCCGTTCCGAAGCGCCATGCTTCTGTCTGTAATGTACTTTCCTATGCGAAGGCTCTGTAGCGGATATGATGTCCACGGTTCATACCGTCCATGCGCCGTCGGCGCATAGCCTTGCTGCCCGCGGAAACACAAAAAGAGACCCTCGGCATTATATAATGCTAAAAGTCTCGTTCTTTCTATCACATATACCATTCGGCCGGACTCACTCCGCCCGCCTGTCAACAGAAAGCGTGTAAACATGACAAATTGTCAGGGTATGTTGCCTACACAGGATAACTACTCCCTCTTAACTTGTGACATAATTTATCATAAGCATTCCCTGTTGTCAAGCTCTCTATTCCACTTCTTTACAATATTATAGCGGTTTCGGTTACTTTACAAAACAAACCCTGTTCCTACGGCCCGGGCTACCGTATCTTCGCAAGCGATTCCTCAGACAGTATCTTTTTAATATTCAGCACAAAAAGAACCGTCGCCGTAGTCGCAGACAGGAAATCGGAAATAGGCTCCGCCAGATAGACGCCCATAACGCCCACGAAACGCGGCAGGATAATCGCCAAAGGTATCAACAGAATAATTTTCCTGAGCACCGCAATAAAGAAGGATATCTTCGCCTGCCCAAGCGCCAGAAATGTGGGCTGGATACCGTTCTGCAGCCCGAAGACAAGCATACCTGCCATGAAAATCGGCATGACCTGTCCGGTCAATGTCACAAGTCCTGCCTCCTCCGTGAAAAACCCTGCATAGAATCCGGGGAAAATCATCGCAGTAGCTGTCGTGAGCAGGCGGAATCCGAAGCACATGCCAATCATCCACCGGTAAAGCTGCTTCACTCTGTCAAAATTCTTCGCCCCGTAATTATAACTGACAATGGGCGCCATTCCTTGAGTGAATCCGTTAATCGGCGCAGAGAATAACTGCATAATACTCTGCATAATCGTCAAGGCGCCCACATGCAGGTCGCCGCCATAGGTCTGTAAGCCATGATTTAAGACAATGCTGATAAAGCTCTCCGTGGCATTCATGGTAAAGGGTGAAATCCCTAAAGAAAAGACGCTTCCCAAAATTTTTCCGTCAAGCCTCATACAACTCTTACGAACCTTCAAGGATGATTTCTTCCCGAGAAGGAAGGCCATGACCCATGCCGCGCTCAATCCCTGTGAAATTACCGTCGCCGTGGCCGCGCCTTTGACGCCCATATTGAGTCCGAAAATAAAAATAGGGTCCAGGATAATATTGGCAACCGCCCCGATAAGGACAGAGAACATCGCCGTCCTCGGCTGGCTCTGGCAGATGATAAAAGCATTCAGGCCAAGGGCCAGTTCCACAAAAAGCGTCCCCACAAGATAGATGGAAAGATAGTCTGTCGCATAACCGATGGTGGCATCGCTGGCGCCGAACATGTACAGGAGCGGCCTCTGGAATGCATAGAAAAACGCCATCAGCACCACCGTACAAATCCCTAAGAAGCTGACACTGTTGCCCAATATCTTCTCCGCATGGTCCCTGTCTCCCTTTCCCAGCCAAATCGCGGCAAGAGGCGCCGCCCCATTGCTGATAAAAGCTGAAAAGGCCGAGATAAACACCGTAATACAGAAGGTAACGCCCACGCCGGTCAGCGCGTTCGCTCCGACACCCTCCATATGCCCTATGTAGATACGGTCGATAATACTATACAAAATATTGATAATCTGCGCCAGAATTGCGGGGAAAGTCATACCCACCATCAGTTTACCGATTGATTCCGTCGCCATCCGCTCCTCGCGGGTCATAGCCGCCTCATTCGCCATTTTTTTCTCCACTTGCAATAAAATATTCTATTTGTTACGATATTAGCAGTTTGGCACGCCCCACATTCCCAGGCATTGCCAACATCCATACAATATAACAGTATACCAAGGTGTACGGATTTTGCAACCACCATCCAGGCTTTTATGCGCGCCATTTGTGACAGTTGTTATTTTTCACATCTTTTTTGCCTCCTTGCTCAAATCCATTCGTTATGCTATTCTATATCTGCAATGTTGAAAAGACAAGTACGTACTTTTTCGACAAATACTATATAAAAAGAAAGTATCTATATGAGCGAAGTGAAAGGAATGAATATAATTATGAAGATATCCCGCCGGATTCCTTTTAAAATATTATCTGCATTTATCATACTGACTGCACTGAACATCCGCTTCGTCTGCGCCAACCGTTTCTATGCGCAACGCTCTGACATACTGATGCCGCCCGCCTGTACGGCGGTAGAAATTATCTGCTATCTTCTTATTTTATATATCAATTTTTTTCCTACGTTGAAAATAAAAAAGACCTCCACTGCCCGCAACAAGGTTTTGGAGGACGGCATCGCACTGTTGCAGATTTTCTTGGCCACCACGGCGGCCGAAATAGTCTATTGTGCCGCGGTGCTCCTCGCCGGGCTGCCCTCCGGCATAGATATGGGATTCAATTACCCTCTCGTGTGGCTTCGGCACCTGTCGCTCGTATTCCTGGTGGAATTTGTGCTGTTCTGGAACGGCATCCTGCGCGTCTACTTCACTTCCGTACAGCTTGGCATCAAGTGGCGCGTCATCGGCGCGCTCTGCGGCATGATTCCTTTCGTGCACCTCTATGTCCTGTGCAGGATTATCCGCATCACGGAAAACGAAGTCATCTGCGAAAACGAAAAATACCTTCTCAACCAGGTACGCGCCGAAAACCAGGAATGCCGGACCCGCTATCCGATTTTGCTCGTCCACGGCGTATTCTTCCGTGATTTCCGTTTCTTCAACTATTGGGGCAGGATTCCCGCCGAGTTAAAAAAGAACGGCGCCGTCCTCTACTACGGCAACCAACAGTCGGCCGCTTCCGTGGCCCGCTGCGGCGAGGAATTGACACGGCGCATCCGTCAAATCCTTCAGGAGACCGGCTGTGAAAAAGTCAATATTATTGCCCACTCTAAGGGCGGGCTTGACAGCCGCCATGCCATATCCGTATGCGGCGCGGCACCCTGGGTGGCTTCCCTCACTACCATCAACACACCCCACAGAGGATGCATCTTCGCGGACTATCTGTTAGAGCATATCCCTGACGCCGTATGCGAAAAAGTCGCGTCCAAATACAATGCCGCCCTGACTCTTCTCGGCGACCCTAACCCGGATTTCATGGAAGCCGTACACGACCTGACCGCCTCTTCCTGCAGCAAACTGAACACGCTTATGCCGGATGACGCGCAAGTTTACTACCAGAGCGTAGGCACGAAGATGAACCGTGCCGGCAGCGGCAGATTCCCCCTCAACATGTCCTATCCTATGGTAAAACATTTCGACGGCGCAAACGACGGCCTGGTATCTGTAGACAGCATGAAATGGGGGAGCAATTTTATCTGTCTCACCGTCCCGGAAGGAAGAGGCATATCCCACGGAGATATGATTGACTTAAACCGGGAGAACATAAAGGGATTCGATGTGCGAGAGTTCTATGTGAACCTGGTAAAAGACCTGAAGAAGCGGGGGCTGTAAAAATCCCCCGCTTTTTCATCAACTGCCTGGCTATAGCAAGACTTCCCTTTACAGCGGCCCGCCGCCTACTCCGCCATATAAATCGCCACGGCCCTCTCAATCTCGTCAAGCGCCTCATCCAGCGACTGCTCGCCTCTCATATAAATAACCCCCTGGTCAAAGACTGCTTTCTCAAGCATCCTGTCCGGAATATATGCTGTATTTACCGCCTCAAGCTCCGCCTTAAAAGAAGCAATCTGCTCATCGGAAGGCCAGTAACTCGTATACTCAATCATCATGCCGTCCCCATCACTGGTAGCCCAGGAACCATATGCCCCGTCTTCACACAGATAATCTTCCTTCGGGGTAAACTGGATATCAAACGCTTTCTTGTTCAAGGGAAGACCGTCGTACAAAGACTGCACATCCGCTGACAGGAAGGCATCCATAAATCCCTTCGCCTCCTCCGCCTGTTCTGACGCCGCGCTGATTCCTAACATTGTCTGGGGCTTGAACACTTGGCTGCACTGTCCCTGCATGGGCATTACTTTCGTATTCTCGAACCCTTCCGTCCGGTCTATGGATGCAATCTGCACATAATCGTACTGCGTGTCTGTCCAACCTGCCATCATCTGCTTCATACCGCCGATATATTCCACCATCTCCATATAAATTGGCTGGTCTTTCTCATCGCCGGGCATTCCCCATAATTCTTCCACACGCACGACCCATCCATCGTAATAATCCTTGATTTCCTCATCCAACCCATCCAACTGGGCGTCCAGGATACGTTTACATTGTTCCAGATACTCTCCGATGATATTCCTGTCGATAACGCCCTCCGCCGTCACCCATTTCGGAACGCTTGTGGCAGCAAACCTTTTTAAGATTCCCTTCCCGCCGCTGACGCCTATAATATCTTCCCCCGGATATTCTTCCCGAAGTCTCTCTGTCGCTTCCGCCACTTGTGACAAATCTGTCATATTTTCTACTCCGTCCGCCTTTGCCACAAGTTTCGGAACACCAAACGTTGCGGGAGCCACATACGCTTTGCCACCGCGCTTTAACGCCTCAACCACGTTATCGAAAAGAGGCTCCTTCGCGCTGTACTGTGCCAGATAATCCGTCAAGTCAAGCAGCATTCCTTTATCCACATAGGAATGAAGCGGTAAGTCATCCATCACAAGCAAATCCGGTCCCTCGCCTGCCATAAGCTCTGTGTTCAGCTTCTTAATGGCGTCCTCTCTGGTGACGGAATCACCCTCGCCCATACCCACTTGATAAGACACGAAAACATCCGGATGCTTCATCTGATAGAGGGAAATTACCTGCCTGATGTTCGCATCTTCCCGCAGACTGTAAACCGTCACCATATTCTCCGGCACCGACGGGACATCCGGGTCATAGGTGAACCGCATCAATTTGCTGTTGGAAAAGAGGACTAAGAACTCGTCCGCCTCCAACTGCATCATATCGGTAATTGTATAAGAAGGATTACTTAACATGGACAGATTACCGTCCACAATCTGCTCCATCATATTGCCGCCTGCCACATGACGGTGTATGCCCTTCTTGCCTGCCAGATAGACCGCTCCGTCCTCTCCCGGGAGAAGATACATATCGGCGTAATCCGTTCCGTTGTACCCCCTGTCCTTGTAATTCTCAGACACAAACTCCCAGAGCGCTTCATCTTCTATATACGCCCCGGCGTCCATGTCATAGATAAGAGGCAGGTCCAGTTCATCCCAACCGCCGCTGTCCATATACAGAAGATTGTCTTTAACCCATATCCATTGAGGATTATAGTCCAATCCCACTACCTTCTCATAGCTGCCGTCCCGCTGTACTTTATAAACGCTCCTGTAAGTACTTACAAAGAGCACCCCGTCGCCGCCGTCATCCATAACCGCCACCTGCTTGGGATAGCTCTCGTCCTCGTCCAGTTCCATCTCCACGGGAACCCGCGTGCCGTCCGGCAAAATCAGTTCCAACATCTGGCTGTAATCGTCCGGGTCATCATAGTCTATGCTATGGGTAAACGCCACCGTGCCGTCCGGCGCCATGTACATATTCGGGATATAAGAGTATTCTTCGCTAAGCCCTGCAAGCCAGTCCGGCATTTCCTCCTCCCAAGTCCGTCCCTGGTCTTTGGACACCAGGAAGCCCGCCGCGCTTACGATAACCAGGCTGCCGTCCGCCCGCCTGCATAAATCCATCGGACGAGAGCCCAGCTTATCCGACAGGTCGGTCTCCTCCTCCACGTACCGCCCCATGGCATTGGCGCCGCCTTCTGTATCCTTGTCACTTTTCTTATTGTTTTCTGTGTCCGCCGCGCCGTTTTCTTTTTCATTTCCGACGCCCGCCCCGTCGCTGCCGCCTCCGCCGCAGCCTGCCATGGCAAAGACCATGGAAGCCGCCAGTATAAGGCTGACCGCTTTTTTCATTTCTTTTTTTATCATCATACAGCTCCTCTCTGTCTATAATGATTAGGGTTAGCATCCCTTTTGACACCCTAATCCTATCAATCCTTTGTTGCCTTGAAACCATGTAACGATTTATGCCACCTCCGATACAGACAGCATACCAAAACAATCTCTAAAGTTCCTCTAAACATCTTAAGAAATTCTTAGAGATTCTTTAAAGATTGATGTGATATGATGATAAGGTATATTCGGCAAACAATTTCAGAAAATAGAAAGGAAAGGACAAGGCATATGCGTATCTTACTGGCGGAAGACGATAAAGATTTAAACAAGGCGCTGACATGGCAGCTCACAGGACAGGGTTACAATGTGGATTCCTGCTACGACGGCGAGGAAGCCCTCTATTATGGAAGCCAGAACATCTACGACGTGATTCTGCTAGACCGTATGCTGCCTTACCATGAGGGCACCGAAGTGTTGGCTGCCTTGCGCGGCAAATCCATCGCCGCACCTGTTATCCTGATTACGGCGCTTGGCGCTTTACAGGACAAAATCATGGGACTCGACCTGGGAGCAGACGACTATCTTGTAAAGCCATTTGATTTTGAGGAATTGCTGGCAAGAATCCGGTGTGTCACAAGGCGTTCCCTTATCCTAAATGCACAGCCCAATCTCCTGACTTACCACGACGTCACATGGGCGGGCAGAGAAATGTGCCTATCCGGCCCCACCGGCAGCAGTACCCTCTCTAAACGGGAAGGCGAGCTGTTAGAAAGCTTCCTCCACACGCCGGAACAGATTCTTTCCAGGGAAACGCTTCTTCTGAAAGTCTGGGGACCGGACAGCGACGTGGAAGGCGGAAACCTGGACAATTATATCCATTTCCTGCGCCGCCGTCTGAAAACCGTAGGAAGCTCCCTTCAGATTAAGACAATCCGCGGCGTCGGCTATGGGCTCGCCATCACTACAGAGTAAGGAGAATCCTTGTTATGTTCCGCAAAGCACATTTGCTTTTTACCTTATTATGCGCGGGAAGCACGTCCGCTATCACTATCATTATGTCTCTTTTCTACCTGCACGTGTCCGAAAAGAGCCTGTATGAAAGCCATTTCCGTTCTTTTCAAAATGATGTCAGCACAATCGCCGCAAGCTTAGAACAATCTACATCCGTCTCAATACAATGGCTTGCCCGAATCGAGGCGCAGAACGGTTATACCATATTTGTGACGGATAACGGTTCCCCTTTTCTCTACAACACCCTGCGCAGCTATATCGACCCATCCAGTCAATCTCTTTTGGAAGAGAGCCTTGCCGCGTATGATTCCATGTTTGAAGCCCAACACCCGGACGCCACAGGCAACGCCTATTCCGGCATCTGGCACTTCGAGTACGAATTTAGCTCCCCTTCCACAAAAAATACTTACTATGCTTCCATCATCGACATAGAAAAAAACCATTCTGTCTCACAAATCGTCATACTCTCTTCTATCGCCGCCTTAGGTGGGACAATCCTGCGCCAACGCATCCTGTTCCTGTTGATTGACTGCTTCGCCGTACTTGCGCTTTCCGCCTTTTCATGGTTCTTTACAGGAAAACTCATTAAACCTTTGCAGGAAAACCATGAAAAACAGCTTCAGTTCGTCGCTGCCGCCTCCCATGAGCTGCGCACGCCGCTGTCCGTCATCCTCGCAAGCAATGAATGCTGTCAAAGCGCATCGCCCGATGAGCGGATTGGTTTCTCCCAGACGATACGCAACGAGGGTAAGCGCATGAACCACCTGATTGACGATATGCTCACCCTGGCGCATTCCGGCATGAACCGTTTTCTCATCGAGCGCAAGCCCACAGAACCGGATACCCTCTGCCTTAATGCCTATGAAGCCTTCGAGCCTCTATGTAAGCAGAAAAATATCTCTCTGTCACTGTGCCTTCCCGACGCGCCGCTTGCCCGCTGTGTCTGCGACCCGAACCGCATCGCGCAGGTCCTGTCCATCCTGCTCCACAATGCAGTCAGTTACACGCCTGAAGGCGGACAGATTATACTCGCCCTGTCCTACCACAAAGAGCGCAGAATGAGTTTTGAAATCTCCGTAACCGATACCGGGACAGGCATATCCGATGAGGAGAAGAAACATATCTTCGACCGCTTCTATCGGGCGGAAAAATCCCGAAGCACCAAGGGACACTTCGGGTTAGGTCTTGCCATTGCCTATGAGATTGTAGCTGCGCATCATGGAAAAATCTCCGTCCATGACAATCCGGCAGGCGGAAGCGTATTCATGGTAGTTTTGCCAGGATAGAAACAACGCTCTCCATCCATTTCCCTTTTCAAGTCATGAAGTAAAACATTTATTCCACGAACGGCACACCGGATTTTATCAGATGCGCCGTAATAATCGTATAGCTGTAAGAATTAACCGTTATTTTGATATGGTCAATTTCGCAATACCAGTTTTTGCCTTGTTGATAGATACGACAATCCTTCTCCAAAATCTTATTCTTACAGTATCCTATTACGTCGTCCGTATCTATTTTCAGATTTCTTTTAATCCTGTCAACACCCATTGGGGTTGTATGGAGTTTATCAAGATTGTCAAGCAGTGTTTTTTCTTCCATTTATAACCCCTTACTCTCCAGAATTTTGAGAAATTTCTTCTCGGATAAGATTTCATGCGTCATAAACTCACCATCATAAAAAAGAGAAAATGTCGTAAACGGCGTCGGTACGTTTTGCGCTTGCTCCCTGGTCTGAATATGCACCGCTTTCAAAGGAGCTTTTCTCTCTTTTGCCATTTCTTCCAGAATCGGCACATACTTTGCCGTAAACGGACACTGGTTTGTATAGTATAAAGTAAAGCCCTCATCCATATCCCTATGTTCTTTTACAACCCTGCTAAAACAAGGTTTGTCCGCACTTTTATCAAAAGGAAAATATAATAGCTCAAAATATGGGGCGGCTGTATCGGCAGCCTCAAATCCTTTATACCGCATATACTTGGGGTCTGAGAGAAATCCCGTCTTCTTTTTAGAAGATAAAACAACAAGTCCCTTTTTGCCTTTCGCCTGGCTGTCCTCTATACAGCTGTCCAAGAGCAAATTAGAGTAACCATGCCCTTTATACTGCCCTGATACCCATAGGCAGTCAATGTACATATATCCGCTCGCCTCAATGGGCGCCCACGCGTACTCGGCGGGAATATATTCGATAAAACATTTGCCCCGTACATTGCCTTTTAAAAATACAAGCCCCTCGTCAAGTCTTTCTTCCAACCAGGCTTTTTTAGACATTACCTGAACATCTTTGTTATTTGATATGGCGCAGCAAATATGCTCTTGCTCAAGATTATCATGCGTTATCTTTATCAGTTCCATATCGTCCTCCTGTAAATAACTCTGTTTATTTGATTGTTCCTTTATTTGTCGCTTGACTTACTCTTATTATCGCAGAATATCTGTGAAAATACAATTACGCAAGAACCATATAAAATTTCTTTATCGATTATTCTCTCGTTTGATAAATCTTAATTTCAATATTTACATTTCAAGCTTTATAAGGTACATTAATCATACAATACTAAAAAATAATGCGGAAATTTATACAATTTATTACGAGAAGAAAGTGAGGGCGTTCCCATGTCAATGCCACAAGAAAAAATCTATACAGTGGAAGATATCTATGCTCTGCCGGATGGCCAGAGAGCAGAGTTGATTGATGGTAAGATATATAATATGGCCCCACCAAGTACCAACCATCAAATACTTGTAAGTAAATTGAATCAGAAGATAGCAAACTATATTGACGAAAATGAGGGCACGTGTAAAGTAATTCCTGCACCGTTCGCAGTATTCCTTAATGAAGATGACCATAATTATGTAGAGCCGGATGTTTCGGTCATATGCGATGAAAACAAACTGGATGATAAAGGCTGCCATGGTGCGCCTGATTGGGTAATTGAGATTGCATCTCCAAGCACATCACGAATGGACTATGGAATAAAGCTCTTCAAATACCGCTCAGCCGGGGTACGGGAATATTGGATTATAAACCCACTCTTAAACACCGTACAAGTCTATTCTTTTGAGAGTGAAGGATACTCAGACCAATATTCCTTCAACGATGAAATACCTGTACACATATTTAGTAATCTTACTATCAGGATACATGATTTGCTGTAAAAGTTGGCTCACACTATACCTCATTCAAACTCACCCTCGATACTTCCTTTTTGGATAATATGCTTCTTAGCCTTTTTTAAAAAACTTCTTTTCATGGAATTGGCGTGCATGTCTATATCACAGTCTAAGGCATAGATGGTAAAACGGTAGGTATGCCTTTTCCCTTTCGGCGGCTTAGGTCCCGCATAGCGATGGAACCCATATCCTATGCCTTGACAGGCGCCTCCTAACCCCGGCACGGTCTTACCAACCGGAATATTTCCCTTTATCTTGTCGGAGGCAGGAATATTCCAAATAAGCCAGTGCGTAAAGTTTTTAATAGGATGGGATATATCTTCTAATGTAATAGCAAGGCACTTTGCATATGGCGATAAATTTCTTATGACAAATTCCGGCGACATGTCCTGTCCGCGTCCGGTATATTCGACAGGAAACTTCCCTCCATTGTCCATGCCAACGCATTCCACTTCCAAAACTGTATGGTTCATAATCCCTCCTCAAAGCCGCTTTTCTCCGTTTATATTTATGCCACACAAAAAAGCAATATATCTTGTCATACCCGGCACACTAATCCTATAAAGTAAAAAGAGTGCCTATTGTAAGCACTCTTCATCTGCACCGAGTACGGATAAATCCGAACCCTCAACCTCCGCCAGCGTGATGGTCTTGGAACCGTCCTTATAGTTGAAAGTAAGGATTATCTTGTCCTCATAAAGATACACCGCATTAACGAAGCTGTCAATCAGTCTTTGCCGCTGTTCCCGTTTTGTCACATCAAATTTTCGGAAACGGTAAATGAAGAACGCTACCTGTTCTCTTGTGAGCACGGGCTTGTGTATTTCTTCCTGTAAAATGCTGACTTCAAGCTGGCTCTTGGTTTCCTCCAACTCGTCCAGCCTTTGCTTGGTGGACGGTGTGAAAATCCCGGCTTGAATAGCGTTGAGCATATTGTTAATGCCTTTTTCTGTTTCTGCAAGCTGTCTTTTCAAAAGGGGCAGGTCGGTGCTTTCTCTTTTCCGCAATTCCATAAGTGTAGCAATCAGCCGTTCCATGACTCCATCATTCATAATCGCTTTCATTGTATAGCTGACAACTAAATCTTCAATCCAGTCTTTCTTGACCGCTTTCTTGTCGCAGAGTTTCTTTTTTTGGTATTCACACAACGATAATAGCGGTGTACTTTCATCGTGTGGCTTGTGCCGCTTTCCCCTACCATGAAAGAGCCGCACTTCCCGCAATACAGCTTCGTTGTCAACAGATAATCGTCCTCTGCTTTGTGACGGGCGGGAGCCTTTTTATTCTTCGCCAGCCGTTCCTGTACCCGTTCAAATAATTCTTTCGGGACAATCGCCGGGATACCGTCCTCCTTGACTACATCACGATAGCTGTATTCGCCCATATAGCAGCGGTTCTTCAACAGATGGTTCATAATATTCAGCGTGATTTTCCCGCCACGAATGGAACGCATACCCCTGTCGTTCAATAGATTAACAAGCTCCTGCATAGTTGCGCCCTCGCTGTACTTTGTAAACATTTCCAGCACTACCGGGGCAGTCTTGGGGTCGATTTGATAATACTGCTGTTCGTCAATATAATATCCCATCGGAACAGTGCCACCGTTGTACTTACATTTCAGCGCATTGTCGGTCAGTCCCCGGATAACCTTTTCAGAAAGCTCCGCAGAATAGTATTCCGCATACCCCTCCAACATGGCTTCCAGAATAATTTCCTCGCTGCCCTCGGAGATATTCTCCCTTGCGGAAATGACTTTCACACCATTCTTTTTCAAAAGGTTTTTATATCGTGCGCGTCATAACGGTTCCGGGCAAAGCGGTCTAATTTCCACACAAGAACAACATCAAACAAGCCCTTCGCGCTGTCTTTAATCATGTACTGAAGTTCGGGGCGGTTATCTGTTTTTGCTGACAATGCCCTGTCAATATAAGTCCCTAAAATTGTTATATCGTTGCGCTCTGCATACTCCTTACATTCCCGCAACTGTCCCTCTATACTTTCTTCCCGTTGGTTATCAGAAGAATAACAGGCGTAAATCACACCTTTCATTTTCTTTCCACCTCCATCATTTCAAGAAGCGTCTGTTTTAATTTTTCATTTAACGGAGATTGCGGGTCAAAACACATTTCAATAAACTGTTTCATTTCCTCACTCCCCGGCGCGATCTTCGGACGGTGTTCATATAGCTTGCCTTGCGGATTGTCTGTCCGGGCAAGCAGGTAATCCAATGATACATCAAAATAATCCGCATACCTTACAAGCGTTTCCAAAGAGGGAGCCGACTGCCCCTGCTCATAACGGTTGATACTGGACTGCTTCACTCCCAAAAGTTCCGCCATCTTTACCTGCGACAGCTTCACACTTTGCCGTAATCTCCGCAAACGTTCTCCTAATTCTTTCATGGGCTGTCCCCCCTTGTTTCCTCTATGTTTAATATATCACTTTTTTCGGTTTTATTTCAACCCGTATTAAGCATATAATTAAGAAATGTACTCGTAAAACGAATAGAGGAAACGAGGGAGGGATACAAAAAATAAGCGGTCGATCCGGCTGTGATTTTACAGCAGATTGCAACCGCTTATTTTGCATTTTGGAGGAAGTGTGGTTACACACTCCGACAAGATAGGGTTTCCAAAGGGTACCCCTTTGGCACACGACTTTGCTTGCAAAGTGTAGTGTGTTATACCTGCTGTCACGGCTGGCGGGTAAAATGAGGGTTTCGCCGGATGAAAACACTCACTTTGCCTGGCAGGAAAGCGGACAGATTTTTGCAGATGGGGATTGGCAAAAAGCTGGACGGTTTCGGGAATGGCAGTGGGTATATGGCTATTACTGGAATAATCTATTTATCTCTTGATCAATATGCTGTTCATAAGCATCAAATTGGTCTTTATCATACGGCGTTTTACTATCATAACAGTCTATCAGTTTAAACGGAACTCCATAATCACTTACTTTACGTGCATTGGGAGAAAGGGCATTGTATTCAAGTTTTTGAAGAAGTAACCCCAATCCAGCCACATCTTCCATAGCGATATTCTCTGACTTTGAAATTTGATATCGGAAGAATACATCAAAAAGGCCGAGATATTTTACTAAATGATACTTAAAGACATTGTAAACAAAGTCAGCTACTTGCCGCATTGCTTCATCCTTTGTTTTTGGATTATCTTTCCGCCCGACATAATATTGTACCATTGAAAGAAAACCGCCCGAAAGATATGAACTCAATAGACTTGTTATCAATGAGTACTGATTCTGTCCCACTCGTATTACAATAAGTTGTTTAAGTTTTTTTTCGCGTATAACTGGCAAGATAATATCCATAATGGCTTGAAATCCGGGCCAATATAGTCGATGTGCATTGCTACCTGCCAATGTTATTGAAACACGTTTAATATCTTCAATAGTCCACCATGGCACACTTGAAATATAACTGTATAGTGTTAGTTTATCTTTTGGTCCAACAACCCGGAAACAATCAAATACGTCTGATGGGATTTCAGATGCAATAATCTGAGCTTGGATATCTTCTTTATCTTGGCGTTCAACTTCAGATAAATATTTATCTTTTGTTATCTGGTAATCAACATCCGTTTTCGGGAAAGTTATATCATAGTTTTTATGTTCCAGTATTTCAGGTTGTCCATTCACAATTTCCTCAAAATTATTATTTAAATCTATAACTCTTCCAGAATAGTGTTGGTAAAACCTACCCGCACGACCAGCTATATTTTTAGCATCAAATTGCCGTAGAGGTTTTATGCCCTTTTTGTTTGATGTAATAATTATGTTTTTTGCTGAAGTGTTTACGCCTTCAGTGATAGTCGTAGTCGAAAAGAGGCATAGTAATGCCCCCTCATTAAATAAATTTATAATTTCTTTTTGGATGTATTTAGGGATGAGGCTGTGATGGATACCTATCCGGCCTTTCAATGCTTTTAATACAATCCAATCATTGCCAAATGTGTGTTCCAAATGATCTAAGGAAACACTGATTAATTCAAGTATTTCCAGATAATGTATGATAAAATGTA
>CAMWBY010000035.1 GCA_947172645.1 uncultured Lachnospiraceae bacterium | reverse complement strand
CCGGCTGTCTGCTGGATTGACACCCTCTGCTATTTTTATGCGCTCTCCGATATGCGCGGCGATTTTTATTATTCCACAGTCTATAACTGCATGGCATCAGATGAGGCATACGGGAACGTCTCTGACAGTTTTGTTGCGGAAATCCTCTCATGGGCGTACCGCGGGGAACTGCCGGAGCTTGTCTGTGACGAGATAATCTACCGCATCCTTATCGAGCCGTTCTGCGATAAAAGCATCATCTGGAAAAAAGGAGGAAAACGCACATGAATCTGTATCTTATGACGCCGCACATCATAAAAGAGAGTTCCGAGGGCACCACCTACTGCCCGGTACAGGACGAGCTTTTCACAAACCGCCGCTCCATCGAAGTTGTCGGTGAGATTAACCGTGAATCCGTCTACTCACTGATTTTACAGCTCCGTTACCTGCACCATGCAGACCCGGAGAAGGAAATCACCATGTACATCAACAGCCCCGGCGGCTCGGTCACGGACGGCCTTGCCCTCTATGACGTGATGGCGGGAATCCCTTGCCCCATCCGTACCGTGTGCGTGGGCATGGCCGCCTCTATGGGGGCGCTGCTGTTCGCTGCCGGGAACAGGAGGGAAATGCTCCCCCATGCCGCCGTGATGATACATGACCCGCTCACAACGGGAATCAGCGGCAGTGCATTGAGCGTTGAGCAGGCCAGCAGACGGCTCATGGAGACCAGGGAGATTACCGCCTCAATCCTTGCAGAGCACACCGGCCACACCATTGAGGAAGTCTACGAGAAAACGAAAAAAGACAGCTATTTCAATGCAGAAGAGGCGGTTGCGTGGCGCCTTGCCGACCGCATCGTCACAGGGATATAAGGAGGCGGGAACATCATGGACGATACTTACAGAATCCTCGCACACGGGCGGACGGTCAGCAACGATACATGGCAGACCGGGCTGAACAACAACGACTTAATCATAGGCCCGTCCGGCTCAGGCAAGACAAGGGGCTATGTCAAGCCCAACATCTTACAGTGCAGCGAGAGCATGGTCATCACGGACACAAAAGGGGCGCTCCGTCCAGACGTCGGAACGGCGCTGGAACAGCAGGGCTATAAGGTGGTGGAGATAAACCTGGCCGACTGCGCCTTATCCCCCTGCGGCTACAACCCCCTTGCCTGTATCAGGCAGGACAGGGAGGGGCATTACCGGGAGCAGGACATCCTGACCCTTGCCGCCTGCATGGTGCCCGTTGAGAGCCGGCATGACCCCTACTGGGAGCTGACCGCAAGGATTTATCTGGAATCCGCCGTCAGCTACGTCCTTGAGGCGCTGCCGGAGGGGGAGCGCCATCTCGGGAGCGTCGTCCGGCTTGCCGGGGAGATGGGCAGGGACGGGAGATATAAGGCCCTTATGAGGGAGCTGGAAGTGGTGGAACCGGGGAGTTTCGCGCTTTCCCGCTACCGGCTGTTCCAGTCTGTCTCGGAAAGCGCCGAAAAGACTGCCGCCTGCATCTTCAGTTTCCTCGCCTCCAAGCTGGCGCCGTTCTCTTTTGGCAGCGCGGCGGGGATTTTTAACAACCCCAAGAGAATCAACTTTAAGGAGCTGGGCAGGAAAAAGACGGCGGTGTTCCTGACCATATCCGACACGGACGACTCCATGTACCGGCTCGCCAGCCTCTTCTACACGCAGGCGCTTCATACCCTGTGCGAGCTTGCGGACAAAAGCCCCGGCCACAGGCTGAAAGTGCCCGTGCGGTTTTACCTTGACGATTTCGCCTCAAACGTGGTGATACCGGATTTTGACAGAATCATATCCGTTATCCGTTCGCGGGAAATCTCAGTGAGCGTCATCATCCAGTCCCTGTCACAGCTGGAATCGCTCTATGGGCAGGCAAAAGCGATGACAATCCTGAACAACTGCGACAACATGCTCTGCCTCGGCGCCGGGCGTGACCTTGAGACAGCGAAATATATCAGCCAGCAGGCCAATAAGCCCGTCAGCGCCGTCCTCAATACGCCATTGGGTGAGGCATGGCTCCTTACCAGAGGGGAGGCGGCACGGAAAGTCAGGAAATATGACTTAAAACAGCACAGCCTCTATGGCCGGCTCCCGGAAGCGGCGCAGGCGGAAAACAGCGGCGCCTTAAAACGACACCAGAATGAAACAGCAGGCATGGCCCCGGCGTTATAGGCACCGGGGCCTTCCTGCGCCCAGCATGAAAGGAGAAACAGAAGCATGAATGAAAATATGTACGCAGCGATAACAGGGATTCCTGCGGGATTCAAGGCGTTTGTCGGAGCCATGCAGGAACGGCTGGAGGCCCGGTACCCGGATTGTGAGGTCAGGGCCGTCCAGACGGATAAAAATAACGGCGTGCGCCTGACCGGAATCGTCATCATGCAGGACGGGGAGAACGTGACCCCCAATATCTACATGGAAGGCTTTTACCGGGAGTATCTGGACGGACGCCGGATGGAGGACATCGAGGCCGATGCGGTTAAGCTCTATGAGGGATGCAGGATAAAGGGAGGGCTCAGCCTGCCGGACATGACGGATTTTGAAGCCGTCAGGGGCCTTATCTGCTTTAAGCCCGTAAACAGGGAGCGCAACCGTGAAAAGCTCAAATCCATGCCCCACCGTGATTTCCTCGACCTTGCCATCGTCTATTTTGTCCCGGTCACGATTGGCGGGGAAAAGAGCGGGACCATCACCGTCACGGACCATATGTTCAGGCTGTGGCAGACGGATGAGGAGACCCTGTATGGATATGCGCTGGAAAACACAAGGAGGCTGTATCCCGTGATATTGCAGTCTTTGGAGGACGTAATCCGGGATGTGATGGGTGACGATGCGCCGGAGGGGCTGTTTCCAGAGAGAGACGGCATCCCTGCCGTCCCGCTGTACGTCCTGCGCTGTAATAAGGGAGATATGAGCAGCGCCGCCGCCATTCTTTATGGGGATATACTGCGTGAGTTCGGGCAGGAGCATGGGAATTTCTATATCCTGCCGTCCAGCATCTATGAGGTGCTGCTCACGCCTGCGGGGCCGGGCCCGGCAGATGGCAGATATATGTGCGGCATGGTGCGGGCAGCCAATACGGAACAGGTCCTGCCGGATGAAGTCCTCTCTGACAATGCCTACTACTACCATGCCGACACTGGGGAAATCGAAATCCTCTCCTGACTCCGCGAGGCATCTGCCCGTCACGTCTGTCACAGGCTGGCGGGCAGAAAAAGCGCCGTTCCCGGCGCCGGCCACATTTGGGAACAGGCGGGGCTGGTCATACGTTTGACCGGCTTTAAAAGATACCGAAACATACAGCCGCACCGTGCGGCAGAAAGGAGACATGACAGCATGAGGAGAAACGGAAAGGAAGAAAACACAGGGAAGACGCAGGAGCCTCTTGAGGCGGCAAGGAAGCCGAAAAGGGGGAGGAAGCCCCGGGCAGCGAAACAGCAGGAGGAAGCGGGAGCCGCTACGGCTGCGGAAACTGAAACTGCATCAGAAAAAGCAGAGGAAACTGCCACAGAATCTGAAACTATATCGGAAAATGTGGAGGAAACCGTCACAGAATCTGAAACTATATCGGAAAATGTGGAGGAAACCGTCACGGAATCTGAAACTGTATCGGAAACAGTGGAGGAAACTGCCACGGAATCTGAAACTGTATCGGAGAAAGTGGAGGAAACTGCCACGGAATCTGAAACTGCATCAGAAAAAGCAGAGGAAACCGTCACGGAATCTGAAACTGCATCAGAAAAAGCAGCGGAAACTGCCACAGAATCTGAAACTGCATCGGAGAAAGCAGAGGAAACCGTCACGGAATCTGAAACTGTATCAGAACAGGAAACCGCACCGGGGGAGGCTGAAATGTCTGCCGCTGAAACGGAGTCCGCCGTGCAGGAACCCGATAGCGGGGAGCAGGCTGCACCGCCCTCTGAGACAGCGCAGAAGGCTGATACGGGGCACGAAAATGAGACAGCGGAAGAACCTGCCGCAGAGGGTGAAAGCGCCCGTGAAGAGGACGCAGCGGAAGAAGAAAACACGGAGGAAACCGGGGAAGAACTGGAGAATACAGATGGGGAGATGCCGGAGGAAGAGCCGGAAAGGCTGCCCGCAACAGCGATACCCGCGCAGATAACCGTCTCCCCCTTAAAGCGCATGAAGCAGGAGTTCTCGGAGCGTGCGCAGATTATCCGGGAGCAGATGCGCAACATCCAGAACGCCTTTATCACCATCGGTTTCCAGCTCCACTGGATTCGTGAGAACAACATGTTCCGCGTGATGGACTATAAGAACGTCTATGATTATGCGGAAAAGGAATACGGACTGAAAAAGACGACCTGCTGCAATTTCATTTCCATCATCGAGAACTATGCGGAGCGTGATGAAAACGGGGAGGTCATCGAGAGCATCGCTGACTGTTACCGCAACTATTCCGCTTCCCAGCTCGTGGCCATGCTGGGCATGAACGAGGACATGAGACAGCAGGTAAGCCCCGACATGTCTGTAAGGGCCATCAACAGGCTGAAGAAAGGCGAGCCGGAGCCGGGCACGGTGGCAGCTTCCCCTGCCCCGGTGGAAGAGCCTGCGCCCGTACAGGAGACGGAAAAAAAGCCGGATGTGGAAAAGGAGGCTGAAAATCCTGCCGCAGAGGAAGAAGCTGTATCGGATGATACTGTCCATGAGGAAGGACAGGAAACCGGGGAAATGCAGGAAGCGGAAAGCCCCGGGACAGCGGAGGTCGGCGCTGCCCGTCTGGAAGAGCCGGAAGACACGGAGACAATGGAGACAGAGAATCACGGTGATGATGCAGAAGGACATACATTGGAGGCTGCAAACAGTGAGGGCGACACCCTTGTGGAGATTGACAGCTACACGGATTATCAGAGCATGGCGGACGAACTTGACCTTCTCATGCGGACCGTGTTCGCTGAGGATGCTTCCGTCAGGGTGAAGATTGTATGTGTGCAGGGATAGGCGCCGGAACGCATATGGGAAACAGGGGAATGCGGCGTTGCCGCTCCCCGCCCTGTATGCGGAAAGACAGCATTTATGCCTTGAAAAACATACACATGTGCGGTATAATTGAAGTTACGAGATAAATAAAAAAGGCAGGACTGAAAGGGTTGCCGCCCTCTCAGCCCCTATGCAGGAGATGCGAGCTCCTAACACAGCATAAATACTTATGCGCCAATACCTATTTTACTAGATTTTCCGCCTTTTATCAATAAGGAAGTCTGGTGATTTGGGTCTGTGTGCTGTACTTTATGACGGTGTGGGTAAATGAATCCTGCGCCGTCTTTTTATTTGTCCCGGCAGTGTAATAAACCATGGGGAGACGGTAATCTCCGCGCTCCCCCATGGGTAACTGTGTGGGAACAGGATAAACCCTGCCATAAAGGCAGGAAGTACGCAGCACAACGGATAAGGCGCTAAGATAATAATAATCTATAACGCGGGCAGAAACTCTTTTTTTCTGTCTGCTGTCCCTATGGGTCAGTCCGGCCCGCTTTTCCGTTTTTGTGTATCAGGCAGGATGCAGAAGAAAATCCTGCAATAAAAAGTTTATCAAAAATAAAACCTTAGGGGGCAGGTCTGTGTCTAATACGTGGAACAGGAAAACCCCAGCATAAAAATGAATGAAATGAGGGCGAACAGAATGGTATTTTTGAGAGTAATTGTATATGCGTTTATACTTGCAATGGTTGTCGGAATGTGGAAAGTTTTTGTCAAAGCAGGAAAGCCCGGCTGGATTGCACTCATACCGATTTACCGTCTCTACTGTCTGACTGAGATGACTTTGGGCAAAGGACTCCTGTGCCTGCTATTTCTGGTTCCACTTGTAGGGCAGTTTATCATGCCGCCCATAATCTGTATGAAACTGGCAAAGTTTTTCGGAAAGGGGAAATTATTCGCCATTGGCATTTGGATTTTACCTTTTATTTTTCTGCCGATACTTGGGTTTGGAGACTCGGAATTTACGGGCCACTCCATACTGAACGACCAGATTGGCAGCAGCTGGAAAATATAAAATGAGCCGTTAAACAGGAGGGAACATCATGGATGAAACAAAAAAACTGATAGAAAAACTGGAGTATGCGCATAAGCTGATTCATGCAATGGATAATTTGAATCAGGAAGAAATAAAAGAGCGGAAAAACTATGTAGAGCTGCCCGCCCTTCCAGAGGCGCCCCACCAGACAGGGAAAACCAGAAAAAGAAGCTGGTATCTGTTCTGCCTTGTAGCCGTATTTGTGTTGAATGTGCTGTTCCTGACATGGATTTATTCAACCAGTATTGTGAGACAGCGTGAAAAGGATTACCAAAACGCGATGTTTGAAGACAAGTTTGACTGGGATGTGAACTATGCAGAAGAAAAGGGGGAATATCCGGGCTACTGGGGGGATATACAGCCCTATACCAGAGCTGAAGCACTGCTCCGGGCACTTCCCATAGGATTAGTGGAGGCGGCAGTTTATACGGCAGTCGGTGCGGTTATAGTATTCGTGTTCCTGAAAATAAAGAAGGCAGGAAAAAAAGAAGAATATAGGATGGCCATAGATAAATATAACAAACTTGCACAGGACTACCATATGATTCAGGAGAACAACCGGAAGGTATATGAGCGGATTGAGGATATACATCGCCGGAAGAAGGCTGTAAGCAGTGAATACCTTACAAATGTCCCTGACTTGCTGCCAAAGAAAGATGAATATGAATACCGTACTGTGGAGGCGGTTGGATATTTTATCCGGGAACTTAAAAACGGGATTGCAACCTCCCTGCCGGAAGCAATAAAGAATTACAGACAGTACCGATTCCGAGAAGAAATGAGGATAAAAACGGATGCGGTATTACGCAGCCAGGAGATGGCAAGGCGGCAACAGGAAGACATGATAGCACAGCAGATGATTGGAAATCTCATCGGTTTTGCCACATTTATGGAGGCCAGTAAGATGGCGGCGGATACAGACTATATACGCCGGTATGTCACGGGAATATAGCTAAAATGACTACTGGAAGATGAACAAAAAATGAGGGACAGCTATGGAAAAACAGCTTCAGACACTTTATAAGATAAGGGATTTAGCAAAGGAAAAAGAACATTTAGAAAACCAGATATGCTTGTTTAACCAGCAGTTTAAAAATGTCCATGACATGGCAGTGGACAAAGAGAGAAAGAAAATCAAACTTGGGTTTGTTGAATATCTGGTTGTATTTATTATCTCAGATTACCTGGCCGGGCGCCAGGCGGGCGAATATCTCCTGCATACAGATGCCGCTGTGATTGCCATGATTTTGGGAATCCCATTTGCCCTCGTTACCCTTATGCTTATCAGGATTGGGATTCTAATAGGAAACAAACTGGTAGCTCGAAAGAACGAATCCGACCATGCGCGGAATGAGGAAATCAATCAAAGGGTCATAAAAGAAAACGAGGACGTCACGGCAAACAATGTTGATATACTGATGAAGATTACTGAATGCAATAACAGGCTGGATGGGATTAGTAATACTCTGGAGAAGCTTGCACCGTGGTTTCCAGAATGCTATTTTCACTCAAAATCCGTGGATTTTGCCATCAACCAAATGGAAACGGGACGGGTTTCCAACATAAAGCAGGCATTTGTCCATTATGAGGCATATGGGAAACAATGAATGCTTTCGAGATGGAACAAGAAATGCCGAACCATAGGGGAAATGGGACTATACTGTAAAGCCGAAGAAAGGAACAGGTTCTGCAAAAAGTGTGGGGCAAAGATAGACGATGATGGAAAATAAAGAATTATCAGCCCTGGTTAGAAAGAGCCAGAGGGGCGATGCGGCGGCAATGGAGGAACTGCTCCGTGCCGCCTACACGCCCGTCTACTACCAGTGCCGCAGGTTTTTAAAGACTGGGGCGGATGCGGAGGATATGACGCAGGAGGTACTGCTCCTGCTCTACACAAAACTGGACACGTTAAAGGAACCGGCGGCGTTCTGGGGATGGCTCGGACGTCTGACCGCAAACCGCTGTAAGAACGCCCTTACCCGCACCCACGCCGACCTGCCAATCCTTGAGGACGAGGAAGGGAACAGCGTCCTTGACGCTATCGAGAGCGGGGACAGGGCGGCCGTGCCGGAGGAAGCCTTTGACAATGCCGAGACTGCCCGGATGATAGGCGGAATCGTCGATGCTCTCCCGGAGGCGCAGAGGGACTGCGTCCTGCTCTATTATTATGATGAAATGAGCGTGAAAGAAATTGCGGGCGTGACCGGCGTGGCAGAGAATACCGTCAAGAGCCGCTTAAATTACGCAAGGAAGACGATTAAGGAAAACGTACTCGACTATGAAAAGAAACAGGGCATCAGGCTGCACAGCCTTGCACCTGTTCCGCTCCTTTACTATTTCCTGCACATGGATGCACAGGCGTGCGCGGATGCAGGGAAAGCGGAACAGGCCGTATCAAAGGTTATGGGACAGGCGGCTGCGGCATCCGCCGCTCCCCTTTCCGGGCCAGCCGCCCATCCTGCCGCCACGACAGCCGCCCATGCCTTACAGGGCATTTCCATTAAGACGGCAGCCGTAGCCGCCGCCGGGCTCCTGCTGATAGGCGGCACAGCGGCAGGGATTGTAACGGCCCTTAATCATGGCAAAGAAGAAGCGGCTGAAGTATACGCCCCCATAGAAACGGGAACCCCGGACGGCGGCGATGCGGTGGCAGATACAGCGGAACCGGAAAAAACGGAAGAGCCTGCTGCGGCACGGGAAGGACCCCTTTTCCCGGAAGAAGCCCTTGCCGCCCTGCCTTATACGGGCGATACGGGCCAGTGTGCAATGACTATGGAACAGGCGGAGGCTTTTGCCGGGGCGCTTGATTCATGTATCGCTGAAAGCCGGGAAGAAGGATATGATGTGTCGTTCTGCCGCGCCGCCCTGTTTGACGCGGGAAACGGCATACCTGCCCTGTTCGTGGCATGGGGAGCGGATGCCGGCTATGGGGATGACAGCGGCTGTATGGCTGATGTGTCGCGGATATACTGCTGGGACGGCAGGGAAGCATCAGCCGGTGCCGGAGGAAGGCTGGGGGAAATCCATGGAGATACAGCCGTGACGGACAAAGGGCTGCTTACGGATGCGGGATTTTACACATTTACGGATGGCATGGCGGAGCTTGCCCATACATACGAGGACTTTTTCCTGTATGGCGATACCGCCCCGTCGTTGGACAAATTCAGGGAATATATTGCGGAGCATGGTGTTTTTGAGGGCGCCTATGATTTTGGCACGCTGACGGAGGACAAGTGGCAGATATACCAGTATGAGGATTACGACAACTGGCCCGAAGACGGGTACAGCGGGCTCCTGCTCAGTGACGAATACGGCTCCCTTGTCTCTTCCCTTGACGGCGTGTTCCTTACCCGCAGCGAGGCTGAAGCCGCCGGACAGGATATGGCATGGTACCTGACATGGCAGGACTGGAATCTGGGGAACGGGCATCTCGGCGCAAGCGATGTAAGCTGGACATGGGCCGGTGACTGGATGGATGCGGAAGAACTGGCCGCACTGCTCCGGGGCGGAAACGGCACAGCCGCAGGCAGCAAGGCGCCTGCCCCGGAAAATGCGGCGGTAAGCACGGAGGGGAACATCCGTCGCACTGCCATTGATTCCCGGGACCATGATATAGAAATCTGGTATGAAATCCCGGATTTCCCCGAAGACACGGACGGCTATAAAACAGTCAATGCCTTTTTTGAGGGGCTTCAGGATGCGTTTTTGAACGATGACAGCGGCGGGCTGGCTGATTTATGGGATATCGTGGAAGGCAACCCGCCCCAATCGGAAAACTATTATTATACCGTCTCCGCCGAAATAAAATCACAGACAGCGCAGTATGTGAGCGTCATCCAGACACAGGAAATTTACCTTGGCGGCATAAGGGAAAGCGAAAGCCGTTATTATAACTTCCGCACAGACACCGGGGAAGCTCTCCTTCTCACCGACATCCTAGAAGGGACGGCGGATCAGATTACAGAGCAGATTGCGGATGCGGTTGCTATCGCAGACCCTTACACGGAAGAGACGGGCGCGCTGGATAATATCAGGGGCCGCGATATCGGGGAATTTGATTTCTATATATCAGATGGACATATACACCTGAGTTTTGATACTTATGACCTTTACGGAACGTCTTACGGCGGGGACCCGCCAGTAGAGGTGGAACTCCCGGCAGAACTGAGGGCGGAATGGAGATAAAAATATTTAAAAAATTTCTGGATTTATAAAACCTGTGCCCATACTTCTGTGTCTGATAAGTAAAAGGCAGGGAAAGCAGGGATATACAAAGGAGGCGATGCGTATGGCAGAGAACAGTATAAGGGGAACGCCGGGAAACATCCGCTTCGGATGGTAAACAGGCTGCACAGCAGCCCGGTTGCATATATGGACAGGATGGGAACTGTCCTGACATCCGCCGGTGCCTAAAAAGGGAGGTGTGGCAGCGCACACGCAGGCATACGGGCAGCGAACATGTAACATCAGACAACTTATATTTCAAGAAACTAAGGAGGTAACTTCGATGAAGAAACGAATTTTAACAACAACTATGGCACTTGCAATGGCGTTCACCACCGCAATGAGCGGAATGGGAACACTGACAGCTCATGCTTATACCGATGACGGCGCATATCACGGCGATGATATGGCAGACGGTGGTTCCAGCGCATCTGACGGAAGCGATGATATCGGTGGCGGCAACAGCGGTTCCAGCAATTCCGGCAGTTCCAGCTCCGGCAATAACAGCGGTTCTACCGATGATGGAGCATATCATGGCGATGGTATGGCAAACGGTGGTTCCAGCGCATCCAACGGGAACGATGATATCGGTAGCGGCAACAGTGGTTCCAGCTCCGCAGCATCCTACACAGCTCCCAAAGCGGCAGGCAAAGCTGTATCCGCAGACAAAGAGACGTTTCGTGCAGTCGCAAAGGCTGGTGCAGGCACTTACAAAGTCACCCACAAAGGTATTGAGATTGCAACATTCAGTCTCATGGACACAGACAAGAAAGCCGTTTCCTGCACATCCGTAGCTCTTAAACAGCGCGAAGACAAGAAATACGCTATTGACTTCCAGGTTGATGACGCAACTGGTCTGACCGTTGGCGCGCCTCTGGACAGAACCTACATGTACAGCACGCTCGGCGTAAGCTACGTTACGATTAACGACACGGTTATCATCGACATCGAAGCCGAGGTTGCGGCAGCTACAAAATAACAGCGTAAACTAAGACTGGCTTGCAAAACGCAACATCCTTTCAGAAACAGGAAATAAGCAATAAAGAAGAAAGGTTCTAAGCGAACCACGGTAACAATTATGAAATAAGATAATAAAAATCTCTCAACAAGAAAGCGAGGACTTTAAGGATGAAGAAAAGAATCTTAACAAAGGTTATCACAATGGCTATGGCATGCGCTCTGGTCGTAGGAAATACAGGTTTAACAGCTCACGCAGCAGAATACGATGACGGCTGTGTCCGTGATGACGTAGCTGGCGGCGGAGGAGGAAGTGCAAGCCTCGATGACGGAGGCTCCGGCTCCAGCTCTGACTCTGGCTCGTCCAGTTCCAACTCCGGCAGCGGCTCCAGTAATTCCGGTTCCGATTACAACGATGGTTGCGTACGCGATGATGTTGCAGCAGGCGGTGGCGGAAATGCAAGCCTGAGCAACGGCGGTTCCAGCTCCACAGCATCCTATACAGCGCCCAAAGCAGCAGGCAAAGCTGCATCCGCAGGCAAAGAGACGTTTCGCGCAGTCGCAAAGGCTGGAGCAGGAACTTATAAGGTTACGCACAAGGGCGTAGAAATCGCAACGTTCAGCCTTATGGATTCTGACAAAAAGGCAGTTTCCTGCACAGCAGTTACACTCAAGCAGCGCGAAGACAAGAAGTACGCTATCGACTTCCAGGTTGATGACGCGACAGGATTAACAGTCGGTGCACCTGTTGACAGGACCTACATGTACAGCACGCTCGGCGTAAGCTACGTTACGATTAACGATGAAATCGTAATTGACATCGAAGCTGAGGTCGCAGCGGCTGCAGCAAAGGCTGCAAAATAACAGCGTAAACTAAGACCGGCTTGTATAAAACGCAACGGTCTTTCAGAAACAGGAAATAAGCAATAAAGAAGAAAGGTTCTAAACGAACCACGGTAACAATTATGAAATAAGATAATAAAAATCTCTCAACAAGAAAGCGAGGACTTTAAGGATGAAGAAAAGAATCTTAACAAAGGTTATCACAATGGCTATGGCATGCGCTTTGGTCATGGGAAATACAGGTTTGACAGCTCATGCAGAAGAATACGATGATGGCTGCGTGCGCGAAGACAGACCGGGCGGCGGCTCTAGCCCATCTGACGGAAGTGATGATATCGACTTAGGCGGTGGCGGTGGTTCCAGCAATTCCGGCAGTTCCAGTTCCAACGATTCTGGAAGTTCCAGCTCTGGCGGCGGCTCCAGTGATTCCGGCTCCGATTACAGCTATGACAGCGCTTCCAGCGACTCTGGAAACTACAGCTATGACAGTGGTTCCAACGGTGGCTCCAGCTCCGCAGCATCCTACACAGCGCCCAAAGCGGCAGGCAAGGCTGCATCCGCAGGCAAAGAGACTTTCCGCGCAGTCGCAAAGGCTGGTGCAGGCACTTACAAAGTCACCCACAAAGGTATTGAGATTGCAACATTCAGTCTCATGGACACAGATAAGAAAGCCGTTTCCTGCACAGCAGTTGCTCTCAAGCAGCGTGAGGACGGCAAGTGGGCTGTCAACTACGACGTTGCAGATGCGACAGGTCTGACAGTCGGCGCACCGCTTGACAGGACTTACATGTACAATACGCTCGGCGTGAGCTACATCACTATCAACGACACGGTAATCATCGACATCGAGGCAGAAGCGGCTGCTAAATAAAATAAGTAAGGCTGAGGGGCCCCATGCAGGACGCATGGGGTTCCTTTTTTCCTGTTCCGTTCAGACGTCTGAGCGGTTCCGTCCGATTTTCTGCCCCACTTCCCGGCTGACTGGATGCGCCTTACGGCGCCGGGCGCAGTTCTGAAACCGGATGCCGTTATGGCGTCGCGTGCCCGCTTGACTGCGGGAGCGCACAGGGGCTTTTACAGCCCCTCTTTTATTCTCTCCGTTCTGCAAGTATAAGGGAATCACAGTTCCGGGCAGTTATCTGCACGGAAGCAGCAATCAAATAAGCTGATTTATGGAGCTGTTACTCTGTCAGTCTTTAAAGACTGCCCGGGTAGCAGCTTTTTTTCTTTCCGGCAGGTGGTCTTTGTATGCGCCTGAAAACGGTCGTTGTAAAGACCACACAGCTTGCAGGATTCTCTTACATCGGAAAACGGTCTTCGCAAAGCCCGTAAAAAACCCATGCACGGGCAGGAAAAGGATGGCGGTCTTTGTGAGTGCCGGAAGATGGTCTCCGTGAAGACCATCCGGCTTCCGGGGCGCTTTTGCAACGGGATGCGGTCTTTGTGAAGACCGTAAAAAAACCATGTAAAGACCAACCGGCAAATATCCGGCGGCGCTGGTCTTTGGAAAGACCATAAAAAGACCAGTTATCCAGAACGGCACAGGGGCATACGCCCCTCTTATTTTTTCCGGCATCCCTCTCCTGGCGCCTGCTTCCACCCTGTTTCCCTTTTAAAATCAAAAGGGGAATATATTTCACACACAAACAGTTGACGTAATACCGTCAAGCGGACACAGGATGGATAATGGAATCTTGCCCTTTCTGCCCCCAATGGATAGGACGGCTGTATTGCAGGCGGGGAACGGGAACGGCCCCGCACAGTTAAAGGCGTGGTATCTGTCTGGTTCCTGCCGTCCTGTTTTACGTCTTGTTTGCAACTTTTTTCAGATGATACATAAGGCACGAATTTATGGAAGAGTGAGGGCGATGCCGCAAAACGTCCTTCCATAAATTCAGTAACAAACAGCGTAAATACGGGCTTTAAATCAATTTATGGAAATTATGGAATTTATGGAAGAGAAAAAACAGGGTCATTTTGAATTTATGGAAGGCTGTGAACGCCCGTATTTACAGGTGCCGCGTGGCTTTTCTGCATTTTCTTACGAAAACGCATCAAAATATGGCTAACAGGATAAGGGAGCGCTACTCACTTCGTTCGCTCGGCATAGCCGAGGCACTTTCCGCAGCTGTCGCCGCTCCACCCACTCCGCGCTTTTGCACTCCGGGGCCCTTACTTCACTGCGCCGCTTTGCGACTCTGTTCCGCCCGCTCCGCACTCCGTGCTCCGGGGTCCTGTCTTCCTGTGCAGACGGTTTCCCTGCTGGCGCAGGCGCATGGCACAGTGTACGGTATGCCGCTAACTATGGGCACAGAAAGGGATTTAGACCCTTTTCCCCTTTTTTTTCATAAACCCTTTATACAAAAATAAATCTTCTCTTATTTTTATGCTTATTGTATACTTTCACAGGTAATATGCACATACTGGTTGTGCATGTTTTTGTTATTCGCATATATACTTTATAAAATATATAAATAATGGGACTAATGTATAAAAATATACTGTAAATATATAAAAAATATCCCGGGAGCCTTGATTTTACTGGATTCTTCTTAGCTCCATTTCCAGTTCCATTCCTGCCTGTGACTTAAAAAACGGGGCTGTGCATTTCCGGCTTGTGCCCGCAGATGCAGGAAATACGGGGGTTTTCCGATTTTCCGCTGTTCCCCTTTTTCCCTGTGCATTTTGAAGGAATGGGACGGGGAATCTGTCCCCCAGTCCCTTTCCTGTGTGAAACGGGGATAAAAAAGGAACAAAACGGATATGCGGGATGTGCCCGTTTTATGTCCGTCAAAGGGCACGGCGGCAGGAACATGCACGCTCCCGCATATGGACGGACGAATGCAGGACGCCACCCCTGACTTTCCGCCGTGCCTGTGCGGGAATACGCCTTACCGACGGCACGGGAACTCAGGGACAGGCAGGATACGCCCATGCCGTCTTACGGGGCATTGTACCACAGCCCCGGCAGAAACCCAAAGGCAGGCCGGGGCACCGCCCCGGTGGCTGGCCCACAGCCTCTGGCTGTGAATCTAAGGACAGGCAGGGGATTGGCATCTGTTACGTTTTCTCTTATATACGGGGCTTATGGGAGGCTTTACGGCGGTACTGTGGCCGCACGGCGGCCCGGTTGTGCATATGAAGATA
Source organism: uncultured Lachnospiraceae bacterium (assembly GCA_947172645.1). Classification (GTDB taxonomy): domain Bacteria; phylum Bacillota; class Clostridia; order Lachnospirales; family Lachnospiraceae; genus UBA3282. The sequence continues at coordinate 8,397 of CAMWBY010000035.1, read as the reverse complement.
AAAACTTACTTATTTCAGAAAAGAGAGGGAAATCACTATGAAGAATATCAGGAATTACGGAATCGTGACAGGACGGCTGACCAAAGACCCTGCGGTCTACAACAACAATGACGGCTCACGGAAGATACGATTTACCGTGGCGGCACAGGACCATTTCACGGACGGCGGGGGAAACAGGGGTTCGCAGTTCATCCCGCTGGAAGCCTTTATCCCGGCGAAACAGACGGGCAACGGCCCCTATGACTACCTTGACTGCGGCGATTTGGTGTCCTGTTCCTACACGGTGCAGAACAACAATTACAAAGATAAGGACGGGGAAATGGTCTACGGCCTTGTGCTCCTTGTTGACAGTATCGCACTGCTCGAGAGCAGGACATCCAAAGAGGCGCGCCTTGCGGCAAAAGAATCCGCCGCATAAGCCTGACATACAGAAAAAAGCCCTGCGGGGGATGGCATGATGCCGTCCTGCCCGTGGGGCTTTTTATTTTTTTGTCCATGCAATCACGTTTTCTGGTCAGTCGTCTGGCCTGAGCTGTCCTTTTCTTCCTCTTCCGTACTGTGTTTCTGTTCGGACGTCTGGCCAGTGTTGTCCTTGCTTTCCACGTTATCTTTTTTCTTTGGTCCTGGTTTTTTTCTGGAACTCAGCTCTTTTTCCAGCTGTCGCTTTTCTTCTTTAAGTTTTTTTACATCTTCCAGTGCTTTTTTCAGGCTATCTTCCACATCGGCCAGTTTCTTGTTTCGTTTATCCAATTCCTCTTTTTTAAGTGTCCTGTTTTCCTTCCGTGCTTCCCTGTAAGCATCCAGCACATACGCCCTGCTTTCATAACGCCCCCGGAACACAACGTCCGGGTTTACAAGCAGCCCCTTTCCTTTATGACAGAGGAAATTATACTTTTCCAGCATCTCTATGGTTCTTACCACGGTCTGGTAGGAGGTCTTTGCTCCCCCTGCGATTTCCTGATAGGTGAGCATAATCTCATTGAGCGGCGTCATGCTCTCCATGAGAAAAAGGACGACTTTGAACTTCTGGCTTTCTATCCCTTTCAGTGTTTTCCGGAAATTCTTCATGAATACTTTGTGGAAGTCCCTGTCGCCCCATGTGCTGGTTGTGGCGGTCAGGGTGAACGCTTCCCCGGTATCGGCATCTATGACATTATGAGTTTTCGGATAACTTTGTGCGTTATTTGCTTTCATATGGCACCTCTGACGTTTGCAGATAAGTTTTCAATATTACTATATAACGATAAAATCCGGCTTTCACAAAAGTTATTTATAAATAACTTCTGTGAAATAGAATATATCACGTATTTACTGTAATTTCAAGGTTTTTTAGATATGAAGTATTTTTTACTCTTATCTATTAAACTAACCTACTCTGCTGTTTTCGTGGCAGGTTAAAAAAGTGTGCTCTCGCACACCGGCAAAATACTTTTTTAAAATTGTCAGGTGCTGTTCAGCACCCGGTCATATCAGGGGGATTTTTCGGGGCGCCTGCGTGGCAGGCAGAATGGCCATACCGGGGGATGCTGCCGCCAATCCCGGTATCTCCTGTCGGGCCGGAGGCTGTCCGTGCAAATAAAGTGTATGGAGGAAAAGGGCAAACACAGTTGCCCGGTAAAAAAAGTGAATCCATGAAAAAACAAAACTTCTATGGATAATAAAACGACGGAGGTAAAAAGATGGTTAATTCCAATACTTTTAAACCCAACAATCCGGGCAGCGCATCCGCCGCGCCGCAGGCAGGAGCCGGAAAAAACAGCCCGCAGTCCCTGCCTGTGCAGATAGCAGGCACCGGCGATGAAGCACGCGGACAGATTATCTTAGACACGACCCGGACGTGTCTGGATGTGTTGCAACAGCAGGGCATAACGGAACCGGGCCGCATAAGCGCGACCATCATCAACGCTGTGGCTGACGAGCTGGAAATACGCAACGCCGCAATACTGAGCAGGAGCCGGAAAATGAACATACCTGCGACGCTGGAACCCTTCCAGCTTGCCGAAGTACTGCTCACAATGCACGACATCAAAAAGATATGCTGTCTGGAAAAAGCGTCAGACCCGGACTATGACCTGCTTGGCATCTATCAGGAAGACGGGCCGGATATGGGGACCTATTCCGTGTCAGGGTACGGGATAAGGAGCCTGTGCTACAAATATGTGCCGGAAATCACACGGAGGGGAATCGACGAAGTGGAAGCGGTCCTCTCTGCTAAATGCGGGCGTGTATTCCGCACAAAGGCCAAGAACCTTGTGCCCGTAAACAACGGCATCTTCGACTTTGACACCAAAAAGCTGATACCTTACAGCAAAGACTATGTCTTTCTTGGCAAGTGCCACGTTGATTATGTCAATAGTCCCATAAGCCCTGCGATACACAACCCAAAAGATAACACAGACTGGGAAGTCGAAGAATGGGTCAGCGGATTGTCTGACGACCACGGCATCGTGGACCTCATATGGGAGATAATCGGCGCCTGCATCCGCCCCAATGTCAGCTGGAACAAAGCCGCATGGCTCTATTCCACGCAGGGCAGCAACGGCAAGGGCACGCTCTGCGCCCTGATGCGGAATCTCTGCGGGGACGGGAACCACACGGCCATACAGCTCTCAGCGTTCAGCAGGGACTTTGCCCTTGAACCCCTTGTAAAAGCATCCGCCATCATCAACGACGAGAACGACACCGACGTCTACATAGATAAGGCCGCCACATTAAAGGCCGTCATAACGGGCGACGTGTTCCAGATGAACAGGAAATTCAAAGCGCCCATAGCGTTCCAGTTCAAAGGCTTCATGGTGCAGTGCATCAACGGCATGCCCAAAGTAAAGGACAAGTCAAACTCCTTTTACAGGAGACAGCTTGTTGTGCCGTTCCTGAAGAACTTTCAGGGCGCCGAGCGCAGATACATCAAAGACGAATACCTTGCCCGCAAAGACGTCCTTGAGTACATCCTCTGGCGTGTGCTGAACATGGATTATTACGAACTTTCGGAGCCGGAAGCCTGCCAGGCGCTCCTGCTGGAATACAAGGAGGCCAACGACCCTGTGCGGCAGTTCTGGTCAGAAATGGAAGAACAGTTCGTGTGGGACCTGCTCCCCTACGACTTCATCCACTCCTTATATCTGAAATGGATGGATGAGTGCAGCCCCGACTCTGCGCCTCTCGGCAGGAACACCTTCAAAAGCCAGCTTCAGGATGTTGTTCGTACAGCCAGCGACATCTGGTGGGTGCCGCCAAAAGAAGCGGAAGCAAACGGCAGGATGCGGGATAAATATTTAAACCGCAAAGACATGATGGATAAGCCGGAAATGCTCATCAAGCAGTATAAGATACAGGGCTGGAGTGATGACACATACCACGGCGGCGATGAAGCCCGCAAGCTCATACCGTCAACCACAAAGAAGCGGTTCCGCGGGCTGATGAGGTTCGAGCGTGCCCTGAAAGACGGCTGGTGTGACGAAGCAGGAGAACCGCTCCAGAAACGGACACCGTCGGCACCGGTTATACAGGGCGTCCTGCCGGCTGTGAAGGAAAAGGATTCTGGGCCGGAACCGGAAATATAGGCCCACGGCATATGGCGGGCGGCGTGCATGGGTGCGCCGTCCTGCCTGTGCCCAAACATAGAAAAACAAAGGCGCTTTACATGCGCCGGATATAAAAGTGTAACAAGTAACCAGATGCTTTTAGAAAGGAGCCATAAGGCATGACTAATACAAATATCGTAACTGACGGACTGGATGCGGAGCGGATAGCGTCGCTTGTCAGGGAATCAAACCCTGTCTGCCTGCTCCCGTGGAGGAATGAGGGGAACGCCGCAAGGAACGACTGCACCCTCTACGTCTATCAGACGCACGGCATGGATGCAGGGCGCTATACCACGGATATCCTCAGCGTCATTGAGGGCTTCGCGCCGGATATCGACCTCTTCACTGAGCAGGACGTGGAGAGGCTGCTGTTTGAAAGCGCACCGATAAGGGCGCGGCGTGACGTCCCCGGTGCCGCCGTATAACGGAAAGCCACATCTGCGCAGACGTCCGGCCATAAAAGCAAAAAACAGGGATTCTGCTGTGTTGCTGTGGGATGCAGTGGGAAAATGCCGGATTGCAGTATGGAAGACAGATTCATAAGAAAGACAAAGGCGCGTTACCTGCGCCCGGATATAACAATGTAACCAAAAACAAATACATTTCAATGCGAAAGGAGTCATAAGCGTATGACAACAACAAACACAGACATTTTAACTAACGGGCAGGCTGCACAGCTGGATGCAGGGAGGATATCAAAAGACACGATTTATAAAGTGCTGCGCTGTCAGAGAAGATACTATATCGAGATAGCAGACATGCTTACCGCAGCGGCGACAGCAGACTATCTTGACAGCCTTGATAAGGATAACCTGCCTGCACCGGAAGAGGCGGCCAATGGGCTGCTCCAGAAAACGGCTGACACATTCAGGGAGTTTAACGGAAGACTGGATAAAGGTTCCCTGCCGGTGCCGCTGCCGGAGGAACTTACAGCCTGTCAGGTAGCAAAGCTCATGATGGCCCTCTGCCATATAAGGCTGGTTGCTGGCAGGAACAGGTATGAATGCAATGAATCCGGCTTACAGGGTCCTGACAGGTATGATGTCATGCTCTATGTGGCTGACAGAAGCGGTATCTACGATGGCGAGTCGGACATAGGCACCTATACCTGTAATCTCTGGCCCATTATCGACGCATTATCACCACATCAGGCAGTATCATTTGCCGGCTTTGCCGAATATGCAGATGAAGTCGAGTTCTGGCTGCGCCTCTTTGCAAAAAAGGCCAGTCTCAGCTACTTCCACGGCTTTATGCCGTTGGAGAACGGTGTCTTAAACTGCCGGACGAAGGAACTTCTGCCGTTCTCACCGGAGTATGTGTTCGACGAATGTACATATTTCGGGTCCTATGAAGAAGGCGGGGATGGCCCTGTGATACGTTTCAGCGATGGCAGGGAGGATTCTGTGGGTGACTGGATAAAATCAGCTGCTTCAGGCAGTGACTGCGAAGAGCTGCGCCGGATACTGGCTGAATGCGTCTGATGAAGGTTCCCGGGGGCGGCAGTTAAACCGCCCCGGCGGATGCCGGAAAGCCGCATCTGCTCAAACGTCAGACCAGTCTGCCCGGTTTGTGCAGATATAACGATAAAGATTTTCATGCCAGAGGAGGTAAAAAGGATGTACCCATTTATATATCGCTGTGATGTGAAAAAGACTGATGTTGCAAAGACAATCAAAAATCTGGCAGGACTGGAAACATGCAGGCCGTTTTATATGAACCGCCCTGCATTAAAGGGAATAAAGTTTCTGATACCATCCCTTTTCCCTGAGCCGGGAAGCCGCCGCCCCACAGCGTTGCGTTTCCTGCCCGGAGGCGGCAGGGACGTAAAAAGGCTGAATGACTGCATGGAGAAGAAAATCGGCGGTGTCCTTTACCGGGTACACAGCATCTATGCTGGCAGGGGGGATTTTCAGGCGCTGTCTGAAAGCCTTCTGGAATCCCGTGTGATGAAACATTATGGGAAAGGCTGCGCCAGAGACGCAGCCGGGAGCTGACCTGAAAGGGGGGGGGCTTGCCATATGCAGGAAGAAAAGATTTATAACGCCGCCGTCTATGCGAGGCTGTCAAAAGAGGACGAACAGCGGGGCGACTCCGCAAGCATCGAAACACAGGTGGAAATGCTGACAAGGTATGTCACCGAGCATGGCTGGAACCTTGCCGAAGTATATAAGGACGACGGCTATACAGGCACGAACTTTGACAGACGCCCGGCTTTTAATGAAATGATGGAAAAGGTGCGCAGCAGGGAGATAAACCTTGTGGTTGTAAAAGACCTGTCACGTTTCGGGAGGAACTACCTTGAAGTCGGCCAGTACACGGAACTGGAATTTCCTGCCCTCGGATGCCGCTTTATCGCTGTCAATGACAATGTTGACAGCCTGAACCGCGGTAATAATGATGAGATATTCATAGCGTTCCGCAATATCTTTAACGAGCATTATTCGAGGGATATCAGCCGGAAAATCCGTTCCGCAATGAACACTTCATGCAGAAGCGGAAAATTCATCGGGGCATTTGCACCGTTTGGCTATATGAAATCCCCCGATGACCGCCACAAGTTCGTCATTGACGAACCTGCCGCCGCCGTAGTCCGCCGCATTTTCCAGATGCGCTGTGAGGGGCTTGGCTACCGCAGGATTGCCATAACGCTCAATGAGGAGGGCGTGCTCCCGCCGAGGGAATACTACTGCCAGACTTCCGGGAAAACAGGCAACTCATGGAAAGGCAACGGGAAATGGAGCACAAGCGCAGTGACCCAGCTGCTCCGCAACGAGGCGTATATCGGAAACATGGTACAACATAAGAAAGAGATATTTTCATACAAAGACCGCCGAATGACTGCCGTGCCTAAAGATGAATGGATACGGGTGGAAAATACCCATGAGCCTATCATCAGCATGGATGTTTGGGAACAGTGCCGACTGATAGACAAGGCGCAGAGCCGCCCCCGTCAGAACAGCATGAAAGAGACCAGCCTGTTCAGCGGCCTGCTGTGCTGTGCCGATTGCGGTTTTGCAATGAGGTACCAGATAGAGCGGCGGAGGCTGAAAAACGGCGCCACGGCTCTGTACGAAAAATACTTGTGCGGAAGCTATTCACGTTCCGGGCGGACCGCCTGTTCCACGCATAGCATACCCCTTGGGGTTTTGTACGAACTGCTTCTAAACGACATATGGGCTAAAGCGAAGGAGGTCTGCTACCATGAGAAAGAGATTGCACAGCGTCTGATGGAGCGCAGGCAGAAACAGGGACAGGCAGAGCTTTCTGCCATACAGAAGTCCATGAGGTCATTGGAGAAGCGTGCGGCGGAACTTGACAGGCTGATAAGGAGCGCCTATGAAGACAAGGTAAACGGCTCGATACCGGGCGAACTGTGTGCGGAGCTTCTGGGCGGCTATCAGAAAGAACGGACGGAAAATGCCGCAAAGCGGCGGGAATTGGAAGCGCGGCTTGCGGAAATGCAGACGGTGAAAAATGAAGTGCAGGAATGGATTTCACTAATCCGCCAGTATCAGGATATTGACACGCTCGACCGTGAGATGCTTCTGAGACTGATTGACAAAATAGAAGTTGGTGAGGTACATATCGAGGACGGGCAGAAAGTAAGGGATATCAAGATACATTATAAGTTCGTAGGATATATCGGTTGATGCAGTAATCAGCCGATATTCTTTTTTCTACTTTATGTGAAATTCCCATATGGCAAGCTGACAATCATTCAAGGTGATCCGGGTGACGGAAAGACAACATTTATACTGAATATAGCGGCGAAGTTGTCTAAGGGAGAAAGTTTAGACAGTGGAATGGATTTTACAGAGCCTTTGAATGTCATCTATCAGAGTGCAGAGGACGGTCTTGCCGATACGGTCAAGCCCCGATTGGAACAGGCAGGGGCAGACTGTGAGAAAATCTCGGTCATTGACGAAAAGATAAAATCCCTTTCCATGATAGATGAACGGTTGGAAGAAGCTGTTATAAAGACAGGCGCAAGGCTGTTGATTTTAGACCCTATACAAGCCTATTTGGGCGGCGGTATGGATATGAACAGGGCGAATGAAGCAAGGGATATGACAAAGAAGTTGGCGGCACTGGCAGAGAAATACCAGTGTGCGATTGTCCTTGTCGGGCATATGAACAAGGCGGCAGGAAATAAGGCGGCATACCGGGGAATGGGTTCGATTGATTTCTTTGCAGTCGCTAGAAGCGTCCTCTTAGTCGGCAGAGTTGAGGGAGAAGAAAATATAAGGGCTGTGGTGCAGATAAAAAATAACCTTGCGGCGTTCGGACACCCGAAAGCATTTGCACTGTCCGAGGACGGTTTTCAATGGTTAGGGGATTATGAGATTACCGCTGATGAAGTCTTAGGCGGCATTGCTCCAAAAGCAAACAAAATGGAACAGGCAAAGCGGTTACTTCGGGAACTGGCAGAAGCAAACAACGCCATGCAGAGCAATGAGATTTTCAGTCTAGCGGACGAACAGGGCATATCGAAGCGGACACTGGAAAATGCAAAGAAAGAGCTAGGTGTCCGGGCAAAGCGGATAAACAATACATGGTATTGGGAACTGGATAAAATCAGACAGTGACGGACAGGCAAGGTAACAGCGCAACAATGCAGGGTATTAGAATTTTGCAGTCTTGGAATTGCGCTCTTGAAGATTGCAAGGTTGCAAAAATTAAAGACATTGCAATGTTGCGCTGTTGGGAGAAAGCCGGAAAGCGGCGGTATTAAGGCGGCGAAAAGCCGCCCCGTCCATTAGGACGGAAAAGCCCCCGGCAGGGCGCAAAGGCACTTTTGATAGAGCGTAGCCTG
>CAMWBY010000034.1 GCA_947172645.1 uncultured Lachnospiraceae bacterium | reverse complement strand
CTTCTTTTCTTTCTGAATTTTCAGGGTTGCATTACTGTTTATTTGTCAAGGTCCTATGTCGCATCGTTTACCGATGCATCGCTGCTGTGCAGCTAACGGAGAAGGAGGGATTTGAACCCTCGCGCCGCTATTAACGACCTGCACCCTTTCCAGGGGTGTCCCTTCAGCCATCTTGGGTACTTCTCCAAACATAGCTAATGCTAATGATTCCAATCGAGCAGGAAAACCATCTTCCCTTACTCGCTATGCGGCCCGCATGCCATATCAACGGCAATTTTCAATATACAAGCCTATGCATGTAAAATCTCGGTTGGAGAGGTATCTCCAAGCGGAGAGGGTGGGATTCGAACCCACGCGCCCTTGCGGACAAACGGTTTTCAAGACCGCCTCGTTATGACCACTTCGATACCTCTCCGGGTTCGCAGTGCGCTTTTCTCTCGGTCAGCGCAAAAGTTATTCTAGCAAAAATGTTTTTCACTGTCAACCACTTTTTGTCAAAAATTTCAAAAAAATTTATCCACAAGGAATCTGTCCCGAATACACCTCTATCCACGGTCCAAAAAAGCCTCGGCAATCACCAGGTCTTCCGGTGTGGTAATCTTAATATTTTCATATGCTCCGTGCACTAACTTGACCGGCAGCTCTGTAAATGTTTCCACCACCATAGCATCGTCTGTTATTTTGATTCCCCTGGCGGCCAGACTGTCTTTTTCCTGTATCAACCGACGATACGCATCCACAATCAACGCCGCATCAAATACCTGTGGCGTCTGAATCTGCCACACGAGCCCACGTTCCGGCGTCTGAGCCGCATAACCTTTTTCATCTGCAATTTTAATTGTATCTTTCACAGGCATGCCTGCCACACAAGCTCTTGATTTTTGTACTTCCACGTAACATCTTTCCAGGATTTCTTCTGTCAGGAAGGGGCGGGCGCCGTCATGGATAAACACATATCCGTCCGTATTCGGCGCTGCCATATCTCCGTCTGCAATCACCTGGAGAGCATGGTACACAGAGTCGTATCGTTCTTCTCCTCCTGCCACAATCTTATCAACTTTTTGGAACCCATACCGTTTAACGATTTCATCCCTCACATAAGAAATATCTTCCGCCCCGGTGACAAGAACACAGTCATCAATCACGGAAGATTGCTCTATCGCATGCAGTGCATACCAGATTAACGGTTTGCCGCAAAGGAGCATGTACTGCTTTGCCACATCGCTCCCCATGCGTTTTCCACTCCCCGCCGCGAGCACCACCGCGGTGCATCTTTTCTTCGCCATATCCTCTCCCCTGCCATCGCCGAAACATAACCCGATTACACTTAGGCTGCGCTAACATAGCCGCCAATATGCCCGAACCAACCCCCAGTTGGTTTTATGCAGCCACTTGGCCCGCTGCCCATAGGAATCAATATCACTAAGCCAAACAACCTTCATCCAACATATAGTGCCATATATCATGCGATTGTCATCAGAACCGTTATTCGCCCAATCTCAAATTCGGCACCGCATTCAAATCATAACCGTGCCGCACACCCTTGCAGTACTCATAATATGCCGCCGAGCCAATCATCGCAGCATTGTCGGTACACATCACAGGCGACGGATGATAAAAAGCAATTTCCCGCTCCGCACATGCCTTATCAAGCGCGCTTCGAAGCGCGGAATTGGAAGCCACGCCCCCTGCGATGGCAAATTTTTTCAAACCGCACTCTTCTACTGCCTGCATGGAATGCTCCACCAAAACATCCACCACCGCTTTCTGGAAAGAGGCCGCCACATCCGCCTGACATATCTCAGTCCCCTTCATTTCACAGGAGTTGAGATAATTTAACACCGCTGACTTCAATCCACTAAAGCTGAAATCGTACACCGCATCCGCCACCTTTGCCCGGGGAAAACTGATTGCGTCCGGGTTACCCTCTTTGGATACCCGGTCGATTTTCGGCCCGCCGGGATATCCAAGCCCGATTGCACGGGCAACTTTGTCAAAGGCCTCCCCCGCCGCGTCGTCCCTGGTGCGCCCAAGGATATCATATTCTCCGTAATCCTTCACCCGCACCAAGTGGGAATGACCGCCTGACACGACCAGGCAGACAAAAGGCGGTTCCAAATCTCGGTTCTCAATATAGTTAGCGCTGATATGCCCTTCTATGTGATGAACGCCGATTAGCGGAATCCCGGATGCAAAGCTGATTGCTTTGGCGGCCGAAACGCCCACCAAGAGCGCGCCCACCAGCCCCGGCCCATAAGTCACCGCCACAGCGTCCATCTCCCGCAGCGCCATGCCTGCCGTCTGCAGTGCCTCGCCGATTACCTGGTTAATCCTCTCGATATGTTTTCTGGAGGCAATCTCCGGCACCACGCCTCCATACAGCGTATGCAAATCAATCTGAGAAGAGATAATATTGGACAGGACTTCCCTGCCGTTCCTGACCACTGCCGCCGCAGTCTCGTCGCAGGAACTTTCTATTGCCAGTATTGTGATATCTTCTTTTTCATGCGCCTTTTCCATATGTTTGTCTGTGTCTCTCAATCGTCTCACTATGTTCTTATTCCGATGAAGCAACTACGCCGTTATTCTGTAACCAAATCCCATCCTAGTATCTTCCAATGGCCGTCTTCATCCTTCCGCAGAACAAACTGCTCCATAGAACGCGTAGTTCCATTCGTCCCCTGCTTAATGCTGAACGTGCAGTAAAGCCTGGCGCAAGAATAGCCGTCCTCCATGAATTCTTCTACATCGACACTGGCGGACAACACATAACCCGTTATCGTATATTTGTTCTCCTTCATGCCGGCAATCTCAGTGCGCAGGTCGTTCATATAATCTTCCTGCGTCTTATTCGCAACCAAGTCCGCATCATATAATTCCTGAATCTTTGAAGCCAACTGGTTCAATTCGTCTTCCGTATACTCTTCATTATAGAAGCACTTAGTAATTTCAGCATAGTATTTCACGACTTCTTTCGGAGTCGGCGGATAGCTTTTCTCCAAATCTTTCTGTAAAACTTTCTGAACCGCCGTCGATTCCACAACTTCTTCCCCGGACGTCTGATTCTTCCGGTTCAAATGTACGGCATACCCTGCAACAACCGCAATAAGAATCACGCCGATAACAATAATAGTAATCACTCCAGAACGCTTCATACCTAATCCACACTCCTCTGCCTAATCTTCCTCAAATAACAAGTCTACGCTTCTGCCGTCTTTGGCAGCAACGGCATTCGGAAAAATTTTCCTTACATCCCGCATATACTCCTCCGGCCTGGTCAAAGAAGGGCTGTAATGGGTCAGCCAGAGTTCCTTTACCTCCGCTTTCCTGGCAAGCTGTGCCGCTTCGTAGAAAGTCATATGCTTATATTCTTTCGCCTTCTGCTGTTTCTCCGGTTCCCCGTACATGCCCTCACAGATAAAAAGGTCGGCTCCCGCGGCATTCTGTACAATACTTTCCGTGGGCCTGGTATCCGTACAATAAGAGACTTTAATCCCTTTGCGCTGCTCCCCGAGCACCATATCCGGGGTGTAAGTACCATTTTCTGTCTCTATTATCTCACCTTTTTGCAGACGATTCCAGTAATTTCTTGGAATATTGAATTTTTCCGCCCTGGACACGTCGAACTTGCCCGTGCGCTCCACCACAATATTGTAGCCGTAACACAGCACATTATGGTTTACTTTATAGGCCTCTATACGCAGGCCGTCAAGCGCAACCATTTGCTGCGCCTCGGACAATTCCAGATATTCGATTGGAAAAGGAAGTTCGGGCGCAATGACGCGCAGAGAATTGACTACTTTCGTAAGGCTTTTAGGCCCAATGAGAAGAAGGGGCTGCGTCCTCTCCGCATTCCCCATCGTAAGAAGCATCCCAGGCAATCCGCTGATATGGTCCGCATGGTAATGGGTGAAACAGATAACGTCAATCGGTTTCGGGCTCCACCCCTTTTCCTTCATGGCAATCTGCGTTCCCTCGCCACAGTCAATCAAAATGCTTTTTCCATTATACCTTGCCATCAGGGATGTAAGCCATCTGTATGGCAGCGGCATCATACCGCCGGTGCCCAGTAAGCATATGTCTAACATGTTTGCTCCCATTCCGCCGCCGTCTGCGGAAAATACGCCCTCCTCATGACGAGCCGTATAAATCCCAAACGGCGGCCTGTTTTTATCACAGTCCGGGCAGCCTAAAGCAATTCCTTCCTCTCCCATTCTTCTACGGGAATCTGAAACTGCCCGATGATTTTCCGATAACATTCCTCGCAGAGGTCAAACTTATGGCTTGTGCCATCCTTCGTCCCAAAAAAGCCAAAATCATGCTCCACATGAATACATTCCTCTTTGAGAAATCCATTTTCCGCCAATAAATTTTTTTGGCAGCAATTACATACTACTTTTACTAATTCCGTTTCTTTCTGATTGGTATAGACACGCATGGCAAACCTCCTGTAATGTTACTTATTCCGCTATGTCCCATTTTATCAAACAAAATGTGTAACAACAGTGGTAATTGTTCCATACACTGCCTATCTCTTCCAGAAAATCATAGCGTCTTCCGCCGGTTTCTCGTAAAAGCCCGGACGGATTCCCGCCGAAACAAACCCAAGTTTCTCATATACATGGATAGCGGCCGCATTGCTCACCCTAACTTCCAACGTATATGCCGTAAGCCCTTCCCGGTCGCCTTCCTGCATCAAATGCCGTAGCATTCCGGTTCCAATTCCCTGGTTCCTTGCCTCCGGTGCAACCACCACATTGGTGATATTCCCCTCCCCGGCAATCATCAGCACGCCACAGCCGCCCACAAGCCGTCCGTCTTTTTGCGCCACATAGTATCTTGCATCCTCTTTACTAATCATCTCTAAAAAAGAGTCCGCCGACCATGGCATAGAAAATGTCTCTTCCTCAAGCTTGCTGATAAAAGGAACGTCTGCGGCGGTCATTCTTCTATATGTTACCATCCACTTATCCGCCTTTCAAAATTGTATACCTTTATACCTTATAAATTCTCTGCACGCTCTCTCTCCGCCTGGGACAGCCTTAAGTACTCCGGTACATGCTCCGCACCGTCCACGAATTTTCCCTGCCTATAATATACACTGCCAAGCGCCGCGATACAAGCGGCCGACTGCCTGTTCCGATGTGCGGGCGCAAGCGTATAAGGCACCTTCAGCACTTCCTTCATCCGTCCCTTAAATACCGGAATACCGTCCCCGACAAAAACTACACGCCGCCCAAGTCCATTCAGTCTCTCCGCGATTTCATCAAAAGACACCGCGCACTGTTCTTGTATGACACGCATGTCGTATTCACTGTCTTCATAAACCGAGTCCCCCTGGCGGCAATCGTCGGATGCCTGCAAGCAATCTCCTGATTTGTTATCCACGAAAACAAACTCATAAATTCCCGTGTATACCTGGTTTCTTCTGGCATCCATAATCGGACAGACCGCCGCGTCCGTCCCATACATCTGATAGGCAAGCCCTTCTAATGTCGGCACCGGAACTATCGGCTTCTCCATCGCAAAAGCAAGTCCCTTGGCCGTAGCCGAACCAATCCGCAGTCCGGTAAAGGAACCCGGCCCCGCCGCCACCGCGATAGCGTCAACGGCGGACAAATCAAGCTCCACCATATTCCTAATCTCATCCAACATAGGAAGCAGCGTCTGTGAATGGGTCTTCTTATATTGCACGGTGTACTCGGCGATTAAATTATCGTCTTCCGTTAGTGCCACGGATGCTACAAGCCCGGAACTGTCAAGCGCTAATATTTTCATAGAAATCCCTCATTTTGACTTTTCAACCTTCTGTTTATGACAGGGTAATCCTCCGGTAATCGTATCCCTTCGACAAATCCTTCTCAATGGTAATCCTCCGGCAATTCTCCGGAAGAATCTCTTCAATCAGGTTCGCCCATTCAATCAGGCAGACGCCTTCGCCATAAAAATAATCCTCATAACCGACTTCTTCCATTTCCTCCACATCGCCAATACGGTACACATCGAAATGATAAAACGGAAGTCTGCCTTCCTCATAAATCTGTATAATCGTAAAAGTCGGGCTGCAAATCGGTTCCGCAATGCCAAGCCCGGCCGCCAAACCCTGTGTCAGCACGGTCTTGCCTACGCCAAGGTCACCAATCAGCGTGTAAATCTCCCCCGCCTTGGCCTGTTCACCGATTTTTTTCCCAAGCTCATACGTTTCCCCGGCGCTGTAAGTTTCTATCATATTCATTTCTCTTTTTCTATCCTCTAATCTTGACCTTCTTCGGCGGCATATGCGTAGAGATAATCTCAATGACCTTATATTTGTTGTCGCCCAAATCCCGTTTCGGGAAAATGCACGCGCTGGTGCGCGTCGTATACACCACGATACTATGCATAGTGGAAACGGCCTTATACATGCCTTCCCACCCCATCTGCTCCGCCGTATCGTCCTGGGACACTTCAATACCTTCATCTGTCAGCCGGTAATGCAACGGCTTCTTGAAAGCCGGCGTGTTAAGCGCCTGCTGCCTGGATTTGATAAAAAGCGTCCAGGGAAGGTACAATAAAATAACCACCCCGATAATCAGGCAGATTGGCTGCATGTTGGAGGCAAACAGCACCAGCATCAAAGCCCCCACAAGGGAACCCATAATCCCTGCCATGCTGTTATAGGTGTGGTGAAGCATATAATCATACAATATATTAGAAGTAATTTTTACATCAAATTCGATTTCCATAAATAACTCACACCTCATGAAAAAGCACCTACATTGTAGGCGCTTTCTTTACTTAATCTTTATTATACTGCAATTTGGGCAAAGTGCAAGGAAAAAAGAAAGAAGAAAAATTTTCTTTTTTAGGAAAAATTTTAAGCAGACTTGAATGACATATTGTATGTGCCTATGATAAGATAATGACGTTGGGCAATTTGGCTAATCTTAACCAAGGTCTGCCGGCCAGATAAATTTCGTGGAAAGAGGTGTTCCGTGATGAAAATTTTAAAAGCGGGAGAAGCTGACATTGATGACATCGAAAGGATTTATAAAAGCATCCATGACGGGGAAGAAAAAGGAATGACTACAATCGGATGGGTTCGCAATGTATATCCTACCAGGAAAACAGCGGAAGATGCTTTGGGCCGGGGTGATTTGTTCGTCATGGCAGATGAAGGCAAAATTGTCGCGGCAGCAATCATCAACCAAATCCAGGTTGATGAGTATAAATATGCGGCTTGGAAGCATGGCGCAAGGGATGATGAAATTATGGTGCTTCATTGCCTGACTGTCGACCCGTCTGAAAAGAATAAAGGTTACGGAAAAACTTTCGTGGCATTTTATGAAGATTATGCAAGGCGGCACGGCTGTACTGCATTGCGCATGGATACGAACAAGCTAAATACAAAAGCGCGAAAACTGTACCAAAAGTTGGGATACGAAGAAATAGGTACGATAGAATGCATATTTAACAATATTCCAAATGTGCAGTTAATATGCCTTGAAAAATATTTAGAAGAAACTTTATGTTAAGATGAGACTGCCAAAAAGGTGCATTTAACCCATACTTCACCGGTTAAATGCACCTTTTTCATCGATATATTAGTACTCTTTCCGGTCCAATCCCATCCGCACAATAATCTCCTGAATCTTACGATATACCAACTGCTCGTCCATCGTCAGAATCTTACGGCCCTCCATCGTAACCTGCCCGTTTATAATCACCGTGTCAACCTCGGAACCGTTGGCAGAATATGACAGGCCCGCAATCAGGTTGTTTCTGGGTGTAAGGGAAGGCGTATTCAAATCCAGGATTGCCAGGTCCGCCTTCTTACCGACCTCGATACTGCCAATCTCCTTCTCCATTCCAAGCGCTTTCGCACCGTTGATTGTGGCAATGCGGAATCCTTCCTTGGCGCTGACACACTGGGGCGTCTTGCCGACCCCCTTATGAATCAGGGTAAGCAGGCTCAGTTCATGGAACATGTTGAGACAGTTGTTGCTCGCCGCCCCGTCTGTTCCTAAGCATACGTTAATGCCTTTATCAAGCATACCCGCCACAGGCGCAAAACCATTGCCCAGCTTCATGTTGCTGGCCGGGTTCGTAACCACACTCACATTCTTCGCTTTCAGGATATCCATATCTGCATCGTCAATCTGCACACAATGTGCGGCAACGGCAGGCACATCGAACAGCCCGCAGCGCTCCGCCAAAGCAATGGGACTGCATCCGTATTTCTCCTGAATCTGTCCGATTTCGCTCTCGCTCTCCGATAAGTGGATATGGATGCCCATACCGTTCTTCTTCGCTTCCTGTGCTACAATTTTCATAAATGCTTCATCGCATGTAAAAGGCGCATGTGGCCCTAGCACGAAAGACAGCCTGTCGCAGTCCTTCGCCGCGTCCCGCTCTTCGTATGCCTGGCGCAGCCGCATCTGTCCTGCCTCGTCATTGCCGCTGCCCACCAGCCCGCGGCTGATAACGGCACGCATACCGGATTCCTTGACCGCCCTGGTAGTCTGGTGGATATTCATCTGCATATCGTTAAAGCAGGTTGTCCCGCTCTTCATCATCTCGATAATCGCCAGGTTCGCACCCCAGTAAGTATCCTCGTCCGTCATCTGCTGTTCAATAGGGTCGATTGTCCCAAACAGCCAGTCCATAAAGGACAGGTCGTCCGCCACATTCCGCATGAAAGACATATAGGAATGGGTGTGACAGTTGATAAGTCCGGGGATAACCAGTTTGTCCGTCCCGTCGATTACCTTATCCTCCACAAACCCGCCAGGCATCTGGCCGATTCCCGTAATCCGGTCTTCCTCTATGTAGATATCTGTCTGACGCACCACATCCTCTGCGCCCTGGGGCAAAATTGCTAGTGTATTCTTGATTACAATTCCCATCTTTTTCTCCATTTCTGCGCTGCTTGTGTCTCAACTATGTTGAAACGACGCATGAAACGAGTTTGTGTCAAGCAACGCACAGACACAAATCCCGCGATTGAAAATTTTTACATGCCGCTGTTTCTGTCTATTCTAACATATCATGCAGTTTCTGGCTAGTCACCGCAGGAATCAATACAAAATCCAGCCAAAGGCAATACTTAAAAGCGGCGTAATTACTCCCACAAAACAATCAATGAAGCATTTATCTGTCCATGGTTACAAAAAACAGACAACTTACCAATTTCCGAGATAATCAATGTATCTGATGCAATTCAAGGTATTTTTGAATACATTTGGTGGGACCCTCAGTGAACAAAAGATATTGTAAGGCGATAGAAACATACATAACTACGAACTCGAATATACAGAAAATTTCCTTATGATTAATAAATACAGCTTATAATTTATCGAAATAACAATTCATTTTTACCTTTAATATGAAAACAAATTTTAATCACTATTTTAGTATATAGTTTACCACAGAATAAAATTAAAGTCTAGCATTTTTTCTTTTATCATCTTAAAATAGGATACAGTTCAGCCATGCATAATCAATTCTATAGTGTTATCAAAACAAATCCCATAAAGGAGGCCAGCCATGAGTGCACAAGACAAACCGAAGAACCGCCGCCTGACAAAGACAGACGAGGAAGATTATCTTGCACAGACCCTCGCCGTAGTAAGAAACAATCTGGCAAGCTACGGCGAAGAAGTCTCAAGAATGCAGGAAAACATCGATGATATGAGAGCGCACTATAACAGCAAGGATGTGGAAATGCGCACCATTCTGTACAACACAATCACGATGCATGACCATATGAAGCGTGCACTGATGCGGAATGAAAAAGCCTTAACCAAACCATATTTTGGCAGGATTATTTTCCATGACGAGTCCCTTGACAAAGATGAATCCATCTACATCGGCAAGGGCGGAATCTCTAAGGACACCACCCACTGGATGGTCGTGGACTGGCGCGCCCCGGTGGCAAACGCATACTATGAGAACGGTCTGGGCAAGTGCAGCTATAAAGCGCCGGGAGACACACCTATTAAGATTGACCTTCAGCTAAAGCGCACTTACGAAATCGAATCCGGTAAGCTGATAGACTATTTTGACAGTGAGGTCATTGCAAACGACGACTTGCTGACTAAATATCTGGCGAAAAACAAACAGGCTGTGCTCAGCGAGATTGTCGCCACTATCCAGAAAGAACAGAATGATATCATACGAAAATCCCCCTATCATAACATCATTGTGCAGGGAGTCGCCGGTTCCGGCAAAACCACCGTTGCGATGCACCGGATTTCTTATATCCTCTACAATTATGAAGAGCGGTTCAAGCCCGACGACTTTTACATCGTAGGCAGCAACCGGATTCTTCTCAATTATATCACCGGCGTACTGCCCGACCTGGACGTGTACGGTGTGCGCCAGATGACCATGGAACAACTCTTCGTCCGGCTTCTCTATGAGGACTGGGATGAAAAAAAATACCATATCAAGCAGACCGGAACATCCGAGAGTCACGCGGGAATCTCAGGAGCAGAGGAAAATGTAAAAGGCTCTTCCGCCTGGTTCCGCGACCTGGAAACGTACTGTTACGAGACAGAATACAGGGCGATTCCCCGGAAATCCGTCTACCTGAATCCGAAACAATTCGTGGAAGGCATCAAGAACGGAAAACTCGGTGTATTTGACGAAACTTCCGGACAGTCACCCGACCCCAGATATCTTGTCCGCCTGTTGGACAGCGACGCCATAGAACGTTATGTGGAGCAGAATCCCTCCGTATCTGTCCAGAGCAAAATCAACATGCTCAACAAACGCCTGCGGGGCAAAATTAAAGAAGAATTTCTCGGAAAAGGCATCAAATACACGGAAGCGGAGAGAAAAGCAATCCTGAAAGCATACCGGGGCTACTATGGAGGAAAAGTATGGAAGCGTTCTATTTGTGAAATGTATACTGATTTCCTGAAAAGTCAGAATGCCAAAGGATATTCCATCGGCCTGCCGGACACAGAGTTTGACGTCTATGACCTGGCGGCGCTTGCCTATCTGTACAAGCGAATTAAGGAAACGGAAGTCATCAGCGAGGCCCACCATATCGTTATCGACGAAGCCCAGGATTTCGGAATGATGGCATACCGCGTCCTGAAATTCTGTATCCGTCAGTGCACTTACACGGTTATGGGTGACGTCTCCCAGAATATCCATTTCGGATATGGCCTGAATGACTGGGAAGAATTGAAAGAACTTCTTCTGCCGGACCCCGCAGACAGTTTCGGCGTATTGAAAAAAAGCTACCGCAACACCGTGGAAATATCGGATTTTGCAACGAACATCCTGCATCACGGCCAGTTCTCCGTCTACCCCGTGGAACCGATTATCCGGCATGGCAGCCAGGTACAGGTACGACGGCTTGACGACAGGCAGGCCCTTATCCGCGCTGCGGCGGACGTATGCCAAAAATGGCAAGGCGGCTTCGACACCATCGCCGTGGTGTGCCGCGACCAGGCAAGCGCCGCCGCTGCCGCCAAAGAACTGTCGCAGTATATAGACGTGATTGGAAGCGATTTGGAAAAAGCAGTATTCGGGAGCGGCATTATGGTGCTTCCGGTAGAATATACGAAAGGACTTGAATTTGACGCGGTATTGATTTTAGACCCCACAAGGGATGAATACCCTGTGAACGACGGACACGCCAAGCTTCTCTATGTAGCCGCCACCCGCGCCCTTCACGAACTGTGTATCCTCCATACCGGAAACCTGACCGGGCTGATTGCCGACCCTGTTCCGACGAAACGCGAAGTAAAAACGGACGTTCCTGCCACCGTCAAACCTGCCGCCACGAATACTACAATACTTGATGGAAATGCTGCAAGACTGCGCAATAAGAAAATTTCCATCGTGCGCAATGAACTGTCAAATGAAACAACAGCTTCTGGCAAAACGAAACGTCCTGCTGTAAAAACGGCTGCATCGCCCCAGAATTTCACCGAAATGCATTCTGCTGCGTCGCACCTCTCCGCTCATAATACTGCAGCTATGCCACACACGGAAAAAGAGCATCATGCTCCCAAAACCATGCTTTCCAACTGTAGCATCAAATTTGGGGATATGCCCGCCACCGAAAAACTGCGTCCTTCGGGACACGGTAAAATTGACCTGGCTGTCCGTTGGGTTACGAAACAGGCGGACGGATTGTATCTGCACAGCCGTTATGGCGTCCTGCGCCTAAGTCCGGTGGGCAGCGCCATTGTACGGGTAACTTTCGCCAAAGGAGGGCAGATTGCAGAAGGCTTCCATCACGGAATCGCCGTTCACAATACCGATAAAAGATGGATGTACAAAGAATCCGGCAGCACTGTTGACCTTATGACTGACGAACTGTATTTACAAGTAGATAAATCCAGCGGAGCTATCCGTTATATGACCCGGGATAAGAAGCTTCTTCTGGCGGAGCGCAGCAAAGAATGCCGCCAGTTGGAGAGCGCTCCTGATGGGAAAATGAAAACGTGGCTCTATCTTGACTGGGCAAAAGGCGAAAACCTGTACGCCATGGGCGCAGGCGACGCCAAAGGCTTAAACCTGCGCGGTACCGCTAGGTATATTTCCCACGAAAGCCACACCGGAGAGCTGCCCTTTCTTCTGTCCGACAAAGGTTACGGACTGCTGCCCGCCACAGACAAACCGGTAGTGTGCTGCGACATTCCGGTCTATGGTTCCTACATCCACACCGAAGACGACAGACAGATGGATTTCTATTTCATTACCGGGAAACGGCAGCCAACGATACTGAACGCCTACGCATATCTGTGCGGGAAGCTTTGATGAGACGGCCTCACTCTAAAGTGGATGCCCAAGATACATTGTTTCCACATAATATATAGTAATTTGTCGTTACTTTTCGCGGATCAGGAATGCGCACTTGCTGCGCATTCCGTGAGAACATGATTCAGGTGTGAGGGGCGATCTTTGCGAAGCAAATCTGGAATATCGCCCCGAATCGTTGCTATGAGCGGCTCCCAGGCCGTGAATAGTAACAATTTGTCAACCTGTTTTCCGAAAAATCACCTTGAAATATTTCAGTACCGATGCTATTATAATAGCATAAAGGAAAGCACCCACTCCAAAGTGGATGCCCCAAGTTTAAATGATTGGTTGTCCTTACGGACAGAGCCTATCCTGTGGGTCAGACAGGATAGGCATTTTTATTTTCGCTTATTCCTCTTATCGAGAAAGGTAAGCAACGCAACAATTAAGCTACCAAAGGACATTAATATAGCCAATATCCCTATAAAAATCGAAATGATTTCATAAGCTGTCATAAGCGCCACCTCCCTTCCTATGTATTCCGGCAAACCGGTATTCATAAACTCGGGAGGCTACCTCTACGCTTCACCCCGGTCGACGCTGAGCAAGCGTCCCCCGGACGCTTAACGCCCTGTCATGGGTACTTTCCATAAGTGCATTGTACCATTCATATAGTAAAATTACAACCTATATCCAACTCAATGTACCTTTATTATACTTCATGTAAATGCCGTTTTTTCCTAATCCCTCACTCCTCCTCCAACCTGACCACATCCCCATTCTTCACTTCTATTGTGGAGGAGGAAATAATCAGGCTGTCCCCGTCAAGCGCGCCTTCCACTGCCACCCAACTTTCATTTTCATCCAACACCCTCACATTAACCTGGGAGGCATAACATTCCATGCCAAGAATGCCATCCCTTTCTTTGACCACATATACATAATTCCTGGTTCCTTCCTTATGAACGGCCATCGGCGTGACGCAGGTAGGGTGCCTCTCGCCGCTCTCCGCCCGCGTCATCGTGCCGGACAATCCCGGAACGCCTGTCTCCTCAGGCAGGTCAATATACACCTCGTAACTTCCGGGCGCCGAACCGCTTTCCGACAGATAACTAATCTTAGCGTCTTTTGTCCTGCTGCTTCCGTCCAGCTTCAGGGACACTTCATCATTCAGGCCCACATACTTCTTCTGCTCTTGTGTGACCAACGCCTTAAACTGACACGGTACGGAATCATCCGCAAAAAGCATCGCTGCCGAATCCGTTGTTCTGCCGCCCATGCTGATAAGCACATCCGTAACCAGTCCTGCGCGCTCTGCCTTAATCTGCCCTTCCGCGCTTTTAATCTCCTGGAAGCGCGCCAAATCAGCCTGCAAATCGGACAGTTCCAGACGGCTAACTTCCAAAGCAGAATCTTCATTCTCCGGCGCAGCGCTGTCCTCCACTTTCCGCTGTGCCTCGCGCATGGCATTCTCCCGCTGTACCTTGGCGTCCGCCTCATCGTATGCCGCCTGCTGCAAGGAATCCAAAAGCGACTCGTCTACCTGGATGCCGTCATCGCTGTCATCCACACCGTCCCAATGTTCCTCCTCATTCCACTCTTCCCCTTCTTCCATTGCTTTCTTTTTTTCCTCTTCCTGCTTCCTCATCCGCTCTTCGTTTCTATATTTTTTTGCTTCTTCCTTTTTATTGTCTATGTCATCTTCAATCTGGCTGTACGCTTCAGCTGCCCGGCCGACCAGAGTATCCTGCTGCCTTGCCAGGGCGTCATAGTCCTCCCTGGCCCGTTGCAATTCCAACTCTTTCCTCTGCCTCTCCAACTCCTCGTTTGCCAGAATCGTGTCAATCTGCGCCTGCAGCTTGGCAACCGCAGTCTGCTTTTCCTCCATAATATCCGCAAGGTCTTCCATATCTACCGTGAAAAGAACGTCTCCTTCTTCCACCTTGTCCCCCGCCTGCACCAGAATCTTCTCCACCCGCAGTCCGCTCAAAACAGTCACCGGATTCTTATCCCCTGCCACAACAATACCGTCCACTTCCACGATATGCTCCACATATTTCTGCTGCGCCGATTCTGTGGAGACAATGGGAAGCTTCGACGCATAGACACTCTTGGATATGACCGTACAAAGCCACATAAGGCCTAAAAACACAAAGAAACCTGCTACTACTTTGTTTTTCTTGTTCTGCTCCAACGTACTTTCCTCCTACTCCTTTAACCCCGAAAAAATAATCCCCTGCTCCAGATAATCCTGTCCCCAAATAAATATGAACGCAGCCGGAATAAGCGTAATAATCGATGTGGTGAAGGCATAGCCTGCCTGTGCCCACGTAATTTCCGGCAGATATAACGATAAAGGCCACAGCGACTTATCTTCCAGAAACGCCATGGGCTGTTCCATCATATTCCAGTACTCCAGGAAGCCGAGAACCATCGCCGACAACAAGCCGCTCTTGCCAAGGGGCAGCCCTATCTTGCAGAAAATCCGAAGCTCTCCCGCCCCATCAATCCGCGCAGCCTCCAACAGCTGCATAGGAATACACCGGAATCCCCCATACGTCAAAAATACCGGGAATGTAGAGAAAACCGCAGGCAGAATCACCGTCTGCTGCGTATTCAGGAATCCAAGCCTGTTTAACACCAGGTAACTTGATAACATAGTAACCTGAAAAGGTAAAAGCATCAGCACCACATAGAGGGCGAACAACGCCCTGCTGCCCCTTACCTGAAACACGGCAAAAGCCCAAGCCGCCGGAACCCCCACCAACAGCTGTCCCAGAAGGATAAGCCCGACCATCTTTACAGAATTCCAGAAAAGCACGAAAAACTGCGGCGTCATAAAAAGCAGTTTCCCGTAATTCCCGAAAGTCGGATAGTCAGGCACAATTTTCCAACTGATATATTCCGCCGCTTCGGAAAAAACCGGGGACAGGTGCTCCCACAGTTCCCCGTTACTCATCACAGAGCCTGTCACCAATAAGACAATGGGCAGACAGACCAACAAGGTTGGAATCGTGATAAGAAAAAGGACAATGCCTCTATTAATTTTTTTCATATTCCCAACATATGGCTTTAGACCGTATCGCATCAATTGTTTTCCCTCTTTTCACAAAATAGCAGCTGTGCAAACCGTCACTTATGTATGCTGCACCAGTATTTTAAAGCATTGCTTCCGCCTGATATACATCTTCCAATGTTAAGCCGGTGTCCGGGTTCGTCATAACCTGATGCCGCTCAATTTCCGGATGATGCAAGTCTAGGTCGTCAAGCACGACCCATTTTTCAACTTCCTTGTGCCCATCCAACCATGCCAATATCTCATCCGCCTTGACAAGACTGAATTTCTTGCTCTTTTTAATCTCTTCCGTTGAATAGTCAGGCGTCACATCATCAATCACTAACCCTTCCCGACGAAACAGCCTCTGCAAATTTTCCGCTTCTTTGCGCAATGGATTTAAATCACCATCCAGCCAAAACCTCCACCCGGAATGCAAAATAATCCGTGCTTTTGTTTTTCTGGACAATTCTCCCAACAAATGGACTTTTTCTGCATCAATCAGCATACCGTCCTCAATTTCCTTCTGGTGGGCTGCATTCCAAAGATTTGAATTAAGCACCCCATCGATATCCAAAAATATAACCTTGCCCATATGCCCCTCTACGCTTTCTTATCCCACACACGCTGCAACAACATTATCACAACAAACAGGAACCCACCCACGCACACAGCCGCGGCCGCCATCTTATCGAAATCCAGGTTTACGAACCAGTTATTGAAAAGATGTTGGAGAAGATACATATCCTGCTGCGGGTAAGCCCCTGCGACAAGATATGCTTCCCTGTAAATCTTAAACGAATTTAGGAAAGATAAAATCACAATCGTGTAAAGGCTGCCTTTCAGGTTTGGAAGCACAATTTTAAAAAAGCACTGGCGTTCCGACGCGCCATCCACCCGCGCCGCCTCCAACAATTCATTGGAGATTCCCAGAATGCCCGCCAGCCACAGAACGACCGTATAGCCTGTATTTTTCCATATGTAACTGAACACAAGCACCCAGAACGCGGCGCCGCTGCCCAGATAATCCGTGCGCACTTCTCCCCACAGCCCTGTCCACTCGCCAATCCGTGTCAGAAACAGGTTCAGAAATCCTTGTCTGTAGAAAACCATCTTCCACACAATCACGACGGTCGCTGTCGGCATCGCCAGAGGAAAAAGGTACAACGATTTGATTGCCCCCGCGTTCTTTAATCTACTCACAGGCGCCGCCACTGCCAGACCGATAACTACCAGAAGCGGAATGCACACCAATGTAAAACGAAATGTATTTTTAACCGCCAAAAGAAACGCCTGGTTTGCAAAGATTGTCCCATAATTCTGGAAACCCACAAACTGACCCGTCACCACCGTCCGAAAAGACCGCCCCACCACATCCAGGAACGGAAGCAGCACAAACAGAAGCACTCCCGCAAAACTAGGCGCCAGAAACAGCGCAAAGGCCCTTGTATCCTTATGGCTCTTTGCACTGTGGCTGCGCCGCCTCCTCTGCACTTTTATGCTGCCGTCCCCTCCTGCCGCAAGTTTTGTAACCCTTACTTTTCCTGCCATTCAATCATTTCTCCAATTCACAAGCATGCATTCTTCTAAACATGATTAGTTATACTTTGACACCGTATTTTGGTGCCATAGTATAACTTCATGTTTTTTTATTCCACCATATAAATCGCCAGGCTCTTCTCCACATCATTCAAGGCTTCATCTAAACTCTTTTCCCCCTGTATATAGGCCGTGCCTGCCGCAAGGACTGCCTCCTCCAACATCCTGTCCGCCACATAAGGCGTATCAGCCTTCTCCATCTGGCTGCGCAGCGCATCTGCCCATGAATCATCAAACCAATAGATATCCCATGTGAACATCTGTCCGTCCTCCGTCAGATATCCAAAAGTGGAGTAGCTGTCACCCGAAGCCAGATAGTCTTCATAATCATCAGGGTATAATCCTGCCTCAAACGCCGCCCGGTTGACCGGAAAACCCAGGCTGGTAATGTCTTTCTTGCCCAAAAGCACGCTCAACAAGCCCTCGGCATGTTTCATATTCTGCTCAGACGCACCTGCGCTGATGCCTGCCAGTGTCTGTACACAAAACACATTATCGCACTGCCCGCCCATGGGCGCCGCCACATCCCCTTCAAACCCTTGCATTGTCTGCACCGAAAACAGTTCCGCATAAGCATAGGGATACGTCAGGATTCCCGCCAGTATCTGCCTGCCACCTCTTAAATAATGAAATTCATCCATGCCATACATGTAATAAGCCTCATCGTCTAAAGTGACGCCATAATATTCCAGGTTGTCTTTCTGCTGCTGTTCATACTCCAGGATATATTCTTCCGAAAGGCCGTCCATCTGGGCGTCATAAATCCGCTTCGTCTGCACCAGGAACTCTTCCACCGCTCCTCTGTCAATGCCGCCGTCTCGTTTCATCCATGCAGGGGCACAGGGCGTGATAAAGTTCTTCATCAGCGCTTTCGGGGAACATATTTTCAACAAGTCTTTTCCGGGATTCTCCTGTCTGAGTTCTTCCATCACGTCTGCAATCCCTGCTAAATCCTTCATTTGCGAGATATACTCTTCCTTGCCCATGACGGTGGGCAGCCCTGCCTCGCAAGGTATGGCATAAAGCCTGCCGTCCTGTCTGAAAGCATCCACGATATTGTCATACAGTTCTCCATCACCGCCCAGGCCGTCCACAAAAGGCGTCAAATCTTTTAACAAACCTTTCTCAATATAGGAATCAACGGGCATATCATCCAGTATAAGCAAATCCGGCCCTTCGCCTGCCATAATTTCCGTGTTCAACTTCTTTAACGCATCATCTCTTGTGACGGCATTGTCACCTTCCATGCCAATTTCGTATTCCACATAAGCTTCCGGGTGCTCTGTCTGATAGATGGCAATGGCGCGACGCAGCATCGTATTGTCCTCCAGACTGTACGCCTTAATCCGCTCATTTGGCACTGTGGGAACATCCGGGTCATAGACGAACCGCACCAACCTTGCATCTGTGAAGATTGCCATAAACTCATTATCGTCAAGCATAATCATACCAAGCAGGTTGTAACTTGGATTGCCGAAGGTGGAAAGGCTCCCGTCCACCACCTGTTCCATGGCGCTGCCGCCGATGACATGGCGGTGTACCCCCTCCTCTCCCGCCAGGTAGATAACATCATCCTCCCCCGGGAAGAAATACATGGTGTACCAGCTGCCGCCGCCAAAATCCCTGTCCCCATAATTTTCCTGGACGAAAGTATTCAATACATCATCCTCTATGTATTCCTCCGCCTCCATGTCATATATGACAATTCCGTCATAATTGTAACCGTCAATTAACATGCGGCTGCCAAGAAACTGCACAAGCTGCGGGCTGTCCTCCAATGTAAGGTACACTTCTCCCGTGCCATCCTCCGCGATTTCATACAAATCCGCTTCATATGTCCCGACAAAAACCCTTCCATCCTCGGAAATCCAAATATGCCGCGGACAGCGCTCCGTATCATTTGCTCCGGGAAGCGAAACTTCCACCTGGGTGCCGTCCGGCTTTACGATAAGCGCCTGTGTGCGGGTATAAAACATCCACCCGTCCATTTCCTCCAAGGTATTCTCGTCTTCTGTTTCACTGCCATCTGCTGCCTGCTTACTGTCCTCTCTGTCGCTGCTATCCAATGTCTGTCCGCCGTCTTCTCCGTCACCGTTATCTACCGCCGTATCTTCCACATCCATCGATGGGCTGTACACGATGGCAATCGTCCCGTCGGCTCCCACGGCATAGTCGTCAATGAAGCTCCCCTCTCTCAATTCCTCCAGCCAGCCAATATCAGCTTCCTTCCAGGAAACTCCGTTATCTTCCGACGACTGTATACAGCCCATCGTCTGTGTCAGCATCAATTTCCCGTCTTCTAATTTGAAAATCTTCTCACGATATCCTTCCAAACTCCCCGATAAATCCGTAATCTCTTCCAGATACCGTCCCATTGCCATCCCGTCCGCCCCACTGCCCGTCTGTCCGCCTGCGGTATTGTCATCCATTCCGCCCGGGCCGTTTTCCTCCCCGCCTGCCGATGTGCCATGATTCCCGCATCCTCCCAGAAAAGATACTGTCAATATCAGGGACAGTCCCATTGCAAGGCATCTATTGAGACATTCATTATGTGAAAACTTCTTAATCTTATATTGATTTCTTCTCATATCCTTCTTTTCCTTTTACCTGCATACCGTTCCGGTAAATATGCGCGCATCTTACGGATGATTATATGTTTTTCTTTACAGTTACCATCATACCAGGGGTTTCTCTAAATAATCTCTAAAAAATAAAAAGATTTAAATAGACAGACAACAGGCTATCCTCTGCCGCAAATAGGGGATAGCCTGTTGTCTTGTGACTCATTGTTATAATTCATTCAGTTTCCGTCTGGGGTAATACTCCTTTTCCACATCGATTTTCTGTCCACAGCAAATCCAGCTCTTTTTCTTTTGCAGCATAAAAATCAGATAGTCCAGGCAATCGATTCTCTTCTGCCCCTTGTGCAAATCATTCAACAATGTTTCCCGATGCTTTTGTAAAATACAGATACTCTCTTTCAGTCTGCCCGACTCAAAATCCGCAAGGAAATGTTCAATCACACTGTCTCCGCATCCTGCATCTTTCAGGCATTGGGCAATGGCATCCGCCTTACAGTTCTCATTGCAGTTCAAGTTTTCCTTCATGTTCCCCCTCCTACGCTTTGATACCATATCCAACGTGTCAAAATAAAAGTTTTTTCGCTCCAACACTATTTTATTCCTAGTTTGTGCGTATAACAAATACTTATAGATAATATTCTTATATGCTTGACAGGTATGGTTTTCCATATTACCATATGAAAAGTAAATTTGCTCCGCAAATTAACTTTTTAACAATTAACTTTTTTCAGGAGGTATCACAATGGAGTTGAGAGTGCTGCAATATTTCCTCGCCGTCACAAGGGAGCAGAGTATCTCTGGCGCCGCCGAGGCCCTGCATCTGTCCCAGCCTACCCTTTCTAGGCAACTTAAAGAATTGGAAGATGAGTTAGGAAAACAGCTCTTTATCCGTGGGAGCCGCCGTATAACTTTGACCGAAGAGGGAATGATTCTGCGCAAACGCGCGGAAGAAGTTGTCGAACTGATTCAGAAGACGGAGCATGAGATTGCCATGAACAATGATGCGATTGCCGGAAATGTCTTCATCGGGAGCGGAGAAACCGATGCCGTTCGCTATTTTGCCAAAACAGCCCGCGCGCTTCATGACGCCTACCCGGATATACATTGCCAAATCTCCAGCGGCGACACCACCGATATCCTGGAAGACCTCGACAAGGGCTTGATTGACTTCGGCCTCATCTTCGGCGCTGCTGACACATCAAAATATGAGTACATCACCTTTCCCGCCAAGGACACTTACGGAATCCTGATGCGTAAGGACAGCCCTCTTGCATCCAAAGAACAGGTATGCCCTGAGGATTTATGGAATAAGCCGCTCATATGTAACCGCAATACCAAGGACGGGGATATCCTGACTACATGGCTGCAGCGAAACCTGTCCGAAATCAATCTGGTCTCCACCTATAACCTGCTCTTCAACGCCTCGCTGATGGTAGACGAAGGAATTGGCTACGCCTTCGCTTTAGACAAGATTATCAATGTAAGCGGGGAGGGCAGTCTCTGTTTCCGCCCTCTCAATCCTCCTCTCCATGCGAGTATGCATTTGATTTGGAAAAAATACCAGTTTCTCTCGAAGCCTGCTGCAAAATTCCTGGAAAAATTCCAGGAAATTATTGCCCAATAACATATTTTTTATATGCCATATCACCAGAAATGGCTTATTATGCCTGTTTACTATATTTCGATTTGCCTATGTACATTTTTAGAGATTAAATAAAGGTTTCTGTGGTATACTGTGGTCATTGACCGGTATGCCGCTGTCAAATATCCACAGCGAACGAATCTCAGGCAAACCACTTAATGAAATGGGAATGATACCATATATTAACGCAACATTCTTAGGAAAGGAATACACCATGAGAATTTTACTGGCAGAAGACGACAGGCATCTCAACGATACTTTAACCTATCAACTCCTATCGGAACGCTTCACCGTAGATTCCTGTTTCGACGGTGAGGAAGCTCTTTTTTACGGCGAGCAAAACATTTATGACGTCATACTGCTTGACAGGATGCTTCCCTATATGGAGGGAACCGATGTGCTGACTGCCCTCAGGCAAAAGGGCATCGCCACGCCTGTCATCCTTATCACCGCCTTGGGTACTCTGTCCGACAAGGTAACCGGACTTGACCTGGGCGCCGACGACTATCTGGTAAAACCCTTTGCCTTCGAAGAACTTCTCGCCAGAATCCGGTGTGTCTCCAGAAGACCCCACACCCTCACGGTCAACGACACTTTCTCCGTCGCCGATATTTCCTGGAAAGCATCGGAATGCATCCTGACCGGCCCTTTGGGAAGCTGCACCCTCTCTAAGAAAGAAGCCGCGCTCATGGATATTTTCGTGCACTCCTTGGGGAAAACACTGCAGAGAAACACGATTCTGTTAAAAGTATGGGGACCGGACAGCGACATTGAAGAAGGAAATCTGGACAATTATATCCATTTCCTGCGCCGCAGGCTGAAAATTACAGGAAGCATCTTGCAGATTAAGACAATACGTGGCGTGGGATACAGTTTACATCAAGGTTAATCCACAGGAAAACCAATATTGAAAACACAAAGGACATATATGCATGTATAAAAAAGTACATCTGCGGCTGACACTGCTTTGCACAGGCATCACTGCCGTTATCATGATGATTATGTCGCTCTGTTATCTGTACGTATCGGAACGGGGACTATATCACAATCAATTTCAGGCTTTCAAAAATGACATAACTACCATCTCCACCAACTTAGAACAGCAGTCCGTAATCTCCATAGAATGGCTCTCCAAGATGGAAGCCCAGGGGAATTACCTTTTCTTCGTCCTGGATAACGACACCCCCTTCCTTTTCAACCGTCTAAACGATGCAGACAGCCAGGCGCAAAGAAATCTTCTTTACGAGGAAAGCCGGAACGCCTATGAAGCATTAGATGAAGTGCAGTCAACTATCCTGTCCGGTGTTTTTGGCACGCTTACGCATACCGAATATGAATTTGTCTCACCTTCCATGGACACCAACTATTTTGCCGGAAAGATTGCTATGAAAAAAAGCGACTCTGTACTGGAAATCACTGTCCTAACTTCCCTGCAAGGTCTGGAAATGCAAATAAGAGCGCAGCGGCTGCGTTTTCTTCTTATTGATTTCGCCGCGGTAACGGCACTTGGTATATTCTCCTGGTTTTTTACAGGATGGCTGATAAAGCCTGTCATAGAAAACCAGAAAAAACAGGCAGCGTTCGTCGCGTCCGCCTCCCATGAGCTGCGCACGCCCCTGGCCGTCATCCTGTCCGCCACGGAATGCTGTAAACATGCGTCCCCGGGGCAGCAAGAACATTTTATCAACATCATCCGCCAGGAAGGCCTGCGCGTATCCTCTCTTGTGGGTGATATGCTCACGCTCTCCCAGTCAGACAGCCATCATTTCCCAATACGCACCGAGCCTGCCGAACTGGATACGCTGCTTATGAACGCCTACGAAACTTTTGCGCCTCTGGCACAGGAAAAATCCATCTCCCTATCCATACAATTACCGGACGAGGCGCTTCCACTGTGCCTCGCAGACCCGGAACGTATCAGCCAGGTCATCTCCATCCTGTTGCACAATGCCATTAGTTATACGCCGGAACATGGGAAAATTATGCTTGCACTGTCCAGGGCAAAAGAAAAATTCCTCATCACCGTCACTGACAATGGCGTCGGCATCCCGGATGAGGAGAAAAAGAAAATTTTCGACCGCTTCTACCGTGCAGAAAAAGCGCGCAGCTCCAAAGACCATTTCGGGCTTGGGCTGTCCATCGCCCACGAAATCATAAAAGCACATGGCGGAACCATATCGGTGCGGGACGCAGTCGACGGCGGAAGTTGTTTCACGATAACATTATAGGTGTGCATGTCTATATATTGCAAATATTTGCGGATTATTCCAATGACGTTTTGTAAAGGACTTTTTAATCAAATTCACAGAAAATTTACATTTCAGGACAAAAAAATAGAGCCAGGAACTTGTTTTTTAGATTCCTAGGGAACCGCTGATTAATTAGTTTTATTTTCAGCATTATCCCGTTTTGTCAGG
>CAMWBY010000033.1 GCA_947172645.1 uncultured Lachnospiraceae bacterium | reverse complement strand
TTTAAACTGCTGTGGAATTTACTTCTGCACTGGAATTTAAAATTTCAAGTCAGCATTTTTTGCTTTTTTTAACATTTTTGTTTTTTAATAAAAAGTGGCATAAAAATAAAAAATTGGCATAAAAATAAAAAATACCCTTGACATTTATTATGAAAGAAGATAAAATATTATTTGTTCGCAGGAATGGCGGAATTGGCAGACGCGCACGGTTCAGGTCCGTGTGGTAGCAATACCATGAGAGTTCAAGTCTCTTTTCCTGCATAGAGAGAAGCCTTAGAGATAAGGCTTCTTTTTTAACCTATAAGAAAGTTCTCGGCCTATTCGAGTCCGTGACAGGTTTTCCGTAGGAATACTTATGAACTCGCAAACGAGCTGTGCTCGTTTTTTCATGCATTTCATGCCGTATTGTTATATTTTCAGAGAAATCGTTATTGACTTTATCCGATATTTTCCATATATACCGGAAATCTAGCATAACTTATGGCGTCTTCTTAGCCTGACCGTTTCTTATGGACGTTACAATTCACACCCTTGCCAGATTTCGCAGCCATTTACGACTATTTTGGTGCGAATTGCAACAATTGATGCACACAAAATGCTAAAAAGCGAGCATTTTGGCGCTGGCTCCGACACCATGCAGCAAGTGCATGGCGCGGGTGTGAGAAGTAACTTATGGACAATAATTGTCAAATTATCACATCATAAACTATTCCCAACGGACAAACGCTCCTTTATAATATAATTAAATTGAAAAATGAGACACCTTTCAGTTTATTCTCGCGGGCCGGGTGCCGCGGGATATTTAGCTTGTTATATGGTTTGGATGCAGGTGGAGAAATGGATACATAGGAAGTAGATGGAGGGGTATTATGCAATACGGACATTTTGATAATGTAAACAGGGAGTATGTCATTGACAGAGTCGACTTGCCTTGCTCGTGGACAAACTATCTCGGGGTGGAGGATATGGCGGCGGTGATAAACCATACGGCAGGCGGCTATCTGTTCTATAAGACGCCGGAATACCATAGAATCAGCCGTTTCAGGGGCAACGGGGTGCCCATGGACAGGCCGGGATTCTATGTGTATCTAAGGGACAATGACAGTGCGGATTATTGGTCTGTATCCTGGCAGCCTGTGGGGAAGCCGCTTGGACAGGCCGAATATAAGTGCCGCCATGGCCTGTCCTACACGGTGTATGAGTGTAAGTACCAGGGCATTGAGGCTTCCCAGAAGATGTCGGTTCCCAGAGGGGAGGCGGTACAGTTATGGGATGTGAAGATTCGCAATACGGGAGAGACGGCGCGGAATCTGAGCGTATTCTCCTATCTGGAATTTTCTTTCCATCATATTATGATAGACAACCAGAACTATCAGATGAGCCTTTACTGTGCGGGGGCATCCTACGAGGACGGTATCATCGAGGAAGATTTGTTCTATGAGGAGCAGGGATATCAGTATTTCACGGCGAATTTCGAGCCGGACGGTTTCGACTGTATGCGGGATAAATTTATCGGGACTTACAATACGGAGACGAATCCGGCGGCCGTGACGGCGGGACATTGCTTCTCTTCCTATGAAAAAGGAGGAAACCATTGCGGCAGCTTACAGAAGGATTTGACGATACAGCCGGGCGAGGAAGTACGCCTTGTCTTTATGCTCGGAGAAGGCAGGCGGGAAGAGGGCAGGCGTGTGCGTGCCAAATATTCGGATTTACATATGGTGGATGCAGCTTATGCGGATTTGAGGCGGTATTGGGAAGACAAGTGCTCCAGGCTGCAAATTCAGACGCCCAATGAAGGGATGGACACATTAATCAATACATGGACATTATACCAGTCGGAGATTAACGTCATGTTCTCCCGGTTTGCCTCTTTTATTGAAGTGGGCGGCAGAGTGGGGCTTGGTTACAGGGACACGGCCCAGGATGCCATGACGGTTCCCCACTCCAACCCGGACAAATGTAGGGAGCGTATCGAACAGCTTTTAAGAGGATTGGTCAGCACAGGGTATGGGCTGCATCTTTTCCAACCGGAATGGTTTGTGGAAGACACGGGTGTCAAGCCTTTTAAGTCGCCCACGGTCATCCCCGAGCCGGATAAGGACAATATTATCCATGGCTTGAAGGACGCCTGCTCCGATGATGCGCTCTGGCTTGTGGCTTCGGTGGCGGAGTACGTGAAAGAGACAGGGGATGTGGATTTTGTTTCGATGCAGCTTCCCTATGCGGATACCTATCTGGCAGGGCAAAGCGATACGGAGACGGTGTATGAGCATCTGAAAAGGATATTGGATTTCTCGGCACAGCAGGTAGGCCAGACGGGCGTTTGCAAAGGGCTGCGGGCAGACTGGAACGATTGTCTGAATCTGGGCGGCGGTGAGAGCGCCATGGTCAGTTTCCTTCATTATTGGGCATTGACACATTTTGTTGGGTTGGCGGAATATCTGGGTAAAACAGAGGACGCCGGAAAATACTGTAAGATGGCGGAAAAAGTCAAAGAAGTGTGCAACAGCCAGTTGTGGGACGGCAAGTGGTTTATCAGGGGCATTACGGCGAAAGGCAGGAAAATAGGCTGCCAGGCGGATGCGGAGGGCAGGGTGCACCTGGAGTCCAATGCGTGGGCGGTTCTGTCGGGAGCTGCCGACGGTGAGAAAGCGGATTTGGCGCTTCAGGCTATCGACGAATATTTGTATACACAGTACGGACTCCTTTTGAACACGCCATCTTATACCGTACCCGACGATGACATCGGGTTTGTGACGAGAGTTTATCCGGGCATCAAGGAAAACGGGGCGGTTTTCTCCCATCCGAATCCCTGGGCATGGGCGGCGGCGTGCATGAGGGGCAGAGGGGACTTGGCGATGAAGTTTTACGATGCGCTTTGTCCGTACTGGCAGAATGATAAGATTGAAATCAGGGAGTCGGAGCCCTACTCCTACTGTCAGTTTATTATGGGAAAAGACCACAGTGCCTTCGGCAGGGCAAGGCACCCTTTTATGACCGGTTCCGGCGGATGGTCTTACTTCTCGGCCACCCGGTACATGCTTGGCGTCAGGCCGGACTATGACTGTCTTGCGGTTGACCCGTGCATCCCGGCGGACTGGAAGGAGTTTCGGGTAAGGCGTGTGTGGCGGGGCACAGAATATGACATTCATGTCAGCAATCCGGACGGCGTCATGAAAGGCGTCAGGGAAATCCGGGTGGACGGCGAATGTGTGGATAAGATTGTGCCGATGGAGCCGGGTAGCAGGCATACGGTGGAAGTTACCATGGGCTGCATATAGAAATGGCTATGACAATCCATAGAGGATGAACAGACGGTAAATAGATAGCGGACAGAAAAATTTTGACTGGGATAGGCAAAGGACGCAAGAAGGAGGAGGCGCGATGATTCAATTTGGTACAGGCGGATGGCGTGCGGTCATCGGCGATGGGTTTACGAAGGAAAATATCCAGATTTTATCCAGGGCAGTCTGTGATAAGATGAAAGAGGAGAAGGTGGAACAGGAGGGAATCGTATTAGGCTATGACAGACGTTTCCTTTCCAAGGAAGCGATGCAGTGGGCGGCGCAGGTTTTTGCGGCGGAGGGGATTAAGGCCTATTTGATTAACAAATCGGCTCCTACGCCTCTCGTCATGTTCTACGTGATGAAACATGGATTCCACTATGGCATGATGATTACGGCGAGCCATAACCCTGCGATTTACAATGGCATTAAAGTATTTACATATGGCGGCAGGGATGCGGACGAGGAGCAGACGGCGAGCATCGAGCATTATATCAATGAAGTGACGGATATCCCTGTGGATGAGATGGGGTATGCGGAGGGGATTGAGAAGGGCCTGATTGAAGAAATTTATCCCCTGAACGAGTATCTGGACAGCATCATCGACACGGTGGATATGAGAAAAGTGAAAATGCGGGGGCTGCGGGTGGCGCTGGACCCGATGTACGGTGTCAGCGAGACGTCCCTGAAAACCATTCTGATGACGGCAAGGTGCGAGGTGGAGACGATTCACGAGAGGCACGACACGCTTTTTGGCGGGAAACTGCCTGCCCCTACGGCGGAAACTTTGCGCACGCTGCAAAATTATGTGATTGACAGAAGATGTGACCTTGGCATCGCCACGGACGGGGACGCGGACCGGATTGGCGTCATTGACGATAAGGGTAATTTCCTGCATCCCAATGATATTCTCGTCCTGCTGTATTACTATCTTGTAAAATACAAAGGCTGGCGCGGCCCGGCGGTCAGGAATATATGCACCACCCATCTGCTTGACAGGGTGGCGCAGAGCTTCGGCGAGGAGTGTTATGAAGTTCCTGTCGGATTTAAGCATATATCGGCGAAGATGTTTGCCACCGACGCTATTATCGGCGGGGAATCCTCCGGCGGCATGGCGGTGCGGGGGCATATCAAAGGCAAGGACGGTATCTATGCGTCGGCTCTTCTCGTAGAGATGATTGCCGTGACGGGCATGAAACTGTCGGAGATTATGGAGACTATCCGAAGGGAATATGGCGGCATGGCGTTGGAAGAGAGGGATTATCGTTTCAGCCCGGCGAAGAAGGAAGAGATTAAGAAACGGCTTCTGGAAGAGAAAGAGCTGCCTCGGATTCCGTATGAAGTGGAAAATATTTCTTATTTGGATGGGTTAAAGATTTACTTAAAAGACGGCGGTTGGATTTCTGTCCGGTTCTCCGGCACGGAACCGCTTCTGCGTATTTTCTGCGAGATGAAAGAAAAGCCGGAGGCGGCTGCGTTTTGTAAGCTGTTTGAGGAATTTTTAGAATTGTAGGCAAGGTAATTCGACAAAATCGGTAATTTGGAAGAGACGGCTGCCCGCATCTGCTGTGGGCAGCCTGGTAAAAAGAACGGCAGATTAGAGAAAATATGGGAACATTCGTACAACGGTTAAAACAGAGGTTTAGCAAGAGGAAATCACTCCGGTGGAGCATGGTAAGAAGGCTCTTATTTGGGTGGTTTTTTCCGCTTTTTATGCTCATTTTTATTTTCATTTTTTTCGTGAGGGTAAATATTTACAGTCAGGTGGAACATACGATTATGACTTCCCTTGACAAGACTGCGCAGATTATGCGTATGCAGCTTAAGGACTGCGAGACTGCTTCCAAGAACGCTTCGTATATCCCTGTGATTGCCGAGAGCTATGCAGATTATCTTGCAAGCGGGAGACAGAACGTTTTTCGGACAGAGGTGGGAAATTTCCTGAAACAGCAGTACAAATATAACGACAACTGCCGGACGGCGGAACTGATTATGCTGGATGAGCCTGAGGAACGGTACTATGCGATTAACACCACATGCGGCGGCGCTTACCGAGATATTGAATTTTTCTACGGGACGGCTAAGGAGCGGCTCCTTGAGGTGGCTAAGGACTTGGACACTGGCATCACCTTGGTTGGTCTGGAAGGCAGGGTCTATATGGTGCGGAACCTGATGAACTCGAAATTCAAACCTTACGCCGTGCTTTCGTTGGAGCTGAACCAGGTTTCTCTGATGGAGAGCTATGAAGGTATCTGGGGATATACGAATGCCGCCGTATATTGGAACGGAAAACTGCTGATGTCGGGTCGGGAGGCGGACGAAGAGGAACTTCCGGAACATATTGCAGAGATGCTTGGGAAACAGTATGAGCTGTATGAGCGGGGCGACAGATGGGGCGTCGCCCATGCGTACCGCAGGATGAATCTGTATGGCGGAACACTGGTAGCCGCAGTCAGCATTGACAAGCGGGTCACCCATGCGGAGATGAATACGTTGAAATATCTTTTTATCATCCTGATTGTCTTTATGATACCTCTCGTGGTACAGATGATGCGTTTCTTCCATAATAAAGTGACTGTGCCGCTTGGGGAAGTGATTGCTGCGGCCAATGAGGTCCGGGAGGGCAGGCTGGGGATACAGGTGGAGAACAAGGAGGACAACGAGGAGTTTTATGAGATGAAGACTTCTTTTAACCACATGTCCAGTCAGCTAAAGAGTCAGTTTGACAAGATTTACCTGGAGGAAGTGGCGCTAAGGGACGCCAGGATTATGGCGCTGCAATCCCAGATTAACCCGCATTTTCTGAACAACACATTGGAGATTATCAATTGGGAAGCGCGGCTGAACGGCAATTATAAGGTGAGCGGCATGATTGAGGCGCTTTCTACGATGCTGGGGGAGACTATGAACAGGAAGGAGCAACAGTTCCACTCCATTGCGCAGGAGATGGCGTATGCGGATGCTTATCTCTACATTATCTCGCAGCGTTTCGGTTCGAAATTCCAGTGCGCCAAACAGGTGGACGAGAGCTTGTATAATATGCAGGTGCCGCGGCTGATTGTCCAGCCGATTATTGAGAACGCTGTGGAACACGGCATGGATATCGCCAGGCAGGGCAGGCTGGAGATTCGGCTTTATAAAAGGGAGGACGGCTATCTGTGCATAGAAGTGGAAGATAACGGGCATCTGACGGCGGAGGACGGGAAGAAGATTGACTGGCTTTTGTCCACTGATACGGATGTCTCCAAGGAGAAAAGGGTCAGCCTGGGCATCCGTAATGTTGACCAAAGGCTTAAAATGATTTACGGAACGGATTGTGGATTGTTTATATCAGGAAATGACAAGGAGCATACGGTCAGTACAATTTTGATAAAAACCGGGATGCCAACAGAACAATAAAAGGCAAAAAAGGACAACCCCAACAATTTTGCTTCCGCCCTTTCCGGAGTATGATAAATACATAAGTTGAGAGACACACATCCGACGATGAAAGGGAGGAAGAAATATGATGAAGAAAAGAATGATGGCGACAGCGCTCGCCGGAGCAATGGCATTATCGATGACAGCATGCGGCGGACAGGGCACGCAGCAGGCGTCCTCCGGGTCCGGGGACGGCGCGGAAGAAAACACCCCGGTAGAATTGGTGGTAACGACTACGTTCGCAGGTGAGGATACCAACGCACAGAATTACAAGGAAGCAGTGAAGGCATGGGAGACAAAGTCAGGTAACACCATAGTGGACACTTCGGCGACTGCCGACGAAACATTTAAGACCAGGGTTGTGACAGATTTCGAGACAGGTTCTGAACCTGACGTACTGTTTTTCTTCAACGGCGCGGACGCTAACAGCTTCATAGAGGCCGGGAAGGTCGTTCCCATCGATGAAATCCGCGGGGAGTTCCCTGAGTATGCGACCAATATGAATGACGATTTAATCGTGGCTTCCCTGGTGGATGACAAGAAATATGCGGTACCCGTAAACGGTTACTGGGAGGCGATGTTTATCAACACAGAGATTCTTGAGGCAGCAGGCGTGTCCAAGCCGGACGGAAGCTACACGATGGACCAGTTCAAAGAGGACTGCGAGAAGATTAAGGCGGCAGGATATACGCCGATTGCGGCGGCCCTTGGCAACATCCCTCATTACTGGTGGGAGTTCGCGATTTTTAACAACCAGTCCCCGGATACGCACCTTGAGATTCCCGGCAGCGTAGACGACGAGAACGGACAGGCGTGGGTTGCAGGCATGAATGATATCAAGGAACTGTATGAACTCGGTTATTTCCCGGAAAATACGCTCTCCGCGACAGACGACGAGACTTTCGCGATGTTCACGGAAGGCAAAGCGGCATTCCTGATTGACGGTTCCTGGAAAGTCGGTGGTATTGTGGGCGCATGCCAGTCCGACCCGGAAGACCCTTCCACATTGGACGCTGATAAACTTGCCAAGTTTGACGTGACGTATGTGCCCGGCAAAGGCGACAGGAAAGCAAGCGATTTGGTGGGCGGCCTCTCCTCCGGTTACTACATTACGAGAAAAGCGTGGGATGACCCGCAGAAGAAGGCGGCGGCTGTAGATTTCGTAGAGTATATGACTTCTGACAATGTGGTTCCCGCATTCGCGCAGCATTCCGCTTCCGCGCTTAAGAATGCGCCGGAAGTTGACGAGACGGAGTTTAACGAACTGCAGATTAAGGCGATGGATATGATGGCAGGAACCACATCCCTGACAGGGGCGGTACAGGATTTGTTTATGGGCGACTGCCGCGTGTCTACATTCGATGGCATGCCGGAAATCGTGACGGGCAGAGTGGCTGCGGAAGACGCGGTTGCAGAAGGGCTTGAAATGTACCATAACCAATAAAAACTTGATAAAAAAATAAGATAAGACAGTGGAGATTTCAGTGGGGCGGGGGATTACCCTGCCCCACTTTTTAACTTATTTTGGAGGTGGCTTATGGGAGCTAATATTTATCGGAATAAAAAGCCGGCGCTTGTGTTTCTTCTTCCGGCATTCCTGTTTATGGTGCTGTTTCTCTACTATCCTTTTTTCAAAAATATTCTGAACAGCTTCATGGAGATTAAACGGCTTGGGATTGCCGGAACGGAATTTAATACGCCGTGGTACAGTAATTATACGCAGATGTTCCAGGACCAGAATGTGTGGACTTCCGTTAAAAACACGATTGTGATGATGGTGGTCACACTGGTGGGACAGGTGGGGATTGCGATTGTGCTGGCGCTGATGGTGGACAATATAGGCAGAGGGAAACAGTTTTTCAGGACAGTGTTTTTCTTCCCGATTGTTATTTCGGCGACGGCGCTTGGTTTGATGTTCAATCTGATTTTCCTTTATGACAAGGGGATGGTCAATCAGATGTTAGAGGCCCTTGGCAAACAGAACCTGACGGACTGGAAGGCGGAGGGGATTGCCCTTTTCACGATGATGCTGCCGGTTATGTGGCAGTATGTGGGATTCTATTTCGTCATTCTCGTCACGGGGCTTAACAATATATCCGAGGAGTTGTATGAGGCGGCGAGAATCGACGGGGCGACCACGCTGCAGAGGGTGCGTTACATATCTGTCCCTCTTCTCCATAATGTCATCTGCACATGCAGCGTCCTGGCGGTTACCGGCGCGCTTAAGGTGTTCGACCTTCCGTGGGTCATGTTTCCGAAGGGTATGCCTCTTAAGACAACGTTCCTGACAGGGACTTACATGTATTATCAGACGATGGAGACGAAAAATGTGGATTACGGCGCGGCATTGGCGGTTCTGATTGTGGTGCTGGGGATTGTATTGTCTAAAGTAGTCAACGCAATATTCCGCGAGAAGGATTACTAGAAGGAGGAAAAGGGTGAAAGATATGACGAAGATGAAAAAGAATCCGGCCGGAATTATCATTGTGTATCTGTTTCTGGTATTCTGGGCGTTGACCACAATCTATCCGATTCTGTGGGTGTTACAAAATTCTTTTAAGGCAAAAGACAAGATTCTGGGAAACTCCTTTGCACTTCCTTTCGGGGAGCTTTTCACCATGGCAAATTACAGGAAGGCGTTCGAGACGACGGATATTCTTGGCTCATACAAAAGCAGCTTATTCATCTCCACGATGGTGGCGCTTCTTGTGGTGCTTCTTGCGGGCATGGGGGCTTATGCCCTTGCCAGATACAAGTTTTTTGGCTCCGGCCTGATTCACTCGCTTGTTGTGGGCGCTATGATGTTCCCGGCCTTTGCCACGGTGATTTCTGTATTCCAGATGGAGTTTCGTTGGGGAATTGCCAACACGGGGAACTGGTTCTTAAATATGCTTTCGGTCATTCTGCCGCAGGTGGCTGGTAACTTGGCTTTTGCGATGGTGGTTTTGATGGGGTATATCAAAGGGCTGCCTATAGAGTTGGAAGAGGCGGCTTACATGGAAGGGTGCAACGTGTTCCAGATTTATTTTAAGGTGATTATGCCTTTGACGAAACCTTCCTTTGCGACGGTGGCGATTTTCTCATTCCTGTGGAGCTACAACGACCTGTTTACCCAGTCCTTTTTCTTGAGAAGGCCCGACATGTACAGTATCACCATGATGTTGAACAGTATAAGCGCCAAAGAAGGGACTGACTACGGGATGATGGCGGCGGTAGTTGCGCTAATTATCGTTCCGGTTATCATAGTTTACTGTTTTTTACAAAAATATATTATAAAAGGAATGACAGCAGGTGCGGTTAAGGGTTAAAATAAAGACAGAAGAGTCGGATACGGGGGATATACGATGTACAAAGTGGCAATTATCGATGATGAACCATTAATCGTGGAAGGATTGTCCAAAACAATGGAGTGGGAGAAGTGGAATTGCCGCGTGGCAGGCATCGCATACGACGGCAGGGAAGGTATGGAATTAATCCGCAGGGAACGGCCGGATATCATTATATCGGATATCAATATGCCGAAGATGGACGGACTGAAGATGATTGCAGGGCTGAAATCGGAGTTTCCGGACATGCAGCTTATTATTCTGACGGGATACAGGGAATTTGAATACGCCAGACAGGCGATTGAATTGGGCGTGTCAAGATTCTTGCTGAAACCTTCGAAGATGAGCGAACTGGAAGAAGCGGTGGACGCCGTGACGAGGCGGTTAGAGCAGTTGGGGATTATGCCGGACGAGATAACAGCCCGAACCGGTAAGGAGGACGGTGAGGAGGCGGCGGACAGCCAGGAAGCCAACAGCTTTATCGTGAAAAACGCACTGGAATATATCCGGGAGAACTCCCAGGAGAAGCTGCGCCTTGTGGATGTGGCGGACCAGGTTTACGTCAGCCAGTGGCATTTGTCCAAGCTGCTTAACAAACATACCGGTAAGACCTTCTCGGAAATTTTAAACGGTGCCCGTATGGACAAATCTAAGGAGTTGCTGAAAGACCCGTCGCTGCGCATATGCGATGTGGCCGAGATGGTGGGCTTTCAGGATTTGGCGCATTTTTCCAGAGTCTTTAAGAAGATGGAGGGAATGTCCGCCAACGAGTACAGAAACAAATATTAATTAAGGGAAAGGCAGGACTATCTTATGAGAATCTATTGTGGAAAAGATTACGAGGGCGCAAGCAGAATTGCGGCGAATATTATATCGGCGCAGGTGATTATGAAACCGGACTGCGTATTGGGGTTAGCTACCGGTTCTACGCCCATCGGGACTTATGAACAGCTGATTAAGTGGTATGAGAAAGGAGATTTGGATTTCTCCGCGGTACACAGCATCAATTTGGACGAGTACAGAGGATTGAAGCCGGACAATGACCAGAGCTACCGTTATTTTATGAATACCCATCTGTTTGATTCCATCAATATTGATAAGAAGAACACTTTTGTTCCGGACGGGACAGAGCCGGACGCAGATAAGGCATGTAAAGACTATGACGAGATTATCCGTTCCCATGGCGGAATCGATTTGCAGGTTCTGGGCCTTGGCCACAACGGGCATATCGGATTTAACGAGCCGGCGGATTCTTTCTGTAAAGGAACCCAGTGCGTCAAGTTAGCGGAGAGCACCATATCGGCCAACGCACGTTTCTTTGCATCCGCGGATGAAGTACCCAAGGAGGCGTATACGATGGGAATCGGCTCCATTATGCAGGCGAAGAAAGTTATCGTAATCGTGTCCGGGGAAGGCAAGGCGGAAATCGTGAAGAAAGCATTCTTAGGGCCTGTTACGCCGCAAGTGCCCGCATCCATCTTACAGCTGCACAACGATGTCATCCTGGTGGGCGACGAGGCGGCTTTGGCGGAGTATTATAAGGCGGTTTAGGACATAATAGCGCTATGAAAGGAGAGTGGATATGATGCGGACAATCCGGGGGATGATATACACGGATAAGATGCGGTTTGAGGCAGGGGAGATAACTGTTGAGGGGGATACGATACAAAAGATTGGGCTGTGCGGACAGGATGAACTGACCGAAGAAGAGGCGGGACGCTATATTCTGCCGGGGCTTATTGACACCCATTTCCATGGCTGTGCGGGATATGATTTCTGTGACGGTACGGTGGAAGCGATGCAGACGATTGCTTCTTACGAGATGACCCATGGCATTACGACCATATGTCCTGCTACGATGACGCTTGCCGAGGATACGCTTAAAGGTATTTGCGCCACCTGCGCCCAGGCAGTCGAGACGGAAGTGTTAAAAGAAGGGATTCCGTTAAAGGATGTGTTAAAGGGCATATATCTGGAAGGGCCGTTTATTTCTATGGAGAAGAAGGGAGCCCAGAATCCGGCCTATGTGCGCAAGGCGGATTTAGAGATGCTTAAGGGTCTGCAGGAAGCGGCAAAGGGAATGATTAAGATTGTAGTAATCGCGCCGGAGACGGAAGGCGCCATGGAGTGTATCAAAGCGGGACGGGATTCCTTCAAGTTCTCCATTGCACACACCTGTGTGGATTATGAGACGGCGATGGAAGCGATTAAAGAAGGGGCGGCCCATGTGACCCATCTCTATAACGCTATGCCGCCTTTTAC
Organism: uncultured Lachnospiraceae bacterium; assembly: GCA_947172645.1. Lineage (GTDB taxonomy): Bacteria > Bacillota > Clostridia > Lachnospirales > Lachnospiraceae > UBA3282. Next base: position 12,107 of record CAMWBY010000033.1, on the reverse strand, counting down.
ACACAGGAAACCGGGTGTGATTGGCGCGGCGGCGGAGGATGAGCGGACGGAAGTAGAGCTGATATGCGACGGCGTCCATATCCATCCCAGTGTTGTGAAGAGTACCTTTAAGCTTTTCGGGGCGAACCGTGTGGTGCTTATCAGCGACAGTATGATGGCGACCGGTATGGAGGACGGAGACTATGCGCTGGGCGGACAGCCTGTAAAGGTAAAAGGCAACCTGGCGATTCTTGCGGACGGAACGATTGCGGGCAGCGCGACGAATTTATACGACTGTATGAAGACGGCGGTTAAGATGGGCGTGCCCAAGGAAGAAGCAGTGCGGGCGGCCACACGTAATCCCGCTGTGGCAGTCGGAATGGATGATGAATGCGGTATTTTGCAGGAGGGCAGGAAGGCGGACATCCTGATTGCCGATAAAGAATTTAACTTGCTAGAAGTCATCAAGTACGGACGCACGGTAGCGCAGTATTAGTACAAAAATAAAAGTTCTTTTGCTTTTTTCAATTGGATATGATAGAATAAACCCGATTTAGATGAATCTGATATTTGCGTTTCCGCTTATGGCGGAGAGGTTGATTGGTTTTAAGTCGGACAGATGGCATGCGGTGTGGGGCTGTGTCAGGCTTCATGCCGTATGCTTTTTTCGAGTTTGCGAAGCAAATCTCGTAGGCGGGCTTTGTTCGTTTTTCGCATTATCTGTCCGTTGTATCTGGAGGGGGAGAAGTTATGAAAAGCAGGAAGAAAGCAGTTTTGGCGGCGGCCGTAGCGGGTGTGCTTTTGGCTGCATGCGGCAGCAGCCCGGGTAAGAGTGTGTCTTCAGGTGAGATTGTGGTGCCGGAGATGTCCTCGGAAGATTTGTTGGTCAGTTCCTTGGAGTATCTGTTGGAGGAGGAAGACGGCGCGTCCGAAGAGCAGGAACCGGAAGATAGCGGGGTTTCAGGAAACGGGGACTTGCAGGATGACAGAGAGGATTTGCCTTTGCAGGAAGAAAGTGCGGCTTCCGGGACAGACGGTTTGGGCGAGGAGCCTGGCAATACGGATTCCAAAGTTGGCGGTTTGGAGTCGGATGCCGGAAATACGGCGGAGAATCCAGGACAGGAAGAAGAAAGCGCAGAAACAGAGACGGCTGTTATTTATTACGGAAAAGGCGGTTCTATGGAATTAATCCAGGAGGAAGCAGAAATTAGCGAATTGGCGCCGGATGAATTGATTGACGCGCTTGCAAGGCATAATATAGTGCCGCTTCTGGATACGAAGGTGCTTTCTTTCGAGACGGTGCAGGAAGATGGGAAGAAAGTTCTTCGCTTGAATCTGTCGAAAGCTTTCGGCGAATATTTGAGAACCATGTCCAAGGAAGCGGAATGTATTATCGTGGCTTCCATTACCGATACGTTCCTGGAAAATTATGATGCAGACGCCTTACAGCTTCTGGTGGAGGATGAGGCTGTCGGAGAGTACGGCGGCGCGCTTGAAAAGTGCACGCCGGAAGAACTGATGGAATTGATGGGGACGGATGAATCTTCGGGGCAGTAAGGGACTTTGAGCAAGAATGGAGGATTACGATGGCGGATATCAGTGCACGCGAACAGCTTATTTTTGAAATTGCGCAGACGGAATGGGAATTATTCCAGAATGTCTATAATACAGGAGGAAGGGCATCCTGCCAGGATGACCCGGACACATTTTTCAAGATGCGGATGAGCCAGTGGATGGTGTATTCCGACGAGGTGCTGAACAGCTATCTTGCAGACTGTAAAAATGCCTGTGCGGAAGGACGAAACATTGTATTTGAGAAGTATGGCAGGATGATGGAGAGTACTTATCCGGAAGAGTACGAAGAGATTAAGGGACATCTTCCGGACGTCTCTGACAAGAAAGAGATTGTAGAAAAAATCGTCAAAATTAATCTGGAGTGGGACGCCCGGATGCTGCGTGATTATCCGAATCTGCGCGGCAGGGGCAGAGTGCTTACGACGGCGCAGGATGGCATCATGGCAGGCTCTTCCATGGAGAGCTATCTGCGTGGGGAACTGCTTACATATTCTATGCATACGCTTGAGCTGATTTTACGGGAGACTATGGAGGCCTATGACAAAGGCGAGAGCCTGTTAAAGCAGACCATCGCCAATGAGACGTTATTTTACGGCTACGGCTCCCTTGAGGAAGCGGAAGAAAAGCATGGAAACCTGTGATGCATCAGAAATGCAGACGTCTGCGCACTTCATTGCGCAGGCGTTTTTTCGCGAGAATCGTTATAAGCGCGAAATCAATGATAACGCATACTGTCAGGACCACCGCGGACCAGGTGATTTGGTAAGGATGGTTTGTGATGCGCCGGATTAACAGCTCTAACGCTACGCAGAAGGCGGGAATCTCTATGAAAAGATAGAGGGCGCAGGACAGGACGGTGGCGGGGAAGAACCTGGACAGCAGAGGAAAAGATTCGGCGTACACAGTCAGGATGATTATGACAGGAAGGCCCAACTGCCAGAACCAGATATCAGAGTCGGTGAGGAACGTAATTAGAAACAAGTAGACAGCCACCGAGACGCCGTCTGCAAGCAAGGACAGGTAGATTGGCGTCTTGCTGTAGAAAATAGCAGGAAAACTGAACACGAAAAGGCACAGGCAGCTTCCGATGACCACCAGTGACCAGAGATGGGAATTGAATACCAACAGGTTTAACAGCAGGCATGTTACGCTTGTGGCGGTAAGCACTACGCTTATCAGTATGCCTAAGTCTTTTCTTTTGACGACTTCCACCTGCCCTTTGGCGGTAGGATAAGGAGAGGGCGGAAGCTTTTTGTTCAATTCGTTAGGGTTGATGACGGGGGTATGGCAGAGGGGGCAGTTCTTTAAGGAAGCCTCCAACTCGACGCCGCAGTTTACACAATAGGACATAGTGTTCTCCATTTCCTGTTAAATATTTTAGTTTACATCATATCTAAATTACGGTTGCTCTCAATCTTCACGTGTATGCCGTCCTGTACCAGTTTACGAAAAAAATACCGTTCCACGTCGGCCTCTACGATACTGCTTGCGAAATTCACTGTCAGGATGTCTTCGAAACTGATGATGGCGCAGTTGGTCCGGGAAGAAAAGGGCTGCCCCATATAGATGTCAAAACGTTCGATATAAGGCTTCATGTCTTCCGGGACGTGCAGCGCTCCCATATTGGTAAGCCCTGCGGAAGAATTTTTATCCTGCACTTTCGTGTAGAAAGTGCGCACGACGAAATCTTTTATAAAAAGCGGCACAACGCGGATGAAAGGGTTGCGCTGTGTGGAGGCGTTGGTCGTTATGTCGCCCCGCAGAAACTTTTCGTTGATATAATAACGCATGTAATTATGAACGTGCCGTACAATTTCCTCGAAAGTGTATTCGCCGAGTCTGGGGTCCACGAAAGGATATACCATCGTGATAAAGTTGCGCAGCGTCTTCGACGGGAAGAAACGGCGCAGGTTCACGGGCATGGCGATGCGTACAGGTTTCAGGCGGATATGAAAATCATTGGACTGCTTCTGCAGCAGGGCATAGAGCAGAACTGAATTTAGGTATTCCGTGAGACTTGCATTGTACTTCCTGGCAACGGACATGACTTCCTTCACGGAGAGGATACCGTCTATGATGTTAAGTGTGTAGAAAGGTTCTTTCGTCCCCCGCACACGGTATGTTTTCTCCGCCGGACGCGGAGGGCATACCTGCGCGTTTGCATAACGCATATAGGCGTCTTCCAGCTCTTCCGGGTCGGGTTCCGTATGGATATCCAGCACGAATCCTTCCGGTTTCACCGGATGTCCTGACAGTCCCAGATATGCGGCGGTGAGAGTTTGTAGAAGACACATGCCGCCGGTGCCGTCGCCGAGACTGTGGTGCGCTTCAAGCGCTATGCGGCAGCCATAATAGTATACCCTGATAAGATAACGGTTGTTTCCTTTGAAATGCATAGGCATACAGGGATTTTTGATGTCTTCTTTTACATAAGGGCCGGGTCTGTTGTTGGGTTCCAGGTAACGCCAGAATAATCCCTTGCGAATCGCCACCTTATAGGTTGGGAACCGGGGAAGTACTTTATCAAGCGCCTGTTGTAACAGCGCCGGGTCGATGGCCTCCTTGAGAACCACGGACAGCCTGTAAACCGACGAGAAGTCACGCCGCTGCAAAGTCGGGTAGACGATGGCGGACAAATCGAGCTTATACCAGACGTCTTTCCGGCTCCTGTTTGCCTGTTTGGGTATTTGGTTTGTCTTGTTTTGATGGCTTGTATTTTTCATGTCATAGTTATAATATCATAAATAATGGAGTTTATGTCAGAATATTTGCAGATACTTTATATTTGTCTGGATTTTTAGTGAAGAAAGGAATGTGGAATGGCGATTACTGATAAAAAGAATGCAAACTTAATGAATCTTATTAAAAGGATGCATGGCGTTGTGGAGAATACGGATATTGAGAAGCACCGCCAGTCACAGGACCATTTCGGGGCGCTTCTTGGGAACAGTAAAGATGTGCTGACGGAGGCGGTGGAGATTCCCGCCCTGCCGGATAATGAGAGGATGATACATGGGGAGTGGAATTATGTAAACCGTGCCCATATGAAAAAGTATATCATCCTTTACTGCCATGGAGGCGGGTATTCCACCGGAAGCTGCCGTTACGCCAGGACGCTGACGGGGAAACTTGCCATGTCCACATCTATGGACGTGTTAAGCTTTGATTACAGGCTTGCGCCGGAGAACCCTTATCCGGCGGCGACAGAGGACGCCATGCAGGTGTGGAACTACTTGATGCTGCTGGGATACGGCGCGAGGGACGTCATTGTGGCGGGGGATTCCGCAGGCGGTAATCTCGCGTTGTCCCTCACGCTGAGACTGAAGGAAGAGAAGAGGCTTCTTCCCAGGGGATTGGTACTGATGTCGCCCTGGACGGATTTGACTTCCTCAGGGCAGTCCTATAAGGAGAATGAGGAGATTGACCCCGTGTTAAATGCAGTGTACCTGGAAGAAATGATTGATAACTATGCGGCCGGGCAGGATTTGAAAAACCCGTTGATTTCTCCCCTTTTCGGTGATTACAGTGGTTTCCCGCCCATTTACATCCAGGTGGGGAGCAATGAGATTTTATTGGATGATTCCACGCTGCTTTATAAGAAGCTGCTGAAAGCGAATGTGTCTGTGCGTCTTGATACTTTCGACGGAATGTGGCACGTATTTCAGATGTCTCCTTTCAAGACCGCCTATGAGGCCATGGACAGGAACGCGGAATTTATCTACGACATCTGCCGTTAACAGATTCCACGGCTGTTTTCGAGCTTGCGAAGCCAATCATGTAGCGGACTTGTCCGCTCTTTACAAAAAAGTCCCGTACAAAAAAAGGATTTGGCTGACGGATATAGAATAATAGAATTAGAACGGTTGTTTTGCGTAGGAAGAAAGGCAGCGCCATGAATATACGGGAAAGTTTGGAACAGTGGGAGAAGGAGTATTTAAGCCCCTACGCCATGCTCAGTATGCATTCAAAAGGAAGGCTCAGGGAGGAAGAGCAGTGCGATATCAGGCCGGTGTTCCAGCGTGACAGGGACAGGATTATACATAGTAAATCTTTCCGGAGGCTGAAGGATAAGACGCAGGTATTCCTGACGCCGGAGGGCGACCATTACAGGACGCGCCTGACCCATACGTTGGAGGTCAGCCAGACGGCCAGGACGATAGCCAAGGCGTTACAGCTCAATGAAGACTTGGTGGAGGCAATTGCGTTGGGGCATGACCTGGGGCATACACCCTTTGGCCATGCGGGGGAGCGTGCGCTCAACAGGGCCTGCCCCTACGGGTTTAAACATAACGAACAGAGTGTGCGGACGGTGGATTTATTGGAGAAGGACGGGCAGGGCATTAACCTGACCATGGAGGTGCGGGACGGGATTTTAAACCACCAGACCTGCTCCATGCCGGCTACGCTGGAGGGGAAGATTGTACGGCTCGCCGATAAGATTGCATACATACATCACGATATGGATGACGCCATACGGGGCGGTATCTTAAAGGAGTCCGATGTTCCGGACGAGATTAGTTCCGTCATCGGCTATACATGCGGGAGGCGGTTGGACTTTTTTATCCACAATATCGTGACCAACAGCAGAGGGAAGGACGATATCCGCATGTCTCCGGAGGCGGAGGAGGCCATGAAGCAGATGCGGGGCTTTATGTTCCGAAATGTCTATAAGAATCCGATAGCCAAAGGGCAGGAGAATAAGGCGGAGAATCTTATCGTTACCTTATATGAATACTATATGAACCATACGGAGAAACTACCGGAATTCCTGTACAGGCTTTTGGATATGGGAGAGCCGCTTGAGAAACTGGTATGTGATTATATCGGGTCCATGACTGACAGGTTTGCCATAGCGCAGTACCAGGAAATCTATATTCCTAAGACATGGCATGGGTAGTTGATTTTTTGATTTAAGAAGGGATACTATGTATTATCCGGAAGAACTGATTGAAGAAGTCAGGATGAAAAATGATATAGTGGGCGTGATTTCGGGACATGTCCGTATGCAGAAGAAAGGCGGTAATTATTTCGGATTATGCCCTTTTCATAATGAGAAATCCCCATCCTTCTCGGTATCCCCTGCGAAACAGATGTATTATTGTTTCGGCTGCGGTGCGGGAGGAAATGTAATAACATTTGTTATGGAATACGAAAATGCCACATTTCAGGAGGCGGTTAAGATTCTGGCGGACAGAGCGGGAATCAATCTGCCGGAGATGGAATATACTGAGGAGACGAGGCGGAAAGAGAGCAGGCGCACGAAACTGCTCGAGGTGAACAAGGAAGCGGCCAAGTATTATTACTGTATGCTCCGTTCGCCGAGAGGGAAAACCGGGTATCAATACCTGGCAGGCAGGCAGCTGTCCGTGGAGACCATGAAGCGGTTTGGTTTGGGATATGCGGACGGCGCGGGTTCCGACTTGACGGCATATCTTAGGTCAAAGGGGTATCCGGACGAATTAATCAACGAGTCCGGGCTTACGGCCTTCGATGAGAGACGGGGCATACACGACAAGTTCTGGAACCGGGTTATGTTTCCGATTCAGGATTCCAACCATCGGGTGATTGGGTTCGGCGGGCGCGTGATGGGGGACGCCAAACCCAAGTACTTAAATTCGCCCGAGACGATGATTTTTGATAAAAGCCGTAATTTATACGGACTAAACTTTGCCAGGACGTCCCGCAAGGGAAATATCATCCTGTGCGAAGGGTATATGGATGTGATTGCCATGCACCAGGCGGGTTTTTCCCAGGCGGTTGCCTCTCTGGGGACGGCGTTTACGGTGGGACAGGCTTCCCTGCTGAAACGATATGCGGAAGAGGTGCTCCTTGCATATGACAGCGACGGGGCGGGCACAAACGCGGCGATGCGGGCGATTGGCATTCTGAAAGAGTCCGGGCTAAGGGGTAAGGTGATAGATATGAAGCCTTACAAGGACCCGGATGAGTTTATCAAAAACCTGGGGGCGGATGCTTTCCAGGAAAGAATCGAGCAGGCGCAGAATAGTTTCTTCTTTGAGCTGAAAGTGTTGGAGCGGGATTACCATATGGATGACCCGGAATCCAAGACGGCGTTCCACAGGGAGATTGCGAAGAAACTATGCGGTTTCGAGGAAGAAGTGGAGCGTGAAAATTATATCGAGGCCGTGGCGGAGAAATATCATATCGGATTCGAGAATCTGCGTAGGCTGGTAGGCAGCTATGCGGCCAAGACAGGGCTGACGCAGCCGGTACAGAGGCCGAAAAGCACTGTCGTGAAGAAGAACACGCCGGAAGAAAACGTGAAAAAATCCCAGAGGATTCTTCTCACATGGATTACGGAGGAGCCGCAGATATACCAGAAAGTCAGGGATTATATCACGGCGGACGACTTCACGGAGCCTTTGTACAGGCAGGTGGCGGACAAGCTTTTTATGGACCTGGAACAGGGGAACTATAATCCGGCGTCGATTATCAGCGGGTTTGTGGAGGAGGAAGAGCAGCGTATGGTGGCGGAGATTTTCAATACGAGGCTCGACCAGGGTATCACACAGAAGGAACAGGGCAAAGCGCTTAAGGATATCGTCTTTGCCGTGAAGACGAACAGCCTAAATTATTATTCCCAGCGGACAGGCTCCGATATAGGCGCTATCAACCAGGTGTTGGCTGCCAAGAAAGCGTTGGAAGAACTTAGGAAAAAAACGCATATTTCCTTATAATAAGGGTAAGCTATTCGCAGAAGAATGCACATATAACAATATAAAATGAAGCCGGACGGCATACGCAAGACAGAATGTGGCGATACGGTATTCTGGAATCATAAATGATAAGATATAGGATTTGAAACATAGGAAGGATGGGCCAAGGAATGGACGAAAATGTACAGGCAAAGTTCGAAGAGCGTCTTAAAGAGCTCTTGGCGATTGCGAAGAAGAAAAAGAATGTCTTGGAATATCAGGAAATTAGCGATTTTTTTGCTGAATTTTCATTGGAAGAGGAGCAGTTTGACAAGATTTTAGAGACACTGGAACAGAATAACGTGGACGTGCTGCGTATCACGGATGATGACGACGTGGACGATGAAGAAATCATCCTGACAGAAGAGGATGAAGTGGATGTGGAGAACATCGACCTGTCGGTGCCGGACGGTATCAGCATCGAGGACCCTGTCAGGATGTACTTGAAAGAGATAGGCAAGGTGCCTCTTCTTAGCGCGGAGGAAGAGATTGAGCTGGCGAAGAAGATGGAGATGGGGGACCAGGATGCCAAGAAGAGGCTTGCAGAAGCCAACCTGCGTCTCGTGGTCAGCATTGCCAAGCGTTATGTGGGGCGCGGGATGCTGTTTTTGGACTTAATCCAGGAAGGAAATCTGGGCCTGATTAAGGCGGTGGAGAAATTTGATTACCGCAAGGGCTATAAATTTTCCACCTATGCCACATGGTGGATACGGCAGGCCATCACGAGGGCAATCGCAGACCAGGCGAGAACCATCCGTATTCCGGTCCATATGGTGGAGACGATTAACAAGCTGATTCGCGTGAGCAGACAATTGTTACAGGAGCTTGGGAGGGAACCTACGCCGGAAGAAATCGCGGAGCAGATGAACATGCCGGTGGAGCGTGTGCGCGAAATCCTTAAGATTTCCCAGGAGCCGGTTTCCCTGGAGACGCCTATCGGTGAAGAGGAAGACAGCCATTTGGGCGATTTTATCCAGGATGACAATGTACCTGTCCCGGCGGATGCGGCTGCCTTTACTCTTCTCAAGGAACAGTTGGTGGAAGTGCTTGGAACGCTGACAGAGAGGGAACAGAAGGTGCTCAGGCTGCGGTTTGGATTGGACGACGGGCGGGCCAGGACGCTTGAGGAAGTAGGCAAGGAGTTCAATGTGACGCGTGAGCGTATCCGCCAGATTGAGGCGAAAGCGCTGCGTAAACTGCGTCATCCGAGCCGAAGCCGTAAACTGAAAGATTATTTGGACTGATGAAACCGGTAACACTGTCAAGAAGATTACAGGCGGCGGCCATGATGGTCACGGAGGGAAACCGGGTCTGTGATGTGGGCTGCGACCACGGGTTTGTTTCGATTTACCTGGTGGAACAGGGCATCAGTCCAAGGGCGCTTGCGATGGATGTGAGAAGCGGTCCTTTGAGCGCCGCACAGGAACATATCGTACAGCGGGGATTGGAAGCAGTCATTGCCACAAGACTGTCAGATGGTTTACATAATTATAATATCGGTGAGGCGGATACGCTGATTTGCGCCGGCATGGGCGGCGGTTTGATGAGGAAGATTTTGTCCGAAGAGAAGAGGAAGACGGAATCTTTCCGGGAATTGATTTTGCAGCCCCAGTCTGAGGTAGAGCAGTTCCGGGCATGGCTGCGGGAACAGGGATATCGGATTACGGATGAGAATATGATAGAGGAGGATGGCAAGTTCTATCCGATGATGAAGGTGTCGCCGGATGCTGCGGATGTGCGTCATGCTTATGGTATCCGAGAAGATGGGGATAAGTTATGTAAACTATATGACCGTTATGGATTTTATTTATTAACCCGCCGGGATGCGGTCCTTATGGCGTATCTGCGGCGAGAAGAGAAGATTTATGGGGAAATCCTTGCAAGCCTTGAGGAACAGGGGCTGCGGGATGAAAAGAGGGCGCTGCGGCATGGAGAAATATCCGGGCTGTTAGAGGATTGCCGTTTGGCTTGCAGGCTAATGACATAAGATAAGAGTAGTTAGAGGCAAAATGGGGGAAGGAGAGTGTTCTCATGGTTACGATTAAGATTAATGGCAAAGAAAGATATTTCGAGGACGGCGTCCAGTATGAGCTGATTGCGGAGGAATACCAGAATGAGTGCACGAGCCAGATTGCGCTGGTGGTGGTTGACGGCAAGATTCAGGAGCTGATGAAACGGGCGAACCGTGACTGCGAGCTTACGTTTCTCACCTATGAGGATATCATCGGGCACAAGGCTTATGTGCGCTCGGCGATTATGCTGATGATGAAGGCCATCAGCGATGTGGTGGGACTGGAGGCGGCGGTGAATGTGAAGGTGGAGTTTACCATCGGCGCAGGATACTACTGCAGCTTTAAGAACGGCCTGAAACTGGACGCTGAGACAATCGGACGGATAAAAGACCGCATGGGCGAACTGGCTGATATGGATATGCTTGTGACGAAGAAAGCATATCCGGCCGATGAGGCGGTGGCCTTGTTCCGTGAGCTTGGCATGAAAGATAAGGTATCTCTTTTCAGATACCGCAGAGGGTCCACCATCAATGTGTATTGTCTGGGGGATTATTACGACTATTATTATGGCTATATGCTGCCAAGCACAGGCTATATTAAATATTTTGACCTTTTTCCCTATGAGGAGGGCATGATACTGCTTTTGCCTGACAGGGAAGAGCCAGAGAAGCTACCGGAATTTACGCCGAAAAAGCAGTTGTTCCAGACGCTCATGACCACTCGCGAGTGGGGCAGGCAGATGGGGATTGACACGGTGGGCGACTTGAACGACCATATCTGCCAGGGCAGTATAGCTGATTTGATTCTTGTGCAGGAGGCGTTGCAGGAGCGCAGAATCGGTGAGATTGCCAGGGATATTGCCAGGCGTGAAGGGGTGAAGTTTGTGATGATTGCCGGGCCTTCTTCTTCCGGTAAGACTACATTTTCACACAGGCTGTCCATACAGCTGCGCACCTATGGGTTAAAACCCCATCCCATTGGGTTGGATAATTATTATGTCAACCATGATGATACGCCGCTTGACGCTTACGGCAAGCCGGATTACGAATGTCTGGAAGCCCTTGACGTGGAGCAGTTTAATCGGGACATGGGCGACCTTCTGGAAGGAAAGGAAGTGCAGCTTCCCACCTTTAATTTCAAGACAGGGAAACGGGAATACAACGGGAAATATACAAAACTGGAGAAGGATGATATTCTCGTCATAGAGGGAATCCATGGGTTAAATGAGAAGATGTCCCACTCCCTTCCCGCAGAGTGCAAGTACAAGATATATATCAGTGCGCTTACCTGCCTGAATATCGACGAGCACAACAGGATACCGACCACCGACGGCAGGCTGCTTCGCCGTATCGTAAGGGACGCCAGGAACAGGGGCACGGCCGCCGAGCAGACGATTGCAATGTGGTCTTCTGTCAGACGCGGTGAGGAGAGATATATTTTTCCGTTCCAGGAAGAGGCGGATGCCATGTTTAACTCCGCCATGATTTATGAACTTGCGGTGATTAAGCAGTATGCGGAGCCGCTTCTGTTCAATATCAAGAGAGGGGACCCGGGATATCACGAGGCGAAGAGACTCTTAAAATTCTTGGAATATTTCCTCGGGGTCAGCAGTGAAGAACTTCCGAAGAATTCCCTGTGCAGGGAGTTCGTGGGCGGAAGCTGTTTTGACGTATAGAAAATGCGTGTGCCGTTGCGATAAGAGACGGTGGCGTAGAGAGTTGTTTTGTAACTAAGTAGAACAGACAATCGCGGCTGTACAGACGTAAGGGTACAGGTGAGGAAAGTCCGGGCTTCACAGGGCAGGATGCCGGATAACGTCCGGTGG
>CAMWBY010000032.1 GCA_947172645.1 uncultured Lachnospiraceae bacterium | reverse complement strand
ATTTAAAGGACAGCCTTTTATCTATCCCGATAACTGACCGATAATAAACAATTATCACTCACAACCCCTCCCTCCCCCATAACCAAAACCACCAACCCCAGCTAAACCGCCTGTGGTTGGTGTCCTTACATCAACTTAGATTCAAATATGGAAATTTTTTCTCGGATGTTTTGTAGTAAGAATATCCCGTTGCTTAGACATAGCAACATGGGTGTATATTTCGGTGACATTGATAGAACTGTGCCCAAGCATTTCCTGGATATACCGGATGTCTACATCCGCTTCCAAAAGACTGGTAGCGAAAGTGTGGCGGAACATATGGGGTGTGATATGTAGGTCTATTGCTGCAAGAGAAGTATATTTTTTTATCATTCTGCGGACGGCCTGGTCTGATAATCTGTTTCCGTTTTGCGTGACAAAGAAATAGTTACAGTTGTTGATTTCCTTTTCATAGTTGCTTTTATATTTTTCCAGTATATTGACAACATCATCGCTTCCAATTTGCACCTTTCTTTCTTTGGAACCTTTTCCATAAATCAGGATGGACCTATCATATAAATTGATATCATTTACATTTAAGTAACAAAGTTCTGAAATCCGTATTCCTGTGGCAAATAGTAGCTCTATCACTGCTGCATCGCGCAAGGCGTTTTTCCTTTGATAAGCTGTTTTGGCGGATGATATTTGGTTATATATGGTGGATAAAAATGTTTCGACAGTATGTAGAGGAATGGTTTTGGGTAGAAGAATTGGTTCGCGGAATTTCACGTGCAATTTGCTAAATGGATTTCGTTCAATCAGCCCCTTATATTCAAAGTAGTGGAAAAGGGCTTTTAAAGAGGCGATTTTTCTTTTAACGGTTTTGGGCTTGTATTTTTGGTGCAAGTCTGCAAAGAATTGTTCCAACATTTCCGGAGTGGTTTTCAGGATATCCGATTCCGGGAAATGGTCACAGAACTGGGTTAAGTCCGTCCGGTAGGCGCGTAGCGTTTTTGTATCCAGCCGTTTTTGGTTTTTGCAGTACTCCAAATAATTTTCTACATGATTCTGAAAGCTGTTCATCATAATCCTCCATTCTCACTCAGCTATCAAGCTAATTTTTTGCCCTATATTTTAAAACAAAGCGGTTTCTATAAACTATAAAAACTCCACAATATATGGCTAAAATATTTATACCATATACTGTGGAGTTTTTAATTCACAATAATTTTTATTTAGTTTTTTATCTATTCTCGCTACTTATGCGCATGCGCGCCTATGCAGTTATGCGGTTTTTCTCACATCCTCTTTGTGGCCAACCCACTCACGCCATAAGAAAATAGCAAAGAAGACAATTGCGCATACGATGCCTACCGGATAAGCGACAGCCGTGGACATATTCAGGCATTCGGGAGCCTGGAAGAAATAGGTGATGGATACTGCCGACATAAAAGTTGCAGGCAGGGCCGCCATAAAGCTGGCAATCGGAGGGAAACCGTTACGGTGCAGATAAACCGCCCCAGCCCAGAGAACCATCATGGCAAGCGTCTGGTTAGACCAGGAAAAGTATTTCCAGAGGATAGCGAAATTTCCCCACTGGGTAAGCAAAGCGCCGACGCCAAGGACAGGAACGGTGAGCATTGCGCGCTTCTTGATATCGTTCTGGTCTATATGCAGCCAGTCGGACAATGTCAAACGTGCCGAACGGAAAGCGGTGTCGCCGGAAGTAATCGGACAGGCAATAACGCCCAACATTGCCAGTACGCCGCCGAATGTCCCCATCATCTTAGTACAGATTTCATAGACCACGTTTGCAGCACCGTCTACCAGTGCGGTATTTAAACCGCCGACTGATTGATAGAACGTCACGCCTGCCGCAGCCCAGATTAAAGCGATGGCGCCCTCGGTAACCATAGCGCCGTAGAAGACCTTACGGCCCTCGCGCTCGGATGTCATACAGCGCGCTACCATAGGGGACTGGGTTGCGTGGAAACCTGAGATTGCGCCGCATGCCACAGTGACGAACATCTGTGCCCAGATGGGAGTGCCACCCGGATGCCCCGTGCCTGCCACTCCTATATACTGCCACATTTCGGGCATCGACGCACGGTAATCACCATTGAAAAGCATTACGCCCATCAACCCTACCGCCATGATAATCAGGCAGCCGCCGAAAATCGGATACAGTTTGCCGATTAGTTTATCAATGGGCAGGAATGTAGCCACAAGGTAGTAGAGCATTACGACAACAAGCCAGAAAGTAGTGGTCATCCATTCCGGCGTTAATTTGGACAGAAGAGCCGCCGGATTCTTGGCGAAGTTAACGCCCACGAGGACGAGAAGAACCACCGAGAAAATACGCATTACAAAAAGCATGAATTTGCCCAGATAGATGCCGACGATTTCGGAGATAGAAGCGCCGTCATGGCGTTCGCTCATCATGCCGGATAAAAAGTCGTGCACACCGCCGCCCAGAATCGTACCGAAGACAATCCACAGATAAACCCGGGGGCCCCAACAAGCGCCCGACAGCGCGCCGAAGATAGGCCCAAGTCCCGCAATGTTTAATAACTGTACGAGGAAAAGCCGCCACGTCTTCATCGGCGCGTAATCTACGCCGTCCGGATGCGCCACGGCGGGTGTTTTCCGGTCATCGACACAGAAAACCTTCTCTGTAAGCTTGCCATACAGTGCAAAACCAATCACAAGCACAGCCATGGAAATTAAAAATGTAACCAAAATACCAATCCCCCTTTTACATAAATGAAAAATATTTTAATAATATTAATTATAGCACTATTGCAAGAATAAACAATGTTTTTATCAAAAATATTAGTAAAATCTTACAAAGAAATTTCTTATATCAATATTTCGTTTGTGAAATGTTATTATCTCTGAGGCTGAGGGAAGTGTCAGATGTAAGAAGCTTGTTTTTGTTAGTAGTAGCCAGTATAATAATCTTGTAAAAGCGTTTTAAGTGTTGTATGACTTTGCAGGTTAAGCAAGAAAGGTGTCATCGCAGTAAATTGCTTTGACATGGAGGATTACTATGATTCAAACAGGAGACAGGGTCGGAATCGTCTGCTGTTCAAACGGACTCGGCATAGAATGCGCAGGGGAAATTAGACGTTTGGAAGAGGCATTGCGGGCAATCGGATTACAGCCTGTGCTGAGCGATTATATTTATGCCACGGAGGGAGAAGCAAGCGGCACAGGTGAAGAACGGGCCCGGGCGTTGATGGATTTTTACAGGGATGACAGGATTAAGGGAATATTCGATATTTCGGGAGGGGATTTGGCTAACGGTATATTGCCTTATCTCGACTATGATTTGATAGCGGACAGTGACAAGGCGCTCTGGGGGTACAGCGACTTGACTGCGGTGCTGAATGCGGTTTACGCCCGGACGGGGAAGGCTAGCGTCCTGTACCAGATACGGAACCTGCTCTATGACCATAGGGAACAGCAGGCGGCGGATTTCAGGAATACGGTGATAGATGGCAAAGATGATTTGTTCCATATCAATTATAGGTTCCTTTCCCGGGATAACGGATGCCAGGGGGCAAGCGAAGGTTCTTCGGCATCGGACAGTCGGAACAAGGAAGCGGGCATGGACATGCAGGGTATCGTGGTGGGCGGTAATATCCGGTGTTTTCTGAAACTGGCAGGCACGAAGTATATGCCGGATTTAACGGATAAGATATTGTTATTGGAAAGCTACAGCGGCACGTCTGCAAGGATTGAGACATATCTGTGCCAATTGGAGCAGATGGGGGCGTTTCGGAAGGCTGCGGGTATTCTGCTTGGGACTTTTACACAAATGCAGCAGAAGAAGTCGGTTCCGTCTGTTGAGAAGCTGATACGCAAATATGCCGGGAGGAATATGCCGATTGCGGTGACAGGGCGGATTGGGCATGGGACTGATGCGAAGGCGATATGGATTGGAAAAGAATTGGAATCATGAAAGGGGGAATCACCGATGCTAAGGAAAGAAAGAAACCAGATTCTCTGCATTGCAGAGGCTCCATGCAAAGTCTGAACGGGCAGTGATTGCATGGAGTAGTGAGACTGCTCTTGGGCTTTGCATACTTCAAATCATATTAATATTAATTTGAGTATAAGGAGCAAAGTCTATGAAAAAACAAATAAAATACAAAGATTTCTTCCAGACATTGGGAGAAATGAAGACCTATCTGTTATTGTGGAGCACCCAGTCTTTTTCCGGGCTTGGGAGCGCTATGACAAGCTATGCGCTTGTCATCTGGTCGTATACGCAGCAAGGTTCTGCGCTTATGACGGCATTGCTGATGGTAAGCTCTTATGCGCCCTATGTACTGCTTAGTATTTTTGCAGGGGCATTGAGCGATAAGTGGAATAAAAAGATTACCATGTTGGTATGCGACACGATTGCCGCGGTAAGCACTGTGGTTATGTTGGTTCTACTGGAGAACGGCGGACTGCGTATCTGGCATCTTTATCTGATTAACGGAGTAAACGGTGTGATGAATACGGTACAACAGCCGGCTTCCGAGGTGGCGACCACGAGAGTGCTGCCTAAGAAGTACTATCAACGCGTAGGCGGGCTGCGGTATTTTGCCAGTTCTTTAAACTCTATTATGACGCCCATTATTGCTACGGCGGTGTTGGGAATTGCAGGGATGAGAGCGGTGGTAGCCTTCGATTTGTTTACTTTCTGCGTTGCGTTTGTCACACTGGCCTTTGGTATCAGGATTCCGGGGAAAGAAGAGAGAGCGGCGGAGCAGGAAAAGCTTTTGTTATCTGTAAAAAGAGGCCTTGGCTATCTGCGGAAGGAACGGGGGATTTTTGGGCTGATTATGTTCCTGGCGGCGATTAACCTGGTGGCGTCCATTTATGATGCCGCGTTTCCGGCGATGATGCTGTCGAGAAACGGCGGAAGCGAGAGGACATTAGGCATGGTAAACGCGGTCATTGGCTTAACGACTTTTGCAGGCAGTATTTTGGCGTCCTTTGTCGGGAAGCCGAAGAGCAGAGTGCGGGTTATATGTAACTGCCTGTTGTTTTCCATGAGTACGGAGAATTTCCTGCTTGCATTCGGGAGAACGCCGGCTGTCTGGTGCATTGGCGGCTTCCTAGGTTGGATTGCCATACCGCTTATGAGTACGAATCTGGATGCAATTATGAGACTGCATGTACCGGAAGAGATGCAGGGGCGGGTGTACTCTGTGAGAAATTCTTTGCAGTTTTTTACCATACCGATTGGATATTTTCTTGGCGGCTTCCTGGTGGACCAGGTGTTTGAGCCGGTTATGGCGGCACAGCCTGCGGGGAGCGTGCTGATAAAGATGTTTGGCAGCGGTAAAGGTTCCGGCGCCGCGTTCCTATTTCTGGTGATTGCCTTTGCAGGGATTTTTGTGTGCCTGTATTTCAGGCGTAACAAACATATTTGGTTGTTGGAAGAACGAAATCTGTGAGGATAGTACATCATGCGCAAAGATGACATGGACAATCTGCGTAATTTTGCAATACTTCTGCTTTTCCTGGTACATACATTTATGATTTGGAATGACTTTGGTTCCGGGTTTTATATCTGGATGGGGGAAAATAAGATTTTGAGCACCTTAATCGTGATGGTCAATCCTTGGTTTATGCCGCTTCTTTTCGTTCTTGCAGGGATGAGCGCGCGTTATGCGTTAGATTGTAAGACAACAAAAGCGTTCGTAGCAGGACGTATCCGAAAACTGCTTGTCCCGTTCGTGGCCGGCATGGTGTGCCTTGTCCCTGTCCAGTCTCTGTATGCCCGTAAGTTTCAGGAAGGTTACAGGGAAGGGATTTGGACGCAGTGGAAGTACTTCTATACGCATTATACAGACCTGACTGGTTATGACGGCGCATTTACACCGGGGCATCTTTGGTTTGTTTTGTTCTTATTTGTCATTGCGATGGTGTCGTTGCCTATTTTTTCTCTTTTTCCATATCAAAAGTCTGCCATTATGGTAGAGAAAATGCGCGTATGGGAAGTGCTGCTCCTGTTTATTTCAATCTGGATGATGTATTATCTGGGCAATTTCGGGGGATTCAGCATTGGGAAAAGCCTGGCGCTCTATCTCGCCGGATACTATGTATTGAGCAATGAGAGGGTTAGGGAGCGGTTAGAGGAAAAAACCGGATGGTTGGTGGCGTTGGGCGTTTTGTCGGCGCTTTTGTCGGCGGCATTGTATGCCCGCTATTCCTACTATGGGGATTTATGGGTAAATTTTGTAGGCTGGAATACGGTGTTAGCCTGGCTGGCGGTGGGAAAGAAATGTCTCAACCGCCGGACATGGCTGACGGTGTATCTAAACAGGGCTTCTTATCCGGTGTATCTTCTTCACCAGACCGTGTTGGTAGTGTTGGCTTATTATGTTGTGAAAAGCTGCCGAAGCATATATGTGCAGGTGCCTGCGATTTGCTTCGGCAGCTTGGCTTTGACTGTTTTTGCGTATCACGTGTTAAGAGGATTATGGATGGGCATTTTATGGCTTATCCGCTTCCGTTCGCCTCTCAATGGGTGATGCCGCTATGAAACAGGTCTAAAGTATTGATATAGGCGGTGGCGGCCACGGCGGCGGCAGTGCTTTCCGGCATGGGGGAGATACCGCTGTCCGGGGTGCCGGACGTTAAGAAGCTGTGCTGCCTTTGGCTGCTTAAGTATTGTTGCCTTACGTATTCCTCACGGGCCGCATATTTTTGTGCCGCATCTTTTTTCATCGTTCGCTCGACCTGTTCTTTCAGTAGTTTTTTCATCCGTTTATGGCGTTTTATCCACCAGTCTTCCTCTTCCTCGTCTTCCTCTGGCTTGTCATTTTTGAAGGCGGCTTTGCTAAAGCCTTCCCCGTGATGCTCTTCTATGGACGCGCCGAAATGCTCGAAGCTTACCATGCCGTCGTTGTTGCCCCATCCGAAGAAGGGATTGCGCACCGAGCGGTCTTCCACGAAATATCCGAGAACCCAGGCTTCATAGTCGGGGTCTTTTTTCATTTGTTCCCATCCTTCTTCGGAAATGGAGATGGTTGTCACGTCGTTGACTCTCGTGGAATCATAAGGAATCGTGTCAAGCAGGCCGCTGAAATAAGCCTTGTATTCTTCCATAGTCATGTCTTTTGTGGAGACCTTCCCGCACCCGTTCTTCTCCCTGACTGCTCTTCCTGCCCGGACTTGTTGGTCTACGTGGCGGGCGCAGTCCGGTCGTCTTCTTTTAAAGACGTCTACCGTGCTCTCTTGTAAAGCATCTTTGAAATCGCCGGTGGATTCGGTCTTTGCCGTGGCTTTTTTTGCAGTGGAGTAATAGGTGGTCGGTTTGCTGTCTACGATGTATGATATGCCCATATGATGTTCCTCCGTTATTTTTTCCAGGTTAAAATGATTGAAAAGACCTGCTGTGGTCTGTTACAATTTCTCTCGTCAGAAGGCGGCATATATATTAGGGGAAAGTCATGAAAAGGGGTCTTTTGTGGCATGAATGCGGCGGCGTGTTTGATTGTATCTGACGGAGCCTTTGATGGCCGCCGGATTCTTGGAAATTTGAACGGATATAGATAATCTAAACTAAGTATGGTACAATAACACAGATATATTTGACCCTCGCGGCATTCGCCAAATGCCTAAACCAACCTTTGGTTGGTTTTATGCACGGTACTTGGCTCATTGTTCGCGGGAATAAAAGACAGGAGAAAGAATATATGGCTATAAGTACGGCGACAGAATTAAGGACGAAGTTAAGAAACATTGACCACAGGGGATACCCTGCATATAAGGAATTGAAGGGACAGTATAATTTCGGCGATTACACGCTTTCCGTCGACCACGTGCAGGGAGACCCTTTTGCGGCGCCCTCCAGGCTTTCCGTGTGGGTTAAGAAAGATAAGGCAGGCTTCCCGGCGCAGTATTATGATACCCCCGAGAAAAGGATAACATTACAGGACCATTTGACCAGGCTGTTTGGCAGATGGGTGGCAGGGGGCAGTTTCCAGGCGAAAGGTTCGGGAAAAAGCGGGCTTTTGTCGGTATCGAGATGCGGGCAGCAGGTGCTTGAGCGCACTGCGGTGCGTATCAAGGATGGAGATGTGACGTTGCGGTTTGAGGCGGGCTTTCCGGCGAACGGTAGGACTATTAATGCCAGGGAGTTGGAGAAGATGTTGTTTGACATCCTCCCGGACTGCGTGAGGAAGAGTCTCTATTATGCCAAGGTTGACAAGGAGAAGGTGAAGCAGGCAATTTGGCTGTGCGAAGACCAGCAGTACATCAGACAGCGTCTTGCGGAACAAGGTCTGTGCGCATTTATTGCAGACGGCTCGATATTGCCCAGGGAGAGCGGTGTGTCGGAGAAGCCGATGAAAGGTGCAGTGCCTTTTTCTTCTCCTGAGACGTTGAAAATCACGATAAACACTCCTCATAGGGGAGAGATTTCCGGCATGGGAATCCCGAAAGGCGTCACGTTGTTTGTGGGCGGAGGCTATCATGGTAAGTCCACTATCCTGCAAGCGTTGCAGAACGGCGTGTATAATCATATTTCAGGGGATGGCAGGGAGCTTGTGATTACGGACGACACGGCGTTTAAACTGCGCGCGGAAGACGGACGGAGCATCACAGGAGTGGACATTTCTCCCTTTATCAAGAACCTGCCTAACAAGAAGGACACGGTACATTTTTCTACGGAGGATGCCAGCGGGAGCACTTCCCAGGCGGCGAATCTGATGGAAGCGTTGGAAAGCGGGAGCAGCCTGATTCTTATCGATGAAGATACTTCGGCTACGAATTTCATGGTGCGGGACCAGTTGATGGCACAGGTCATCACGCCTGGCGAAGAGCCGATTACGCCTTTTATCAGCAGGGTGCGGGGCATGTATGAAGACTTGGGCGTGTCTTCCATTATCGTGGCAGGCAGCTCTGGTGCGTTCTTTGACGTGGCGGATACGGTTATCCAGATGAAGGAGTATGTACCCATCGATATTACGGAGCGGGCGAAACAGGCGGCGCAGGCATACGGACAGCTATCAAACAATACGCATTTCCCTGTGTTTAACAGAAAGCGCTGTCCGTCACCGGACATGGCGCTCAAGAAAGAAGACAGGATTAAGATTAAGACGATGGGAACCAGTGAATTGTCTCTTGCCAGGGAGAATGTGGAACTGCGCTATTTAGAGCAGTTAAAAGACCAGGAACAGAGCGCGGCTCTTGCCTATCTTTTAAAGTACGCACAGCTTAAGATGATGGACGGCAAGAAAGACTTGAGGCAAATCGGCGACTTCCTGGAGAAGCAGCTTGACACCCAGGGCCTTGAAAGCCTGTTTGAACGCGGTGAAGTGGCGTCACAGCTTGCCAGGCCCAGGAAACAGGAGATTATGGCTTGTATCAACCGCTATAGGAAACTGAAAATGTAGAAATAATTCTGTATTTGTTATCAATGCCATGAAGTTAAACCGGACGCTGTGTATCGGTTTAACTTAGTGGCATTGGTTTTGCTCACCCATCTTGTTAACCAAATAAATAATATGGTTGACAAGATGGATGACAGATGATAACATATCCTCAATCAAATGCTTCTGCAAGACTGCAGGGGTGAAATTTAAGTCGGAGCCTCAGACTTGCCTCGGATGCATTCAGTTGTTCGGGCAGGGAGGGTAAGGTTGAATAAATTCTCTGAAAAGCAGTTTAGTTCAACAAACTGAACAAGTTCAGTTGGAATTTGTGACGCTTCGGAATGGAGGATAATGATGGAAAAAGAAATGAGAAAAAGTGTGGATGGCGTACAGACGGGGACAGTGGGCAGAGGAAAGACCTATGATATGGCATACAGCGCTATTTTTGCTGTATTGATAGCTATTTGCTCCTGGATATCGATTCCCATGACGGTTCCTTTTACGCTACAGACCTTTGCTGTGTTCCTTGCGGTGGCAGTGCTTGGCGGCAGGCGGGGTACGATGGCGGTGGTAGTCTATGTGTTGCTTGGGGCCATTGGCGTCCCGGTGTTTGCAGGTTTTACGGGCGGGATTGGCATTATTATGAATAACACAGGCGGATACATCGTCGGGTTTATTTTTTCGGCGCTTTGTATGTGGCTGATGGAAAGGCTGTTTGGAAAAAGTATCTGGGTGCAGGCAATATCTATGGGACTTGGACTGGTGATTTGCTATGCAATCGGTACGGTGTGGTTTATGGCAGTGTATATGCGGACAACCGGGGATGTAGGACTTATGACTGTTCTTGGATGGTGCGTTATTCCTTTTATAGTGCCTGATGTGGTGAAAATCGTATTGGCCCTGTCTCTGGGTAAGACTTTGCGCAAACCACTGGCGGGTATTCTGGGAGAAAATTAGTTTGGCAATGTTCTAAATGAGATGAAGGCGCCGGAAGGTGCATTTTATAAATTGTGACAATGACGGAGGCTGATATGGCATACAGAATCAGGGCGCACCATGGCATGTGTTTCGTTTTTTTCCAGGGGAAAGGCTACAGTGGCGAGTTTACGGAGAATATGTGGGCGATGAAAGAAAAACTGGAACAAAATCCTGAAGTTGTTTTGGTGCAGGAGACAGACGACGTATGCGCCCATTGTCCCAATAATGCCGCAGGAGAGTGTTCGTCCGCCGAGAAGGTGGCGGACTATGACGGGCAGGTGTTAGCGTATTGTGGGATAGAACCGGGCAAACCGATAAGATGGAAAGAATTTTCCGGACTCGTATCGGAGAACATTTTACGGCCCGGGAGGAGGGAAGAAATCTGCGGCGGATGTGAGTGGAACGAACTGTGCAGTCCGAATGACAAATAGGGAAAGATAAATCTTTCCCTACTCGTCTAATGATACTTGGTATGTGAAGCAAATTGATACTGTTTTTATATTTTAGATTTTAAAGAACCCGTAGGACATGGCGGGAACTTTAATCTGCCCGTCGGCAGCAGTAATCTTGCCGCCAAAAGCATACAGCTCATTTTCTACAGAGAGCGCGCACGCAAAAGACGCGTCTTTGTCTGAAGGGTTTAAGATAACGAGTATTTTCTCGTCAGCCGCACTTCTTATATAGGCGAAAGGATAAGCGTTCTCCTCCGCATAGAGGAAGTCTATCTCGCCTTTACTCTGCAGCGCAGGATGTGCCTGGCGCAACGCGATTAATCTCTTCACTTCATGGTACAGAGAAGCCTGGTCCGCCATCTGCGACGCTACGGTGGGGCGGTCTGCACTTTCATCCTGGGGGATGTAAAGTTTATCTTTGCTTGCAAGGCTGAAACCTGCGTTTACGCCGTTATCCCACTGCATAGGGGAACGGGAACCGGTTCTGTTGTAGCCGCCCTCCACGGAGGAGAGGCCTTCCACATAGCGCATACCGATTTCATCGCCATAATAGATGAAAGGCGCGCCGGGCATGGAGAGAAGGAACGCGAAAGCGGATTTCAGTTCGTCGCCATGCAGGTGTCTTGCAATACGGTCTACGTCGTGATTGCCGGAAGGGATACAAATCAGGCCCTTACGAGCTGTCTTCTCATAGTTATCTTTATATTTCTTAACGAATTTCGAAATATCGCCTTTGCCGCGGCTCGCAAAGAACGGTTCGGGGCTGCGGAACAGGTTGTTGGGGTCGGAGGGACCGAAAAAGAGGATGAAATCCATGTGGAACCCGCCTGACAGGGAATTTTGCGGCTGGCTCCATTCGGATACCATAGCGGCGTCCGGGAACTCTTCGTCCAGGAATGCGCGTACACCCTGCCAGAGTTTCACCGTGCCTTTGCCCTCCTCGTCATGTTTTACGAGGGAGCCTGCCATATCCACACGGAATCCGTCACAGCCCATCGTCAGCCAGAAGCGCATGATATCTTTCAGGGCTTCCACCGTGGCCTGCGGCCCGGGCGCGTCCATAGCCTGTTGCCAGGGAAGTTCCGGTTTGTAGAAGCCATAGTTTAAAGAAGGCTGGTTGGAGAAGAAGTTTACCGCACAGGAACCGTCACGGTCGCAGATTCCTCTCAGGCTGCCCATTCCCTTGGGCTCTTCCCATACGCTGTCCGTCCACACATAGCGGTCTGTAAATTCATTCCGCTCGGGCTTCATGGATTCCTTAAACCATGCGTGTTCTATGGATGTATGTCCGGGAACAAGGTCTAACAGGATGTGCATATCACGTTTATGTACTTCGTCAAAAAGGCGCTTCAAATCGTCGTTCGTGCCATAGCGGGGCGCTGTCTTATAATAGTCGGATACATCGTATCCGGCGTCGCCGAAGGGTGATTCGAAACAAGGGTTCAGCCAGATTGCGTTACACCCCAAGTCTTTGATATAGTCCAGTTTTTCGATAATGCCGTTGAAATCGCCAATCCCATCGCTGTTGGTATCCTTGAAGGACTGGGGATAAATTTCATAGAAAATTGCGTTGTCAAGCCATTTTGCCATTTTCAAAATCTCCTTTCATGATATGTTGGCAGGTTACAGACACCATATGGTTCCACGTACTTGTGTTTGTCGTTGTTAATGATATAATAATCTTAAAATATTGAAAAAGCTACTGATATAATACTGAAAAATGATACTATAATACTGTTTTGCATCATCTCTGCATTTTACAACCAAAAAAAGTCCGTTTGCAACATTTTGGGCGTGAAAAGAGGGGAATTATAGGATTATCATGTATAATGGGAAGTGATACGCTGGGCGTTAGCAGCCTGTTAAACTGGACGGAATCCAGACTGACAGACTTTGATTGCGGGGGATGGGATTGATGCGGACGGTAAGAATTGTGGTATGTGACGATGAAGCGACGATGTTGGATGCTCTGCGGCGCAAGATAGAATTATTTTGCGCGGAAAGAGGAACAGCGTGCGAGGTGGTATGTTTTTGTTCAGGGGAGGAAGCGCTGCGTGAGGAACGGGCGCCGGATATTCTTTTCCTGGATATTCAGATGCCCGGATTGAATGGGATGGAAGTGGCGTCGCAGATGCGCGGGAGATATCGGAATACTATCCTGATATTCGTGACGGCTCTGTCTGAATATGTCTATGAGGCGTTCGATGTGGGAGCGTTCCACTATCTGGTGAAGCCCTTTCAGGAAAGTAAATTGCGGGAAGTGTTGGGACGAGCGTTGGAACAGTGGGAAGAACAGGCAGGAGGCGGAGAGACAGGGGAAGACAGCGGGCGCAGCCAGGAGGAGGGAGCACGTGCAATCCTGGTGAAGCGGGGCGGCATTTCCACAAAAGTGCCGCTTGAAAGCATTATCTATGCGGAGGTGTTCAACAGGAAAGTCATGCTGCATACCACCGGCGGAGATATCGAGTATTATGGAAAACTGACAGAACTGTCACAACAGACGGGAGCGGATTTTTACAGGACACACCGGGCGTATCTGGTGAACTTCAAATATGTGGAGAAGTACAGCGCGACTACGGTTTGGATGGAGAAAGGCACGGCGCTTGTATCGAAGAAGCAGTTTGCGGGATTCGTGCGGCAGTATATGCAGTATATTGGCAGGGAGAGGGGCAGATAAGTGGCGGAAGTGTATTATCAACTAGTCCAGGCGTGTTACAGGGTGGCTGTTGCGCTCATAATGTCCTATTTCTATGTGGTTTGGGTCAGTCCATTCCTGGTGAAACGTAAGACGGCATGGATGTGCGGCGCATTCTATTGTGTGATTATGCTTATTCTGATTTATATCCCCATAGAAATGACGAATACTTTTGCCTATGGGACGTGTATGATGCTGACATTCCTTGTCACGTGCCTGGCTGACCGGGGAAACATAGGACAGAAATTTTTCCTGGCGATTACATTTTTCTGTTTGCGCTGGCAGAGCCTTATGGTCAAAAGCTGCGTTACCAATGAGATGTATCTGTTGTTTTATGCAATGGCGCAGCGTGTAGAGGATAATGATTTATTCTGGTTTGAGGTTTATGTGGTGCAGAGCGTGATAGAGGTTCTGCTTACTTTCGTGTTTATGTATATGGCGGTCAGACTCATGCTGTGGGCGTATGGAAGGAAGCGCAAACATATGAAAGGCAGCGAGCTTCTGATTCTGCTTGTGCCTTCGGTGTCCGGCGCCTTTGCCTATGAAGTGATTCAGTATTATAGCAGGGTGTATATGTGGGATGCAGGGAAAAGCGTCTATGACACTTACGGATACCATGACTGGCTGCTTATTCTCTACAGTGTCGTATGCTTTGTGACGATTTTTGTGATGACATATGTGTTCAGCAGGTGGAAGGACGAGCAGGAGCAGGATAAACAGCGGGAAGTGTTCTCCAGGCAGATGCAGGATTTGCAGAGCCATATTACGGAAGTGGAGAGGCTTTACCGTGATATGCGAAACCTGCGCCATGATATGGGCAACCATCTGATGACCTTGGAACAGCTCTATGCCCAGGGGGCATATGAAGAAGCGGGGAAATATGCAAGGTCTCTGCAGGATGGAATGCAGGACACATTGTTGGATGTGGCCAGCGGGAATCCGGTGACGGACGTGATTTTATCAGGCAGGAAAAAGGAAGCGGAGGAGAAGGGGATTTGTTTCCGGTGCGGTTTTCATTATCCGTTGAGCAACTCGGTCAATGCTTTTGATATCAGTATTATACTGAACAATGCCCTGGCCAATGCCATCGAGGCGGCGGAGAGGGAAAGGGCAGGGACGATGGGGGAGATACAGGAACCAAGTATAACGGTGTGTTCTTACAGAAGGAAAAATATGTATATTATCGAGGTGAAGAACAGTTACAGGGGAGAGCTGACAATAGACGAGACAAGCGGCCTGCCTGTCACCTCCAAAGACGGCGACGGACATGGATTCGGTCTTGCAAGCATCCGCCATGCAGCCCGTAAGTACTTGGGCGACATTGAGATTGGAAAAGAAACTTGCGCGGGGAGGGAAATGTGTGCGCTTAGGGTGATGTTACAGATTATGGAGGCGGAGAGCGGTGAATAATCTATCTTCTAAGGAAAAAAGAAAACATGGTTCGGTGAGGATTCCCTATGATTTCTATGAATGCAGGATGCCGGAGAGGTTTCCTTTTGTTCCCCTGCACTGGCATAACGAGTTTGAGCTGAATTATATTGTGAGCGGCAGAAGTGAATTTACATGCGGAGAGGACAAATTCATAGCGGATACCGGCGATATTATCGTGGTTCCGCCTAATATGCTGCATTCGGTCTATCCATATGAAGAAGACACGCAGATTTATCATACGCTGGTATTCCGGGCTGAGATGCTTGGCATCGGGAAAGAAGAGCGGTGCGGCATATCGTGTATTGAGCCGATTATTACGGGAAGCCGCAGGATTGCGGTGCCTGTTTCCGGGAAGCACGAAGCCTATGGGGAAATCAGGAGATGCGTGGAAAGGATTTTTGTCTGTGTGAAGGAGGATACCCCGGTTGCCGATTTATGCATGAAAAGCGAGTTGCTTCGTTTCCTGTGGCTGTTAGAGGATACGGGATGCATTCGGACCGTTAAAAGCCAGGATGAGAGGCGGACTGAAAGTATCCGCGAGGTTTTGGCGTACATAAATCTGAGTTACAGGGAGAATATCAGCATAGAACAGTTGGCGGACATGGTGCATCTTAGCAAAAGTTATTTTATGTACCGCTTTAAAAGAACGGTGGGCGTCAGTGCGATGGAGTATATCATACAGCTAAGAATCAAGTTTGCCTGTGATATGCTGCGCAATTCCGCCGCTTCTTCGGTGGAGATTGCTTTCGCGTGCGGATTTCAGAACTTATCTAATTTCAACAGACAGTTCAAAAAGTATGTGGGCTGCACGCCTGGACAGTACCGGGGGATGCATGCTTATGAAACGACGCTTCATAACATGTAAAGTATCTTGAGGGAGGACTTAAGAGGGAACTTAAAACGCTCACAACTGATAAATGTTTGTTCACAACATATCACTTGATAGAACCGAATGGGCGGCCGAAATAAACAATAAGCATCATAGATGCGCTAAAATGCGGGATTTATCAAAAGATGGATGGACTCTCATTGCTCATAGGGTAAAAGGAACCGGAAGAGTATAGGGGAGCGCATTGAAAAAGAATGGAGGATGTAGCATGAACGTTAACGGAGTAAACGGCACAGGCACGCAGCCAAATACGGCGGGAATCGGACCGGGAGCCAGCGGGCAGACGGATGCGGTCAGCAAAGATTTACAGAACCAAATACAGAATCTGCAAAAGCAGCTGCAGGAGCTGTCTTCCAACCGGGAAATGCCGGCGGAAGCCAAGATGAAGAAGCGGCAGGAATTGCAGAAGCAGATAAGCCAGTTGGAGATGCAGCTGCGACAGCATCAGATGGAAGTCAAGAGGGAGGAACGCCAGAAGAAACAGGAGAAGGGGCCTTCCATGGATGAGATGCTTGGGGCGAAGAAGCAGGAACAGAAGGGCGCGAAGCAGTCGGCAGGGCTTTCTGCGGGCAGCATGGAAGCGTTAATTTCCGCAGATACATCGATGAAACAGGCGGATATCCACGGTAGTACGTCGAATCACATGGAGAACCGTGCAGGCATATTGGAAGCGGAGATTAAGCGGGATAAAGGCGGGCCGGGAGACGCCACGGCGTCGAAGGAAGAGGAGCTTGCAGAGGTCAAGGAACTGGCAGACAAGGCCGCATCATCTCAGATGGATTCGCTGAACGAGGCGAATAAGACCTTACAGGAAGCAGCGTCCAAGGAAGAGAAAGACGATGCCAAGACCGGAAAGGATAAAGAGGAGCCGGATAAGGTTCCGGGCGCGGAGAAGGAAGAGGACGTTTCGAAGTCCGGGGAAGAATCCCAGGACAGCCAGAAGAACGGCACCTATGACGTGGAGATGCCTGGCGTGGCGTTCAGCCGCGGTTATCAGCCGGTGGATATTAAGCTGTAAAACAGTGAAAAATAATTTTTGCAATGAGGCGACCTTATCATTTAGGGGCATATGATTGCAGGAGGGCATGTATCGGTGAGATATGTGCCCTCTTTTTATATAATAGGAAATTCCTCCGCTTATTCGAGTCCGCGAAGCGGAACTCGTAAACGAGCTGTGCTCGTTTTTTTATGCACATCCCCGTGCAGATGTCTCTTCCTACTCGATTGCTATAAGAAAGATTATAAAGATAAGTTTTGGAATGAATTTATGTTTTACCTTTTTGTGGTTTTGTAGTAGGATAGATGAGAGAAAACGAGGAAGAGCCAGGATGTCGGTGTATCCGGTGAAAAGGACGACTATGAGCAATGCAGCATTAAAAAATATCGCATATGTAACGATGTTTATCGACCACTTCTTTGCCATTATTTTTACGGTGATAATGAAGCAATGTACGATGGCGGGACAGGATGCGGAGCTGTTGGAGGCGTTTTATTCGGCGGGAAGGGCAGTCGGGAGAATTGCCTTTGTCCTGTTTGCGTATCTTGCAGCGGAAGGCTTTATCCATACAAGAAGCAGACGCAATTATCTGTTTAGGTTAGGAGCCTTTGCACTGATATCTGAGGTGCCTTTTGATTTGGCATTTTCATGCCGTGTTGTTGATGTAGAGAGCCAGAATGTCTTTTTTACACTTTTCCTTGGTGTGTCCGCTATGGCGGTATGGGAGTGGGCGGAGAGGAATGGGCGGCGGAGCGTCAAGAAGTCGTCATGCAGGCGGATACGCATATTGGTATTCAGGGCATTGCAGGTTGGGACAGTATGCATTTGCTGTGTGGCTGCATATTATTTGAAGACGGATTACCGGTATATGGGGGTGCTCCTTATCTTTGTGTTTTATTTTACACGTGGATGGGAATTGTCTCCTAAGATGACATTGGCAGCCGGCGTCATGCTTTTGGGGACATGGAGCACGAACTGCCTGCGGTATATGGATTCCTACTCTGCATCGTATCTCTTTGAGTTTTCCCTGCGCGAGATGTACGGGCTGTTGGCCTTTATTCCTATTTCTCTTTATAATGGAAGAAAAGGCAGGCAGATGCCGAAGGCGGTCTGTTATGGATTTTATCCGGTACATCTTTTACTATTGTATGGGGCGGTGCAGGTTATGGCGGTGATACCGCTTAATTTCAATGGCGCTTGATACAATATGGTTTCGGACATATAATAGAAGGATAAACTTGGCTATAGGAATACAGAGAGAATCTATGGAGTGATGAAAAAGTATATACAATCCGTGTGCGGGCGCGTTATGGCAGACATAAAACAATATGGCATGGCAGGGGTGGCGCTTTTGATTTATATTGTGGTGGTTAATCTCGTGTTCCATGCATTCTGTCCGTTGGTGATTTTCAGCGGATTTCCTTGTCCGGGCTGCGGCATGAGCAGGGCGAGCGCCTGTTTTCTGGCGGGCAGATGGGAGCAGGCGTGGCGGCTGAATCCGGTGGTGTTTCCGGTGATGGGGGTGGCAGCTTATTTTGGCGTAAACCGCTATCTGCTCGGGAAGAAGGCAAAAGGGCTCAAGTGGCTCATCGCAGCAGTGTTTGTGTTGCTGTTGGCGGTATATTGCCTCCGCATGTACTTGTATTTTCCTGGCCGGGTTCCGTATGTCTATATGAAGGATAATGTACTTGCGCGTATGTTTCCTTTTTATGAGAGTTTTTTGCATAGAATGGGGGTACTGTGAGGCTGAAATGCTTTCAGCGCCGCCCGGATTTGCGGGTTGAGCAGGAATGGAGGATTAGTTATGGAAGAAAATAACATATTACAGAATGAGGATACAGAGGGGACAGTGCATTTGCATGAGCAGCCGCAGGATGGCAATGACTGGAGCGGTGGGCAGATGCCAGACGGCAATTACCAGAATGCGGGGCAGATGCAAGATGGCAATTACCAGAATGCAGGACAAGTGCAAGACGGTAATTACCAGTATGGTGGGTATCAACAAGCCAATAGTTATCCGCAGAATAACTATTATGGACAGAATGGGTATGCCAATCAGGGTTATCAGAATTATAACGGCAATTATCAGCCTTATGGCAATATACCGCCCTATGTGGACAGCCAGTTGGAACTGGAGGAGCCGGTGAAAGTCAGCGAATGGATTCTGTCGTTGGTCTTAATGATATTGCCTTGCGTCAATATCATCATGATGTTTATATGGGCCTTTAGTAATACCGAGAAGAAGAGTAAGTCGAATTTCTTCAAGGCGGCGCTCATTATGTATGGAATTATGGCCGTGCTGATGGTGATGCTGTGGATGGTAGTGATTATTCTGGCGGCGTTATAGAATGCCCACGATACGGTATTCTCCCAGACGAGCTTGCTTGTCTTTGGATTTGTGGTTCCGCAAGGCGGAATCATGGAGGTTAGGATGAAAAATATTGGCAAATTACTGATAAAAGAAGCGGCGATAGTGATGGTTTGTGCCGTGCTTGGCGTGATGGCGCTTACCGCCACGTACTTTGTCCGGCAGCGTGATATGTATGATAATGTGAAAGAGTCGGCAATCATATTACATAATAAAGGGCTGGGGGCGTATATATGGGAAACAATCCGGGCCACAGAACTTGATATTTATACAGATGGGTTAATGTTAAATGTTGCGTACACAGAGACAAAAGACGGGTTACGGGACATTTTGCTTGGCACGAGGGTTAAGGTGGGCGATATCAATCCAATGGAATCTTTGTACCAGGTGGTTGCCTTGGGGAACAGTGATTACTGGGTGAAAAATTATGCGAGATATTGGCACGGGCACCAAATATTGTTGCGGCCGCTTTTGTGTTTTTTCACTTATGCGGATATATTGCAGATAAATATGGTATTGCAGCTTGCGTTGGTTTTTACTTTTGTATATATATTGGTCAGGGATGGGCACAAAGCATTCCTCATTCCGTTTTGGGCAATGTATATTTTCTTGGCGCCTGTCAGCCTGTTTAGTTCCTTGCAGTTTTCGCCATGCTTTTATATTATGATGTTAACTATGTTGGCGCTGGTTTTATGGAGAGAGCATCTGGGGGGGGGCAAAGCGAAGCGGCTTGTTTGTATTGTCAGCCTGCCTGACAGCGTATTTTGATTTGCTGACGTACCCGCTTGTCACTTTGGGGATTCCCCTGATTGCCCATCTTGCACTGGACCGTGAATGTATGGCATCTTTGAAGAAAGGCTTGAAAGATGTCATCTGGTACACAATATCCTGGGGAATCGGATATGTAGGAATGTGGTCGTCGAAATGGGTCATTGCGTCAATCTTGACAGATGAGGATGTGATACAGGGCGCTATCGACCAGGTGAAACACAGAACCGGGCATTTTAATGAAGATTATACATGGTTTTCTACGCTGAAATTGAACCTGGGCGCCTGTAATACGAAAGCTATGCTTGCTGTGTTCGTGTGCCTGGGAGTATACATGGTGATTGCCGGGGTTATACGTTACCGGAAAACAGGGACCAAAATGCTTCCGGGTACAGCGGCAATCCTGGCGGTGGCGGCGTATCCGTTCCTATGGTATTATTGTACGTTGAACCATTCAAGCGCCCATTCTTATTTTACATGGAGGGAGCTTGCCATTAGTGTATTCGGTATTTTCATGTGCGGCGCAGTTAATATGAGCGACGCAGGCCGAAACATTAGTGAAGCTACGCCCTAACCCAACGCCCGCAAGCTCCGCATGGCAGATACAGTCCGCTTGATGTGACAGGGAGTCCTATTTCCGAAGCTTCTACTTTGCCGCCAAAACCGGGGACGAGGGTGGTGTGCAGCATGTAGGACAGCACGGCGGGCTGGAGGCCGGTAGTATAAGAGTTTATAAGGAAAAAGAGGGCGTCTCTTGAGAGAATCCGGGTTGTAAGCCGCAGGAAGGGGAAGATGCTTTCTTCCATTTTCCAGATTTCGCCTTTGGGGCCTCTGCCGTAGGAGGGCGGG
The DNA here is from genome assembly GCA_947172645.1 of uncultured Lachnospiraceae bacterium. Taxonomy (GTDB): domain Bacteria; phylum Bacillota; class Clostridia; order Lachnospirales; family Lachnospiraceae; genus UBA3282. The sequence continues at coordinate 4,149 of CAMWBY010000032.1, read as the reverse complement.
TCCATGATGATGGCGTCATAAGTATTTCCGCGGCGGATTTCACGCTCCACGAATTTTACGCAGTCGTCCACAAGATAGCGGATAGGGGCGTCGGCAAGCCCGGAAGCGGCGGCGTTTTCTTTCGCCCAGGAGACCATACCTTTGGAGGCGTCCACATGGGTGACATTGGCGCCTGCCTTTGCGGCGGCAAGAGTGGCGCCGCCAGTGTATGCGAACAGGTTCAAGACTTTCACCGGCCTTCCTGCATCCTTTATTATAGAAGAAACCCAATCCCAGTTGACAGCCTGTTCAGGGAAGAGTCCGGTGTGTTTGAAGCTGAAAGGCTTTAAGCGGAAAGTCAGCTCCCGGTATTGGATACTCCATTCCTGGGGTAAATCAAAAAATTCCCATTCCCCGCCGCCTTTGGAGCTTCTATGGTAGTGCCCGTTTCTCTGTTTCCAACGGCGGTCTGACTTGGGGGTATCCCAGATAACCTGCGGGTCCGGGCGTACCAGGATATAACTGCCCCAACGTTCCAATTTTTCGCCATGGGAAGTGTCTATTACTTCGTAATCTTTCCACTTATCTGCTGTCCACATATCTTTTATTTCCTTCCGTATTGAATTTGCGCGCGCATTATGTCAGGCGGCTGCAGAGCCGTCATATAATGAACGCCGCTGAGGTCTCAAATGAGGCGATGGATATCTTCGCATCATAAGGATAGCACAGAAAATGTGTTTCGCAAAGAACGGTTACAAAAATATTTATAATTTGTAAAAAAATACTTGCATCTTTTAAGAACATCATATATACTAACAATTGCTGTGGCATGATAGCTATGAAGCGTGAGGTTGCTGCCTTTGTGGCAGGTTTTCCGTGGAGCGAATGTCAAGTTAGGAAACTGACGACAAGTCACTGTACAAACAGAGATGTCCGGTATAGATTCCGGAGACAACGTGGTTGGTGTCTTAAGAGTAGGACACACACGGGAGAGTGTACAGTCACCGCTTGTCGTACTTAGAACTGAAAAGTGCGAAAAGGAGGCGACTTTTTTTATGGCAAGTCAAGTAATGAGAATTACATTAAAGGCTTATGATCATCAGTTAGTTGATGCATCTGCGAAGAAAATTATCGAAACAGTAAAGAAGAACGGTTCTCAGGTGAGCGGACCTGTGCCGCTTCCCACTAAGAAGGAAGTGGTTACGATTCTTAGGGCGGTTCACAAATATAAGGACTCCAGAGAACAGTTTGAGCAGAGAACCCACAAGAGGCTCATCGACATCATCACACCTACGCCCAAGACGGTGGATGCGCTGCAGAGATTAGAGATGCCCGCAGGTGTTTATATCGACATCAAGATGAAGAACAAATAAGACCCCTACTAGGATGGCCAAAAGAAAATTGCAGAGAAAATGAGATTTTGGCCCGCTGTAGAACAACAGGAGGTAAAGGAAATGAAGAAAGCTATTTTAGCAACAAAAGTCGGAATGACTCAAATCTTCAGCGAAGACGGGACACTGACACCGGTTACCGTACTTCAGGCAGGACCTTGCGCAGTGACACAGATTAAGACGGTAGAGAATGATGGCTACAGTGCTGTGCAGGTTGGTTTTGTGGACAAGAAGGACAGGATTGTCAACAAAGATAAGAGCGGTAAGAAGGAAGTTATCCACAGACATGGCGTTGGCAAAGCGTTGAAGGGACACTTCGACAAAGCCGGCGTATCCAGTAAAAGATATGTCAGAGAATTCAAATTGGAGAACACAGAAGAGTATACGCTCGGAAGTGAAATCAAAGCGGACATTTTTGAGACAGGCGACAGAATTGATGCGACTGCAATCTCTAAAGGTAAGGGATTCCAGGGTGCCATCAAGAGACACGGACAGCATAGAGGTCCTATGACTCACGGTTCTAAATTCCATCGCCATCAGGGTTCCAACGGTGCATGTTCTTCGCCAAGCAAGGTATTCAAGGGCAAAGGTATGCCGGGACATATGGGCTGCGTAAAGGTAACGGTTCAGAACCTTACGGTTGTAAGGGTTGATGCGGATAAAAACCTTATTCTTGTCAAAGGTTCCGTACCGGGCCCGAGGAAAGCCTTAGTAACCATTAAAGAGACAACTAAGGTTGATGCGAAATAGTGACCTAGTCACAGATGAAAGGAGGACCATACAGATGGCAGAGGTATCTGTTTATAATATGGAAGGTAAAGAAGTCGGCAAGATGGATTTAAACGATGCAGTGTTTGGTGTTGAAGTTAACGAACATCTGGTACACATGGCTGTTGTTCAGACACTTGCCAATAAACGCCAGGGAACACAGAAAGCGAAGACCCGTTCCGAGGTTTCCGGCGGCGGCAGGAAGCCGTGGAGGCAGAAGGGAACAGGCCATGCAAGACAGGGTTCAACCAGGGCTCCCCAGTGGAAAGGCGGCGGCGTTGTATTCGCTCCTGTTCCGAGAGACTATTCTTTCAAGATGAATAAGAAAGAGAAACAGGCTGCGCTTAAGTCTGTCCTGACAAGCAGGGTGCAGGAGAACAAGATGATTGTTCTGGACGAACTGAAACTTGACGAGATTAAGACAAAGAAATTTAAACAGGTTATGGATAACCTTAAAGTGGAGAAGGCGATGGTTGTAATCGGCGAGCAGGACAAGAACGTAATCTGTTCCGCAAGAAACCTTCCGAAAGTATCTACAGCAGTTGCAGAGAACATTAATGTGTATGATATCCTGAAAGGTGACACTCTGGTTATCACCAAGGATGCAGTAGCTAAGATTGAGGAGGTGTATGCATAATGGCAGCAATCCAATATTATGATGTAATCCTCAAACCGGTTATCACAGAGAAGAGCATGGCCGGCATGAGCGAGAAGAAATATACTTTCTTGGTTCATCCGGAAGCAAATAAGACGCAGATTAAAGAAGCTGTTGAGAAGATGTTTGAAGGAACGAAAGTTGCGAGAGTTAATACCATGAATTTGGATGGTAAGACCAAGAGACGCGGCATGGTATATGGCAAGACAGCCAAGACCAAGAAAGCTATCGTACAGTTGACAGAGGATAGCAAGGATATTGAGATTTTTGCAGGTCTGTAAATTTTCCTGACTGCAAAATAAGATAATGTATGCGGAGCGTCAGGCGCCGCGCAAAAATCTATGAAGAAAAGGAGATACAACCATGGGAATTAAGACATATAACCCATATACACCTTCCAGACGTAACATGACTGGTTCTGATTTCTCCGAGATAACAAAGAAGACTCCTGAAAAGTCGCTTTGCACATCTTTGAAGAAGCATTCCGGACGTAACAACCAAGGTAAGATTACGGTAAGACATCATGGCGGCGGAAGCAGAAGATTATATAGAAACATTGATTTTAAGAGAAATAAAGACGGCATTCCGGCTAAGGTAATCGGTATCGAGTACGATCCCAACAGGACGGCGAACATCGCGTTGATTTGTTACGAGGATGGACAGAAATCATATATTCTGGCTCCGGAAGGGCTGACAGACGGCATGAAGGTTATGAATGGACCTGAGGCTGAAGTCAGAATAGGTAACTGCCTGCCTTTATCCTCTATTCCTGTAGGTACACTGGTACACAACATTGAACTGTATCCTGGAAAAGGCGGACAGATGGTTCGCTCCGCAGGTAACAGCGCACAGCTTATGGCTAAGGAAGGTAAATACGCAACGCTTAGATTACCCTCCGGTGAGATGAGAATGGTTCCTATCGTATGCCGCGCGACTATAGGTACAGTTGGCAACGCAGACCATAACCTGATTAAGATTGGTAAAGCAGGACGTAAGCGTCATATGGGTATCCGCCCTACAGTCCGTGGTTCTGTTATGAACCCGAACGACCATCCGCACGGCGGTGGTGAAGGCAGGGCTCCGATTGGACGTCCCGGCCCGTGTACACCTTGGGGCAAACCTGCACTCGGCTTGAAGACACGTAAGAAGAAGAAAGCTTCTAACAAGCTGATTGTAAGAAGAAGAGACGGCAGGGCAATCAAGTAATAAGACAAAAAGAGTTTCTAAGGCGTCTTAAGGACGCCGCCTAAGAAAAACTAAGTTTTGTCTGCGACGTTTGCTTCGCAAAGTCGGTAAAATGCAAGACAAAAAGAGTTTCTAAGGCGTCTTAAGGACGCCGCCTAAGAAAAACTAAGT
>CAMWBY010000031.1 GCA_947172645.1 uncultured Lachnospiraceae bacterium | reverse complement strand
GACAAAACGGGATAATGCTGAAAATAAAACTAATTAATCAGCGGTTCCCTAGAAAAGGCGCAGGGGCGTCTTGCGCCAAGCTGCACGGCATCCTGTATAATATCCGGCAAGTATGCATCCCATTTTACTTCCAGGATAATGGGAGCGTCCCTGGCGGGAACCGTGACGCATGTGGGATTTAGAAAATCAGTACATAAAATTCCGGTACGGATGTTGTAATCTATTGTGACACGGACGTTTCCCGGGGGAAATATGTAAGGTTCCCTTGTATAGTCAACAATTGTTTTTGGCTTAAGCTGCTGACAAGTCATTTTCCTGTAAAATTCGGCCAGGATGGGTTCTTGTCTTTGGCGTATCCATGCGTAATCGCCGTCCAGGAGGGCGCTAACCTCTTCTTTGGTCAAAGTAGCGCTTTGTTTTGCCCCGACTCTGTCAAGTTTACTTTTTTTCTCCAGATGGATGAGGGAAAGATTGTTGTCATAATACCGGATGCGGAATTTCTCCCTGTAGCTTATGCCGTCTAGCTTTTCCCGCAGGGCTTTGTCTGATAAGTTATCGAAATACAGGCTGCGTATTTCGTATTTCCCTCCTGTAGCGTGGCTGTCGGGCTGCATGAGGGCCCGCAGCCGATGCCTGAGAGTAATCATGTCGGACAAGTTAATTTCATGCTTGTATTCATGCCGGAAGTTCATATTGGTAGTTTCCTTTCTGCAATCGTATGATAGCTTGTGGATTATTGTATCGGAAAAATAAGGAAAAAGTATGTTTGAAATGAGAAAATTTTGTGTTTTTATGATGTTCTGCTATAATCATGATACGATACGTGTGCCTGCGGCCCGAAGTTTGCAGGTTATAGAAAGGCATGAGAATGAACAATTTATATGAATACATCGACCCGATTGCTTCGCCATATGAAGCTTTCTGCTTTGACAGCGGTGAAGATTCTTTTCCGATACCTGCCCACTGGCATTATTATGCGGAGCTTCTCTATATATTGGAAGGGACAGTTCAGTTTACCATCGATAATACCGTAAAAACCTGCGTGGAAGGATGCGCTATTTTGTTTCCGCCCAGGTGTGTGCACGCCATTAATTTTTCCGGTAAGGCGGGACGCATACGCTATTATGTGGTCAAATTTGACCCGGGAATCCTTCCGAGTTATAAGGCGGACGATGTAAATCTGCGCTCTTCGCTCTACGGAATCAGCACGTCGGCATATCCCTGTTGTTTTATGCCGGAGGAGGTAAAAGAGATGGAATTGCTCCCGCTGTTCCAGGAGATTATAAAAGAATATTATGCGAAGGCTTACGCGTATCCTATGATACTGATTGCCGATTTATGTAAAATAATAGGAAAGTTTGTCAGACAATGGCAGAAAAACGGATATCTACTTGTGACGCCGGAGATTCATCCGTCCTATGAGCTGAGTTTCGATTTCATAGCGGAATATATAGACCAACATTATTTTGAAGAGCTGACTGTGGAGAAGCTCGCTTCCATGTGCAGCATGTCACACTCTACCTTTTCGATGAATTTTCATCGCAGGTATGGTATGACATGCAAAGAGTATATCAATGCAACCCGTATCAATGTGGCCGAGAATATGATTCTTTTCTCAAACCATGATGTCGCATTTATCGCACAGGAAGTCGGATATTCCGACTGTAGTTATTTTATACGCTGCTATAAGAAGCTGAAAGGGATTACGCCCAAACAGGCGCGTAAGCTGAAAAAATAGCTTTATCTTTCAGCCGTTTCGTATATACTTCTGACGCGGTATGCGCCGGACACTGCCGTGCCGTCGTCGGTGAAGTCGCGGCTCGGGAGGATGTGGAAGGTTCTGGTTCCGGCTTCTATGTCGACGAAATTGTCATCGAGCCTTAGAATACCGTTTTCTGTCTCCACACTGACGGATTTCGCATAGTTCTTCGCGGTAACCGTCACGATGTCCCCGTCTACGCTGACTTGCAATTCAGGGTCTAAGAATGCATAGTGTTTCGGCGCGCAGAAAAGTGTCGTCCCGGAGGAAATCACCTCTCCGTTTACCTCCAGTTCATATGCGAGGTGGACTTTCAGAGGGTCCTCCCCGTTGAAATCAAGGTGCGGGAGCCATGCACCGCCATATGCAGGCGCTGTCACCTCGAACTGTCCTTCACGCACTACGGAAGAATCCGGCAGGCGAAGCGACCATCTTACGATACCGCTCACAGGTTTAGCCGTTTCATTGGCAACATGCAGGTCGGCGCTGATGTCAACCGGGCACGGAAGCGTGTTTGCGTAAGGCTTCTGGTCGATTTCCCCATGCTCTTCGCAGGAAAGCAGAACCGGAGCAAACATACGTTTCTCGGCATATTGCAGCGCTTTCCAGTTTCCGTAATAGTCAACGCTTGCCCAGGAAGCTACCGGCCAGATATCATTCAGCTGCCATACGACAGTGCCCATGCAAGTGCCGCGGAACCGCCGGAAGTGCTCCACGCCGTAACGGATTGCGTCCGCCTGCAGAAGCTGCGAGCAGTAGAGAAGCTCGTCGAAATTCTTCGGGTACAGGTAGGTCTGTGAAAGGTAATTACTGATTTTTCCGTTGGCTGCCGTATTTCTCTGATGCATTTCCATCACACGGGAATAGATATTTCTGTCCCCTTCTTCCGTAAAACGGCGAATAGTCTGTATCGCCGGGAAGGATTGGAAGCCGAACTCGGACAGGAAACGGTAGTGATGTTTTCTGTATGCGGTGAACGGTTCATTTCCGTGCCATACACCCCAATAGTGGACGTCTCCCACGTTCTCGGCATTGCTGTTCTCGTAATTTCCGCCGGAACACGGTGAAGAAGGCCAGTAGAAAGTAGCGGGGTCTTCCTCCTCCACGATTTTGGGAATGATATATTCATAGAGACGAATATAGTCGTAGTATTGTTTCTTCGTCTGCGGCCATGCCAACATTTCATATTGCGTCTCCATTTCGTTATTGCCGCACCACAATCCGATACTCGGATGGGAGCGGAGCCTGCGGATATTCTGACGTATCTCGGCGGAGACATTTGCTTCAAAAGCGTTGTTCAATTCATAGGACGCGCAGGCGAACATAAAGTCATGCCAAATCAAGAGTCCTCTTTCATCGCAGACGTCATAGAAGAAATCATCCATAAAGTAGCCGCCGCCCCAGATGCGGATACAGTTAAAATGGGATTCCTGTGCGGAAGCAAGCAGCATATCGGTGCGTTCACGGTTCTGCCTTGTGAGGATATTGTCTTCCGGGATATAATCGGCCCCCATGGCGAAAATTTGCAGACCGTTGACTTCGTAGGCAAAGTTACGCCCGGGAATTTTCTTGGCTTCTTTGTCCGTAATCAATATTTTCTTATCCCCGTGGGTCATGATGACATTGTCGCCGTCGTCCAGGTCCTGCGTCTGTCCGGTCATATGGGAATCCCAGACTTCGTCCGCTATCAAATCTGTATTGACGGTCATTGTCCTAAGACCAATCCTCTTACACCATGTATCCAACGGTTCTTCATTATCACAGCCGTCCAGGACGGGAACCAACAAGGCTTCCACCTGATACAAAGGCTGTTCGCCGTATCCGTTGGGCCACCAGAGCTGGGGCTCCAGGACAGTCATGTCTACGCGGACATGGTTGCACCGCAGGTCGCATGTCAAATCCGTAAGCTTCATGGAGGGCGCGGAACCCGTGAAAGAATCGATGGGCGCGCTCTCGGCGGAGATTGTGGTCTTGCCGTCCGGTGCGGTCAAAAGAAGTACAAGCTTTACTTTTTCGTCTGCTGCTTCCGGCATCCATTCGATTTCGGTATCGGCTGTCAGACGGACAGCCGCAACGGTGTTGCCATGTACGGTTTTACCGGTCACTTCATGCTGCTGGGTGATATAAACCTGTCCGATACGGGCGGTCTTTACGGCCTGGACGGATACTTCGCGGAAGAGTCCGGCATCGGGCAGTCTCGGGCCCCAGTCCCATCCATACATACATGCCGCCTTGCGGATGTGCGGAAAACCGGGCATAGCATCGGAAGAACCTCCCACGGGGCATTTTTCGTTTTCTTCCTTAATAAAGCGCGTAGGAGAATGGAGAACCACTCTTAAGTGGTATACGGTATCCTCTGTGTCATCCTCAACCTCAGAAGTAATATCATATTCCCAAACACGGTTCATGTTGTCGGCAAAACCTAGCAGCTTTCCGTCCAGATAGACGTCCGCCAATGTGTCGATACCTTCAAAACGAAGGAAGAGACGGTCCGCTTTTCTGTTCGCTTCGCTTAAAGAAAATTCTGTCTCGTAGGCGAAGTCATTGTCCATAAGCTTGGTCGCGTCAAGTTCGTTGTCGCGGAAAAATGGGTCCGGCATCAGATTTTTCTCTAATAATGTCCCATAAACGGTTGACGGAACTGTTGTCTCAATCGGAGTCTCCGGAATGTGATATACATTCTCTCCGAGAACAGTCAAAGTCCATCGGTCTTTTAAATTGATAGTAGTCATTGCATTTCCTCCAAATTAACTTTTGTGCTACTGTCATTGTATTCCCCTTTGTTTTCTGATAGTAAGAATAAGCTCTGACAAAATAGTAAAAATCTCTAAATCCTTCTTTGCATATATAATTCATGTCAGAATTTAGGAAACTTGGAAAAATACCTTGTCAAAAGTTTACGGGGGGGGGTATAATTAACACCGAGGATTTGAGAATAGAGAAATAACTTTTGGCACGGAAGCCGGATATAGTTCATGATTTTGTGGCAGTTGTTGACAGGGAAGTCGGGCGCTTTGTTCCGGCTTTTATTATGCGCAACCCCGTGCAGACGAGATATGCCGCTGATGCGGTGCACGGGGACGCAGTGAGAGTCTCGTAGACGGGCTTTGGGCGGTTGCCCAAGGAGGCATATGGAAAAATATATTGACATTCATTCCCATATTCTGCCGGGGATTGACGATGGTTCGGACAGTGTGGAAACGAGCATGGCAATGCTTCGTATGGCGGAGAAGGACGGTATCGGACAGATTATCCTGACACCCCATAATAAACCCTGGCACAGCCGTATGGACTGTACCAAAATAGCGGACATGGCAGGGTGCTTGCAGGATAAGCTGCGGGAAGAGGGACTGGGTATCAAATTGCATGTTGGCAGTGAATTGTATTACCGCAGCGGTTTGGTCGATGAACTTGACCAGGGAATGGCAGGGACATTGGCAAATTCCCATTATGTTCTTGTTGAGTTCGAACCTTCGGCCGATTATGATTATATCAGGAATGGCGTGTATGCCCTTGCGGCGGGAGGATATGACCCGATTATAGCGCATGTGGAACGGTATAAGAACATATGCTCCAAGAGCGCGAGGATTGCGGAGCTTGCCGGAATGGGATGCTTTATCCAGGTGAATGCCGGAAGCATTATGGGCAGGTACGGATTTGGTGTGAAACAGCTTACAAGAAATATGCTGAAACATGGGTTAGTCCATTTTGTTGCTACGGACGCGCATGACCTGGACAGGAGACAGCCATGTCTTTGCGCGTGTGCGGAATATATTGGGAAGAAATATGGAGAAGGCAGTAAACGGAGATTGTTCTATGAACATCCGATGTGCGTGCTGCATGATGAATACATAGAGGGACGGAAAGAAAGTTAACATGGAAAATCATAAAGAAAATGATGTCATCGAAATAGATTTACTGGAGATTATTCATATATTGTTAAGCAGGTTCTGGATGATTGCGGTGGCAGGGGTGCTTGCGGCGGCGGCCGGGTTTGCCGTCAGCATGTTTGTAGTGACGCCCACGTATGAATCCACTACCAAAATATATATTTTGAATAAATCGGAGAGTACGACAGTTACATACAGCGATGTGCAGATGGGCACACAGCTTACTAAGGATTATGCGGAACTGATTAACAGCCGGTATGTATTGGAAGAGGTAATAGAGGAACTGTCTTTGACGGAAGTGGAATATGAGGACCTGCTTGACCAGGTTAGTGTGCATACGCCTACAGATACGCGTATTGTGTCTATTACCGTGACGGATACAGACCCCAGGCAGGCGATGGAGATTGCCGACTGTATCCGGGAAGTGGCGGGCGAGCATATCCAGAACGTTATGGATATCGATGCGGTCAATGTGGTGGAAGAGGCCAATCTGCCGACAGAAAAAGCCGGCCCCAGCGTGGCCAAATGGACGTTAATTGGCGGTATCATAGGCGCATTTCTTGTCTGTGTGATTGTTCTTGTGCACTATCTGCTGGATGATACGATTAAATCGTCGGAAGATGTGGAGAGATATCTTGGTTTAAGTACCTTGGCGCTTATTCCGGTGGCGGTGGAAGAAAACAGTACAAAGCAGAAAACGAAAAGGAAATAGATATGCAGGAAGTTAAATTACATTTGGAACAAAATACAGATTTCCATATAAAAGAAGCCTTTAAGACTCTCAGGAGCAATGTGGAATTTTGCGGCAGCGACGTGAAGGTAGTCGCCGTCACAAGCTGTACGCCCCATGAAGGAAAGACAAGCATCGCTATGGAGATGGCGAAGTCTTTTGCAGAGGCAGGCAACAGGACGCTATTGATTGATGCGGATATGCGTAAATCTGTGTTGGTGGGCAGGTATAAGACAGGCGTTGTGAAATATGGGTTAAGCCACTGCCTGATTGGGAAATACAAATATACAGATGTGATGTGCCAGACAAATATTCCGCGGCTCTATATGTTTTTTTCAGGGCCGGTGCCGCCCAATCCCAGTGAACTTCTGGGGAGTGAGAAATTTGCCGACATGCTGAACGTGATGAGAACGGCGTTTGATTATGTGATTATTGATACGCCGCCCCTTGGCAGTGTCATTGATGCCGCGGTGGTGGCGAAGCGCTGTGACGGTACGGTTTTGGTGGTGGAGAGCAATGCGGTCAGCTACCGCTTCGTTCAGAAAGTCAAAGAACAGCTTGATAAATCAGGAAGCCGGATTCTCGGCGTAGTCTTAAATAAGGTAGACCTTAACAGCAAAGGCTATTACGGGCATTACGGCAGGTACTATGGAAAATATTACGGGAAATATTATGGGAAATACGGTTATGATACCGAGCCGAAGCCTCACCCGGAGCAGAGGGGCGAGGGACGCGGCAGGGCAGAGCAGCCGGAGCGTCTAAGCCGACTGGAAAGAGCGGACGGGACAAGCAGCCTGGACCGTCTGGAACAACCAAGGCATACGGACCGGTTAGAGCGGCCAGAGCGTTCAGACAGATTGGACAGACTGGACAGACCGGAACGTTCAGATACATTGGAGAGGCTTGGAGGATTAGACAGGCCGGACAGACTGTCGGAATTGGAAAAAAAAACGGTAAACGGAAGGTTCTGATTGCTGCGGGCATTGTTGCCGCGGTTTTCGGGCTTGCGTTCGGCGGATTTGGAATTATCAGAACAGTGGGTAAAAATCATCTTTATAATAAGCCTGTCACCGCACAACCTGCTTTACAGCCGGATGTAGAGGAAATCCTGACGGACGAAGAAAGCGGGAAATGGCAGGAAGGATGGGTCAAATATGAAGATGCCGTATACGCTTACAATGAAGAGATACTGACTTTCCTTGTTATGGGTATTGATAAAAAGAACGATGTCGAAGAAGTGGAGGAGGGAACTGACGGCGGACAGGCAGACGCTTTGTTCCTGACAGTATTAAACCCGAAAGATAAAAGTATTAAAGTGATTGGAATTAACAGAAATACCATGACGGATATTGATACTTATAATAATGAGGGAGAGTATGTGTCCACCGTGAAAGCCCAGCTTGCCATACAGCATGGTTTCGGTAACGGCATGCAGGAAAGCTGTGAGTACCAGAAGAAGGCGGTGGAGAACCTCTTTTATCAACTTCCCATACATGGCTATGCCGCAGTGAATATGAGCGCCGTGGCGACCATCAATGACGCCGTAGGCGGCGTTGACGTCGTTATTTCCGAGGATTTGGCAGGTGTTAGAGAGGATTTCATAGAGGGGGACAGACTGCATTTGATGGGTGAGAATGCTTTCTGGTATGTGAAATACAGAGACACCGATGTCTTCGGTTCGGCGGATATGCGCCTGGAAAGGCAGAAACAGTATCTAAACGGCTTCATCGACGCCGCGAAACAGGCGGTACATAAGGATGCGTCCGTTGTCATAGACTTGTATCAGGCGGTGAAACCGCAGATGGTCACAGACGTGTCATTGGATGAGGCGGCTTATCTGGCGCCTGTCCTGGCCGACTATGCGTATGATGAGGAAGACTTCTATACGCTTTCAGGGGAAACCGTTATGGGAGACCAATATGAAGAGTTTTACCCGGATGAAGACGCAATGTTTGAGATGATACTGGATATATTCTACGAAAAAGTGGAATAGGCTAAGAATCAAAGACAAGAGGGCATATATTGAGAAAACGATACATAGTGAATGGTATTATCCTTGCTTTGACGGTATTTGCAATAGCAGGCTGTGGGCAGGGAGAGACAGCCTTTGATAAAGAGAAAGCAGATGGCGGAAAAGTGCGGCAAGAGGCGCAGGGCACAGAGACAGGAATTTCCGGTGAGAGCGCCGAAGACGCCCAGGTTGATTTCCAGGCATTGCAGGAAGAAAATCCTGATATTTTTGCATGGTTGTATATCCCGGGGACAAAAGTAGACTGCCCGGCATTACAGAGCATGCAGGGGGATGATTATTACGCAACCCACAATGCCTATGGGCAGGAAGATGAAAATGGGGCTGTGTATATCGAGCTTGCCAATCTGGCCAGCATGTGTGATTTCAATACCGTGTTTCATGGCAAAGCGGGGGAAGACGGCGATGGGCCGTTTGCCGATTTGTACCAATTTGCAGACCCTGATTTTTTTGACAGACATGAAACGATATACCTATATCTGGATGGCAATGTCTTGACTTACGAGATTGTTGCCGCCTATGAAAGAGACAACACGAGCTTGCTGCGAAGCTATGACTTCACGTATCTGGACGGGTGCCAACAGTTCTTAGATGATTTGTTCGCGACCAGGGAAATGACTATGAATATGCGTGAGGGGTGGGAAGGTATTACGCCTTACCATTTCCTGATTACCCTGACCACGCAGAAACAGGAGAGCGCCGACAGGCAGTTTGTAGTTCTTGCAATCCTGACAGAGGATGCGGCGGGAACCATTGACAGAATCGTAGCCGAATAGAATTTTCTATTTAGGAATACCCGGTGTGCCGGGAAAAGGAGGAAATTACAATGAAAAAAATGTTAGCACTGACACTGGCAGGTGTAATGGCTGTATCTATGCCTGTTTTGGCGGCAACAAGCCCAACGGCGCAGTCATACAGTACGTCGTCCACGTCGTCTGCATCGTCGGTATCCGCCGTCACGGCGTCTTCTGTTCCGCATAGTGTGGCGAAAGCGGCGGCGGATGAAAATAAGACGGTGGGCGAGTATATGAACAATGCCGTAACGCAAGTTCCGGGCATTGACAATGCGCTCCCTCTTGGACAGGGCGGCCATGTCATTATCAACGGCGTGCCCAGCAACCAGACTTTTTCGGTATTGAAGCCGGCAAAGGAAAATGTGAATCTGGCGAAAAACCAGGCGGCGGCGTTAGGCGGTACAATATTGAATGTTGCGCAGATAAAAGCGTCTGTCACGGGTTTCAATACCGCAACGGTGAACTTTTATCTGAAAGGAATCAAGGCGGGACAGAACATTAAAGTGTACCAGTTAGTTGACGGACAGTGGGTGGAACTTACCGTGTCGGAGATTAGGGAAGACCATGTGGTCGTGGATATGACGTCTCTTGGCACATTGGCGTTTATTGAAGTGCCGGTGGTTATAGCGCCTGCAAAGTAAGGATACCGTATAGGTTTTAAGCCGCATTTTGCTTTTGAGAGTATGTATCTGCGGCAGGACAGTATATTATATGGCGCCGTTTTATGTGACGGCATGGATGGGAGATAGGGTTTGGAGTGACGAGATGAGTGAAGATATTATGCTGAATGCGTCTGCCATAGAAAAACCGGTGTTGCGAATTAGTAAACTTGATTCTGGCAGCAGACTGTTAGAGGGGAAATGGGTGTACAGGGCGGCGAAAAGGACATTAGATATTGTAGTTTCCCTGTCTGGGCTTGTTGTCCTGTCAGCAGTCTTTGTCGGAACAGCGCTTGCGATAGCGATGGAAGATGGCGGTCCTGTGCTGTATGTGCAGAAGCGCATCGGGAAAAACGGCAGAGAATTTGAAATCTATAAATTCAGAAGTATGCATAAGAATGCCGAGGCCATCCATGAGAGACTCAGGGAAGAGTATGGATGCAGGGAGGTTTCGTTTAAGCTGCAGGATGACCCGAGAATCACGAAGGTTGGCAAAGTAATTAGGAAGTTTAATATCGATGAGCTTCCACAGTTGATTAACATATTAAAAGGCGATATGAGTTTAGTCGGCCCCAGGCCGCTTCCTGTCTATGAATATGCGGATGAACAAAAGAAATACGGAGACAGATACATAGAACGCTACGCCGTTCCCCAGGGACTTACCTGTATCTGGCAAATTTCAGACAGGGCGTCGGTTGATTTTGAATCCAGAATGCAGATGGATGTAGAATACGCCCGCAAAAGAGGGTTTCTGTTGGATTTTGGATTGATTTTCAAAACATTGGTCTTTACCGTGACAGGCAAGGCGGCGTATTAGGAGCGGTTGCTATGGCAATTTTAATCTGTGGAGGAGCCGGATATATCGGTTCCCATGTCAACAAGCAGTTACATAAGGAAGGTTATGAGACAGTGGTGCTTGACAATCTTGTTTATGGGCACAGGGAGGCTGTCAAGTGGGGCTGTTTCGAACAAGGTGATTTGCAGAATCCGGAAGACATCGAGAATGTGTTCCGGAAATATCCAATCGAGGCAGTTTTCCATTTTGCCGCATATGCGTACGTGGGGGAGAGCGTCACAGAGCCGGAGAAGTATTACTATAATAATGTGGTGAATACGCTGAATCTGTTGAAAGTGATGTGCAAATACGGATGTAAAAGGATTATTTTCTCATCTACATGCGCCACCTATGGGGAACCGCAACAATTGCCTCTTACAGAGGATATGGTGCAGAATCCTGTCAATCCTTATGGCATGACAAAACTTATGGTGGAAAAAATATTCCGGGATTACCATAATGCGTATGGATTACAGTTCGTAGTACTCCGCTATTTCAATGCCGCAGGGGCGGACCCGGACGGGGAGATAGGGGAGAGCCACCAACCGGAGACGCATATCATTCCCCTTGTGCTTGACGCCGCGGGCGGATGTCGGGAAGATATTAAAGTGTTTGGCGTTGACTATGAGACGCAAGACGGAAGCTGTGTCAGGGATTATATCCATGTATATGACTTGGCTACGGCGCATTTGTTGGCGTTACACCACCTGGAACAGGGCGGGGCAAGCGATTTCTTTAATTTGGGAAACGCACAGGGAGTTTCTGTCCTGGAGGTCATAGATGCGGTTAAGCGCGTGACGGGCAAGGAAGTTAAAGTCACGTTGGCAGGCAGAAGGGCAGGCGACCCGGCGAAACTGGTAGGAAGCAGTGACAAAGCAAGACGCGTGCTTGGATGGAAGCCCCTATACGGAGATATTGACACGATTGTGGAACATGCCTGGAGATGGCATGAGAGTGGGGAGTATTGATACATTAAAAGATGAGGAAGCGAAATGGTCTCTATTGTAGTGCCCGTATACAACACCGGAAAATACATAAAGAAATGTGTGAACAGTCTTCTTCGTCAGACGTATCAGGATATTGAGATTCTATTGGTGGATGATGGTTCTGCTTCCGAAACTGCCGCACTTTGCGACTTATGTGCAAAGAAAGATGATAAGGTTTCGGTTTACCATTGTGAGAACCGTGGGGTATCGGCGGCCAGAAATTATGGCGTAACAAAAGCCAAAGGGAAATATGTCTTCTTTGCAGATTCCGATGATTATGCAGAAACGGGTATGTTGGAAAAGATGGTTTCTCTCGCCGAGTATCATGAGTCCGCGCTTGTGGTGGCGGGTTATTATTTTGATATACCATATAAGAGTAAAAACGGGCAGGTCGTGGAATGTATAGAGCAAAAAGTGCCATCGTTTGCAATCAAATCAGAAGAAGAATTGAAAGAGGCGATGGTATTTTTGTGGGACGCTTCCCTTATGTATAATGTCTGGAACAAGTTGTTCTTGTTAGCAGTCATAAAAGAGAACCGGGTTTTGTTTCCTGAGGGAAAAGGATTTAATGAGGACAGGGATTTTATAAGAAATTATGTGCGCCATGTACAGACAGCCTATGTGACGGAAGAGTGTTTCTATCATTATGTACGTAGGGACAGGGGCGGGGCTACCGAAATATACCGCCCGGATATGCTGCAAATCAGAAAAGAAGAGTTTAGACGGCTTCGGGCTTTTTTTACTGATTTGGGAATTTATGATTTGCAGGCAAGAGAGTATGTGTCCAGAGAACACTTTGACCGCGTGGTGGGTGCTGCTGAGAATTTGTTCCACAGCAGCTTGAGCGGCCAAAAGATTGTAAAAGAGATAAGAAAGATAGTACTGGATAAAGATACAAGGTATGCGTTGCAATATGCCGACCCGAAATCACGGAAAATGAAAATTCTGTATTTGCTTTTCAGAACCCAAAATACCGCGCTTCTTTATATTGTTATGAAAAGTATTTATTTTGTGAGGGTAAAGCATCCTGCTTTATTCTATAGATTGCGTCAGAGCAGGTAGACAGAAAGAGACTTAAGAATGAGAGTATTTTTTGTAAATCCGCCGTTTAAAGCTGAATACGGAAAATTTTCGAGAGAAAACCGCAGTCCGGCAATAACAAGGAGCGGTGCGCTGTACTACCCCTTATGGCTGATTTATGCGGCGGCAGTGTGCGAAAAGGACGGGTTTGAAATCAGCTTTCTGGATGCTCCGGCGAAATTGTTTGATGAGAAGAAGAGCCTTGATTTTATTAGGGCAAATGGGGCGGATACAAAACTGTTTGTGCTTGATACCAGTACGCCGTCTATTTATAGTGATATCAATTTTGCCAATATACTTAAAAATTTTTTCCCCGATGCAAAAATAATGTTGGTGGGGACACATCCGTCAGCTTTGCCGGAAGAAACGCTATGTATCAGTGAAAGCGTGGATGCGGTTGCACGGCATGAATTTGACTATATTGTCAGGGATTTTGCAAGGGCGGTGAGAGACGGTGAAGACTGGGGTAATGTGAACGGGATTACCTATAGGGAAGAAGGCGACATCCGCTCGACAAAGGACATGCCATTTATTGAAGAACTGGATGAAATCCCTTTTGCTGCCGAATTTATCAAGAAATATTTAACGCCGGAAGATTATTTTTTTGCGCCGGCTGCATTTCCTGAGATTCAGATTTTCTCGGGAAGGGGATGTATGGCAAGATGTAATTTCTGTGTCTATCCGCAGACAATGCATGGGCATAAATATCGTTTAAGGTCGCCGGAAAATGTGGTGGCTGAGTTTGAATATATCGCGCAGAATTTCCCGGATGTGAAGGAGGTTGTATTTGAGGATGACACGTTCACCACAAAAAAGGAGCGTGTGGTGGCGATATGCGACCTGCTTATTGAGAAAGGGCTTCACAAAAAACTGAGATGGCTGTGTAATGCTCGGGTGAACTTAGACTATGAGACGATGAGGAAGATGAAGCAAGCAGGGTGCCACTTGATTATTCCCGGAATCGAGAGCTGTAACCAACAGATTCTGAACAATATCAGGAAGGGAATCACGGTCGCTCAGACGGAAGAGTATGTGAGAAATGCAAAAAAAGCGGGATTAATGGTTCATGCGTGTTATATGGTGGGAAACAATGGGGAAACAAAAGAGACCATGCAGGAAACATTGAAGCTTGCATTGAAGTTAAATACAGATACCGCACAGTTCTATCCATTGCTTCCATTTCCCGGGACGGAAGCTTATGAGTGGGCGAAAAAGAACGGGTATATAAAAGGCGGCTATGCAGACTATGTGAAGGAAGACGGTACGATTAACAGTTTGCTCAATTTGCCCGGTTTAAGCAGAGAGGAAATGGTGGAATTTTGTGATTACGCCAGAAGGAAATATTATTTGCGGGCAAGGTATATTTTATATCGATTGAGAGTGGGACTAAAAGACCCGGAAGATTTGAAGCGGTCGGTTAAGGCGTTTAAATCGATTAGGAGGTTTTTGTTTAAAAGGTAACTATATGGGTAGGAAATATAAATATGTTTTCGATGGACAAGTATACGCCCAGAGACTGACGGGACAATATAGATATGCAGATGAAATACTAATGGAATTGGATAAGATAATATCCAAAGATGAATTTGAAATAATAGTTCCTTACTATGTGAATATAGATGGAAAGTTCAAAAATATTAAAGTAATTTATTATGGTAACGTGAGAGGCCTTTTATGGACACAGACGTCATTATTATGTTATTTATTAAAAAACCATGCAATCAGCATTGGTTTTTGTAATATAACGCCACTTCTCAGACCCGGTGTTACAGTCGTACATGATATAGGATATAAAGTTTTACGTGACCATTATAAAAATTTATATGGCCGTCTTTCAAGCATGTGGCACAGACTGAATTATTGGGTAATTGCCAGAAGTAAAATGCCGATTATCACTGTCAGTAATTTTTCAAAAAAGCAGATTACGGAGGTTTATAAGGTGGAGCCAGACCGGATTAGCGTTATCGGAAATGGCTGGCAGCATTATGAGAGAATAAAAGAGGATAACAATATATTTGATAGATACGCCGACATCAGGCCTCATGAATATTATTTTGCCATGGGGAGTTTAGAGGAGCGCAAAAATTTTAAATGGATTTTGGAGGTGGCAAAAAGGAATCCTGAGTCAATGTTTGTAATTGCAGGTGGAAAAGTAAAAAATGCCACACATGAATTAGACTTTTCTATAGCTTCTAATGTTAAATTTGTTGGGTATGTGGAAGACGGAATGGCTAAGAGCTTAATGATGAATTGTAAAGCATTTTTATTTCCTTCTACATTTGAAGGATTTGGGATTCCGCCGCTTGAGGCGTTATCGGTTGGCGTTAAAGTTATTTGTTCGAATGCAGCTTGTCTGCCTGAGATATGCAAGGATGCGGTGGTGTATATTGACCCTGAAAATTATGATGTGGATTTGGACAAGTGTATAAAAAAGGGTATTGGAAACACGGATGGAGTTTTGGAGAGGTATTCGTGGCAGACGTCTGCATTACTTTTCAAAAATTTACTGAATCATATCAGGAGTAAATCATGATATATTTTTTGGCTTTTTTTGTAGCGTTTTTCTTTGCACATATTGCAAAAAAATATAGAAATAACCTGCAATTGTTTTTTTTCATTATGTCGGGGCTTGTATTGGTGATATTGGCGGCGATGAGGGAAGAGACGGTTGGAATTGATGTTGCGGTTTATGTGAAGAGATATTTTTTAATTGCCCAGAGGACAGATAATATATTTGTATATCTAAAAGCCATTAATAAAGAATGGCTGTATTATATCATTACTTTTTGTGCAACAAAGTTGTTTGGCAGCTTGCAGGCGGTTTTCTTTTTTAACGTATTGATAGTAGTTGGTTTTACATATGCGGCAATTTGGAATTTAAAGGATGATATCCATATTGATATTGCGGTGCTTGTGTTTTCTTTTGTGTTTTATGGGCAGAGTCTGAATATTGCCAGACAGGCAATGGCCATGGCGATTGTTTTATATGCTTTTAGTAAACTATTGCAAGGCAGAAAGGGTACCGCTTTTATTTTTTGGATAATCTCTATAGGATTTCACTATTCGGCAGTAGCCTGTATTGGAATATATTTTATATTTTTATTGGACAAACGTAAATTGGGTCCAAAAGTGAAATTAGGTTTTGTAGTGATGCTGCTTTTCTTGCAGTTGTTTTATGATAAAATTTTTACTTTTATAGTCATTCATTTACCTTTTTTACCCAGAGGGTATGTCAGCTCTAAATATTTATATAGGGAGTATAGTCTTTCATCCTGTAATCTGGCGTTGTATAGTTTGTGCGCGTTATTGGCAATTTTTTTAATGGTCAGGCATAAACCAAGAGCAGATTTTTGGTTTTTTATAGTGGGTTTATCTTTGTGCGGTGTTTTTATTGGCGCAAAATCAACATTTGCAAACAGGATATTTTATTATGTAGAATATTTATTAATTATTATGCTAGGAAGGAAAGATATATTTCCTGTCAAACAGACACCGGGCAATATGATAATCGCTGATAGTTTTCTTTTTATTGTGTTGATGGTTCATTTTTATATTTTACAGATTTATTTGAATGTTGCCGGGATATTTCCGTATCATTCAATATTTTTTCAACAGTAAGGAATGGGAATGAAATTTGTTTATGTTTTGACCTCAAAAGAAAATGATTATTATTTAGAAGAATGTATTATTTCTATGCTGTCTCTAAAAAAGTATAATCCGAAGGCAGAAATAATTTTGTTAATGGATGACCGGACAGAAAAAACGTTAGTTGGGTTTCGGGGAAAAGTAAGAGAAATTGCTTCAAAGGTGATAACAGAACATTACGATGATAAGATTACACAAAAGGCACGTTCGAGACTGCTTAAAACATCTATGAGAAGACTTGTAAGCGGGAAATTCCTTTTTATAGATATTGACACGGTCATTGCCGATAGCTTGGAGATTAATGGGGATTTGAATGCAGATATAGCCATGGTGCTTGATAAGCATGTACTCATTTCGGAACATTATCTGCAAAAAGTTTTGCGGGACAATGCAAAGAGAATGAACTATGCAGTTGGCTTTGAAGATAAACATTTTAACAGCGGTGTAATCTATGTTAATGATAGCATAAAAGCCCACCAGTTTTTTGATTTGTGGAATCTTCTATATAAAGAATCGCTGAAGAAACAAATTGATATAGACCAGGTCTCATTGAATGAGGCAAATGCAAGGATGAAAGGCGTTATTTCTGAACTTGACGGGACATGGAATGTACAGATTAACTGCGGGTTGAAATACATTAGTGAGGCAAAGATTATTCACTATTTAGGTTATCAGCCTATGAACCGTCAAAATATATATTTTAATACGTTGCCTTTTCGGTTATGTGATAAAGGCTGTATAGAAGAAATGAAGAGACAGGAGCATGTAACGGAAGAAATCGACGAGATTATAAGCCATCCCAAAACAGCTTTTAAAACGGTTGCAATTATTCCGGATGATTGTGTGGCATATCAGTTGGTTTTTTCAAACCATATGCGAATTTTAAAATTTATTTACATTAAATTAAAATTTATATATATGCTATCGGAAAAATTGTATGGAAAGCTATTTCGATATATTTTTAAGCGAGTTTAACTGAAAAGCAGGTATAAGAGTGAAAACGTTATTTGTCCTTATTGAGAAGGCCGTATGGAAAATCAGGAAAAAGTATGTAAATATAATCCGGTTTCTACAGGTAAAATATAGATGGAAAAGAGAAGTGAAGAACCCAGAATTTACAGGAATTTCCGGTAAGAAAAGAAATCCGCGGGTGATTATTAGCTTAACGTCTTATCCGGAGAGAATTTGTATTGTTTCGGAGACGATAAAGTCATTGATGGTTCAGGAAATGAAGGCGGATAAAATAGTTTTGTGGCTTACTTATGAGGAATTTTCGGATGGAGAGAAAGCACTTCCACAAAGTATTTTAGATATGAAGAAGTTTGGATTGGAAATCGAATGGACCCATAACATGCGGTCTTATAACAAACTGATTCCTTCACTGAAGAAATTTCCTGACGATATTCTTATTACAGCGGATGACGATATATATTATCCTAAGGACTGGTTGTCAAAATTATATGAAAGCTATCAATTGAATCCCCGTGAAATTCATTGTCACAGAGTATCCTTATTTTATAAAAAAAATGGAGAATATCGAAGGTATATCTGTGAAAAGCGCAAGGATATTATTGTACCGGCGGCTTACAGTTATGAGCTTACGGGAGTCGGAGGGGTTCTCTATCCGCCGCATATCATGCACTCTGATGTACTGAAAGAAGAAATCTTTATGCAGGATGCTTCTACCAATGACGATTTGTGGTTTTGGTTTATGGCGATTAAAAATAATGTAAAAATTCGTGTGGTGAAAGATGGAACGCCATTGCTTGCCTATGTACATGCGACACAATCGGGTAAATGTCTTTATAAAATTAATAATTTGCAGGGTAAATTATGGGAAGATTTTCGAAAGTTGCTGATAAGATATCCGGAGGTAGATGAATTATTGCAGATAGATAATAAGGAGTTTGATTTGTAATGAACCAAGGTGGGAAGAATGTTATTGTTTATGCGGGAGACAATAATTATGCGATGATGACTGGAGTATCTATATATTCGTTATTGAAGAATAATATGGATACGGATATGTTAATTTACATTTTTTCGCATGCAATGACAGAAAAGAACAAAAAAAATTTCGAATTGATTGCAAAGCAGTTTGGGAAGAAAATAATCATAAAAGAAATGCCAGATGTAGATATATTATCCGGAAAGAATTTGCAGATAGGAAACTGGGCGAAATCTACTTACTTGAGACTTTTTGCATCAAAATTGCTACCCAAAGAATATAATCGTGTCCTGTGGGTGGATGGGGATACCCTTGTTGTCGATGATGTATCAGAATTATTTAAAGTAGACATTGAGCAGTATGCATGTGCAGCAGTTATTGATTCGGCTAGTGGTTTTAAATTAGTTCATGGGTTTAAAAAAAGTGAACCATATTTTAATGCAGGTGTATTGCTAATTAATATGGAGTATTGGAGAGAAAATTGTATCTGTGAGAAATTTTTAGCCGAAATTAGCCGAAGAAAAGGTCATTCAATTGATTCAGACCAGTCATATATTAATTGTCTTTTGAAGGGACATATTAAAATTTTAAATCCTCAGTATAATGTTATGTATAGGTGGTATTTGGCAGCCGATGATTATACGAAATATTTGAAAATGGTTGGATATCAATCTTGCGAGGTCTATGATGAAGTTACTATTAAGAATGGAATTCAAAATGCTAAGATATACCATTATGCAGGTACAAATAACTTTAGGCCATGGTTTAAAGGAT
This sequence comes from uncultured Lachnospiraceae bacterium, assembly GCA_947172645.1. Lineage (GTDB taxonomy): Bacteria > Bacillota > Clostridia > Lachnospirales > Lachnospiraceae > UBA3282. Next base: position 10,152 of record CAMWBY010000031.1, on the reverse strand, counting down.
GTCAGCATCCGGCAGGAAAGGTTTGGCTTGAATATTTGAGACAGACTCCATGGAAGGATTATGTGTTTAAGGAAGCGGAATGTCAGAAAGAAGCAAATAAATTTCAACAAATAGTCAGACAATATAGAAGCCTAAGACATAAAATAATTTGTTCTTTTTGGGCAACAAGGTTGTTATATGTAAGATGTAAGTTTGGTTTTTGGCTTAAAAATATAGGATAGATTCATGGACGGTAATACAATAAAGAATGCTTTTTTCAATCTAATTAAAACAGCGGCAACATTACTTTTCCCAATCATAACGTTTGCATATGTGTCCAGGATTTTTCACGCGGAAGGAATGGGGAAAATTAATTTTGCGAAATCCGTTGTTTCAATTTTTTCTATGTGCGCCATGCTTGGCATTCATAATTATGGGGTTCGAGAAATCGCCGGAGTCAAAGAAGACAGGAAGAAGCGGTCATGTACATTTAAGGAGATATTGTACATTAATCTTGTCTCATGCGCGGTATCGTATCTTCTTTTATTTGCAATGCTATTTTGGAACAGTAAGTTTCGTGGTTATTCGGGAATTATATTGATATACAGCATTAATATAGTGACATTGGTTTTAGGGGTTGAATGGCTATACTGCGCTATGGAAGATTACAAATACATAGCGGTAAGGACATGCGCTATCCAGATTATCTCTTTAATAGTGTTATTGTTGTTTGTACATGAAGAACGGCATATTTATTTGTATGCCCTTATTCAGGTAATCTCAGCGGGTGGTGCGTATATATTCAATTTTTTCCATGCAAGAAAATATGTTGATTTGAAAGGAGAAAAAGAATTACATATACGTTATCATATAAAACCTGTTTTATATATTTTTATAACATCGGTTTTTGTTAAAGTGTTTACCGATATGGATACGGTAATGCTTGGATTAATGTCTGATGACAGAGTAGTTGGCTTATATGCGGCAGCATACAAGATGAGCACTGTTTTATCAAGTGTTATAGGGGCAGCCACGGCTGTAACACTTCCAAGGATAGCTTATTTGATTGAAAATAGTACGAAAGAACAAGTACAGGGTCTGCTTAAAAAATCATTGCATTTTATTTTTATGATTGGCGTTCCGGTTGCGTTGGGTGCTTTTTTATTTAGCAAAACTTTTTTAACGATTCTAAATGGAAGTGATTTTATAGAGGCGGATATTTCAGCCAAAATATTGGCGATAAGAACATTCATTTCACCGCTTAACGGTGTACTACTCATTAATTATTTAACGCCGAAAAAAAAAGATAAAGAGTGTATTATGATTACTTCCATTGCGGCAGTTTTTAATTTGTTTTCAAATTATATTTTAATTCCGATATTACAGCAAAATGGAGCTTCGTTGGCAACCATTATTGCCGAAGGCATAGAATTTGTTTTAATTATAGTAGTAGTATCAAAAAGTATTTCTGTTAAATATTTATTTCAGGGTATTTGGAAATATCTTTTAGCGTCTTTATGCATGGTGATGATGGTAATATTAATTTGTCAACTTATCAACAATATGATTGTGCAGTTGGGTATTTCTGTTATGGTTGGCATATTTGTATATTTTGGGCTTTTGTATTTGCTAAAGTGTGATTTAGTTTTATTAATTAGCCAAAAGATAATAAAAAGATATTTTATATGAGTAGAAAATTGTGTATTGAATAGCGGATTTATATTATTAGGCTAAATCGGATAGAGGAGAAAACCATTCATGAACAGAAAACGAATCCTAATCACAGGCGGCGCCGGTTTCATCGGTTCCCACCTATGCGAAAGATTATTAGAGCAAGGCAACGACGTGGTCTGCATGGACAACCTTTTCACAGGACAGAAAGATAATATCCGTCACCTGATGGACAACCCATATTTTGAATTTATCCGTCATGACATTCTGGAAGACATTCATGTAGAGTGTGACCAGATTTATAATCTTGCCTGCCCGGCAAGTCCCATTCATTACCAGTATGACCCGATTAAGACCGGGAAAACGAATGTGTTGGGGGCGCTTCATACTCTGGGGCTTGCAAAACGTTGCCATGCCCGCATCTTGCAGGCGAGCACGAGCGAGGTATATGGCGACCCGGAAATACATCCGCAGCCTGAGACATACCGGGGATGCGTGAATCCCAACGGTGTGCGCTCTTGCTATGATGAAGGGAAACGCATGGCTGAGACATTATTTTTTGATTATCACAGGCAACACCATGTGGATATCAAAGTAGTCCGCATTTTTAATACATATGGGCCCAGGATGCGTTCCGATGACGGAAGGGTGGTGTCCAATTTTATTGTACAAGCTTTGAAGGGTGATGATATCACCATCTATGGAAATGGAGAACAGACACGCAGCTTTTGCTATGTGGACGACCTGGTGGATGGGATGGTTCGCATGATGGAAAGCCGTGACAATTTTACCGGTCCTGTGAATTTGGGCAACACCGGAGAATTTACAATGCTGCAACTGGCGAAGATGATTATTGCAGTGACTGGTTCTAAATCCAAAATTGTATATATGCCTCTTCCACAGGATGACCCGATACAGCGTAAGCCGGTCATTGACCTGGCGAAACAGGAGCTAGGGTGGGAACCGGTGGTGCCCTTAGAGGAAGGACTAATCAAGACGATTGATTATTTTAAAAAGGCCATATAACATACATGAAATAAGCAACCACTACTCTGGTGAGGCAGGATGTGCTACAAAGTAGTTGGTTGCTTAATATATTAATTCCCATAGTAGCAAGCCGGGGAAACATGACTGTATATTTTTTGTCTCGTTTTACAAATTGTACTATTTTACCCTCAGTGGACAAAGGGATACATGTCCTTTGTCTACTGAGGGTATGGTTTGTAGTTAGAAAAATCTTGAAAAATCATACGCATTTTGTTATAGTGAACATATCAATTCAATGTGAATCTCTTTTTTCACTAGGGTATTTGTACAAATATCCAAGAGTGAAGAAATCTGTTTTGGCATCTCGCCGGAAATTCACGGAATCAAAATGAATATGCAAGGCAGGGATATAATATCCGCATACCAGGCATTGTACTTAAGTGGATTTTGTACGCCTTGCCAGAAGGAGGACGTATGGGATATACGAAAAAGACACTACAGGAACTTGACCTGATTGACAATTTCCTGTCAAATGCAGTAGCATCCAACCAAGAGGTGAGAGAACCCTTTTATAGGCAGCTATTGTCCGTATTGTTAGGCAAAAAAATAGGGAAAATCCGTGTACAGGCACAGCAGATTATTCCGGGAGGGAGGCCGGAACTGAGGGGAATCAGAATGGATGTGGAGATAACGGAGTACGATGAGGGAACAGTCACGCATGTATATGATTTGGAGCCACATTTAAAGGACGGGCTTGACCTTCCAAGGCATAACAGATACTATCAGGCGAAGATAGACGGCAGGTATGTGAAGAGAGGGATGAAAGATTTCTCAGTCATTCCAAGTTTGTATGTGATTACGATTACCGATTACGATATATTTGGCATGGACTATATGATGTATACAGTCCGCAATCACTGTGAGGAAATTCCTCACTTAGAATATAACGACGGTTTAAAGTTTATATATTTTTATACGAAAGGGACCAAAGGTGGTAGTCAGCAAATAAAAAATATGTTAACATATTTTCAGAATAGCGATACCGCAAATGCGGTAGACGAGGCAACCAGGGTGTTAGATTCGTATGTGAGACAGGTAAAGAGTTTGCCGGAAGTGGAGGCGGGGTATATGACTTTTGGAGACTGGATTGACAGCATTAAAGAGGATTTGAAGGAAGACTTGCGAAAAGAACTGGCAGAGGAAATGATGGCGCAGGCAACGGAGGAAGTGACAGCGCAGGTAACAGAGGAAGTGACAGCGCAGGTAACAAAAGAAGTGACGTCACAGGTGACAGCAGAAGTGACGGAGAGAAATATAAAAACAGTTATTGAAATGCTTCAGGAAGACCATATTACGAAAGCGAACGCGGTCAGCAGAATCCAGGCTAAATTTCCGGAGTATGCTGACCGGGTTGAGGAGCTGATAGAAAAATACTGGCAGGAGGATTAGGGGAAAATTCGGGTTTTATTTTAAACACAAAAGAACGGAGGGGGATTCTTTATGCAATTTTCTGTTTATCCAGACCGTGCAAGAGGCTGTATTTCTGAATTCCAGAATATAGAAGGAGAGCTTCGTGATATCTATTCCGGTCTGGAGGATGCCATCAAGACCAATGCGGTGCAATCGAAGTCTTATGACCGTATAAAGAGCAACATGAAAATATGTCAACAGAATATGCAGACAGTTATGAAGGACATGTCGCGGATGCGCACGGGACTTAAGAAAGTGGCGGACGTATATGACCGTTATGAGAAAAACATACGTAATCGGGCGCGGTATGTGAAGCCAGGGAAAATTGTTAATATAAACGGTAGCCTGTCGGCGGCTTCGACGCCCATATCACAGCTGTTTCCCTCGCCTAATTTGCATAATCCGCTTGGGGCGTTGGTTCCTCCAAGCCAGGGAGCTATCGGCGGTGCAGGCGTGGTTTTTTTGAGTGGCCTGCAGAATGGGGGCGTACCGCAAAGAGGCGGGTTCGGCTACAATGACAGTAAAGACGGTAAATTCAGTTGGTCTGTTGTTGGAGGCAAAGACGGTTGGCATTCGGACTACAATGGGGTGGACATTGGCAATGACTGGGAATATCATGTTGTACATTTAAAAGCTGAAGGTAAGAAAAGGGGTTCCTGGGATATTGAGAAAGGGAACGTCGGGGCTGAGGCAGTCGGTACGGCAGGCTTCTCGGCTATTGATGGAAAACTAAGCGGCAATATAGGACTCTTGAAGGGCGAAGTAGAAGGCAGCGTCGGTAATATAGGCGTTGAAGGGGGCATAGGGGCGACTCTGTTTTCGGGAGGCCAGTTTGCTCCGGCGATTTATGGCAAAATTAAGGGTGAGGCCAACGTTGCCAAAGGCGAGGCGTCCAGTGAGTTTGGAACCGATGAATTTAATACGCATGTGGGCGTAGGAGGAACCCTTCTTGGCGCTGAGGCAGAAGCCAAAGTACAGGTGGGAAGGGTTGTGGGGAAAGACGGAACGGTAAGAACCGGTATCCAGGGAAAAGCAGGCGCTGAGGCATATATAGCAGAAGGTTCTGTCAAGGGTGGATTTACACTTTGGGGAATAAAAATAGATGGAGTCCTTGAAGGAAAAGCCGGTGGAGCCGGTGTGAAAGCCGGTGGAGAAATCAGTACGGGCGGCGTGGAAGGAGAAATAGGATTAGGGGTTTTAGTTGGCGGAGGAGTGAAGGTTAAGGTTGATTGGACAAACTTTAAACCGCCATGGAAGAAGCTCAAATTCCCTTGGCAAAAGTAACGGATATGGGATTGTCATAAAAACAGCATCAATATAAAACAATATCGTAGTGTCAATGAAATATCAACAGAAGATGATTTGATATGGAGGATTAAGATGAAGAGAGAATTATTACCGATTGGTTCTGTGGTTTTATTAAAAGGCGGAGAGAAGCGAGTCATGATATGCGGCCGTATCCAGACGAAGGCGGGCGAGGACACGATTTATGATTATTCAGCCTGTTATTTTCCGGAGGGCATTATTGACCCCAGGCGTATGTTCTTTTTCAACAATGACGCGATTGAGAGAATATTTTTTATTGGGCTTCAGGACCAAGAAGAATTGTCTTATCAGGAGATGTTGAACAGCCTTGGTGAACTGACTGTGAAAGACGGACAGATTGTACCTGTGGATACCAACACAGATGCAGAAGAATAGAAGTGTGGTTTGGGGAAAGACATGGTGAGTATCTATGGAGATTATCATTAGGCAAACTATAAAGGAACTGTTTCTTGCCGCATTTGACATTCTTTCATCGGAAGGCAGCAAGATGGGTGATATTGTTATGAGGGGCGCGTTGGGTTCCAGAGAAGGGTGTTTCCAGGTTAGATTCGATGGGATGCAGATTCAAATGCAGCCGACGGACCGCAGGACAGCAAGTGAAGCTGCAGGCTCTCTGATACAGCGTTCCCCTTTCAGGCCTTACATTGTTGCACAGAATGACTCCAGAGGCGTGCTGTTCCATGACCAGATTAGCACAGGATTCTTGAAGAGCGCAGGATATCATTTGCTGTCTTTGGGCGGCGCGGTATATTATCTTTATTTTGTCGGCTTTGGAGAGAAGGGAATCTGCGCCCCGGTATATAGAGGGAACACTTATATAGCGGAGATACGCAAGGACTGTAAGGTATTGGACGACCTTCATATATTCCGCATATCGGTTGAAGAGCCTGCCGATTTGCTTGCATCCATTCTTCTATGCTGCTATATGTATGTGATTACCTACTATAAAGCCGGTGAAAAAGTAATGAGAGGGGTACAGAAGAACATATATATTACAAAAAATGATTATCTTCTTGCAAAATGCCGGACGCAGCTTTGACATATTATGAGTAAATTATATGATTGACAAAACAAGAATCATGCATCTATAATATGTGTTGTTGCAAGAAACGGGTGATTTTATACATTTAGGGATATTATCAGTGTAGGTTGTAATATCTATGGAGGGTTAAGGATGAAGCTGTAATCAACTTTTGAAACATGAAACTCGTTTTCGTAGGAATAGTATTGCCTGTTTGAGGCAGTGCTGTCTCATCATGTTGCCAAAAGTGGATTATGTTTCTATTCTCATAACCGCTCTTATATAAATGCACCGGTTGCCGTCAGTATTACTGATGCGCAACAGGCGGTATCTTGCAGAATAAAGAAACGATTCAGAATCATTTGGCGACAGATGGTTCTTTTTTTATGCACACGGGCACCCAAAGGAAGAGCGTCAGCAAAGGCTGACGGGTGCCCGGCGCGGCGAGTAGGGGAAGATGGCTCTTCCCTACTCGATTTTTCACACGGGCACCCAGAGGAAGAATGTCAGCAAAGGCTGACGGGTGCTCGGCGCGGCGAGTAGGGGAAGAAATCTTCCCTGCCTGATTAGAGATAAAGGGGGTATGATGTATATGTCACAAATCAGTGTATCGAATCTGACTTTTTGTTATGAAGGCAGTTTTGACAATATATTTGAAAATGTGTCGTTTGTGATTGATACCGATTGGAAGCTTGGGTTTATTGGGAGAAACGGAAAAGGAAAGACAACTTTCTTAAACCTTTTGATGGGGAAACAGTCTAAGGGAGCACAGGGAATACGGTTTCCGGAACAGGACTTTGGGAATGCGAAGACAGGGCAGACATATGAATTCCAAGGTCATATCAGTTCGTCCACGGTGTTTGACTATTTTCCTTATCGGATTACGGAAACACAAGCCGGACAGTGTAGTGCAGAATTTATAGATGAACTGAAACAAAGATGTGAGCTTTGGCGGGTTATCTGTGAATTGGAGAAATTGCATCTTACTGCGGATGTGCTTTACAGACCTTTTCGGACATTGAGCCATGGGGAACGCACCAAGGTGATGTTGGCGGTTCTTTTCAGCGGAGAAAATGATTTCCTGTTAATTGACGAGCCGACGAACCATTTGGACCAGGAATCCAGGGATATTGTGAAAGATTATTTGCGGCAAAAGAAGGGATTCATTCTTGTATCCCATGACAGAGATTTGCTGGATGCCTGCATCGACCATGTGTTGGTGCTAAACCGTTGTAGTATCGAAGTGCAGAACGGAAATTTTTCGTCATGGTGGGAAAACAAAAGCCGTATAGATATGTTCCACGAAGCGGAAAACGAGAAGCACAGGAAAGAAATCCGCAGGTTAAATAAGGCGGCGGAGAAGACACGCGAGTGGGCGGATAAGAACGAAGGGACCAAGATTGGTTATGACCCCGTCAAAGAACCTGACAGGGGTGTGGGAGCACGCGCTTATATCGGTGCAAAGACGAAAAAAATGCAGAGCAGAAGAATGCAGATGGAGAAAAGGATTGCCGATGAGATTGAGCAGAAAGAAGGACTTTTGCAAGATATTGAGCGTCCGGCGCCGCTAAAGATTATGCCCATGCGGCATCATAAAGAAGTGCTTGTGTCGGCGAGGGATTATGGAATAGCATATGGAACGGAAGTTTTTTCACACTTGAATTTTGAAATCCGCCGCGGCGAGAGGATTTTTTTACATGGCGAAAACGGTTGTGGAAAATCCAGTATCATTAAGGCGATTCTTGCGCAGATACAAAGTAAGGAAATCGGGGATGTCATTGAGAAAAGCGACGGCGCCGAAACGGATAACAGAGAACAGGGCGCAGGTGACAGCGTGGCCGGATTAGACAGGATGAAAGAAGCGGGAGAACTTTCTGTCGTCGCAGGGTTGGTTGTCTCGTATATCAACCAGGACACTTCCCATCTGAGGGGCAGCCTGAAAGAATATAGCAGGGAAAAGGGCTTGGATGAAAGTCTGTTTTTTGCCATTCTCAGACAGCTTGATTTGGAGAGGGTACAATTCTCCAAGAATATGGAAGACTATTCGGAAGGACAGAAGAAAAAGGTGCTTATTGCGGCGAGTTTGTTGAAGCCTGCCCATTTGTATATTTGGGATGAGCCGCTCAACTATATAGACGTGTTTTCCAGGATGCAGATAGAGAAATTGATACTGGATTACGAGCCTACCATGTTGATTGTAGAGCATGATGTACGGTTTCGGGAAAAAATTGCAACAAGAGTGGTGGAGATTGGGTAATCAAATGTCAATTTTTGTTGCTATTTCGCGGCATTTCTGGCAAAATAGGATAGGAAATGTTTTCAGAAGGGTTTCTACAATCAATAATAAAATAGATTGAGTAAGAATGGAGGATTCATGATGGAAAGAAAAGTAGGTACAGTATCAAGGGGTATACGCTGTCCGATTATCCGTAAGGACGATGATTTGGCGAAGATTGTCGTGGACAGTGTTTTGGAAGCGGCGGAGTCAGAGGGGTTTGCACTCCGTGACAGAGACGTGGTTGCAGTGACGGAATCCGTTGTGGCAAGAGCGCAGGGTAACTATGCATCGGTGGAAGCGATTGCAGAGGACGTGAAGGCGAAGCTTGGCGGAGAGACGATAGGGGTTATTTTCCCGATTCTGTCCAGAAACCGTTTCGCAATCTGTCTGCGCGGTATTGCAATGGGAGCGAAGAAAGTAGTTCTGATGCTCAGTTACCCCAGTGACGAAGTGGGCAATGAGCTTGTTTCTTTGGATAAACTGGATGAGGCCGGCATTAATCCTTACAGCGATGTGCTGACGTTAGAGAAATATCGGGAACTGTTTGGGGAGAATAAACACCCCTTTACCGGCGTGGACTATGTAGCATATTACGGGGAGCTTATCAAGGAAGCAGGCGCGGAAGTAGAGATTATTTTTGCCAACGATTGCCGCAGCATTCTTCCTTATACGAAGAAAGTGTTGAACTGTGATATCCATACGAGGGCGCGCACGAAGAGGCTTCTCAAGGCGGCCGGCGCCGAAGTAGTGATGGGTATGGATGACATTCTGACAAAACCTGTGAACGGCAGCGGCTGTAACGAGCAGTATGGATTGCTTGGTTCCAACAAATCCACAGAAGACACGATTAAACTTTTCCCCAGGGAATGTACGGATTTGGTTATGGATATCCAGAAGGATATTCTGGACAGAACCGGCAAGCACGTAGAAGTTATGGTATATGGCGACGGCGCTTTCAAAGACCCGGTAGGAAAAATTTGGGAACTTGCAGACCCTTGCGTATCTCCGGCCAGCACGCCCGGACTGGAAGGGACGCCCAATGAGGTGAAGCTGAAATATCTTGCGGACAATGATTTCAAAGATTTGTCCGGCGATGCATTGAAAGAAGCGATTTCTAACCGTATCAGAGAAAAGAAAGATAACCTGGTGGGTGATATGGCTTCCCAGGGCACAACACCCAGAAGGCTGACAGATTTGATTGGTTCTTTATGCGACCTGACAAGCGGCTCGGGGGATAAAGGTACGCCGGTGATTTTAATTCAGGGATATTTTGATAATTATGTAAGTTAATTGATTGGTTTTTATGGGCTGTTGTTTGCATTTGCTTGCTTCAGCCCTTGTTGTTTAGTATTTTACAAAATCCCTTGGCTGACTTGAAATTTTAAATTCCAGTGCAGAAGTAAATTCCACAGCAGTTTAA
>CAMWBY010000030.1 GCA_947172645.1 uncultured Lachnospiraceae bacterium | reverse complement strand
CAGAGGTAAATTCCATTGAATTGTCTAAAGGTGGAATTTAAAATTTCAATTTTCGTGCTATAAGATAATGCAAAATCCCTCTTAATTAGCGGTAAGATGTGTGCTATAATATATAAATACTAAAGTTGGAAAGGAAAACAAATATGACAGAAAATACTGTTTTAGATAATAATACGTCCTCAATTATAAAGAAAGAGGAAACTGTTCCTGTACTCCGATTTTCTGAATTTGATACCTTTTGGGATAAAATTTCTTTTATTGATACATTTGATATATTACAAAATAATACTTACTCAAGGGCAGATTTGAATTATAAAAGCGGAAGTACAAAAAATATCCATTATGGAGATATTTTGGTTAAATTTGATGAATGTATAGATGTTCAACATAAAAGTGTTCCATTTATCAATGTCGAAAACAACTTATCAAAATTTAAATTAGAAAGCTACCTTAAAAATGGAGATATAATAATTGCAGATACAGCAGAAGATGAAATTGTTGGTAAAGTGGCAGAAATTTCAAATATAAGAGAACAAAAAGTTCTATCAGGCTTACACACTATCCCATGTAGACCTAAAAGAAAATTTGCTCCAATGTTTTTGGGATTTTATATGAATTCCCAAAGTTTTCATAAACAATTAATTCCCCTCATTACAGGTATCAAAGTTTCTTCAATTAGTAAAACTTCAATAGCTACAACAACTATATCAGTACCGCTATTTGAAGAACAAGAAAAGATTTCTAAGTTTATGATTGTAATAAGTAGAATGATAAAAGAACAGGAGTCAAAAATCTCGATCCTAGAGACATATAATAGAGGACTAATTTCTAAAATTTTCAAACAGGAAATTAGGTTTAAAGATAATGATGGAAATGATTATCCTAAGTGGATAAAAATGCCTTTAGAAGAAAATATTGAATTAATCATTGATAATAGAGGTAAAACACCCCCACTTTCCCAGAATGGCTATCCTCTCATTGAAATTAATGCAGTCGGTGATTTTTTTGTCAATTATTCAAAAATAGAAAAATATGTAAACGAAAATATCTATCATACATGGTTTAGAAAGCATTTAAAAAAAGGGGATATCCTTTTTTCTACAGTCGGCACAACTGCACTATGCTCTTGCTATGACGAAAAGCAAATTTGCTGTGTTGCGCAAAATATAGTTGGACTTAGATTTCAAAAAAATATTGATAATATATTTATGTATTATCTATTAACTGAAAAAGAGAATAATAAATATATTAAATCCATTCAGATGAACGGAGTTCAGCCAAGCATTAAGATAACACAATTTACAAAATTAAAATTTCCTATCCCTTGCCTTGAAGAACAAGAAAAAATAGCTAATTTCCTCACTTCCTTAGATAATGTATTACAGGAAGAAAAGAACTATTTTGAATATTTAAAAACCATCAAAAAGGGGATTTTACAACAAATGTTTGTATAGTAATAGAGTGCTACTGACAAGTGGTAGCACTCATTTTTTATATTCATAAAATTTTCTTAAATTCTGAATGTAGGCAGTCCCAATTCCTCTAAGAACTTATTTGCCTCCGATTTTGCATCAGCAATTTTTGTCTGTGTTTCATCTAATTTTTTGAATGTCTCCTGAAGATCAACTGCTTCCTCTTCCTCAAATGTATCTACATAACGAGGAATATTGAGATTGTAGTCATTTTCTATGATTTCATCCATTTTGGCAATATGACAATACTTATCTACTTCTTTTCTTTCTTCGTATGTTTTAACAATCTTATCAATATGTTCATCTGTAATATAGTTCATGGCTTTTCCCGCCACAAACTCCTTGCTTGCATCTATAAAGCAAATATCATCAGAATTACCATTTCTCTCTTTCTTAAACACCAGACAGGCTACAGGAATAGATGTTCCCTGAAAACAGTTTGCAGGAAGTCCGATAACTGCATCAAGATAATTCAATTCTTTAACAATATATTTTCTAATTACCTCTTCTGAAGAGCCTCTGAAGAGTACTCCATGCGGAAGTAAAACGGCAATCCTGCTGTCTCCATCTGCCATATGATAAATCATATGCTGCACAAAAGCAAAATCTGCTTTTGATGAAGGTGCTAATTTCCCATAAGCAGAAAATCTCTCATCTTCCAAAAACTTAATATCAGCAGACCATTTTGTAGAATATGGAGGATTTGCTACCTGTACTGTAAACCTTTCATCTTCAAAGTTACTGTCATCTTCCAATGTATCTACATTAACAATATTGAAGTTCTGGTAACGAATGTCATGCAAAATCATGTTCATTCTTGCAAGGTTATAGGTGCTACTTGTCATTTCTTGTCCATAATATTTTCTGACATTTGCATACTCTCCAACCTGTAACAATAAAGAACCTGACCCACAAGCAGGATCACATGCACTCAACACATCAGAGAGTCCAACTGTTGCCAATCTTGCCACCAACTTTGACATATTAGTGGGAGTATAGAACTCTCCGCCCTTCTTTCCTGCTGTCGAAGCAAAATTACCGATTAATGTTATGTAGGCAGACCCAAGAATATCTACATCCGTATCTCCTATCTGGAAATTGATTGTATCTATTGTCTGAATAATTTTTCCGATTAATTTTCCTCTTTGGGATACTTCCTTACCAAGTTTCGAGGATTTCAAATCCATATCTTCAAACAACCCACTAAAATCTGCTTCCGAATCTTGTCCAAGTGTAGATTCTGTAATAGAATTGATAATTTCTTCCATATAATCAATGGTAAATGTACCATTTTCTATCATTTTTACAACATTGTCAAACAGATATTTTGGTTCAAGAACATAGCCAAGTGTAGAAAGAGAATCTTCAACCAAATCATCATGGTAGGTAATATCTTCCCATGCATCTACATAAGAAATATCGTCATCCTGCAATAGCTCATTCATAAAACTTTCTGTTCTATCAGATAGATGTTTGTAGAAAATCAATCCTAAAATATAGTTCTTAAATTCATACGCCTCCATATTTCCACGAAGATCATTTGCCATAGCCCAAAGTTTTGTAGAAAGTTCTTGTACTAATTGTTTTTGTTTATTTACATCTGCCATTCTCTATTTCTCCTTTATTCTTATATTTGATATTTATTGCAATTCTCGATAATAAATTCCATTATCTCTGTTACTAACAACTTCTTCTCTTTATACGAAAATGAACCTTTCAATTCACTTCTAATAGCATCTTTATCCAAAATATGACTAAACTCAAACTCAGAAATCAAGCCTCTAAGGAAAGAAAAATCAATATTTTTATTCGTTGCAAATACTTCAATTTCCGTTGCTCTTGCCTTGTCTTCATATTCTGAATATTTCTCTAATACATCTTCATCTTCCTGTATTGTCGGCATCATTTCATTTAAGAATGCTTTGATTAAATCGACCTTTTTCTTTAACTCAGGATTATCTGTTCTATCTAATTCATCAAAGATATGAGCCAAATCTTTCTCTTTTTGTTTCTTATCTTTCATATCTACATTTTTCAGTAAATTCATAATATAAGCAACATTTATCTTATCAGTTTGGATAATTTCAATGCTAAAATCTATATCATCTAAAATAGATACTTTTTCACACTCTCTTCCCTTTACAATACTATCATGAATCGTAAAATATCTGCCTTTGAAATCTTCATATTCCTGTTGCTCAATACTATCTTCAATATCTTCCCAAGTAAAATCTGTAAAAGTTTCAAGCGTCAAAAGCACTTTGGAAAGTTCCCTAAAAGCAATAACAAACTTTGCCTGTTCTTCTTCACTCTGCATATGATCTATATCTGCTGGTGTATTTGCTTCATTATGAAGAATTGCAGCTAATTCTTTAAATTGTTCAACGTAGTACTCATAGGATTTCAGAAGCACTCCCGTCACATCTCCACCACCAGAAAACAGTCGCAGGGCATCATCTGTCTGCTTTTTCAAGTTTCTGTAACAAATAATATTTCCAAATTGCTTCGTTTCTTTTTCTACTCTGTTTGTTCTCGAAAAAGCCTGCAACAAATTATGCCATTCTAAATTTTTATCTACATATAAGGTGTTCAATGGTCTACTGTCAAAACCTGTCAAATACATATTTACGACAATCAACAAATCAATTTCAGGAATTTTCTTCACTTTTAATCTTTTTGATATATCAGCATTGTAGGCAGCAAAAGTGTCTGTCGTATACTTTGTATCAAACATCTCATTATAATCATCCATAATTCTCTGTAAAGAATCTCTGCTATGTTCCACCTTATTTTCCAAATCTTCATTTGTACCAAAACTGAATACAGCAGCAATCTTTAAATTGTGGTCTATCTTTTTAAACTCATCATAATATTTCATAAGCATTGGGATGGATGAGGTCGCAAAGATAGCAGTATATTTATTCCCACTAATCCTAGTTTTTGTACTATGATGATCTACAATATGCTGTGCAACCAAAGAAACTCTTTCATCTGATTCTAAGACTTCCTTTTTATCAATCGCTTCTACCAAAGTGCCATCATTTTCATCATACTGACCTTCGTAAGTACTAATATACTCTACATTGAATCCAAGAACATTTTTATCAAAGATAGCTTCTTTGATAAGGTATTGATGCAGGCATTCTCCAAATACATCGCTTGTAGTTCTTCCATCTTGAGACTTATTTTCAACAAATCTTGGAGTACCTGTAAATCCAAAATACTGTGCTTTCGTAAAAAATTTCTTGACATCGTTATGCATCTTTCCAAACTGGCTTCTATGGCATTCATCAATTATGAATATAACTTTTTCATCCTTATACGGAAGAATTTTCTTTTGATAGTAGGGCTTTCGAATTGCAGTTGCCATTTTCTGAATAGTGCTGATAAGCAATTTTTTATTAGGATCTTCAATCTGCTTTACTAATGTATCTGTTCTGTCTGTATAGTCCACACAGCCATCCTCAAAACGATTAAACTCCTGCATAGTTTGGGTATCCAAATCGCTTCTATCTACCAAAAAGAATACTTTTTTAACCTTATTCTCTTTCGTAAGCAGTTGCGCTGTTTTAAAAGAAGTGAGTGTTTTCCCTGAGCCTGTCGTGTGAAAAATATATCCACCTTTATCAGTAGTCAATGCTTTCCGCAGAATTGCTTCTGTTGCAAAAATCTGATAAGGTCGCATAACCATCAAATTTTTATCTGTTTCATTGATAACCATATATCTATGAATCAACTTCGCTAAGCGATTCTGATTTAAAAATGCAGAAGAAAAATCATCTAAATTATTAACTCTCTCATTTGCTTCATCCGTCCAATAAAAAGTTAATGATTTCATAATTCTTGTATCATCTGTGTTAGAAAAATATCTTGTTTCTACAGAATTTGAGACTATAAAAACCTGAACAAAATGAAACAGTCCTCTGTAACTATGTATACGATATCTGTCAATCTGATTGATAGCTTCTTTAATGTCAATTCCACTTCTTTTCAGTTCAATCTGAACAAGCGGAAGCCCATTACATAGAAGTGTCACATCATATCTATTCTTATATTTTCCAACAACAGTAACTTGATTTGTTACCTGCCATATATTTTCCTCTGGATTTTGGCTCATAAACTGTAAATAAATTCTACTATTATCATCCCTATCCAATACAAATTTATCTCTTAATTGCTTTGCACATTGAAATACTGACTTTCCATGTGCAATGCCTTGAATCAAACGGTTAAATTCTATATCAGACAAAGGAACATCCCCCAAAGTATCTTTGTTAAAAATACTTATTTGCTCTCTAAAATTCTTTTCTAAAGCATCATAGTCTTCCAATTTCACAAAAGTATAATTTAAAGTACTCAACTTTTTAATAAGATTGTCTTCAAGTTGTGCTTCACTTTGATATGCCATTTTTCTATCTCCTTGTATTTTTACATTCTAATCTTTCATCTGTCCAATTTTCAGGACTTTAATTTCTTCATTATCTTTTTTGCTTCTTCTGTCAGGACATATCTGCCCTTTGTATTGTTGTAAATTTGAACATAACCATTGTCGATCAACTCATTCAAGACCATATTTACCTTCGCCTTGCTGCATCCAAGAGCATCCGCTATCTCTTGTTGAGTAATAGGGCATATTTCCGCATTGTTAATCTCAATCTGATGCTCATACAATGTTTTCAATACCAAATATCTATCATTTGTAAAAAATTCTATTTTGTTCATTACCATCACCTTTTATGTTCAAAAATTTTTCCTATAGTATTATTATAATTCTTCTGTATCAGATTGCAAGCCAATTTGTGCAGGATAACCTTCGGCTTCATCTTCGGGTATTCGCTTCCATTCAAAAAATCCATATAAAACCAGTACCCACTGCATAAACTCTGATAGAGTGATACTTAAAAAGTACACGGGTTTCGCCCTTGACATCCCATAAAAAGCATTGGGCTATCAAGTAAAATGCACAGCAAGCTGAATAATATTTTCTTTGATTCTTTTCTGTTTAGTAGCAGAAGTCAAAATATATCTGTTGATTACACCCTGCTGATTATTCAGCATCTTTTTCAATTCTTCATTTTCCATCTGCAAAATATCTACTTCTTTTTTATGATCTGCATTCAGGATATCAATACTCTTATTTGCTTCCTCCCTTATTATATAATCTGTATATTATAGGGATTTGTAGAAAACTTTTCATGGCTGCATAGAAATTAGACTCTGCCAGGTAGAGCAGGGGCCTTTTTCGGCCTTTCTGCAGTTTTTCCCTGCCTTTACAGAAAAAATACCGGGCAGTGGAAGCCGCCCGGCGTCTTTTAAATGGATATGGATTTTGGATATAGGGGATTACCTTGCGTTCAGGCTTTCTGCAAAGATAAGATAGCATGCAAAATCACCGATGCGCTTCTTCTCTTCCCCGAGCATGTCACACTATGCGGCGGCTTTCCTCTGCTTTTTAGGTATCTTGCGAGTCTGTTGAAGCAGTCGATAACCTTGTTGTGGCGGGAAGTACGCACGGAATCCTCCGCCAGTTTCTTCTCCCTGTCCCATAACGGCCAACTTGCGCGTGACTCGGAATATTTCACGGCGGCGGCAAGCAGTTCCTTGTAAAGTTCAAGGGCATCCACGTCACGCCCGGCCTCTTCTTTTATCTCCCTGTGGAGTGTCCGCATCTCTTCCAATGCAAGGCTCCCCGGCATGGTCCTATAATCTTCATAAGTTGAAATCATGGAATATACCTCCTTGTCAAATGATGTCCCCATTGTAACAGCAGATAAGCGGGAGCGCAACCACGGGGCATTTTTCATAAGGCAGGATACTTAAGCTTTTTTTGTAAATCCGTGGGGCTTTCCCCCGTGAGCGGACGCAGGAAAGCGAGACGGTCGGCGGCGTGGAAAGCGTTGGCGGTAAGCTGCCTCTGCCATGCGCCGGCTTTCGGGGACCATTTGAAGCCACTGCTTTTCAGTTCAGAACGTATATCTTCTTCCGGCTTGCTTTCAAAGTATATCCTAAGCCGGTTATCCTCTTTGCATGGCTCCACATGCCCACCGTCAAACTCCCAGCCGACATAAACAGCCTCCGCTTTCTTGGAGAGCTCCTCAATCCTCTGTTTTACCCTGCGGATTTCAGCACCGTTGTTGGAGAGCTGCCATGGCAGATAAGGCGCTTTGCCGTAATGCCAGCTTGACGCCATATCGGATTTTAATTTTTCAGTCTGTTCCTGTGTAAGGAACGGGCAGCCGTCCAGTGTGTCTTTTTCACGGAAATAGGCGTTGACCAGCTTCATTGTTTCCTGTTCCTCTTCGAGGGAGTCAAGTTTGGCCTTTAATTTTCCCACTGCGTCCGGGTCATCAGAGCTTATCCCGCCTATGCCAACGCCCCTTATCTTGTCAAGGATTCCCTGTATCTCCCTCCACTCCTGCATGTTGCGGTCGCGTGCGGCGTTCTGCTTTTCTTTTTTGCGTGTGGGAAAATTTGCAGGTCCGCAGATTAAAACCGATGGTACACGGGCGTCAATCTCATACCCGCTATTCATGTTCTGTGCGAGTCTGCGTGAATAAGCATCAAGGAGCCTGTCTATCTTCTCATGGTACATTGGGTCAGTGCGCTTTTTCTGTTCCTCTGCCAGTTGCGCAGCTTTGTCCACCATCTTTCTATATCCCTCCGTGGCGCTCCCGGCCTCATAATTCGAAAAACTGTTCATTTCTTTTGCGCGGCGTGCCGCGTCTTCATTGATTGTGTAATAATTAACGCTGTCCATTTGTTCCGGTGTCTCCTTTCCCTTTTTCTGCTATCTGGCCAGCCATCTGAGCAGGAAGCCTGTCTGCTTCTTCCGCAGGCTCCGGCTTCAGTTCGTAGGCGTCTGCCTGTTCCTTTGTCAGCGGATAGGGGTATACCAGTTCTCCCCATGCACATAACCGGCCGCCAGCTACCGGGCGTCTACGGTCTTCGTCATAATTAAAAATCATAAGGGGATGGTTCCCTTCAGGTTTCGGAAAAGTATTGACGTCCACGGGGCGCTGGGTAGAATAATAACGGTAATATTTCTTTGTACTGTGCTCCGTCTTTTCCTGTATGCCGCAGAACCCGCGGCAACGGTCTGCACTGACCCGGAACACCTTTTCTGCGGCTTCCCTGTTATCCGGGCATCGTTTCAGATAATAATCGCGCCCGTAAGCGGTCTCTGTAAAAACCCAGACAGCAAACCTTTCCGGCTCTCCCGCCATACAGCCTAAAGCAATACCATTCCCGGTCTCAAAAAGTATGGTCTTCTGAATTTCATAGCCTTCTGTCATTTCCATTGCTTCAACCCTCCTTTCGGAATGGCGGCCGGCACAGGGGCTGTGCCTTAGGACGATATGGAAACACGAAAAAACCCGGCATTTCTGCCGGGCCCAATGTGTTAATGTATTAATTTTTTTCTGATAGAAAAGCTCAATTCCCTATAAGGCCGAAATATCTCAGGGCATCTTCAATGTACATCATTTTTGCAGGGGGACAGTGTTTTACCTCCGGATTCTCTTTCTGGGACTTATGATAGTTTTCCCCCATCTCAAGCCCCCACATCCGTTTGACCTCCGCAATGTAGCGCGTGCGTACATTGACTCCGAAATTGTTTTTCACATATTTTTTGATGTTTTCGTAAGTAGCTTTCTCTTTAGGCAGGTAATTGCTGTCTGCCTTTACCTCCATAGTGACCTCTAATTTTGGTGTATCATTTTTGAGGGATAATAAAGCAACCGTCTCCACATTCCCCGTCCAAGGAAACTGGTCCACCGCCACGGCCCGCTCCACTTCGTACCCTCTCGCCAGGAACACTTCCAAATCCCTCGCCAGGCTTGTGGGTTTACAGGAAATATACAGAATATGTTCCACCCCATACCGGATAATCTTATCAAGCGCCTTTGGGTGGATACCGTCACGGGGCGGGTCAAGAATAATTACATCGGGCTTCTCTTCTATCCCATCGAGTACTTTCAGCACATCTCCCGCGACAAACTCACAGTTATGTAAACCATTTAATTCCCCATTCTTCCTTGCGGCCTCCACCGCTTCCTCCACAATCTCCACACCGATTACTTTCTTCGCAACCGGCGCCATCAATTGGGCAATCGTACCCGTACCGCTGTATAAGTCATAGACAATTTTGCCTCCCGCACCTTCTTCTGTCACAGAGCATTTCTGCTCTTCCTCTTCCTTCTGAGCCGCCGCGCTTTCTGCGTCTATATGCCCTCCCTGTCCGGCTGCGCCTTTTTCCGGCGAACGGATATAATCGACAATATATTCTCTTGCAGTCTGATAGAGTACCTCCGCGCCGAGACTGTTCGTCTGGAAAAAGGAAAATTGGGAAATCTTAAACTTTAAACCCAACAGTTCCTCATAGAAATAATCCTGTCCGTAAAGCGTCACAGTCTCATCGCTTCGTACCACATCCGCCACGGAGTCATTCTTTGTGTGAAGGATGCCGACAATCTTTCCGGTAAGAGGCAACTGAAGAAGTTCCTCTTTGAATCCGACTAACACTTCCTGTTCAGACGCCTCGTTCTGGAAATCCGCCGTCTGGGTCGTCGTCACAAGCGCGATTAGTATTTCCCCCGTCTTAGCCGCCTTCCGCACGAGAAGGTGTCGCAGATATCCGGTATGCCTTAGACGGTGATAAAACCGGACGCCTATCCCCTGGCTTTGCAGCCGCGCAAAATAATCCCTGACACAGCGCAGGATAATACGATAATCTTCATCCACAATCTGACACTCTGTCACGGATACGATGTCATAGAAACTGCCTCTTTTATGCATACCAAGCGCCAATGGGCCGTCTTTGACCTCATCGCCAAAAGAGAACTCCATCTTATTCCGGTATCCGAAGCAGACCGGACTGGCCTTAATCCCCTCAAAAATCCATTCCTCCTGTCCCGAAAGGACACCATCCAACAATCTTTTGACTTGCGCCTCCTTAATTCTTAGCTGTTCTGCATAGGGCAGGGACAGATAATTACATCCCCCGCATATGCCGAAATGAGGACATGGGCTTCCGCATTCTATCTCTGAAAGTTCAAGCACTTCAAGAAGCCTTCCTTCCGCCTTCCCTTTGCGCACTTTATTGACGGCGCATCGCACCTTCTGTCCCGGCAGCGCATTCTTGACAACGCAGATGCCATCCTCTGTCTCCACGATTCCTTTATTGGGAAAGTCCACGCGCCGCACAATCCCCTCTATCAATTGTCCTTTTTTCATCTTTTTCCATATCTCCTTCTCAGTCTCCGAGCCTGCATCCATAAACCGACACTAGTACAGCAGAAAGCAATTCCGGCAAGCAAAAGAGGCTGCTGCAAAACACGGCATCCCACAATATACAGCCTAACACACTAGTACAACGAATATTCATTATCCGCTGTACTAGCCACCCGTGCCATATATTGTATCAATCCATCATTTTGCGACAGCCTGATTCCATTCACATCATATTATAAACTCATGATAGCTTATGCATCGCCTTCCGGCGTATCCATGTCGTCTTCCTCATCCTCGAAGAAATCATCATCGAAATCGTCGTCAAAATCATCGTCGAAGTCTTCAAGGTAATCGGGCTGCAGATAGCGGTAAACTGCATAAGCGATTGCCGCCACAGCCGCAACTGCGCCGATAATCGCAAGCACCCACAAAAGTGTATTGCACTCGCACTTCTCTTCCTCTTTCTTCCTGCCAAACATCTCGTTTACACCGGCGTTATCCAGTATATCATCCAATTTATTTAGAATCTCTTTCTTGCTCATAGCTATAACCCTCTCTTTCCTTTGCCTTTATCCCAATATATGGATTCTCATTATTATTAATATACCACTTCTTTGATTTTTTTACTATAACATTTTTATAAAAATTTATTCAATGAGCGTATCAAAAAGTGCAATGTAGAAATTCCGTACCGCCCTGCATCGTCTCCGGGTAAATGATGACCAGTTTTTGTTTTAAAAACGGGCCCATAGCTTCCCTCAGCCTGCCCGGCTCAGCGATACGGCTAAACCTTTCTTTATCCGGCGTCAGCAAAAGAATCAGTTTGCTCCTGGCATGGAATTTCTTAAGATATTCCATAATTTCCTCGGTAGCCTTCGCCGTCTGTATTTTTTCCTGCCTGTAATCTTCAAAACAGGTCCCCATCTGCACATAGGCGGACGCCACTGGCTCCGTGCGGATTTCTTGTTCACCCCACAGAACCATATTCAGACGTATATTGCGGAAAATCTCGCTCTGTTTCTTGCAGGATGCCATGATATCTGCGCACAGCCTTTTTATCGTCTCCGCTTCATATGTCCGGTCAATGACCATCGCCATCTCCAGGATACCGCCCCGGTAATTGCCCGGCACATGAAGCACCCGCTCGATGTGGTTATGTAATTGTAAGTTCTGCACTGGTGTCAGGGACATTGTATCCCGCCTTTCCCGCTCTATACCTTCTTAAGTTTTGCAAATCCGGCGTACATAATCTTCTGTCCCGCTTCATCAAACATTACCGTCACCTGGGAATCACGCGGTCCCGGTTCAATCTTTAGAACCGTCCCTTCCCCATAGCGCATATGCCTTACCCTGTCGCCCACGCCATAATCCGTCTTCGCGCCCCCTGCCGGCACAAGGGAAACCGCTCCGGCGCCTTGCGTCGCCCTGGTGATATAAGGCTGGTTCTCGGGCGCAGTGCGCTTTGGCCTGACCACCGCCTTGGGCCTTCCCGGCGCATTCACCGAAGGTTTTGTCCCAGTGCCCTGCCTGAAATCCGAATCCGTCATCC
The DNA here is from genome assembly GCA_947172645.1 of uncultured Lachnospiraceae bacterium. GTDB lineage: Bacteria > Bacillota > Clostridia > Lachnospirales > Lachnospiraceae > UBA3282. Next base: position 19,047 of record CAMWBY010000030.1, on the reverse strand, counting down.
TTTCCGATTCCGGATTATCAAATACATTGTCAGGGATACGCCTGTAAGGCGATTCGGCCAGAACAGATTTCTCTCTGGAGCTTCCTGCCCCATAGGAACTTTTTTCATAAGACCCTGTCCCGAAAGGCTTCGCCTTAAAAAGGCTCCGCTCCCTGGAATCCTCTTCATATTCCTGGTAATCCCGACGCTTCTGCACCGGAATCTTGTCATCCATCAGCATCGGCGGGATTTCCTTGATAAAACGGCTTACCGGATTATATTGTGTCTCGCCACGTATCATGCGCTGTTTCGCATAAGTGATAGTCAGGTCATCCTTCGCCCTCGTAATACCCACATAGGCAAGGCGCCTTTCCTCCTCAATCTCCATAGGGTCATCGGACATAATCGTCATATAACTTGGGAAAATGCCGTCCTCTAACCCCGCCAGGTACACATGCGGGAACTCCAATCCTTTGGCGGAATGGAGCGTCATAAGAAGCACTCTGTTGTCCCCTTCTCCAACCCGGTCAATGTCGGCAACCAACGCAACTTCCTCCAGGAATTCGCTTAAAGACGGCTCATCATGGCTCTCCTCGTAAGCCACCACCTTACTGATGAATTCGTCGATGTTTTCAATACGGTCAGCCGCATCCTCTTCGTCCGATTCTTCCAATTCCTTCACATACCCTGTCGTATCCAGGATATCCCTCACCAGTTCTTCCAGGCTGTAAAATTCCTGCTTGCTCCTGAACGTCTGTATCATCGTCACGAAGGGCTGCAGCTTGGCAGCGCTCCTGCCGATTGTCATAATCTGATTCGCCTCCCGCAACGCATCATAGAAACTAATCTGCCTGCTGTCCGCATATTCCTGCACACGCACAATCGTGGTCATGCCAATTCCCCTCTTAGGGACATTAATAATACGTTTCACAGCCACATCGTCCCTGCCGTTATCGATTGTCTTAAGATAGGCAAGAATATCCTTGATTTCCCTCCTGGCATAGAAGTTGGTTCCGCCAATTACATCATAGGGAACCCCTTCCATAATAAAACGTTCTTCCAAAAGACGCGCCTGGGCATTGGTGCGGTACAGCACGGCGCAATCTCCATAATCTACCGCGCCTTCCCGGGTCTTCTTCGCCACATCCCCGGCTATATATTCCGCCTCTTCATAGGCAGTGTCAAACTGCCGCAGATGGATGCGGTTTCCTTCCTTCTTCTCCGTCCACAGCGCCTTATCTTTACGCCCTGTGTTATTCTTAATCACGGCATTGGCTGCATCAAGGACAGTCTGCGTGGAACGGTAATTCTGCTCCAGCTTAATGACGCACGCCTCCGGATAGACTTTCTCGAAATCCAGGATGTTACGGATATTGGCGCCGCGGAATTTATAGATAGACTGATCGTCGTCACCCACCACGCATAAGTTCCGGTACTTACCCGCAAGCAGCCTAATAAGCTCGAACTGCGCCGTATTCGTATCCTGGTACTCGTCCACCATAATATAACGGAAACGCTCCTGATAATTGTTCAGTACCTGCGGGTCCGCCTTGAAAAGTTCTACCGTCTTCATAATCAAGTCGTCAAAATCAAGCGCGTTATTTTTATGCAGGACAGCCTGATACTCTTTATACGCCTTGGCAATCCTGCCGCCGTTATAATCGAAGGAATTTTGCATCTCGTACCGGACAGGGTCAATCAGTTCATCCTTGGCCGAAGAAATGGCGCCCATTATGGCCCTTTCTTTCAGCATCTTTGTGTCTATCTGTAATTTCTTGCAGACTTCCTTCATCACACCCTTCTGGTCGTCCGTATCATAGATTGTGAAATTATTGTCATACCCAATCCTGTCTATGTATCTGCGCAGTATCCGCACGCAGGTAGAGTGGAAAGTAGATACCCATATCTGCTCCGAGCCGAAGCCGACAATCTTATCCACGCGCTCCCGCATCTCTCCCGCCGCCTTATTGGTGAACGTAATCGCCATAATTTGGTAGGGGTTCACGCCTTCCTGGTCAATCAGATAAGCAATCCTGTGGGTCAGAACCCTCGTCTTACCGGAACCTGCGCCCGCCAGAATCAGCACGGGGCCTTCCGTCTGCATAACCGCCTGCTTCTGCCTGTCATTTAAAGTATCGTAAATGCCCATGTTTCCCTCATTTCATCTTTCTAATACTGCTGCCGCCGTTTAAAACAGCGGCCATCTGTCCCGGTAATCTGCTGCCACTAAAACAGCATATTCCCACAATTGCCACAGAACTTAGAGCCTGTCGTGGGCGTACCGCAGTTAGGACAAAACTTTGGCCCTGCGCCGCTGCCCTGCGCCGCCATGCCGGACTGTGCAGGCGCACCTGCACCTCCCATATTCATCTGGTTCATCATCTGCTGCCCCATGGCCATGCCCATCTGCATCCCTACCATGTCCGCCGCCAGCCCGCTGCCGCCGCGGTTGCCTCTGGCCATGCCGTCCGCCGCCGCCATCTGCGTATACCTGCCCATATCGCCTACCATAGACTGGGCGGCCGCCTTTTCTTGCATCTTCTTAATTTCCTCCGGATAGGAAAAGCTCTCGATGGTAAAACCGGATATGCCAATGCCTAGTTTACGCATATCCATATCTAAGTCCGCCTCAATTCCCTTTGCAATGTTTCTGGCATCCGCCTGGAGATTGAACATATCCCTGCCTTCCCTGCTAATCCAACTCATCAGCAGTTGGTCCAGGCTTGCGATGATGCGTTCTTTCACATCCTCCACCGTATAAGTCTGGCGAATCCCCGCGAGCTTCTCAATCACCACGTCATGCTCCACAACCCGGCAGTTGAAAGTCCCGAACGCACGGACGGGCATCCCCCCGGGAAGCCCCGGCGCCTGTAAATTGATGGCATTCTTCGTACCCCACTTTACCAGTAACTCTTTTGTGTTAATAAACAATACTTCCGCCCGCAGCGGCGTGTTAAACCCGAATTTGAAACTCTTCAGCGTGGTCAGGAACGGGATAATGTCAGACTCGATGTCATAATCCCCGTCATCCTCAAAAATCCCTTCCACTCTTCCATTATACAAAAAGACCGCGTCCTGCCCCGGACGGATAATCAGCCTGGAGCCTTTTTTTATCTCCTGGTTCTGCCATTTATAGAACAGTACGCCCGCGCCGTTCTCATTCCATTCCACTACATTTGAAAATTGATTTTTCAGAAAACCCATGACCTTCCTCCAACATTACACATCCATACTATATCCTACAGCGTTCATTCTCATGAAACGCCTGACCTGTATCCCGTGATGCCTATAACCCCATCTGCGCCTTAAGCGCTGCCAACTCGTCTTCCACACCGGAGTCTGTCCCTGCCGAGTCATATTTACTTGCCAAAGCGTCAATGTCATTGCCCGCGGCGGACTGGTTCAACTCGCTGGCCGCCTCCGCCTCGTCCAACATCCGGTTCACCTTGTCTTCCATCCTGTCAAAAGCCGCCGCATGGCTGCCTGCGCTCTCCAACCCGGCTCCCATTTCATTAATCTTTTTCTGGGTCTCAGCCACCTTCACCTTCGCTTTCAGCATATCCCGCTTACTCTTCATAGACGCAATATCGCCTTCCAGTTTGTCATGCATCTGCCGCATCTTCCCGGAATTCGCCTGCGCCAGTTCATAGTTCTTCACAAGGACTTCCCTCTTCTGGGTCAGTTCGCCCTTCTTAGCCAAAAACTGGCGCGCGTCATCGTCATTTCCCGCCGCCACAGCCTTCTTGGCATATTCGCCCATCCGGGTGATTTCCTCGTCACATTCATCCAGTTTCCTCTTCGCGCTCTTTTCTTCCGCCATGATGGAAGCTGTCTCCGCTTTTACCTTCGCGAAATCGGACTCCAGATTTCGAAGATACTGATCTATCATCTTCTCCGGGTCCTCAGCCCTGTCCAAAAGTGCGTTTACATTCGACGCCATAATATCTTTAAACCTTCCTATGATTCCCATATACATTTCCTCCGTTTTCTTTGCTATGCGTATAAAGCCAAACGCCGACAGCCATAGGGTCAGTATACCATACCACACCGCCACCCTACAAGAAAATTTACCTTATATCCTCTTGTGCCCGTTTCCGTCATACTACCGCGACCACGATGCCCGCGATAATGACTGCCGCGCAGACCATCTTATGAGCTGTATTTTTCTCCTTAAACAAATACCTGCCCACCAGAATCGTCACCACGCATCCTGCCTGCTTCAACAGCGTCATCACTGTAATGCGGCTCCCAGGCATCCCATTCGCAATAAAAAGCGCCCTGTCTGCAATGACGAACAGAATACTCAACAGCCAGACCCACTGATTGCGCGCCACACTCTTTAGGTCAACGGCTGTCCTGCTTGCCACAATAAACAGGAAATACATAAGCACTAGGAAAAGCATGTACCAGAACTGGAGCTGCGCACTGCTAATCTCCTTCATCAGAATCTTATCCAAAAGCCCCGATATGGCATTGAGTATGCATGAGGCAAAGGACATCACCACATATTTTGCCTCCACGCCCTGTGTCCCCGCCTCCTCACGCGCGCTGCGCGGCTTATACTTTAACAAGAGCAAACCGGCGGATACCAGGATAAGGCCAACCGTCTGCCCAAATCCCAGGGCTTCCTGCATGACAAACACCCCAAGCAGCGTGGCGAAAAGCACCCTGGACAAATCAAGCACCCCATAAAGGCTAATCGGCATCTTCTTGATAGCCTTAAAGCTGAACATCCACGCCAGGAAAATAACGAATGATTTTGCCGCCACATAGAGATAAAACTTCGGCTCCATGCCCATGGCCGCCTTTGTGTCCGGTAAAACTATCAGAAAAGAAAGAAAAGTATACATAAACAATACTTCTATGGTAGAGTTTTTCTCCAATGCTTTCTTCTTGACAATCTCCCTCACGCCTTTTAATACGCCGTACAACAAAACCAAGAAAATCCACAACATGACCACACCTGCTCTTTCGTATCCCTCTTCAAATCTATCTAATTTTTAAATTTTTTTATTTTTTTGCTTTTCTTTTTTTCTATTTGCTGTTATACTAAACACATGCGGATATAGTTCATTGGTAGAATGCCAGCTTCCCAAGCTGGAGAGGCGGGTTCGATTCCCGTTATCCGCTGTCAGGTAAACGTCGGTAAGCCGGCGTTTTTTTACTTTATAGGAAAGTCCGACGCTGTCCATCATACCACCGCCCATAACAGACTGCAATATAGAATCGTTGAAAAAGACAATCAGACAAGGAACGCCGGCCCCTCCTCCTGCATACCCTATAACAAATGCGCTAATAGGATTTGCGGAGAATTATGAAAAAATTTTTATGTCTTATGCTTACGGCACTCATGGTCATTGGAACTCTCGGCGGCTGTGGGAAACTTCCAGAAAAGAAAGACGGCGCTTCTGCCTCTTCAAAAAGTACGCCAGTAGTCTTAAATGAAGTAGCCCACTCTATTTTTTATGCACCGATGTATGTTGCCATCGAAGAAGGATATTTTGCAGAGGAAGGCATCGATTTAACCCTCGTCACAGGATTCGGCGCCGACAAGACGATGACCGCCCTGTTGACCGGCGAAGCGGATATCGGCTTCATGGGCAGCGAAAGCACAATCTATACCTATAAAGAAGGGGCTTCCGACTATGCAGTCAATTTCGCCCAACTGACACAGCGTGCCGGAAACTTCCTTGTTTCGAGGGAACCAATTGACAATTTCAGTTGGGATATGCTAAAAGGCAAGGATGTGCTGGGTGGCCGGGCCGGCGGTATGCCTCAGATGGTTTTTGAATACATCCTGAAGAAAAACAGCATCGACCCTGCCGCCGACCTTGCAATCGACCAGAGCATCGACTTCGGCTCCACTGCGGCGGCTTTTTCCGGAGGCCAAGCGGATTTTACGGTCGAATTCGAGCCACACGCGACCTCCCTTGAGTCCAAAGGCGACGGCTATGTCGTGGCATCCCTGGGCGAAGATTCCGGCTATGTGCCTTACACAGCCTTCTCCGCCAAGAGAAGCTATATAGAGGAACATCCCGAAATCATCCAGTCCTTCACCAACGCCCTGCAAAAAGGCATGGACTATGTGCAGTCGCACACCCCGGAAGAAATTGCGCAAATCATCGCGCCTCAGTTTGAAGAGACAGATTTAGAAACCATCACCACCATCGTAGAACGGTATGCTTCCCAGGATACATGGAAAGCCGACCTGATTTTCGAAAAAGACAGCTTTGACCTGCTGCAGAACATCCTGGAAGAAGCCGGGGAACTGGACGGGCGCGTTCCTTACGAAGAGCTGGTGGACACCACCTACGCAGAGAACGCCGCGCATTAATCCCAATATACCGCAAGTTTGCGATGCCGCTTAAATCAAATACTCCGCCCCTTGGGACGGAGTATTTGTTCTTCGCTCTATCAACCTATTTAAGATGCCCGAACAACTCTTCCAACGCATCCACCACACCGCCATACTGGGCAATCACAGCTTCCGCCTTCTCTTCCACAAGCTGCAGGTTATTCTCTTTGACTGCGAACTCCTGCTCTCTGGCGGCCTCCGACAACGCTATGGCGCCTACGGACTTCATCGCATTTTTCAAGCCATGCATCTCGATACAATACCGTTCAAAATCCTTCTGTTCAAATCGTTCCTTGATAAAAGGAATCTTCTCCCTGCCTTCCTCAAGGGCCGCCTCCAATACTTCCAGATAGATTTCTTCATCTCCGGCGCATACCGCAATTCCTTGCTCCACGTCAAATCCTTTTTCTCTTAAATCATAAATTGTGCGAACCGCTCCCATTTAAAATACTCCATTCTAATCCTATACCGATAATACATCAGCCTTCACCCTGGCTGTTTCCATCCTGTTTTTTTGCCCTTCTTCTTTCGGGCCTCTCTTTTCCCTTAGCGATACCGTCTATCATCTTCTCAATCAGCAGTTTCTTCACATAGACGTCAAAACTGAGCATACAGATAAAAGAAAACATCTGCAAAAACTCTTTGCTGTCCTGTGGGGCATCCTGAAAAGTCTGTTCGGCAATATGAAATTTTTCCATCACGTCCGTCTTCAGAGACGCCGCCTGTTCCCGCTCTAAACCGAATACCTCCTCGTAGACGGACGACAGGTCAAACGTTCCCGAAGTGTCAAAAAACTGTCTCGTAATCGGTTCCAGCAATTCCTGTATGTCGCTGATAGACAGGATACCTTTATAATAGTAGATAAAAATAAGTAAAAGTACATGCTCCTTGGAATACTTCTTCTTAATCGGCGGCGGAATCAGGTCATTCTTGGCATAATTGTTAATCATCGTCTTCGTCAGAATCTTATCCTCCGAAGGATTTCTGGCCGAATTTTTCAAGTGAGTGTCCATAAAAGTCGTAACCTGGTCCATATACAAGTCTATATCCGGTATGTCCTCCGCCCTGATATATTCAATCCTGTCCAGGCTTTCCAATATGCTGTTGAGCAAATCTTCCGTATTGATTGTCATCTTCTGCGCCCTTCCATGCCATAAGGCCAATCCATCTTACTGATATATATACCTTATTATATAGTTTTTATTACTACATGACAAGTGTTTTATCTACACCCATTTATAAACCCCCATTTACAAACCTGCTTCCCTGTGTTATATTCATACATAGCACTTGTAAAGTTTTAACGTATGAAAGCATCATCGTCTGTACAGGAGGGAACTCTTTATGAATAAGAAACTGAAAACGGATGCCGTAGACCATCTATTCGACGCTGTGCTGTGCCTTGAAACAAGAGAGGAATGCTACAGCTTTTTTGAGGACCTGTGCACGGTCAATGAACTGTTATCCTTATCCCAGCGCTTCGAGGTGGCGTCTATGCTCAGGAACCAGAACACTTACCTGGAAATCGCCGACAAGACCGGCGCGTCCACTGCCACCATCAGCCGCGTCAACCGCTCCCTCAACTACGGAAACGACGGTTACGACATGATATTCGGACGTCTTGGGAACGCAGACTGAATCCTTACGTGGAATATGAGAAACAAAACTGCCGCAAAATACAATACTCTAACAACATATAGACTCGTTATCCGATAATCATTCTATATTCTATATATTGAAAGAATCTGTTATCTTGCAGCAGCTTCCGCTACATCAGCCATCCACATTAATCAATTCCATCGGGTCGATATACTTCTCGTTATAAGTAATCTGATAGCCTAATTCCGTATTCTCCTCGCCAATCACGTAAAGGATTGCCCCTCTGACCACGGCGTCGCCTTCCTTGACCATGGCGTCCCCGTCATTCCGGTAGACACTGTAATACCCGTTTCCATGGTCAATCTTGATGCAGTGGATGTATGTGCTGTCCGTGGTAATCGAAACCACCGTGCCATCCGCGGAAGCAATAATGCTGTTTCCCGCCGCACCGATTAACTTGACCATCGGGGTCTCGCCCCCGGCTTCCTCCAGGGATGCGGACGAAGACATCGGGAACCCGACAGGCATATGCGCCTGTGCCCTCTCTTGTTCCTCCGCCTCTTCTTCCTCCACCTTCTGGTTGATTGTATCACTGAGTATCATAACTTTATCTGTCAGTTCTTCCCTAAGAGAAACCAAATCTAAATTTTCTTCTGTCAGCTTCTCGATTTCTTCTTTCTGACTTTCCACTTCCGCTTCCAGGGCGTCAATCTTCTTTTTTTCCTGATAACAGACCACCGCAAGGACTACAATAACCACTGCCACCACAAGCACTGCCGCCCCTGCCAGCGCAGGACCTTTTCCTATCCGATGGATGAACCCCTCCTTAGAGTCTGTCCCAGACATCAATACAGGATTACTTATCTTGCCCTCTTCCGCTTCTTTCAACCAAAATCACCTCCAGATGTTCCGCATAGTACGGATTGATGTAGATTCACACTCATAAACGAGTTATACTCTTAAATGAGTTATATTCGTTTTTTTATTGTATCATAGGTAGCCTGGAATGACAATCTCTGTTTACATAATAGCCCTCATCCATATACCCGGCCTTGAAAAAGGGGAAATCATGAAATATTCGTCCAAATTACTGCAAAAACAGCTACGAAATATAAAACAATGCTTTACATTTAGTAAGACATGTGCTATTCTATGGGTGTTGACAATTCAACTTATCTATAATTTTTTGGAGGTATGTACGATGAACAAGGGTACAGTTAAATGGTTTAACAACCAAAAAGGTTACGGCTTCATCTCTGATGAGCAGGGTAACGACGTTTTCGTTCATTACTCAGGACTCAACATGGAAGGCTTCAAATCTCTCGAGGAGGGTGCTGCAGTTGAGTACGAAGTAGTTAATGGCGAGAAAGGTCCCCAGGCCGTAAACGTTACAAAGTTATAAGGCCGTGGGTCTTATAATATCATAATCACTATTACAATGTGCCTGTTCTTAAAGATAAATGACAAATTTGATTTAGAATTAGCTTATTGTTATAACGGATTAGAGAAAACCTGTCTTACGACAGGTTTTTTTTATGGAGAAACCGTTTTATCTTCTCTCCTCACGACATACCCGCAGCACCTCCCCGAACTCCATGCTGCCGCCAAACAAATCCAGCGCGCTTCCGACAGTCACATGCACTCTGTCTTTTCCAAGCTTTTTTAAAAGCAGCAGGTCATCGAAACTATGCACGCCGCCCGCATAAGTCACGGGAATTTTGCCCCATCCGCCAAGAAGTCCGGCCAACTCTTCCTCTATTCCGCTCGCTTTACCTTCCACATCCACCGCATGGACAAGAAACTCATCACAATAGGAAGACAATTCGTCGAGTGTAGACTCATTCAGCTCCACGGTAGTATATTTCTGCCATCTGTCGGTTACAATAAAGTAGCGTCCGTCTTTTTTTCTCGCGCTTAAATCCAATACCAGATTTTTCCTCCCCACTTCACTGACCAGTTTCTCCAGACGTCCGTACTCAAGTCTGCCGTCGTGGAAGACATAAGAAGTCACGATGACATGACTCGCCCCGGCATCCAAATACTCACCTGCATTCTCCGGCGTGATACCGCCGCCTGCCTGCATACCGCCCGGATAAGCCCTGAGCGCCGAAAGAGCCTGCTCTTTCGTCTTTTCGTAATAGGGCGACGAAGACGGATTTAACAATATGATATGTCCGCCCTTTATGCCATACTCCTGGTACATCCTGGCATAAAAAGCCGCATCCTGGGCGGACACATAGTTTTCCTGCGCCTCGTCGCCATGGTCCTTCAAACTGCCGCCCACAATCTGTTTCACACTGCCGTTATGAATATCAATACAAGGCCGAAATTCCATATTTTCTCCGTTTCTGCTGTTTCTTCTATAATTAATTTATTTTTTATCCAATGCATCGGAATTTGTTAAACGACATTAATTATAGATGTGCATATTTTATTTTCTAACAGACATAATAACATAGAAGCAGGTGTTTTTATACAAAAACATTCTGCCATCCGGGAATTTGCAGTGAAGCGTCGCAGGTTCCCATAGGAGCCGACGGCCAAAAACGTTTTAATCATTAAGCCATCATATAGATAACCGGCTCCCATGCAAACGCTTCGGAATGGAGGAAATTATGAAAAAGATAAGAACATTGTTACTTGTTTCTCTTATGGCGCTGACCATGTCCATGCTGGCTGCCTGCGGCAGAAACAACGGTACGGCAGACAACGGCAACAGTAACTCATCCGCTGACGAATCCGGTACAGGCAATGATACCAACACAGACAACGCAGGCACAAATAACGGTGCGGGCACATCCCAGAATATCACGGACGGCACGACAGCCGGCGGCACCGATACAAACGGAACAGCAGATGATAACACCATGAATGGTACAACAAGCGATGGCACAACGAACAGCACCGACGACAACGAAAATGTCAACGACGTAACTGCCGGAGATATGGACGGCGGTGATTCCATGCTTGACAATGTCGGCGATGCGGTAGGCGACGCCGGAAACGCGGCGGCCGATGTAATTGACGACGCTGCAAACGGCGTAGAAAACATGGTAGACGATGTAACCGGTTCCAATAACACTACCGGAACTAACGCAAACACCGGTTCTAACATGTCCACACGTGGAACGACAGGCAGAAGATAACAAAACGAGTATAGCTCGTTTCGAGTTTGCTTCGCAAACTCGGGAAGACCTGAGGGTTTCCTAAAAAAAGAGCATAGAAATCCGCCCTTCACAACCGAAGGGCGGATTTTGTCCTATATCAGTTTATCTCTCAATAATCGTACCATCGCGGTAAGCCTGCAACAAATCCTCAAGCTGATGGATGCTCTCCCGCAATTCCGCACCGATATCGGTATCCGATATCTTCTGGCGCATGCTGCTCGTCTCCAAAATGATGGAATCCGAAAAGATATCCGACTCATGGAGAATCGCCGCCTCCGTAGATTCGAAGGGCTCATGGGCAACCAGACGCATACCATACGAATTTACGACCAATGTATAACCGGCGATTCCCGTCTTATCCTGGTACGCCTTGGAAAACCCGCCGTCGATGACAAGCAGTTTGCCACCGCACTTAATAGGCGATTCTCCCTTCTTGCGTTCCACCGGAACATGCCCGTTGACGATATGGGAGTGCGTTTCGTCCAATCCGAACTCCCATAAGATTTTCTCAATTACAACCTCATTGTCGAGCAGCTTATAATAGGCGTTTTTCGTCTCCTTCTGCATCTCCTTATCTTCCAGGAAATAACGCTCGAAGGTAGCCATCTTATCCTTGCCAAACACAGGGGAATTGGGCCCCTCCCAGATATACCAGATAATATCCTGCCCTTTCAGTTTTTCTTTCAGGTTGTTGTCTGCGTAATACCCTTTCCTTGCGTAATGTTCCAACACGTCGTACAGCTCCTTGCCGCTGTACTCCTCTCCATACACGTTTACCCTGCTGAAATTACCTTTGTCATCCATCGGCACACATCCATGGTAGAGCAAGTTAGAGTTATATACTTTGTACAATCCCCCCTTGGAAAAAAGGAACCTGACATGCTTCTGCAGCTTTTCACACTTGATAAATCCCTGCCTGAGGCGCTCCATGACCTGCTCCTCCCCCGGCGTCAGCTCATAGGGCCTGTCACGGTTGACCGTAGGAAAATCCACATCCCTCATGGGATAGGATACGCCATTCACCACAAGGGTCTTACTCTCATAATCTATCTTGTCCAGCAACAGCCTGTCCTGCATGGCAAATTCGGGCCTGCGCATAATGAGCTGCCCTTCCAGTTTAAATTGTAATATTGCGATTGCCTTATGCATTTTCATGTCAAGGCTTAAATCTTTCGTGTCATAGTCGGTATTGTATTTAATAGTAAAGACGCTGCAGTCCGTGTCTTTATATGTATCCAGTGCAAAGGTTGCAAGAGGAATCAGGTTAATGCCGTACCCTTCCTCCAGCGTGTCCAGATTGCCATATCTCGCCGCCATCCTGATAACATTGGCGATACACGCCAGATGCCCGCTCGCTGCACCCATCCAGACGATATCGTGATTGCCCCACTGCACATCCACGGAATGATAGTTGCACAGTGTATCCATAATGACATGCGGGCCCGGCCCTCTGTCATAGATATCCCCGACAATATGCAGATGGTCGATGACAAGCCGCTGAATTAAATAACTTAAGGCAATGATAAATTCCTGGGCCCTGCCGATGCGGATAATTGTATGTATAATCTCATTGTAGTACGCCTCTTTGTCCTGAACCTCCGCCTTCTCTGTAATCAGCTCTTCGATGATATAAGAGAAATCCTGCGGCAGCGCCTTGCGCACCTTGGAACGGGTGTATTTGGAAGAAACCCGTTTTGTAATCTGGACAAGTCTGTGAAGGGTAATCTTATACCAGTCCTCGATAGAGCTCTCGTCTTCCTCCCGCAGCACCAAATCCAGCTTCTCCCGCGGATAATATATTAACGTCGCCAGGCTCTTCTTGTCCCGGATGCTCAATGTGTTGCCAAATTCCTCGTCAATCTTTCGCCTCACGGAGCCGGAACCGTTCTTCAAAATATGGTTGAACTGCTCGTATTCCCCATGGATATCCGTCATGAAATGTTCCGTCCCCTTTGGCAGGTTTAAGATTGCCTGCAGGTTAATGATTTCCGTAGACGCCGCCGCAATTGTCGGATACTGTTTTGCTAAACTTTTTAAATATTTTAACTCTAGTCCGTCCATGAATTCCTCCGTATACACTGCCCTTATGGTAAAGTTTGCACTACTTTTCGGCTTCCTGTGCGATTACATCGCCCATGTCGTACATACCTGCCGGCTTGCCCGCCAGGAATTTGGCCGCCTGGACAGCGCCCTTGCCAAACACCGCCTTGGAGTACGCCCTATGGGAAAAGGTCACCACCTCGTCCGCCCCTGCGAAAATCACGTCATGGTCGCCCACAATCGTTCCGCCTCTGACCGCGCTGATGCCGATTTCTTTCTGCTTCCTCTTCTCCCGTACCTGGCTCCTGTCATATACATATTCATATGTATTTCCCATCTCCTCATTGATGGAATCCGCCAGTGCAAGCGCCGTCCCGCTGGGCGCATCCACTTTCAGGTTATGGTGCTTCTCCACAATCTCGATGTCGAATCCTGCCGGGGCAAGAATAGCGGCCGCCTCTTTTAACAGCCGAAGCAGCATATTGACGCCCAGGGACATATTTGCCGATTTTAAGACAGCCACTTTCCCTGACGCCTCCTGCACCCTGTCAAGCTGCTCCTGCGACAGTCCCGTGGTGCACAGCACACAAGGCACCTGTCTCTCCACACAGTACGTAAGCAGCCCATCCACAGCAGGCGCCGCACTGAAATCTATGATTGCGTCAGCCTCCACGTTGCATTCCCCGATGGCAGAGAACACGGGATACGGGTTCTTACCCTCGTCATAGGCATCCACGCCCGCCACAATTTCTATCTCTTCATCCGCCGCAATCAGGCCCGAGATGGTCTGTCCCATCTTGCCATTGCAGCCATGCATAATCACTCTTGTCATATTTTTCTACCTATCCTCCATGATTCCGCTTAAGCGGAATCTCAAATCCAAAGACAAAAGTGTCTGTCACAGATGCACCCACCGACGACAGACACTTCTATATCATTCCTACAAAAGACCGTAATTGCGCAGGGCGGTCTTCAATTTCTCCACATTTTGCGGCTCCATCTCCGACAGCGGCATATGTAACGGACCGACATTCTTGCCCATCAGGTTCATGGCAGTCTTCACCGGAATCGGGTTCACCTCGCAGAAAAGCGCATCGTACAGCCCAATGATGCGAAGCTGCTCTTTCATGCTGCCTTCCACGTCGCCGTCAAAGAACTTCTGGCATATGTCATGCATCTGCCGCGGCGCCACGTTGGACGCAACGGAGATGACACCCTTTCCGCCCAGTGACAAAAGAGGCACCACCTGGTCGTCATTGCCGGAGTACAAGTCAATCTTATTGCCCGCCAACGCCATCAACCTGACTACCTGTGAAAGATTACCGCTCGCTTCTTTGATGCCAACGATGTTGCTCACTTCCGTGCACAGCTTCACCACCGTCTCCGGCTGAAGATTGCATCCCGTCCTGCCCGGCACATTGTACAGGATAATCGGCAGCTTCACCGCGTCCGCAACCTGCTTAAAATGCTCGAAAAGCCCTTTCTGCGTTGCCTTGTTGTAATAAGGCGTCACAAGCAGCAATCCGTCCACACCGTATTTCTCCGCCTCCGTGGACAGATATACGGCCGTCTTCGTACAATTAGAACCCGTACCCGCCACCACAGGCACCCTTCCATTCACCTTCTCTGCACAGAACTTAATCAAGTCCAAATGCTCCTCATGGGTCAATGTTGACGCTTCACCCGTCGTACCGCATACGATAATCGCATCCGTGCCGCCCGCAATCTGCTCTTCTAAAAGTTCCTCAAATTTCTCATAATTGGTGCTTCCATCCTCATGAAATGGTGTGACAATCGCCACGCCCGCCCCTTTAAAAATCGCCATACAATCCCTGCCTTTCTCTGCTACTTACTGCGCAATTGAGTAGGGAATGACCTTCTCCACTACTCGCCGCGCGCCCCGTGCGCCGCATCAGCGGCATATGTCATCTGCACGGGACTGCGCATAAAAAGCTGACCGCACAGGGCCAGCTTTCACTCCAAACTTACCTGATAGCTCCCCATCGATTCGATGACAGTCATACAGCTCTTAACTGTATGCCCAAGGTGAAAATCTACAGACAATCCTCCCTTTCGGCGTTTTCCCCTTCCGGAATTCTTCGCCTGTGCCTGCCACATCCAAACCCCTACTCATGAAAAACGCAACCTCTATCAATACTCATTTTAGATTTCATTTATCATAACACCATACTGCCGTGCTGTCAATACGGTTCCAACGCTAAACAACGCTCCAACGCAATCCTAGCCAGCTCCCGCCGCCTTGATTTCCCTGCAGCCCAGGCGGATGCGCCATAGACGGTTATTCCCATATCTTAAACCGCATGGTCTCCACCTTCGTCACTTCGTCCGCCAGGACGCACACATCATCATTCATAGAAATTCCGGTCATAATGATGTCCATGTCTTCCGGCTTCGAAGCAAGCAGCGTCTTAAGCTCATCTACCGTAATGATATCGTTCTCAATCAGCCCTAACACCTCGTCAAGAATCAGCAAGGAACACTCTCCCGTATTCATCACTTTCTTGGCAAAATTCAAGCCGTTCTTGATATTCTGGCACTCTTCCGCCTTGCGCTCGTCGGAAAGGCTCCTGAAGTCTCCAATCGATTTCTCGAACCGAAAAAGTTTAATCTCCGGTTCCAAGCGTTTGACAAACTCAGAATCCGCCAGTCCTCTTCCTTTCAAGAACTGGATGATAACCACATATTCACCCCTGCATGCCGTCTGCACCGCCTTGCCAAGCGCCGCCGGGGACTTGCCATGCCCCTCCCCGGTATAAATATGAATCATGCCCTTTCTCATATTGGATACCTCACAATTCCTACCCGCCTTATACACGTACTATATTTTGTTTATCATAGCACAACCGGAATTGTAGCGCAACTATATTAATTAAACGATTTGGATAGCGGGCCTTCTATTCTTCAACCATCTCCAGCTTGCTGACGGACACTTCGTAAGCCACCCTTCTTTCAAGCTGTTCCTCGGACAATTTCTTCATATATTCCCTGCTCTGTATCCTGCCCCAGATGGCACAGCGGCTGCCCACTTCGAAATTACTTGCAAACCTGGCGTTTCTCCCCCAACAGATACACGGTATGTAATCTGATTTCCCGTAGGGTCTGTTCACCGCCAGAAGCAAATCGGCAATCTCCCGCCCCAGAGGGGTCTTGCGGTAAATTGGCGCTTTGCAGATATAGCCGTCCAAGAAGATTTGGTTGGTCTTGGCATTCTCGCCGATATCCTCCACAAACTCAATCTCCCTCGCAAATACAGACAATACAAGCCTATTCTTTTTCTCTTCATGTCTGTTATAGGAGCGGAACTGTCCTGTGATACATATCTTCATCCCCTTATAATCTTCATTGACGTCCAGGAGACGTTCCGATACCATCACCGGAATGATATCCGTAGATTCACTGAGCCGGTCAACACTGATATCAACCATATAAAATCCCTCTCCGAAAATCTCGTGGCTGAAAGTAAAATCGCTTACGATTTCCCCCATAATTGCCACCTGGTTGTTTTCAATAACCTTATCCGTCATGTTTTTCTCCCTTCTAAACTGTGGAATAGCCCACAGGAATTCCTTTTAGTATTGTAATACCAATATATCTGAAAACGCGGCAAAATAGAACTGTTAATGGTCGCGGAATTATGCGCCCGGGCACCGAAAAAGGAGAATTTTGAAACCGCTTGCAAGAAAAAGCTCTAAGTGCTATAATTATTAGGTTTTTGTAAGTATATAACTTAGGCAATTGCGAAACTTCTTTAAAGTCATTGAAATAAAGTCATTGAAATTGCACAAATAGCAAACCAACACAGAAAGGCATGGCAAAACATGAAACAGACCAGGGAAGATGTAAGGAACATAGCAATCATAGCTCACGTTGACCACGGTAAGACAACCTTGGTGGACGAGCTGTTAAAACAGAGCGGAGTTTTCAGAGAAAACCAGGAAGTGGCGGAGCGGGTCATGGACTCCAACGATATCGAGAAGGAACGGGGCATCACCATTCTGTCCAAAAACACCGCCGTTATGTACAAGGGTGTAAAAATCAACATCATTGATACTCCCGGGCATGCCGATTTCGGCGGCGAGGTGGAACGTGTCCTTAAGATGGTAAACGGCGTTATCCTCGTGGTGGACGCTTTTGAAGGGCCGATGCCGCAGACGAAATTCGTTTTGAAGAAAGCCCTTGAGCTGGATTTGTCCGTCATCGTGTGTATCAACAAGTGTGACCGCCCGGAGGCACGGCCTATCCAGGTAGTAGATGAAGTGCTTGAGCTGTTCATGGACTTAGACGCCAACGACGAGCAGCTAGACTGTCCCTTTGTCTATGCCTCCGCCAAGGCAGGCACCGCCAGCACACAGCTTACCGTGAAGGGCAAAGATATGACGCCTCTTTTCGACACGATATTAGAACATATCCCTGCCCCTGAGGGAGACCCCGAGGCGGGCACCCAGGTGCTTATCAGCACTATCGACTACAACGAATATGTGGGACGTATCGGAGTAGGCAAGGTAGATAACGGCTCCGTCAAGGTGAACCAGGAAGTGGTCATCGTCAATCACCATGACCCGGACAAAATGAGGAAAGTCAAAATCAGCAAGCTGTACGAATTTGACGGACTAAACAAAGTGGATGTCACGGAGGCGCACATCGGTTCCATCGTGGCAATCTCCGGCATTGCGGATATCCATATCGGCGACACATTGTGCTCCGTCGACAAACCGCAGCCCATTCCTTTCCAGAAAATATCCGAGCCGACCATCGCCATGCACTTTATTGTAAACGATTCTCCGCTGGCAGGGCAGGACGGTAAATACGTGACCAGCCGCCATCTGCGCGACAGGCTGTTTAAGGAGTTGAACACAGACGTCTCCCTGCGCGTGGAAGAGACGGACACGACGGAAGCTTTCAAAGTTTCCGGGCGAGGCGAACTGCACCTGTCCGTCCTCATCGAGAATATGCGCCGCGAGGGCTACGAATTTGCAGTCAGCAAGGCGGAAGTATTATACAAGACAGACGAAAACGGCAAACGGCTGGAGCCTATGGAACTGTGCTATGTGGACGTGCCGGAAGAATTTTCCGGGACCGTCATCGAGAAACTGAGCCAGCGCAAGGGCGAGCTGCGGAATATGGGCCTTGCCTCCGGCGGATACAGCCGGTTGGAATTTTCCATCCCTTCCAGAGGACTTATCGGCTACCGCGGCGAATTTATGACCGACACCAAGGGCAACGGCATCATGAACAGCATTTTTGACGGCTATGGCCCGTATAAAGGCGATATCCAGTACCGTAAACAAGGCTCCCTCATCGCTTTCGAGGCAGGGGAAGCGATTACCTACGGCCTGTTCAACGCCCAGGAACGCGGCACCCTCTTTATCGGGCCGGGCACCAAAGTATATTCCGGCATGATTGTAGGCCAGAACGGCCGAGGCGAGGACATTGAGCTGAATGTCTGCAAGAAGAAGCAGCTCACAAACACCCGCTCCTCCAGCGCGGATGAAGCGTTGCGCCTCACGCCGCCGAAGATTTTAAGTTTAGAGCAGGCTTTGGAATTTATCGACACGGACGAGCTGTTGGAAGTAACCCCGAAGACCATCCGTATCCGCAAGAAAATTTTAGACCCGACTTTAAGAAAACGCGCCGCAATCTCTGCGGCCGCGAAGAAATAAGACATTTCTACAGTCCTAACACCACTGTGGCGACCCTGAAATAGATAAGCAGGGAAATCGCATCCACGATTGTTGTGATGAAAGGGCTTGCCATCACGGCGGGGTCCATCCCTATTTTCTTGGCAAGCATCGGCAAGGTGGAACCTACCACCTTCGCCACCACAACCGCCACAAGCAGCGTGAAGCAGACGACAAACGCAACGGACACACTCACACGGTCAAATAC
>CAMWBY010000029.1 GCA_947172645.1 uncultured Lachnospiraceae bacterium | reverse complement strand
AGCAACCGGCTCATAACCGGTCGGTCCTGGGTTCGAGTCCCCGAAGGTCCATTGACAGAAGCAGGCTTCTGGATGTATAATAGAATAGTTGAGACGGCTTGGCCCGGTGGCTCAGTTGGTTAGAGCGCCGCCCTGTCACGGCGGAGGTCGTGGGTTCGAGTCCCATCCGGGTCGTTTAAGAGAATTGTTTTATGGTTATGAATTTGTGGAGTAAAACTCGTAAGTGAATTTGTTAAGTTTATTCATTTCCGAAGGAGTTTCATTCAGGGGTCTTAGCTCAGCTGGGAGAGCATCTGCCTTACAAGCAGAGGGTCATAGGTTCGAGCCCTATAGGCCCCACTGATTAGAGAAGAACTGTTCTTCTTATAATCTGCCGGCGTGGCGGAACTGGCAGACGCACAGGACTTAAAATCCTGCGGGACTAATCTCCCGTACCGGTTCGATTCCGGTCGCCGGCATCCATTGAAAGTAGAGGAAGCGTTGATAAATACAGCATTTCCTTTACTTTTTGTTTTATGGAGTTTTTGAATACCATTCTTATTTTCTTTTTAGCAAGCGTACAAAATATGGTGTTGGACACAATAATGACCATATGTATCAGAGAAATTCTATAAAGTGCACACTTCGCACATTCAGACAGTTTCTGTCAGATTTTTGTCCATAGTGAAACTTTGCGGCACCGTGCTTCGTATTATCAATAGGCGCATATCTTGACGGGAGCAGTACCGTTGCTTTTATATAGGAGGAGAGAACTATGGACAGAATAGGCATTGGAGATGAATATCGGGCGAGGTGTTGGGAGACGTATAAGACGCGTCAGGACAAACCGGCAGCCTCAAATTCTGTGAATCAGGCGCAGAACCAATGGCGGGAGAAATTGAAAGAGGCTGAGGACAAGGCTGAGACGGACACTGAGGTGCTTGTCAGGCCAGACGGTTCGAGAGTGCTTCTAATGACAGTGATTATCGGAGGGATGTCGACGACAATGAGCATGAAGATTTCGGAGCCTGTCGAATGGCCCGATGAAACGGCGCAGCCGGAGGACGGGCAGGCAGGGGATATGGAGAGCAGGGGTTTTTCTGGCGTAAATAACCCATGATGACAGACACAATTTTTGAATTTAAAAGCATATGGTAAAGGCTGTCGTAAAATAGCGGCATTCTACAATATATATCGTTCGGGCGTCATAAACACTGGGCTATATATTGCAAGATTGCTGTGATTTACGGCAGTCTTTTTTGTATGGTTTCTTTCTTTTATGGAAGTAAACACCGTTAAATTATTCCATAGGAATAGGAAGTATAAAATATACATCTTTAGTACCCAATAAATATATGGAGAGGATGGCATATATCCGATAAAATAAATTCATATTGGAGATGATAGGGTCTATGAATGAGATGTATTCAAAAAAGGAAGTTGGAAAAAGACTTCGCGAGATGCGGTGTAAGATGAATTTAACCCAGGAGAAATTTGCCGAGCTGCTTGATATTTCTACGCAGCTATATAAAAAGATGGAGAGTGGGGAAAATAACATATCAATCAGCACATTAAAAAAGATGAAAAAGAAATTTAATTTTTCTGCGGACTATCTGTTGTTCGGAGAAAAAGATTCGTTGATAGAAGTTTGGGATAAGACGCTTGCACTGCACAGTATGGAGAAGGAACTTTTGCTTCTGAAGTTATTTTGCGAGATTTCACTTAATAATAATCAGGTGGAACTGAAGGAAAACGCGGAGAAATATCATCAGATATTTGGTCAGATTAAAGATGCGCTGGCAGATGGGATGGAAGAGGAAAAAGAGCATCTTGAAAAAAGAAAGCCCTGTTAAATATTATATGCAGAATATCACGCTGACGGCGTTCCCGGTCTGAAAAGACTGCGGAGTGCCGTCAGTTAATTTTCCGCTGACAAAAAACCATCTCACATAACAGGTACAAAGAGACTCCGAGGGTACATAAGAGAGGATGGGCGGGGTCATTTTTTTAGACAATAAAAATGTTGAAAATGGGCATAATGCGTTGTAGGATAAAGGGAAAGGCGTTGAGGCGCCAAAATGGAAAAGCGGAGGAATATATATGTTAGAAATCGGAACGAAAGCGCCGGCCATTTCATTGCCGGACCAGAATGGGACTATCCATACATTAGAGGAATATCGTGGAAAGAAGGTTATTTTGTACTTTTATCCGAAAGACAATACGCCAGGGTGCACGAAACAGGCGTGCGGTTTTGCAGAGAGATATCCGCAGTTTATGGAAAAAGGGGCTGTGGTAATCGGCATCAGCAAGGACAGTGTGGCGTCGCACAAGAGATTTGAGGAGAAATATTCTCTGCCCTTTACTATTCTTGCCGACCCGGAGCTGACGGCCATCAAGGCTTATGACGTGTGGAAAGAGAAAAAGAATTATGGGAAGGTATCTATGGGCGTTGTGCGCACCACATACCTGATAAATGAAGAGGGGATTATTGTCAAGGCGAATGATAAGGTGAAGGCCGCGGATGACCCGGAGAAGATGTTGGGGGAAATCTGATGAAGATAATCCTTTCACCGGCAAAGAAAATGAATGTAGATACGGACACGCTACGCTGCATTGGGCTGCCGGAATATGTAGAGCAGGCGGAAGAGATACTTTCGTGGCTGAAAGAGCGGTCTTATACAGAGCTTAAGAAGCTGTGGGGCTGTAATGACAGTATTGCAGAGAAAAATCTCACGCGCGTACAGAATATGGAACTTCGTCGGGGACTGACTCCGGCGATTCTGTCTTATGAAGGAATAGCCTATCAGTATATGGCGCCCGCAGTGTTCGAGGAAGGGCAGCTTGCGTATGTGCAGGAGCATTTGCGGATTCTGTCGGGTTTCTATGGAATACTTAAGCCTTTGGACGGCGTAGCGCCATACCGACTGGAGATGCAGGCGAAGGCTTCGGTCGGGAAGTATAAGAACTTATATGACTTATGGGGAAAACGGTTGTATTGCAGTGTCAAAGATGAAGACAGTGTGGTCATTAACCTTGCCTCCAAAGAATATTCTAAATGTATCGAGAAATATCTGGAGGATGGGGACACATATATCACCTGTGTTTTCGGAGAAGTATCCGATGGAAGGGTGGTACAGAAAGGAACCTATGCGAAGATGGCAAGGGGAGAGATGGTGCGGTATATGGCGGAGCACAGGATAGAAGAGCCGCAGCAGATAAAGGGCTTTGACAGGTTGGGCTATACATACAGGGAAGATTTGTCCGCCGAGCGGGAATATGTATTTATCAAGGATGAAGGACGAGACAGTGTGTCAAGAACGAATGATTCACGGATATGAGGTAATTGGCGGTTTGGCTGATATGGATAATGCCGGCACTTGTGCACAGAGGAAAAGTGGCATATAATAAAAAAATATGTCGGATGTTAAGAAGAAGATGCCAGGGTATGTCATAAACGCGCATCGGATTGGAGAGGGAAAGCATGGAAATAAAAGCTTATAAAAAAGATTTTTCTAGCCTGGGGCTGCGTATGCTGCTTGCCGCGGTAGCGATTTTCGGCGTACAGATTGTGAGTCAGTATGTGGTGCTCTGGATTCGGCCGGAATGGATAAACGATATCAATATTATGCTTGCGGCGACGATGATTCCGATGTATGCGGTCGGTTTTCCGGTGGCATTTTTCATTATGAGTCGTGGCAAGACAACTCAGATATCACAGAAGCACAGTATGAAACCGTTTCAGGTGATACTTGCCTTTCTGATGAGCTACGCGTTATTGATGGCAGGCAATATCATAGGGCTATGCGTCACGATGGGAATTGGCTTCATAAAAGGCGAGCCGGTGGTCAATAATTTAGCGGAGGTAGTGGGCGGAGGTAATATTTGGATATCGGCCATTTATATGGTGATTCTTGCGCCTGTGTTTGAGGAATATTTGTTCCGGAAACTGATTTGTGCCAAGGCGCTTCCATACGGGCAGGGAATGGCGATTGTGATATCCGGGCTGATGTTTGGATTGTTCCACGGTAACTTTAACCAGTTCTTTTATGCATTTTTCCTGGGCTGTTTTTTTGCATTTATCTATGTGAAAACAGGGAGGCTCAGATATACAATTATTCTGCATATGATGGTCAATTTTATGGGAAGCGTGGTGGGCGGACTGCTGCTCCAGAATGTAGACTTGGAGCAGATTACGGTGTCCGGCATGGTAATCAGCGCGCTGTATTTGCTGTGCGTCTTTGCAATTGTGATAACGGGCGCTGTGTTGCTTTTGGCCAACCTGTCGAAATTGAAAGCAGATGCCGGGGAGATTTCCGTTCCCAAAGGAAGCAGGTTTGATATCGCAATTGTGAATGTAGGCATGGTCTTGTACTGTATGGTATTTTTGATTATGATGCTGATACAGGCATTTTTATAGAAGAAGGATTCTTTGAAAACATTTTTGGAATTGTAAAAAAATTACAACCGCCCCTTGACATCTGTGAGTTGAGCCGGTATAATAAATACTGTTGTAAACCTTTTATGATAAGTGCGCTTAGCTCAGCTGGATAGAGCGTTTGGCTACGGACCAAAAGGCCGGGGGTTCGAATCCTCTAGCGCACGCTTGATTGGAGAGGCGGGAATATCGATAAATTCGGTGTTTCCGCTCTTTTCATGCACGGGACCAACGCCCCTGGTGACTGTTTCATTCTGTTTCATTTTTGCTAGCGCACAGATTGAACATCTGCAATTTCGGTGCATATTCCTCCATTTGATTACATAATGGGCACATACGAGAATTACATAATTGCTGTAGAAAATGTAGAAAATTTTCTTGCGATTTATATATTTTGTCAAAAAAAGATATCAAATCAATGTCGAATTACATAAAAATGAATTTGTATATTGACTTTTGTTGTGCAAGTTGATAAACTAATAACAGCTAGCAACAAACTGATTAATTATTTGGGTTGTTACTGCACGAAAGCGGGCAAAACCAAATTTTATAAGTGGACCGATTCGGTCTATTTATAAAATTTGGTTTTTTATTTTGCAGGGAGGTTTTCCTGCGAAGTAATGTGGATGCATGGTGCATGAAGAGCGCTTTTGTTTTCCGGTTCGGCTTCGCTATGTTACAAGCTTGGTGCTCAGTAGCTTGCTGCGAGGTATTGGCCGGAGGAGTGCGTGTGGCAACGTTGAGGATTGAAAAGTGCGGGTCGATAAGGTAATTAACAATAATATTATCTCAGCCAGAGATAATCAAGGCGAAGAACTGATAGCTATGGGAAAAGGTATCGGTTTTGGGCAAAAGCCGGGAGGAGAAGTTTCAGAAGAAGCGGTTGAAAAGATTTTCAGATTAGACAATATGGATAATAAGGAACATTTTAAAGAATTGTTGGCTTCGCTTCCATTAGAGTATATCAGGCTCTCAACTGATATTATTACATACGCCAAAGAAAGCCTTGGATTGACATTCAGCCAGAATGTATATCTGACATTGACAGACCATATTAACTTTGCATTGAACAGACACGAGGGAGGAATGAACTTTAACAATGCACTGTATGATGAGGTGAGGCTTTTTTATCCGGTAGAGTATTCCGTAGGGCGGTACGCACTGGAACTGATAGAAGAGAGGTTCGGATGCCGTCTTGCCGAAGATGAGGCTGCCAGCGTGGCGCTTCATTTGATTAATGGGGAACTTAATTCCGCTATGGGTACGACTTTCATCATGATTAAGATGATGCGGGAGATGATGGAAATCATAGAGAGGAAGATTCCTATCCCAGAGGGAACCGCATATCCGAGAGAACATTTGGTTTCCGATTTGAAAAGGCTTGCAAGCCGGCTTGTTTCGGAAGTGCCTATGAGCGGTCGCAGGGACGAGGTGCTGTATCGGTTTGTGAAAGGTAATTACCAGAGGGAATACCAGATTATCGATGAAGTAAGCGAATACATAGAGAATGAATACAAATGCAATATGACAGAAGAAGAGAAAATATATCTTGTATTGAATATTAAGCGTATGCGCGATTTGTATACATGTTAAGTGATAGGCGGAGTTTATGTGCCACGTGCTAAGTGGGATTGTATGATGTATGGCTTGGTCCGGCATATCGTTCCGTAGATGGATGTACGGGAAAATGATTGTATACATGCCAGGGCATCGGGGTATTCTTGTATTAGTGTACGTGAGGCTTATTGCTTAGAAAGGGGGCAGTTTATGAAATTATTTCAGAATTTATTTGCAAAGGACAACGGCATCAAGGTGGGTGCGCCGGTGTCTGGACGTCTGGTCAGCATTAAAGAGGTAAATGATCCTACGTTCAGTGATGAAATATTGGGGAAAGGGGCAGCCGTCATCCCATCGGATAACCGGATTTGCGCGCCGGCGGACGGCACGGTCAGCACGATGTTCCCAACCGGACATGCGGCGGCGGTTACCAGTGACGACGGTGTTGAAATCCTGATTCATGTTGGGCTTGACACGGTGAAACTGAATGGGGAGCACTTTACAATCCATGCTTCGGAAGGACAGAAAGTGAAGAAGGGAGACCTTCTTTTGGAAGCCGATATAGAACAGATTAAGGCGGCAGGCTATGACATTATTACGCCGGTCATTATCTGTAATTCCGATGAGTTTGCAGAGGTGACGGCAGGCGAGGCAGGCGATGTGGCGCAGGGGGATGACATCCTGACACTGAATAAGTAGAAGGAGGCGCCGGAATGAATAAATATAACGGAAAAAGTGTCCTGAAAGGTATTGCCGTAGGCAGGATATTCTTGTATCAGAAACAGGCTTATCAGGTTGTAAAGACAGAGATTACAGATATTGACGCCGAGATTTGCAGATATAAACAGGCAGTGGAGACTGCCAAGGAACAGTTGACGGCTCTCTATGATGCGGCGCTTGTGAATGTGGGCGAAGACCATGCCATGATTTTTGACATACACCGGATGATGCTTGAGGATGACGATTATCTTGAAGCAATCGAGGATGTGGTGAAAGAAGGCCTAAATGCAGAGTACGCCGTAGAGACGGCGCAGGACCAGTTTGCAGAGTTGTTTGCGTCTATGGACGATGAGTACATGAAAGCGCGGGCGACGGACATTAAAGATGTTTCACAGAGAGTTATCAGGATTTTGATGGGAATCCCTGAGGATGGAATCCCCACCGACGAGCCGGTAATCCTGGTGGCCGATGATTTGACGCCGAGTGAGACAGTCAAGATGGATAAGAATAAAATTTTGGCTTTCGTGACGGTACGCGGTTCGTCCAACTCCCATACGGCAATTTTAGCAAGGAGCATGAATCTTCCGGCTCTGGTCAACACAGGAATGGAACCGTCGGAAGAGTGGAACGGCAAGGTCGGTGTGGTAGATGGGTTTAACGGCGAATTTCTGATAGAACCCGACCAGGAACTTCTGGACGAGATGATACGCCGCAAGAACCAGTGGGTTGCCGATTTGGAAGCGTTGGAGCAGTTAAAAGGCAAGGACAATGTCACCAGTGACGGAAGAAAGGTTCATATATATGCCAACATAGGCAAAGTCAGTGACGCGGATGCGGCTCTCTCGGCGGATGCCGGCGGAATCGGTTTATTCCGGAGTGAATTTCTTTATCTGGGAAGGGACACATTCCCTACGGAGGAAGAACAGTATATAAGCTATAAGACAGTGCTTGAGAAGATGGATGGCAGGAAAGTAATCATCAGAACACTGGATATCGGGGCGGATAAGAAAGTTGATTATTTCAATTTGGAGCCTGAGGAGAATCCTGCGCTTGGTTACCGTGCAATCAGAATCTGTCTTGACAGACCGGAGATATTTATCACCCAGCTTCGGGCAATTTACCGGGCTTCCGCATATGGACAGGCGGCGATTATGTTTCCGATGATTGTGTCTGTGGAGGAAGTCAGACGTGTCAAGGAAATCGTAGAGCAGGTGAAAGGCGAACTGGAAGTGGAAGGCTATCCCATGGGCGATGTAGAGCTAGGCATTATGGTGGAGACGCCGGCAGCGGCAGTTATTGCCGGGGAGCTTGCGAAGGAAGTGGATTTCTTTAGTATCGGCACCAATGACCTGACACAGTATACGCTTGCGGTTGACAGACAGAACCAGAAATTGGAGAGCACATGCAATACCCATCATCCGGCGGTGCTGAAATTAATCGAGATGACTGTGCAGAGTGCGCACAATGCGGGTATCTGGGCAGGCATTTGCGGAGAGTTGGCGGCGGATACCGATTTGACGGAGACATTCCTTGATATGGGAGTAGACGAGTTAAGCGTATCTCCTTCGGCAGTATTGAAAGTCCGCAAGGCTGTGAGGGATATTTGATAGCTATTTACTTGATGCTGTTGGGATGGACGCAGATAACAGATTATTTAATATTTTGGAGACAGGAGGAAAGTGAGATGAAAGAATTTCAATATGTAATACAAGACCCGGTAGGAATCCATGCAAGACCGGCAGGATTATTGGTAAGGAAGGCTGCGGAGTATAAATGTCAGGTCACCATCACAAGTGACGGAAAGAGCGCCGACGCCAAGAAACTGTTAAAGCTGATGAGCCTGGGTGTGAAACAGGGAATGGAAATCACTTGTACATTGGATGGTGAGGACGAGGATGCGGCATACGAAGGTATGCAGCAGTTCTTCAAAGAAAATCTGTAACAAAGATATTCAAGGGCGAGAGCCCATAGAATATAAAGAGAAAATATTGGTTCTGTAGCTAGGGCGGAACTAAATAAAGAGAAGGGGGTTACATTTATGAAGTATTTACAAAAGTTAGGTAAGTCACTGATGCTTCCCGTAGCGTGTCTGCCTATATGCGGTATCTTGATGGGTATCGGATATGCACTTTGCCCGGCAACTATGCAGGGTGGTGAAATTACGGGGTTCTTGAATCTGCTTGGTTTCTTTTTGGTGAAAGCAGGCGGCGCCTTGATTGACAATATGGCGATTCTGTTTGTAATTGGTGTCGGTGTCGGCATGTCGGATGACCATGACGGTACAGCAGGCCTTGCGGCATTGGCATCTTGGCTGATGATTACAAACCTGCTTGCAGTTGGCACGGTAACAACAATGATGCCTTCTGTTGCGGATAATGCTAATAAGTCATTGGCTTTTGCTAAGATTGCAAATCCTTTTATCGGTATTATTGCCGGTATTATCGGTGCAAGCTGCTACAATAAGTTTAAAGGGACGAAATTGCCGGATTGGCTTTCCTTCTTTAGTGGCAAGCGTTGCGTAGCGCTGATTTCAGGTGTTGTATCAATTGTTGCATCTGCAGTTCTGCTGTTCGTATGGCCGATAGTGTTCGGTGCGTTGATTACAGTTGGACAGGGAATCGTTGGACTTGGCCCGGTAGGCGCAGGTATCTATGCATTCCTGAACAGGTTATTGATTCCTACAGGTTTACACCATGCGTTGAACAACGTATTCTGGTTTGATACGATTGGACTCGGCGATTTGTCCCACTTCTGGGCAGGTGAAACGAGCGCAGACGTTACATGGAGCCTTGGTATGTACATGTCCGGCTTCTTCCCTTGTATGATGTTCGGTATTCCGGGTGCTGCACTCGCTATGATTCAGACAGCAAAAGATAACAAGAAGAAGGTTGCAATCGGTTTGGTAGCTTCCGCAGCGGTTTGTTCCTTTGTCTGTGGTGTTACAGAGCCTTTCGAGTTTGGTTTTATGTTCCTTGCACCGCTTCTGTATGTGATTTATGCTTTGTTATATGGTATTTTTACTGTTATTACTACACTGGTTGGATTCAGAGCAGGTTTCAGCTTCTCGGCAGGCGCTACAGACCTTCTGTTCTCTGCATCACTTCCGGCAGCACAGAAGACATGGATGATTATTCCTCTCGGTATTGCAGCATTCGTAGTATTCTATTTGGTATTCCGTTTCGCAATCGTGAAGTTTGACTTGAAGACACCAGGTAGAGAAGACGATGATTTGGAAGAAGAGAAGAAAGCAGTTCTTTCTAATAGCGATTTCACACAGGTAGCTTCCATTATTCTGGAAGGCTTGGGCGGAAAAGCCAATGTGAAATCCCTGGATAACTGTATTACAAGACTTCGCTTGGAGATTAACGACTATACATTGGTTGATGAGAAGAAAATCAAATCGGCAGGTGTTGCAGGCGTTATGAGACCTGGCAAAAACTCAGTTCAGGTTATCGTAGGCACGAAAGTACAGTTCGTAGCAGACGAAATGAAGAAGATGTTATAATAATAGGTAAAAGCGTGCGCGCATACCAAACCCCTGGCAGGACGGAGACCATATGGTCTCCGTCTTTTTGCGCGCATAAGCAGAGCCACAAAGGTATATAACCATCTCCGTGCTTGCACGGGAAGATGGTTATGTACCTTTGTGGCGAGCAACGCGAATGAGGAAGACGAAGTCTTCCGAATCTGCTTATGCGGTATTCCCGTTGCCATAAAAGCAAACAGCCATATCTGTGCTTGCACAAAGATATGGACATGTACCTTTGTGGCGAGCAACGCGAATGAGGAAGACGAAGTCTTCCGAATCTGCTTATGCGAGGTTTATACAATTTTCTTCTTGACAAACTGCACATACTGTATATAATGATATATATACAGTATATACTTTTTCTGACCACAGCGGGCTGTGACGACAGGGAACCGCGAGGAGGTTAAAAGGTTGAAAATTAAAATTTTCAATCGCGAGATTTGTGCCTGCGCTATTGCTTGCCACAAACTCGTTATGCGCATAAAGCAGCGCAGAAATGGAGTAAACAATGAGAATAATCATATCAAATCAATCGGAACTGCCCATCTATGCGCAGATTAAAGAACAGCTGAAGGAGCAGATTTTAAGCGGGCAGATTCCGGAGGGCAGCACATTGCCGTCTATCAGGCAGCTTGCGAAGGAAGTAGGGGTCAGTGTCATTACCACTACGAGGGCCTACAGCGATTTAGAATCGGAAGGGTTTATCGCAACCATGCAGGGCAAGGGAAGCGTGGTGCTTTCGAAGAATAACAGTATGTTGCAGGAGCAATATTTGATGCGTATTGAGGAGGGGCTGACAACAGCGATTCGGACGGCGAGAACGATGGGCATGCCGGATGACGAGCTGTGCGGCATATTTCAAAATCTGTTGGAAATGTCTTTATGAGGGAAAGGAAGGGGTAAATTATGGAATTATTGGAAGTGAAGCATCTTTCAAAATACTATAAAGAGTTTCGGCTGGAGAATATTAGCTTTACGCTGCCGGAAGGATATATTATGGGATATGTGGGACAGAACGGCGCAGGCAAAAGCACTACCTTGAACCTGATTACGGATATATGTAAATGTTCTGAGGGGGAGGTATATGTGGACGGCCTGACCTGTGATAAAGATGCGGTAGACTACAAGGAGAGAATCGGTTATATTGGGGATGAGTTTTATTATCCTCCTAATTTTACGGTGAAGAATATCCGGGGCGTCCTGAAAGCTTTTTACAAGACTTTTTCGGAAGAAAAATTCAATGAGCTGCTTCGGAAATGGAAACTGTCGGAGAAGATGAAGGTCAAAGACTTTTCCAGGGGCATGAAGGTGAAGCTGATGTTTGCGTCGGTGCTTGCGAGGGATACGAGGCTTCTTGTGCTGGATGAGGCCACCAACGGACTGGATCCTGTAGTGCGCGCGGAAGTATTAAATCTTTTGCAGGAATATATTGCGGACGGAAAGCGCAGCGTGATTTTCTCCACCCATATCCTGAGCGATTTGGAGCAGATTGCAGATTATATCTACTTTATACACGATGGCAGGACCGTGCTCTATGATACGAAGGACGAACTGCTTGACAGTTATCTTCTGGTGAAGGGCGAGCGGCGCGCACTGCCTTCCCAATTGCAGGGCGAGTTGATTGGCATTATCGATAATGCCTACGGGTTTGAGGCGATTCTGCCAAGTGAAAGGGCGGAGCTTTTGACGAATGAATTTCATTATGAAAAGCCAAACATTGACGGAATCGTGATTCATTATATTAAGGATTTGGAAACGAAGAAGGGGGAGCAGATGGCATGAGAGCATTAGGGTTTACAAAAATAGACTATATTAAGACGAAACAGCAGTTACTTTTTATTCCGGCATATTTGGTATTTATATCTTTTCTGAGTATGATGAGTCCCAAGTCGGACGTGAATGCTTTCAACGCTGCTACGATTTTCTTATATATGGTGTTTATTACCATTGTATTTTCTACGACGCCCTTTGGAACGTGCCAAAGGCAGGAAAACGGATTTTTGCTGCTTTTGCCTGCGACCACCCGTGACAGGGTACTGGGAAGATTTCTGTATGGATTGTCATTGATGGCGATTGCAGTGGCATGCAGCATAGTAAGCGCGATGGCGTACAGGGCTGCCGGACGTGGATTCAGTGAGATTGATTTGCCGGTGTGCCTGATTGGGCTTGCTGTCGGCCTTGTGATGATGGCGGTGGAGTATGTGTTTATGTATCTGTTTGGGGAGAATTGGGGACAAAGCCTGTTGGCCATTGTCAGGATAGCTCCGGGAATGTCTTTTTTCTTCATAACGATGAACCTGTCGAAAGAAATATTGATTGAGCCTGAAGGCATGCAGCAGCTGGTTGAGAGTGTGGGCGACAAGCTGATGATGGCAGGATATATCAGTGTGGCGGTGGCGTCGGCAGTCTTTGCAGGGGCGGTAGCGCTATGCGTCAAGGTGGCGGAGAAGCGGGATAATTAATGAAGGTAGATATGCTATATGTACGATTGATGGTATGGAGATGCCAGAGGACAGGCAGGAAATTTTTCTTACAGTGAAACTTTTCCTGCCTGTGGTTCGTATTATTTACAGAGGCGCAGAAAAAGGATATGACGGTCAGGGAAACAAAGGCACGTGAAAGATGTAAGAACAGAAAAACAGGGGACAACGAAGGGATGGAGCATAAGTTTGAGAAGGAGCAAAGGTGGGTTTATCTGGCAGAAGAATATCAGACGATGCTATACCGGATTGCCTTTTCCAATATGAAGAACCGGGCGGACGCCGAGGATGTGGTGCAGGAAGCGTTTCTTCGCTATATGAAGGATGAGAAACCGATTCAGAGCAAAGAACATGAGAAAGCGTGGCTGATACGCACGACCATCCATATATGCATGGATATCCTCAAAAGCAGTTGGCGGCGAAGGACGGTGGCTTTGGAAGAATCCCTGGTAGCGGAGACGAGGGAGGTATATCTGCCTTATCAGATTAAGGATGATACGACGTTGGAGGCAGTGCTGGAGCTTCCGGTGCTTTACCGGAATCCGATTTATCTTTTTTATTATGAGGATTATTCTATACAGGAGATTGCAGGGGTCTTGAACGAGAAGGAAGGAACCATCAAGACAAGGCTTAGGCGCGGCAGGGAAGAAGTGAAGAAGATTCTTACGGAAAGGAGGCCGTAGAGTTTATGGGAATACAGGAAGTGGGCAGTAAAGAGCGGCTACAGGGATATCCGGGCAGGCGGCAGACAGGGCAGGCGGAGGGCGAGTGCTTTCAGGAGAGCCTTATGCAGAATCTGAAATGCCAGGAGCAGGGAAGCGCAGGGGCTGAGGATACGGAACCCAAGGTGCGTAAGCAGGAAGGAAAGTCCCAGGTTGGTATATTGGGCGGGCTTTCAGGAATACGCGTCAATACGGTGGAACAGCGGGAGGCTGTACAGGCCGCGGAGGTAAGGCATATGAGCTATGAAGAGAGCGACAACATAGAGATTGCCGTGACAGAAGGCTATACGTTAAAAGGGAAGCTGGAAGGGGAGCATGTCTATGTGGAGGCCAAGTATGAGGATGGCAGGATGGAAGCATATCATGTAGACACTGCGAAGGTAAAGGAACAGACACAGCACCGGATAGAACAGTTTGCATTGGAGACGGCAGTTAGCGTCAAGGCATAACGCATTTGTGAGGGAAAAGGCATTTTACAGTTTATGGTACAGGAAAAGTTTAAAAATATATAAAAGCATACAGGAGGGACAGGGAGCATGATAGGCAATAATCCATTTGGAGCATTTTATCCCGCATATGTCGCAAATAACGGCAATACGGCACAGCAAATCAAGAAGTACAGTGAAATGACAGCGTTTCGAAAACAGGCAGGACTGAAGGGGGACGGCGCGGAGGGGACTTTTGCATCGGCGATGAAGAAGGCGGATGAATTCCAGGCCTCCGGCGAGTCCTGCGGCGCCACAGATTCCATTGGGATTATCCTGCGCCAGATGAAGGAACCGGCGGCAGGAGAGCGGGTGGATAAGGTAGTATTCCACAACGGCGTATGCGTACAGGTGACCAAAGATTTTAGGACAGGCACGAGCATTACAATCGGCGGCAGCAACAAACCTGACTGGATTCATGTGAAAACCTCCGTCGGAACAGTTAATATTGATATGAATGATTTGGATAGCCTTATGAAATGCCTGGATATGTTTTCACCGGAAGATTTGAACGCAATCCTGCGTGAGATTACGAAGGTGCGGCAGGCGCGGGATGCAGGGCAGGAGATAGAAAATACGGAAGACGATTTGATTCAACTGGCGGAGGGCAAAAAAGAAACGGAAGATGACAAGGACTAATGCTTGATATTCTGAATTGTTACCTGATATTTTTCTGAAATCGCAGCGTCGGTTGCCTATGTGGAATGTATGTGATAGAATAACATACAGCCCGCAGGTGAGCAGGAAGGGCGGATGAATACGAGAGTAAGGAAAAGACCGTTATGCAGAAGAAAATAGCAGTCGTCAACGATATATCGGGATATGGAAGGTGTTCCCTTACGGTGGAGATTCCAATCATATCATACATGGGCGTACAGTGTTGTCCGGTTCCCACGGCAGTCTTGTCGAATCATATGGGATACCCGAACTTCTTTTTAGATGATTATACGAAACACATGGGGGAGTATATTGACAACTGGAGAAAGCTCGGGCTTTCGTTCGACGGTATTGCCACCGGGTTTCTTAGCTCGGCGGAGCAGATTGCGATTGTAAAAGGATTTATCCGGGATTTTTCCGGAGAGGATACGATGGTCATTGTGGACCCTGTTATGGGCGACCACGGGAGGCTGTACGCCACCTATACAGAGGAACTATGCAGGCAGATGAGAGAGCTGGTTGGGCAGGCCCACATCACGACGCCAAATCTTACCGAGGCATGCCGACTTGCGGATGTGCCCTACCGGGAAGGCAGATGGCAGAAGAAGGAACTGTATGGCATGGCGGAGAAGATTGCAGCCCTGGGCCCGAGGCGGGTTGTCATTACCGGAATTGTGCAGGGCAGCTTCATAGCCAATTATGTCTATGAGCGGGGAGAAGAGCCGCAGATTATCCGTACCCATAAGGTGGGCACGGAGCGTTCGGGAACAGGGGATGTGTTTTCTTCTATTATTGCCGCGGACGGCGTAAACGGCGTCCCCTTCCGCAAGTCTGTCCGGAAAGCCTCCGGTTTTGTCAAGAAGTGTATCCTGCGCTCGGAGGAGCGGGAGGTTCCGAAGACAGACGGCGTGTGCTTTGAGGAGATACTATACCAGTTAAAGCGTGATTAGTACATCAAATATTTGATATTCGTTATACTGGCAGGTTAAACGGATGCGCCTGCAAGATAATATTCCAATTCAAACGGATACCCGTCTTTTTTATTTTGCTCTGACAGGGTATCTGTTTCTATGATACAGAAATCCTCGGATTTCAATACTTCTTTCATCTCTGATTTGACAGAGGCAAAGTCTGACATATGAGTAGAGATTTTGCGGCAGGCATAATTGCCCCCCGACAGGGTGTGACAGGCTTTTGCCGCATCATCAACAGGATAGTCCGTGATGGTCAGGAACATATGGCGGGTATATACGCCGCCTTTATACTCGTGAAGAACCCCGGAAGGGTAGGAAGCCGTCAGGCCATATTGCTGTGCGGTTACGAACAGTTTCAGGATATGTTGTCCATAGTATTTGGGCGTGTCTATCTCGTCCAGGGGGACGGTGAGCAGGCGGCGCTCCTTTATGATACTGTGGTAGAAACCGTCAGGCAGCAGGATACCTGTTTTACTTTTGGGGATTTTTGCCATGCCTGTGACGGAACTGCCGATTTTTTGCAAGGTCTGTTGTAAGGTTCCCAGGCAGTGGTGTATTTCAAGGATTTTCTGTTCGGCAAGGATTTTGCCGTCGTAGAGTAGCTTTTGCAAGTTGATAGAATCATTTTCTACATATTTATTCAAATCTTTCAGAGGAATGCCCAGTTTGATGCAGACAGTGATTGCATCCAGCAAGTAGAGCTGTTCTTCCGTGTAATATCTGTAATTTGTTTCCGTGTTGACAAATGCTGGTTTCAGGATGCCGATTTGGTCATAGTAACGCAGTGATTTGATACTGACATTCTTTAGTTTCGATACTTTTCCGATAGACATATACTGGCTCATAGAATAGCCTCCTTATGAAGAACATAAAAAGTGATAGGAAGAACTGTCACCCAAGGTTAGAGTTTCTTTTTTTATTGTGTCATATTTATGCGGGAAAAACAAGGACTTTTGGGAAAATAGGGAAGAAAATAAGAAATATGTATGGGGAATGGCATTGATAAAAAGAAAACCTGCTGCAAAATGTTGTAAGAATAAGCCATTTTGCAACAGGTTTCTCAAAGTAGTGTAGGCTGGGCTGACGAAGCAGTTTAGCCCATTGTCACGACTACATCATAGTTAGTTTTACCCTTTTCGTAGGGGACAACACAGCCGGAGAGCGGTTTGCCATCTACAGTGACGGATTTCACACCTTTTTC
Source organism: uncultured Lachnospiraceae bacterium (assembly GCA_947172645.1). GTDB lineage: Bacteria > Bacillota > Clostridia > Lachnospirales > Lachnospiraceae > UBA3282. Next base: position 16,675 of record CAMWBY010000029.1, on the reverse strand, counting down.
TACGTTATCAGGATTGACAACTTTAATGTGATATGTGCCTTCCCGGAACTTTCTTGTAAGTTCGAAATCACCGAATCCTTTCGGCACGCAGGGATTTATGGAAAGACCTGCATGGGTGGGGGATACGCCCAGGATATGCTGCGATATGTTCACGAAAGTCCAGGCGGCCGTTCCTGTCAACCAGCTATTCTTCGCCTCGCCATGGAACTTGGCGTCGGCGCCTGCCACCATCTGGGAGTATACGTAAGGCTCTGTCCTGTGAATCTCGCTAAATTCCTCCACGTAGGCGGGGCAAGTCTTTTCATAGATTTCGAATGCCCGGTCGCCGCGTCCGATGACGGTCTCGGCGATGGAAACCCAAGGGTTGTTGTGGCAGAAAATACCGGCGTTCTCTTTATATCCCGTCGGGTAGGAAGAGATTTCACCCAGTTCCAGGTGATATTTCGTGTAGGCGGGCTGTAAAATCATGACGCCATATTTCGTATCCAGTCTTTCTTTCACAGAGTCGAGAGCTTGTCTGGCAAGCCCTTCCTTCACGCCGATGCCGGCGAGAGGGCAGAAACCGTTGGATTCTATATAAATCTGTCCTTCTTCACATTCTTTGGAGCCGATTTTCTCGCCATAGGCATCGTATGCGCGCAAGAACCATTCTCCGTCCCACCCGTCTTTCAATACGGTGTCGTACATTTTCTGCACTTCGGCGCGGGCATAGTCCGCCTCTGCCTGGTCGCCTGTCAACTCGCATAGCTGTGCATATTCTTCTCCGTATTTGACGAACATGGCGGCGATGAATACGGATTCTGCGACTGGCCCTTCGGAAGGCCCGAAAGTCTGGAAGGATTCTCCCGGATGTTCGGAGAAACAGTTTAAGTTCAGACAATCATTCCAGTCTGCACGTCCAATAAGCGGCAGCCCGTGCGGTCCCTTGTGGTTTACAATATAGTCAAAAGAGCGTTTCAGGTGATTCATCAACGGCTGTGCCACGCTCATATCATTATCGAAGGGAACCGACTCTTCCAGGATGGAAATGTCGCCGCTTTCCTTCACATAAGCGGAAGTGCCCGCAATGAGCCACAGCGGGTCGTCATTGAAACCGCTGCCAATATCGGAATTTCCTTTCTTGGTTAAAGGTTGGTATTGGTGATAAGCGCTGCCATCCTGGAATTGGGTGGAGGCAATATCGATGATTCTCTGTCTTGCCCGGTCGGGAATTAAGTGGACGAAGCCGAGCAAATCCTGACAGGAATCCCGAAAGCCCATGCCCCTGCCGATACCGGACTCATAATAGGAGGCGGAGCGGGACATATTGAAGGTCACCATGCACTGATACTGGTTCCAGACATTGACCATACGGTCAACCTTGTCATTGGAAGACTTTACGGTATATTTGGAAAGTAAATCTTCCCAGTATGCGTTGAGCGCCGCGAAGGCTTTATCTACGTCGGCGTCGGTCTGATATTTGGCCAGCATGATGTTTGCGGGCTTCTTGTTGACGATGCCTGGCGCTTCCCACTTTTCGTCTTCCGGATTCTCTATGTAGCCCAATACAAAAACATAGGATTTGGATTCGCCGGGAGCGAGCGTCACGTTAATCTGATGGGAGGCGATGGGGGACCAACCGCTTGCGATGGAATTGGTGCAGTGTCCGTTCTCTATAGCTTCCGGGTTATTTGCGCCGCGGTATGCGCCTAAGAAGGCGTCGCGGCTTGTGTCGAATCCATCTATTTGTGTGTTCACAGAATAAACGGCATAATGGTTGCGGCGCTCCCTGTATTCGGTTTTATGATAAATGGAGGAACCGATGACCTCCACTTCCCCGGTGCTTAAATTACGTTGGAAATTCCTGGAGTCATCGTCTGCATTCCAGAGACACCATTCCACGTAAGAGAAAAGAGAGAAAGTCTTATCGACTTTGCTCTTGTTTGTAAGCCTGATTTGGCTCACTTCGCAGTTGTCGTCCATAGGAACGAAAGTGAGCACGGACGCCTCCAGATTATTTTTCATTCCGGTAAAACGGCTGTAGCCGATTCCATGGCGGCACTCGTAGCTGTCAAGCTCGGTCTGGGACGGCTTCCAACCGGGGTTCCATACGGTGTCCCCCTCTTTGATATAGAAGTATTTACCGTTGATATCGTTTGGAACGTCATTGTAGCGGTAACGGGTCATGCGCAGAAGCTTGGCGTCCTTGTAGAAGGTATAGCCGCCGCAGGTGTTAGAAATTAATGAGAAAAATTCATTACACCCCAGATAGTTAATCCAGGGTAAAGGGGTCTTGGGCGTGGTGATGACGTATTCCCGGTTGGCATCATCGAAATAACCAAATTTCATAGTGTTATTATCCTCCTTTTGAATAGATACATATTTAAAGAAAACGATTAAGTAATCAGTGGCAGTCATCCTTTTCCAATCATATATTGAAAGCGATAAGATAAGGAAAAGCGCAATATATGGTTGTGAACTTTCAGAAGCACTTTAATAAAAAAATTATACAAAATAAAATAATAAAATGCAATTGAAAATAGATTTTTTAGGAATTATAGACAAAAACAGATGCGAACAATAGTTACTAGTGCGCAAACGATTAAGTTAAAAGATATTTCACAGTCAAGAAATATGGCAGTGGCAATATATTTGTTAAAATTTACGGTTATATATATTTTTTACTAAACACAAGCCGTTGCTTATGGTAAAATCTAAATGAGGGTATTCCGCCGGTGTCTGTTGGGGCATCGGATTGGATGAGGTATAGGAAAGGCAGGTTACAGCAATATGGTATCTTTGAAGGATATTTCGGCGGTATGCGGCGTATCCGTGGCAACAGTGAGCAAGGCGTTGAATAATCAAAATGATATTGGGGCGGAGACGAAGGAACGAATCAGGCAGGTGGCGAAGGAGATGGGATATTTTCCCAATTCGGCAGCGAAAGCATTGAAGACAAACCGCACATATAATTTAGGCGTATTGTTTGAGATGAAGGACCAAAGCGGGTTGACCCATGACTATTTTGCACGTGTGTTGGACAGTCTGAAAAGCGCGGCGGAAGAAAAAGGATATGACATCACTTTTATCAATGGATGCCGGGCAAGGCCAAATCGGATGTCTTATCTGGAGCATTGCAGGTACAGGGGATTTGACGGGGTGGTAATCGTGTGTGTCAATTTCTATGACCTGGAAGTATTAGACCTGGTGAGGAGCGATATCCCGATAGTTACCATAGACCATCTTTTCAATAATGTATGTGCGGTGATGTCGGATAATGTGAAGGGGATGCAGGACCTGGTGCAGCATGTATACAATAAAGGACATCGCAGGATTGCCTATATTCATGGGCGGGATTCGTCGGTGACGCAGAAGCGGCTTGCATCTTTTTATAAAACAATGGAGGAGCTGGGGGCGGAGGTTCCCGATGAATATGTCAGGATGGCGGCGTATCGTGATACGAAAGGGGCATATGATGAAACTAAGAAACTGCTTAACTTAGAGAATCCTCCCACATGTATTCTGTATCCGGATGATTTCGCTTGTTATGGCGGTTTGAATGCCATCAATATGATGGGATTGCGCGTGCCGGATGATATTTCGGTGGTAGGCTATGACGGAATCAGGATAGCGAGACATCTGGAACCTAAGTTAACTACGTTGAAACAGGATACGAAGCAGCTTGGCATGAAGGCGGCTGAGAAAGTAATCAGCCTGATTGAACATCCTAAAGTGACGCTGATTGACCAGATAATCGTGCCGGGACAGATTTATGAGGGTAATTCGGTGGCGAGGATTAATTAAGCTTTTTGAAAAATTTTTCAATAATTTTGAAAGGATTGCGCCATTTGAATCGTATTATATATAGCAGCGGAAAATCTACTTTAATTTTGTGGAGGAAATAAAAAATGAGAGTAAAAAATATTTTGGCAGGCATGGCGACGGCGGTTTTGGTGTTTTCATTGGAGAGTGTATGCGTACTGGCGGCACAACCGGCAGGAACGAACAATTTAACAGAATTTAATCAGGATGCAGTATGCGGATACTGCGGCGCAGGGTGCCAATTCCTCGATGAAGACGGCGACGGCATATGCGACAATTATAACCAGGGAATTTGCGGAATAGGTAACGGAACAGGGTATGTTGATGAAGACGGCGACGGCATATGCGATAATTATTCATCAGGCATGGGCGGCGGCCGTGGAAGAGGAAGAGGATGCGGCGGCAATGGCGGCCGTGGTCGCTGCAGGAGATAGAGACGGGTGATATTTATCTGAAAAATTTTCATTATGCTCAGGACATATTTCAAAAAACACTTTGAAGTATATCCTGAGTTTTGTTATGTTTGGAATCAAGAATATGAAAAAGCGTGTATGGTGAAATATAGAAGATTATGGTACAATAGCTGTGAAAATATAGATTTTCATTTTTTATAATGGCTATTTGCGAAGGGGCGTCAGAAAAGTGGAATCGTTATTCACGGGAACGTTCTGGAATGGAGAACATTATGTCTCATATTGTATACGGTACAGAGAAAATCAGGGCATATGACGGACTGGCGAGGCTGTGCGAGTATGCCGGTAAGGAAAGCGCGTGGTGCGACGGGCTTTGGCAGGAAATGTTGCAGGATGGTGAGCTATATGCGGAGCTTGTCTATTATCTGGAACATCATGCGCCCGCGGACCGGATGAAGGTGCAGGGGTATTCCCTCACGGATTTGTATGTATGGCAAATGGAAAAGTATAACTTGCGCAGGGATTCCGGAAAGAATACGGAGAGCTGTAATAAGGAAGAAATGATTCTCCAGGCATTATGGACTATGGCAAAGATGAAGAAAGAGCCGGAAAAATATGTAAAAAACCTGAATGCAGGAGCAGGAATGGACAAACTATAAGAAAAACATGGAGAAATTATGAGCAGAGCAGAGTTTATTGAGAAATTGCAGCGTGCTTTGGCGGGAGGTTTGAACAGCGGCCAGGTTGCAGAAAACGTGAGATATTATCAGGAGTATATCGATTGTGAAGTGAGTAAAGGAAGAAGAGAAGAGGAAGTGATTGCGCAGCTTGGCGACCCGAGGCTGCTTGCCAAAAGTATTATTGAGGCAAACAAGCGCGCAGGCACAAGCTATGGTTCCAATAGGGAATACGATGAAGAGGTGGCTCCGGACAGGCAGGGATGGAGCGCAGACGGACAGATGCCACAGGGCAAAAGAATTATGCTGCCGGGATGGCTTGTGATGCTGATTGTCACCGTGGTAGTGATTCTTTTTATCGGAATTGTGACTTCGCTTCTTTCCATCTTTGCGCCTGTGATTCTCGTTGCCTTAGTGGTGGTGCTGATTGTAAAGGTATTCCAGAGTAATTCACATTGACAGGATGGAAGCGCATTAAGCCGTTGTCAGCCTGCCAGCCGGCAGGCTTGTACATCAAAACAAAACAGACCATTTGGGTAAATGGTCTGTTGAGGGGAGTATATAAATAATTATATATAAGGGTCTGTAGATAGAAAGTGAAGGGTTGCTCTATCTACAATTATTATTATATACATTTTATGAAAAAATGCAATGAGAAATAGTACTAAAGTCCCAGGCACTTATTTGGTAATTTTATATAAAAAATTAGTACTAAAGACCTATATACGGGCTGAATATTTTGTGCGTGATGCAGCAATACTATTCCTGTAACAAAAATCAATCAGGAGGTATTTGAGATGTCTAAGAATGATTATAACCAGAATTCACAGAACGACAAGCAGCAGGACAAGGCAAACAATTCCAACAGCCAGAACAATCAGAACAGCCAGAAGAACAATTCTAAGAACACTTCCGGCAACAACGCGCAGGACAACCAGAAAAACAACTATTAAGCAGCAGTTTCATAATGCTTAAGCAGAAAACGGTATGGTCATTTTTGGCTATACCGTTTTTTGCGATAAAAAGTACTGATTAAAACTAAATATATAATCAAACTCTCTCGTTAGTTATATGATTATGATAGAAACTGGCAAAATTCTATCATAGAAAAGGAGAAAAACTTTATGGAATCATACAAAAACCTGTCCGAAGCAATAGATAGTATGGAAACCATTTTAAGGCGTCTTGGAGAGTTGTCAAATTTAATTGAAACAGTGCATGAAGGGCTAAAAGAAGAAATGATAGAACAGCAGGCTCTGGATTGTGTTATTTGTATTAACTATTCTATAAAAGAGCTGCATGATTTTACAGAGGAAAGATTAAGCGAAATAAATAGTTTCATAAAAGAAAGAAAAACAGATTGTTGAGAGCATGGGTGGAAATTCACTCATGCTTCATTGTTTTTATAAGGTCAGATAATACTTGTAGTTGCTGTGCGCTTAAATTGGAAGTATCTAATACAACAGTTGGTTCATTTTGTTCTTTGCCCAGAAGATAATCGGTGGAACATTTGTAGAGATAGGATAATGCGAGCAGCATTTCCGTACTAGGGGTGCGCTCGCCGGTTTCATATCCGGAAACAATGGAAGGAGAAATATTCAGCATAGAGGCAACTTCTTTCTGGGAAAGATTATACTTTCTTCGAAGTGATTTTAGTTTGTCTGGCAATCCTTTTATCATTATAAAATCCTCCTGTATTGAAAGTATTTTGCAAAGCGGATAAACACAATGGGAATTTTTATAAAACACTTAAAGTGTTGACAACAATCAGCCGGACAGTTAAAATGAAAGCAGTTTCGGAACTAAACTTTAGGTTTTAGATTTCAACCTATTTATAGGATTGCCATTGTCGGCAATTTTAAATTACGAATCAGAAAAAGAGGAAGATAAGGATATTAAAAAGGACAAAAGAATGGATAAGAAAGATATTTTTTTACAAAGGACAAAAGAAATAAGGGCGAAGGTTGACAAATTATATATTTATGGCGCAGGCCTTTACGCCAGGAATATTTATGTGATTTTAAAGGGCAAAGAAGTATGTATTGACGGATTTATCGTTACGCGCACAGAAGAAGGGAAAGAACTTTTCGGGCTTCCTGTTTTAAATGCAGACAGTGTAATTCATGGCAATGTGGGAATCGTGATTGGGGCAAACAGCCTTAACAGGGCCGGCATCATGGAGAAATTGGAGCAAAGCGGTTTTGACATGGATTATGTGACCCATGGCACCGACTATATTGAAAAAGACAGCTTACGCTATGACGGCAGCCCGACGATGCAGATTACAACACGGATTGGGTGCAGTGTGAATTGTAAGTATTGCCCGCAGGCCTTATTGGTGGACAGATATTTTAAGAACGATAAAAACAGACAAAAAGTAATGAGCATTGACATGTTTGAGCGATGTCTCAATAAGCTTCCGGAGAATGCAAGAGTTTCATTCTGTGGTATGGTGGAACCGTTCTTAAATCCGGCATGTGGCGAGATGATAAAAATGGCCCACAGGTCGGGCAGGATTATCGAGTTATATACGACTTTAGTGGGAGCGGACAGAAAGACGCTGGAAGAAATTGCAGGCATACCCTTTGGTTATGTCACGTTGCATGTGGCAGACCGATATGGTTATGCGCACATACCTCTTACAGAAGAATACTATGAGTTGGTGGAGTTTGCGGTGAATTATAAACGCCCGGACGGGACTCCCTTTATTAATATGTGTAATGCACAGGCTCAGCCTGACGAGAGGATTGCACAGATATGCAGCGGAAAATATGAAGTCTTGACTGCGCTCCATGACAGGGCGGGAAATTTGGAGAATGAGGGGCTGTTGACAAGAAGAACTCCTGAAGGGAAAATTTCGTGCAGTCTTTGCGGAACAGACTTTAACCATAGTAACTTGCTGCCCGACGGAAGTGTCTTACTGTGTGATTTTGACTATGGACTTCAGCATGTGCTTGGCAATTTGCTGACACAAACTTATGAGGAAGTGATGGCAGGCAGCGTATGGGAGAAGATACATAAAGGAGCGATGGGGGACTTGAGCGAGGATATTTTGTGCAGAAGGTGTTCCTGTGGCAATAACATAGCATAAAAATAAGGAGTAAACTGTGTGAAAAATCCACATGTGGAAGGTATTTTGCTGAGCGTCATTGTCCCTGTCTATAATGTAAAAGGGTATGTAGAGAATTGCGTCCGAAGCGTATGCCGCCAGACATACAAAAAATTGGAAATCATTTTGGTAGATGATGGTTCCACAGACGGCAGCGGACAGTTTTGTGACGAGATGGCAAAAAAAGATAAACGGATACGTGTCATCCATAAGAAAAATGGAGGACTGGTCAGTGCGAGGAAAGCAGGAGCAGAAGTCGCCACCGGAAATTATGTGATTGCTGTGGACGGCGACGACTGGATAGATGAGAACAGATTCCGGAATCTCGTGGAGACAGGACTAAAGGCGTTACCGGATATGGTATATATGGAAGGACACTATAAGGAATATGAAAAGGAGTCTGTTCCGATTCATTATGAAATTGCGCAACCTGTGTATAAGGATGATGAAATCTCAATAAACCTGATGAGGCAGTTTGCCGGACAAAGCGGATTTTATCAGGAAAGACGCATGGAGTTTGGTCAATGGCTTTGGTGTGTCAGAAGAGAGATTTATTGTAAAAACCAGTTGGAAATAAATAGTGATATATGCTGGGGAGAAGATATTTTAACGATTTTCTCTTGTATTCTTGACAGTAAATCGATTGTATGTATTCATGAGCCAAGTTATCATTATGTACAGAGAGCGGGCTCGACGAATTACCGCAAGACAAATTGGAATGAGAACCATGCCTGCCTTTATTACAGGCAGATGAGACGGATATTGGACGGGCGCGCAGTCCGTGATGAAGTATTAAATGTGGCGGTACAATATACATATCACAATTTGCTGCTTACGAATTATAAGAAGCTTTATGGATACTATAGGGATTATTTATTTCCATATGTTCAGGTGAGAAAAGGCAGCAGGATTATACTATACGGCGCAGGCAATATCGGTGTTGAGATGGTCAATGCCATTGACGAAAATCCGCAGTATGAAATCGTGGCATGGGTCGATAAGAAAAGAATGGATAATCCGAGAAGCGGGCATTCGATAGAAAGTCTTTCCGTTATTCAGGAAAGAACCTTTGATTTTATTGTGGTTGCTGTGTTGGTGGCGCATATTTCACAATCTATCAGACAGGATTTAATTGCAAGAGGGGTTCCGGAGGAGAAAATCGCCGTGATGCAGAGTGGCAGTATGTGTATGGATGATTTGGATAGGATTTTATAATCTTGGAAATCTTAGATTTACAGCTTTGCATTAGCAAAGCGACTGATTTTCACGGTATGCCGTTCGGGAATGAAATGGATGTGAAAAACATATGTGGGAGATTGTAATGAAGAATATCATATTATTTGGCGCGGGGAACTATGGAAAAGCGGCCGTGAAACATTATGGGAAAGAAAATATCAGATATTTTGTTGATAATAATAAAGTAAAACAAAATACATATATACTTGGGATTCCGGTGATATCTCCCGAACGGATGACAGAGATAAATAAAGAAGGGACGTATCATATTGTGATTGCAAGCAGGCATCATAAGGAGATAGAAAATCAGTTAAAGGATATGGGAATCCGCCATTATGAAATATATTTCCTAAGCAATGGCAAGAGATATTATCCGACTACAGAGCTTGTGCTGAATCCCTATGAAGACGGCAGCGGCGGGGAAGTATCCGAGAAAGCATATAATGAAATAACAAAAAACAATCCGCTTATGAAATCAATCAGGGAAGAAGTCAATCGACTCTATAAGGACGTCCCTATGTTCAGCCACATAGAGATAGAGACCATAAACAGGTGTAATGGTATATGTTCATTCTGCCCGATTAATTCACAGGCAGATTCGCGGGAAAAAAAGGTTATGTCCCGGGAGTTATTTGAAAAAATAATAGATGAACTGGCCGGGTTAAAATATGACGGCAGAATTGCGCTGTTTTCTAACAACGAACCGATGCTTGACGACCGGATTATAGATTTGTACCGGCATTGCCGCAGCAGGCTTCCGGAGGCTTGGCTGTTCATGTTTACGAACGGCACACTTTTGTCATTGGAGAAGTGCAAGCAGTTACTGCCGCTTTTGGACGAGTTAATTATCGATAATTATAACCAGGAATTACAGTTGATTCCTAACAGTCAAAAGATAGTGCAGTACTGTGAGACAAATGAAGAACTGCGCAATAAGGTGATTGTTATTTTGAGGAAACCAAACGAGATTTTGTCAAGCAGGGGCGGCGATGCGCCTAACCGGGCGGATATGGTGAAATATGCGGACAGTACGTGTGTACTGCCCTTTAAGCAGATGATTGTAAGGCCGGACGGAAAGGTCTCGTTATGCTGTAATGACCCATTGGGTAAAAATACATTGGGCGACTTGACGAAAGAGGGCCTGGTTGACGTTTGGTATGGAAAAAAATTCCGGCAGGTCAGGGAGGCATTGTTTGTTGGCAGGAGTCAGTGGGAACATTGCGTCTATTGCGATGCATTTAGTGTGGGATAGCAAAAAACATTGGATTGGTGGCATGGAGGTATACGATGACTGACAGGGAACTTATTGGGATTGCGGAAAGAGAAAGCGCCATAGTGATAGTCGGGGGGGGGGTGACGCCGGGATATATTTGTTTCGGCTTCTTAAGGCGGCCTATGAAGATAAAAGCATAATCGTCTGTGATAATTCCCGCAAAAAGCAGGGAAAGATGAATGACTATGAAGTGCTTTCGGTTGAATCGGCGGTTAGCCTGTTTCCGGAAGCAGTGTTTTTGATTTCCAGCCTTATGCATAAAAACGGCATCCGCCGTCAGCTTGTGGAATTAGGCGTATCGGATGAACGGATAATGCTTGGCGTGACGGGAGAAACCCAGGATTTTTTGACAAAGAAGGGGCAGGCGGACAAATTGCGGCCACTGAAAAAACTGCAATTTGAGGTGGATATTGCCGAACATTGCAACTTGAACTGTAAATGCTGTTCGCAATTTTCATGTATAGCAGAAGAAGAGTATATTGCACCGGAGAAGATGCGCCGGGATTTTAAAAGACTGGGGGAATTATTTGAAGGTATATGCGAACGTATTTATTTGATTGGCGGGGAGCCTTTGCTGCATCCCAGGATTACGGAATGTATAGGGATTGCAAGGGAGTATTTTCCTGTCGGGAAAATATCTTTGTTTACAAATGGCATACTCTTATTAAAATGCGATGAGGAATTTTGGGATGCATGCAGGAAAAACAAAATTTCACTTATTGTGACAAAATATCCTATTTCCGTGGACTATCAGAAAATAGTGGATAAAGCTTGCAGGGAGAAGGTGGATTTTGAATTTTTTGGGACGTCTGAGGATTTTAAATTCATGATTAATCTGGGCCTGGATTTGGAAGGAAGTCAGGATATTGACAGGAATTTTGTCAATTGCAGAGAGGCCAATAACTGTATTAAACTAAAAAACGGTAAATTGTTTACATGCACAAGGCCGGCGGCCATTCATAAATTCAATCGTTTTTTTGGACAACACTTAGAGGTGTCGGAAGAAGATTATATCGATATATACGAAGCGGCTTCAAGAGAAGAAGTGTTAGCAAAACTGGCAAAACCGATTCCTTTTTGCAGATATTGCAATAACTTTGATAAACGGGAGGCAATGGAATGGGGGCGGACAGAAAAGAATATAGAAGAATGGCTGTAGATGGAGCACCTTGTGCGATGCTGTAAGCATTGTGAAGGAAAGCGGAATGAGAACGCAAAAAGAGATATTAAGAGAGATACAATACATAAAAGAAAAGGACATACCTGCGTGTATCTTTGGCGCGGGTAAAATTGGCGTAAACTTCGGATATGATTTTTTGCGGATATTGGATATCAAGGCAGATTGTTATTCTGACAATGATTCGGCTAAGTGGGGACGTGAAATCATAGAAGGCATTCGCTGTAAACCAATAGAAGAAATTGAGGAGGAGAGGGAGCATGCTTATTTTATCATGGCAGGTAACCGTCTGGCGGAAGAAATAAAAAGCCAGTTGAGGGAAAAGGGTATTAGCCTCATGATAACGTATCCTGAGATATGCTCGTTAGATAGGATAGTCGACCATTATTTTAAGGAAGAATTATATAGGCATACATCCGGGGAAGAGGACAGAACCAATACAGTGGGCATGGATGCGCACAATTATCCGTGTATCAGGAATGAGCATGGGAAGGATACTGCGATTTACACATGCATTACAGGAGATTATGATGATTTTCGGGAAGCAGAATATATAGCGCAAAACTGCGATTACTTTTTAATTTCTGATAAAAAACCGGATAATATCAGCCATTATATATGGGTAGACGCTAGCGAAGTGATTCCCACCTATGTAAAGGATAATGTCAGACGCAATAGGTTTTGCAAAATCAATGGAGACATTCTGTTTTCAAACTACCGGTATTCCATATACATAGACGGCAATGCATTGCCGAAGCGTGATATCAGCGACTATATTTTAAAGTTAGGGCGCAGCGGCATTGCGTGCCATAAACATCTCACACAGCAATGCCTGTATATAGAGGCAATCAGGTGCATTAAGTATCAAAGAGATTCGGAGGTTTTAATAAAAAATCAGATGTGCAAGTATCTGCAACAAAAAATGCCCAGAGGATACGGGGGATTTGAATGTAGTATGCTTGTCCGTGAGAACCATAATGATTTGTGCCGAAAAGTGATGCGTGATTGGTGGAGAGAAGTTTATGTACACTCTGCAAGAGACCAACTGTCTTTTACTTACTCATTGTGGAAAAATGGTTTGCGCCAGGATGATGTGGGAGTATTGGGAGAAGGCTTCTATATGAATAATGATTTCATACATACAAAAAAGCATGGTTAAAAAACGAATAATGGTATCCATTCATAATGCTTAAGCAGAAAACGGTATGGTCATTTTTGGCTATACCGTTTTTTGCGATTGTTATTTAAGCCACTTTGGTATAAAATGTACGCGTAGGCAATGAGCAGTGCCATAATGTAAGATAACAAAACGGCAGCTAGCTGACGATTTTGTTAGATTGCATTATGATAGGGCGAAGCCCGCGAGCGAGAAGGAGCGATACAGAGGTTTATATGGAGAAAATGGAATATATTGCACCATGCCACTTTGGTTTGGAGGCGGTTTTGAAAAAAGAAATCGCGGACTTAGGTTTGCAGATTGTCTCGGTTGAGGACGGAAGGGTGACCTTTGCCGGGGACGCGCAGGCACTATGCCGCGCCAATATTTTCCTACGGACGGCAGAGAGGGTTCTGCTTAAAGTGGGAAGTTTCCATGCGGAAACCTTCGAAGAACTTTTCCAGGGAACCAGGGCGATTGCATGGGGAGATTACATACCGCAGGATGGCAAATTTTGGGTGACGAAAGCGGCAAGCGTAAAAAGCAAGCTGTTTAGTCCGTCCGATATCCAGTCTATCATGAAAAAGGCAATGGTAGAGAGCATGAAGGGGACATACCATGCCGACTGGTTTCAGGAGGACGGCGCGCCGTATCCGGTGCGGGTTTTCCTGAAAAAAGACGAAGTGACGGTCGGGCTTGACACTACGGGTGATTCCCTGCATAAGCGCGGTTATCGGAAGCTGACGGCGAAAGCGCCTATAGCGGAGAATCTTGCGGCGGCGCTTATTATGCTGACGCCATGGAAGAGCGACCGCATTCTGGTAGACCCTTTCTGCGGCAGCGGGACAATTCCAATCGAGGCGGCAATGATGGCAGCCAATATTGCGCCGGGAATGAACCGGGGATTTACAGCGGAAGACTGGACGCATATTGTGGACAGAAAGTGTTGGTACCGGGCGGTGGATGAAGCGGAATCAAGAGTGAACATGGATGTGGAGACAGATATCCAGGGATATGATATTGATGACAGCATGGTGTCCATTGCCAGGGAAAATGCAAAGCTTGCGGGCGTGGAGCATATGATTCATTTTCAGCGCAGAGGCGCGGAGCAGCTAAGCCATCCGAAGAAGTACGGCTTTATCATTACAAATCCGCCTTACGGGGAGCGGCTTGAGGATAAGAAAGAGCTGCCGCAGCTTTACGGTATGATTGGGGAAAGATACCGGATGTTGGACAGTTGGTCTATGTATCTGATTACGGCTTATGACCAGGCGGAGCAGGCAATCGGAAGAAAGGCGGACAAAAACAGGAAGATTTATAACGGAATGATGAAAACCTATTTTTATCAGTTTATGGGACCGAAGCCTGGAGGGAAGAAGCCGGGGAAATAGGGCGTTTATGTGTTAAAAGGGGAGTAAGGGAAAATGTTACAACAGAATAGACTAATGAAAAGAATGGCAACGTATTGTTTTGTATTTGTGGCAACGGCGATGAGTGTCATGCTCTATTATTCCGCCAATAAGATTATTGTGGTGGCGGATGTGGCGCAGGATGAAGTCGTTCAGGCAGCGGTGGGCAATGAAGAGAGCAAGGTGATAGAGGATGAAAACAGCATCACACTGGATTCTTCGTACAGGGCCAATCTTAATACGAATTATTTCTGCATTCCAATGCCGGAGAGCGTCCGGGTGGAGGAAGTGACGATTGAGAACCACTATATGGACAGGGAATTGTGGGTGAGTATCGAACCGAAAGAGATGGACGGGCTGGCTGAATTTTATGAGGAAAACGGCGTCTATGGCAACTGTAAAGACGTGTTGGGCGGCCATTTTGATGTTGAGAAAAACAGAATCTGTCTACAGTTTAAACTGACGGACGTGTATGAATACCACAGTATTTTTGAGGATAATACGCTGTATGTGGAATTTGTGGCGCCGAAAGAGGTGTATGATAAGATTATTGTCATCGACCCGGCATATGGCATGGAAGAGGCAGGGGTCACAGTGGAGGGCGTCCAGGCGAAAGACATTACGCTGAAAGTTGCCAAGGCATTGAAAGAAAAGCTGGACGGAACGGATATCAAAGTATATTATACTAGAATGGACGACAGCAATCCCAGTGCGGAGAGCCGCGTGAAGCTGGCATCGGCGACGAAGGCGGACATGTTGATACGCATAGAGGCGGGCAGCGCCCAAAGCTCGAAGCAGTATGGCACGGAGACGGTTTATAACAGTTTGTTTTTCATCCCTGGATTTGGCAGTGTAGAGCTTGCGGATTTGTTAGAGCGTGAAGTGGTGACGGCAATCAGCGGGAAAGCGAACGGGCTTTTGGAGGCGACCGAACAGGACACCGTTATCAGCGATGCGACGGTGCCCGCGGCGGCCGTGAAAGTCGGTTATTTGACGAACGGACAGGAATTTATCCTGTTGCAGCGTGACGATTATATACAGCGCATTGCGGAAGGAATCTATCAGGCGGTTGTCAAGGCTTATGAGGAGAAGCTGCCTGAGTAATTAATGTTCGGATTTCGATTGGTTCTGCAGACGGATACGGATGTTGACGTACCGGAAAAACAAAGAGGAAAGAAATAGGCTATGGGACATAAAATTATATTTGCAACCGGTAATTCCGGTAAAATGCGTGAAATCAGGGATATTCTCAAAGACATGGATTTAGAGATTTTTTCCATGAAAGAAGCAGGGATTGACATAGATATAGAAGAGGATGGTTCGACTTTTGAGGAGAACGCCGTTATCAAGGCGAAGGCGGTTGCTGTGCATACGGATGCAATTGTGTTGGCGGATGATTCCGGATTGGAAATTGATTATCTGAATAAGGAACCGGGAATTTATTCAGCCAGATATCTTGGAGAGGATACATCTTTTAGCGACAAGAGCAAGAACCTGATTGAGCGGTTAGAAGGAGTTCCGGATGAAAAGCGAACGGCAAGATTTGTGTGCGCCATAGCGGCGGTTATGCCTGATGGGGAAATCATCACCACTCTCGGCACGATTGAGGGCAGGATAGGTTACCAGGAAGAAGGGGAGAACGGATTCGGTTATGATCCTATCTTCTACGTGCCGGAATATGGATGTACTACGGCGCAGCTTAGCGAAGAGCAGAAAAACCGGATTAGCCACAGATGCAGGGCGCTTGAGGCGATGAAAGAGGAACTGAGGAAAAGGATTAAATAGCATATGAAAATATTGATTGTAAGCGATACTCATCGTTATAATACAAATTTTTTGAAGGTGGTAGACAAAACAGGTCCTCTTGATATGGTGGTTCACTGCGGCGATGTAGAAGGAAGCGAACTTCTGATTTCCGAGGCGGCGGGCTGTCCGGTGGAGATGGTGCAGGGCAACAATGATTTTTTCTCCAGGCTGCCTCGGGAGAAAGAATTTATGATTGGCGGATATAGAGTGTGGCTGACTCATGGGCATAATTATTATATTGCCATGAACAGTGAAGTGATTAAGCAGGAAGCGAGAATACGGGAAGTGGATATCGTCATGTGTGGGCATACCCACAAGCCGGTAGTGGATATCGGGAAGGACGTGACATTGATTAATCCGGGCAGTATCAGTTATCCGCGACAGGAGAACCGCAAGCCAAGCTATATTATTATGGAGATTGACAGGAAGGGCGAGGCTCATTATACGATTAATTATGTGACGTAAAATAAATAGATGCATAAAATACAAAAAAGCGGTTGACAAACAGATAGATATATATTACAATTTATCTTGCGTTGTGAATGGAACGCTCTCAGGTGCTTTTTTCGGGGTGTGGCTCAGCTTGGCTAGAGCGCCTGGTTTGGGACCAGGAGGTCG
>CAMWBY010000028.1 GCA_947172645.1 uncultured Lachnospiraceae bacterium | reverse complement strand
TTTAAACTGCTGTGGAATTTACTTCTGCACTGGAATTTAAAATTTCAAGTCAGCAAAAAATATACGGCAAAGGGGAGAATGAAGTGCACGCCCTGGACGGTGTGAATCTGCAGGTGGAAAAGGGAGAGTTCGCCGCGGTGGTGGGAACGAGCGGCAGTGGCAAGAGCACGCTGCTCCACATGCTTGGCGGGTTGGACAGACCGACTTCGGGGACGGTTAATGTGGACGGCAAGGAAATTTTTACGTTAAAGGACGAAGAGCTGACCATTTTTCGGCGCAGGAAGATTGGGTTTGTGTTTCAGAATTATAATTTGGTGCCGGTGTTGAATGTGTATGAAAATATTGTGCTGCCGGTGCAGCTTGACGGGAATGAGCCGGACAGCAAATATGTAGGCCAGATTATCGATATGCTTGGATTGTCAGCCAAATTGCAGAACCTGCCGGCCAATCTGTCTGGCGGGCAGCAGCAGAGGGTGGCCATGGCGCGCGCCTTGGCAGCGAAGCCGGCGATTATACTGGCGGATGAGCCTACCGGAAATCTGGATTCCAAGACGAGCCAAGATGTCTTAAGCTTATTAAAAGTAAGCAGCCAACGGTTCGCCCAGACCATTGTGATGATTACCCATAATGAGGAGATTGCGCAGCTTGCAGACCGCATTATCCGCATTGAGGATGGGAAAATCATGTGAGGGAGGAGGGTTTCGATGAAAGTAGCAAATAAGAAATGTATCCGCAGGCTGAGCATTGGGCATATGAAGTCAGGCCGGGCAAGGAATATGATTACCATATCGGCGATTGCGTTGACGACAGTGCTTTTTACGGCATTATTTACGGCGGGCATGTCTATGAAATATGGATATGAGCAGTCTAATTTCCGTCAGGCGGGAGCATACAGCCACGGTAGTTTCAAGGATATCACGAGAGATAAAGTGGATGAGCTGAAAAATGACCCTCTCATCAAAGAGTGCGGCGAGAGGCTTTTCCTCGGTATGCCGAAGGATGTCCCCTTCCGTAAGAGCCATGTGGAAATCAGTTACTGCAATGCGGAAGCGGCAAAGCATATGTTTATTGAGCCGGCAGAGGGGCGGCTTCCGGAAGAAGGAACAAACGAGGCGGCGACAGATACTACAGTGCTTGGGCTGCTTGGCGTGGAGCCGGTGCTTGGCAATGAGTTTACCATTACTTTTGACGTGGACGGCACGGAGACGACGGAGACATTCACGCTCTGCGGTTTTTGGGAATATGACCCGGCGGTTGTGGCGAACCATGTACTGCTTCCCCGGAGTCGGGTGGAGGATATTCTCGATAAGTTGGATACAAAAGGGCTCGACCAGATGACAGGATATTGGACACTGGATGTGATGTTTGGCAGTGCCAGCTCTATTGAAAAGAATATGGAGACAATCCTGGAACGGCACGGGTATCAGAATGAAGATGTGGACAGAGATAATTATGTTAATACCGGCGTTAATTGGGGATATATGTCTTCCCAATTGGGTGAAGATATTGACCCGTCGACGGTGCTTGCGCTCATAGCGGCTTTACTTTTAATTATTTTTACCGGATACCTCATTATCTACAATATTTTTCAGATTTCCGTGGCGGGTGATGTGCGGTTCTATGGGCTGTTAAAAACCATTGGGATCACAGGGAGGCAGATTAAGAGGATAATATTCATACAGGCGTGTGCTTTATCAGCAATCGGCATACCTATCGGTATCCTATTAGGATATGGATTGGGGATGGCGATTACCCATGTTGTGGCAGCAAATATGAACGGTATCAAGGAAGAATATTCTGTCAGCCCGCTTATTTTCCTGGGTGCGGCAGCCTTCTCCCTTGCCACGGTATTTCTGTCTTGCAGGAAACCGCGCAGGATGGCGGCGCGTGTATCGCCGATGGAGGCATTGCGCTACACGGAGGGAAGCGGCGGCAAGAAGACAGTCAGGAAAGCAAACACAGGGGCTTCCGTATATAAGATGGCGTGGGCGAATCTGGGAAGAAATAAAAAGAAAACGGTTGTTACGGTTATCTCTTTGTCGTTAGCGGTGGTGATTTTAGACATAACATACATTCTGTGCAATGGTTTCAGCATGGAGAAATATCTCCGTGATATGACCCAGGATTTTGTCTTTGCAGAAGCTTCTCATTTCCAGTCAAGTTCTATCAGATGGGGGCAGGATAATGCGGTCTCAGAGGACGCCATCGCGAAGATTACATCGAAAGAGGGTGTAACAGGCGGCAGGACTTACGGCCAGGTTTCTGTCGTACAGGAGTTTGTGACGGAAGACTGGGTGCGCTCTTCCAAAAAAGATTTTGCTACCCGGGAACAGATAGACGCCTATATATCTTTTCGCGAGACTGCGGGTGACAAACTGTTAGATGATGTACAGATGTATGGCATGGAAGATTTCGTACTTGATAAATTGACTGTGGCGGAAGGCGATATTGGAAAGCTGAAAGAAGAAGGCAATTATATTGCGGCAGTTTACCGGACAGATGATTATGGAAATGTGCGGGCAGAAAGCCATTGGGCAAAAGTCGGGGACAGGATAACGCTCCGCTATGTGGATAAATTCGAGTATTATAACCCTGAGACGGGCAAGGTGTACGGGGAAGATGAAGATTTGACCGGAAAACTGTGGAAGGACAGGGCCGTGGAATACAGGGATGTGGAATACGAAGTGTGCGCCCTTGTCGCTGTGCCAAAAAGCCTCAACTATCGTTTCTACGGCCGGGATGAGTTTGTGATGGGGGCTGATGCTTTCCGTAAAGAGACGGGGACGGATGCGATATTGTATTATGCATTTGACTGTGAGGATGACAAGATAGACGCTATGGAAGAATATATGGCGCAGCTTACAGAGGACGACGAATGGTATGATTATGAGAGCAGGATGACTTACGCGGAGAATTTTTATGGGATGAGGAACATGTTTCTCTTCGTCGGGACGGCGCTTAGCTTCATCGTAGGGCTTATCGGCATACTGAATTTCCTTAATGCGATTCTCACAAGTATTTTTTCCAGGAAAAAAGAGTTTGCGGTGTTGCAGTCCGTGGGAATGACAGGGAGACAGCTCAATACAATGCTGATTACGGAAGGAATCATATTTGCAGGCAGCTCCGTAGTAATTACGCTTTTTTTGTCGATTGTCCTGGCGCCATTGATGCGCGATGTGCTGGAAGGTATGTTCTGGTTTTTCAGTTACCGTTTTACGGTTGTGCCAATGATAGCGGTAGCGCCTGTGTTTGCGCTGCTTGGCGCATTGCTGCCGCTTGCCGCGTATCGTGTTGTTGCTAAGAGGTCGGTTGTAGAGCGTTTGAGGGAGGCTGAGTAACGACAGGAGGCATTTTATACAATACACCTTCCGATATTTTGCTAAAATATGTCGAAAAAAATATTTTTATGTGCCAAACATCTTAAGAATGAAAGAAAAAACGCCGAAAACTATATAATTTTCAGAAAATACTTACTAAAAAAAGAATTTGGTGTTAAACTAATATATAGAAAGGAAATTGTCGGTATGTATTGGCCACGGGAATATTGGAGGGTGTTATGTTTGAAAAAGGAGAACTGATTATGTGTGGCGGACACGGCGTCTGCCGTGTTGTCAGTGTTACGGGGAATCCGCTGGACCGGTTTGATAAGAAGCGTAAATATTATGTGTTGGAGCCGGTATTCGAGAAAGCGAGTACGATTTATGTGCCTGTGGATAATGAAAAAGTAGTTATGCGCAAGATTATGACGAAAGAAGAGGCAGAGGATTTGATTGGCCATATCACTGAGATTGATACGGTTTGGATTCAGGAAGAGAAGAGCAGGGAACAGATGTATAAGGAGGCAATCCGAACCTATAATTGCGAGAGCCTTGTACAAATTATTAAGACACTGTACTTGCGTAAACAAAACAGGCTGAGGGAAGGCAAGAAGGTGCTTTCCTCCGACGAGCAATATTTGCGTAAGGCGGAGGAGCTTCTTTACAGTGAGATGGCGCTTGCGCTCTCTATTCCCAAGGGGGAAGTGGAGTCGTATATCAGGAAAGCAGTCAGCAGGCAGAAAAGTATGGTGTAGGAAGAGTTTAACATGAAAAGCCAGGCCGGTCGGTCTGGCTTTTATCTGTTTCGATTTTAGTCATGTTTGGGATGCGCGCTGATTATTTTAATGGCGGAAACAACAGCCGCCATAACTTCCACTTCCACCTGCACAGACGAATTATTCAGCTTCTTATAAAGAGCGCCTGTGTTCGTCCGCACATACTGAGGCGGTAGTCTGTTGAGCGCGTAAGACGCCATGTCCAAACGGCATTTCTCACAGGAACAAACCTCTGGCATAGTAGGCAGCAGATTGTTAAGCTGATATTCTACCGCATCCTCCATTACATTTTTTAAACCTTCCATTAAAACCCCTTCCTTTTGCCATATGTTGACAAACCCCACACATATAATACTAATACTTTTTCGTATAAGAATCAATCAAAACCTCAATAAATTAAAATGTAACTTGCATTTTTAACATAGAAACTGTATTCTATTTAAGCAGTATTGCAAGTAAGCTTGCGATATGCATGGGCTTAGTGTGTAAGCGGTTTGGGAACCGCGGAAAGAAGCAGAGAATGATTATGGACGCAATTTTGGATAGTTTCATAGATAGTGTGCGGTTGCTTCCGCTTCTCTTCGGAACATATCTTGTTATGGAGTATTTGGAGCACAAAGCGGGCGGGCGGATGCAGGCAGTCATACAAAAGGCGGGAAAGGGCGGCCCGGTCATCGGCGCTGTTCTGGGTATTTTTCCGCAATGTGGTTTTTCGGCGGCGGCCTCCAACCTGTATGCGGCAAGAATCATCACGATGGGGACATTGCTTGCGGTGTTTTTATCCACTTCTGACGAGATGCTTCCTATTATGGTTTCGGAGAATGTGAGCGCCGCAGTTATTTGGAAAATACTGGCGGTGAAAGTCATTGTTGCCATGCTTGCGGGATTTATAGTTGATTTTATTTTCCGAAGAGAAAAAGAAGATTTGCAGATAGAACATTTGTGCGAGCAGCATCATTGCCATTGCGAGAGGGGAATTTGGAAATCAGCTCTGCACCATACGGTAGAAATTTTTCTATATATTTTCCTGATTTCTTTAGCACTGAATTTACTGATTGCCTGGATTGGAGAAGATGTATTGGGCAGTGTGCTCTTCAACCGACCGGTTGTCGGCGCAATGCTTGCGGGGCTTATTGGAATGATTCCGAACTGCGCGGCTTCTGTGGCAGTTACACAGCTCTACTTAAACGGCGTGCTGAGCGCAGGCGCAATGCTTGCAGGGCTATTGTCCGGTACGGGTGTAGGACTCATTGTGCTTCTTCGGGTCAATGATGACCGTAAGGAGAATATAAAGTTTATCGGTTTGCTATATATAGTTGGCGTTTTGGCGGGAGTCATCATTGAGGCAATGGGGATTACATTTTAATAATTCATATATTGATGGGCAAAGTTAAAGAATAACAAAAAAAGAACCGACCCCAGAGCTTGTATATCTCCAAAATCAGTTCTTATAAGTGCACCGCCAGGGGCTCGAACCCTGGACACCCTGATTAAGAGTCAGGTGCTCTACCAACTGAGCTAGCGGTGCGTGCCTGATGTTACGCGGTTTCCTCAACACGCAAGAGTTATTATAGTATAATGTTTTATAGAATGCAAGTATTTTTTTAAGAAAAATTTAATTTTTTACAAAATCTACTGTTTCAAAAGAGTTTAGAAGAAAAACAGTAAAGAAAGGTATGGGTATTGGAATGATATTTGAAAGTCATGCGCATTATGATGATGAGGCATTTGATGAAGACAGGCATGAACTGTTGTCTTCATTGCGGGAGCACGGTATTGATAAAGTAATCAATGTCGGGGCCAGTTTGGAAAGCTGTAGAATAACATTGGACTTGATGAAGCGGTATTCTTTCGTGTATGGCGCCATGGGTGTGCATCCCAGTGAGACAACGGAGCTAAACGAGGAGAATTTTGCATGGCTTGGCAGGCAGTGTGCGATAGATAAGGTAATTGCAGTGGGGGAGATAGGTCTTGATTATCATTGGCCAGAGCCTGAGGCGTGTATACAGAAACTTTGGTTTGAGAGACAGTTGGAATTAGCGAAGAAGGTGAAGCTTCCGGTGATTATCCATTCCAGGGAGGCGGCGAAGGACACTCTTGATATGATGCGCGCCCTTCATGCCGGGGAGGCTGGGGGTGTGATACACTGTTATTCTTATACGAAAGAGTTGGCGAGGGAATATCTTCGGATGGACTTTTATTTTGGGATTGGCGGTGTGATTACTTTTAAGAATGCAAAGAAATTGAAAGAAGCGGTAGAATATATTCCATTGGACAGACTTTTGTTGGAGACGGACAGTCCATATCTGGCGCCGGAACCGAACCGGGGGAAACGCAATTCATCGTTAAATCTGCCCTGCATTGCACAGGCGGTGGCACAGCTTAAGAATGTTTCTTATGAGGATGTGGTGGAAGCTACTTGCAGGAATGCGGAGAGGTTGTTTCTGGGTGAAAGCAAGTAGGTTTTATGGCAATTGCAAATTAGAAGCACCAGTGTCCTATTTTTCAATGGAGCAATAAACTTGCTTTGTAGGTATTAGAATAGAGAGAGGATTTATATGGCAACTTTAGGGAACAGGAGCAGTACATCGGAGATTATACATAAGTACCAGTTTGGTTTCCAGAAGAAATTCGGGCAGAATTTTCTGGTGGATAACAGTATATTGGATAAGATTATAGAGGCGGCGGAGCTTACAGAGGAAGACTGTGTGTTGGAAATCGGGCCGGGCATCGGCACACTGACGCAGCGTCTGGCGGAGGAAGCGAGAGAAGTCGTGGCGGTGGAGATTGATAAGAATCTGATTCCGATTCTGGGAGAGACATTGGCAGGTTACGATAATGTGACGGTACTCAATGAGGATATCCTGAAAGTGGACATCCATAAGATTGTGGAAGAGCATGGGGGAAAACCTGTAAAGGTGGTGGCGAACTTACCATATTATATCACCACGCCCATTATCATGGCGCTTTTTGAGAAGCATATTCCCATGCGGAGCGTGACGGTGATGGTACAGAAAGAAGTGGCGGACAGAATGCGGGTGGGACCGGGAACGAAAGATTACGGGGCGCTGTCCCTGGCGGTACAATATTATGCGAAACCGGAGATTGTTACGAAAGTGCCGGCGGCGTGCTTTATGCCAAAGCCTAACGTGGATAGTACGGTAATCCGTCTGATAAAGTATGAAAAACCACCTGTGCAGGCGGAGGATGAAGCATGGATGTTTTCCATAATCCGCGCATCCTTTAACCAGAGAAGGAAGACACTGGCAAACGGGCTGGCAAACGCGGGCAATATTGGTTTAAACAGGAGGCAGGTAGAAGAGGTTTTAGAACAAATGGGGCTTTCTATAACCGTGCGGGGCGAGGCGCTGACATTAGAACAGTTTGCCGAGTTATCGAACCGCCTTCTTTGTTGACTTGAGATTCCGCTTAAGCGGAATCATGGGCTTCGTAAAAAGTATATGCAAAAGGTACAATATACAGCGATTGTATATTGAGGCGTCTCGAGATATTGGTATATATTTAAACAATAAGATACCAAATGTAAGGCGCCTTTTCATATTACGGTTGCTGTTTTTTCTGCATATTTTGTTTACATTGACAAGAGGCTATGGTAAACTAAAACGGTGAATAATAGGGTTACTATGTAGAAAAATGCGTAACGATGCGGTACGAAGTTCCGAACAGTTACGAAAATACGGTAATTGTAATGAGGTGACACCTTGGATAAGTATGAATACAAAGTACGTGCTGATGAAATCCGGGCATTGATTGCTGAGGGAGAATACGCAGAAGCTGTC
Organism: uncultured Lachnospiraceae bacterium; assembly: GCA_947172645.1. Classification (GTDB taxonomy): domain Bacteria; phylum Bacillota; class Clostridia; order Lachnospirales; family Lachnospiraceae; genus UBA3282. The sequence goes on along the minus strand of CAMWBY010000028.1, from coordinate 26,315 downwards.
AAAATAGCGGATACAATTGACTGGCGCAGGGTTAGAAGCGTCATGATGCTTTGTACTATCAGCGATTTATATAAAATTAACAGGCGGTTCCAGGAAAGTAAGGATATACTTCTTTTGGCTTATGAAAAGCATCCTACGGGGAGGCTGATTGTATATTCTCTGTGCGAACTTTCTATCAAATTAGAAGAGTATGTGCAGGCGATTGAGTATTATAAAGAATTTGTGCAGATTGCGCCGAAGGATACCGGAAGATATGTTTTGCAATACCGTTTATATGAAGCGCAGGATGTCAGTTTAGAAGAGAGGATTGCAGTACTAGAAGAGTTTAAGAAGCGTGATTACAGAGAGAAGTGGGCATATGAACTCGCCTATCTGTATCATAGAATCGGCCTGTCTACCAAGTGTGTGGAAGAATGTGACGAGATGTTCCTGTGGTTTGGTGAAGGGAAATATGTCATCAAGGCATTGGAATTGAAGGCGCTTCATGAGCCGTTAAACGAAGACCAACAGGCGAAATATACTATATGGACCCAGGAGCCGGGCGACCGGGAAGAGGTGTCGGAGGAAGAGCAGCTTTACGCGGCGGACTATGAAAGTGATATGCCGGTGGATACGCAGGTCGCCGGTAAAGTCAGACGTGCGGAGATAGGGGAGGGCGAAGAGCAGGATTTGGGCGCCCCTATGGTTCCTACTATGGAGCTGCCGGAAGTGAAAACCATTGACATGGGCCAATATAATACGATTAATTTGCAGATGGCTCTGGCGGAGAGCATGAAAGAAATCCTGGAAGATGAGCAAAATCAGGCACAGGAGCAGGCGGACTGGCAGTCGGATGGATTGACAGAAGTGCAGTCAACCGGCTTTCCGGAAGAGACGTCAAATTGGCAGGAAGAGCCGACAGAGGCGCAGGAGCAATGGCCGGGAGAAGAGCCGACGGACGGTCAGGAAGAATGGATAGAAGATGCGCCTTCGGAAATCCAGGCCGATTGGGCCGAGGAACAGCAAATACCGGAGCAGACAGGATGGCTTTCTGATGAACTGGCGCAAGAGGAGACTTTTGGAGAAGATAGTTCCGGGAATGAAACATTTATAGAAGATGCACCTGAAGAAGAGCGCATAGGAAATAATAATATTGAAAATATAGAAGAGCCTGCGGCGGAAGAAGGGATGCAGGAGATATTTGCGTTGGAGGAGCCGACATTAGACGAGGAGGACGACAGCGACGGCCAGAGAACCATCACGGAATCTCTCATTGCGCCTCTCCTAGAGGAGACTATCAGATTGCCCGACCCCAGGAAAGTAGAAGAACGGCTGCGTGAAACGCAGGTGGTAAATTTCCCTAGCAAGGCGGAGCCAGTTAAGAATGTTACGCCCCAGGTTCCAAAACAGGAACAAGAGAAAATACCGGCTGTGCAGACAGGTAAGCCGCTAACCCAGGTAGATGCCTTACAGGAAATGAACATAGGGCAGGCGGTGCAGGAAAATACAGCGGCTCGGGATGCAGGACAGGTTTTGGAACAAATGAAGCAGGAAGCGCAACCGCAACAGCAGCCTTCCAAGGTGCAGAGGGCCGATTATACTGACCGTGCCGACCGGATTCCGGGTGCGAGAACAGGAGTTCTTACGCCCCTCAATGCAAAACCTTCTAAATTTGACCATATCCTGTCCCAGGAGTACGACGGACAGATTAGCCTGGTAGTGCCGGAATCGGAGAATGTAGAGAAGCAGATTACCGGACAGCTCAGCATCGAAGACATTATGGCTGAGTGGGAACAGATGAAGAAGAGCAATGAAGAAAAGCGTATGGAGCAAGTCAGACAGCGCATTCTGGACCATACAGGCAATCTTTTTGCAGATTTTGACGAAGCGACCAAGAATGGCCTTTTGGAGGAATTGGAACGGGCGTTTGTGGCCGCAATCATGAAGGAGTCGGGGCAAAAGCCTAAGATTAAAAAGGTTATTCTTCCCGAGGACCTTCCGGAACGGAAGCCTGAGCTTGCGGAGCGTTTGTCGGCGGTATCCGACGAGATAGTCGGTGAACTGATAGAGAGCGGCATCGGGGATGAATTGGAAGAGACGGAAGCGTTCGAAGAGCCTGATGCGGACGAAGAGGAAGACGCGACAGGGTATACGCCGGAACCTGAACTGACTGAGGAAGAAGACGAAGCGGAAGAGACGGAGACGACTGCCGTACAGCAGGGTTCTGGTTCGCTGGACGACCGTGAGCTGACGGAAGACGAGTTAGAACTTTTTGGGCAGTTTGCACATCACCGTAAGTCCAAGAGGCAAATCGTACATACATTGGATAACATGAGCCTTGCCCCGTATACGGGTAATGTGATTGTAACCGGGGAGGAAGAGAGCGCCACACTGACGCTTGCAAAAGCGTTGATTAAGGAGATGCAGTACAATGACAGCAATTTCTCCGGAAAAGTGGCTAAGATATCCTCTCTTGTCCTGAACAAAAAGGATGTGGCGGAGACTTTTGCAAGATTGGATAACGGCGCGTTGATTATCGAAAAGGCCGGAAAGCTAAAGCCGCCTGTGGTAAGCAAAATTGTCAAAGTTTTAGAGAAAGACAATATGGGGCTGCTTGTAATTATTATCGATAAGAAGCAGGATATGAATCAGCTTTTTGCGCAGAATCCGGTACTGAACAATAATTTCAATTTACGTGTGGATATTGAGCCGTTAGATGATGAAGCGCTTGTGGCTTATGCGAAACAGTATGCGGAAGAGATGGAGTACTCTATCGACGAATTTGGCATTTTGGCATTGCACACACGGATTGCGGACAGACAGACAAGCGACCATGAAGTAAGTATGGCGGAAGTGAGAGAGTTGGTGGATGAGGCAATCCGCTATGCCAATAAGAAGACACCGAAACATTTTATGGATATATTACTCGCAAAAAGGTATGATGATGAAGACATGATTATATTGCGGGAGAAGGACTTCATGCATTATTAGTAAAAATAAAGTAACGGGGGAAAGGTATTTATGGCGGCAAGAAAAGAAAAAAAAGCAGAGAAACCGACAGAAAAAAGAACAGTAAAACAAGCGGAAAAGAAAATCGAGAAAAAACCGGAGAGGGAACAGGTTTTTATTTCTGAGGCTGACCAATATGTCTTCGGGCAGGGAACGCATTATGATATTTATAAGAAACTGGGCGCACATCCTTCCATCGAAGAAGGTGTGGAAGGTATGTTCTTTGCAGTGTGGGCTCCGAATGCGGCAAGCGTGAACGTTATCGGAACATTTAACGGTTGGGATGAAGAGAAGGACGTGATGCAGAAAATCGGCCCTTCAGGTATCTATACGCTGTTTCTTCCAGGCGTGGGAGAGAATGAACTGTATAAGTTTTTAATCCGTACTCCATATGGTGAGAAGCTTTATAAAGCGGACCCCTTTGCCAATTATGCGGAGATGCGTCCAGGTAACGCTTCCAGGACATACGATATCAGTAAGTTTAAGTGGACCGACAGCGCGTGGATGACAAGCAGGAACGGTAAGGATTATAACAAGGAACCGATGGCAATCTATGAATGCCATATCGGCTCCTGGATGAAGCATCCGGACGGTACGAAAGACGGTTTTTACAATTACAGGGAATTTGCCGACAGAATCGTGGAATACCTCAAAGAAATGCGGTATACACATGTAGAGCTGATGGGGATTGCCGAGTATCCTTATGACGGTTCTTGGGGATATCAGGTGACAGGCTATTATGCGCCTACATCCAGGCATGGTACGCCGGATGACTTTATGTATTTGATTAATACGCTTCACCGGAATAAGATTGGCGTTATCCTTGACTGGGTTCCCGCACATTTCGCAACGGATGCCCATGGACTCGGCAGATTTGATGGACAGTGTGTGTTTGAACATCCGGACCCAAGAATCGGAGAACATCCCGATTGGGGAACCAAGATTTTTAATTATGGGAAGAATGAGGTCAGGAATTTCCTCATTGCCAACGCTTTATTCTGGATAAAGGAGTACCATATCGATGGTATCCGTGTGGATGCGGTAGCTTCTATGCTGTATCTGGATTATGGCAAGCAGGACGGACAATGGGTTCCGAATAAATACGGCGGTAACCAGAACTTGGAAGCAATTGAGTTCTTTAAACATTTAAATTCCGTTGTGCTTGGTACATATCCGGGATTCTTGACAATTGCGGAAGAGTCTACCGCATGGCCGAAGGTAACCGGGAAGGTGGAAGAGGACGGACTTGGATTCAGTTTTAAGTGGAACATGGGTTGGATGCATGATTTTTGTGAGTATATGAAACTAGACCCTTATTTCCGTAAGAATAACCACTATGCCATGACTTTTGCCATGACCTATAACCATAGCGAGAATTATATACTGCCCCTGTCACATGACGAGGTAGTGCACTTGAAGTGTTCTATGGTCAATAAAATGCCGGGTTATCCTGTGGACAAATACGCGAATCTGCGTCTGGGTTATACCTATATGTTCGGTCATTCCGGTAAGAAGCTCCTGTTTATGGGACAGGATTTCGGTCAGGAAAGAGAGTGGAGCGAAGAGAGAGAACTGGACTGGTTCCTGCTTGCAGAGGAGCAGAACAAGGGTATGCACGAGTACATGAAGGAACTTCTGAACATGTATCGCAAATATCCTGCGCTCTATACAATCGATAATGACTGGAGCGGTTTCGAATGGCTCAATGCTGATGACTGCGACCGCAGCGTGTTCAGCTTCTTTAGAAAAGATGAAACAGGCAAGAACAATATTATGTTTGTAATCAATATGACTCCTATGATGTGGGAAGACTATATGGTCGGCGTGCCGAAGAAAAAGAAATATAAACTGTTGTTAAACAGCGATGAAAAACGTTTCGGCGGAAACGGGCATGAGATTCCTGAGGAACTTACCGCTGTCAAGGGGGCATGCAATTATAAGGATTATCACATCACCTTTGATTTGCCTCCGTATACGGCCGCTGTGTTTGTATTCTGATAGTATAAAAGAATATAATTTGTATGTAAATAAAGTGTAAAGTTTGTTGGATAACGGCAGGCTTTACACTTTCTTTATTTGCTTTGACTTATTTGGATGGATTTTTGTAGGAATTGCAATAAAATGCATATATTTTTTAAAATCTGATATAAAAATTTGCCGATATCATGTATAATATACAAAACAAAAACTAGAGAATCAGGCAGGGATGCGGAGAAAAATTGTAAAATAAAAATTGGAGGCAAGGATGCTTTTCGTACAACATAATTTATTAGCTGAGAATGCAAACCGCCAATTGCAGATAAGTACGAATAAAAATGCAAAGACAACGGAAAAATTGTCTTCTGGGTATAAGATTAACCGGGCGGCGGATGATGCGGCAGGTTTATCGATTTCCGAGAAGATGCGCAGACAGGTGCGTGGACTGCATCAGACTGTGAGCAATATCTCGGAGGGGACCGGCTATGTCCAGACGGCGGAAGGTGCGCTGAATGAAGTGCATGATATGTTACAGCGCATGAACGAGCTTGCGGTGAAGTCTGCCAACGGCACGAATACGGAGGAAGACCGTGCGTATATAGACAGGGAAGTGCAGCAACTTAAGTCGGAGATGGACCGGATTTTTGAGACGACGACGTTTAATGAGCAGAGGATTTGGGAGCCGCGGGAGAGGAAGCTGCTTGGGACTATTCCTAAGCAGGCGGTGGAATTTGCCTACACAAATTCAACTATAGCAGTAACCAATGATAACTGCGGCGTAGTGGCCTATGGTAATTACAAAATTAATGCCAGTGAAAAAGACGGCGTATATATAAACTGGATGGGATACGATGGAGAACCGTACAAGACTACGCCGATTACATGGGAAGAATTAAAAGAAAAAAATTTCAGCTTTGACATGGCTGATTATTTTGGGGAGAAGACGGCGGACAATAAGCTTTATGATGCCAAGGGGAATCCGGTATTCCATCACCAGGTCGCTTTTTCGCCGGAGACCACAGACATTGCAGTCCTTGTGGAGTGTATCAATCAGACGACATTTTATGGTAGTACGGGTGCCGATATGGAAGGGCGGTTTGAGGATAATAAGAAAAATGAGGTAAAATCAGATATACGTATTCCGTTGATTAATTTGAATTATCAAGCGGCATATGCGTCCAACCATAATACAGGAAAAGATTCATCAACAAGCACGAATATCCATGATTTTGATAAAGCGGATGATGTTTTTCTGGAGCCGGCAGATGATAACGGTAGATTGGTGCAGACTTTGCCTTCCGGTGGAAATTTAACAAAGGTGCCAGCAAATGGGACAAACAGTGTCGATGTGGCGAAAGAGAGCCAGGATACATGGGAATTTACCTTTAAGATGGATGGGATTGGAACAGTAAAAGGAACTTCTTATGCGATTCATTATTCAGCTCCTTCTGATTTGGATACAAATGATTACCCATATTGGTGGCATTGGGTAAGCGCGACAATAGATGGTGTACATTATCCTCATTATTGGAAAGAACCCAATTCTATACCATGCAACGAAAAGGGAGGAGGAACATTAGGTTCTCTTATGCAAACGCTTACGGGAGCGAAAGGCACCGCTACTCCGGGATTGCTAGCCCCGCCTAAAGGAGCTGCTGACCATGGAGGGTATATTAAAATAAGTTTTAATTTAACATCAGAAGATGAATTTGAGTTTGGTGACGGAAAGAAAAGTACGGATGTTGGTTCTTTTGTGCTTCAGGTTCCGGTGTATTCTTCAGATACGGAGCAAAGTGTATTAGACAGAGTCAATGGCGCACTAAATTCAGATACAATCCTTGATTTCTATACGCCTTCCGGACAGACTACGCGCTATGGCTCTGCTTCCTTTGGAACGGCAACTGCGGGGAGGAAGACAATTGATGTTCCTGTCTATGGTGGCACTTGCGGTTTCTATGTACAAGCAGGTACAGAATCCGGGGAACACATTGAGGTAAAATATGAAGCTCTCAGCACCTTGGCCCTTGGTATCGACAAGACAAACACACTGACCGTAGACAGTTCCAGCAATGCAATCAATGAAATCAAGGCGGCTTTGCAGACAGTCAGCGAGCAGCGTTCCACCTTCGGCGCGTACCAGAACCGCTTAGAACACGCACAGAATATCAATGCGAACGTAGAAGAGAACACCCAGGCGGCTGAATCTTTGATTCGGGATGCCGATATTGCGGATTTGATGATGGAGTATTCTGTCAATAATATTCTGATGCAGGCGGGCACCAGTATGTTGACGCAGGCAAACCAGGCAAACCAACGGGCGGTGGAGCTGCTTGGGTAATATGTAGAAAACCAGAGATTTTGGTATTTTGTTTAGGCAGTATCACAGGCAAAATGAAAGCGTACATGGAGCATAGGTTGATTTAAGAGGCAGACTTGCCATAAAGGAGACACATAATGGGACAAAGGATACAACTATCATGTGATAAATGTGGCTACAGGAAAACAATGTCGGTAGGCGTAGGTCTGCTCAGCAGGCGGCCCGATGTTATTGCGGACTGCTTAAGCCAGGATGAGGCGGATGAGTGGCATAGGCTTTACAGCCAGAATACAGTGAGAGATTACCGTGTGGAACAGAAAGTATATTATTGCAGCCAATGTAATGACTTGGTATGCCAACTTACAGTTGATGCCAAACTGGCAGATGGAAGCGAAGTGGTATTTGGAGATAAATGCAATACCTGTAACGGAGAACTGGAAGCGTTGGACTTGCAACCTCATCATATGGTGTGTCCGGTGTGCCGGAGCGGAGATATGACCTGGCAGCAGGTGGGATTGTGGGATTAAAGCAACATAAACCGGTAATGTAGAGCAAAAGTAAGATGCACTCAAGGAAGAATGCAAGTATATCTAATGTCTAGGAGGGACAGATTATGGTCGTAAAGCACAATTTGACAGCGATAAACGCCAACCGCAATTTTAACACAGTAGTTGGGAAACAACAGAAGGATACGGAAAAGCTTTCATCGGGATATAAGATTAACCGTGCGGCGGATGACGCGGCCGGGCTTTCGATTTCAGAGAAGATGCGCCGTCAGGTAAGAGGACTTACGCAAGCGTCCTTGAATACACAGGACGGTATTTCCTTCGTGCAGAGTGCGGAAGGTGCGCTGAATGAAGTGCACGACATGTTGCAGCGGGGCAATGAGTTGGCAGTCAAAGCGGCAAACGATACGAATATGGCTGAGGACAGGGAGGCCATTTACGCGGAGATACAGCAGCTTAACAGGGAAATTGACAGAATTGCGAGAGATTCAAGGTTTAATGAACTGGAAATGTTTGATTCTTCCAATGCTGACCCTTCCGGTAAAAATTCCAGGCATGTGGCAGGGGATTATCCGGAGATGATTTTGCTCGACGGCGGCTACATGACTTATGATATGCAGGATTTTTCGAGCGCAATTACCCAGGCAGCGAATGCGGGGAAGGTGTTTACCCAGGCGGGTTTGGAAGATTTTGCAAATCAGTTGAAATCTACATATATGCCTAAATTATTAGGCAATATCGTGAACTCTCTGCCTAATTCGGCGAAGCCTACGGTGAGTGGGCTGCAGATTAGTTTAAATATGTGCTATGAAAACAGCGCTACATTGGCATATGTCAGTTCCAATGGCATTAGGTTCCAGTTAGGGGTTAACATGAAATACTTAACGGAGTCAGGCGGTAAGATTACCATGTCAGACGACCTGGCTTCGACAATTGCCCATGAGATGACGCATGCGGTTATGTTTGATGCGGTGACCAATGGTATGCTTGGAAGCGGCGGCGCGGACAAGTTCCCTATGTGGTTTATAGAAGGTACTGCCCAGGCGGTCGGTGGCGCCATGGACGACTATTGTTCAAGCCTTAAGACGGCTATCAACCAAGGAGACGATGCGGTACAGAAATGGCTGTCTAAGCTGACAGACACTTCCGACATGTATACTCCTTATATGCAGGGATATATCGGCAGTATGTATTTGGGGTATGTTGCAGGCGGGGGAGGCGCGGTAGATAAGGCTACCATCGCGAAGGGACTGGACAATATTCTGAAAGATATCGAGGACGGCTATTCCCTTGGACAGGCTATATCCAGGCAGACCAATGGGAAATACGGTGACTTGGCGGATTTCGAGGGAAATTTTGCAAAAGATGCAGTGTCTTTTGCAAAAGAACTGGTGAAGGCAAGCGGAAGCGGTACAGGCTCTATCATATCTCCAAGCGGGTTGAGCGGCGGAAAGAATACGCTGCTGCAAGGCGGCGCCACCAGTAATTATTTTGTTCTGAATGTGGACCAAAACAATCATTATGATAATTCCGGTGTTTTGGGAGGAAAGAATACATATACCGGAGGCGGCGCCACTACCACGGGCGGTCTGGACAGGGACGGCAATACGAATCCGGATGCTTCTAAATCGTGGGGGAGTTCTCTGTCCGGCAACCAAGGCACGGTACAGCGTTCCGGAAGCATGTTCGTGCATGTTGGCGCAGAATCGGGACAGCATATTTCTTTCAGTACATTCAAGCTGTCAGCAAAAGACTTGGGGCTTGCTGATATTAAAGTAGACTCCATGGAAAATGCCGGCAAGGCGATTGATAAATATAAAAAGGCAATTCAATGTGTGTCCACCATGCGTTCGGAGTATGGTGCAGTCCAGAACCGTCTGGAACATACAGGCACGAACCTGGACAATATCATGGAGAATACCCAGGCTGCGGAATCTGCTATCAGGGATACGGATATAGCAGACACAATGTTGGAATATTCTGTCAATAACATATTAGCCCAGGCCGGCACGTCGATGCTGACCCAGGCGAACCAGAGCAAACAATTGGCATTAGAACTTTTGGGATAATTACAGGGGTTAAGAAAATCCTGAGCTATGCCGAAATAAAAAACAAGTGTAATGATAATAATAACAAACCTGTTACATGGAGAAGTGTATGAAAATAACATTCGATAATAACAACACAAACCAAAATGTAGACAGGGTAGCGACAACTACATACCGGGACACCCATACGGAGAAAGCGAACCGGACGGGTGCATTCGCATTAGACATTTCTGGCACAGTTATGGATAACACAGCTTATAAGGGTCACGGAAAGACCACAGAAGAGGTTATGCAGGATGCGGGGCAGATTGACGTTGCCACACGCAGGGACTATATGACAGTTATGTCTAATACTATGTCCGCCGAAGATTTTAACCGTATGACGAAAGACGGTTACCAGGTCGGTGACATGGATGTAGAAGAAGTGGTTACCATTGTCGATAAGATTAAGGCGGAGCTGATGAAGGGCGGCACCTATGTGGTGGGATACACTGACCAGATTGATGCGGACACTTTGACGGAGATTACGGGCAGTGAAACTTTTGCCAGAGAATTGTGTAATCAGTTCGCGGAGCATGACGTTCCTCTGACGGAAGAGAACATCAGGGATGCGATGAAGGCTTATGACAAAGCGCTGCAGCTTCAGGATATCACGGAGGGTGCGGCCAAGTATATGGTGGAGAACCATATGGAGCCTACGATTGATAATCTATACCGGGCAGGATATAGTTCCACGGCTGATGGCAGCAGGCAGGGCAGGGGTTATTATGCGGACAGCGCCGGATATTACGCGAAGAAAGCAGAGGAGTATGACTGGGCGAATCTTCGTCCCCAGATGGAGAAGGTTCTGGAAGAAGCAGGACTTGAAGTAAATCAGGAGACGTTGGAAGACGCGCAGTGGCTTATTGAAAAGGGTATTCCATTGACGCCGGAGACGGCGGCGTCCCTCTACAGGTTGGATACACTCACGCTGCCCCAGGATGACAGACAGATTCTGTCGTCAATTGCCGCAGCCATAGCCGATGGCAAAGGCGCCGGAGCGGCTGATTTGTCGGATGGCAGAAGCAATATGGAGAAGGCGGCTGAATATGTGGAGCGCTTTGGTCAGATTACGGACGAGACGGTTGACCAGGCCGTAGCGGAAGGTAAAGAGCTGACGCTTGTTAATCTGGAAGAAATCCAGAATGAAGAACCGCAGCCTGGTGATAGGGAGATGGCTAGGCGGGAAGCCGGAGATGCGGAGCAGACAGCCAGGCAGCAGGTTAAGGATTCCCAGTCTGTGGCGGTGAAAGACGCCGGGAGCCAGGCAGGCAGCACGACAGTAAGTCAGGCGGCGGTTGAAGTACCGGATAATATAACCGCCAGGCGGCAGCTAGAAGAAATACGCCTGATGATGACAGTGGAAGTCAACCGCAAATTGTTGGAAAGCGGATATGCAATCGACACGACGGAACTGGAACAACTGGTAGATGCTTTGAAGCGGATGGAGACCGAACAGAGGCAGCTTTTGTTCGGGGAAACGGATGTTGACAGAGCATCAGAGAAAGCGGCTATTTATGCCCAGACCCGTGATAAGATAGCGGAAATTCCGTATTTACCGATAGATATTGCCGGCAAGTTTAAAGTGACGGACGAAGATTTCACTTTAAACAAAGTACATGTGGAAGGAAGCGCCTTAAGGAACCAGTACGATGAGGCCAGAGAACGGTACGAGACTTGGATGACTTCCACCAGGGAGGACTTGGGAGACTCTATCCAGAAGGCTTTCAAGGACGTGGACGGTATTCTTGAGAAAATGGGACTGGAGACCAGTGAGGAAAACCGCCGGGCGGTACGTATCTTAGGCTATAACCGGATGGAGCTGTCCCGGGAAAATATAGAAGCAGTGCGGGATTCAGATATGGAGCTTCACCGCGTCATCGATAAGATGACTCCTGCGGCTGTTTTGCAGACTATCCGGGACGGTAAAAATCCGTTAGAAATGACCATACCGGAATTAAACCAGTATCTGGATTCCATACAGTATGGTAAAGAGCAGGAAAACGAGAAATACAGTAAATTCCTGTATAAATTAGATAAAAATAAAGCAATCGGGGAAGACGAGCGGACGGCATACATCGGCATATATCGTATGCTCAGACAGATTGAGAAGACAGATGACGCAGCGGTGGGCGCACTTTTGAATATGGGTGCGGAGCTGTCTTTCAAGAACCTGTTGAGCGCTGTGCGAAGCCAGAAGAGAGCGGGCATGGACTTTATGGTGGATGATGCTTTCGCAGGCGTGGAAGCCATAGAAGAAGGTATGTCGATTACAAGGCAGATTGAGAGGGGTTTCCATAAATATTACCGCGATATTGCCGGGGAGATTGCAGACCGCATGGCGAAGCAGGACAGCGCCACACAGAAGGAATATCAGGAAGAGCAGATGCAGGAGTGCAGACAGGCATGTGAAGTGGAAGATACTGTCATCGAAGAACTTCTGCACAGTAAGCAGTCGGTAACGCTTAATAACCTGGCAGCGGCGGATATGCTGATGCATAAGAGAGGATTTCTTTTTAAGAAGTTGAATGAGTATACTGCACCTGCCGATAAAGAGAAAGTAAAGCAAGCTACGGCCCGTCTGCAGGAAGCCCTGACGGACAAAGACAGCGCCCAGGAAGCCTATGGAGAGATGCAGCATGTTTATGAAAAAATACTGGAAGAGGCAAGATACGGCGCAGGCATAACCTATGTTGACCTGAAAGCAATCCAGAGCTGCCATAAGCAGCTTACCTTGTCGGGTAATCTTGCTAAAGAAGAAAACTACCAGATACCCGTTGAGATTAATGGGGAAACCACGGCAATCCATTTGAGAGTGTTGCATGGCAAAGAAGATGGCGGGAAGGTGAAAATTACCTTTGAGACAGAAAGCTATGGTAAAGTGGCTGCGGAGTTTGGGGTCAGAAACAAGAAGGTTTCGGGTTATATTGCCTGCTCCACGCAGGAAGGCGCCGAGGCATTGCAGAGCCGAAACGGGCAGCTTCTTGAAAGTCTCAAACATACGGTTGAGTCATTGGTACAGGATGAATTGGAGATTGGTAAAATCGGGGTAGTACGAACCGGCAATCTGGATTTGGATGCATTTACAGCAAAAGAGACACAGGAACCATCATCGGCACAGACGGCAGATTTATACCAGATTGCGAAAGCGTTTATCGCAGCGGTTACAGCGTAGAGTTCTGTTTACAGATATACAACGGCAGGTTTAAAAAGGAGGAAATACTATGAAAATCAGTTATAATTCGGCGGCAATGCGCGCCAATAATGCATTGAATATGTCCGACCAAAGATTGTCGCATTCCCTTAGGAAATTGTCCTCGGGATTAAAAGTTACGGCAGCCAAAGATAATCCGTCAGGATATGCGATTGGACGCAGGATGACTGCACAGATTTCGGGTATATCCGTAGCGACGCAAAATTCCAACAGAGGTATTTCTATTATTGAGACGGCGGACGGCGCATTGACGGAAGTGCACGATATGCTGCAGAGAATGAACGAGCTTGCAGTGAAAGGCGCGACGGGGACTCTTACTTCGACAGACAGGGAAACCTTGAACCAGGAGCTGAAACAGTTGAAAGCAGAGGTGACAAGGATTGCCAATGACACTGAGTTTAACGGACAGCCGCTTCTGGACGGAAGCTTTGATTTGAGAGGATATACGGACAGCCAGACTGTGCAGGTAGATTACTACAGCGACGAAGTGTTGGCGAAAGAATACCAGATTGACGCGTTGGAAGTATTCTATGATGCAGACGGAAATATAGATTTAGACCAGACACAGGCTAGTTTCCAGGCGAGCACGACCCCTCCGTATGATTTTCCGGAAGGCGTGAAAATCACTTCGGTTGGACAGGATAAAGTGACCATTACCGGCAATCCGGACTTCAAGATGACGCTTGCGGTTAAGAAGTCTGAACCGATAAAGGATGCCGATGGAAATATCACAGGATACCCTTCTGTAAACTGTGTAGCGGGCGGGAAACCGTTGACAATCGACGTCACTGGTATCGGCTCTATGGATATGCAGACAGGGGCCAACGAAGGGCAGCAGCTTGCAATCCGTATCCCGACTATCTCCCTTGACCGCCTGGGCATCGAGCAGACCGAGGTGGACACGGAAGAGCATTGTGACAAGGCGATTACCGAGATTAAAGGCGCTATTATGTATGTATCGGATTGCCGCAGCAGGCTTGGTGCATACCAGAACCGTTTAGAGCATACGGTAAGCAATCTGGATATTACCAAGGAAAATATGACTTCTTCATATTCGCGTATTATGGATGTGGATGTGGCGGAAGAGATGACCAACTATACAACGGAGCAGGTAATATCCCAGGCGGCTACTTCCATGTTGGCACAGGCGAACGAGAGGCCTTCCCAGGTGTTACAGCTTTTACAGTAAAAATAAGACAGGAAATTCATATTTCCAGTTGCCAGATGTGTGCTTGCGCGCTGCTTGCCACAAATTCGGTGATGTGTTGTCTTAATTAAGATAAAAAGCAGCGCGGAAACGGGGAAAATATGACGGCGGAATTAAAACGTGAGTATACTTTGCGCATTACGCAGGCGAATAAGACACAGTTGATTACGATTCTGTATGAGATGGTATTGCTTTATGTAGATGAAGCGGAAGATGCTCTGGCGGTTGGCAATAAAGTGGAATATAAGAACGCAATCCGTAAAATCCGTGGATGCATGGATGAATTGACAGCGTCTTTGCACCTGGAATATGAGTTGGCACAGAATCTTTTACAGCTATATCTCTATGTGAACAGTGAACTTGTGAAAGCATCTTCCCATGATGGCAAAGAGAATCTGGAGCATGTCCGCCTGGTAGTTGGACAGCTTCGGGAAGCCTATGCGAAGATTGAGGGGCAGGATATGTCCGGCCCTGTTATGGGAAATACCCAGTCGGTATATGCGGGTCTTACTTATGGCAGGAACACCTTGACGGAAAACATTACCGACCCTTCCATGAACAGGGGATTCTGTGTCTGATAACATAATCATCCTACAACATATAGATTTAGTACTTGTGTATGCTATATGTTGTAGGATTTTGTCGTTTTGTGGCATTTCATATCATGAGAAAAGCGTCAGAGGACGGTAAGCCTCGGGATGTGTTCCTTCGGGCAGCAAATTCTTTTCTTCCGCCTGCTCTAATAAATATTTGTAACGTTTCAAGACAGCATTTACTTCATAGATGTAACAATCAATCAGGTCAGGGTCAGTTACATTGTCAAAATTAGAATATGCAATTTCCAATGCATATCTTGTCTGTGCTAATTCTTCACGTATCGTTAATTTCTGGCAGTCTACGATAATATCCGTCCCCGCCGCTCCGTTGGAACTTTGATGAAAAAAAACCTTCATACAGCTACCATGCCTTTCTGCTAAATACCGACAGTTTTCAGTGTATTTTTTAGCCTGTCCTAAGAGTATCTGGTTAAGATTGTAATATTTGGTAAGTTTTGGAAATAAATTGAGACAGACTAAATATTTTTCTTATTTAAGTATAGGTAAAATCCGGATAAATATTCATGTAATATTTAAAATATGTGGGACATATCTTATACCAAACGAGTACTCCAGGAACATCTCCTTCATCTGTCTTGGCGGCTGAGGGGGTACGTTAAGAAAATTGGAATTAGGAGGAGCGAAATGGAAAACGCCGGAGGCATGTTGGCAATTTTGGGAGTGTGCGGAATTGTGTTAATCATAGGCGCGATGGGACGGAAAGTGGAATGGTTGGTTAATTTCATTCTGCGCGCAGTCATGGGGACGGTTGGTATCTATTGTCTGAATCTCTTGTTGGCGTCGCAGCAGATTTCGGTGGCCGTGGGCATTAATCCGCTTACCATTTTGACATCCGGATTCCTTGGATTTCCGGGGATTGCCGTACTTTATGGGATTCATTTCTTTAAAATCTTGTAGCTTTTTCACAAAATTGTTTTTTCTGCAAAATACATATGGACAAACGGGATAGATGTGTATATAATTCGATTTACAACTCAACGAATTCTACGTGAAACGACGTTCAGCATCATGTGCGGTTTCACTCTATTGCCGATATGGCATCGGGAATTTCATCCCAAGTATTTCATTGAGTCAGGTTTTTTTACATTGTAAATGAGGTGGAGGTGATTTTATTGGACTGAGTTATTTTGAATTTCTGCTTCTTCTTTTGCTGTTTCTTGCGGCGTTGGCGGATATCAGGACAGACCGTATTCCAAATAAATTGATTGTGTTTGGTTCTATGGCCGGTATTTTCAGTAGCCTTTGGACGTATCAAAATGTGTGGCAGTCTGCCGTTTCAGTTACTCTTGCGTTTCTGTTTATGTATCCCTTGTTTAAAATCGGCGCTTTTGGCGCCGGGGATGTGAAAGTTTTTATGATGGTCGGGTGTTTTTTGAATGTATGGGAATTTGTGACGGTTCTGGCGGCGTCGTTCGCAGTCGGAGCATGTTTTTCTTTTCTGAAAATATTGGCGGAGCACAATGGCAAGGAAAGGATGTTCTATTTTCTGTCTTATATGCGGGAGGTGACAAGAACCGGAGAGTGGAAATTGTATGGAGAAAGTACGGTGGAGGATATCAGGCAGTACCGCAGGAACAAAATACATTTTACAATTCCTGTCCTACTCAGTGTGGCGTTGCAGATTGGAGGAGTGATTTGAGACAAAAAGTGTTTGCGATTTGTGATATGGAGGAGGCTTATGCCTTCAGGTTAATGGAATATATATTGGAAAAAGTCAGGCTGCCCTATACATTTCATTTGTTTACGAAGGTGGAAGAGTTAGAGAAATTTGCAGCGCAGGGAGAGATTGAGATACTGCTTATTGCAGAAAACGCTTTAAAAATGTTACAGGAAGAATATATCAGGCGGCAGGCTGCGCAGATATTTGTGCTACAGGAGAGCGACGAGGCCGTGGAGGCGCGGGAGGGTTTGGGCTGTATCAATAAATTCCAAAGTCCGGAGAAGATTGTGGAGGCATTATCCGAGACGGTCACAGGGATGTCAGACTGGAATAGAGAGACGGTACAAGAAGAGATGCAGGTAAAGCTCATTGGAGTTTATTCTCCTATCAAACGGTGTCTGCAAACTTCTTTTGCACTGACCATGGGACAGATTTTGGCGAAGAAATACAGGACATTGTACTTTAATTTTGAATGCTACTCGGGTTTTGGACAGATGCTTAGGCGGGAGTTCCCCATGGATATGATGGATTTGATGTATTATTTCCGGTGCGACCAGGACAGGCTGTATCTGCGCCTGCCGTCTATGATACAGAATATCAATGGCCTGGACTATATACCGCCTATGCAGTCCGACCTGGGGTGGCGGGAAGTGACGGGCGGTCAGTGGTTGGAATTGTGCAGGAAGATTGCCGGCATCGGGCAGTATGAGTATATCATTTTGGACTTGGATGACGGCATGGAGGGCCTTTTTGATTTACTGCGCAAGTGCTACAAGATTTACACCATCACGAAGGAGGATAGCTTTGCCACGGCCAAGATTAATCAGTACGAGCAGATTTTAAAGTTCCATGAGTTGGAAGAAATTGCTGATAAGACCGTAAAATGCAGGTTTCCGGTATTTAAGGAATTGCCCGCCAATCTGGAACTGATGACTCATGGTGAGCTGGCAGGCTATGTGAAAGCGATTATCAAAGAGGATTTGTATGGAGAGTAAGCAGGAGAGGAAGAGAAAATTAAAAGAAAAACTTTCGGAGAGTATCGACTATTCGATGGAAAACTCGGATGCGGAAATACAAGAGCTAATTGACGCAATGCTAGTTCAGGAAAGCAAAGAAATACACTTGACTCTGGCGGAAAGAGAAAATTTACGCAGGGAACTTTTCCACGCGGTCCGTAAACTGGACGTATTACAGGATTTAGTGGATGACGCGCATATCACGGAAATTATGATTAATGGGCCGGACTGTATTTTCATAGAGCGGGACGGAAGGCTTACGCGAAGCAGTTTACAGTTTGAGAATCAGGAGAAATTGCACAACGTCATACAGCAGATTGTGGCGCGGTGCAACAGGGTAGTCAATGAAGCGTCCCCCATCGTGGATGCCCGGCTGGAAAATGGCGCCAGAGTTAACGTGGTGCTTAACCCGGTGGCGTTGAACGGGCCGATTGTGACAATCAGGCGGTTCCCGGATAAGCCGATGATGATGGAGGATTTGATTGCTTACGGCTCCATTACCAGGGAAGTATGCGAATGGCTCAGTGTGTTGGTGCAGGCGAAGTACAATATTTTTATCAGTGGCGGTACAGGCTCCGGTAAGACGACTTTCCTAAATGCGCTGTCCTGCTATATTCCTCCGGAAGAAAGGATAATTACGATAGAGGACAGTGCAGAGTTACAGATTCTTGGCATTCCTAACCTGGTGCGCATGGAGACGCGTAATGCCAATGTGGAGGGATGTAGGGAGATTACGATTCGGGATTTGATTAAGACTTCGCTCCGCATGAGGCCGGACAGGATTATTGTGGGCGAAGTCCGCGGCGGCGAAGCCTTTGATATGATGCAGTGCTTGAACACAGGGCATGACGGTTCCATGTCCACCGGGCACGCAAACAGCTCCAAGGATATGCTAAGCCGTCTGGAAAACATGATTTTAATGGGGATAGAGATTCCGTTGGCGGCAATCAGGCAGCAGATTGCGTCGGGCATAGACATAATCATCCATTTAGGGCGTCTCAGAGACAGGACGAGAAAGGTGTTGGAGATTGTGGAAGTTTTAGGCTATGAGGAAGGCCGGATTACATTAAAACCGTTGTACCGCTTCGTGGAGACGGGGGAGAACGCGGCAGGCAGGATAACAGGGGCATTACAGAAGGAAGGAGAATTAACGCATGTCGAAAAATTACAAGCTGCCGGATTACGGTAAATATCATTTCCGGGCAAAAGAATATATTCTGTATCTGTTGGAGGGGGCGTTGATAACGGCGGCGGCAGGATATTTTTTCTACCATTCATGGATTGCCTGTCTGTGCCTTCTTGCGCCGGTGCTTTTCTTTTTCTTTCAGGAAAAGAGGAAGGAGCTTGCAGCGAAACAGAGACAGGAGCTGAGCGTGCAGTTTAAAGACTTGATTCTCGCTGTGGCGGCAAATCAGAAAGCGGGATATTCTATTGAAAATTCTTTCCGGGAATCTTACCGGGACATGGAAATGCTCTATGGGGCAAAAGGATTGATTTGTATGGAAGTCAGGTACATTACCGCGGGATTGGACAACAACGTTGTCCTGGAAAAGTTATTGTACAGCCTGGGCATGAGAAGCAGCCTGCCGGACATTATACAGTTTGCCGATGTGTTCCTGATTGCCAAGAGAAGCGGCGGCAATATGACAGAAATTTTAGTAAAAACCGCGGCGGTGGTAGAGCAGAAAACGGAGACGGACAAAGAAATCCAGTTGATGATTAGTTCTAAGAAAATGGAACAGAGAATCATGAATATCGTCCCATTCCTGATTATCTTCTATGTGGGGAGTACCTCCAGAGGGTTTTTCGATGTGCTGTACCACAATGTCATCGGCGTGGTGGTGATGACAGTCTGTTTGGGGTTTTATCTGGCGGCATATATGTTGTCCAGACGGATTGTGGATATTGAAGTGTAGAGGAGGCGGCATAAATCATGATTTATATTTATATCGCGATAATAGGCGGCTATGTACTCCTTTTTTTCCTGTCATGGAAGGAGGAGGGCAGAGGGCCGTTTGGCAGGATGGCTTCTTATATTTTACGCAGACAGGAAGGATTATGCCGTGGCAGAACAGGGGGCAAATACAACTGGAAAAGAGAATTAAGCAGAAGACAGCTTGGAGATAAGCTGAAAACTTTACGGCCCTCCGAAGGCGCATCGGTGCAGGTCAGAAAGTATTACCTGTCACAGTACCAGGCGGCGCTTACAATCGTGTTTGCAGGTACGCTGGTCTGTGCAGCGGCGTGGCTGGGCGCGCATGGCAGTCCTTTACTGATAGACGGGAACTATATATGGCGGAAGCCGTATGGGGAAGGAGATATTCCTGTTAAACTGGCGGTGCAGGTGGAGGGGGAAGAGGAAGAGATTTTTGAGTATATGGTGGAGGAGCGCAAGTATACGCGGCAGGAAGCCGAAGACTTGTATCAGGAGGCGGTGACGATACTGCCGGACATGATACGCGGACAAAATGACAGTCTGGAGGATATACGGAGGAATCTGGAACTGGTCACGCACATGGAAGGCTATCCCTTTGACATATCCTGGGAAAGCAGCAGTTACGGTATTGTGAATACCGACGGAACAGTAGACAATGCAGAATTGACAGAGGGAGCGCTTATCACGTTGACGGCGCATTTCCAGTACCGGCAGTGGAGTTGGGAACATGTTCTGTATGTGCAGGTCAATCCGGCGGTTTATACATATCAGGAAATGTTTCGCAAGAAGATTGAGGACGGACTGCGTATGCAGGAGGAATTTACAGAAAGCGCGGAAGTGATGGTTCTTCCTGACAACTTGGAATCCAAACCAATCGCATGGAAGGAAATCATTGAGGATAGCAGCGGGTATCTGTTATGGTTAGTTCTTTTCGCGGCAGCCGCCTTATATTGGGGGCGTGGAAAGGAACTGGACAAGCAGTTGGAACGGCGCAAGAGGGAGTTGCTGTTGGACTACCCGGAGATAGTCAATAAGCTGTCGCTTTACATGGGCGCAGGTATGACAATCAGGAATGCGTTCGCCAAGATGGGGGAGGATTACAAGAGGCAGCAGAAGGAAAGGAGGCGGTATGTCTATGAAGAAATTTTGATAACATGTTATGAATTGCAAAGCGGTAAGTCCGAGAGGGAGGCTTATGACCATTTCGGCAGACGATGTCAGGTACAGGCTTATATGAAGCTGAGTACATTGCTGTCGCAGAATATCAGAAAGGGGAGCAACGACTTATTGCGTGTTCTGCGGCAGGAGGCGGACAACGCCTTTGCAGAGAGGAAGAACCTGGCTAAGAAATTGGGTGAAGAAGCAGGCACGAAACTGCTTCTGCCCATGATGATGATGTTATGTATTGTTATGGTGATTATCATGATACCTGCGTATTTTTCTTTTATGATGTGACGCGGTCATTATGCCTGCGCACTGCCTGGCATAAATTTATAAAATGTTTCGTTTTCATAACATGATAATGGGAGCAGTGCAGAAAAGAGGAAAAATGAAGGAAAAGAGAAAAGAAAGAAAACAAAAAGAAAACGCTTTAAAGGGTTTCCGTGCATTTCTTCATGAAGAGGAAGGAATGGGAACAGTGGAGATTATTTTAATTATTGTAGTACTAATCGGATTAGTCATTATTTTTAAAACCCAGCTCCGGTCCCTGGTGGAGACGGTCTTTGAGAAGATTACGAAAGACAGCAACACGGTAATGTCATGAGAAAGGGATACATAACCGTATTCCTGACACTGTCGCTCACATTGATTCTGTCCCTTGTATTCGTTGTAATAGAAGGGGCACGAATCAGTGCTATACGCATGAAGTTTGAGTGTGTCTCTGACATCGGTATGAATTCCGTTCTGGCGGAGTACCACAGGGAGATGTTAGAGCAGTATGACCTTCTTTTCGTAGATACTTCTTACGGCGGCGGCAGCGCGGATATCGGAAATACGGAAGCGCATCTTAAGAATTATATCCGGATGAATTTAAGGCCAGGGAGTAACAAGGCGGGCATAGGTATGGGCAGAACCAAAGATTTTCTGGCAATGGACGCCGGGAATGTGCAAATCGGGAAGTATTCCATTGCATCTGACAACCAGGGAGCGGTATTGAAGAGACAGGTTACGGATTATATGTCGGACTATCCTGTAGGGGCGATTTTAGAGAAATTAAATCTTGGTGTTTCGGAAATGGAAAGTTACGGATTGGAGACAAAGGACGTGGCGGGCGAAAGGCATGGCTACGAAGCGCGCATTGATGAGATTGGATTGCCGACGCGGGAAGTGGAGGAAGGGGTTTACGAAGAAGTTCCATTGGACAATCCTGCGGATATTGCCAACGCCACAAGGAGCAGCGGGGTACTGAATCTGGTACTGGAAGACCCGTCACAGGTATCCGCTGTGAAAGTATCTCTAAACGACTATATATCCCGGCGAACTAGGAAACAGGGGACGGGTCTGTGCAGTGAAGCGGTGTCTGTTTCAGGGAAGCCGGACGAGCTTGTGTTTCAGGCATATTTATTCGAGAAATATGGGCATTATGGGAAAGAACTTGATAAATCGCTGTTGAAGTACCAGATAGAATATATATTGGCGGGGAAGGATACAGACTGGCAGAATTTAGAACAGGTTGCCAAGAGGCTGTTAAGATGGCGGGAGGCGGCCAATGTCATATATATTCTGACAGACAGCGCCAAAATTGCGGAGGCGGAGGCAATGGCGCTTGCATTGACAGCGGTTTGCATGTGTCCGGAGCTTGCGGAGCCTGTCAAGTACACCATATTGTTTGCGTGGGCGTATGTGGAGAGCTTACAGGATGTGAAAACGCTTCTTGCCGGAGGCAGGGTGCCTATTTATAAGACGGCCGCAGACTGGAAGACGGGTATTAACAGTATTAAAAATGTGAGAGGAAGCTTAGCGCAGGATGACGGCGGCAGAGGGCTTAACTATGAAGAATACCTGCGGATTATGATATTTCTTCAGAACCAGGATACAAGGACTTTTCGGGCAATGGACATTATGGAGATGGATATCCGGCGCACGGCGGGCAATGGGCGGTTTTGCCTGGATGGCTGTTTTGATGCCTATGAGGCGGATATGTCTGTGGTAAGCGGATTTGGATACCGGTACGAAATGACCAGACACTATGGATTTTACTGATATATGGGAGGTGATAAAAGATGCTCTTTTTACAGTATAGGCAGCATAAATCTAACAAATCGACAGCACGTTCTCTCCGGGCATATCTTGTAGCCAATCAAGGTGGTCAAATGATTCTATCCGTCTGCAGGCTGATAAAAAGGGTATCTTCTATCATTTTCCAAAAAGGGATTTCCGCTTTCGGGAAAGGTTCTATGACTTTAGAGGCGGCGTTTGTTTTACCGTTCTTTTTGTTTGCCGTAATCAATATACTTTATGCAGTCAATATCATAGGGACACAGAGCAGAATCAATGCGGCATTGCATCAGACAGGCAATAAAATGGCATTTGCCGGGTGTGCCTATGAGCGTGCGGTCGGCAATGCGCTGCCGGATAGCCTGGTGAATGTGGTAATGTCGGAGATATATGCACAGGGACAGATTGTGGAATATGTCGGAAGGGATTATCTGAATCAGTCCTGTATAGAAGGCGGCGCGCAGGGAATGTCTTTGTCCGGCTCATCCGTTATGGGGCAGGGGGATATTATTGACTTGCGGGTTTCCTATCGTGTAAAACCCTTCTCGTCCCTTATGGGGTTTGAGGGTTTTTCCCTGTCGCAGCGTTATTATGGAAAGGCATGGACGGGATATGATATGACGCAGCATGTCAGCGACATGAAAGAAGAAGACCCGATGGTGTATATAACGAAGACAGGAACGGTATACCACCTGGACCGGAATTGTACTTATCTAAATCCTGCGGTGGAGTCCTTACCAAAAGAAGCCGTATCGGATGAAAGAAACCAATCCGGCGGCAAGTATTATTCCTGCGGGACATGCGGCGGAGACAGAGGACAAGGGCAGGTCTATGTTACGTCTTATGGGGGAAGCTATCATAGCCGGCTAAACTGCCCTGGCTTAAAACGGACAATCTATACGGTTCCGCTGTCGGAGACCGGCGGGAGAAGGAGGTGTTCTAAATGTGGGTAGAAATACTTTTGAGTCTCTTTCTCGGAATCTGTGCGATATGTGACGGTATGAGAAAAGAAATTCCTCTGGCGCCTGTTTTACTTGGTATTTTTATTGCGGTCATTCTGCGTTTACAGGGGATAGTGGGTGAAGAGACATGGCGGGATGCGGTCTTGTCTGTCGTTCCGGGTATCGTGTTCTGGGGACTCAGTTTTATCAGCGGGGAAAAGGTAGGGTACGGAGACGGATGGATGCTCATTATGGCGGGACTCTTTATAGGGCTATGGAAATGTTTTCTGATACTGCTTATCGGTCTTGTTGCGGAATCTGTGGCGGCGTTGATTCTTGTGGCAATTAAGAAAGTAAGCGGGAATGAGGAAATTCCTTTTGCGCCTTTCCTGTTCCTGGGAATGGGGGTGTTGGTATGTCTGTGAAAGAAAAAGAGGGCCGGAAGGCATTGGTGAGGATAACAGAAAAGGCAGTCGGCTATATAACGGCAGAAATGAGGAAGAAGGCGCGCGGATATATGACGGTGGAGGCGTCCTTCATTATTACATGGACAGTATTTGTTTTCGTCTTTTTGATTTATCTTTCTTTTTATTCATATGATAAATGTGTATTGTTTCAGGATGCTTACGCAGTCTGTTTCCGGGGAAGCGTCCAGAAACAGGAAGATAAGATTGTGCCCTATATCAGTGCGCATATGAAAGAGCAGTTCGGAAAGAAATATTTTGGGACAGGAGAGGTGCATGGAAGCGTGGACAGACAGGGGAATGTTACGGACGTGACCGGGGAGTGCCAGGTTAAGGTTCCTATACGTGCGGCTTTTACGATGCACAGTGCGCCGGGATGGAAAATTCGGACCCGTGCCAGGGCGCAGATTATTAATCCGACGCATATAATACGTAAGAGTAGGTGGGTGGGAAATATGTTGGATTAGGAATGGGGGATTATTATGTTAGAGGCAAAGTATTATAGGGACTACAGGCATAATTATATGATACTGCGGTGCGGGAGGGAAGTGGCGTCCAGAAGCTATCAGTATAAGATTCTGACATCGGGTAAAATCAGTGAAATACTTAAATGTTCTGTGCGGCATATGAACGGCGCTACATATTATTATTATGACATCAGCTCAAGGACTACCCTGGATAGCCTTTACAGGGACAAGGCGATGTCCGGCAGGCAGGTGAAAGATGTCCTATGGCAGCTTCATGGAATATGTGGGAAGTTATCCGGATATTTTATGGAGGAGACGGCATTGGTCCTGCTGCCGGAGCACATCTATTATGATTTGGCAAACCAGAAATATATCGGTTTATATTATCCGGATTATCATACGGAACCTGGAGCCGCTTACAGACCTCTCATGGATTTTTTGTTGGAACATATCGATACGCAAGACCAACAGCTTACAGAAGATATGTATCGAATCTGCGAGATATGTGAAGAACCTTGTTTTTCTATAGAGGACGCGCTGCAGATTTTGGAGGAAGAAGAGCCGGAGAGGACAGAACTGGTTGAAATCAGTACGACATTGTATGAGACAGGTGAGAGAATTGCATCTGATGGGTATTCCGGACGGGAAAAGAAAGGGCAGCCGGAAAATGTGAGTGGAGCCGACGATAAAGAGAACGGTACGAGAGCTAATGAGAGAGCAGACGATATAAGATTGTTCGACAGTCAATCATTTGATGGCAGACAAGATAATAAAATATTGTGTGCCGGCAATATCTATGGGGAAGAAATACACGACAAAAATTGTAACAGCGTAAGAAGTAATAAGAAATCGGAATCCGGACAGAGCCGGATATATCCTATCTGTGCAGTAACGGCGGCATTGGGCATAGCGGGGGCTTATGCGGTGCGCAGCCTCTATCAATTGACGCAGGAAGAAGAAATTGCCTTATATGGGGCTATAGCAGTTATGACAGCTTGCTTTATTATATGTCTGGCAGGATATGTAAGAGGACGTAAGAAGGGCGGTGCGGGGAGCAAAAAAGAGAGGGATAATACAGGGAAGAGTCAAAGTGTTGAATATGATACGGAGTCAGAAGTAATTTCCTTAGAACATGTACTGGATAAAGACATGAGCCTAAGACTGGCAGCTTCCATGCCGGCATCATGCCAAACGGAAGCGCCTGCGGCAGTTTCAGGGCATGGCGCAACGTCGTTTGCCGGTTCCGGGCCAACCACGGCCCAGGGGAATCATGCTTGTGGGAATACTGTTTTCTTCGACACAAACAAGGTGGCAGAATGTAAATTATATGCAGTAGATAAGAAGAACAAAAGACATATCGAATTAAAACAATTTCCGTGTACGGTCGGGAAAATGGCAGGCTGTGTAGATTATGTGCTGCCTGATGATTCGGTCAGCAGAATCCATGCCAGATTTGACAAGGAGGGAGAGAAAATTCTTTTGACGGATATGAACTCGACAAACGGCACATACAAGAACGGGCTTCGTATGCAGCCGCAGGAGACGGTGGAGATTGAACCGGGAGATGAGGTGAGGTTCGGAAATCTAAATTATTGCTACAGATAATGAATGCGTACTTTCGGCTAGAGTCTTTTGTTAAAATT
Organism: uncultured Lachnospiraceae bacterium; assembly: GCA_947172645.1. GTDB lineage: Bacteria > Bacillota > Clostridia > Lachnospirales > Lachnospiraceae > UBA3282. Next base: position 56 of record CAMWBY010000028.1, on the reverse strand, counting down.
TTGCTAGGGAACCGCTGATTAATTAGTTTTATTTTCAGCATTATCCCGTTTTGTCA
>CAMWBY010000027.1 GCA_947172645.1 uncultured Lachnospiraceae bacterium | reverse complement strand
ATTTAAAGGACAGCCTTTTATCTATCCCGATAACTGACCGATAATAAACAATTATTACTCACATTATCCATACATCCAAAATCAACGTTATAGACGCTTATTCCCTTACGCTGTAACAACACATAAACCTACAAATTACAAAAAATTATACCATATATTTTTCATATATTCTACCTATTTTTTACATTAATAGTATTAATAATATACTTCCCGGTATATCGCAAATAAAATGATTCCAGTAAAGCAAATTGACATAATGTTCTTTCATCTTCTTTTCTTATCCTTTATAATAAAGTAGATAAGATATCCGAACAGATTAGAAAAGAGGAAATACTAAGATGCAATACACCACCCACTACTCCTCACCTCTCGGCACTATCCTTCTCGCCGCCGATGAAATCGGGCTGACCGGACTGTGGTTTGAAGGACAGAAATATTATGCGAATCAGCTTGACCCGGCCAACGAAGAAAAAAATTCCCCATTCCATGAACAGGCAAAAGAATGGCTGGCTGTCTATTTTTCAGGAAAAAAACCAAATTTTATGCCACCCCTTCATTTAACCGGTACGCCCTTCCAGCTTGCGGTGTGGGAGTTACTGCGCAAAATACCTTACGGAAAAACCGTGAGCTACAAAGAAATTGCGCAAAACTTAGCCATGCAGAAGAACTTACCCAGAATGTCGGCTCAGGCAGTTGGCGGCGCGGTGGGACACAATCCAATTTCCATTATCGTTCCCTGCCACAGGGTCGTAGGTTCAAACGGAAGCCTGACAGGGTACGCCGGAGGAATTGACAAAAAGATAAAACTGCTTACATTGGAAAAAGCCGACATGCAGAATTTTTTTATTCCTACCAGAGGGACGGCATTATTGGAGGTATTACCATGAAATCAAAAGAAGCAAAAGCAAGATTGAAAATAAATGATATGCTTCAAGAAGCAGGGTGGCGTTTCTTTGATGATGAAAATGGAACCGCCAATATTTCTGTGGAAGCGAATGTAAAGATGTCTCGTTCACAGATTGATGAAATGGGCGAAAACTTTGAAAAAGCTGTAAATGGATTTGTAGATTTCCTCCTCCTTGATGAAAATAATCGGCCGTTTATTGTACTCGAAGCTAAGTCAGAAGACCTTGACCCATTAGTCGGAAAAGAACAAGCCAGAGAATACGCCAAAAACCTTTATGTTAAATATGTTATCTTATCAAACGGAAATGTACACTACTTTTGGAATATCGAGCGAGGTAACCCACAACTTATTACGGCTTTTCCAAGTTATGACTCTTTAAGAAGCAGTAAAGTATTTTCGTCTGATATTTCAAAACTTTATAACGAGAAAATTGAGAACGACTATATTGCTGTAACACAGATGCCAAAGTATGAGCAGGCGCCGCAATATCAAAACAAAGAAACGAGACAAGATTTCATTAAAAATTACGGCTTACGTTTTCTTCGTAATTATCAAATTCGCGCTATTGAGTCATTACAAGCCAGCGCTAAAGCGGGAAATACCAGATATTTGTTTGAAATGGCAACCGGAACAGGAAAAACATTAGTATCTGCGGCTGTCATCAAACTGTTTTTACGTACCGGAAACGCCAAACGGGTTCTATTTCTCGTCGACCGCTTAGAGCTGGAAAATCAGGCGCAGAAAAGTTTTCGTGATTATCTAAAAGGCGATTATACTTCTCTCATTTTTAAAGAGCATCATGATGACTGGAAAAAGGCGGACATTGTTGTTACTACCGTACAAAGTCTGCTTTACAATAATAAATATCGCCGCCTGTTTAAGCCGACCGATTTTGATTTAGTAATTTCAGACGAAGCGCATCGCAGTATCAGCGGAAATGCCAGAACTGTATTCGAATATTTTTTGGGATATAAACTGGGGCTTACGGCGACGCCAAAAGATTATATCAAAAATGTCGATATAGAAAAACTTAAAGTGACCGATATTCGCTCATGGGAAAAACGGCAGCTGCTTGATTCATATAAAACATTTGGTTGTGAAAGCGGAGAGCCAACTTTTAGATACAGTTTAATAGATGGGGTAAATGATAAGGACGGTCCTTTTTTAGTTAATCCGACTGTTGTGGATGCCCGCACGGACATCACTACGCAGCTTCTTTCCGATAAAGGCTATTCTGTAGTCGTCAAGAGTGGCGAAAACGAAGATGAAGAAGAAAGCTACTTTGGACGAAATTTCGAAAAAACTTTTTTCTCGGAAAACACAAATAAAATGTTTTGTAAAACATTTATCCAACACGCTTTAAAAGACCCCATTTCATCCGAATTGGGGAAATCCATAGTATTTTGTGTTAGCAGAAAACATGCTGCAAAAATCACGAATATGCTGAACGAATATGCTGAATCAATTTGGCCAGGTAAATATAACTCTGACTTTGCTATGCAGATTACATCCGATGTAACCAATGCACAGACATATACCGTTAATTTTCAGAATAACAACTTGAATGGATGTACCGGATTCCTCGAAAACTATAAAAGTTCAAAAACCCGTGTTTGCGTCACAGTAGGCATGATGACAACAGGATATGATTGCACGGACCTTCTCAATGTTATTTTAATGCGGCCAATTTTTTCACCAAGCGACTTCGTACAAATAAAAGGCAGAGGGACTCGCATTTGTGATTTTAAATATACTCATGTTGACAGAACGCAACAAGAAACCGTCCAAAAACCTAAAACCACATTTAAACTATTTGATTTCTTTGGAAACTGCGAATATTTTGAAGAATCCTTTAATTATGATGAAGTAATAAAACTGCCTCAGAGGCAAAAATCAAACGGCCAGTTGGAAGCCGGAAAAACAAACTCAAATGAATCAGTCAATGAGCCATACGAGTCCTTCGAACCGGATGCAATCCGTTTCTTAACGGAAACTGCTATTGGAAACGAAGGAATGAAGATTGACCGTAAGCTCTATGAGAAATTTGAAGAAACGATTAGGGAAGACGAATACATTAAACGGCAAGTCGCTGACGGCGATTTTAGTTCTGCCGAACAATATATCATGAGAGAATTGTTTGATAAGCCGGATGATTATATCAATATGGATAAGCTGCGGCGTGCTATAAATATAGACCGCCGTGTAAGCTTGCGAGAAATAATTGATAAGGTTTTTGGATTCATTCCCAGATACAAATCAAAACATGAGTTAGTCCAAGATGAATTTGAGCGATTCAAACAGACCTGCAAGATACCTGCTGACAAGTATTATGATGTCAAGAACTTCTTTGAAGTCTTTCTGACAGATAAATATGTCCGTCGAGTCTTTGAAGATAAAAACCCACAGTTGCTTGCCGACTGCCCCACATTTACTATGGGAGACTTAAAACAATTAGGCACAGCTAACGCAAAGATGGTTATGGATTATGTATCTGACCATGTAAACATAAACCGCTTTGCGAATTGAAACAAGAAGGGATAAAAAATGCTAAGTTTTGATATGAAAAACAAGTTAAATACGTTAAGAGACATTCTTGTCGGAAAGGTTCCTGACCCAAAGTCTCAGGTCGAACAGATTACTATCGCCATGGTGTTTAAATTTATGGACGACATGGATAAGGAATTTCTTGAAGATGAATTCTTTGGCGGTGAAAGAAAATTTTTTGTCGACACAGAAAAAGTTAACTACTCTAAATATGCCTGGAGTAATCTAATGAACCCGCAAGTTAGCGGCCAGGAACGAGCTGATTTATACCGTGATGGAATTGAAGCAATGCAGCGCAATCCTAATCTTCCTGATTTCTTTCGCGATGTGTTTCGCAATGCATACATTCCTTTCCGGGATACAGAAACCATTAATCTTTTCTTGAAAGAAATCAATGACTTTACATATAACAGCCAAACCAGTGAAGATTTGGGTGAAGCTTTTGAGATGCTTCTTAGCATTATGAATTCACAAGGCGATGCCGGACAATTCAGAACGCCAAGACACATTATTGATATGATTGTTGAAATCGTTCAGCCCACAAAAACCGACCGGATTCTTGACCCTGCATGCGGAACAGCCGGATTTTTAATATCTGCTTACAAATATATTTTAAACCATAATCTTGATAAGGACGGACATATTTCGCTTACCCCTGACGAAAAAAAGAAAATGATGCAAAACTTTGAGGGATATGATATTTCACAGGATATGGTGCGCTTGTCGCGAGTGAATATGTATCTTCATCATTTCTCTAAGCCAAGAATATTCGAATACGATACTCTTACAAGCTTAGACCGTTGGGATGAGCAGTTTGATGTAATCCTTGCCAATCCTCCGTTTATGACGCCTAAAGGGGGAATTAACCCTCATAACCGTTTCAGGGTGCCTACTGTTAAACGCAGTGAAATACTTTTCGTTGACTATATTGCAGAGCATTTATCTCCAAATGGACGGGCCGGTATTATCGTTCCGGAAGGCATTGTCTTTCAGTCTGCAAATGCCTATAAAGAACTTCGTAAATATTTAGTTGACGAAAAACTTCTCTATGCTGTTATTTCCCTGCCTGCCGGTATTTTTAATCCATACAGCGGTGTCAAAACAAGCGTACTCTTGATAGATAAAGCTATCGCGAGACAAAAAGACGATGTATTATTTGTAAAAATGAATAACGATGGTTTTGATTTAGGTGCACAACGCCGAGAAATCAGGCAAAATGATATTCCAGATATTATTGATATCATAAAGGCTTATCAAAATAATGAAGACATATCAGGCAGTCCGCTCGCCCAACTTGCCGACAAACAAAAGATTGCGGAGCAAGATTATATTCTTGTCGGAGAACGCTACAAAGAAACGGTAATGCTTAGCAGTAGTTGGCCCATCGTAAAACTTGGCGACGTTTGCATCACGTCATCAGGTGGCACTCCGAAAAGCAATGTGGAAGAGTACTACAAAAACGGAACAATTAATTGGCTTAAAAGTGGAGAAGTATCTCTTGGCCATATTTATCAAACAGAAGTGAAAATAACCGAAAAAGCACTTGAGAATTCATCGGCGAAAATTTTCCCGGAAAATACAGTCGTTATAGCTATGTATGGTGCGACTGCCGGACAAGTGGGCATATTAAAAGTTCCTTGCAGTACAAACCAAGCGGTTTGTGCAGTGCTGCCGAACGATAAATTCATACCGGAGTTTTTATATTATTTACTAAAAGCGAAGCGTGACTATTTGATAAGCCTTTCTAACGGCGGAGCGCAGCCAAATATTTCTCAATCGATAATCAAAAGCCTGTCAATACCTATGCCGCCGATTCCTGTTCAAAAGGAAATTGCTGCCGAGCTTGAAAGCTATCAAAAAATTGTTGACGGTGCAAAACAGGTTGTGGATAATTATAAGCCCACTATTAAGCCTGACGCCGGTTGGACTGTTTACAATATTGGAGACTTATATGATATAAGCTATGGTGTAACGGTTTCTATTCCTCAAAATGAAGATGAAAACGGTATAAAAATTGTGTCTACAGCAGAAGTAGGTTTGGACGGTTCGTTAGATTTAAGCAAAATTAGAAAAATTAAGTATGAAGACAAATATCACAAATATATTTTAAAACCAGACACACTGTTGTTTAATTGGAGGAACGCTCCTACACATGTTGGGAAAACCGCACTATTCCTGGAAACAGACGACGAATATATTAATGCTTCTTTCTTACTGTCTTTGACAAATAAAGATGCATCCATTGCCGATAATATGTTTGTCTGGTGTGCAATAAATAATTTGCGGGAAACAGGATATTTTATGAGAAACTCACGACAAGCGGTAAACCAGACCAACTTTAACGGAGAGATGTTGGCACAAACCAAAATCCAACTTCCACCAATTGAAGCACAAAAGCAACTTGTTACTCAACTCAAGGAAGAGATGTCTGTCATAAAGCAGAATAAGATGCTTATAAAAATCTTCGAGCAAAAAATAAAAGATAAGATTAATGAAGTTTGGGTAAGTTTATAAATACATATCGTATTGCAAGGTGATTTTATGAATGACTACATAGATAAATTAAATATGTATCTACCGATTGATTTCGCAAACGAGGAAAATAATGCATACCGCCAATATTTGATGGATAGCTTTCATGAGAATTGCGATAGGGGTAAGCATCAATTTGCTTTAATGGCTTTTCACATGCTTTTTATGTCATTCTTGTACAAAGAATTTTGGGCGTTAAAACAATTTGACTTTTGTAAAGTGCAGGGATTGTGTAAGTCGAATGCAAATTTCAATGATATAAAAAATATTTTTGATGCATCTACCATTCCGGAAAAGACGATGATTGAACAATACCTGAGTGTTCACTCATGGCATGCAAATAAAAAGAAAGCTATAAAAGAATTCGTAGATAAAAGGGACAACTGCGCTCATGCGAGCGGCTTTATCCAATATGATAAGAGCGATTCAGAAAGAATTTATTTAGACATTCTTGGGCAAGCTCAAAAAATATCAAAAGCCAACGAACAAAATATAGTTCACATCATTCAAACGGAATTGGTGAATTTTTTTAAAAATAACAGCGAATTCAATGCCAAAACAAGCGGTGAATTTATTTTCGACTTAATAAGAGAGATAAAGATATCGCCTTGTGATATAAGTTATGTTTTATCGGCAGCCACTCCTGAAATTGTAACTGATGATACTTCAGGTATTTTTGTTGTCGCATACTTTTTCGCTATGTTACAACTGCATTCTGAGTATCTGCGAAATTCTTTTGAAAGTACCATAAATATTCCGGATGAGTATTTTGTGGACAAGCTTTATCTCTATCTTGATACTCTTGAGACCGAGAAAAAACAGGCGCTGCAAGTACAAGTCGAAGATGAAATGAATTATTTAAACGAACATGGTACATTCATTTCAATTAAGAAACTTTCTGATATTTGGTAAAAGCCGGATTTCATAAAAATACCAGGGAAAACCTTTCACAGTTCTCCCCGGTATTTATCTTTGAGCCTATTATCTTTCCAACTTATATCCCAAATAATCTAAGAACAATTCCACATACATCGCATTGGCCCAAGAAAACCATTCTCTGGTGAATATGCTGTCATCGTCGCAGAGGAATCCTTCATGCATCACGCCTTTGCCGCCTGTAGTGGCTACCATATTCTTAAGTATCTTTAGTTTTTCCTCCCTGGAATCGCTCGTCAGTCCCTGGATTGCCATCGCGATATGCCAGATATAGCCGGAGCGAGTGTGTGCGCTTCCAATGCCTGCCGCCTTCGTCCCCTTAAAATAATATGGGTTTCCATCGCTCAACAGGAATTTTCTTGTGTTCTCCATCGTCTCCTTGTCGCCGTGATACCCCAGGTATTCCATGCCAAGAAGACTCGGCACATTGGCGTCATCCATCAGGTTATACATACCATACCCGTCGGTCTCATATGCATAAACCATGCCAAATTCTTCCGTGTCGGCTCTTCCTTCTTTCTCAACCGCCTCCCGCACCTGCTCTTTTAAGAGCTTTGCATCCTTCTCCAACTGTTCGTCGTGGAACAACTCTTTTGCCAGTTCTTCCAGATATCCCATGATGACCACCACGAACATATTGGATGGGATTAAATATCCATAGGTACATGCGTCGTCACTGGGGCGGAATCCTGACCAAATCAGTCCTGTCCCGGACTTCACAAGGGCGCCTTTCCCATCCCTGGATAAGGTATCCCTGAAAAATGCGTTCTGACGCCTGAATCTATATTCCGACTTCTCCTCATGGAACTGCTCTGTACGGAATACGGTAAATATCTTCTCCACACCTTTATGGAAGTTGTCGTCAAATTGGGACGTACATCCCGTGTTCTTCCAGAGTAGATACGCAAGCTGTACAGGATAGCACAGGGAATCCACCTCGAATTTCCGCTCCCATACCCAGGGATTCTGGTTGGGGTCGTCCTTCTCCCAGCATGCCCCGTTATCCTGTTCGTTAAAAGCGTTCGCATATTCGTCAATGCAAATATATTTAAACTGCCTCTTGACCACCCCTGCAATCATCTCTCTAATCTTGTCATCTTCCTTCGCCCAGAAAATATAGGGGCGCACCTGTGCCGTCGAATCCCTCAGCCACATCGCCGGAATATCCCCGGTAATCACATGTACAGTACCGTCTCCCTGCTCTCTGATTGTCGTATTCAGTGTATTCATATAGCAGTTTTCAAATATTGCCAACAACTCCGGGTAATCTGCCGCCCGTTTCCTCACCTGCTCAAAAAAATTATCCATATCCGCCGTTCTCCTTTGCCCTATGATATTTTTCTTTTCCGTGGAATAGAAACACCCTTTTATATACATACCATAGCATATCTTGAGGATAGCTGTAAACATGTTTATTCCTGCGTGCAATAGGCTAAATAACCGCCGGGCAAACACTGGACCAATGCTACGAAAGCTAAATCCCCCATCGCCTAATGACAGAGTCCTTGACTGCATCGCTATGCCCGCCTGTACGCTCCATACAGAACAGGCGCCAAAATAAAGCAAAGCACGAAATAAACCGGCACAAGCAGCACAAGATACCCCACAACCCTGCCGCCAACCTGATACAGGACAATCGCATCCAGGCTTTTGTTCATCCTGAGAAGTTGGTCAGGAAAAAGCGTCATCACACCCGACAGCAAAGAAATTCTTCCCAGGAACATCGGCACGCAGGATAGGGCAAAAGGAACCGCCGCCGCAATCACTGTAGAACGTAATTTCGCCGACAAAAACATGGCGAACATTAAGATAAACAAACATCCTGCGTATCCCCCTATTGCAGTAAAAAGATAATCTTGCAAGTAGGTAAAATTATAAATACTGTCCCAGTTTGCATATCTGGACTGAATCGGGCACTCTGCTCCGCCAAATCCCAGCGCACACAGCACAAGCAGCGAATATAACAGGATAATCCCCCAATAAATAGCCGTCACCGAAAGGACGCCCGCCCCTATCTTCGCGCGGACTGCCCTGTTTCTCCCCAATTTGGAGGAAAAGAAAACCGCATCCGCCTTCAGCAGAAATTCATCCGAAAAAATACCCGCAACCAAAAATCCCGCCAATACCACTAAAATAATCATAATGGTCGGCAGATACTGCGAATCCATCAGGGCAGTCCAACCGTCCGCATACTCATAGTAAAAAGGCGTTTCCAGTTTCTCATACTGCCCTGTCAGAAAATCCTTCTCCGCATCGGACAAATGGTCTTCATCGGCGTTCAACCATTCTTCAAGTTGGGCGATTCTGCGCCCATAAAGCCCTGTCGCTTCCTCAGGAGCAATACTGTCCGCCTTATAGTAATCATAATCCCCGTAATCGCAGAAAGCTACATTGAACAACTCCCTAATATCCGTCAGTCCCTGCCGCTTCTGGTATCCCTCATCCGCATCCTGCGAGGCAGAATGGATGTAACTGTTTTCTTCCGCTGCCCGGCGCAGCACATCCTCCGTCAGATACCCCTGCCATCTGTTTTTCTCCTCTTTCAGCCGACCCGCCGCCGCTATGCCGTTTAGCCGGCTTCCGTTTTCTTCCAGGTACCGTACATCCCGAATAGTCAGGAATCCCATCGCAAATGTAATCAATACCAATAGCACCACTATGATTTTGTTCATGGGCTTCACGAATATTTTTTTCATTTCATATCGCAGCATCGCCGTCACCCGCCTTTTCTCCGAAATAATACAAAAATACATCCTCCAGTGTCGCTTCCTCCGCTGCCGCGTCAGGTAACGGCTGCCTTTCCGATATGACCCTCAGCCACGCGCCTTGCGCCTCTGACTTGATATTGGAAATCTTATACCGATTCACGAAACGGGATACTTCTTTCCTTCCCACATAACATTTCCATACGCTTTCCGTCATAGAACCGATAAGTTCATCCGCGGTTCCCCGGTGCACAATCTGCCCGTCCCGCATCAGAAGAATCTCATTTGCCACATACTCCACATCCGGCACAATGTGAGTGGACAAAAGCACCAACCTGTCCTCTGCAATCTCACTGATTAAGTTGCGGAAACGGATTCTTTCGTTCGGGTCGAGTCCCGCAGTAGGTTCATCCAGCACCAGAATCTTTGGGTCATTCAGCATCGCCTGTGCAATTCCCGCACGACGCTTCATGCCGCCTGACAGTTTCTTCATTTTCTTATTGGCTGATTTGGCCAGTCCTACCTTTCCAATCAGCTCCCTCACTCTCTTTTTAGCCACCGCTGGGGCAAGGCCCTTGATAGACGCGATATAAAGAAGATAATCTTCCACGGAAAATTCCGGGTAAAATCCGAATTCCTGGGGAAGATACCCCAGTATTTTCCTGTATTCTCCGTCCATCGCTATAATGTCCTTGCCATTGTACGTAATATTTCCTTCCGTGGGGCGAAGCAGCGTGCAAATCATGCGCATAAGCGTTGTCTTCCCCGCGCCGTTTACCCCCAGAAGCCCATAGACGCCATGATGCATCACAACATCCAGTCGGTCCACTGCCGTAAAATTCCCAAATGTCTTCGTCAGGTTATGAATACCCAATTCCATTTCTCATATCTCCAATCCGCCCGATTCCTATTTCCGGACAATTTATCGTGAAAAGGCGACAGCTTTGCCAAGACAAAGCTACATATCCCCATTTACGCCTGCCACCAGGGCTTACCTGTGTCGTTTGGCACAAACAGCCGCTTAAAAAAACATCCTACAGTGATGAATCGCTTTATAGACAACAGCGCCCATCAAAATAACCGCCATCCCTAACAAAAAAGTCCAGACAGGCAATGCCGCCAGTCCATAAATACGGTCGTCAACCGTAATCAGCCACCACACTGCGCTCCACCCGATACACAACACCACCGAAATTCCCTCACTCACGAAACGCCTGCTGCTAAGCATCCCGAAGCAGATGCAGGCCGTCACGGCAGCCGGCAGAAGAAACTGTATGACCAATTCAGTCAACGTGTAATGCATCTGTGCATGCATTACAGCACAGAATACAGTAAGAAACAGGATATCCACGATGCCAAAAAGAAGTATCCGCGCCGCATAAATCCGGTTCAGGGAATAATAGGCGGAAATCTCTATCTCCATACTCTGATAGGCCCTGTTCTTCCATATTTCCGGAATCATAAGAATTATGAACAATACTCCCACGATGCCCATGCTGCGCCTGGCATAATACTCTATCTGCATGGACTGCATAACCGTACCTGCCAGAAGGAGCAAGATTATTTGCATAAGCCACCATCTCTTACGGATAAGCAGAAATTGTCCCCACAAAAATTCCCGGTAAGTAAGCATCCGTTCCTGCTCCCTTAGATAAAACGCCTCTTTCCCTCTGAGAACCGTATCCAAAACTTTTTCCTCACTAGGCTTAATCCACGTCTGTTCCACATATGCCTGGATTCTTTTTTCTGTCTCCATATGCTTCCTCCTTCCCCATAAACCGTGCCAATCCTGCTTTCGCCTGCCTCAGCCTGTACTTTACCAAAGGCAGCCCGACCTGCAATATTTCCGCCGTTTCCCGGAGTTTCATGCCCTGAAAATAATGCAGGATGACAACCTCCTGCTGCTCCTGCGGAAGGGACCTGACCGCCTCCTCCACAGACATGCGCTCCATCGCCGCTTCTATCGGATTCGCAATGCTATGTCCCGACAGCTCTTCCTGTGCCGTAGGGATGTCCATTTTCTTCCTATAAAAATCTTTGCACAGGTTTCCCGCAACCGTATACAGATAATTCAGAGTTTTCCCCTGGAACCGATAGTACGAAAGATTCTTAAAAAAACAGACAAAAGTTTCCTGCGCCAAATCTTCCGCATATCCGGCGTCAAAGCAGCGGTAACGGCAATAATTTAAAATAGATTCATAATATTTGCGGACAAATATATCAAAAGCATCCTCTTCGCCCCGCTTCATTCTCTGGATTAAAAGAAAATCAGCATTCATGTAATCCCTTTCTCTTTCTGTCTTACTATGTATAACGGATGGAACGGGGGAAAAGATAGGATAACTTCCTAATAATAGAAAAACACCCACAAGTTTTGTACTTGTGAGTGCAAAGCGCATCGTCTATTGATATCCAATGAAAAAAGGACAGCATTGATGTTTTCCATACATCTCCTCTACACGCTTCCCGCCCGCTGCCGCACAACCTCATACAAAAGTATCGACGCCGCACAGCTTACATTCAATGAACTTGCATGGGAACTCTCCGCCATCGGAATCGTGCACAGCAGGTCGCAGAAATCCTTAAACGCCCTGTTAAGCCCCTTCGTTTCATTTCCGACCATAAGCATCAACGGCACCGCCAGGTTGACGGAACTGACAGGATGTTCCTTGTGCGCCGTAGTGCCTATCATAGTAAAATCCGGATATTTTTCTTTTAAAGAACCGATGTATGCCAGTAAAGCCCTGTTATCCTCCGCCCTGACCACGGGTACGCTGAAAAAAGAACCCATCGCCGCCGTCACCACATCAGGGTCATACAAGTCAACCGCATGTCCCGTCAAAATCAGCATGTCTGCGCCAAAAGAATCGCAGGAACGGATTAAGGTGCCCAGATTCCCCTTGTTGGATGGCCTGTCGAACAATACAATCAACGGCTGACTGGAAAGCGTTACCGCATCAAGCCTGTCCTCACGCATTTCAATCACTGCCATCAGCTCGGAAGTATCCTCTTTGCCGCTAAGTTCCTTCATCAATTCCGGTGCCAGGCAATAATTTACCTCCGTGGGGACGTTCTGCAACATGTCTGACGCCCATCCTGACAGGCCCGCCCTGTCACCGCTGTATATAAAAGATTTAATATTCCAGTTGTTACTCACAGCCTCGTTTAAACTGCGTACTCCCTCCACAAGAAATTCATTGTATCTGTACCGCTTATTACGGTTCGTCTTAAGCACTTCAAATCTCTGGAAAGTATTGTCCCTGACAAGCACTTTCTTCTCGGCCGTTTTTGCCATAATCATACCTGCACCTTTCATTACCATCAAGTTAACAATCCACACTAATCATTTGACGCTTCTATCATCTTCATCATTTCTGCCGGAGTAACAATAAAATGCTTAAGCGGATAATGTCTCTGATTACCTGTCACTAAATAGGCATCATCATTCCTCTTCTCCATAGCTACTTCATAGAATATAAGGTCATCCATATCAATCAGAATTTCCCCCGTAGGCTGCGGAAATACTTCAAGTCCATACAATCTTACTGCGTTGAGAACCGTCCTTATTGTTTCTTCACGCAGATGAAATTTACTCCTATGAAGCACCTGCTCATATTCATCCAAAATCTCTTTATGGTACAATGGAATAATCGTCCCGTCAAAAACGGCATCCAGTACTTTTACCCTTTTCTTCCTACCCTTGCTGCCAAAATTTCGGCATTAATTTCATCAAGTGACATTTCCGGGACATTGACTGCCTGTCTGCGCAATTCATGAAAAGCATTTCTTGCCTCTGTTCTTGTGATTGCCTCTTTAGGCAAAGTTGCTTCGAATGGAAGACCTTTTACCATTTTACTCCTGGCCATAAACATACGAAACGCCGTAGGCAAATCCATTCCAAGACTCTCATATATCTCTGCCACTTCCTGTTTCAGCGCTTTATCCGCTCTAAATTGAATCAAAACCTGTTCCGCCATAGCGCCACCTCCTTGCAAGAATATTGCAGTTGTTTTATATTTGTTTGTAATAATATTATATGTCAAACAAATAAATTTATCAACCAACCGTTATTCTCCCTTCCCCAAAATTTCCTCCAAACCTGCCTCCTCAAAACTCTCTAACGCCGGATGCCTTGTCAGCGTCTTCACAACATTCCAACCGATACGGTTTTGGGACACGCTCTCCGCCGTGGGCAAAAATCCCAAGTCAAGATAAACCTTGCACGCCAGCCATGTATTCGTCTGGGTAGGAATTTTGGCATGTGTATAGCCCAATTCCTTCATAACGCGCAGTACATATGTGATTAACGGCTTCGAAAGTCTCCTGCCCTGGTACTCTCTCTTCACGGCAACCCAGTGAAGCCATCCGTCCCCCGATGTATCCTGCCCGGACACATCATAGTAGGCGCTGGCCGTAGCAATCTTCTCCCCTGACTCATTTTCAATAAAAACCATTCTGTCAGGAAGTTCCTCCTCATGCATGGCATAATACACGTTCCAGGATTCCAGACCCTTTTCATAGCTTTGGAACTCCTTCGCCGACTGCTCAATCTCTATCCATGTATCTCTGTCTCCATGCTTATAGAAGACAAAACGGTACCCCGCCGGCAGACTGTATTCCATGAGCCCATCCAAATCTCTCTCCAGAATCAGCCCATAGTACTTGATGCGCTCGTCATGATTGTCAAATTCCGGCAATTCTTGTCTTTTCATATTTTTCATAGCAATCCCCATTTCTGAGCGGCTTGTCACAAAGAAGCCATAAAGAAGCCATAACTTTCCATGCAAAATTGGTAATCTCAAATTTGCTTCTGCGCTCAGGGCATATTTGAGACGCTGACTCAAATTATCAGCCAGCAAAGTGTACCTTTATGGTAGAGTTATTCAAGTATAACACCCTATACTACCTCTTTCCGTGCCGCTCACGGCCTTTTCCCTAAATCCTTCGACTTCCCGCCATTTGCCTTAATTTCATGCCGCCATCCCATCTGTCCTGCCATCTTGTACAAAAAACGAGGAAACGCCACTGATACATAACGGTTTTCCCACGCACTGCCTTTACCGGCTTCGGTGATGTTATCAGCCATCTCCGAAAGCGCTTTGCTTATGGGCGCCTTCGGTCCATGCTCCTGCGGTGTGGCCGTCATGATATCAAGCGCCCCGCCCCCACCGACGCCAATCCCGCCGCGCCAAGCAAACCCAGCCTTCGCGCACCAATTTTGCATCACTTTGAGGGCAGTCTCCGCCTGGATTCCTTCATAGAACCCACAGTTTACGATTCCATAAACAGCTATCTCTTTCCCACCGCTATATTTCTCATCCATTTGGGCAAGGCAGGAAAGCAAATGTCCCGGAAGACAATCCACATAAAGGGGGCAGGCAAAGACCCATCCGTCGGCGCAATCCAGTTTTTCCCATGCCTCTTCCTGCATCTGTGGGGAATGCAACGCTACGTCGACCATCTCCATCCCTGCCCTGCCGGACAAACAATGACGCAAATCATCCAGAAGGATTCCGCTGGTGCTTCCCTTCGCCTTCGGGCTCGCATCAATCAATGCAATTCTCATAAGACAAGGCCCTCCATTTCTTCTATATTGGAAAAAAACCGTATCTGCTTTACCTGCCCGTCGTAGTTATCTGCATTTGCATCCATTATGGACGCCGCAGTTTCCTTCTCGGCTTCCGTTATATTCTCACCGTACAGATAAAGGGAAAGGGCAATCACATTCTCGTATCTTCGTTTATGGTGCATCTCCCCTTTACGGATTACAAAATCCGGATGGACATAGGAAATCGCCCTGTCCTGCACCATTTTTACAAAAGGGCTCACACTGCCGTAAAAGCAGCGGCTGACCAAAATCATCTCGCTGCACTTACCCATATTGATTCCCGTATTCTCATAGCCGTCATGAATCACACACTTCCCCGGCGTCTTCGTCCAACAGCCAAAACACCCAACACAGTGGTGAATGCCGCTTTCGGGCTTAATAACCTTATACTCTCCCTCAACAGGAAGGTTGAATTCTTCTATATCCGTGATAATTAGCTTCATACTTATGTCTGTCCTTTCCCCCTGTTTCCGTCATCGGCACTCTTGCAAGATACCTGTCAGCCCTTCGCTCATCGCCTTCACATTCGCCTCCAGTACCTGCCTGCCATACTCTGGCGACGCATATTCCCTGGGGTCGCGCCCGGCTATGGCAACCGGCGCCTCCCCACCTGATACGATGCGCTCCATTTGTACCAGTTCAGGGCGCACGGCCATCACAATGGACGTCTCGTTGGCGGCCGCGTGGTCGCACTGGAATCCTAACAGTTCATCCTCCAGAAAATCAAAGGCGATATAGCTATCCAACCCAAAGGACTCTTTCAATCTGTCTTTCATGGCCCTAAACTGCCAGGTAGACGGGCCATGTCCATGCCCCACCAGAACACGTATACCCGCTCTGGCAAGATTCCCCGCAATCCTGTAAATCATATCCTGATACTCCTTGTCAGGCTGCCAATACGCGCTTCCGGGAAGCTGCCCCATCTCATAGGGAACCACCGTCCCGCCCGTATAAATATCCATTCCGTAAAATTCTCTGTCGGCATCGTGGTAAAACCTGTCCGGCCCCAGGAATAATTTCGGCAAAACCACCCCGCCGACCTTCTGCGCCACACGCACAAACAATTCCTGCGCCTGGATTCCGTCCGCCCCAAGAGGCATATGCGGCCCATGCCACTCCAACGTCCCAAGCGGCAGATAAGCAACCGGACACGCCGCCACACGCTCTTCAAACTCCCTCGGACACAACTCTTCATATAATACCTTCTCTGTCATTTTCTTAACCCACCTTTTCTTATTTTGATAGCCTCGCTCTCGGAGACACCAGTGCACTCAAATTTCTTTATCTTTTCCTCAGCGTACAAGAAGATTATATATCGTATTATAACACAAGACATAAGCAAAACACACCGCGTACCGACAACAAATCTGCCTGAAACGATAAAATGTGAAAAGTAACTAAAACATCCCTCAGACACAGAAAAAGGCACACCCGCCGTGCGCCTTTTCCCAAACGGGTTCTCCCGTCTCTTATCTTTTACTAAATCAATTTCTCGAGAATTTCCTTCGCCATCACGATATCTTTCTTCTGCTCTTCCCCGGAAATCTCCCGCTCGATAGTAATATCCCCGTCGTATCCCACTTCCTTAAGCTTGGCGATAAAAGCAGGGTAATTTACTTTGCCCTGTCCAAGCGGCACCTCTGCGCCCAGATAATGCCCGTCCGTAGGGTACATGCCGTCCTTGCCGTGAATACCCCTCACGTACTCCCCGAATACTTCCAGGGCGTCCACCGGATTGGCTTTCCCGTACATAATCAGGTTAGCAGGGTCTAAGTTGATTCCCACGTTGCCTTTTCCCAGAGCTTTCTCAATGTCCTGGATTGCCCTCTTCAATGTAACCGGCGTCTCCTGCCCGGTCTCAAACAGGAAATTCTGTCCGTTCTCCTTACACTTCTCCACCACTGTCTTACATGCCACAAGCACCTCTTCGTACTTCGGGTCATATGGATTCTCCGGCATATAGCCTACATGGGTGGCAAAATCCGTCACATGGATTTTCTTCGCGAAGTCCGAACCCTCCAGCAACATCTTCATGCGCTCTATGCGGTAATCTGTGGGCACTAATCCAAGCGTAAGCTGCCCCTCATAGAAATCCCACACCCGTCTGCCTTCCCAGCCGCACCAGAATGCGCTGATATGCACGCCATGTTTCTCCACGGCCGCATTCACAGCCTCCGCCACGCTGTCGTCATGCAGAATCTTCCGGTTCCAACATACAAGCTGGCAGCTCTCCATTCCCATGGAACGCAGCTCCGCAAATTTCGCGTCAATATCCGTATCCTCGAATAACTCAATCAATACACCTATTTTCATCACTAACCTCCTTCTTTCCTCCCACCTGCAAGGGCGCCTCTATATGCGGCAGCCCCAAGGCACGTGCAAGCACGGCTGCCCGGCCCGTTGCCCACGGGAATAAAAATTACATTCGACATTCGCACCGATACTGCAATGAGTGCCGCATCATCATCCCTTCACCGCGCCTGCCGTGACGCCTCCCACGATATGTTTCTGCATGAGCACGAAGAAAATTAAACTCGGTATCATTGACATCACGATACCCGGAAGGGCATGTTCCCAGTCCGACGTCTGTGCGGAAAACTGCATATACAGCGCGTTCTGGATATTCATCGCCTTCGCATTACCGCCGACAATCAACTGGTTCGTGATGATATCGTTCCATGTAGCCAATGTGTCAAGCACCACCACTGTGGTCAGAATCGGCTTTAACAGCGGCAGCACAATGCTGAAATAAATACGTACCTTGGACGCCCCGTCGATGCACGCGCATTCTTCCAACTCCAATGGCACATTTTTGACAAAACCATGTATCATATATACGGCAAGCGGCATACACAGGCCGATAGATACCAGAGTCTGCCCCATACGCGTGCCTGTCAGATTGACGTTTGCAACCAATCTGGTCAACGTAATCATGTAAGACTGGAAGGGTACCATCATCGGCATAATAATCAATCCGAAACATACAACGCTCAGCTTGCTTTTCGTCCTGGCCAGTTTATAGGCTGCCATAGGCGCAAGCAGCACGATGACGAGCACTGTCCCGATTGTATAGATAAGCGTATTGCCAATCAGCATCGGGAACTTGAATTTCGTCCATGTCTCTATGTACATGTCCAATTTCCAACTCTCAGGCAGCGCAAGGAAATGCTGCATCATATCGTTATACGGTTTAAATGAATTAATAAAAATCAGTAACAGCGGCATCAGCCAGAAGATGGAGCACAGAAAAATGATGACAGACAGAATACTTACTTTTCTTACTTTTTTCATTATGCCTCAACCTCCTTACTCTTGGTGACTTTAAGCTGAATTGCCGTCACAATCAATACAAATACCACAAACACAAGCGACTTAGCCGTTGCCATGCCATACTTATTATTCACGAAAGCTTCCTTATATATATTGTAGGCAACCGTAACTGTAGAGTTCGCCGGACCGCCTTTTGTAAATACCATGATAATATCGAACAGCTTGAACGCAAAAGTAAGCGAAGTCAGCATACAGATTGACACGGCAGGCATAATCATGGGAACCATAATCTTGCGGAATACCTGGAAGCTGTTGGCGCCGTCGATTTTAGCCGCCTCCGTCAGCTCCTTGGGCACCGCGATAATGCCCGCGATATAGTTTACCATATAGAAACCCACGTTCTGCCAAACTGCCATGATAACGACTACATAGAACGCAAGCTTGGGCGTTCCCACCCAGCTCCAGTTGAAAAATTCCCAACCGGTAATATTATATAACGCTTCAAACCCCGGCCCGAAAATAAATTTCCAAATCAAGCTGATTGCCGTCAAACTGATAATATAAGGAACATAATAAAACGCCCGCCCAACGCTGGAAGACTTCTTCTCCTTGGACATCACAACCGCCACGGTGAGCGATATAATATTCACGATAACTACATAAAATACGGCGAACTTCAGAGTGAAAGTAACGCCCTTCCAGAAAAGTTTGTCATTGGTAAAAATCTTTATAAAATTATCCAACCCCACAAATTTCATAGACTTTCCGACGCCATTCCAGTCGAATACAGAATAATACATATTCATCACAAACGGAATGTCAGTCGCAAACAGTACGAAAGCCACCGCCGGAAAAACAAACAACGCAAACAGTAAAAAATCATTTATTTTCTTGTTTTTCAATTCACCATCCCCTTATGGACTCTTCTCTATGATAAGCAAGGGGAGCGCCGGCTTTTCCCTGCTCCGTGCAACTCCCCTGCTGCTGTATCATTGTCTGTTATTCAGTTTCAGAAACAACACTTCTTCCTGGCATTACTGCGCAGTCCAGAATTCCTGGAATCCCTGTGTCACTTCTTCCGCGCTCATATCGCCTGTCATATACGCCTGTAAGTAAGGCCCGCAGACATCACTGTAGCTTGTCGGCGCGATTGTATGAATCCATCCGTTGGTCTTTGCTGCCGCAATATAAGTCTTCGCATCGTTTGCCAGTTTACCGGACACTTCCCTGTCTGTCTTGACGCCAGGAACAGCTCCTACGCCTTCGCACATCCAGTACTGCCCCATCTCGGAAGTAAGGATATAGGTCAGATACTCTTTTGCCAGTTCCAAATTCTCAGAATCCTTGTTTACAAGATAAGTCCAGTTACAGGAAGACAGAAGCGTGCAATCGTCTGCGGAAGACCCTACCGGGCAAGGAAGGAATCCCAGATTCGCGTCTGCATTGAAGGAATCCAATGTAGACTGGCACCAGTCGCCCATATGAATCATAGCTGCTTCGCCGTTGGCAAGCATATTCTCGGAAGTCTCCCAGTCAATCTCAAGGGGCTTATCCGGGCCGTACTCAATCGCCAGGTCTAACATCCTAAACAGGTTGTTCCAGTTCGGTAAATCCGCAAACTGTTTCTCGCCGGACTTCAAAGCGTTGGCAGTTCCTTCTGCATCCAGGGACTTATCCATCATAAAGTGGGTTGCAAGCTGTCCAAGTACCCAGCTCTCTTTTGCAGGCATTGCAAACGCTGTAATCCCTGCTGCTTCCAGTTTCTTACATGCCTCTTCCAGTTCGTCCATCGTTGTGGGCAGCTCGGTAATGCCTGCCTGCTCGAAACAATCCTTGTTGTACAGGATACCCATGTTCTCATAAGTCCACGGCAATGATTTAATTCTGCCGTCGTCGTCTCTTCCTGTCTCCAATGCGTCTTCGTTGAACAGGCTTGTCACATCCGTGTCATCCGTCCAGTCATACGCATATTCATAATACATCTTTGCGGAAGTACCTGATTCCACGTCGAATACATCCGGTATATCCCCGGAGTTCACACGGGACTGAAGCAAGGTATTGGAATCGTTCGCCGCGTGCTGTACTTCAATCGTTACGCCCGGATGGTCTTTCTCAAATGCTTCCACCATCTCTGCATACTCGTCCAAACCATAAGCATGGGCGTCAAATACCTTCAAAGTCACTTCTTCACCTGAAGCTGCGCTTGCTTCACCGGACTCAGCGCTTTCCTCGCTTGCCCCATCGCTTTCCGCCTCAGCGCTTTCCTCACTGGCTGCGGTGTCTTCGTTCGTGCTCTCCGCTGCCGGTTCCTGGGTATCTGAACCGCCGCAGGCTGCCAACATCGATGCTACCATAACTGCCGATAGCAAAACTGCAAGTTTCTTCTTTACCATAATAGTTCCTCCTACTTTGATGTGCGCCGGCCTCTTGGCCGACACTGGTTTCAGTGATAAAATTGATAAGCCTCCATTACCCGTTATCCGCGGGAATTAACGGCGCTTCTCCACATATGCTTTTGCTGCTTCCCATTCCTTCAAGGCAAGTTCCACAGATTTTACCCCTTCTATAAGAGGGGCTACCTCAATAGGTTTCCCATCCCTGACGCACTGTAAGAAATATTTAATCTCCGTGTAATAGGGTCCTAAGTTCGACACATTGATGCCTGCCGTGTTGTCATCCATCTCATATTCCGGTGAAAGCTCCGGCGTCTCCACTGCCCCGTCCTTCTTATAGACAGTCAACGACGGTTTCTTCGCCCCGTCAAACACTATCGTGGCATCCTCGAAGCATGCCCTGAAACTTGCCCGAAATTCCAAAGACGGCGAGACGTCCCATATGCCTTCCGCTGTCACAAACACATTCCCAAATTCATAAGTCGTGATAATCTGGTTAATCATCCCGCTTTCAATAGCGGTTGCCCTCACATCAAAACTGTCAGGCTCGCCCAACATATGACGAAGGAAATCCAAGTCATGTACATGAAGGTCCAGCACTACCGAACCGCTCTTCTTCTCATCATGGAACCAATCCTCGAATCCCCACTGCACATCGCCGCTGATTCTCTGCATTACAATCGATTTCAAATTTCCAAAAGTCTTGTTGTCATACGCCTGTTTCAGATAGCGGTACTCATCAAAGGACCGTACCACCTGTCCTACCATGACTTTCCTGCCTGTACGTTTCTCCGCTTCCAGAATCTGTATTCCCTCTTCCTCTGTCAGGCAGACCGGCTTCTCCACCAGGACATGCATACCCTGTTCCATAGCCGCCACTGCATGGCTAACATGTAAATAGGTCGGAAGACAGATATGTACAACGTCTAACTTCTCCTTTTCAATCAGCTCCATGCCATAGGAATAAGTGCTTGCATCTGGAAAATAAGAAGACGCCTTATCCAAATACTCCTTCCGGCAATCCGCCAGTGCAGCCACCTCTACATCCATCTGAGAAGACAGCGCTTTCAGCGAAAGATAGTGGGTTGTTCCCATTCCTCCACATCCAATTACGCCAACTCTCATTTCATCACCCCTTTCTCAATTTATTTGTTCATCGACCTAACTATTTCGAGAAAAAAATAAAACCAAAGCTGTTTAATATTCTTTTTTTCTGATAACCCGGTCCATTTTCCGCTCTAAGTTTGTCTATACTTTATCACTCCGCATAACCAGTGTCAATATTTTTTCGCGCTTCCACGCCTTTTACTGGACATTTCCTCTATTATACACAATATTTCTCTACACTTTTTGTGTATTTTTACCTTTATTCCATTTTATTCCTGTGGCCTTACTAATTTTATTTACTTTAATTCTTTTGAAACCTTACATAAAAATTGTGTAATGGCATACGCAAGCCTGAATATATGAATCCTGCACATATTATTGCTATTATTTTCAGATTATTTATTTAATTATTTATATATAATCTGTCTTTTTCTTTAATTTGCTCGATATATAAGATATATTATTTTTTTATCAAACTTTTCTTGCTTATCACATCGTTTTATGATAGGATATTTTTTAATAAACTGACCTTACAAAATATCCTGAAGGAGGTGAAACAACAAAAATGAGCCTGGTGAACCAACAGTTGATTAAAAATACGAACATGAAACATATCTATTCTTCAATTGACGCGAATCCCGGAATCTCCCGGACGCTTCTGGCGCAGCAGTCAAACTTAAGCAAAACCACCGTCTCCACCTTGGTAGACGAGTTGATTGAGCGTAGGTTTATTCTGGACAGCGGCACGGGAGAATCCGATTCCATCGGACGCAAGCCTAATTGCCTGCATGTCCGTATGAACAGCTATTACACTGTAGTGATGCACTGGGTAGAAAATATGGTGCACGCCTACCTAATCGATATCGCCGGAACCTCTGTCATCCAGGAAAGCTGCCAGGTCGAAGCGGGAGAAACATATATCTCCTGTTCCGTTTACTGCCTGTACCAGTCCATCCTGAAACAGTGCGACCCAAGCCGGGTACTCGGCATCTGCGTGGTAGTCTCCGCCATGATTGACGCAGCCCACAATGAAGTATATTCCACCACGCTCAGCCTGCCTTTTTTGGGCAAAGAAAATCCAATCGACGCTCTGCGCCACGCTTTTCCGGAATACCCAGTGGCATTTCTGGAAGACACGGCCTGCTACGCCTATGCCGAGAAAATTTACGCCGGAATCTCCGAAAAAAACTTTGCTTTTGTGAATTTCGGACGCGGCATTGGCGCCACGCTTTTTACCGAGGGCAATATGCTCGGGAAAGCCAGCGGCTCTTTCACACAATTTGGGCACTATTCGGTAGACCCGGGCGGCCCTCTGTGCGCCTGTGGCAACCATGGCTGTCTGGAAACCCTGATTTCCGAGCAGAATTTAAAAAAGCGCCTGTCTCAGTTTGGCAGCATCCCGTCCCTGGCAGGAAAGGACACTATCACCTTTTCCGACCTGGGCAAGGCCGCTACTTTCCGCGACCCGACGGCCCTGGCGATGGTACGGCAGCTTGCATGGGAGTTGGCGCAGGCATTGGGAAATCTCATCTGCATCGTAAACCCATCCTTAATTATATTGGGAGGCAAAATACCTGCAATCGGTGAGTTTTTCCTGAATGAAGTCCGGGCAGGTTTACAGAAGACAGGTTTTCGCAAAATGGTAGACGCCGTAACGGTACGCTATTCCACCTTACAGATTGACTCCTTCTTGAACGGCGCCATGAAATACTTTTTTGATATCCATTATTGCTTTACCGATAACGACCGCTCTGCCTTTTTCATAGGATAATACACCATAATTAACGATTGCTTCCTATCAGGCTTTGTGATATGTTGGAAGTAATCTAACTATATGCCCCATAGCAGCCTCGACGGGCATATGATACCATGGCAGAATTTAGCCCGAAAAAAATCCGAGAAAAGCAGGCGCATATGAAACTGGTAAACCAACAACTCATCAAAAACAATAATTTAAAAACACTCTACCGCTATATCCACCAGACGCCGGGGATTTCCCGGGCACAGCTTGCCAAGCTGTCAGGTTTAAGTAAAACCACCGTCTCTTCCCTGGTAGATGAACTTATCGAGCGGAAGTTCGTACAGGATACAGGCATTCTGGATGACGCCACGTCTGTAGGCCGTAAGCCTAACAGCCTGCATCTTTTGCAGGGACAGCACTATGTGGCCGTCATCAGTTGGCGCAGCAAAGATATCTGCTGCAAACTGGTGGATATTTGCGGTACCATCATAAAAGAATCCGATTCCCCGCTACGCGAGCCGGATTCCTATGTGCCTCTTTCCAAAGAGCTGTTGGACAACTTACTGGCGCCTGATTTCCCACGGGAAAAGCTTCTTGGCGTTGCCATCGTCGTGCCCGCCATGATTGACCCGGAACGCAAGGAAATCTTCGCCACCACGCTTTATCTGTCCCCCAACGGGAATATAAACCTGATAAAAGACCTGAAAAAAACCTTCGCAGGTTATCCGCTGGCCATCCTAAATGATACGGCCTGCGCCGCTTATGCGGAGAAAGTCTACACCAAAATTGCCCAACAGGATTTCGCCTACATCAATTTCCAGTACGGAATCGGCGCCGCCCTCTTTATCCGGGACGAGCTGTTAGGCGAAGCGACCGCATCCTATACTCAGTTCGGCCACTATTCCATCGACCCGGGTGGAGAGTTGTGCTCCTGCGGCAACAGAGGATGCCTGGAACTGCGAATCGGCGAGCATTCCCTGAAAAAGAGACTACAGGCGGCGGGATGCCGTTCTTCCCTTATCCAGAACGAAAAGATTACATACGCCGACTTGAGCTCCGCCGCGCTGTACGGCGATTTATGCGCACAGACGCTTTTGAAGCATATTGCGCGGGACTTTTCCCAGGCGCTGAGCAATCTGGTGTGTATCGTCCACCCCAAACTGATTATCATCGGCGGAAGAGGGAGGGACTTGGGGCCGCTTTTCTTAAACGAAGTCCTTCATAATTTAAAAGAAACCGGATTCCGGCAAATGTTGGATTCCATACAGATACGATACAGCTTTCTGGATTCCACCGCCTATTTCGTGGGCGGCATGAAATACCTTTTTGACCAGCACTATGATTTTACACAAGATTCGTCAGCCTTCTTCTATATTGGCTGACAGGAATTAAAATGGAGGGAGCTATGAAAAAATTAAAAGTTGCAATTGTTGGCTGCGGAAGAATCTCCGTATGCTATGAAGACGCCTTCGTCCGCCTGGCGGATATGGTAGAACCCGTATACGCCGTGGATAAAGACCCGAATCTCGCCAAAGCTTTCGCCGACAAATTCGGCTGTAACTATACCACTGATTTCGACGAAATTCTGGATAAAGACATCGATGTGGTACACTTATGCCTGCCTCACTGCCTTCATCCCGTCATGGCCGTCAAAGCCATGCGCGCCGGCATCCATGTACTCACAGAAAAACCCATCGCCGTTACGCTCCAACAGGCTGATGAAATGCTGCGCGTGGAGAAAGAAACCGGCATGAAACTGGGCGTCATTTTCCAGACACGCTATACGAAAAGCGTAGAGAAGCTGAAGGAAATGATTGCAAAAGGCGATTTCGGCAAGATTACCGCCGCACGTTCCATCCTCACCTGGAGCCGTCCGTTAAATTACTACGAGGGCAATGACTGGAAAGGAACCTGGGACAAGGAAGGCGGCGGCGTACTGATTGACCAGGCTATCCACAGCATAGACCGCGTCCGCTACATGCTTGGCAGCGACGTGGAATGGATTGAAGGAAGCGTACACAATTACGCCCATCCTTTTGTAAAAGTGGAGGACACCGCAAACGCGGCCATCATGTTCCAAAACGGCTGTCTGTACAGCCTCTATGCCTGCAACACCTACGGTGCCGATTCTCCTATCACGATTGAGCTTCTGGGTGAAAAAGGACGCCTGGGCCTGATTCAGGATATGGGCTATTACGAACTGGACGGCGTCTACGCCGAGATACGCAATACCTACGAGACCACCAATGTAGGCCCCGACTACTGGGGCAGCAGCCACCATATCCAAATTAAGGATTTCTACCAATCTATCCAGACAGGTTCCCCGGTGGCGGTAGACGGCATAGAAGGACGTAAAACTTTGGAAATGGTAAAAGGTATCTATCTGTCTTCCATGAAACGTGAACGGATTTATCTCCCCTTCGAGGATGTGCAGTACGAAACAATAGATAAAGCGGTTATATAAACCTTTTCCTGCCTCTTTCCTTGCCAGTACCCTATGGTAAAGAAAGAGGCGTCTTATATTTCTTCGATAATATTCTCTTCTTCCGTGAAGTTTCCGCCGCCCATATGCTCCCTCACATGAGGGACTCCTTTTCGCCGGATAAAAGTGTTATGGTGAAGATACGCGTCCGGGTTCATCGACGGGCTGATTGTCCCGCCCAAATCATCGCAACTCACATTATAGCGGAAAGTATTGTGGACTGCCTCCTCCAGGCAGAACATTACACATCCTCCCTCGTTCAAACGGCTGTAATTATACTGGTAAACCGTCCCGTCACCCGAATCTGCATCCCACGCCATTCCGTCCTGGTTCAGCCGCGTATCTGTCGCTTCATTATATTGAAACAAGGCATCCTTGCATTTCCAGGGCCAAATCCCCGCGGCGACTTTTCCTCCCCTGTTCTCCGGAAATCTATAGACACGGTCGTTCATCTCGCCCGCGCAGGAATCCACAGTGTTATGCTCCACCAAAGGCCGCAAGGTGTACATCACCGTTATACCGTCTCCCCCTGCCTCCTTCACATAGTTGTCCGCAATCTTTATATCCTTATGTCCGTATTTCTCAAAGAGCGCGTCTTCCAGTTCCGCCTTCATAAATTCTTTGCACCGATAACTGTAACCCACAGCGATTCCCCAACGGCTCACCCGATGTACAAAACACCTCGTTACACTGACCCCTTCATATCTGGCAATCCCTGTAGCCTCCTCATCGTCCGGCCGTAAACAGGTAAAATAAATACCGCCGTTGTTCATATGCTTGTCATATACATTTCCATTTACATTCCGTATCTCCAAATCGGCAAGATGGATTTCCCGCAGCGTCCCTCTGTTCTTCGCCACCACGGCAACACCTGTCCTGTTCATCTTGTGCGCCGCCTCATAGCGTTCCCCCATCGCCTGCGCCCAATTGGAGATACCGATATCCCGCACAGTAATATACGCGCAGTCATATAGGAGCATCGCGGAAGATACATACCCTTCTCTCACATGTGCAGGGGAATCCAACTCCGTACCATAATCCTGATACCAAATACCCTGTCCTTCGGCCGCAATTTCCGGCAACGCCCCCTCTCCGTATGCTCCCACAAGAATGGGCTGTTCCTTCGTCCCCTGTGCCGACAGATGCAGATACTGTCCCTGGAAAACCGAACCTCTCTCAAGAAGAACCTGGTCCCCCGGATGCAGACTCAGACTGTTAACTGCCAATAACGTGGAAAAAGGGTTCTCCTTTGTTCCATCCCCTGCATTGCTCCCACTGCGGGAACTAACGTAATATATCCTGGATAATGTTCTCATACTCCTGCTCCCTCAGTCTCTTCTCAACAATCATGCTCACTTCCCCGTATGCAAAGGCATCGCCGAAATATCTGGTGAACAAATCCTTATTGTCGTCATAAAAATCCTGTTTCTCCTGCTCGGTAACCACATGGCGGGAATACTTCCCTACAGATTCCCCTGTATAGACCGTGAACTCCAACTGGAAACGCGTCAGCTCATACTCCAGGTACATGGCGGGCGTATAGTGAGTGATACCGTACACCGTCTCCCCTGCCGCAAGCTTCTCCTCTATTTCTTTATTTTTCTGTCTCCTTCGTTCTTCCACCGCCTCAAAATCCGCCTTGGGAATTAACCCCATCCATGACGCAATTTCAAGCTGTGCCAAAACCCGTTTCATCCCGTCCTCGGAAACAAAATGATATAACTCCCTGGCCTCCACTTTCATCCTCCATTCCCGCTCAAGCAGCAAATAAATTTCCCTGCTTTATGCCCGTATGAAAATCTCTCCATTTCTCCTGTTTACAAATATCACATTCCACGCATCTGTCCTACAATAACCGCTATATTTTCTTCAATAGATTTCGTTCCGTCAACCCGTATGACAGGACAACCACAAGAACGTATCCATTTTTCGACAGTGTCTTCAGCCCTGGATTGCACCATGTCAAAAAAGCCTTCTTCCCTCTCATACAAATCTCCGCCCGCCAACATTCTATTCCCAAATTTCTGAAAGGAACGGTTCTTAACACGTTGCAGCCGGATATCCTTCGGCACATCAATCAATACGGCATATTGGAAAAAAGGAACGCCATTTTTCCCATAATCTCCTTTCACAGAAGCAAAAACAAAATTTTCATGTTCTCCCAGCTTACTAAAAAGTAACTCCTCGGCTTCTTCACGCGTGCGCGAACCGGCATAAATATAGTTCTCGTCCGTCTGTGAAAAATACAGGTCCTCACTGTCTATAAAATAAAAATGTAATTTCTCGGCAAGCGCTTTCCCTAATGTGCTTTTCCCGGCTCCATTTAAGCCGCATACAATAATCCCCGTTCCCATAAACCGTCCCGCCAATCCGTAATAAGTGATTAAATGATATCGCTTCTTATCTTACATAGATGCCCGCCAAACGCATATCCTCATCGTATGTCAGCCGATAAGTTGCACTTACATTTTCATAAGTAACCGTAACCTCCCCTATCGCAAAATGTTTGTTTCCTTGTATCACTTCCGCCATATATACCGCACCGAATTGTTTCCTTTCGCCCCAATCGTCGGATAGCGCTTCTTTTGCATCCTCCATCGTCTCTGCGCTCAATACGGTCTGCATCTGTGGAATGGCGCTCTCTTGCAAAGCGCTGTAATCCTCCGCATCCAATAACTCCACAGTGTCCTTCATAGCTGTCTCTACTTGTTCCTTGTTAAAATATTTGCTCTGTTCAATGTCGACGCTTTTAGGAAATATCCAATATACATATAATACCAGGAAAATCATTACAATAACAATAGGCACTACAATTTTCAACACTTTGTTTCTCATATACCGTTTCTTTTCTTCCGGCGAAATACTCTCGTTAAAACCATCCGCAATTTCTTTTGCCGTTCCCATCTGAGAAATAATGACATCAAGTTTTTCCCCTTGTTTTACCCTCGTACAGATATCCGTCAGCAACTGCTTCTTAATTTCTTTTTTCCTTATCCCACTGCATTTTATTTTTTTCACAATCGCATTGACATATTGTTTTTCATTCATTTCCTAATCCTCCATTATCTTTGATATTCCCTCGGAAATCCGTTCCCAGACAGCCTCTATCTCCTCAAGCGTTTTTCGCCCCGATTCGGTAATTTCGTAATATTTTCTTGGCACTTGCTTTCCCACGGCTTCGCTCCACTTACTCACAACCAAATTATCATCCTCCAACCGGTAAAGTATAGGATATAATGTGCCGTCTTTGAGTAAAAATGTTTCTTCACTCTTTTCTTTCATCTCCTGGATAATCTGATACCCGTATTTTGCTTCTGATTGCAACAGTTTTAGGACGAGCATATCCAAGACGCCTTTCTTCATTTGTCTTTCATATTTTTCATTCATGGTTTGACCCTCAAATCAAGGTTGGATGCTTTCGTCTCAATCTTTAACAGAATCATTTCATCTCATTCTTTAGCCTATATACTTTGTATTACTAAGTATATTATAATGCCATTAATAAATAATGTCAACTACTGTACTTTTATCTCAAATTATCATAAATTAATTTGATATCGGCGCAAATATAAATTGTATATGTTCTTTTTTCATATCAGGATAACGCATTTTTGCAGCATGAATCATGTTCTCTGAAATATCAATTCCATTCGCCTGATAAATTTTCATTGCTCAAATGCTCTTTCAACAAATTTATGGCCAACTCCATTTGTGGACTTATCCATTTATTTTTGTGATAAATATAAAAAGAATGATACTTCTTTCCATCAAGTTCCGTTTTAATCGGCATAAGAGAACCGTTTTTCAATTCTTCCCCGATAGAATATGTGGGAACTACTGCAATTCCCAAATTATTCATAACACATCTTTTTACCGCCTCTATACTCTGCACTTTCATAGGCGCATTGAGAACAATGTCTTTTTCGGCAAAGTATTTGTCCATGTCCAACTGATAATAGCCGTCCGGCTCATTACAGATTAGGCTAAACGGCTTGCGTTGATGCGGCGTAACAAAATCAAGCAGGCTTCTGTCGGCAAAAGGGGAAGCGACAAGAACCGCCTTATAGTTACCAAGCTGCTTATGTATGACGCTATCGGGATAACTTTCTTTTTCGCAATTGATGCCTATGTCGGCAGTTCCGTCCACAACAGACTGATTGATTTCCCCGGACTGTATGGAATTGATGACAAGCTGCACATTAGGGGCTTCATGTGAAAATGCCCGGATAAACGGCTGCATGTTATAGATTAAAATGGAGTCCGGGATTGCCAGTTTTAATGAGCCGGATATCTCAGACAGGCTTTTTCCGTAGTTTCCGATTTGTTCCGCTCCCTGTAAAATCATATCGACATAGGGCATAATATCTTTTCCTGCCTGCGTAAGTTCCATGCGTCTGCCTATTCTCTCAAACAATTTCAAAGCTAATTCTTCTTCAAGCTGTTTTATTTGGAATGTTACCGTAGATTGCGTATAGCCCAACTTGTCCGCCGCCTTTTGAAAACTCCCCATTTCAAGAATTGTTTTAAATGTAACCAAACTTTTTGTATTCATATAGTAATCTCCAACCCTAATATATTCAATATGTCGAATTAATAAATCAAAAATATTTAATTTTTTTATATCTTATCCAGTGTTATTATAAAACAGCAGACAGTAAATATCAATCGGTTTTCAAGGAGGTTACTATGGATTTCAAGTTTAACGAGGACGAGCAGAAAGTGATAGACACTATTCACGAATTTGGTGTGAATGAGGTTGCGCCTTTGGCGGCAGAAATTGACGAGCAGGAACGCTTTCCCGAAGAACACAGAAACAGGTTGGCGGAATTAGGCATGATGGGGATTTGCTACCCGAAGGAATACGGCGGCGCAGGACATTCCTATCTTGCCTACATCGCCGTGATTGAGGAACTCGCAAAGCATTGTTCCACTACTTCCGTTATGTTGTCCGACCACCATTCTTTAGGTTCTTTCCCTCTTTCAGAGTTTGGCACAGAAGAACAGAAGCAGAAATACCTTGTGCCGCTTCTCAAAGGCGAAAAATTAGGCGCATTCGCAGTGACAGAACCGTCCGCCGGAAGCGACCTAGGCAATCAACAGACAACAGCCGTTGATATGGGCGACTATTGGCTCTTAAACGGTTCAAAAATCTTCATCACAAACGGTTTTTATGCAGATACCTACTTTGTTACGGCTATGACAGACAAAGAAAAGCGCAGCAAAGGTATCTCCGGCTTTATCGTGGAGAAAGGCACTCCCGGCTTTACTTTTGGAACAAAGGAAAAGAAAATGGGTATCCGTGGTTCCGCGACATACGAGTTAGTTTTCACGGACTGTAAGATACCAAAAGAAAACTTATTAGGCGAATTAGGCAAAGGCTTCAAAATGGCCCTTATGACCTTAGACGGCGGGCGTATCGGTGTGGCGGCACAGGCATTAGGTATCGCGCAGGGAGCGATTGACCATTGTAAAAAATATGTCACAGAGCATATGCAGGGCGAGCGGAGAATTTCACAATATCAGTTTACACAGTTTGAACTTGCCGATATGCAGACAAGAGTTGACGCCGCTCGGTTGTTGGTATATCGTGCGGCACAGGCAAAGCAAAATCACGAACTTTTCTCACATCTTGCGGCTATGGGTAAATTATATGCGGCAGAAGCGGCTACAAACGTGACGCGCCGTTGCGTTCAGCTTGTCGGATATGACGGATACTCAAGGGATTTTCCTTTTGAGCGTTTCATGCGTGACGCAAAAATCACAGAAATTTACGAGGGGACAAGTGAAGTTCAGAGAATGGTTATTTCCTCATATATGGGGATAAAATAAATAACGAATGAAACTTATAAGAAGATAATGACAGCATTAAGAAACCGCAACCCCTTGATTTCTCAAAGGATTGCGGTGCTTATGTGGTCAAAGTATGTTAATTCGTAAAGAGTTGTTTATACTTCATCAAATACATACATTTTTTGTAAAATCTCATCACATTCCCTTAAAATCAATTTCAACAAATGGTTTTCCCAATATGTATCTGTCGAAAACTTGTCATTGAACAAATTCAAGCTCTTTTTGAAAGCACAGTCATAGTAATATTTCGAATAAATATGTGTCAAATCAGGCTGTAAGCAATCATAAGTAAGCTGTTTTGCTATTCTACTTAACATACAATTCCAATTTTGAGAAATCAAATTCCTAAATGTTTTAGTAAACTCAAGCTTCATTTCTGTCAACTTTTCTTCAGTAATATCAGTTGTGTCCAAATATTCATAGGATATTTCAATATCACGCAACATATCCTCTTTTGGAATCATTTTTCTTATCCAACTCTCCACCATATTTTTTACATATAACTTAAACGAACCATATACAGCGGCTCTGGTTTCATGGCCTTCTCCCCAGCTTAATTTTTTATAAAAACAATACACAGAATTCCAATGATAAACAATATTAGCTCTATCATATTGCATATACTGGTTTTTCTGTTGTGTATTACAGGTAACCAATGCATTACTAATAGTAGTATTCAATGCTGTTGCATTAGACTTAATATTAAGTGGTTTGTGCTTTAAGTCCTTACTATAAAGCCACATTCTGTTACTATTGCCTACATATTTCCTATCAATCTGCTTCATTATCTCAAACAGAATATAGAATACCTTTGACGAATCCAACTCCCCATTTTTGAACACTTTTTCTCTCATATCTTTCGACATATCCGGAGCAGTACATAAGAATTGTATTGGCAATCCACCACAAATAGTATATTCTTCTAACCTCTTATCTTGACTACATTCAAGTTGCTCATGTTTAAATTCCTCAAATGCACTTCTTAAATAATCGGAATATTTCTCCTCGTCCACAACATTCTTTCCAGTGTCTTTACGCCATTTATTTATCATAGTGTTTCGCAGTATTTCATCAGCTTTTGTCCTGCAAATCATAAACACCTTATTCTCATACTTTTTTCGCTTCGACATCAAAAGAGAAATACAATTATCATATGTGGACGGCAACTCATTTGTTGCACACAAAAATAAATAAGCATCCGTAGGTCTTTGAAAAACTTTTTCCATTTCATTACTAATATCATCCTTTTCTGCCGACACCTGTGTTATCCCCATAGTATCAATGATATTTATTTTCAGCTTTCTTCCCAGATTATCTAATCCCTGCTGCTTCATATATTCGTCATATGCTTCAGCAAAGTTACTTGATGGAGCTGTTACATAATTTATTTCGTCAAACACTAAGGAGTATGCACTGTTCTCATCATAGATTAACTTAATTATTGTACCAATGATTCCACTATCTGTTTCTGAAATCTTACCGTTAACAATGTACGCTGTAATATTACCATCCGTATCTTCTATTATATGATTCCATGCATTGGCAAAACTGTTCAAAAGAGAATTAACAACATCCTGGTACCATTCAAACAATGAAACTCTTATTGTCTCATCACTATGAAATCTTTTGTCAATCAGTTCTTCATATATCTCAAGTTTTTTCAACTCTTTATTTAATTTTCTGCGGTTCTTATATTCTATGTCAGCTACGTCACTAAGCAGTTCTGGTTCATTTATGATATATAAAACTGCATTCTCCATCAACTTTACAAAGCGTTCATAAATAGCTTCATTTGCACTAACATATTCATAACAATGGTAACTACGATTTATTGGATTTAGAATATTACATATTATCTTATTATCAATTTGAAAGCTTTCTAAATCATCTCTCGCCTCGTAAATAGCTCTCTTTAATTCCTTTTTAATCTCTAGTAACATGGTAAGAAACATAATTTCTTTATCTTTATACGGTAAGCAACGAATAATAACATCTTCACCATTCATTCTACTATTGAGCATCAACACCAAACGCACCAACGTAGTTTGTGCAACATCTCCAACATTGTATCCTAATAACATATTACTTGCTGGCTCTAACAATTCAGTAATAGTTGTTGACTTAGCGCTTTTAGTCGGACCGAACATTTCTACCGTAGGAGCGCTCTCCTGCTTTGCAAAAAAAGACTTAACCTCGTCAACATTTTGTTGAAAACTTTCAATTAAATTATTCATTTTTCCTCCTTCTTGTCTTTGTCGCACAAAAAAGGTGTAGCCTAAACAGACTACACCAATATCATCACAAATAATATGTTAGCCTGTACGAGAAGACTTAATTTCTAAGTGCTATTTGTGTTTTCGAAATTCACAAGCACCAATAATAAAGTTATGTTTATATTATAGCAAAAAATATTTATAAGTCAACTACTTTTTTATTCGAAAATTAAAATTTTAAATTCCACTTCCTCGCCATACAGTGGAGTTTACCTCTGCAAGAGTAGAGTTTACTTTTTCACATAGCAGTGTTATACTCTCTA
>CAMWBY010000026.1 GCA_947172645.1 uncultured Lachnospiraceae bacterium | reverse complement strand
AGCAGAGGACTGAAAATCCTCGTGTCACTGGTTCGATTCCGGTTCTGGGCATTTTTCTTATGGAGCACTAGCTCAGTCGGTAGAGCACCTGACTTTTAATCAGGTTGTCGGGGGTTCGAATCCCCCGTGCTTCATTGCGGGGCTATTGCCTTTTTAGAATAATAGCAGATTAGGTTGAAAGAACTGTTGTAAAATGGAAATTCCCTATGACATCTAGTATAGGTATTGTGAATACTAAAGCTATATGTTGTTGGTTCATTACATTTTATGGCAGTTTTTTGTATGTAGAATTTGTATTCAATTAGAAAATAACACACTAGCGGACTTGTTGACGGTTTGGTATAATGTAATGCGGAATAAAACACTATAGACGAAGGAGTATTATTGTGGATACAGTAAAGAAATCAATATCAGCAGTATTTGACCATATTACGGAATGTATGGCGCCGATTATACCGATTGTACTGGCAGGCGGTATCCTTAAGATGGTGGTACTGCTTCTTACAACACTGCATATTTTGACAGGGACGACAGAAGCAATTATGTCTGCAATTGCGACGACACCATTTTACTTTCTTCCGGTGTTTGTTGCCTATTCTGCGGCGAAACATTTTAATACGGATCCGCTGCTTGCCATTACAAGTATATGCGTGATGCTGCTTCCTGATTTTGCAGAGCTGATGGAGAGCGGTGAAAAGGTTACGTTTATAGGGATTCCGGTAGTTCCGGCGACCTACGCGTACAGTGTTATTCCGGTCATTTTGTTGATTTATTGTATGTCCTATATTGTAAAATGGTTTAAGAAGCTGATGAAAGAGAGCTTGCAGCCGTATTTTCTGGCATTTTGCGTGATTACACTCACTTCCCTTTTGGGTATTGTAGTAATCGAACCGATAGTCAGCCTGATTAGCAGCGCTTTGGCGGAGGGCCTGGACGCAATGCAGACGCAGGCGCCTTTTGTGGCTTGGGGACTTTTTTCGGCATTGTTATTAGTGTTGGTATCCACAGGGACGCACTGGATTTTCATGACGCTGGCGATTACGCAGATTGGTTTGACGGGCGTGGATTATGGCATTATGGTGGCGTTCTTGTCTTTTAATATTTCACTGGCGGGTTGTGACCTGGGCGTATTTGTGAAGACGAAAAACAAAGAGAAGCGGGCTATGTCGTTGGGAGCCATGGTGACGGTGGCAATAGCGGGGATTGCGGAACCGTCCATGTTTGGTATATGCTATAAGGAGAAAACGCCTGTTATTGGTAATATACTAGGCTGTTTGATTGCGGGCGTTGTGCAAGGATTTTTAACAGTACATTGTTACATATTTACTTTCTCCAGTATTCCTTCAATTTTAATGTTTTATAGTGCAGATGAGCCGAATAACTTGTGGAAAGCAATTATCGTGGGTGTAGTAGCCTTCGTGGCAAGTTTTATTATTACCGCGATGGTCTACAGGGATACAGAACAGGAAAAGGAGTATAGCTGAAAATCATGAAAAAAATCATGTTTTTTGAGGGGGACATCGAGACACAGGGTTATTTTTCGCGGCAGATTGCGGAGGCTATGCAGGGGCTTGGACATGAAGTCTTTATCTATGACCTTAGCAAGCCATGGAACAGTACGGAGAAATTTTTCCGTTTTTTTGAGAGGGGAAATACCGTACTGATTAATTTTAATTTTCATGGCATGAGTGGCGAAGAATATTTTCTGGATGAGAACGGAAGGACAATGTGGGATGCATTGAATATCCCCAGTTATAATATCGTAGTGGACCATCCGATGTACTATCATCATTTTATAGAAAAAGTTCCATCCAATTACCATCAGATTAGTATAGACAGAAATCATGAGAAATATATGCAGCGGTTTTTTCCGGAGATTCAATTGGAGTCTTTCCTGCCATTGGCGGGCACCAAGTTATACCCGAATAAATCGAATGCACCAATTACGTGCCGCAAATATGATGTGATGATGGTTGGAAACTATTGTCCGCCCCAGACTTTTGAACAATATATTACAAGAATCAATGATGAATATACAGCATTCTATTATGGAATGATAGATGACTTACTGGCTAATCCGGAGCGGACAGTGGAAGAAGTTGCAGAGGCGCACCTGCTTGATGAAGTGGGTGAAGTTGCGGAGGACGAACTTAAGAAAGCTATGGCTGCGCTTACGTTTATCGATTTATATGTGCGGTATACGGTGAGGGGACAGGCGGTACAGCAACTTGTGGATGGAGGAGTTAAGGTACATGTTTTTGGTGATGGATGGGAGCGGTTACCTTGTAAGCAGCAGAAGAACTTGATTGTGATGAACAATCTGGATTCCGTGGGCTGCCTGAAAAAGCTCAGCCAGTCGAAAATATCGCTTAATGTAATGCCCTGGTTTAAGGATGGGGCGCATGACAGGATATTTAATACAATGTTGAATGGCGCGGTGTGCCTGACGGACAGCAGTGTTTATCTGGACAGTATACTGCATGACGGGACAGATTGCAGCATTTATTCTCTGAAAAAGAAGGAGCGCCTTCCGGAGATTGTGGAGGCATTGCTTGCAGCGCCGGATAAAATGCAGGCGATAGCTGATGCAGGTTATGAAATGGCTTCAAAAGGACATACATGGATGCATCGGGCAGAGGTATTGCATAAGATGATTGAGGGCAGATGAGGAATGACAGGACAATCAGTTTGTAATTGCAGGAGTAAGCGGTGGGTGTATGCTGATTGAGAACGGCGCAGAAAAGTAGTAAAATATGATATAGGAGAAGGCATATGGTAACGATGAGGCGTGATGAGCAGAAATATAAAGAACGAATCAGAAGATTATATGAGCGACATAAGAAGATTCATGCGCTGCTTAGAAAGCATGGGGCTGATATTCTGGAATCGGAGAATTTTAAGAAAACCCAGGCGCATATTCAGCACGGCACGATGAGCGTACACAATCACGTGATGGATGTGGCGCGTTACAGCTTGCTTTTAAACAATAAACTAAGGTTAAGATGTAATAAGCATGATTTAATCAGGGGAGCCCTATTGCATGATTATTTTTTATACGACTGGCATGACAAGGCATATTTGTCACAGCGCAAGAGGCTCCATGGTTTTTGGCATCCGGGTATCGCGCTTGCAAATGCAGAAAAAGAGTATGAATTGAATGATGTACAGAGAGAGATTATCAGAAAGCATATGTGGCCGTTGTCCGTAGTGCCGCCCACATGCAGGGAAGCCTGGGTGGTTACTGCGGCTGACAAGTATTGTTCATTGATGGAGACAGTCGGGCTGCATAAGGGACATGGAGCGAAAGCGTCATAGAGAAAGAACATAGACAGCCGGACGCTGAGGGCAGGGAAGCAATGAGAGGAAATACAGTACATGAAAATAAAAGCTCCCATGGGCTGTATGCGGCGTTATGCATGTATGCGGAGAGCGATTACTATCCCTACCATATGCCCGGGCATAAACGAAGTGCACTGGCGGGGGAGATGGCACAGTATTATGGAATTGATATCACGGAGATAGACGGATTTGATAATCTGCATCATGCGGAGGGAATTTTGCGTGATGCGCAGATGCGTGCTAACCGTCTGTACGGAGCCGATAAAACATATTATTTAGTCAATGGAAGCACCTGCGGCATATTGGCGGCAGTCATGGCTGTCACAGAGCGGGGAGACGGGTTGCTGATAGCGCGTAATTGTCACAAATCTGTCTATCATGCGGCAATCATGCAGGAATTGAAAGTGGCATATTATTATCCGCCCATTCTTCAGGAGTATGGAATTTATGACGGGGCGGATGCAGAGGAGATTGGCCGCCTACTGGATGCGCATCCGGACTGCAAGGCCGTGGTGATTACTTCGCCAACTTATGAGGGGATTGTGTCAGATACGAGAGCCATTGCGGATGTGGTGCACGGACAGGGGAAGATACTCATCGTGGACGAGGCGCACGGGGCGCATTTAGGGCTTTTTAAAGGAATGCCGGAAGGCGCTGTCTGTGGCGGCGCGGATATTGTAATCCATAGTCTGCATAAGACCCTTCCCGCCATGACGCAGACGGCGCTGCTGCATGTACAGGGGGACAGGGTGAACCGCCGGATGCTTGACAAATACGTAGGAATGCTGCAAACAAGCAGTCCGTCTTATGTGATGATGGCGAGTATGGACAGCTGTATCCGGTATATAGAATCGCAGGGGGCACAGCGGTTTGCATATATGAGGCAGCAATACGATGTGTTTCGTAAAAGGATAGAAACCTGTCGTCATATCCGTCTTGGAAGAATACCAGATAAGCCAGAAATGACGAATGACAGAAATCAAGCACAGGCAAGAGAGAAAACGTCTTGTCGGTATCAATGCCATATGACAGGTTGGGATATAGGAAAACTGGTTATATTTGCAGAGGATGGTTTTTTAAACGGACAGCAGCTTTATGATATGCTGCGGGATGAATATCACTTGCAGATGGAGATGGCCGCAGGCAATTATGTTCTGGCAATTATGACAATTATGGATACCGATGAGGGTTGGCAGAGATTGGCTGACGCGCTGACAGAAATTGATGGTAGGATAGAAGAAGGAACCGCGGAAGCGGGCAGAAAGCAGTCAGATAAGGTGATGGCGGGCAAGGATGATGCGGTTTATGGAGGTGATATACCGCCGAAAATAAAGATGACCCCTTCCGACGCTTTCCATATACGGTTTGAAGAAATACCCCTTGAGAAAAGCGGCGGCAGGATAGCAGCTGATTTTATTAATTTGTATCCGCCGGGTGTGCCGCTTCTTGTACCGGGAGAAATGATAAATGACACGATACTGGATAGAATCGGGGAGAGTATGCGTATAGGGCTAAATGTGCAAGGAATAACGAGAAAAGGAAATGTGGCGGTGCTTGTGGAAGACAGTATTTGAAATTCCTTGCAAAGTATGGCATTATTAATATAAGGGATAGTTATCGGTAAAAGGTATTTGTCAATATGGGAAAAATCGTGTGCCTGATGGGAAGAAGTTCATCGGGAAAAGATACAATCTATAAGAAATTGCTGTCACAGAACAGGGTCGCCTTGCAGACCATCATTCCGTATACAACCCGCCCTATCAGGGCAGGCGAGCGAGAAGGGGTGGAATACCACTTTACGGACGAGGCGGGGTTTCAGGAGCTGCTTGGCAAAGGAAGCGTGATTGAGGCCAGAGCGTATCACACTTGTCTGGGTCTGTGGAGATATTTTACAGTAGCGGATAATACGGTTGACCTGGTGAACTATTCTTACATCATAATTGGCACGCTGGAAGCATATGTGCATATGCAGAGGTTTTATGGAAAAGAGAAAGTGCTGCCTGTTATGATTGAGTTAGATGACGGGGTACGTCTACAGAGGGCACTGGACAGGGAACGGGCGGAGGACAATCCGCAATATGAAGAAATGTGCAGACGGTTCCTGGCTGATGCCGAGGACTTTTCCGGGGAAAGGCTTAAGAAGACGGGCATTGAGAGGACGTTCTACAATGATGATTTGGATAAGTGTCTGGAAGAAATCCTCTCGTATCTACAACAAAACTTAGGCTGAGTCGATATATAATATATATTCATATATGACAGAGAGCAGGGAGGTGGCAAGAGATGGATATCAAAGTGAATCAGGTGCAGCAGGCGGTGCCGGTGGAACAGACGACGCAGGCGCATGAGACGGATGGCACATTTAAGTTCACTCTTGTCAGCAGAATTGAAGAACAGGATTTACAGAATGCCTTGACAGGCATGATGGAGGAAATTACAAGGCAGGGGGATAAACTTTCAAAGCACAGGGATATCAAGGATATGAAGAGATACCGTGCGTTGATTAAGGATTTTCTCAACGAAGTAGTCAACCGGTCCCATGCTTTTTCCAGGGAAAATTTCCTGGACAGGAAAGGCCGGCACAGGGTATATGGAATTATCAGGCTGATTGATGAGAACCTGGACCAATTGGCGCAGGAACTTGTCAAGGATGAGCAGGATAATCTGGCTATTTTAAGTAAGATAGGGGAAATTCGGGGATTGCTGCTTGATATTTTTACTTGAGGATAAGGTTTTCTTTCAGATGGGTGGGGTTATAGATGGCTAAATTTACGGACATTATAGGACAAGAACAACTCAAAGAGCATTTGCAAAACGCACTTTCTACAAATAAAGTGTCGCATGCGTATATCATTAACGGGGAGAGAAGCAGCGGTAAGGAATTTATTGCCCGGGTCTTTGCCATGGCATTGCAATGTGAAAAAGGCGGCGCGGAACCGTGCGGAGAGTGCCATTCCTGTAAACAGGCGCTTAGCAATAACCAACCGGATATCATATTTGTGAGCCATGAAAAGCCTAATACGATAGGCGTGGACGACATCAGAAGGCAGATAAACGGTGACATTGATATAAAACCGTACAGCAGCCCGCGGAAAATATACATTAT
The DNA here is from genome assembly GCA_947172645.1 of uncultured Lachnospiraceae bacterium. GTDB lineage: Bacteria > Bacillota > Clostridia > Lachnospirales > Lachnospiraceae > UBA3282. The sequence continues at coordinate 36,433 of CAMWBY010000026.1, read as the reverse complement.
CAACGAGGGCGAGAAGATGAAGGTCCAGGCGCAGAACGCGCTGCTAAAAACGTTGGAAGAGCCGCCGGAGTATGTGGTATTTCTTATTCTGACGACCAATGTGGACGCGCTGCTTCCTACCATCCTAAGCAGGTGTGTGGTGTTAAATATGAAGCCTGTAGCGGATGCTAAAGTCAAGAAATATCTGATGGAAGAGCTTGGCGTGCCGGATTACAAGGCGAATATTTGCGTGGCTTTTGCCAGGGGCAATATTGGTAAGGCAAAAATGCTTGCAAGCAGTGAAGAATTTGAGAAGGTTAAGGAAGAGGCAGTCACGTTGGTAAAATACATTAAAGATATGGAAATCAACGAGATTGTCAAAGCAATTAAGAAGATTACAGAGTATAAATTTGATGTAAACGATTATTTGGACATCCTGTCTGCGTGGTACCGTGACGTGCTGCTTTTTAAAGCCACGAAGGATGTGAACAGTCTGATTTTCAAAGAAGAGATACAGCAGATTATGCGTGTGTCGGACAGAAGCACATACGAAGGAATTGAAAATATCGTTAACGCCTTGCAGCAGGCGAAGAGAAGGTTGGACGCCAATGTCAATTTTGAGCTGACGATGGAACTTTTGCTGTTGACTGTCAAAGAGAATTAGAAACATGGAGGTTGATAGATTATGATACGAGTGATAGGCGTGCGGTTCCGTACCGCCGGTAAGATATATTTTTTTGACCCGGGGGAACTGGACATTAAGAAGAATGACCATGTTATCGTAGAGACGGCGCGCGGCATTGAGTATGGCACGGTGGTGGGGGACCCCAGGGAGGAAGAGGAAGAGAAGGTTGTACAGCCGTTGAAGGCGGTGCTTCGTGTGGCGACGCCCAAGGACGACGAGCAGGAGGCGTCAAATAAACAGCGGGAGAAAGAGGCGTTTAAGATTTGCCTTGAGAAAATCAGGAAGCATAATCTGCAAATGAAGCTGATTGACGCGGAATATACGTTTGACAATAACAAAGTACTCTTTTATTTCACGGCGGACGGACGGATTGACTTCCGGGAATTGGTAAAGGATCTGGCGTCGGTTTTCAAGACAAGAATCGAGCTGCGGCAGATTGGCGTGAGGGATGAGACGAAAATTTTAGGCGGCATCGGTATCTGCGGCAGGCCTTTATGCTGTCATACGCATTTGTCTGAGTTTGCCCCGGTGTCCATCAAGATGGCCAAGGAACAGAATCTTTCCCTGAACCCTACCAAGATATCGGGCGTCTGCGGCAGACTTATGTGTTGCCTGAAAAATGAGGAAGAGACTTACGAGGAATTGAACCGGAGGCTGCCCAATGTGGGAGATTATGTGACCACGGAGGACGGGCTTAAGGGCGAGGTGCACAGCGTCAACGTGCTTCGCCAGTTGGTTAAAGTAATCGTAAATATAGACGACGAGAAAGAGATTCAGGAATATAAGGTGGAACAGCTTCGTTTCAAGAGGAAGCATAACAAAAACCGCAAGGTTGATGTCAGTGAGGCGGAGTTAAAAGAACTGGAGAAATTGGAGAAGCAGGATTCCGGGAAATCCAAGCTGGATGAAAACTGATGCAGGAGAAGAACATTGTTTCCCTAAAAGAAAATGAGAGAATCGACGATTTGGAGCGCAACGGATACCGTATTATACAGGATACCGGGCGCTTCTGTTTCGGCATGGATGCGGTGCTTCTGTCAGGATTCGCGCGTGTGAAAGACGGCGCATGTGTGCTTGACTTGGGGACGGGTACGGGGATTATCCCGATTCTTTTGGAGGCTAAGACGGGTGCAGCCCATCTGACTGGTCTGGAGATTCAAAAGGACAGTGCAGATATGGCAAGGCGTAGTGTGCTTTTGAATGGATTACAGGATAAGATTGATATAGTGACAGGGGATATTAAAGAAGCAGGGAGTATATTTGACGCTGCTTCTTTTGACGTTATCACATGTAATCCGCCATATATGACGAGCCAGCATGGGCTTATCAATCCGAGCGACGCCATGGCCGTGGCCAGGCACGAAATATTGTGTACCTTGGAAGACGTGATTGCACAGACGGCGAAGCTTTTAAAACCTGGCGGGAATTTTTATATGGTGCACAGGCCTTTCAGGCTTGCGCAGATTATCACCTTGCTATGTGATTATAAACTGGAGCCAAAGAGGATGCAGCTTGTGTATCCTTATGTGGATAAGGAGCCGAATATGGTGCTGATTGAGGCGAACAGAGGCGGCAGGCCGCAGCTGACGGTGGAAAAACCGTTGATTGTTTACAAGGAACCCGGAGTTTATATGCCGGAAATTTATGATATTTATGGGTATTAATGTGACAAAAGAAGAAAGGGCGGAAGGGTTATGTCTCATTTAGGGAAAAAGGTGTTTCTTTCCTATGTACTTTTGTTCGTAGGTTTCATATTGGCGGCGGTTTTATGCTGCGGTTGCGGCAGCGTAGGAGAGGCGGCTATGGCGCAGACTTCCAATGAGCCAGATGCGGCGCAAGAGACGGTGTCGGATAATGATGCGGAGTCGGACGGGCTTGTAGACGAGAGTGTGTCGGAAGCAGCGGAAGCACAGACAGGAAGCCCGGATACGATGACGGATAATTCGGAAAATGCAGAAGATATGTCGGATAAAGAAAATGTGTCAGGCAACGATGTCGGACAGGGCCAAAATGATACAGATAATGCTACGGAAGACACAGGGGCAGGCGAAGACAAAGATACGGCGGATACAAGAAGGGAACCTGTCCGGGTCAAAGGCATTTATGTCAGCGGCCCTGTTGCCGGAATTGGAAAGATGGACGATCTCATCGCCCTGGTAGACGAGACAGAGTTAAACGCTATGGTCATAGATATCAAGAATGACGAGGGCAAGGTAACCTATGAGATGCAGTCGGAGCAGGTCAGGGAAATTGGCGCAGGAGTCGGCTATATATCGGATATAGATGGGTTGGTGGCAAAATGTAAAGAGAAGGATATCTATCTGATTGCAAGAATCGTGGCATTTAGAGACCCTTACCTGGCGGAGCAGAAGCCGGAGTGGGCGGTACATACCAAGACTGGCGAAGTTTTCCGGGATAAAAGCGGCTTAGCCTGGGTCAATCCTTATGAGAGGGGCGTTTGGGATTACCTGGCGGAAATCGGGGCTGAAGCGGCGAAAGCAGGGTTTGATGAGATACAGTTTGATTACATACGCTTTTCTACGGATGTCAGAGAGGAGGAAGTGGACTACGGGGAAGAGGCGGAGAAAACCGATAAGATTGGGATTATTACCCAGTTTACGGAATATATGTACGGGAAACTGGAGCCCTTGGGAGTATATGTAGCGGCGGATGTGTTCGGGACGGTGATTGACAATGAAATTGACCAGAAGATTGTAGGCCAGGACTATGTACAGATGGCGAGGCATTTAGACTATATCTGTCCGATGGTGTATCCGTCCCATTATCATAATGGCGCATATGGGATTGACGTGCCGGACGCAGACCCATACCGGACAATCTATGGGGCGTCTTCGGCATCTGTGGAGGAACTTAAAACGGTGCCGGATGGAAGCCGCGCAGGGGTGCGGATGTGGCTGCAGGGGTTTACGGCAAGTTGGGTGCCGGGGCATATCAGCTATGGGGCCAAGCAGCTGCGGGACCAAATAAAAGGGGCTTATTTTGCAGGGTATGACGAGTGGATTGTATGGAATGCGGCGGTCAATTACAAACGCACTTCTTTTCTGACAGACGAGGAAGCTGAGGCCGAGAGAGCGCAGTGGGAAGAAGAGAAGGCAAATGGAGGACAAGCAGAAGAGACTCAGGTACAAGATGGAGAAGAAGGTGAGGCGCAGGGTAGTGCCCAACCGGAGACAGTCAGCGGGAACGGATGACGGAGGGAAGAATTTATGTCAGGAATGCTATATTTGTGCGCGACGCCTATCGGCAATCTGGGCGATATGACGCCCCGGGCAGTGGAGACGCTTGGGAGTGTGGACATCATTGCAGCAGAGGATACGCGAAACAGCATTAAATTGCTCAATCATTTTCAGATAAAGACTTCTATGACCAGTTACCACGAATATAATAAAGTAGAAAAAGCAGACTACCTAGTGGAACAGATGCGCCAGGGTAAAGACGTGGCGTTGATTACCGATGCAGGCACGCCGGGGATTTCCGACCCGGGGGAGGTGCTGGTGGCCAAATGCCATGAGGCGGGTATCCGGGTTACATCGCTGCCGGGAGCGGCGGCATGTATCACTGCCCTTACGCTGTCGGGACTTGGTACGAGGCGGTTTTGTTTCGAGGCTTTTCTGCCGTCAGATAAGAAGGAGAAAGCGCAGATACTGGAGGAACTGAAAGAAGAATCCCGAACGATTATCCTGTACGAAGCGCCCCACCATTTGGTGCGGACATTGGAAGAGCTGTTGGATACGTTGGGGAACCGCAGGCTGACGCTCTGCAGGGAATTGACAAAAAAGTTTGAGACGGTGGTTCCCACGACGGTTGAGGGTGCGCTGACGATGTATGAAACCGAGGAACCGCGTGGAGAGTATGTACTGGTTGTGGAAGGGAAAAGTCTGGCGCAGAAGAAAGAAGAACGGCAGGCGGCGTGGCAGAGCATGGGCATTGAAGAGCATATGGCATACTATGAGAAAGAGGGGATGGATGAAAAAAACGCCATGAAACAAGTGGCAAAAGACAGGGGCGTACCAAAAAGAGAGATTTATCAATATTTATTGTCAAAGTGAATTGACAAAACACAGAAAACCCGTAAAATTAAGATTGACAAATCGAGGGACAAAGAATATACTTTGAATGTCAAACTATTTTATCTAATGGTGAAAAGGAGAACAGGAAAATGTTAGAAAGAGTTATCGAGATTATTCAGGAACAGTTAAATTTGGAAGGCGTAGAGATTACAGAAGAGTCCTCCTTCAAGGATGATTTGGGTGCGGACTCCTTAGACTTATTCGAGCTTGTTATGGCTTTCGAAGAGGAATACGGCGTAGAGATTCCTTCCGAAGATTTAGAGCAGATTACGACAGTGGGCGCTGTAATTGAGTATATGAAGAGCAAAGGCGTAGAAGCGTAAGAAGATTTGTGAGGCGTGGTATACAGGATGCGCGCCGACGATGCTGACCGGCGTCTTGATGTGAAGCGGCGAGGCAGTATCTATAGGGAAATGCACAGGCAGTATGGCTTGCGCGTGTTAGGGTAGAGGTTGTAGGATGAAAACAAAAATTACAGAACTTCTGGGGATTGAGTATCCGATTATCCAGGGCGGTATGGCATGGGTAGCGGAGTACCATCTTGCGGCAGCCGTTTCGGAAGCGGGCGGCCTGGGAATTATCGGGGCAGGCGGTGCGCCGGCATCTTTTGTAAGAGAGCAGATTCAGAAGACGAAAGAATTAACTGATAAACCGTTCGGCGTAAATGTTATGCTGATGAATCCCGAGGCGGATGAGATTGCTAAGGTGATTGTTGAAGAAGGCGTGCAGGTGGTAACTACCGGAGCAGGTAATCCGGGCAAATATCTTGCTTCGTGGAAGGAAGCCGGCATCAAAGTGATTCCCGTTATTGCCAGCGTGGCGCTTGCCAGGATGATGGAACGCGCCGGCGTGGATGCGGTAGTTGCCGAAGGTACGGAGTCCGGCGGACATATTGGGTCGGCCACTACGATGACACTCGTTCCGCAGGTGGTAGATGCAGTGAATATTCCGGTAATCGCGGCAGGCGGTATTGCGGATGGAAGAGGCTTTGCGGCGGCTATGATGTTAGGCGCAGAGGCAGTGCAGATGGGAACCAGGTTTGTGGTTGCCACGGAATCCATCGTACATGAGAATTATAAGAAGAAAATTCTGGCAGCGAAAGATATTGATTCGGAAGTGACGGGCATGACCCATGGGCATCCGGTGCGCCAGATACGCAACAATATGACCAGAGAATATCTGAAATTGGAAAAGGCAGGGGCACCTTTTGAAGAATTAGAGCATCTCACGTTAGGCGCTCTGCGTAAGGCGGTTGTGGAAGGCGATACCGTCAACGGTACATTGATGGCAGGACAGATTGCAGGTATGGTCAAGAAGGAGCAGTCTTGTGCCGAGATGATTCAGGAAATTATGGCGCAGGCGGAAGCTCTGCTGAAATAGAAAGAAATGGAAAAAACATATATTTGATGTTTGAAGGAGCGCAAGCTCGCAGGCTTGCGCTCTTCTTAAAAACAAATACTTTGAAATTCAAACTATCATTCATGTAGATGAAAAAATTGACAACGAGAAAGGCGGTTATTGGATTATGGGTAAAATGGCATTTATGTTCCCGGGACAGGGCGCACAGTATATAGGTATGGGGAAAGACTTTTACGAACAGATTCCGGTCAGCAAGGAGATGTTCGAATTGGCAAGTAAAGCAAGCGGGTTGGATGTTGCTGCATTGTGTTTTGAGGAAAATGAGCAGATTCATATTACGGAATATACACAGATTGCTATGTTGGCTGCAGAGGTAGCAATGTTGAAAGCGATAGAGGAGAAGGGTATTAAGCCTGATGTGACAGCCGGTTTGAGCCTGGGAGAATACGGCGCCTTAACCGCCAGCGGTGTGATGAGCGCTGCGGATGTATTTAAAATAGTGCGTAAGCGTGGCATTTATATGCAGGAGGCAGTACCCAATGGCGGCGCCATGGTGGCGGTGCTTGGACTGGATACAGCGGTGATTGAAAAAATATGCGAAGAGACGCCGGGTATGGTGACTATCGCAAACTATAACTGTCCAGGGCAGATTGTCATTACAGGGGAAGAAGGGGCGGCGCAGGCGGCCGTGGAGAAGCTGACGGCAGCAGGAGCTAAGAGATGCGTTCCTTTGAAGGTAAGCGGGCCTTTTCACTCTCCGTTATTGACAGGCGCAGGGGAGAAACTGGCGAAGGAGTTGGAAAGTGTAGAGATTCATGATATCCAGATTCCTTATATCGCTAATGTAACGGCGGATTATGTGACGGATAAGTCCGAGGTAAAAGCTCTTTTGGAGAAACAGGTGTCTTCTTCCGTTAGATGGCAGCAGACCGTAGAGCGCATGATTGCCGACGGCGTGGATACTTTTGTGGAAATCGGGCCTGGAAAGACTCTCTCCGGTTTTATGCGCAAAATTGATAAAAGCATGAAAGTTCTTAATGTAGAGAAAGTGGAAGACTTGGATAAATTATAAAAAATGGAACAAGAAAATGGAATAGGTGAGAAAACAGTTCAGCCTTACGCTGTTATGTAAAAGAGGCAGTGAGGGATATTTTGTTTCGGAAATGGAGGAAGATAATGTTAGAAGGGAAAGTGGCGCTTGTGACAGGCGCGGGACGCGGCATTGGCCGTGAAATTGCGTTGACATTGGCGCAGTATGGCGCAGATGTGATTGTCAATTACAATGGCTCGAAGGAAAAAGCGGAAGAAGTCGTAAGCGAAATCGAGAAGATGGGGCGCAAGGCTGCCGCAGTACAGTGCAGCGTGGCGGACTATGAGGCGTGCGGCAAGATGATTACGGATATGCTGGCTGCTTTCGGGCACATAGATATTCTGGTGAACAACGCGGGCATTACCAAGGACAACCTTGTGATTAAGATGACGGAGGAAGATTTCGACGCTGTCATAGATACAAATTTAAAAGGGACTTTTAATACGATGAAACATATGTACCGTCCTTTCATCAAACAGAAATCCGGCAGGATTATTAACTTGTCCTCCGTATCCGGCGTGTTGGGCAATGCAGGACAGGCCAACTATGCCGCATCCAAGGCGGGCGTAATCGGCTTGACCAAGTCTATGGCCCGTGAACTTGCCAGCAGGAACATCACGGTTAACGCAGTGGCGCCTGGTTATATTGACACGGACATGACACAGGCAATGACGGATACGGCCAAGGAGGCGACGTTGGCGCAGATTCCATTGAAACGTGTTGGGAGGCCGAAAGATGTGGCGGAGACAGTAGCGTTTCTTGCCAGTGACAAGGCGTCTTATATTACAGGACAGGTTATTTCTGTGGACGGCGGAATGGCTATATAAGAATTTTTGTATCATAGGAAAACAGGCGATGGTTCCGGTTTGCCATATGCAGGCGTATGGAGAGATACAGAATCATTGTCACATTAGAAAAGGAGCAGAGCAAGCGGTATGAGCAGACGAGTTGTAGTAACAGGCATGGGTGCAATTACACCCATTGGTTTGAGCGTGGATGAATTTTGGACGGGGGTTAAGGAAGGAAAAATCGGTTTTGCCCCGATTACCAAATTTGATGCCACTGATTTTAAATGTAAACTTGCCGCGGAAGTCAAGGGCTTTGAGGGCAAAAACTACATGGATTTTAAGGCGGCCAAGCGCATGGAACCTTTTTCCCAGTATGCAGTGGCGGCGGCGAAGGAGGCGATTGAGGATGCGGGGCTTGATATGGAGAAGGAAGACCCCTACCGCGTGGGTGTGGCAGTGGGTTCCGGTACAGGTTCCCTGCAGGCTATGGAACGTTCCCACAGCAGAATGTTGGAGAAAGGGCCTTCCAGAATTGAGCCGTTATTCGTGCCTTTGACCATTTCCAATATGGCGGCAGGGAATGTTTCCATCCAATTTGGCTTAAAGGGTAAGAGCATTAACGTAGTGACAGCGTGCGCAACAGGTACTAATTCTATCGGCGAGGCTTTCCGTGCCATCCAGTATGGAGATGCGGAGGTGATGGTTGCGGGCGGTACGGAGGGAAGCGTCTGTCCTATCGGTATCGGCGGTTTCTCCGCCTTGACGGCACTGTCCACATGTGAAGACCCGTCCAGGTGTTCTATTCCTTTCGACAAAGAAAGAAGCGGTTTCGTGATGGGCGAGGGCGCGGCGGTTGTCGTACTGGAAGAGTTGGAACACGCAAAAGCGAGAGGCGCAAAGATTTATGCAGAAGTGGCAGGATATGGCTGTACGTCGGATGCCTACCATATCACATCTCCTGCGGAGGACGGTGCAGGCGCGGCTAAGGCAATGGAATATGCGGTGGCGGATGCAGGAATTGCAAAAGAAGACGTCACATATATCAATGCCCATGGCACAGCGACGCACCACAACGACCTTTTTGAGACAAGGGCGATTAAGCTGTTGTTTGGCGAACATGCGAAGGATATTAAAATCAACTCCACCAAGTCTATGGTGGGACACCTTCTGGGGGCAGCCGGCGCGATTGAGTTCGTGACTTGCGTAAAGGAATTGGAGGAAGGCTACATCCACCGTACTGTAGGCTACCAGGTGCCTGACGAGGAGTGCGATTTGAACTATTGTAAAGAGGCATATGAGGAGGACTTTGAGTATGCATTGTCCAATTCCCTTGGTTTCGGCGGACACAATGCAAGTTTGTTAGTAAAGAAGTATCATGCATAGAGAAGGGGGACGAGGATATGTCGCTTATGACAGCAAAAGAGATTATGGAGATAATTCCTCACAGACAGCCGTTTATGCTTATTGATACGGTTGAGGAATTAGAAGAAGGCAAGCGCGTGGTGGCAAAAAAGTGTGTATCTTACAACGAACCTTTTTTTGCAGGGCATTTCCCGCAGGAACCGGTTATGCCTGGCGTGCTGATTGTGGAAGCCTTGGCGCAGACGGGTGCGGTGGCAATTTTAAGCCAGCCTGAGTTTCGAGGCAAGACGGCATATTTTGCGGCAATCAACAATGCCAAATTCAAAGGCAAGGTAGTGCCGGGGGACGTACTCACATTGGAGACGGAAATTATCAAAATCAAAGGACCTATCGGGGTGGGCGCGGCGAAAGCTTATGTGAACGGAAAACTTGTCACACAGGCGGAATTGACCTTTGCCATCGGCGAGGCGTAGGCAGCTTCGTGTAAAAGGAGAAGTGTATGGCGGAAATAAAACCTCTTACTATAGGGAATCTCACGGCGAAAGTACCTGTTATACAGGGCGGGATGGGCGTAGGAGTCAGCTTGTCTTCCCTGGCAGGGGCGGTGGCGGCGGAGGGCGGTATCGGCGTCATTTCCACGGCGCAGATTGGATACAAGGAACCGGACTTTGATGCCGACCCTATCGGCGCCAATATGCGTGCCATCAAAACCGAGATTCAGAAGGCTCGTAAGATTGCAAAAGAAGGTATTCTGGGAGTCAATATTATGGTTGCCACCAGAAAATATGAGGAGTATGTTAGGGCGGCTGTGGACGCGGGAATCGACCTGATTATTTCGGGCGCCGGGCTTCCTATGGAACTTCCGAAGTTGGTGGGGACAGCCAGGACAAAACTTGCGCCAATCGTATCCAGTGTGAAATCCGCACAGGTTATTATGCGCTACTGGTGGAAAAAGTATCAGAGGCTTCCCGATGCAGTGGTGATTGAAGGGCCGCTTGCAGGCGGGCATTTGGGATTTCACAAAGAAGAACTTGATGATATAGATGGGTTGGATTATGACAGCGAAGTGAAGGCCATCATTGAGAAAGTCAATGACGCGGCGGCGGAACACGGAACAGACATCCCTGTTATTATGGCAGGCGGCATATATACCCGCGGCGATATGGAGCGTTATTTTGATATGGGCGCTTCCGGCGTCCAGATGGCAACCCGTTTCGTGACCACTTATGAATGTGACGCGGACGAAGCCTATAAACAGAGTTACATTGATGCAAAAAAAGAAGATATCGTTATCGTACAGAGCCCGGTGGGAATGCCTGGCAGAGCCATTCTGAACCCTTTTATGAAACGGGCAAAGGAAGGGCCAGTGCCCCATGGAAAGTGCCATCTGTGTATCAGCACATGCAATCCGGCGAAGACGCCTTACTGCATTACGGATGCGTTGGTCAATGCGGTGAAAGGTAAAGTCGAAGACGCGCTTTTGTTTTGCGGGGCAAACGCTTACCGGGCAACGAAATTAGAACATGTAAAAGACATTATGGACGAGTTTCGTCCGTAGGAAAAGATATCAATATTAGTGTGCAGAAATAAGGAAAAAGTATGGGAATGAAAATTATAGGAACGGGGAGTTGTCTGCCCCAGACGGTTGTGACAAATGATGATTTGTCAAAGATTATGGATACTTCTGATGAGTGGATTAGCAGTCGTACCGGTATCAGGGAACGGCATCTGGTGAAAGATGAGACGACCGCAAGCATGTCTGTGGAGGCGGCAAAACGGGCCATGGATAATGCGGGGATTACGGCACAGGAGATTGACCTGATTATTGTGGGAACATTGTCCGCCGACCATGTGACGCCGTCATGTGCCTGTGAAGTACAGGCGGCAATCGGGGCAAATAATGCGGTTGCCTTTGACATTAATGCGGCATGTTCTGGATTTATGTTTGCTTTGAATATTGCACATGCATATTTGCAGATAGGTATGTATCAGACTGCCTTGATTCTTGGGGCGGAGACGTTGTCGAAAATTATGGACTGGAACGACAGGGGCACTTGCGTTCTTTTCGGCGATGGCGCGGGGGCAGTCGTGGCGCGGGCGGATGAGAAGGATAGGATGCTTGCCTATGACCAGGGCTCCGACGGGGCCAGAGGAAGCGTTCTGGCGTGCCGGAACCGGACAAACAACAATCCTCTCGTGCAGACTTCTACCGAACCGGAATATGTGCATATGGATGGCCAGGAAGTGTATAAGTTTGCCGTGACGGCGGTTCCGGCTTCTCTGCTTAAGACAATAAAAGCAGCCGGGCTCTCGGCGGAGGACATTGATTATTTTGCACTCCATCAGGCAAATATCAGGATTATACAGTCTGTGGCTAAGAGACTGAAGGTAGCGGAAGATAAGTTTCCAATCAGCCTGGACCATTGTGGGAACATCTCTGCGGCGAGCGTGCCGATTTTACTGGATGAGATGAACCGTAAGGGATTGCTGAAACCTGGAATGAAAATTGCTCTTTCGGGCTTTGGAGGCGGGCTTACCTGGGCTTCTGCGGTGGTGGAATGGTGACGGAGGCAATGGGAAATTTTGGTGGCAGTGGGAGGCTGTCTGAATTTAGTCAATATAGTACATAAATATAAAATGGATTCATAATTATAGATAAAATTTCATATCATGACAATAAGAACAGTCAGGAACAAAGCCGTTGTAGATAAAGGCATATATGCGTTTTGCAGCGGCTCTTTTTGTGCTTATGTTAAATTATATTTGGGCTTGTATGATTTTAATCGGAGTGATATATGGAGCGTTGACAGGCCGGATGGAAGATGTCACCAATGCCGCCTTGGACTCTGCGGGAGATGCGGTATCACTTTGTATTACGATGATTGGCGTGATGGCGCTGTGGGTAGGGTTGATGGAGATTGCGCAGAAATCGGGGCTGATTGCCAAGATGACCAGGGGCATACAGCCCTTTATCAGTTTCTTGTTTCCCAGGATTCCCAAAGGGCATCCTGCCAGGGAATACATATCTACCAATCTGATAGCCAATGTGCTTGGGCTTGGTTGGGCGTGTACGCCGGCGGGACTTAAGGCGATGGAGGAGCTGGCGAAGCTGGAGGAGGAGAGGGGGAATCCGGGGTATGTGTCTGCGGATGGGGCTGCTAAAAGCGGCGGTGCGGAAGTGACAGGCGGACATGGGGGAGGAAGGCTGTCGGACAGTCCAGGGATTGCGGGCAGCAGGAAAGGGAAGGGGGAGCGTGTTGCAAGCAATGAGATGTGTACGTTTCTGATTTTGAATATTTCATCGTTGCAACTCATTCCTGTTAATATGATTGCTTACAGGCAGCAGTACGGGAGCGTGAACCCGGCGGGAATCATTGCGCCGGCGATTGTGGCGACGGCAGTAAGCACAGGGGTGGCGGTGGTGTATTGTAAAGTGAAGGATATGAGACGGAGAGCGTGAGGGCTCTCCGTTTGAATATATTTATAAAAGAGCGTTGAGAAGAATAATTTTTTGGGATATACTTATAGAAAAAGAGCGGGATGTTAGAATTTAAGATTTATTCGAGGTACTAGAATATGGAAGAAAGAATAAAGAATATTACAACTGAGGTAAATGAAGAATTGATAAAACTGTTTGGTGGGAAAATTGAACGGATTATTTTGTATGGTTCATATGCCCGTGGGGATTTCGATTTGGAATCAGATGTTGACATTATGATATTACTAAATTGCAATCAGGAAGAAATAAAAGAAAAACGGAAAGAAATCAGTCGAATTGCAAGTCGTGTGGGTTTGCGGAATGATATCATGGTTTCACTTCTTGCACGTAATTATGATGATTATGAAAATCAAATGAAGTATCAACTGTTTTATCAAAACATTGAGAGGGAAGGCATGAAAATTTATGGATAAAGTAAGGGCAGATTTAGCCATATACCGTTTAGAGACAGCCAGACAATGTATTATATCTGCAAAAGCATTGATAAAAATATCGGATTACAAAGGAGCAGCCAATCGTTCTTATTATGCGGTTTTTCATTGTATGCGAAATGTATTGGCATTATGCTCTATAGATTTTTCAAAACACTCAGCGGTGGGGGCTTTTTTTCGAAGGGAATATATTAAAACAGGAATATTTGATGTAACAATGTCAGACATTATATCGGAAGCTTTTGATATTCGCAGTGATAGTGATTATAATGATTACTTTGTGATATCTAAAAAAGAGGTTGAAGAACAGATATTAAACGCGCAGTATTTTTATGATAGGGTTGAGGAATATGTTGTGACAAAAATTAAGGATGGCAGAGATATATGTTAAAGAAATTATTCACAGGATAAAGATGAACGGTTACTAAAGAAAGGAATAATTCATTGGAACAGCTATTTGGTGATAATTTAATTATTATCTATTTTATCGTAGGATTAGGAATTATTTGTTATAGTAATTTTAATACGCAACAAAGAATAATGTTAATGTATACCATTACATATGTTTGCTGTTTTCTAAATATTTTGGATAGCAAAGTGGCACTGGTTATGATGTCATTTTTACTTTTTATTTATCTGGAATATTTAACGGAAGATTATTATAAACTGAAAATTATCAGAAAAATACCCTATAAAATAGTAGATAGTATGTTTTTGATGATATTTCAATACTATTATGTTTTCTTTATATGTGCTGTATTGTTACAAACAGATTATGCTAGGATGTTAATTGGGTGGAGGCGTTATGGTGAAATATGCAAAGCGGCTTCTTTTTTAATGGCTTTTTTCTGCATTCATGAAACTAGTATACAAAGGTTTGAAACACTGACTATTACTGACATGATGAAGGTGATAAATGAAAATCCGGTATATCAATTCCCATACAATGAAATTGAAGCAGACAAGTACACAATTTTAACAGAGATAGAAGATAAGTCATATTTCGATAGAAAAAATAGCTATAACTTTTTTTCATTGGAATTTGTGAAATATAGGATATTAAGATTTAGAACATACATAAAGTGTTATCATGGAAAAGAAAAATTAAAAAGAGTAATAAATGTAGTTGAACATTATGCGGTAGTAACGAAGCATATACGTGGGTATTCTACCATAGAAATGCAATTAATACGTAATATAGGGCTGCGGACAGGATATAATTGTGTAATAAGGAGAAAGATATTTGAGTTCGTGTATACAAAAATATTTTTTAGTAGTTTAAAACAATTTTTTATTGACAATTATTATAATAATAGAAGTCATTATAAGGAATATTTATTATGGTTATATTTTAGGGTAGTTAAAACAAAAATTAATGGAAAAGCTATTCAACCAGCATCAAAAGCATTTATAAATGATAAGATGGAATCGTGGTCGAAAGAAGGGATATTTATTGTTTGTATGGGTTTGAGTGGTAAAGGAAATGAGTATTATTCGTATAGTCCATATTATGAAATAATACAAGATAATGATATGGATGAAAGAAAAATTACAAAAATGTATAAAGATATTAAGAGTCAAAAGCTACAGTAAATAAATTTAGAAGTTACTCTAAAAGAGCAGGAAGGGTGCAAAATTATGAGTAAAATTATGGAGCAACTTATAAATGAAGAAAAAATTGAAGCGGCGAAACGTATGTTGGAAAGAGGAAAAATGACAAAACAAGAAATTGGAGAGGATTTAGATTTGCCATTGAGCATAGTGGAACGCCTTGAGAACAAGTTGCAACTGGCATAATTGACTTTTGAAGCGGATTGTGAAAGCAGGAACTCTTGAAACGGAGAAATCCTGCTTTTATTATATGGATTTTCTTGTTTTGGTATAATTCAACAACAAAAAAGAGAAAAAATTCATCTTATTATAAGATGTTTTTCACAAATTTCGTGTCATTAACTTGACACAAGGGGCTTAAGGCGATGGAATAGTTGGCGAAGCTAGAGGAAGAGAGAGGGACGCCAGGGAATCTGTCTGTGGATGGTGTGATGGAATACAGCAGCGTGGGAGCGGCAGGCGGACGAGGCCGGGGAGGTATGAAGGGAGGCGTGGTGACCACTGTCACTTCGGAGGGAAGGGGACGTGGCAAAATGGAACGTATCGCCAACAATGAAAAGCTTATTCCGATGAATATGATTGCTTATAGGCAGCAGTATGGGAGCGTGAATCCGGCGGGAATTATCGCGCTAGCGATTGTGGCGACATTTGTTAGTACGTTTGTGGCGGTAGTGTATTGTAAGGGGAGGAATAAAAGGCAGAGAGTGTGAAGGCTCTCCGTCTTAATACTAGGTGTTATTTAAGGTGTACAAAAATATATGAATAGTATTATAATATCAATAAAGGAAGAGGTAAAGTAATGTCTGTTCATATTTTTCGGTTAATG
Source organism: uncultured Lachnospiraceae bacterium (assembly GCA_947172645.1). GTDB lineage: Bacteria > Bacillota > Clostridia > Lachnospirales > Lachnospiraceae > UBA3282. Next base: position 20,712 of record CAMWBY010000026.1, on the reverse strand, counting down.
AAGAAAACTATATAATTTGTATTCAGCATGGTTTGGTTGGATTGCCTGAGCCTAAAGAAAATAGAACGCAAAATAATGTTTTTGACGGTTTGCTTTCCAGATTGGCGATGATTCGGGAAGATGATTATATTTTAATGTATGTTATTGGAACGAAAGAACTGCGCGGCTTGTGGCAGGCTGATGGAAAACCATTTTATGATGAAACTCGGATTTGGCCAGACAGGATTTATCCGTTTCGATGTAAAATGAAATGTTCATCGTATAATTTTGAAAAATTTTTAAAATTAAATGATATTAACGATTTAAGAAATAATGGAAAGCTTTGGACTTGGAGTTTGCAACGCGCCAGTGGAGCAAATGCTATGTTCTCTATTTCTAATCAAAAGAATTTGAGATTTTATTGGATGAATATATGAAAATAACCCCCTTTACTATGCGGAAAGAGGTCATTCGAGAACCTTATCCTTTTCGGGAATATAATCTCATGGATTATATTCATAAGGAAGAAGGGCCCCCAATACGAATATTCCATAGTGGCACTTTTAAATCATGGATTTGCCAGAGGATATTATGCGGATATTTTCGGTAATTATACCGATTATCTCAGCTATGTTCCGACAAATTTGGGAAAAGAGATTGATATTTTACTAATGTTTGGAAATATGGCAAATTCAAAAGTTGCTTCCTATGATATTATTGAAGTAAAGCGGGCAGAATTTGATTCAAAGGCTTTGATACAGTTAATTGATTATGAGTCGTGGTTTTTGCAAAAGAAAGCCTCCGGTGATTACTGTGGCTATCACCTAGACGTAACTCATCCCCGATACCGCTTCCTATATTCACTGGGCGACATACCGCAACCCTCGGTAAACACTTTTACAAAATAAGATTCATAGTTATAGCCGCAGGACAGAGAGATTTCCGAAAGTGCCAGGTTCGTATGGCGAAGCGTTTCTTTTGCTATTTTTAAGCGGTAATTTTTAAGGTATTGCATAAGAGTCATGCCGGTTTTGTGTTTGCACATATGATTGAGTGTGGTACGGTTTATGCCTACATATTTACTGATGCCTTCAAGTGTCAGACCAAGATTGTAATTGCTCTTGATATAGTCAAGCGCATAGTCGATAGGCTCTTTTGCAGTCATGCTGTTATCACTAAGTGCCAGGAAAGAATCCTCCAGCAGAAAGAGAATTTGCAGGAGGTATTTGCGCAAACGGCATGTCCAATATCCGTCGCTCTGGGACAGGCATTCGGTTCCAATGATAGACAGCCATGAATTAATCTGCAGCGCAGAGGGGGCGTCCAAAGGCAGCATGCCGTAATAATTGTCATTTCTTTGCATGAAAATATTCATCAGATTTCTGTCATGCATTATTTCTGTATTTTCAAACATATTATCTATGATGGTTTCCGGAGTCAGACTGCGATTAATAAAGGATGGTTGAAAAACAAATGTTTTGGCGGCGTAATTGCCGGTACTTTTGATGGAAAAGGAATCCGATTCATTCAAACAGAGAATAAAGGGAGCGTTTACTTTATAATGATGGCTATTTAAGTCAAAGTCCCATTTGCCATCGGTAGCCAGAGTTATGGTCAAAGACTCCTTAGCAGGGTAATTTTTGAAAGTCTCTTTGGCATAGAAATCAATATAGATGATATTTCCCGTATAACGTCTGTCTTCAATCATTTTTACCTCCATGTCAGAGCAGTTTACTGTGGCTTTTCTCCATTCCAAAGCGTTTTATGCTCAATAATTTGCTTATCAGAGATTTTATTCAACCATATTTCCGCCTGTTTCTTTTATTATATAGGAAAACTAAGATTTTTTGCAAGGGCATTGCAGAAAGTATAATAAATTCATGCAGAAAAGTTAATGACAATACAAGGTCGTAAATATAAAATGCAAACCAAGCTTGGTGGGATTGGCCAATACAGCAAAAAGGAGCGTCGCGATATGGAAAAATATACGTTAAAGAGTGCAATGCTTTTCTTAAAACCTTATATAAGCGCATATAAGAAGCAATTTATTGCATTTTATGTTGGCTGGCTGGCAGAGACAGTGATTTCAGTGCTTTTTCCAAAATTATTTGGAAGGATGCTTGATGAAATGATTTATCAGAAAGATATAGCGGCGTTTTTTAAAATTAGTGGAGTCGCTATTTTCCTGTCTCTTTTTTCCGGGGCCTTATTTTATTGGATTTATGCGCAGCATCATTATCTGATAGTCATGTTTGCCTTTCAAATGAAAATGGACATCTTCCGGAAATTTTTCAGGATGCGGCCGGCTGACTTAAAGAAAATGAAAACAGGTGAAGTGATGGCGGTCATGCAGGATTATCCGGCGGAATGTGTGCATTTTTTGATTCGCGGTGTCATCCATCAGATAAATCATTTTATCATTCTCGCGGCGCTTATGCTTTTTAGTTTTCAAATCCATTTTATTGCAGGGCTCATGATGGTAGTATTATCCGGTGTCTGTGGGGGAATAACGATTTTTGCAGGAAAAAGAAGTAAAGAAGCTTCCATAAGACAAAAGGAGCAGTATGGTGAATACATCGGCTGGCTATATGAAATGATAGAAAACTTCTTATCGATACGGTTGTTAAGTATGCAGAAAAAAGTAAAAGCAAAGTTTGATGCTTCTTCATCGAAGATGTTCCGACAGAGGAATCGGATGAACTTGGCGCAGGCAATATCGGAACAGGCTATCAAAGGACTGTTTCTGCTCTCGCAGCTATCTATCTTCGCCGTTTCTGTTTATCTGATTCAGGAAAAAATCATAACGATAGGCACCTTTACTGTTTTGCTTACTTACTTTTCCATGATGGCCCAAAAGATAACGTTGATTAACCAAAGTTGGAATGATGCACAGAGCAGAATCGGGACGATTCGTAAAATACAGGAATTTATGAGTTATTCTGATGAAACGGACAGCGGAGCATTGCAAATGGAACATTGCAGAGGGCAGGTTGAAATAAACAACCTTTGCTTTTCATATGGTTCTGAGCGTATATTTGATAATTTCTCCCTGCATATTCGTCCGGGAGAAAAAGTTGCCATCACCGGAGACAGTGGCTGTGGCAAGTCAACGCTTGCAGAACTGCTGATAGGAATGGTGAAAGCCGACAGTGGGGAGGTAAAAATTGACGGCAATGCGGTCGGTGAATATTCTTTGAAATCTCTTCGCGACGAAATCGGAATGATGTTTCAGGATGCATTTGTCATGGACGGCAGCTTAAAGGAAAATTTACTTCTGGCATATCAAAAGGCTTCTGACAAACAGTTAAAGGATGTAATTTCGGCCGTGGGACTGGAGCAGTATGTAAAGGAGTGGCCGGATGGAATGGATACCAAAATAGGGGATATTTTATCCGGAGGACAGAAACAGAGGCTGGCATTGGCACAGCTTTGTCTGCGGCGGCCGGGCCTTATTATTTTAGATGAACCCACCTCGGCATTGGATGCAGCGGAGGAAGAACGAATGATTTCTAAATGCATGGGGCTGTTTATCGACAAGACAATGATTATGATTACACACAGCAGCCGGGTGGAGGCAATGTGTGACAAATGTGTCAGAATTGGAGGAGAGAATGAGAAAGGCATTCAAACTTAGAATGGATGTATACGGCTATTTAATGCAATGTCTGGGAAAACAAAAGGGTATTATGCCGGTTTATGTATTGCTGTTATTGTGTGCCGCTGTTGTGGAATTGCTCACGCCGCAGCTTTATCATCTGTTCGTTGATGAAGTGCTTTTCAGAGCAGATTTGCAAATTTTCGGCCGCATCATTGTCTGGTATTGTATGTTGTTTATCATCAGTGGAGGAGTGTCTGTTATCGGCTGCATCATGCTAAACAGACTTCAGAATATACTGGAATATCAACTGCGCCTACAAGCGTTAGATAAGTTTATTTATCCGGCAGAGCAAGAATGTGGGATTCATATGTCGGCGGTAAACATTGGAGATGCCAAATTGAAAATGGACAACGACATTGGTAAATTGTCCGAATTCCTGCGGGAACAGTTTGGGAAGTTTGAAGTAAAAATGATGCTGTTAGTTTTCTCGGCCATGTATTTGTTCTGGTTGAATTGGCAGTTGGCCTTGCTTGGAATGATTGCAATCCCGGTAACATTTCTGTTAGATGGCATCGTCAGCCGGAAGGAAAATATATTGATTGAAAAGAACCGCCAAAATGACAGAGATATGACTTCGTGGCTGTACAGCGTATTAAAAGGATGGCGTCAGATTAAAATGTTTCATCAGGAAAAAGGCCAGGCGCGGAAATATGTAAGGTTCCAACACAAATATGCTTTGCATAATGCAAAATGGATTCATTACTGGGTAACCCGGGTAATGATTATTCCCCGCCTGAAAAACGAATTTCTGATGGAGTTTGGCGTCTATTTTATCGGAGGTATTTTGATGTTGCATCATGCCATGACAGTAGGGGAGTTACTGGTATTTATTGTTTATTATCACTTACTAACAGATTCCATGACTGCTTTGTCGGCATACCAGGCTTCCATGCAGTCTGATATGCCGATTTATCTCCGGGCTATGTCTTGGAACAATAAAACAGCAGATAAAAAAGGAACAAAATATATTTCAGGCATTCAAAAAATAGAATTGAAAAATGTAAGTTTCGGCTATTCTTCCGAACTTCCACATCTTTTGGCGAATGTAAACGGCTCCTTTGAAAGGGGCAACTGTGTGCACATCACCGGAAAAAGCGGAAGTGGTAAGACTACACTTTTGAAACTGCTGCTTAAGCTTGCCAATGTGGACAGCGGACAGATAAAAGTCAATGATAATGATTTGGAGAACATAGATTTATCCGGTTACTATCATAAGATTTCCGGAAGTTTACAGGGAACCTATCTTTTTCATGCATCGATTCGTGAAAATCTGTCCTATGTGAAGCCGGATGCAACAGAAGAAGAACTAAAAAAAGCTTGTGAGAAAGCGCAGATTCTGAACGATATTTGGGCAATGCCGGATGAGTTTGACACTGTCGTAGGAGAGCGGGGCAACAGGCTGTCAGGCGGACAATGTCAGCGATTGCTGCTTGCCAGGGCTTTTTTGAAGGATGCGGACGTATATGTATTCGATGAAGTGACAAACGCCCTTGATAAGCAGACGGCAGCGTTCATCTTGGAAGAAATCAGGAAATTGTCGAAAGAAAAAATCGTGTTTCTCATTTCCCATGACGATGGGGCGGGAGCAATATGTAATAAGAAAATAAGTGTGTAGTGTTACTGTTTACTCTATGAACAGTAACGAATTCTTATCAATTCCTTGTAATTATTCAGCCTTCTGCTTCATAACTACGGAATCTGCCTATTCCGAATCGTCTGCGGCGAGGGGCGGATTCCTTCTTGGTCAAATCTACGTGTTCATACGGGCTTTGCAGCGAGTGCAAAGCCCAGGGCTAAACGGTTACTAGTGTAACGAAGCCCAGTTATTACAAAATCGCTACACTTGATTCTTACATCACGTCCAAATTTTTGTAGACATATATAAACGAAACTGATATCATATATATAAGTATGTGTCTGAAAAAGAGACAATGAATTTTGTGTGGTGTTACAAAATTATGAGTATTGTATTTTTAGGACTTGGTGTTTTCGGTATCGGTGTGATTGTTTTTGCATTATATCTTCTGCTGAAAGGAGACGGTTCCAGAGAGCAGAAATTAATGCAATATTTTTTGATGGGTTCTTTGATACAGAATGCCGGATACTTGTTTGAATTGACAGCGCCTACGGTAGAAGCTGCCATGGTGGCGGTGAAGGTGCAGTATATAGGTTCATTGGCGATTCCGATAAGTTATTGTTATTTTATGTATAGCTATTGCTTTGAGAAAGCGCCTGTCAAGATTTTAAAGATTCTTAAGATTGTCGATGCCTTTATTCTGGGACTTGTTTTTACCTGTGATTTACATACTTTATATTATAAACGGATAGACTGGCTGCACACGCCCCAGGGGCATGGTTATTTAAGCCTGGAATACGGACCTGGGTATTGGGTCTTTATGCTGTGCGGTATGATTATACCTTATGCTTTGTCACTGTATCCTTTGATTTGCGTGTGCATCAAAAAACCGGATTATGCGGTGGACAGGCAGTATAAGCTGATACTCTGGCTATCTTTTCTGCCGGTGTTGGTACTGTGCTCTTATGTTATGAAGCTGACGCTTGTATATGACCCCACGCCGTTTGTATTGGGGCTTGTTCTCTCAGGCGTGGTTATTTTGGTGTGGAGCAGGAAGGTATATGATTTCAGTAGTTTGGCTTCGGGCATTTTGTTGGACAGCATGAGCGACGGTGTCATTGCGATAGACAGACATGAGCGGATTGTCAGCTATAACCCTGCGGCGGCCGGTATTTTTCAGGATTTAAATATACGTGCCGTAGGCAGGCATATCCAGGAAGTAGACGGTTTTCCGCAAAATGTGTTGGGTGAAGACGTAATCGGGGAATTTGCGCTGAATGGCAGTTTTTATCAGGTGCATGTGAAACAGATTCTGGATAAATACGGAGAGAAAAAGGGATATGTCATCCTGATTCTCGATATAACTGAGACGAAGAATTATATAGAAGAGATTACACGTGTGAGAGAACAGGCGGAGCAGGCAAACTATGCGAAAAGCGCATTTCTTGCCAATATGTCCCATGAGATTCGGACACCGATGAATGCGATTGTGGGCCTGAGCGATATTATTATGGAGGGAAGTAAGGGGCGCAAGGTGTACGAGTACGCCTGTGATATTAAAGCGTCCGCTCATAATCTTTTAGCTCTGATTAATGATATTCTTGATTTGTCTAAAGTAGAAGCAGGGAAAATGGAACTGATAGCAACAAAATATCATGTCAAGTCGCTTGTCACGGAAGTGTTGAACATGATGGACATAGTCGCTTCACAGCATGGGCTCATGGTGGAGAGCGAGTATGATACGACAATCCCCTGTTGTTATTATGGTGATGAGAGCAGAATTAAACAGATATTGGTCAATCTGTTGAACAATGCTTTGAAGTTTACGAAGAAAGGACATGTTAAGATTTCCGTCTCTGGTGAGAGAGGAGAGACGCAAGACACAGAACGTCTTATTTTCCGGGTGGAGGATACCGGATGCGGTATCCGCGAGGAAGATATCGAGAGAATATTTGAGAATTTTAAGCAGCTTGATTCTAAGAGGAACAGGAGCGCGGAAGGAACAGGGCTTGGCTTATCCATTACAAGGCATCTGGCGGAACTGATGCATGGCACGGTTAAGGTAGAGAGCGTATATGGAGAAGGTTCTACATTTATTGTGGAAATCCAACAAAAAATTGCAGATGCCAGGCTCCTGGCTGAGGTCCCGGAGACAGAAGCTAAGAAAGAGGAGCCATTGGAGCCGTTTACTGTGAAAGACTACAAAGTACTGGTGGTGGATGACAATCTGATTAACAGAAAAGTCGCCAGGTCTTTCCTACAAACATATGGCTTGGAGATAGTCGAGGCTGAAAGCGGGATGGAAGCGATAGAGCTTGCACGCAGTACGCAGTTTGATATTATTTTTATGGACCATATGATGCCCATTATGGATGGGATAGAGGCGGTGCAGAATATTAGGAAGGATTGTGGTGAGGATGGAAGATTGCCTATTATTATTGCACTGACAGCCAACGCCATGGAAGGCGTGCGGGAGAATTTTCTTGCAAATGGGTTTCAGGATTTTATTACAAAGCCGATTGACAGAAGGGCTATGCATAGGGCACTTTTAAAATGGATACCGGAAGATAAGCGGATGATGGGCGGTTCATGGATTGATAATCTTCAATCCAATAAAGATGTATTCCAGAAAGTGATTATCGAAGGGATAGATACGGATGAAGTGACAGTACATTATTCCGGCAGCGTCGAAGAGTACAATGAACTCTTAAAGCTGTATTGCCTGGACGGAAGACGCAAGCTCAAAGTGTTGCAAGAACTGTGGGAAGAGCAGGATTATGAAGGATACGGCATAGAGGTACACGCTTTAAAGAGTGCATCCGCAAATGTAGGCGCCATGAGGCTTTCAAGTAGCGCCAAAGAACAGGAAAAAGCGGTGAACAGAGGTGATTTGCCTTTTGTCGATGAACGTGCGCCCAAGCTTTTGGCGGAGTACGATGAGCAGTTAAGGCATATTCAGGACTACCTGGATAAAAACCGGAAAGAAGAAAGCGTAGCGGTGAATAAGAAAGAAATAGAACAGGCGGAGTTGCTGCGGGAAGCAGAGGCAGCATTAGAAAGCCTGGAAAATTTCCAGGCCAAAGACTGCGCCCATCGAATAGAAGAGATTTTGAAATGCAGGTTGGAGGAAAGTACCGAAGCAGCATTTGAAAAAATAAAAGAACAGCTCACATTGTACGAGGACGATGCGGCAGAGCAGATGCTGCGCGAGCTGATAGAACAGATAAGATAGGGGGAAAACAGGTGGCACGTAGATACAAAATATTGGCTGTGGACGATAACAGCATTAGTTTAGCAACAATTGAACAGATATTGCAGGAAAAATATGATGTGACACCCTTAAATTCGGGTGTGCGTGCCCTGCAATATTTAAAAAAGAATCAGCCGGATTTGATATTGTTAGATGTCCGGATGGCGTCGAAGGATGGCGTCGAGACGTTGCGTGAAATTCGGGAAATGGAGAATGGCAAGGATATCCCTGTGATTATGTTGACATCTCAGAATGATAAACATACGGTTTTGGAGAGTCTTATGTTGGGAGCGGAAAATTATATTCTGAAACCTTTTGACATACAGGATTTACATGACAGAATCGAAAGCGCCCTGAGAAAATACTGATATAGTGCAATGAATGAAAAGAGTCGGATTTCTTCCGGCTTTTTTCTTTTGCGAATAATTAAACCAAATATGTGCAAAATGCTGTCAGCCATAACAGAGCGGGTAAGCTATAATAAATGTCATGTAAAAGTATGCTAAATGAAACAGAAGGTAGGAAGACAGAATGAAAAGATGGAAAATTGTACTGGCAGCGGGGATTGTAGTTCTTGGCTGCGCAGGATGCGGCTCCCAGGGAACAGAAAGTACTGAACCGACAGAAGATGTTTCTGTGGGCGGGAAACAGGAAGAAAGCGCAGAGGTGCAGGAAGCAGAGAGCGAAGAGACTGGAAGCGGAGAGATTACAGTATTTGCGGAGCAGATTCAGGCGGCAGTATCTGATAAGGATATGGAAGCTCTTGCCGATTTGTGCGCATATCCGCTTGCAGTAAACGATGAAATTATTGAAAGCAGAGACGCCTTTATGGAATTGGGGGCGGACGTTATTTTTACAGAGGAAAGGTGCGCTGTGATTGCGGCCGTGGATACCGCGGTGCTTGAGGAGACGATGGCGGGGGTTATCATGGGCGATGCAACGCCGAATATTATCTTTAAATCAGTGGATGGCAAGTTGGGAATAACGGGTATTAATTAATATAAATTCAATAAGCATATGAACTTATAGGAGTTATTTTAAAAATTAAGGCGGGCAGGATACGGGATGTGGAGTATTCTGTCTGCTTGTTTGTCATTGCAGGAAAGATTATACATGGAGGAGGCTTGTATAAATGGTTGAAAAGGAAATCAAAAATCATAGGATTGTTATTAAAAATATTGAAAATGACCAGACCATCGCAGATACAAAAGTAATCAGGTATGACAGTGCAGTCAATTCTGTTATTATTTCCGCACAGAGTATACCCGACAAAAAGTTTTATCGGGTTTATGCTATTATTTTCGCAGAAAATTGTCTGTATAAATTCTATGGGACAATCAGGGGAGTCATGCGGGAAAATGAACTGGAAGTTTTAATCGGAAAGTGTGAAACAATGGAGGAGCGTCAGGCGGTCAGGTATTCGATTGCTTTGGAGGGAAGTGTGGAAGGCGTTTATATTGATGAGGAAAAGATTTTTCTTCATAAAAGTATACCGATTGAAGTGATTGATATGAGTTCCACGGGTATTTTGCTAAAAGCGGAGGCGGGCTTTTTTAATATCGGCGAGATTTATTTCCTGATGCTTAAGACCAATGCGGGTACGTTAAAAATGCGGTGCGAAATTGTAAGAATAAAAAACGGCGGCGAAGCGTTGACAGAAGAATATGGCTGCCGGATTGATAAAGTTCAACGGGATTAGAGAAAGGAAGTGTCAGAAGATGGATGATAAGAAATTAAGAGAGCTTCCGGTTGAATGTTTATGGGATGGATTGATATTAAATGACGACATCTATAATCATTCCGGGGAGGTTATGTTGCTCCCCAAAGGGGAAGTGGTTGTCAAATCTAAGTTAGAGAAATTGCTTCAGTTTTATGGCGGAGAAAAATCGGTTATGGTACATGAGAGTACTTATTTGGAAATTACCGGGGATGAACATGAGATTGCCACGATTAGCAAGGACGAAATGGAGAGGCAGTCCGGTTATGAAAAATTACACCAGAATATAGGTATCCTTTTCCATAATTCCAATACAGAGCTATGGCTTAACCAGGAAAAAATGGATGCGCTAAGTCAGGAAATTGCTGATAAATTAGGAGAGTTAGACCCGGTCACAATATTTGAATGTATGAACATTCAAAGGACGGCGGAGGAAGAATTACAGAGGCATTCCCTTAATGTGGCTTTTTTGAACGGTATACAGGCAAAATGGCTGGGGATGGAGCAGGACGAAATCAGAAAACTTATTCAGGCAGGGCTTTTGCATGATATAGGAAAGATTGTTCTGCCGGAAGAAATATTGAGCGTGCCGCGCAAACTGACGGAAAACGAGACAGAAGTGGTGCGGATGCATCCGGTTTATTCGGACAGATTGCTGATGGACCAGTTCGACGATGAAATCAGGAGCGCTGTGAGACATCACCATGAAAGACTGGATGGGCGGGGTTATCCTGACGGCATTATGGCGGAGGATATCGGCTTATTTGCCAGAGTGACGGCAATTTCCGATATTTATGATGTGGCGGTTTCCGAAACAAGCTATAAGAAGCCAATACTGCCGCTCAATGTTCTCGGGATGCTTTACAGGGAAGAGTTTGGCGGGCTGGACAGAATGCTTGTCATGAATTTTATAAAGAATATGCGCGCCAAATATATGGGCAGGCAGGTGCTAATGTCTGACGGCAGACGCGGAATCATACGATATATACCTTTTAATGATACAGGGCATCCGGTTATACAGCAGGGGGCGGTAATTAAGCAGACGAATAATGAGTGGTTTTGTAAAGCAACAATCGTGGAGTATGTTTCAAATGATTAGGTAAATCATTGCTCTGTAGCAGGGTGTCGACTGAGAAGGAAATTGCTCGACAAAAGTACAGAATATTATTATAATTAGTATAATTATGAAACAGAGGCTGGAATTGTCAGGATAGCTATCTGCAATCATCGAAATGTCTTGTCAGTGTAAATTTGATATGGAACTTGCCCAAAATCCATAATGCAGAGAAGAAGAGGAGGTATATATAATGGTTTACAAATGCAGTGTCTGCGGATATGTGTATGATGAAGAAAAGGAAGGAAAGCCGTTTTCTGAGTTGACGCAGTGTCCTGTCTGCAAACAGCCGCCAGAGAAGTTTGAGGTGGCCAAGACACCAAAAAGTACCGTGGTTTCCACTGAATCCGAAATAAAAGCCGATGGTTTAGAGCTTAATTATCCACAGGAGACCCGGAAAACAGACAGCGATTACCGGTATATGAAGGAAATACATGAGATGGCCGTAAGCGGGAAATCGGCGATTGAAGCAATGGGTACTCGGATGAAAATGCCAAATTGGGATGACGTGCTTATACTTGGGGCGCAGCTTAATCCGATGCCTTTGGAGGAACATGCCCAAGTATCCTTGAAAACTGTTATTGGCAAACATGCGAAGAAACCGATGGAGCTTGATATGCCAGTCTATATTTCGCATATGTCTTTCGGCGCGCTTTCCAGAGAGACAAAAATTGCGTTGGCAAAAGGGAGCGCGGCGGCCGGGACAGCGATGTGCAGCGGCGAGGGCGGGATTCTGCCGGAAGAAAAGGAAGCGGCGCACAAGTATATTTTTGAATATGTACCGAATCTATACAGCGTTACCGATGAGAATCTGAGAACTTCCGATGCCATTGAGATTAAAATTGGGCAGGGAACAAAGCCGGGGATGGGAGGACATTTACCGGGCAGCAAAGTAACGCCTGAAATTGCAGCGGTCAGGAATAAACCGCTTGGAAAAGACGTCATCAGCCCATCCAAGTTTCCTGGGATTCATAACGCGGACGATTTAAAAAATCTTGTGAATGAATTGCGTATGCGAAGCGAGGGAAGGCCGATTGGTATTAAGATTGCCGCCGGGCGGATTGAGAAGGATTTGGAATTCTGCGTCTATGCAGAGCCGGATTTCATTACTATAGACGGCCGGGGCGGCGCGACGGGAGCATCGCCTGCCATTATCAGGGATTCTACCAGTGTTCCTACAATCTATGCGCTCTGCCGTGCAAGAAAATATTTGGACTCTATTCAGTCAGATATTGATTTGGTTATCACGGGAGGCCTTAGGGTATCTTCGGATTTCGCCAAGGCGATTGCTATGGGAGCGGACGCAGTGGCGATTGCATCCGCCGCTATGGTGGCTGCGGCTTGTCAGCAGTACCGTATCTGCGGGACGGGAATGTGCCCGGTAGGCGTGGCTACGCAGGACGAGAAGCTGCGTGCGAGACTACATATTGATGTCGCCGCGAAGCGGGTAGAGAACTATCTGAAATGTTCTGCGGAGGAATTAAGGACATTTGCGAGAATTACCGGCAATACCGATATTCATGGACTGTCGGTTGATGACCTGTGTACAATCAGCAGCGAGATATCGGAACATACTAATATCGTCCATGCAGGAGGGATTTGAGTCAGCTCTTCTGATGATGGCGGGTGCGGAACAAAATGACACGGAAAGTAAAGCGCTATAAAATGCAAAGAGAGGGTAAAATATATGGAGAATGGTTTTTTAAAGTTTGTTACAGGGCTGCAGCATATAGGAATCCCGACAAACGATATGGATGCAACGATTGTTTTTTATAAGGCGATTGGGTTTGAAGTTGTTTATCAGACGGTGAATGAGGCGGCGGACGAGAAGGTAACATTCTTAAGATTAGGAAATGTCACCGTTGAAACATATGAAAATAAAAGCGCGGCTTTGGTAGACGGCGCGATAGACCATATTGCCCTTGATGTGACGGATATTGAAGCGGTATTCGGACTTGCCAAGGAGAAAGGGCTGCAGATGATTGATACAGAAATCCAGTTCCTTCCTTTCTGGCAAAACGGGGTGAAATTTTTCAGAATTTTGGGACCAAATAAAGAGAAGATTGAGTTTAACCAGTATTTATAGAAAATATGAGGAGACAGATTATGGAAGAGACAATGAAAGATTACGAAAAAGAACTGGAGGCATCTTTCCGTAAGATTCAGGAGGGGGATGTGATTAAGGGCACGGTGATAGACGTGAATGAGGAAGAAGTGACCCTTGACCTTAAGTATTATACACAGGGAATCATCAAGGCGGCGGATATGAGCGACGACCCCGGCTTTTCTCTTTTGGCCGATGTACATGAAGGGGACGAGATAGAAGCTTCTGTGGTGAAGATGGATGACGGCCAGGGCAATATTGTCCTTTCCAGGAAAGAAGCAAATGCAGTCCTTGCATGGGATGTGCTTACGGGATATATGGAAGAGAAGAAAGATGTTTCCGTAAAAGTAAGTGAAGTAGTAAACGCAGGAGTCGTCGCTTATCTGGAAGGAATCAGAGGATTTATACCTGCCTCCCAGCTTGATATTTCCTATGTGGAGAACCTGGAAGAGTATAAAGGAAAAGTCCTTGACGTCAGGGTGATAACGGTTGACCGGGAAAAAGAGAAACTTGTGCTGTCAGCAAAAGAAATTTTAAAGGAAAAAGCGCAGGAAGAACATGACCACAAGGTAGCGATGATTGTACCTGGCACTGTTCTGGAAGGTACAGTGGAAAGTTTGCAGCCTTACGGCGCTTTCGTGGATTTAAAAGACGGTCTGAGCGGCCTGGTGCACATTTCCCAAATCAGTCAGAGAAGGATTAAGAAACCTTCCGAGGTACTTAAGGTTGGCGATAAGGTTAAGGTAAAGGTTCTGAATACAAACAACGGTAAAATTTCTCTGAGCATGAAAGCGGTGGAGGAGCAGCAGGCGGAAGAGATGGAGAGCGTTGATGTAAAACAGTATGCTTCCAGTGGGAGCATGGGAACCAGCCTTGGAGAGCTGTTTGCGAAGCTGAATATTAAATAGGGTTCGTTACAAAATGTTACCTTAGTGAAAGATGGACGCCAACCGTGGGCAGCAAAACGGTTGGCGTTAAATTGTGGCTTGTACGCTGCCCGAAACCTAAGCTGCTCAATACGCCTGCCCTGACTGGGATAGTAAAGGCGCAGAAATGGAGAAGGATATGGAGAAAATTAACCGGGAAGATATGTTGGAGCTGACCAGGAGAATGACGTTAAAAAGAAATTGCTTTAGCAGGATTGCGGGAGCTTATCTGGATGATGAGGGATATGTGGACGGGACATTTAATAAGCATTTTCAGAAACTGTCTTCAAAAGACCAACAGCTTAACTTGAATATTGCCAAGGCAATTCCTTTTTCGGATACGAATGTACAGTTGAAAGAATATGTTTTTAAAGATGCGGACAGAAAGCCCGGCAGTATGTGGCAGCTTCTTATGGCGTTAAAAGAATGCGGACTGAAAAATGATGCAATGCTGGATGTGATTTATGAGGAGTTTGGCGCTAAATATCAGGCGGAGGGCAGCTATGCGGTTTACTTCTTTTTTGGGAGCTATGATGTGCCTTTGAAGGCAAACGATAAAGAAAGCCTTTGGGAGTCCGAGGAGGTATATCAGTTTATTATCTGTGCTGTCTGTCCGGTAAGCGGGGACTATGAGCCGGGGGAACCGGAATGCGGCTTTTTATTCCCCGCCTTTAAGGACAGGAGCAGCGATATGAATCGAATTAATATTTTTCAGGCGGACGGTAAGCATGGGAATGAAAGGTCTAGGGAGAAAACTATAGTATCAATGATAATAAATTCTTGACAGGAAAATACAAAATGCTATAATAATAGTATCAATGATACTTTTGTTGACGCTATTGGTAAAGACTATACGAGAGAGGAGGGAGGACATGGCAGAATACCGAAAAGAGAAAGCAGAAGTAGAAAGATTTTTAGACAATGTAAAACAATTAATTAAATTAGGTAACAATATTCAAATTAATTGTTTGCCATGGAGAGGCAACAGAGTCAACAAGACACTGGCCTATATGGCTGAGACGGGAATTACGCAAACGGATATTGAGAAAGTCATTTGTGATTTACAAGTTTGTAATTACAGTTATACCGCAGATGAGAGAAATATGAATTTCAGGGATGAACAGGTCTGGATATTTGGAATCACGAAAAATGTGATTGACACAGACGAGGATTTGTACATCAAATTAAAAATCCGTATAATGGGAGAGGAAACTTTAGTGATATTGTCATTTCATCCGGAAGAACCGGGATGTGAAGAACAGAGATTAAAATTTCCATATAAAGAATAAATCTGGACAAGATGTGCAGACTACAATTGAAAATTATATATATTCATTTGGCAAGGTTTATTTGCCAAATGAATATAAATGAAATACATACTTTAGAATAAGGAAACTAAAGAATAGTGAAAGAAAAAGAAGAAAGGAGCGTCAAAATGGGAAAAAATATTATATGTTACGAATGCGGGGCCAAAAATACATATGAATTTAGGGATACAATTAGAGAATACGAAGGAAATGGATATCATTTTGAAATATTAGTTCATGTTCCATTTTGCGCAAAATGTGGCGCTCCGGTATATGATGAAGAGATTGAAAGAAATATTGCGCAACAAGCAAACAAGAAAATACGGAGCCAACGGGAAATCATAACGCGTGAAGAAATACTGGAAATTTTGGAAACATATAATGTCAGCCAAAAATTTTTGAGTAAACTGTTAGGGTGGGGAGAAATAACGCTGACACGGTATATTAATGGAAATTATACTCCTAGCCTTTCCAATAGCAACAGGCTTAAGGAATTATATAATCCATATGTTTTTCAAATGCTTTTGCAAAACTATTGTGAAGGACAAATAGAAGAGAAAGATGAAAAAAACATCAAAAAGATACAAAATAAAATAATGGAGGGCTTAGATAAACTAAAGCAGACACAGGGAAGAATATTTGACGTAGTTAATTGGTTTTTATCACAATCTTCCGAGGATGCACCTATTACACATTTAGCCCTACAGAAGTTATTATATTTTTCCCAAGGGTGGAGTGGGGCGCTATTGGATAAAGTGATGTTTCATGATGGCTGCCAGGCGTGGGCCCATGGAGCGGTTTATCCGAAAGTGTATGATTATTTTAGACGATTTAAGTATATGCCATTGCCTAGAGTGGAGGAACCGGATGGGTTTGACGAAAAAGAACTAAGGATATTAAATGCCGTAAAAACATATTATTTTGATACGTACAGTGCAAAGTCGCTAGAAGAGATATGCCATAGGGAACAACCATATATTGAAGCAAGAAAAGGATATCCGGAGGGAGAAATATGTCATGCAGCCATTGCGCAAGACCAAATTGTTTCATACTATGACAATATTTCCCGGACATATGGAATAAGTTTATCAGATGTGTCAAATATTAGAAATTATCTGAACACAGTTATAATGAAATAGAATTTAAAATTATTTGTTATACTGGTTTAGAATAGGTAAAGAGACTGGCCTATCCTTATTTTACGTTAATTTGAATAGGCCAGTCCTGTATATTAAACACTTATTTCCGATACCCTGAAGGCGAAACACCCTTATGCTTCTTAAAGCTTGTAGAAAAATAATACTGGTTGGCATAACCGCATTTCTCGCTTATCTCCTTAAGGGTGAGATTGGAACTTTCAAGGTATTGGCAGGCGGCTTCAATGCGTGTGGCGGTGATGGTGTCACTGATGCTGGCATTCATATTCTTCTTGAAAAGTGCGCTTAAGTAGGCCGGGCTTACATTGGCGAACCGGGCGATATCCTGTAGGCACAGGTCATTGTTCTGGTAGTTTTCCTGAATATATCCCAGGACGGATTCACACAGCTGATTGTGATAAGTTTTTAGCGAAATATCCAATTTTCTACAGGCAAGCGTACATATTTCCGACAGCCAGGAGAAGAACTTCTCGTTGGTGTTAAAGGAGTGCAGGTGGGCATAGGCGCTGGCTATTTTATCCTCCAAGTCTTTGGTATCGATATTCAGTTCGTAAAGAAATTTGAGAAGCCGCCCGAGCAAAGTGTATGTTCTCACAAAAATAAAATCTTTTGCCTGATATTTATTTGAAAGTTCCAAGGAAAAATCTTTTATCCAGGTTTCCAACGCCGGATAATCTTTTTGACAGATTAGTTTTATCAGTTCATCTTCTTTTGCATCGGAAAAAGGTTCCAGGGATAGGTTCTGTCCGAAGGCTTCCCTGGTATCGAATATGTTTTTCTGAGGGAAGAAAAAACGGTATTCCAGTGCGTGCTGCGCGCTCTCAAAAGACAAATGTGTATTCCAGAGGTTGGATACAATATTGCCGATTCCGATATTCAAGGAGAGGGGAGAACTCTCGTATTCTTCTATGACAGAGGCGGCAACTTTATGAATAGACTGTAGAAAATGGCTTGCGTTGGAGCTATTCTGGCACAGGATTAATTCCAGTCGGTCAAAATGCTTGACCAGATAAAAACTGTCGAATATTTTGCAGTATTTTCGTATGGAATCATGAAGCTTGTACAGTAATATTTCGTATTGCTGAATAGTCATTTCTTGTTTTAGTTCCGCAGCATTTTCCACATTAAAAATTGCAACATTAAAAAACCGGTAATTCAAGTCAAGCTCTAAAAACTGCATATAAGAAGACAGGTGATAGGAAGCTTCCTTGCCGGAATAATGTAGAAGGTCCAGGAAAAATTTTTCGGTCATAGCAGGGCGGCTGGCCTTCAGGAGTTCGATATTGTGTTGTTCCTGGTCTATCAGCGTACAGGCTCCATATATTTTTTCATATAAATATTTATAATCGATAGGCTTTTCAATATAATCGTATACGCCGAGCCGGATGGCTTGCTTGGCGTATTCGAACTTATCATAAGCGGATATCAGGATTACCTTGATAAAAGGATTGAAGGAAAGGGCCGTTTTACTCATGGAGATTCCGTCCATGTCAGGCATTTCGATATCGGATATGATAATGTCTACAGGCATTTCCTTCAGTGCTTCTATGGCGGATGTACCGCTGTATTTCATATGAATTACCTGGGCGTCGAGGGATGCCCAGTCGATATTCTTTTGGATTCCCTCTACTGATAGAGCGTTATCGTCCACCAACATAATTTTTTTCATCATAATCCCCCATTCTTGCTCAGCCTGCGAATTTGGGCGCAAGCACAAATTTGCGTGTGAAAAATCTTCCGCATATGGATTTTTCACACTAATCCCCCATTCTTGTCCAGACAGTGCAATAATCTTCCTCGTTAAGAGCTTAATTTATTTCTACGCCTTCCATCTGTAAAAATTCTATCGTAACGCAAGTTCCGTTCCCGGGCGAACTTTGGATATCGATATGTCCATCTCCATAGTGGGTACTGGAAATTCTTGCGTTTACATTGCATATTCCAAAATGTTTATCATAAGCAATTGTCTTTCCGTCCAGGCTCTGACGAAGCTCCGCAAGTTTATCGGGCATTATTCCGATTCCGTTGTCTGAAATTCTGACAAGAACGGTTTCGTCACCGTAGGAGACGTCAATGCGGATTAAGATGTTTGGGGTTTGGGCGGAAATTCCGTGTAAAATACTGTTTTCCAAAAAGGGTTGCAGAGTAAAGCGGCAAATCAAAAAGTTTTCGATACCGTCTTCGAGATTCACTTCCCAATCCAGATTATTGTTGCGGCAGTGCTTTTCCATGTTCAGGTAGAGCGTGGCGATTTCAAGTTCGTCCCTGAGCAGAATCAATTCATCGGATTTGTGCAAGGTCATTCGGTAAAACCGGGTAAGGTCTGTTATCATCCGGTCTGCAATGTCCAGTTTGCCAAGAGACTGGCAGGTTCTTATAGTCCCCAGAATATTGTACAAAAAATGAGGATTGATTTGGACTGCAAAAGTTGGTATTTCAGCCGTTCTTCTTTCAACGAAAAATCCAAGAGAGAGCGCATGTTTTGGACGAGGGTTGTCTGCATTTGCTCGAAGGTCAGTCCTAACTCGTCAATTTCATCGTATAAGTTGGGATTTTCCGGCTTGGATACGGTAAGGATTTGTCCGGCAGTAAACTGGGGATTGAGCCGGAATTTTTTCATGGCATTTGACAGCGTGTGGATGCGCATGGAAAGATTACGGGAAATAAAGAAGATGACCAACAAAGTTGTGGGCAAGGCAAACAGCAGGGTAAGCAAAATTGTGCGAAGCAGGAAAGCAGTGCTGTCAGTAATGTAATCTATAGGGATTTCGGTCACCTGATACCATCCGTTGTCCAACATAAGAGGATAAAAATAGGAATCTTCATACTGGAAATAAGGCTCCGTGCAGTTATTGATGTCTTGCATAAGCCCATTCGGAAGAAGCCTGCCGCACAATTCCGGCTCTGAGGCGGCAATAACCGTGCCATCCGGCAGCGCCAGATAACCGGAAACGTCTGTATTTAAAAAAGAGGCAGTAAAGAGACCGGAAAATTCCGTGGCATCTAAAATAATAAAATATGCATATTCCAACTGTTTGCTTCCCTGGTTGAACAGGGCGCGGCAGCAGATGGCAGAGTCCGTTTTGCTGTCGGAAGAATGGAGGAGAAAGGGAGCCTGGACCTGGGGCCTGTATAGCCACAGGGAAGAGGCGCCGAGGGTATGCAGGTCGGAGGAAGAGACGGAGAAATCTTCCAGGGCGCTTAAGGGATAGAAGTATAAACCTTCGCTGCTGCCAAATTTATTGTCCTGTAAAAACACACAGATTTGATGGAAATCAAAGGTAGAAATATACAGGGATATATTTGTGCGCAGTAATGTAAGCATATCCAGATATGCGGAAATTTCTTTTTCATCGGTTTTTAGGAGAGTATACATATAATATTGAAGTGCATCCGCCACGTTTTCCGCCTGATTGATACGTTCCGTGAGCTGAACATGAAGTTGGTCCGCCGCCAGGATGGAAGAATCCATGGTTTTATCCCATGCAATAGAGCGGGAGACAGTGTAGGATACGAAACTGATGATGGCAAGAGGAAGCAGGGTACACAGTAGAAAAGCTGTCAACAGTTTGGTCTGGAACAAAGAAAAAAGTCCTGAAATCTGTCGGTAAAGTTTTTTCATAGCGCCTCCTTCTTATGCCTTCCCCATTTTCGTTACTGTTTTCTTAGTGTTTTTATGATAGTTCCCTTTTTCTATAAGATAGTTTCATGCCTCCCATTATAGGAAGGGATTGTTGTAAATTCAACCGAATTAAAAATAATATAAATGAATCATAAAATATTGTATTTCTTTGAAAACTGCTTTTTGCTAGCCTTAATTTATCAAATAACACAGCAGAAATATTTGAAAAAGAAGGCGGGATTGAAAACTAAGGAAACACTGATTAATTCAAGTATTTCCAGATAATGTATGATAAAATGTAA
>CAMWBY010000025.1 GCA_947172645.1 uncultured Lachnospiraceae bacterium | reverse complement strand
CTGACAAAACGGGATAATGCTGAAAATAAAACTAATTAATCAGCGGTTCCCTAAGTTTTTCAGCCGCAGAAAGAGGTAAAGGATGAAAAAGAAAATTGTAAGTATTTTACTGGCAACGGCGATGGTTTCTTCTATGCTGTCGGGATGCGGAAATGGAGGACAGACAGCAGGAAATGGAGATGGACAAGCGGCGCAGGACAGCGGGAGCACCCAGGATGAGTCAAGTGCAGGAGAAAGCCAGAAAGCAGAGGGGGAATATGACCTGACTTTATATACCATCAACTCCACCGATGCAGATTTCCCTGACTGGCTGGCCAATGTGGAAGGGGCTACAGGATTGAAAATCAATGTAATTGCAGCGCCTACCGACAGTGATACAAGGCAGCAGAAAATTACGACGATACTTTCCACCGGAGATTCCAGCGTCGATATTCTGGAAATCAATGATGAGATGAGCGCATCGTTCAAGAATGCGGGATGGCTGGACGGGCTGAACGATACCGTTATGACCGAGGATATACGAGGAGAGTTCCCGCAAGGATATGTGGCGGATATGATTACGAACAAAGACGGACAGATTATCGGGGTTCCCGGTTATTCCGGTTATCTGGCATTCTGGGTAAATCAGGAGATTATGGACGAAGTGGGTATCACTTCCTTGGATACGAAGGAGGATTTCCTTGCATATATGGAGGCAGCTTCTGGAGACGGAAGATATGGTTACGGCGGTTCCTGGGAAAAGACATATGTGTTTAATGAGATTGCGCAGTTTGTAAATATGTTTGGTGGAGACTATCTGGACTGGACGAATCCGGCGAATAAAGAGGCAATGTTGTTCTTGCATGAAATGTTAGAAAAAGGCTATACGCCGATTGACCAGATTGCGGACAAATATGAACAGATGAACCCGAAGTTTAACGATGGAAAATATGGCAGCCTGTTTATGTGGGGGCTTGGCACGGATTATGAAAAAGCGGATATGCTTGGCGCAGATAAAATCCATATGGCGATGGTGCCCCAGTTCAGCGACCAGAAATACATATTTACGGATTCCTGGAGCTATGTGCTTAACACGGCTTCCCAGAATAAGGATGCGGCAATCAAGTTCCTGCAGTATATGGCAAGCGAAGAGGGTATGAAAGCTTCTTATGAAGCGTTTGACAGATATCCGGCCAGAAGGGATGTGGCGGAAAAGGTAGTTCCCGATACCGACCCTTCCAAGGAAATCTATTCCAGATATGCTAATGAGTGTGTAGTAAAGGGACGTCCCATGCTGCCTCAGACGATGGAGTTTATCTCGGCTATGGGAACCATCTTCCAGTCTTATATGAAAGATGAAATCACCATCGACGACTTCTGCGCTAAGGCACAAGAGTACGTGGAGACTTATCAATAAGCCATTATGAGCCTATAAGTTTTTACCGTCTGCTTCCTTCAAGGCCCGCAGGTTTTGGAGGAGGCAGAAATTGGATAAAGGCTAAAGAAAGGAGGCAGCGCAGATGAGCCAGAAAAAATCATTTCTATGGATTGCTTGGGTATTAATCCTGCCTGTGTTATTATTAAGAGGATTCACCACCATTTATCCTATTATGAAGACAGTGTTTAATAGTTTCTTCGACATCAGGATATTAAGCGGTATCAATGAATTTGCAGGCATGTCTAACTATGTCAATATTTTTCAGGACCAGAAGGTCATTACGACGTTGAAATTTACCGGGATTTTTGTGGTGGTGTCCATGCTTTTCCACGTGGTAATGGGAGTTGGGCTTGCATTGATATTGAATATGAAATTTAAAGGCCGCCGGTTCTTAAGGACAATTGTTCTGATTCCGTGGGCGATGCCATCCGTTGTAATCGGCATGGCGGGGAAATGGGCTTTCAACAATGATTATGGATTAATCAATGATTTTGTCCGCAGGTTTTTTCCGGATTTCCAGTTAAACTGGCTGATTAATACGGGCTCGGCCCGGGCGGCAGTCATTGCCCTGGACTTATGGAAAGACCTTCCGTTTTTTGCAATACTGGTTTTGTCCGGATTACAGTTTATTTCCAGTGATATTTATGAGGCGGCGAAGGTAGACGGGGCGGACGGCCTGCGCTCTTTTCTCTATATCACACTGCCGCTTATTATGAGGAATGTACTGACTCTTTGTATTCCCTTTACACTGTGGCGGTTGACCAGTTTTGATTTGGTTTACTCCATGACGTCAGGCGGGCCGGGAGAAGATACATCGTTGATTGCGTACAGGATTACGATGGAAGCCTTTACCAATTTGAACGTAGGGTATGCGGCGGCTTTAGCAGTTCTTCTTTTCCTTGTTATGGGTGCGTTTTCCTGGTTTAATATGCGGTTTATGGGCAAATTCGAAGATTAGGGGGAGAAGATATGAAGACGGACATGGACAGGAAATATAGAATATATAAGTGTATTGCGGGAGTGGGGAAATGGGTTTTGTTTGCGCTTGTTTCTTTTGTGATTTTGTTTCCGGTTTATTGGATTTTTATTTCTTCCATCACTGCGCCGGGCGAGTTGTTTAAGACGCCGATTGATTATCTTCCGGACCATCCGACCCTGGACAGCTACCAATTCTTAATCGAGAATGTGGGTCTTTTGTCAAAGATAGGAAATACGGTTATTATTATAGGGATTACGTTGGTGGTTGGTACGATAATCTGTGTGATGGGCGCCTATGCTTTCGCGAGATTTCACTCGAAATGGGTAAACCTGGCGTTTGGATTTATCATTGCAACGATGCTGATACCGGAAGTGGTCACGGCAAGGCCTTTGTATGAATTCATGCAGAAGGTAAAACTTTTCGATACATATCCGGGCCTGATTATTCTTTATATCAGTTCCATCATTCCTTTTACGGTACTGATTTTAAAGAATTTTGCGGGTGAAATTCCGGTATCGTTGGAAGAGGCGGCCGCCATTGACGGGGCGAATTTTGTGCAGCGGTTGTTTTTGATTGTATTGCCCTTGATGAAACCGGCCATTGCGACGGTTTGTATTATTAATTTTATCACGTGCCTGAATAACTTTTTTACGCCTTTGTATTATTCCAATGGCATACAGGTATTGAGCGTGGCCATTGTACAGCTTCCGCTTAGGGATAACATGTACGGTGTCCCCTGGGATTTGGTGAGCGCTATGGGATGGATTATATTGCTTCCGATTATTATATTCGTGGCAGTATTTGAGAAGCAGATTATGGATGGTATTATGGCAGGAGGCGTAAAAGCCTGAAACAGAGAGGAGAGGATACTATGTATAACGGATGGATAGGAAGCCTGGGTGCGTTACCTTTGGCGAAACATGGGAAAAGCCGGTCTATCAACTGTGAGAACCCTTATGGGGAAAAGGGGAAGGGCGGTACGGCGAAGAGCGTTCTTGGGCCTTCCAGGAAAGGGGCGCCGTGCATAAACGGCCTTGCGCCGGGCAGTGTGACAACATTGGCGCAGATTGAGGGACCAGGCGTTATCCAGCATATTTGGATGACCGTGACGGACCGGACGGATAAAGATTATTATGTGCTTCGTGATTTGGTATTGCGGATGTACTGGGATGATGAGGAAGAGCCTTCCGTGGAGGTTCCGCTTGGGGATTTCTTTTGCTGCGGATTCGGAAGGGGCTGTATCGTCAACTCTATGCCCATCGTGGTCAATCCGACGAGGGGCATGAACTGCTATTTCCCTATGCCTTTCAGAAAAGGGGCAAAAATCACACTGGAAAACCAACATGAGTGTGAAGTGCCTGCGTTCTTTTATCAGGTGGATTATCTGCTGACAGATGAAATACCGGAGGATATTGCTTACTTCCATGCGCAGTGGCGTCGGGAGCGTATGACGCAGAAACAAGTAGACTATACTATATTGGATGAGGTTAAGGGTAAGGGGCACTACGTAGGCACATATATGGCGCTGACTACCCTGGAACGTTACTGGTGGGGCGAAGGGGAGATAAAGTTCTACATGGACGGCGATGAGGAGTATCCGACAATCTGCGGGACAGGTACGGAGGACTATTTTGGCGGCGCATGGAGCTTCGCTTCGCAGGAGAACGGAAGGACGGTAGAAAATACCTATTCCACGCCGTTTATGGGGTATCCATATTATTCCGCGCATGATGACAGCGTACATAATTTTTACCACAATGACGATACTTTACCGCAGAGAGGATTTTACCGTTGGCACATTATGGACCCGGTTCTTTTTGATGAGAACCTTAGGGTGACTATCCAACAGATTGGGACGTGCCATAAGGGAAACTTTGAAAGACAGGATGATGTGGCGTCGGTGGCTTACTGGTATCAGGCGGAGCCCCATAACCCATTTCCGGCATTGATGGGGAAAGAGGAACGGTGGCCAAGATAAGTCAGATAATCCGCAGAAAAGTGCATATGCCCGGCGTGATAGCGGTTCTCTTTATTTGTGCTTTTTGCTGCGCCTGCGGGGGAAGCGAAAGGGAGAGACAGACGGAAGAAAATCCGGAAGCTGCCTGGGAAGATGAGATTACGGTTATGCATGAGGATGCAGGCGATTCCAAGTTTGAAGAGTTTATGGAACAGGTACAGAAAGAACTGCACATGAAGATTAATGTCGTGCCATATCCTAAAAATGCCGAATCCCGCCATGCGAAAGTGTCTTCCCTTCTGGCGGCAGGAGACGACTCGGTTGACGTATTCACGGTCAACGATGAGATGATTAATGCTTTTAAACATGAGGGATATTTGGAACCGTTAGGGGATGACGTCATGAACCCTGAGACGGCGGCGCTGTTTCCCCAGGAGTATCTGAAGGAATCGCTTATGGCCGACGGGCAGATTTATTCGGCGCCCTATATGTTGGATGTTCTGGTTCTCTGGGTCAATGAGGAGTGGCTGAA
Source organism: uncultured Lachnospiraceae bacterium (assembly GCA_947172645.1). Classification (GTDB taxonomy): domain Bacteria; phylum Bacillota; class Clostridia; order Lachnospirales; family Lachnospiraceae; genus UBA3282. The sequence continues at coordinate 38,394 of CAMWBY010000025.1, read as the reverse complement.
AGAAGCCGGTATACCCAATCTGGACAGCAAAGAAAATTTGTGTCGCTTCTTATCTTATGACTGGGGAGAAGGGCGTTATGCATATGGAGGGGCCTGGGAAAAAACATATGTTTTTAATGAAATTGGCGAGTTTATCAATCTTTTTGGCGGAGATTACTATGACTGGGAGAATGAAAAGACGCGGCAGGCCGTACAGTTTTTAAAAGAGTGCGCGGATAAGGGATATACGTCGAAAGAGCAGGTAATAGACCAGTACGAGCAGATGAATCAGAAATTTATTGATGGAAAATACGGGATGGTTTTCATGTACAGCGGCAGTATGGAAATCTATTCCGACGCGCAAGTCTATGGGGACGACAAGATTCATATGGCGTCCCTGGCCGGCTTGGGCGAGAGCGTGACTTATGTGGGAACATGGCAATATGCTCTCAATAAAGCTTCCAGGAATAAAGACGCTGCCAAAAGGTTTATGAGTTATGTGACGGGCAGGGATGGAAGCAGGCTTTATGCGGAGGAGATGAACCGTATGCCTGCAAGGAGCGATTTGCTTGAGGAAGAGAATTTGGATATTACCGGCTATAAGCAGTTTCAGGAATATCTAAGCAACGTTACGCTACAGGCCAGGCCGATTCCGGCCAACTCGGTGGAATATTTGGAGAAAGTCGGAGGTTTGTTCCAACAATATATATTTGGAGAAATTGAATTGGACAATTATTGTAAACAGATGCAGAAACTTGTAGGATAATGCGGGAGGCATCTGTAAAATTTGTGAAGTGCGTTCAGTGTATGCAAAGAGCCCGGGAAGCTTGATTCCGGGCTTTTTACGTGCGTCATTTGATACTTGTATGCCGTGGGAAAAACATGGTACAATATACAAAACAAGATATCGTCTCTGATTTTTCAGGAATGTATCAAAGGACGTGTGGATATGGACGCCATGACAATGAAACTCCCCGTTGGGGTTGACAATTTTGAAAAAATCCGTAAAGAAGGATTTTACTATATTGACAAAACAAAATTAATTATAGATTTGCTTCGAAATTGGGGAGAGGTAAATCTTTTTACGCGTCCCAGGCGTTTCGGGAAATCTCTCAACATGAGCATGCTGAAAGCATTTTTTGAAATCGGCGGCTGCGGAGAATTGTTTGACGGATTGCGGATTTCAAAAGAAAGCGACCTCTGTGAGGCTTACATGGGGAAATTTCCTGTAATTTCCGTCAGTCTGAAAGCCGTGGAGGGGGATGATTTTTCATCCGCTTATTCCATGATGTGTTCTTTAATAGGCTATGAGGCCCTACGCTTTCAATTTCTTTTGGAGAGCGAGAAGCTGACAAATAAAGAGAAGGAAATGTATGAACAACTGGCCACGGTTGATAAAGAGCATAAGGGTGTCTTCTCGATGCCGGAAGCCGTGTTGACCGGGAGCCTGGGGACGCTGTGTATGCTGCTATATAAGCATTACGGCAGGAAGGCTATCATTTTAATCGATGAATACGATGTGCCGTTGGCGAAAGCGAACGAGAAGGGATACTATGACCAGATGGTCACGCTGCTCCGTAAGATGTTCGGCCAGGCGTTGAAAACAAATGAGTATCTTTATTTTTCCGTGCTTACCGGATGCTTGCGTATTGCAAAAGAAAGCATTTTTACAGGGCTGAACAATCTGAAAGTCCTGACGGTTTCCGACGTGCGGTTTGATGAGTACTTCGGGTTTACAGACGGGGAAGTGAGGGAGCTTCTGGCATATTACGGAGTATCCGAGGCTTATGATATGATAAAGGAGTGGTATGACGGCTACCGCTTTGGCAATATGGATATCTACTGTCCGTGGGATGTCATCTGCTACTGTGACGAGCTTCGAGCCGATAAGACCGCCAGGCCGCGTAACTATTGGGCCAATACGAGCGGCAATGACGTGGTGAGGCGTTTTATTGAAATGGCGGACGCAGGGTCGGCTAGACAGGAAATTGAACGGCTCATTGCCGGGGAGGCAGTGTCTAAAGTTATCCATCAGGAATTGACTTATAAGGAGCTGTATGATTCTATTGAAAATATCTGGAGCGTTTTGTTCAGCACCGGATATCTGACACAGCAGGGGAAAGCGGACGATGATGTGTTTTGCCTGGTGATTCCCAACATGGAGATAAGGAAACTGTTTACGGGACAGATTATGCAGCTGTTCCGGGAAAAGACAGGAAAAGACGGCCAGGCGGTGGACAGGTTCTGCAACGCATTGAAAAGCGGGGATGCCGACGGCGTGGAGAAACAGTTTACGGAATATTTAAGGAAGACCGTCAGTATCCGTGATACCTTTGTGAGAAAATCTACGAAAGAAAATTTTTATCATGGTATTTTGCTTGGCATTCTTGGGTTTAAAGCATCTTGGAGCGTTATGTCCAACAGGGAATCCGGCGAGGGGTACAGTGACATCCAGGTGGAGATTGAGGATGAGGAAACCGGGATGATTATCGAGGTTAAGTATGCTCATGATATGAACCTGGAGGAAGAATGCCGGAAGGCATTAGAACAGATAGAAACCTCGGGTTATGCCCAGACGCTCTGGGAGGACGGCATGAGGACAATCTGGGAATATGGAATAGCGTGTTATAAAAAACGGTGTAGGGTTATGGCAATAAAGAGAGAAAGGGGTAATAGCAATGGACAAAGTAAGAATTGAGACACAGGAAGTGCAGGCATTCGAGAAGGAGCATATCGCGGCGGCGCGTAAACTGGCGCCGGAGTGTATGGTTCTTCTGAAGAATGACGGAACATTGCCGCTTCAAGGAACAGGCAAGTTGGCGCTTTTTGGAAGCGGGGCGAGGAAGACCATCAAGGGCGGTACAGGCTCCGGCGACGTGAATGTGCGTCATTTTGTGACAGTGGAGGAAGGACTGAAAAATGCCGGATTTGAGATTACGTCAGGCGGTTGGCTGGACAGTTATGACCAGGTTGTGGATGAGACGAAAGCGGCATTCTTTAGCAGGCTGCGTAAGGAGGCGGAAGCTGCCGGACTGAAGGGGAGCCAGATTGGTTTGTTTTCCATGGGCAAGACCTATCCTGAGCCGGAGTATGACTTTGCACTGGAAGGCGACGGCGATACGGCGGTGTATGTGTTGGCGCGTAATTCAGGCGAAGGCGCGGACAGGACTCCTACAGCGGGCGATATTAACCTGACGCAGACAGAGATACGCGACATTCTGGCATTGAATGAGAAATACGAAAAATTTGTTTTGGTTTTGAACGTAGGCGGGTTGGTCGATTTAACGCCGGTGGACGCGGTGAAGACGGTTCTTCTTTTGGGGCAGTTGGGTTCCGCGACAGGGGATGCCCTGGCGGATGTGCTTCTGGGACAGAGTTATCCGTCCGGTAAGCTGACTATGACCTGGGCGCCGATTAAAGATTATATTTCCACGGAAGGTTTCGGCGATCCGAACGATACATATTATAAAGAAGGAATTTATGTAGGATACCGTTATTTTGACACCATAGGTTATACGCCGGATTTTGCATTTGGGTATGGATTGGGTTATACGACGTTTGCGGTAGAACCGAAAGATATGGATGCGGACGCCTCCAAGGTAACCGTGACGGCCACCGTTACTAATACAGGTTTGGCAGCAGGCAAAGAAGTGGTGCAGGTGTACTATTCCGCACCGGCAGGTAAATTGGATAAACCTTACCAGGAGTTAGCAGGATATGCCAAGACAAAGGAGCTGGCGCCCGGCGAGAGCCAGGATGTGACAGTTTCTTTTGACACGGAATCCATGGCTTCCTATTGCACGGAATGCGCTTCTTATGTGATGGAGGCAGGCACATATTATATTCGTGTTGGTAACTGCTCCAGGAACACCCATATTGCGGGGGCAGTCGTACTGGATGAGTCCAAGGTTGTGGAGAAAGACAAGAACATTTGCGGTGACAGCGGCTTTGCGGATTTCAAACCGGAAGGAGCAGCGATTACATATGAAGGGGAAGCGGAAGAAAAAGCGGGCGCAAAAACGTTAGGCATTAAAGCAGCGGACTTGGCAGTGAAGGAAATCGCATATCAGGAGGTTCCCGCGGAAATCCCGGCAGGGCCTGTGGTGAAATGGGACGAGGTGACAAGCGGCGCGAAAACTCTGGATGAGTTTGTGGCGGGGCTTACGGATGAGCAGCTTGCGTATCTTTGCATCGGTGCATATAAGGATGCAGAAGATTTGATGGAAGTCATTGGGAATGCGTCCACCAATGTGGCAGGCGCGGCAGGCGAGACGACCCATCAGTTGGAAGATTTGGGAACTCCCGTACTTGTTATGGCGGACGGCCCGGCAGGTCTGCGTCTGGCGCCTACCTATAAGCAGGTTGGCGAGGTAGCCAAGGCGACTTCTTCTAATATGGGCGGCGACTTTATGATGATGTTCACGCCTGAGGAACAGGCGGCGATGGCGGCGGCAGGGCCGCAGCCGAGTGAGGAGGAAAAAGCGGCGCCTACTAATTATCAGTATTGCGTGGCGATTCCAATCGGTACAGGACTTGCCCAGTCATGGAATGACGGTCTGGTGAAGGAATATGGCGACCTGGTCGGCAAAGAGATGGAAATGTTCGGCGTTCATCTGTGGCTTGCTCCGGCCATGAATATTTACCGTTCCCCTCTGTGTGGGCGTAACTTCGAGTACTATTCGGAAGACCCGTATCTTTCCGGCTGTATTGCGGCGGATATCACGGACGGCGTACAAGTTCATAAAGGCTGTGCCACGACGATTAAGCATTATGCTTGCAATAACCAGGAGACGAACCGTTATTTCTCCAACAGCAATGTGGGCGAGCGGGCGCTTCGTGAAATATACCTCAAAGGCTTTGAAATCTGCGTGAAGAAGTCACAGCCCCATTTTATTATGACTTCTTATAATCTGATTAACGGCGAACATGCATGCAGCACGAAAGACATTCAGACATATACCCTGAGAGACGAGTGGGGATTTGCCGGCGTTGTCATGACCGACTGGCTTGTCACCGGCGGTATGGGTGAGAAAGGAGAGAAGTGGCCTTGCGCGTCCTGTGCGGGCAATGTGAAGGCAGGAAATGATATCACCATGCCGGGTATCCCTTCCGACAAGGCGGATATCCTGAAAGCGCTAGAAGATGCGTCTCATCCTTATGCGCTCAGCAAAGCGGAACTGCAAACGGCGGCGAAGCGAGTGCTCGGAATGATTTTGAAGTTGGCATAAAATATATAAAAAATATTTTCTCGTAGGGCATCCCCTTATAGTGAGTCCTGGACAGTGGATTTACTATAAGGGGATTTCTATTCTTATCAGGAAACGCAATTTGGCTGTTTTTTTCTTGTATATCACAGAAATTCCATGCTACAATACAAATATAATCTTAGCACAATCTTAACATAGGCTCCTATCAATTTATGTAAGGACAGAATTACCTGTTGTGTAAGCCAGTTGTCTGCAAGGCTGTGTAAAAGGGGAAACAACATGGAACTCACCGTAAAAATATGTACATTTGTCGCTGTTGCGCTTGTCTTAAATTACATTGTAAACCTGATTTTCAAGTATATGTCCAGAAAAACCAAGGCAATCCACCTGCGGTTTTCAAACAGGGCGGTCAATCTGATTATTGATATTGTCATCGTCTACAGTCTTGCGCAGCAGTTTGAGATTACGAAGGATATCAGTAAAGTGTTGCTGCAGAGCGGTTCCCTGATTATTGCGATTGCCACTTTTGCAGCGCAGCAGGCGCTTGCTAACGTGATAAGCGGCATTTCCATTTCCGCATCAAAGCCTTACAATGTGGACGAGAAGATTCGGGTCATCCAGGGCGGGACTGTCATAGCGGAAGGGATAGTCAAGGACGTTATGATGCGCCATACCGTGATTTACCAGTTTAACGGTGAGAGCTGTATTGTCCCAAACTCGGTCATGGATGCCTCCGTGATTATTAACGCGAACTACACCGAGAACGTAGGAAATTTCGTGGAAGTTGAGATTGCCTATGATGCGGATGTTGAGAAGGCAATACGGGTTATGCGGGAAGTTTGCGTGAATAATGAGAAGACGCTAAACACCGAAAACAGTATTGTTACCGCCAGCGGCTATACGCAGAACGGGGTTATCCTGAAAACAACGGTGTGGACCGAAAACCTGAACGACAGCTTCCGGGCGTGCAGCGATATCAGGATTGCCCTGTTAAAAGAATTTAAGAAAAATGGAATTGAGATACCTTATCAGACGGTCACTATCAGCAATCCGCAAGTCAGCGTAACGAATGTAACCTAGTGTACCATTTACCAATTGCGTACTGGTAAACGGTACACTAGCACGTCATTTACATTCCTGCTGCGAATCGCGGAGCTTTTTCAAAATATGGTATAGTGGTTTAAACAGGATGAGAGTGAGTGTAAAATTACCGGCGCAGTGGAGTACGTCATAGGGAATCCCGGCGGCCCAGTATGCGAAAGCGGCGCCCAGACCGCCGGAAATAAGGTATGGAATGGCACAGAGCGCGCCAAACAATAGTCCGAATATTCCGGCGGTCACTGCCCAGATGACAGGAGGGTTGTCCTGAGGCAGCAGCAATACGATTAGGGCGAGGATGCTCCAGATATACAGATAACTTACCCACCAGATACCGAATCCGAAAATCAATCCTTCTAGCAGCACGAAGGTATAAATAACAGGAAACACCTGTTTCCTGTAAACCAACGTATAGATAATGATTAACGGTGTGACAGGCTCGATATTGGGCAGAAATGACATACCCAATTGTCCCAGCAGCAAGATGGCGCTGAGAAACCCCATGGTGACAAGGGTGTGTATTTTTTTGGAGTTTTCCGCCTGTTTCATGTACATCCTCCTAATCCCTGTATTAGGCCAGATTAATAGCCCACAGTGAGGGTGAGCTCATATTTGTCTCCGTCGGCGATGGGCGTCTGGTCGGCGGACGTGTTCAACTGTTCTCCGCCTTTCGTGATACACCACCATTCCTGGTTCCCGTCGTCAGCCGTCTCACCGTCCACGGTTGTGATGAAAAGCCCATAGGCGCCTTCTTCACCGGATATCAAGGCTTCGTCGGTGAGCGTTTCCCCCAGATACTCTCGGTCCGTATGGTACTCAAAGGTTTTCGTACTGGCGTCTTTGTGTACCACCTCGACGGTAATGCTTTTTGCGCCTTGTGACGTGGTTCCCCTCGTGAACTGATAGACACAGAGAAGTGCGGCGATGACAATCACTAACGCCGCCAGGGAAATAATGATTTTGGGTGTGCTTCTTTTTTTTGCTTCCATTTTAGAATCCTCTTCTTTCTTCATTTTATTTTATGGATATATTTGTCGTGTCCAAAAGGGTGCTTCCATGAAGTTTCATGGGTATTGTATGGCAAAGAAAAAGCTGCCCCGGATAAATTTGGGCAGCACAAATAAAACTCTTATTCATGCAGCCATCCCTCGTAACCCATGATTTTTACAAAACAGGCAGGTCTTCTGACTTAGGTATCTTCACGCAGTTCTGCCTTCCCGGTTTCCCAGTGGCTTATCAAAACTGCGCTCCTCCCCTACAGCGGCGTGACCGTGAAGCGTAAGCTTACTTCCCTATTCTCCCTGTCGGGCACCTGTTTCTATGATGTTGTCTTATCATACACCGTTTCAAATGAAAAGGCAACTAAAATTTAAAGCAGTATATTTATCCGTTTATTGACAATTTTCCTGGGGAATGATATATCTATTAGTGGTTAAATGCAGAATTTAGGGCAGCCAGACGGGGTATAAGGTATGCAGATAATACAGATACTTTTGGACAGGCGGGAATTTTTCCTCACTTGCCTCTTGGAACATATCAGGATTTCGCTGACAGCAGTGGTATGTGCGGGCGTGTTGGGAATCGTGACAGGCATCTTTATCAGCAGGCATAAGAAAACGGCAGGAGTTGTACTCGGGATTGTCAATGTAATCTACACAATACCGTCCATTTCCCTTCTTGGTTTTTTGATTCCCTTTACCGGAATCGGCAATAAGACGGCGGTGATTGCTCTGACAGTTTACGGTTTGCTTCCGATTGTCAGGAATACTTATACCGGGCTTGTGAATGTGGACGCCAGTATTTTGGAAGTGGCGCAGGGGCTTGGGACGGACGGAGTGCAGCTGATGTATAAAATTAAGTTCCCTCTGGCGCTCCCTGTGATTATCAGCGGATTCCGCAATATGACGGTCATGATTATCGCCATGGGCGGTATCGCGTCTTTTATAGGGGCAGGCGGTTTGGGTGCGGCAATTTACAGAGGCATCACAACTTATAACATGACGTTGACGGCGGCAGGTTCGGTGCTGATTGCGCTTCTGGCGCTTGGCAGTGACTGGCTGCTTGCCAGGGCGGAGAAAGCGGTAAGCAGGAGGTACGGTATTGAATAAAGCGATAGAAATACGGGACTGCTCGGCTGCCTATGGGGACAATGAAGTGTTAAGGCATGTGTCGTTAGCTGTGGAGAAAGGCGAGTTTATTGTCATGATAGGCTCTTCGGGATGTGGGAAAACCACACTCTTAAAGATGATAAACGGTCTTGTAGTGCCCACGACAGGCGAAGTGTTGGTAAATGGCGAGCGGCTTGCGGACGGCAACCTTGTGGCCATGAGGCGACGAATCGGCTATGCGGTGCAGGGCGCCAAACTGTTTCCCCATATGACTGTGGAAGACAATATATGCTATGTCCCTAACCTGGAAAAGAAAATGTCCAGGGCAGAAAAGAAGGCTCTTTCAGAAAAGATGCTTCAAATGGTGGAGTTACCCTCCGAATTGGCGGGGCGTTTTCCCAGACAGCTCTCCGGCGGGCAGAAACAACGGGTAGGTATTGCCAGAGCCATGGCGTCAGAGCCGGATATTCTACTGATGGACGAGCCTTTTGGGGCGGTAGATGAGATTACCAGGCGGACTTTGCAGGAAGAATTATCGGTACTGCATGACAGAACAGGTATTACGGTGGTGTTTATTACCCATGATATAGGAGAGGCATTTCGGTTGGGGAGCCGTATCCTGATTATGAAAGACGGCGGTATTTGGCAGGAGGGCACAAAAGAGGAGCTTCTGCGGGCGCCGAAGGATGCATTTGTGGAGAGGCTTATCGGCGGATGGCATACAGAATAGGGCCGGAAGCGATGCATCAGGAAGCCAAAGACTTGTAAAGATATGGAAAAGACGAAAGGAAGATAAAGTATATGAAAAGAATAGCGGCAATTTTGATAGCGGGATGTATAACTCTTGGGCTTACGGCCTGCGGCGGCAAGGAGCCAATTAAGATAGCGTCCAAGCCTATGACGGAACAGTATATTCTGACAGAGATAATAGGACAGCTTATTGAGGCCGAGACAGATTATGAGGTTGAAATTACCAAGGGTGTGGGAGGCGGCACCACGAATATACACCCTGCCCTTGTCAAAGGGGAATTTGACTTGTATCCTGAGTATACGAGAACGGCGTGGCTGAATGTACTGAAAAAAGAAGAGATGGAAAAAGACGATGAGAAGTTATACGAACAGCTTCTTTCGGAATATGATGGATTAGGGCTTACCTGGACAGGGCTGTATGGATTCTCTAATACTTATGGGTTGGCGCTCAGGCAGGAGACGGCTGAACAATATGGCCTGTCCACTTATTCTGACCTGGCGGCAGCTTCCGGGGAACTGGTTTTCGGCGGTAATCCGGATTATATAGAACTGGAAACAGGGTATCCGAGGCTTTGTGAGGCGTATCAGATGCAGTTTAAAGATACGAAGCAGATGGAGATTGCGTTAAAATATGAAGCTTTGAAGAATGGGGAAGTAGATGTAATTAATGCGTTTACAACCGATGCGCAGCTTGCGGCCAATGACCTGGTGCTTCTTACCGATGACAATGTCTTTTTCGAGACATTCGACGCCGGAACGGTGGTGAGGAAAGACGCTCTTGAGAAATATCCTGAACTGCAAGGGGTATTGGAGAAGCTCAACGGGCTTATCAATGAGGAAGAAATGCAGCAGATGAACTATGAAGTGGAAGTGAACGCCAGGGAAGACAAAGAGGTGGCGGAAGAGTTTTTGAAGGAGAAGGGGTTGTTGTAGGAAAGAATGAGGGATTTCTATGAGATATGACGTAATCATTATCGGCGCAGGGCCGGGAGGCATTTTTACGGCCTATGAATTGATACAGCAGAAAAAGGAATTGAAGATTGCAGTGTTCGAGGCCGGACATGCGCTTGAGAAGCGGCATTGTCCTATTGACGGGGAGAAAATTAAGAGCTGTGTACGCTGTGCGAGCTGTTCTATTATGAGCGGTTTTGGCGGCGCGGGCGCATTTTCCGATGGAAAATACAATATTACCAATGATTTCGGCGGCACGCTGTATGAGTATGTAGGGAAAAAGCAGGCCATCGAACTGATGAAGTATGTGGATGAAATCAATATGAAGTATGGCGGCGAGGGTACGAAACTGTATACGACCGCCGGGAGCGGATTTAAGAAGCTGTGTCTTCAGAATAAACTGAATCTGTTGGATGCATCGGTGCGCCATCTCGGGACAGACATTAACTATGTGGTATTGGAGAACTTATATGCATTGTTGAAAGACCAGATAGACTTTTACTTCGACACCCCTGTGAAAACGGTGGAAGCCCTGGAGGAGGGATACCGTGTCGTCTGTGAGAGGGAGGCGTATGAGTGCGGTAAGTGTGTAGTCTCCGTGGGGCGCAGTGGCAGCAAATGGATGGAAAAAGTATGCGGCGAGATGGATATTAAGACCAAATCTAACCGGGTGGATATCGGTGTCAGGGTAGAAATCCCGGCGGTTATCTTTTCCCATCTGACGGATGAATTGTACGAGAGCAAGATTGTCTACCGGACGGAGAAGTTCGAAGACCGGGTTCGCACATTTTGCATGAATCCCCATGGGATAGTGGTCAACGAGAACACTAACGGTATCGTAACCGTGAACGGGCATAGTTATGAGAGCGCGGATAAGCAGACGGACAACACGAATTTTGCGCTGCTTGTGGCGAAACATTTTTCGGAGCCTTTTAAAGATAGTAACGGATATGGCGAGAGTATCGCGAAGCTTTCCAATATGCTGGGCGGCGGTGTGATTGTGCAGCGGTTTGGAGATTTGGTAAGGGGCAGAAGGAGCAATGCCAAGCGTATCGAGGAAGGATTGGTGGAGCCTACTCTGGCTGCCACGCCGGGGGATTTAAGCCTGGTTTTGCCTAAGCGCATTCTGGACGGCATTATCGAGATGATTTATGCCCTGGATAAGATTGCGCCTGGTACGGCTAACGACGACACGCTTCTCTACGGTGTGGAAGTTAAGTTCTATAACATGGAAGTGGAAATAGACGAACATCTTGAGACGAAACATAAAGGACTTTATATTATCGGTGACGGCAGCGGCGTGACCCATTCACTTTCCCACGCGTCGGCAAGCGGTGTGTATGTGGCAAGAGATATTGCGGGTAAGGCGTAAGATATCAGGGTACATAGCAATGCCATTTTGTTAAGCCCGGACAAGGCGTCTGATATTCCATAAGGAAATATATGCAAAGATAAGAGGTAATATAAGATTGGCAGATATATGGCAGAGGCAGGTACTTTGGCATATGATATAACATGGGTGCATAGATTGTATTAAGAGTCTATGCACCTTTTTTGCGGTGACGAAGCAGCCGTATGGCCGGGCTTAATATCCTGAGAAGAGGGCATACATAAGCGGGGCCTCATCAATGGTTGCAGTATTATCTAATATTTCCAATATCATCATTCCTGTTATCATTTTCTATGTGGTAGCCTATGGCATTGCAGCAAGAAGCAATGTATATGAGGATTTTATCAAAGGCGCCAAGGACGGATTCCAGACGGTGATTCAGATTATGCCTACATTGATTGGGCTGATGGTGGCGGTGGGGGTGCTGCGCGCCTCGGGATTTCTGGATTTCCTGGGCGGCTTGTTCGCGGGACTTACGGCAAGGATGGGGTTTTCATCGGAGCTAGTTCCGCTTATGCTGATTAAGATGTTTTCTTCGTCCGCCGCCACGGGGCTGGTGTTGGATATTTTCAAGAATCACGGCCCGGATTCATTGATTGGTTTGACCACATCTATTATGATGAGCTGTACGGAGACAATTTTCTATACGATGTCGGTTTATTTTCTGGCAGCGAAGGTGACAAAAATCAGGTATACGCTGAAAGGGGCGCTGCTTGCCACGTTTGCGGGGATAGCGGCCAGTATTATTTTGGCAGGGATTATGGTATAAATGTGAATAGATGTCCGCAGTACAGGCGGGAACGGGGATTGGCCCTTGTTCCCGTCTTTTTGTTATGCCTTTTGTTATGTGGGCACAAACCATAGTCGATTTGATGCAGTTCGGGGTCGATTCATGATAACAGTCTCTTTTTGACTTGTTTTTACGGTACACTATCCCACGTAGTAACTATGGCGGGTTCGTTATTGGATTAACCAACATATAGGGCACACTATGCGCAGAATGAAAATAAAACAATTATCGGGGGCGGTTATTGCCTTTGTCCTGGCCGGGGCATTGTTCGGCTGTGGCTCTGAGGAAGAGGCGGTTTCTTATGGCAGCCATACAGAAAACGGACAGGATGGCGGTACATTTTCGGATGAAGCAACAAATCCCGAATGGACAGAGCGTCCTAAGCGAACAGAGATTAACGGCAGTGATGACCGGTTTACAATTATGGTATATTGCGGCACCGACCTTGAGTCCAACTATGGCGCTGCCACCGCAGATATTCTCGAGATGTGCGAGGCGGATATCAATGACAATGTGAATATCCTGCTGTACACCGGCGGTACGGCTGTGTGGCAGAATAGCGTGATTAGACCGGATACCAATCAAATCTGGCAGGTCATGCATGAGGAGCTTGTCTGTGTCGAGGAGGACTTGGGAACGAAGGCAATGACCGATTCTTCCACATTTACTGATTTCGTAACCTATTGCGGGGAACAATATCCTGCCAATAGAAATGTGCTGATTATGTGGGACCACGGCGGCGGCGCGCTCTATGGCTATGGCATCGACGAGAATTTTCCCGGCGACTCCATGCAGATTAATGAGATTGACAGCGCCCTTGAAAATGTCGGTGTGGACTTTGACTTTATCGGTTTCGATGCATGTCTTATGGCGACAGTGGAGACGGCATGCATGGCGGAGCGTCATGCGGACTATCTGATTGGTTCGGAAGAAGTGGAGCCTGGGAGCGGATGGTTTTATACAAATTGGCTGAATCTAATCTGTGATAATCCCGCTGCTTCGACTGAGGAAATAGGAAAAGTAATTGCCGACGACTTTATCCAGGTGTGTTGGGAAGAGAATGCGAATGATGAATGCACGCTCAGCGTGGTTGATTTGACGAAGATGGGCGGTGTTTACGATGCGCTGTGCGCATTTGCCGCCAATGCCAAAGAACAGCTTGACGGGAATCGGTTTAAAGTGGTGTCCCATTCGGTCAGCAATGCGAAATCTTTCGGGGACGACAGTTACGATACTATAGACCTGATGCATTTTGCACAGAATTGCGATATCGAAGGCACAGAAGAATTGATAGATGCGGTGGACGGTGCAGTCGCATACGCGGCTTCTTCGGGAAATATTTCGAACGCCAATGGGATGACGGTTTATGTCCCCTATCATGATATTGACGCTTTGGAAAATATGCTTGATGTTTACAGGGATATTGGTCTGGAAGGGGAGTATACCGAATTTATCAGGGCATTTGCCAACATTATGGTAGGAGGCCAGGAATATATCGGCTCCAACACGCCCGTGGAGGCGTTGGACGGCGCATACGAGTCAGACAGCACGCCTGATTTCAGCGGATGGTTTGAGTGCAGTTGGTTTGATGAGGATTATGTGAGCGGCTATGCGGACAGCTATGAGGAAACCGCGTACAACGGCGAGGAATTGATTGTCGAGGACCGGGGAGGCTATTTCGCCCTTGCACTCTCCGATGAGGATTGGGAGATTATCAGCGATATCCAGATGCAGCTCTTTTACGACGACGGCGAGGGCTACATAGACCTGGGGACGGATAATTATTTTGATGTGGATGACGATGGCGCGCTGTTGGTTGATTATGATGGGTTATGGTTTACCTTGGGGGATGAGATTCTACCATTGTATATTTCCACGGCAGATGATTTTGTGGAAGGCTATATCCCGTGTAAGCTTAACGGCGAGTATGTGAATCTTGTCGTCCGGTGGAGTGAGGAAGGGATGGGCGTCATCGAAGGGGCAGTCCGTTTCTACGAGAATGGCATGAGCATGAAGGGGCTTATTCCCGTGGAAGATGGCGACGAGATACAGCTTCTGTGCGATTACTATACGTATGACGGGGAGTATGACGATGCGTACAGCCTGGATGAGCCGTTTGCCTACGACAGCTCATTGGGAATCGAATATGCTCCGACAGGGGAGGGCGAATATCTCATTTACTATTGTCTGACGGATATTTATAACAATACCTATTATGTTGAGCCGGTTTCACTGATTTTTAGTGAATCACAGGAGTAGGATTGTTGCAAATATACAATGAATCATTAAATATCAAAAAAATGCAAATGGAGGAAAAAGTATGAAAAAGAAATTTTTATCGATTGTATTGTCTGCGTTGATGGTGGCAACGTTGGCAACAGCCTGCGGCGGTAAATCAGAGACTTCCGCACCGGCCGCAGAGAAAAAAGAAGAAGCGAAGCCGGAGGCTTCCGCACCGGCTACAGAGGCAAAGGAAGAGGCATCACCTGAGGAAGATACAGAAGATGAAGCCGCGCCTGCTGACAACAGCGCATCGGGAGACTTTACTCTGCTTGACGTTTCCACAGATATGATTGATACGGGCGTTTATGCTATAAGCGATGACGGGACGGAGTTGGTATTCTCAATGTTTACCGAACCCTCAGGAACGCAGATGGCCTCCCTGTTCGTATTCCTGTCTGACGGAAGCGGCGATGTAATCTGCGGTACTTTCGAGGCGGAAAGCGAGACGGACGAGGATGGGATTACCTGGACGGTTCTCACCGTTTCCGATGTCTACACAGGCAATGACGTCACAATGGGCTTTGGCGAGCTGGACGAACAGGTTTATATCCTTGACAGTGATACTGCCTATGAGGGACAGTACCTTACTGCGGACGAGACAATCACGTATATGGGCACAGCGGCTGCTTTGCTGGAGGCAGGCGGGACTGGCGACAGCGCGGCAGATGCCGGCGCAGCGGAGGACTTTACGCTTCTTGATGTTACCACGGATATGATTGATACAGGTATTTATGCCACAAGCGATGACGGAACGAAACTTGTATTTTCAATATTTACCGAGCCTTTGGGGACGAAGATGGCTTCCCTGTTCGTATTCCTGTCTGACGGAAGCGGCGATGTAATCTGCGGTACTTTCGCATCGGAAAGCGAGACGGACGAAGACGGAATTACCTGGACGCTTCTTACCGTTTCCGATGTCTACACGGGCAGTGAAGTTTCGATGGGCTTTGGTGAGTTAGGAGAGCAGGTTTATATCCTTGACAGTGATACTGCTTATGAGGGCAAATATCTCTCCGCAGATGAGACAATCAACTATATGGGGGCAGCAGCGGCTCTGATAGGATAACAACAGATTTTTTGGCAAAAGCCAGATTTTAAATAGGGAAGTGACGGAGCCGGCCGAAGGAGAGGCCGGCTCTGGCTGTTCCAATCTGACATGCACTCAATATATGGTTTGATTGTGGTGACAGACAGTGGTATCATAATTCTATTAGATTGCACAATTTTTTATATAAAAATTTGTGTATGGAGGATAGAACTATGCGGATAGCAGTCTGCGATGACGATGAGTGGGAGATTTCCCGCACTAAAGAACTCATTACAGCGTACCAGATGAGCCGGGAAGTGCCTGTGGAGTGCCAATATTTTACGAATGGTACAGATTTTTTGTGTGAATTGAGGGGTGGGGAGTACGACCTTGTCCTGTTGGACGTCCTGATGCCAGGGGTAAGCGGCATACAGGCGGCACAAGAGCTGAAAGAACTGGACAGGAACGTCCGGCTTGTTTTTGTATCCACATCGCCGGAATTTGCCGTGGAAAGTTACAGTCTGGGGGCATATTATTATTTGCTGAAACCGATAGATGCAGATTCTTTCTTTGCGCTGCTGGATAGAATAAGGGGAGAACTGTCAGCGCAGGCAGAGCAGGGATTGATATTAAAGAGCAGGGAAGGCATTGTGCGTGTTTCGTTTGCGCAGCTTGTTTATGTGGAGGTTATCAATAAGACGGTATTCTTTTATCTGTCGGATGGCATTGTCCATGAGGTGTCTGCCACTTTGGCGGATTTTGAGGGGGAACTGCTGCTGCGGCCGGAGTTTCTGAAGACCCACCGCTCCTATCTTGTCAACTTAAGCTATGTTCAGGCTATCGACATCAATTGTGTCATGATGAAGAATGGGCATAATGTTCCGGTATCGCGGAAACGGCGCGGCCAAGTTCAGGATGCCTATGTGCAATTTCTGCACCAGGCAGAGAGAGGAGGCGTTGTGCCTGCCGCCGACAGGCCGGAACGTCCTGACGGCCCCTGGCAGATTCTGTTGGTAGATGACAATCCTGCAGACTGCACTGTCTGGGCGGATGTTTTGCGCGGCCATGGCTGTATTGTGCAGTTGGCGGATAACGGTGAAGATGCGCTGCGGTTGGCGACAGGCAGTTCTTACGACTGCGTGCTGTTGGATGTGATGATTCCTGGTGAGGATGGGTTTTCTGTCTGTGAAAGGCTTCGTGAGTTGATGGATACGCCCATTATTTTCTTAAGCTGCCTCACGGAGCCGGATAAGCAGGTGGAGGGTTTTGCGGCCGGCGGCATAGACTATATCACGAAGGACACGCCTGCGGAGCTCTTCTGGGCGAAGGTGGAGACCCGCATTCGGTTGGCAAAATCCGAGCGTACACAGCTGCGTTTTGGCTCCCTTTTGTTGGATTTGGCAAAGCGCAAGGTGCTGATTGATGAAACGGAGTTGGCCCTTGCGCCGGTTGAGTTTGACATTCTGTGCCGCCTCTCGGAACGTGCAGGGCATATTTTTACACCGGAGGAAATTTATGGCATGATATGGGGCAGCCAACCTTGGGACGGCGGGCAGTTGGTGCAGATGCATATGTCACGGCTTAGGAGGAAGTTGGAGAAGGCGTGGGAAGGGCATCGCTTTATCGAGGCGGTATGGGGGCAAGGATATCGGTTCGTGCCTGCGAAATACTGATTGTGTTAGACTAAGCATGGCTTAGCCTGAGGGGGAGGGGTACATGAGACAGCACAGAGTCTGGTGGCGGCCGTTGTATGTACTAATCATCATGACGTTTTTCTTCATGCTGCTTTTCTATGGGGACAACAAATATTATACACCGCCTCCTTATGGGAAGGCCGGCGCCATTCGTCTGACTGAGGCGGATTTGGGGCGGAGGAATCCCATCTTCCTCATCGACGGGTGGCTGCTGACGGATGCCCGTGTGACGGACAAGCCGACTTATATTGGGGAATTTTCCAATCTGCAGCGCGGGGATTTGTCGGTTTCGCCCCATGGACGGGCCCGCTATGAGCTGACGCTTAGCTATGATGGGGCAGAGCGGATTGTATCGATAGATTTTCCGCAGTTATATTCTGAGTATACGGTTCTGCTGGACGGGACGCGGCTTATCCAGGGAATAGGAAGTGGGAGGGCTACGTTCCTGCTGACAGCAGGCGAACATGTTTTGGCTGTGGAAACTTTCTCTGTGCTGGGATATTACAGCGGAATGTATTTTCCGCCTGCGCTGGGCACGGCCGAGACGCTTTTGCAGACAGGCAGTGTCCAGGGCTTCGCCTATGCGTTGGCATTTCTGATTCCGCCTACGTTGGCGGTATTTACACTTTTCCTGTGGCGGACAGGAGGAAAGCTGACTCGTTGGTTTGGAGTGCTGTGCTGTGGCTATGCCTTGTATATGGCGCGGTATTTTGTGTTTCAGTTATCATATTTTGTTTCCCTGCCCATCGTACAGTACTGGTTTCTGGTACAGAGCTTGGCAATGTACTGCCTGTGTTTCTGTGTTGTGCAGCTTACGGTTCTGGCATCCGGCGCTGAGCGGAGTAAAGTATGGCGGTGGGCAAGGATGCTTCTGCTAACTTTTCCGGTTGTTCTGACAGCGCTTGCCCTGTTGATTCCGGTATTGCCCTGGGCGGTTTTTGTTCATGGAAGGCTGACGGATATCTATTATATGGTTACTTTTTGTGCGGCTGCTTTTTTCTCGGTGCGGAGCGTGACGGCGCAGAGTTGGGAAAGCCGTTATACGTTGGTTGGCTGCACTGTGTTCGGTACGGGGCTTCTCGCCAATCTTGTCTTATCCAACCGCTTTGAGCCTATCCGCTTTTTCTGGCAATTTGAATGGTGCGGGCTTTTGCTTGTGCTGTTATTTGGCGCCATGATGGTATCGCGCAGCCGGCGTATTCTGAAGGAAAATGATATGCTGACCAATCACCTGGAGGAACAGGTGAAGAAACGCACGGAAGAGGTCACGCAGCTTTTGAATGAGCGCAAGGCATTTTTTTCCGATATGGCGCACGACTTGAAAGCGCCGGTATTTGCCACCCAGTCCTTTATCGAGGCGATTCGCAGAAGCGGCGTGGGCGTGGATACGGAGCTGCAGAATTATCTCGCCCAGGCGGAATCCAAACAGTGGGAGATGGCGAGGCGTCTTCAAGGGCTCTCTGCGATTAACGCTTTGGATAAGATTGACGGGAAACGGGAGCGAGTGTCCGTGCAGGAGATGCTTTCGGAGGTTTACGCCACCCACTGCGGGGAGGCGCAAGTCCAGTCCGTGTATCTGGTTGTGGAACCGCCCGAGCAGGACGTATTTCTGATGGCGCAGCCGGAGAAGCTGAATATTCTGTTTGAGAATCTTATCTATAACGCACTTAGGGCGACTCCCCCCAATGGCAGCATCACCGTGTCCGCATGGACTGAAGGCGGTAAAATCTGCGTGGCCGTGGAGGACACCGGCTGTGGCATTCCGGAGGAGGAGCTTTCTCTCGTCTTCCGGCGGTTTTACGTGGGTGCGAAAAACAGGGAGACCGGGACTGGACTGGGATTGTATATTGTCCATGGCATTGTGAGCGAATTGGGAGGGACAATTGAAGTGCATTCCATTGTAGGGAAAGGAACGAAATTTGTCATGGAATTTCCCTGTGCGGCATACACCTGATTTTCCTTGTAAGCCGACGAAGCAGGCTGTACCCTGTCACTTTGCCGGCAATCGCACCGACACAGCATGCTGCCGCTATCACCGTTGTGATAACGATAGGTGTGCGGCTGTTGCCTTCCGTGGTTGGTTCCATAGATGCCTTCCTGTCAGATACAGCCAAGGCGCTTCCCCCATTTTCTATGCCGCTTTCGGCCTGCATGGCATGGCTCTCTCCATCTTTTATACTTTCCGCAGCCTGTACTACAAGGAGGGCAGAATCCGGGCCATTCTCCTGATTCATAGCAGATATGCCGGGTGACTCCGCTGCCATTTGGGGCAGATTGGGGCGTTGCCCGGACATGGACGGATTCTCAAGAAGGTCAGATTGATGGTCGGAACCATTTTCCTTTGCGGAGGCTGTGCTTTGATTCCCGGACATCGTGGAGACGGTTCCCGTTGCATAAGTTGCCTCGGTCGATTGATTTGTCCCGCTTCCGTCTGACTGCACAGTGGCAGCCTGCTGCGGTTCCTTCTGTCTGTCATCCGTTGCCTGGGGCAGGTTGGGGCGCTGCCCGCTTTCCGTGCTGTTCTCCTTATTGCCGGCTCCGGCGTTCAATTCATTTCCTTCAGAGCGTCCGACTTTCGGCAGGTCGGGAAGCTCATCATAGATATCCGGCCATGCAAGAATGAGCTGCTTTCCATCATAGATGCCTCCCTCAACTTTCAGGCCGACAAAAAATGGCTTAGGAACCGTCCCTTCTTTCCTTGCTGCCACGTAAGACTGATATGGTTCCTGGTCAGTTCGCAGTACCAACGCATAGCCGCTGCTTGCAGTGGAAGGCTGGACAAATTCTTTTAACAGTGAGAGTCCGGGCAGTTCGGTCCATTTTGATTCACCTTCCGTTAGTACATACGTTTCTATGGACACCGCGCCGGTGGGTTTCTGGTGGAGCGCTATTTTCAGCCCGTCCCTGTCCTCTCTTAACACCCCTGAGGGATTACGGTCTTCCGGGCTGACATTCAGAATCAGCCGTACTTCGTCTGTGAACGGAGGGGAGTCTAAGCCCAGCGGTTCGTCTAACCGGAAAATGCCAAACGGCGTGGGAAGCAGGGTGCCGGCAGGAACCAGAATCTCTTCGGCGGCATCAGGTACCGTTATGCTTTCGCCTGGCGAAAGTTGGGGGAGAGACAGCGGTTTCCATGTGACAGGGCAGTCAACAACGCTTGTCGCTATAAAATTTGCCCCGTTTTCGAGTTGGACTTCCACAGGAAGCGTATCCGGCAAAAGCGCGGATATCTCCTCGGCCGTGGCGTCTGCGGATACGGTGAATTGGTATCTGGCGTACATACGGACACGGTATGGTGAAGTTGGGTCTGATTCGCGGACACGGATGGCGGAGGGAAACAAGGCCCCCAGCCTTGTCCCTTCCGGAATAGGCTGTAAACCGCCGCGTTCAATTGTGGCAGGCTGGCTCTCGTAGGAAACTCCGTTTTCCTTGGTAATGCGCAATTTTACATAAAAACGCTCGATGTCCCCTGTGGTGTAACTTCTCATTGGCTCATATGCGTTATAAATGCAACCCTGGTTTTGCAGTCCATATAACTTGTCGCTGTCATCGGTGCCCAGACCGGTTAGATGCCATTGTCCACCGGTGACAGCTTTCCAGTTTTCCTCATCCAGTGAGTATAGCGTCTCAACCAGAATGATATCAGGCGTAAAGTCCGTAAAAGTGCCTATCAGCACATAAGCGCCCGCCCAGTATTCTATGTGGGCACGGAACGGGGGCGCTTCATCGGGAACTGGATAGTCTGTCCCTTCCTCCGGCGCCAGGGCGGTTTCCGATACAAGCAACTCCTCCGGTTCTATGGAAATTTCTGACAGGGCAGTCTCTTCCAACTCCTCCGGAGTTGTTTCAGATATAAGTCCGGATTCCGGTCTTTCGCCCGGTTCTTCTTCCGGGGTGCAATCCGTTTCCTGCTGCGGCATATTGACTGCTTCATCTTCCGTTGCGGACTCCGTTCCGTTGCCGGATACGGTGGTGATTTCGGATTGGGATGGGTTATCCGTTATCCCTTCCGGCAGGCTCTCTTCCATAGCAGATACCGGAAAGCTTCCGGACAATATGTAAGCCGCCGAAAATATTGCCACAAGTCTTTTTCGTATTTTCATATATTCCAATTCCTCATAATTTTCTAATAAATCCAACTTACCGTTCGCGCAGTTTCAGATACCTTTCACACTGCCGGCGGTTTTGGGGGCGGATGTCTGTTATATTAATTTTTATCTAATCATTTTAATCAGGAAAAAGCGCTATGTCAAGCATTGGCGTGGCATTCCATAATCACCCATAACCAAGTTCACAAAGAGGAAGAAAGGAAGAAATTATTTTATGATTAAGGTCGCATTTTGTGATGATGACATATCTGTACTGAATGAGTTGGAAAGCCTTCTCGGACGGTATTGTACAAAATATAATCGGGAAATAGAGTGTGCTGTTTTTGGCAGTTCTTTGGAATTACTGGCCGAAATGGAAAAAGGGATGCGTTACGATATTTTATTTCTTGATGTTATTCTGCCGAATGAAAACGGAATTAATATTGCAAAAGAAATCCGGCAGTATGACAGTGTGGTCAAAATTATTTTCCTGACGTCGTCATCCGAATTTGCAGTACAGTCCTATACGGTGGGCGCATATTTCTATCAGTTGAAACCAATCTGGGAGGAGAATTTTTTTAGGCTGATGGATTCCGCCGTATCCGAAAGCCGGAAAGAGAAGAAAGACAGTCTGATTCTGCGCTGCAAAAGCGGGGTGACCCGGATTGACCTAGATAGATTGGAATACTGTGAAGTGTTCGGGCGTACTTTGCTGTTCCATATGGATGACGGCGGAGTTTTGGAAGGGACAGGGAGTATGGATAAATTATATGGAAAACTGCTGCAATATGAAAATTTCGTGCGTCCCCACCGCTCGTTCCTGATTAATATGGAGTACATACATAAGATTTCCTGCAAGGCAATCACGATGGAGAACCGGACGGAGATTCCTATTCCCCACGGGAAGTGCTCCGAAATCAAAAATCTATATCTGGAATACGCGTTCGAGAGAAGACAGGTGTTTATATCATGATGGGTATTCGGTGGCTCAACCTTGTCTCAGTCGGCGTTTTTGGCATGGTCTTGTCGGCGGCGTTCTGCGATATTTTCTGGACGCGGAAAAAAGTTCTGGCTATGGTTGGCGGTATTGCCGGAATTTTACTGTTCCAAGGTATTTTGTATTTTAACGTTGATGCAAATATGGTGGAGAAGATTTATCCGTTTATCACGCATCTTCCGCTGATTGTACTGCTCTGTATCCTGAACCAAAAATTTTTTTGGCCGACAGTTTCGGTCTTGACTGCCTATCTGTGCTGTCAGCTGCGGCGGTGGTTGGCTTTGCTGATTGTAGCTGTATTTGCCGGGGATTCTGTTATGCAGAATATTACGGAGTTGACTATAACTTTTCCCATTCTGTTTGTTCTGGTACGGTTTATTGCGCCGGCTGTGCGTTCCGTCTCCCGTTATCCGGTTTCGCTGCAATGCCAGTTTGGTCTGATACCGGCATTGTATTATGGTTTCGATTATCTGACGCGGATTTATACGGACCTGCTTTTGGAAGGCGTTCTGGTGGCTGTGGAATTTATGCCGTTTGTGTGCAGCGCGGCATATCTGCTGTTTGTAGTCCGCATTTCTAAGGAACGGTGGAGCCGCAGCCAGCTTGAACAGACACAGGCAATCTTAAACTTGCAAATCGCGCAGGCCGTCCGTGAAATTGCCGCGCTGAGGGAGTCCCAGGAGAAAACCAGTATTTATCGCCATGATATGCGCCATCATATGCAATATCTTTCTTCATGCATTGAAAACGGGCAGCTTAAACAGGCACAGGGATATATCCAGGGAATCTATTCCCAAATCGAAGCAAACAAGGTGACCATATTCTGTGAGAATGAGGCGGTAAACCTGATTTTCTCTACTTTTGCAAAGCGGGCTGAAGATAACGGCATCCTGATGGAGGTCACAGCGAGGATTCCACAGATTCTTTCTATGTCGGAGACGGATTTGTGCGTGCTGCTGTCCAATGCGTTGGAAAATGCGCTGCATGCCTGCAGGGAACAAAAGGAGAAAGGCCAGGCCGGGGTGATTGAAGTTTCCGCGTATGAAAAAGGCGAAAAACTTTTTTTACAAATCATTAATTCTTGTGGTGCGGATGTTATTTTTGACAATGAGATTCCGGTCACGAACAGGGTTGGGCATGGGATTGGCGTGCGGAGCATTTGCGCCATTGTGGGACAGTATGGCGGGATGTATACTTTTTGGGCGGGAGACGGACGGTTTATACTGCGTATTATTATATGAATGTCGATTCGATGCAATTGCGGGTCGTTTCATGTCGCAATATCCATTTTCATACAGGAATACGGTACACTTTATTTATATGGAATTTTCCGATTATCCGAATTTGCGAAGCAAATCTCACAAACGGGATGTCTGCTGCCGGATATTGCATAAGGTTTGTCATTGCAGAAAGGGGTTTTTACTATGGGATTAATTAAAGCCGGAATGGGTGCGCTTGGAGGTACGCTTGCGGACCAGTGGAAGGAATTCTTCTACTGTGAGGCGATGGATAAGGATGTCATGGTTACGAAGGGAAGGAAGCGCACAAGCTCCCGCTCTTCCAACACAAAAGGAAACGACAATATTATTTCCAATGGCAGCATGATTGCCGTGGCGGATGGCCAATGCATGATAATTGTGGAGCAGGGGAAGGTTGTGGAAGTCTGTGCGGAGCCGGGGGAATTTAGATATGACACCTCTACGGAACCGAGCATTTTTGCAGGCAACCTCGGCACAAGCATCAAGGAGACTTTCAAGACGGTGGGCAAGCGTTTTACCTTTGGCGGCGACACGGGCAAGGACCAGAGGGTCTATTACTTTAATACGAAGGAGCTTGTGGACAATAAATTCGGAACGCCCAATCCGATTCCTTTCCGGGTGGTAGATTCCAAAATTGGACTGGATGTGGATGTCTCTGTCCGTTGTTCCGGTGTTTACTCCTACAAAATAGCAGACCCACTGCTGTTTTACGCGAATGTCTGCGGCAATGTGGAGCAGGATTATGAGCGCAGTGAATTGGACAGCCAATTGAAAACAGAGTTTATCAGTGCGCTTCAGCCGGCATTTAGCAGGCTTTCGGACATGGAATTGCGGCCGAATCAGATTGTGTCCCATAACGCGGAGCTGGAGGAAGCGATGAACACTGCCCTGTCGGCGAAGTGGGGTGAGCTGCGTGGGCTCAAGGTAATCAGTATTGCGCTCGGTTCAGTCACCCTGCCGCAGGAAGATGCGGAGATGGTCAAGCAGTTACAGCGCGCAGCAGTCTTGCAAAATCCCAATATGGCGGGAGCGGCATTGGTAGGCGCCCAGGCGGATGCCATGAAGGCGGCGGCGTCCAATACTGCCGGAGCGATGTCAGGTCTCATGGGTATGGGAATGGCAATGAATGCCGGCGGCATGAACGCCCAGAACCTGTTTGCGATGGGTCAGCAGCAACAGGCGGCACAGCCGCAGAGGCCACAGCCACAGCAGCGCCCGGCGTCCCATCCGGCACAGGCAGGCGTTTGGAGATGTTCCTGCGGGGCGGAAGCGACGGGTAAGTTCTGCCAGGAGTGCGGTTCGGCGAGGCCGGCAGAAAGCAGCGGGTGGAAATGTTCCTGTGGGGCAGTCAACAAAGGAAGATTCTGTCCTGAGTGCGGTGCGAAGAAACCGGAAGGCCAGCCGCTCTACCGATGCGATAAGTGCGGATGGGAACCGGAAGACCCTGCCCATCCGCCCAAATTCTGTCCTGAATGCGGCGATTTGTTTGATGAAAACGACATGCGGTGACAGGCAGTGTGAAAATGTAAAAAGGGAATTTAGTATAAATTATAAAGAAAATGGAGGAAATGAAAGATGACAAGAACAAAGGCAATCTTAATTACACTGTTCCTTGGAGGGCTCGGTGTGCACCGGTTTATGACCGGGAAAATTGGCACTGGTTTTATCTGGCTGCTTACAGGCGGGTGTTTTGGTATTGGCTGGTTGATTGACCTGATTAAAGTCTGCACGGGAACTTTTACCGACAAAGACGGTATGGTGTGGGGAGAGTAATTATTTTCGGGAAAATTAAGGAGGAGCACGATGGCGGCAATACAAGAATACAAATGTCCGTGCTGCGGCGGCGCCATTGCTTTTGATAGTACGATACAGAAAATGAAGTGTCCTTTCTGCGATACGGAATTTAAGATGGAAACGTTAGCAAGCTACGATGACGAGCTGAAAAACGACCAGGCGGACGATATGAGCTGGCAGATGGCTTCAGACGGTGAATGGCAGGCGGATGAGCTTAGAGGACTGAGCGCTTATGCCTGCCAGTCTTGCGGCGGCGAAATTGCCTGTGATGAGAATACGGCGGCTACTTCCTGCCCCTTCTGCGGAAATCCGGTTGTCCTTACGGGGCGGTTTTCAGGCGCACTGAGGCCGGATTTTGTGATTCCGTTTAAAGTGAACAGACGAGCCGCAAAGGAAGCCCTTAAAAAGCATTATGAAGGGAAACGCCTGCTTCCCAAAGTATTTAAGGAGCAAAACCACATTAATGAAGTGAAAGGGATATATGTTCCGTTCTGGTTGTTTGATACAGGCGCCAATGTCAATATGCGCTATAAGGCAACCAAAGTCCGCACGTGGAGCGACAGCAAATATGATTACACGGAGACTAAGTTTTATTTGGTAAGCCGGAGCGGGGAGCTGAAATTTGAAAAGGTTCCCGTGGACGGTTCTGAAAAGATACCTGATGATTTGATGGAATCCTTGGAGCCCTTCCATTTTTCGGAGGCAGTGGACTTCCAGACTTCGTATCTGGCAGGTTACCTGGCGGATAAATACGATGTGGACGTGGAGCATAGCGCAGAGCGTGCCAATGAGAGGATTCGAAAAAGTTCGGAGGAAGCTTTCAGAGAGACTGTCACGGGTTATACGACGGTTACAAAGGAGACGGGCAGTATCCAACTGCAGAACGGCAAAGTAACATATGCCCTTTTTCCGGTATGGCTTTTGAGTACCAAATGGAACGGGGAGAATTATCTTTTTGCCATGAACGGACAGACAGGAAAAATGGTGGGTGATTTGCCGTTAGATAAAGCCGTGTATAGAAAATGGCTGTTTGGCCTGACAGGGGCAATAGGCGTGGCGCTGTATGCCTTTTTGTACCTTCTCTGGCTGCTGTAAGGAGGGGAGCATAAATGATGAAGACATTGCATAAAAGGATGGCCGGCACATTCTTAGTACTGCTGTTGGCCGTATTTACAATATCTGCAATTTCAGTGCTTTCCGTGTCTGCGGCGGATAACGCATCAAGGCTTGTGGATGGGGCGGACTTGCTTTCGGACAGCGAGGAATCGGATTTGCTATACATATTAGATGAGATTAGCGAGCGGCAGCAGGTTGATATCGTGGTGGTTACAGTGGATTCCACGGAAGGTGTACCCGTTGGGGCATACGCCGATGATTTCTATGATTATAACGGCTATGGTTTTGGGGACGGCCGGGATGGCATCCTTCTGCTAATCAGTATGGAGGAAAGAGACTGGTACATATCCACATGCGGTTATGGCATAACGGCGCTCACCGATGCGGGGAGAGAGTATATCTCCGGAAAATTTGTGGATGATTTAAGCATAGGGGATTATGCGGCGGGATTCACAAGATTTGCAGAGCTGTGTGACGATTTCATCACGCAGGCAAACAGCGGGGAGCCTTATGATGTCGGCAATCTTCCCCAAGAAGCCTTCGGGTTTGCCGGGAATCTTGTGTTGGCGTTCGCGGTAGCATTTATTATTGCGTTAATTGTGACAGGAATAATGAAAGGGCAGTTAAAAACGGTGTGCAGCCAGTCGGCGGCGGATGATTATATGAACAAAGACAGCCTGCATCTGACGAAAAATGATGATTTGTTTCTCTACAGGAATGTTGACCGCAGGGAAAAGAAGGAGGATGACAATTCCGGAGGTTCTAAGACGCATACGTCTTCTTCCGGCGAGACCCATGGCGGCGGCGGGGGAAAATTCTAATTAGATGATGGCATAGCGGCAAGGATGGCAGGTTCTTCGGAGCCTGCTTTTTTGCTTTATAAAAAGAAGGAAGGCCATTGCCTGGGCAGATATCTATCTGCTTTTGCAACGGCCTCTTCTTGTGTGTGAGAAGGATAGAAATGTGTAAACTCAATCTATGTCAACAGTGCGCCTGTAGGCGGCGCTACTGTTATGGTTAGTCGAAGCCGGTCAGCACCGAAACAGCACCGGCGGCTCCTGTTATGTGTAGGTTAGAATTTTCTATGTATTTCCTTACTACAGTTAATACTATAAAATGGAAATGTGAATGCAGTGTGTCAAATATCGAAAGAAAAAAGAAAGAAAATATTAAAAAAATATAATCAAATCCAGGAAAAGAAAATTTTGATGCGGATATGGCGGCTTGTATTGTGAAGTAGAATATATTAAAATGTTGAATGGAATATGGCATATCATGCAGACTAACATATAGAATGCGAAACGACAGAGAAATTGCTTATAGAGCGGTCTGATACTGGTGTGCCGTTCGGGAATGGAGTTTAATATATGGCAGCTGACAACAAGACGCTTGTGTTAATTATCGCGGTTTTCCTCTTTGCGGCGATAGCCGTAGGCGTTACATGTTTCATCCGTTCAGTCAGGCGCAGGCGCAGATGCGGTGTGATGGACGAGATGCGGGGACACGACTTTGAATATTTTTGTGCGGATTTATTGGAAAAACAAGGTTTTGTAGATGTGGAGGTAACCCGTGGCAGCGGTGACTTCGGCGTAGACATCCTGGCGGAGAAAGACGGCGTGACATATGCCGTGCAGTGCAAACGCTATCAGGGAACAGTAGGGGTGGACGCGGTGTTGCAGGTTTATGCCGGAAAGGATTATTATGGGCGTATGGTAGGAGCCGTCATGACCAACCAATACTTCACTTCTCCGGCAGTGAAAGCGGCGGAAAGGCTTCGGATTCTGCTTTGGGACAGAGGATACGTGGACAGTATGCTTGACGGATAAACAGGCTATAACGGGGTTAGGCTGAATGATGCAGATGGAGAATAAATATGGATATTAATAGTACATTGAACGATGTGTTAGTGAAATTATTCCGCAATGTCAATGTGATAGAGGAGCGTGCAATCCGCACCGAGGAATACAAGGATGTGACTACCAATGACATGCATGTGATTGAAGCCATCGGGATGGAGGGCGCGAAGAATATGACGAGCGTTGCCCGTGCCTTAGAGGTAACTACAGGGACATTGACGATATCTGTCAACAGTCTTGTGAAGAAAGGATATGTGGACAGGGTGAGAAGTGAGGAGGACAGACGGGTGGTTCTGGTGTCCTTGTCTGAGAAAGGGCGACGGGCTTATCTCCATCACAAGAGATTCCATGAGCAGATGATTGATTCCGTTGTGGAAGAGCTGACAGAAGAGGAACAGTTGGTTCTGGAGAAAGCCCTGTCGAAGTTAAATCGGTTTTTTCATGTGAGTTAAGATGCCCCGGCGAGAAGTTCTGACAATGTCCCGAAGTCGGCGGGGCCGTTATTTAACAGAAAGCTATGGAAATAATATAAAAACCCAGGGTCCTCGTATATCGCATTTAAATAAGAAGCATTCTGACTGGCGGGAGCGGAACAGGTGTTGTCTGTCTGATGGTTATTGTACCATAGGACGGCGGCCTGTTTTTTTAGTTCCATTATTTCCAGATATCCTACATAGTACTTCGGATAATTGCATGGCTCCTCTGCAATATAAGAGTAAATTGCTGCGATGGTAGGCGCGTCTGCGGAACCAAGGGAGGCAAAAATCTCACTGACCTCTTGCAAAGAAGCGCCGTCATAGTGGATGGAGATGTCAAGTAATGAATATAAGGCCAACTGTATCTGACGGTCCAGGCGGCAGGCCAGATAATAGTCGCCGGCTTCCGGATGCTCTTCTTTAGCCAGGCGGATTGCGTCTTCATAGGAAGAAAGCTCTGTATACATTGCCCAACCCTCAATATATCCGCCGTAATAGAGGACGCTGCGCAGAGGCGTGATGCCGGACTTAGCCCAGAAGTTCTGGCAGTATACGGTCTGGTAGAGATGCCCGGGATATCCCTCGTGCGCCAGGGTGGTAAAAAGGGATAAGTCATCGGAAGTATCCATTGCGTTGATATAGATTGTATTGTTCAGGACGTTGTCTATGGGCGGTGTCATATAGAATGCGGGAGCGGTGTATGCCTCCAGGCTATCGTCTACATATTTGACCGTGCACCCTATAGAGGAATCGCCTGTAACAGAGGCAATGGAAGGGTATTTGTGTTTGATGGAGTCCGCCAAATAGGCGAGTATTTCTTCCGGCTTCATTTCTGGGAGGAAAGCAGGGTCTGTGGTAAAGCTGTCCCGCAAGGATTCGTTGTTTTCGAGAAGCCGGCCGAGAGCTTCGTAATTGGCGGCCAAATTTTCGTAAAGCATCTGCCTGATTTCGGATACCGAGCGGTCAGAGCTGGTTCTAAGACGCAGCAATGCCTCATAATACTGCTTTCCGCCTTCACGGTGCGCCAGTCCGCATGTGTCTGTGCCGTTTCCTTTGAGCAAGGTCAGCTCGTCGGAAAGGCGGTCATAGGCAGGAGCCACTACGGTGGTTAGCAGACGGTTGTTCTGGGACTGATAGGAGAGAGCCTCTTCTTCGGTTATCGCTCCCTGGGATACCAGATTCTGAAGCCGTTCCGCGAAAGTGATTTCCAGAAAATGTGTCCCCTCTTCTAATTGTTCGGGATTCATGAGGGCATAGCATTGCCTGATGACCTTGTCGGCCGTGGCGTCGGACATAAATAATCCTGCGGCGGCTTTCTCCTTTTCGAATATAATCAGCCCTTCGAAATAGTCCGGAATTTGTTGTAAGATAGACAGATACAGTTCCACATCCTGGGCATCGTCGAAGCGGTATTCGGCGAGCAGGATAGGAAGTTCCGAAGGCGCGCCGGAGGAAGGGGAGAGAGGTTCGGAGAAGTAAGGGTACGCGGCGGTAAGTTTGACGGCGTCTATGTAGGAATCCAGTAGTTTTAGCAGGTAGCGATTGCTGTCCGAGAGGCTTGCGGGACGGTATTTGTCCAACTGTTCAGACAAAACCGACAGTGCATAGACGTCATCGGCGGCTGTCCCTGCCTGGTAGACCGGCATCTTTAACTGCGATTCGTCAATCTGGTAGGCGTCCGGATTATCTATAGAATAATGGAAATGAATCGGATTTGCTTGTATTTCTCCCAGGAAAAAGTTTTCCGTGAATCGTTCGAAAGCGGCGTCTGCATGGATATGCAGGTAACCGAAAGCGGTGGCGGCGCTGAAGCCTGCAAAAAGAATCAGGGCAGCAGCCCATTGTTTGAAAGACAAAGTACGTTTCAAGTCAATACCTGCCAAATAGATTTGTATTAATATATGAACCGTAAAGGGCGCTTAGAATACAATCTGGTCCCGGCCGTTTGCTTTTCCAAGATACAGCTTTTCATCCGCCTGCTTTAAGAGCGCAGCCAAGTCGCTGTGGAAATCGTATTCAATCAGCCCGAACGTCATGGATATTGAGAAAGTACCTATGCCGCCGTCAAAGACAACCGACTTAATTTTGCGCCGCAGGGCTTCCAGGGAGATATTGGCCTCGTCCCCATTTGAATCCGGGAAAATCAACAGAAATTCTTCTCCGCCCCAACGGGATGTGAAAGTGTCTGTGGGCAGTTCTGTGTGGAATGTCTCAGCCAATTTCTTAAGGACATTGTCGCCTACATTATGGCCGTAGGTGTCGTTAACACGCTTAAAAAAGTCGATATCGCAGATACAGATGCTGACCGGATGTTCAGGCGATGCTAAGAGACCGTCCAGATATTCCAGAGTGCGGCGTCTGTTGTATAGGCCTGTCAAGGGGTCTATGTTGGCCTGGGCTTTCAACTGTTCGTTATACTCGATGAGCTTACCCTCCAGAGCCTGCGTATCTGTACTGAAAATATAGGCGATTAATGCGATGGTCCAGAAAATTGCCAGGGTATTGAGAATCTGGAAAGTGTTATTGAGTTCCGGCGTCAGGTGAATCACGGGTATGTTATACTGGCAATAGAAAAAAAGCGCAATACGCAGTGTGCACAGTATAAGCGAATATAGGATTTTGGCAGTCTCATGACGGTATTTTGCAAAGTAACAGAATAAAAGCAGCGTAATAATAAAATGCTGCACGCCGATATTCCAGCCAAACAGATAAATATTGCATATAATCCAGACCAAAATACAGACATTCAGCGTGTAGAAGGAGGCGGAAGTCCGACGGCGGTATGACAATATGAAAATAACTAAGAATAATATGACGGATAATTGGCAGCAGACCATACCCAAAATGTGGGTGGCAGCAAGGAACAGAACACTGTTCAGAAGGGAATAAACAATCATCGAGAGAGTAAGCAGCCTTACGGCGACAATCAGCTTGGCGGACTCGTTCTGTCCGCCCGTGTCCTTGCATATTCCCTCATATATTTTATATAAAAAAGAAGATTTCTTCATTTAATTACCGCTTACCTAATCCTATAAATTTAACTATATTTTCTATATGTATATTATAAATATCATACACTATCTGCGCTGTGATTGCAATTGGACAATCATAAAATTGCTTTTTTTGGAAAACTTGGTAAAATAGGAGAGAAAGAGGCGGAAAGGAGTGCCATGGTGAACGTGAAAGTCAAATATTCAATTAAGAATAAGTTAATTATGCTGTCGGCAATCGTGGCGGTCCCGTTTCTGGTTATGGTGGTGTATTTACTCTATGCACTGCATAATTACAGTGTCGCTTATGACACGATTGTGAGCAATATGACAGTTGCCAACAACTATAACCTGAATTTCAAAGAAGAGATGGATGAAAGTCTGTACAAACTGGTAGTCGGGTCTGTTAATTTCGAGACGATTGGGGAGGACGGCAGCCTGCGCGACCCCTATGTGCTTGTGGGGGAGCTTCGCAGTGAATTTACGAAGCTGATGCGCATCACCACGGATGAAGAGAGCCGTACATGGCTACAGATTCTCCTGCGCAATATAAACACGTTAGAAGACAGAGTGGATGACATCCGGGCGAATCTGGGCACGGAGAACAGTTATGATGCGAATATAGAGATGCTTGACAATAACATCTATATCATGACCGAATTGATACAGGATGATATCCAGTACTATATTTACTACCAGACACAGAGTATGGAACATCTGACAGAGTTGTTAAACGATAGGGTTCATACTTTTACAGTATTCTGTGCAGCCCTGCTTGTGCTTGTACTTATGCTTGTGATAGTGTTGACAATGATGATTGTGGCGGGCATAACCAAACCTATCAGGGAGTTATCCCAAGTTACCCAGAGGGTATCCCAGGGGGACTTCACTGCCCGCGCACAGGTAAACACGGAGGATGAAGTGGAGCTGCTTGCTGACAGTGTTAATATTATGACGGAGAGTATAGAACGTTTTGTCGTTAAAATAAAAGAGGATGAGCGGAAGATGCGTCAGGCGGATTTGCGCCTTTTACAGGAACAGATTAATCCGCACTTCCTGTATAATACACTGGATACGATTGTATGGCTGATTGAAGGCAACGACCCTGACAAGGCGGTGAATATGGTTATGTCCTTGTCGGAGTTTTTCCGTCTGGTGCTAAGCAAGGGCAGGGAGTATATCACGATACAGGAAGAGGAAATGCATATCAAGAGTTATTTGAAAATACAGCAGGTGCGTTACCGGGACATCATGGAATATGAAATCCGCATTGCGCCGGAATTGTACCGGTATAAGATTTTGAAACTGACGCTGCAGCCGCTTGTGGAAAATTCCCTGTACCATGGCATTAAGTATAAGCGTGCCAAGGGAAATATTGTGATAACAGGAACTTTGTCGGAAGGTGAGATTCATTTTAAGGTTGAAGATAACGGTGTGGGTATGGAGCCGGAGGAACTGAAAAACCTGCAAAACGAGATTATGAAACCCTGTAAGGACACGGGCAAGGGCTTTGGGCTTGCCAACGTCAATGAGCGTATCCGCATGAACTTTGGCGCTGAGTACGGTATGAGAATCGATTCTAAGGCGGGCGTGGGTACATGCGTGGAGATTGTGATTCCGGCGGTGCCCTATGAGGAGGCGGAACTGGATAAGAATGGGGGTTAATATGAAACCGAACGCATACATCAATAAAATAGCGATGGCGCTTTTGCTTGCGGTGCTTCTCCTGATTGCGCTTGTGGGCGGCAGGCTTGGACTTTTTACGGATTTGGACGAGGAACCCCACATCCGGGAGGACGCGGACAAAATCGTGGTGGGGGTGTCGCAGCTTGGAAGCGAGTCAGGATGGAGGACAGCCAATACAGAGTCGGTGCAGAATGCGCTGTCCAAACAGAATGGGTATTTCATGATTTTCAGCAATGCCAGGCAGAAACAGGAGAACCAGATTAAGGCCATCAGGAGCTTTATCGCTCAGAGAGTAGATTATATCGTATTTGCCCCGGTGGTGAAGAGCGGGTGGGAGACCGTGTTGCAGGAGGCAAAAAAAGCGGGGATACCTGTGATTATCATGGACAGAGGGGTGGATGTGGCGGATAAGAGCCTCTACACAACTTATGTAGGGACTGATTCTGTGGAAGAGGGCAGACGGGCAGGCGTGTGGCTGGAAGAACATTTGAAGAGACAGGGAATGGCGGACGAGAGGATTAATATTGTCATATTGAAAGGGACAGAGGGCTCCTCCGCACAGATTGGCAGGACTACGGGCTTTGCCATGGTGTCGGGCAAACACAGTAACTGGAATATTTTAGGGCAGGAGTATGGGGACTTTACGATTTATAAAGGAAAAGAAGTCATGCAGGATTTTCTGGAGATGTACGATGACATAGACGTTGTGATATCCCAGAATGATGACATGACTTTCGGGGCCATTGAGGCAATCAGGGAATCCGGCAGAACGGTGGGCATTGACGGGGATATCACGATTATTTCCTTTGACGCGGTGCATGATGCCCTTGAAATGGTGGCGCAGGGCGTCATCAATGTGGACATTGAATGTAATCCGAACCAGGGGGAGTATATTTCCGAGGCCATCAGCCTGTTGGAGAACGGGCAGGAGGTTGAGAAGAGATATTATATAGAAGAAGATGTCTTTACGATAGAGAATGTGACGGAAGAACTGTTGGAGCAGAGAACGTACTAAGTGGGACAGGAATGGGGGACTACAATGTTAAAGGTGTTTATTGTGGAGGATGAGAGTATTGTCAGGGAAGGGCTTCGGGATAACATTCCCTGGCAGCAGTGGGGATACAGTTTCGTGGGGGAGGCCAGCGACGGCGAGATGGCGTTGCCGCTCATTCAAAAGACACAGCCGGATGTGCTTTTTACGGATATTAAGATGCCCTTTATGGACGGGCTCTCCCTGAGCCGTATCGTACATCAGGAATTCCCGGACATGAAAATTATCATTATCAGCGGGTATGACGATTTTGAGTATGCCAGACAGGCTATTGCCGTGGGTGTGGAACAGTACCTTCTCAAGCCGATTACCAGGGCAAGCCTGCAGAAAGTGTTGGCAGAACTGAAAACCAAGATTGAGGCGGAGAGGGAACAGAAGAATTACCAGGAGAAATATCAGGATGAGACGAGGGCGTACGAGCAGTTTTCCCGGATCAATTTCTTCGTTAAGGTTTTCGAGGGCAGGATGCCGGTGCAGGATATCTATGAGGAGGCGGCGAAACTGTCTCTGCGGATTAATGCGCCGTGCTATAATATACTGATGTTTTCCCTGACTGAGAAGCGCGTGGGGGAGAGCGGCAGTTTTGAGTCGGAAGCATTTGCCAGGAAACGGGAGGAGCTTTTGCGCTATTTCGTGCGTTATCCGGAGCATTTGGTGTTCCGGTGGAATGTGAACACCTATGGGGTGCTGATTAAAGGAAGCCCTGAGCAGATGAAGGAATTGACGGACAGGTGCTTAGAGAATGTGGAGCGTATCTGCAAGCCTGCGGAGGAGGATTTTGACTGGTATGCCGCGGCGGGGGAACCTGTGGAACGTCTGAGTATGCTGGCGGAATGTTATGGCAGGGTAAACCATCTGTTTGCCTATCGGTTTCTGATGCCTGCGGTGCATATCTTCACCAGGGAGGTGACGGACAGCTATATGCCGCCCGGAGGAAGCGGGAGAATCGGAGATATTGATTCTTCCAAGGTGGACCCGGAATTAATCAAAGACTTCCTGCGCAGAGGCAGCCGCGACGAAGTGGGAGAGTTTGTGGACAGCTGGCTGCACAGTATGCAGGAGGCGCTTAAATCCCGGTTGTTTCAGAATTACCTTGTTTTTCATGTGCATTTTGTCGCGATGTCATATGTGGAATCGATTGGATATGACAAGGGGCAGCTCCTGGAACTCCTGGGAGAAGAACGGATTCAGGAAGTCCATTTAAGTTTAGAAGAACTTTCACCCTATATCCGCAATATTTTTGAGAAAACGATGGAACTGCGTGACCAGGAATCCGACAACAGGAGCAAGAAGGTACTTAAGAAAGCACTTGAGTATATAGAAGAAAACTACACGCAGGAGACTTTGTCCCTCAATACGGTGGCGGGGGAAGTGAGTGTCAGCGCGAATTATTTCAGTGCGATTTTCAGTCAGGCCATGGAAGTGACTTTCGTGGAGTATGTGACTCAGAAGCGCATGGAGAAAGCGAAGAAGCTCCTGCGCCAGACAGAGAAGCACTCAGGAGACATCGCGTTGGAAGTCGGGTACAAAGACCCGCACTATTTCAGTTTTGTATTCAAGAAGACCCAAGGTTGTTCGCCCAGGGAATACCGTGCCGGGACTAAAGAGCAGGGGTAAAGGGGGCGTCGCTTTCCCTGTGCACAAGCTGCCAGGGAATTTCCTGGGAGACCACAGGAAGTCCCCGCAGCCTCTGCGCCATGCATTCTGCGAGCGCATCCGCCACCTCGTTCGGGGCATGGGTCAGAGAAGTGATGCGGATGTTGCTTAAGTCGCTTAGATAGCTGTTTCCGAAACATACGACAGACAGTTCCTGCGGCACATGGATGGAGGCGTAGGACAGTTCTTTCATCATCCAATAAGCAATTTCGTCATCGTGGCAGATGACGGCGGAGCATCCCTGAAGCTGATTCTGTATGAAGTTTGTGATAAAACGGGTATCCTGTCTGGATTCCAGGGCGTCCAGGTCAGAAGACAGATACCAACCCGTGTGACAGTCTGCAAGGATACAGCCTAAGTCACGCAGACTGGCACAGACGCCATGGTATCGCTCCGGGCCTTGTATGTCATCTATTTTGAGCAGAGTGGCAATCTGGGTGTGCCCTAACCTGATGAGATGTTCCGCCAGGAGTCGTCCGCCGTAATAGTTGTCGTCTTTGATGCATATACTGTCCGGCAGACCTTTGTAACTGCTGTGCAGGAAAAGGATAAATGTGCCGAGAGAGCGCAGACGCTCGTACAGGTCTATATTAGGGTTGGGAAGTGTGCTCTTGCAGCCTTCCACAATCATACCCCGGGGTGGGGCGTCGAGAAATGACAGCAAATATTTACGTTCTGTGGAGGTATCATTGCCGGTGGCATATACGGACAGCTCATATCCTTGTCCGGATAACGCGCCGCGGATGTCGGCGATAAGATGGGGGTAGATATATTCCTGGCTGTTCATGATAAGGATGGGGATTGTATTGCGCTGACTGTCCGGGGACAGCCCGGTGGCATAGGAGCCGCTTCCCTGTCTGCTCGTGATAATCCCTTGCCTGCCAAGGAGCGCTAAGGCGGCGCGCACCGTCTGGCGGCTAACCTGATACCGGGAGCAAAGTTCCGCTTCGGTGGGCAGCTTTGATATACCGTTTTGCAGATTCTTTTCAATCTGCCCGGTGAGTTTCAGAGCTAAAGATTCGTATTTTGTCATTTGGCTGTCCCCTTTTTCTTTACCTAGAATTTATTCAATCTTCCTGTCAGAAGAGAAAAAAACCTCAAATGTTCATAATTCATTCATAATTTATATGAAAATTATTCATAAATAAATCCCCTAAGAGATAAAAATTCAACTTTTAAATGTGTGGATAACTATATTTATAATAGATAGGGATGTATAGAAATAGATAAAGCATCGCACAAAATAATAAAAATTTATAAGAAAATTAGCTTAAAACATAAAATATATATATTTTTTAAAAATTTGTATTTTACATATAGGATTATAACACATTATTTGTATTGTACAACACGGCTAAAATGAAAAAAGCGTTTTTTTCTGTTGAGAAAGCAGGTTTCGTTTGTTAAAGTGTTATCAGAAACGAAGAAGCAGTCATGTTTCCGTTTCGGGTAACATAATTACTAAGTATAGAGGAGGAAATTAGTAATGAAAAAGAAATTAGCAGTTTTACTTGCAGGCACAATGGTAATGGCAAGCCTGGTTGGCTGTGGCGGCGACGCACCGGCCGAGACAACAGCTCCGGCTGAGGAGGCTCCCGCAGCAGAAGCAGAGGAAGAGGCTCCGGAAGCGGAGGAAGAAGCTCCGGCAGCAGACGCAGAAGAGGAAGCTCCGGCAGAGGACGCAGAAGCAGAAGCTCCCGCAGCAAGCGGCGAGACAATCAGCGTTGGTTTCGCACAGGTAGGTCATGAGTCTGACTGGCGTGCGGCTAACACACAGAACTATCAGGACACATTCTCCGCTGATAACGGATATGAGCTTGCTTTCGTAGATGCAGATAACGACAATGCGGTTCAGTTAGAGGCAGTACGTGGCTTCATTCAGCAGGAAGTAGATTATATCTGTATCGCTCCGATTGAGACGGCAGGTTGGGACACAGTTCTTCAGGAAGCACAGGATGCAGGCATCCCGGTACTGATTGTTGACCGTTCCGTAGACGCTGACGCATCTTTATATGAGACACAGATTGGCTGCGATATGGTTGCAGAAGGCGAGACGGCAGGTAACTGGTTGGGCGAGTACCTTGACGGCGCTGAAGCTAAGGAAACACTGATTAATTCAAGTATTTCCAGATAATGTATGATAAAATG
>CAMWBY010000024.1 GCA_947172645.1 uncultured Lachnospiraceae bacterium | reverse complement strand
GAGGTAAATTCCACCGTATGGCGAGGGAGTGGAATTTAAAATTTTAATTTTCGAAAGACAGACGGGAAAATGTAGAAGTTGTCAAATCATGTGTAAAGTGATACGATAAGTACACTGTTGTTGGGATAGTGTGAGAAGTACTTCTAAGACTCATGCCAGAGGGAATTTCGTCAAGAAGTACTAGAAGTTGCTTTGCAACTCCATCTCACACTGGAGAATGCCCAAAATACAGGTATTCTCCGCACAGATTTGTGATTCCGCAAAGCGGAATCATGGAGGTTAGCGTGTCATTTACCGACTGCATACACTAGTGATATCAAATGGAAAGAATTTTGGAGAGAAAGGGTTGAGTATATGAGGTTGCCAGGCGACGAAGGGCAAGGGAGGTCCGGGGTTTCTGTAGTTTACACGATTATAGGTGTGGCTGCGTTTGTGCTGACGATGGTGTTCGTGCTTCTTAAAAGCAACAATGCACATAAGAGTGGAAGTGAATATTTGAAAGAAATGCAGCAACAGGAAGAGGAAATGGCGGCAGCGCAACTGGAGGAAGAACAGGAGTTGGAGCCAGAGCCGGAGAGGAAACTGCGTGCGGAAGATTTGGACTTCTGGGATATGTATCCGGTGGAGGATGAAGAAGCCCAGGAAGACCTGGAGGAGACAGAGGCAATCATATCCAGGGAACCTTCCAAACCTGCAAAATCCACCTTTGCTGAGAAGGCGGAGAAAGACCGCCAGGAGCAGAAGCAGAAAGAACAGGAAGAAGTAGTAAACGACCCCTCCAAGGATGGCAAGCACACGCTTGTGACCAACCGGGACGGCACAGACGAATGGGTGCTGATGAATCCGTATTTGACTAAAAATACATTCGATTCCACGAAGATGGAAGAGAAAGCCGGACTGAAACGCTATATGGAGAATGGGAAGAAAGTCTCCTATGTGGGCGTGGATATATCCAAGCAGACGGGAAGCGTTAATTTCAGGAGTCTTAAGGCGGCGGGCGTAGATTATGTCATGATTCGTGTGGGCGGACGGGGATACAGCACAGGACAGATTACGTTGGATGAAAACTTTAAAGAGAACATAGAAGGAGCCATCGCGGAGGAACTGGATGTGGGTATTTATTTCTACTCGCAGGCGGTAAGCCCTGAAGAAGCGGTGCAGGAAGCCAGTTTCGTTCTGCAGAACATAGAGCCATACAGGGCGCACATCAAATACCCGGTGGCCATGGACATGGAGTTTGTGGCGAATGATGAGGCACGGATAGACGGACTAAGCAGAGAGGACAGGACAAACGTGTCTATAGCCTTTCTGGAAGCCGTCAAAGGCGCAGGTTATGTGCCGATGGTTTACGGGGATAAAGAGTGGCTTATTAAAGAGGTTGACCTGACCAAACTGCAAAATTATGATGTATGGCTCACACAGGAGGAGGATATTCCGGATTATCCTTACCAATATGCCATGTGGCAGTATTCCACGAAAGGCGTGGTGAACGGTATCAGGGGTGATGCCAATCTGAATATTTGTTTTATCGGCTACTCACAGCGGTAATGCCTGATACCGGATGAAATCTTAATAGAAGCGTATAAGTCGGCGTAAGCGGCAGGCGATATCCCGTCCATATAGTTGGGGGTATACGCTTTGTCCACGCCGGCTTTTTTCAGGATATCTATGGCTTTATTGTATGCTACAGCCGCCTCGGTTTCCGAATCGTAAGTGCCTACTGTGAGGTTGCCTTTTACGTGAATTTTCACCTGATAACGGGTATGTCCGTTATCGTCTATGACGCTGACGCCGTTGTAACGGTTGATGATTTCGATATTTTCATAGCGCAGGTCCTGGCTGTTTCCGTTGCGGAAACGGTAATCCCTGCCTTCCACGGCATAATTCTTGATGCCGTAACGTCCCATAATATTGACCTGCATTCCGTAATCGGCCACGAAATAGTGTCCGCCCCTGCGGGAAATTTTGCGGGAAGAATAGTAGAACAAGTCTTCCAAATCAAAAATAAAAAATTCCGACAAAGAGAAATAGTAATAGAAAAATTTGGGGCGGACATAGATTGGTGTGGCAAAATAGATGCCATTATCACGAAAATTAAGCAGGGTGACCCATTTTAAAAAAGGGAGCGGAGAATCGGGCGCATAATGGTTCAAGGTTATAGAATCATCTGCAAGAAGCGCGCTGGCAAGCAGATACGCCGCGTGCGCCTTCTCGGCATGGCCATAGCTGCCGAGGCTGATGTGCTTATTGCGATAAGTTAATGAGGCGCGGTAGTAGACTGTCTGGTCTTTACGTTTTGCCACAAATACGCCGGGTAACTGCCTCTCCATGCTATTTCCTCCTTTTATATAATTGTACCATTTTTGAGAAAAAAAACAAATTCAGAAATATTTTTCCTTTTTCCTGTATAGAATATTAATGTGTAAAATTTTTATCATACTGCTGCGTGTTATCATGTGGCGGAAATCGGTTCTTGGAATGGAGGAAAGATGTACGCGAAATATATCACAGGGTTCCTGCTTGCAGGCATGACGGTTCTTTCATCATGCGTGTGCGTCAGGGAGCTTAAGATTAATCGGATTGCGGCCAAGCCTGCTTTCCAAATGGAGTATCTGGATGAGAGCATGACGGAAGATAAACATAGTTTTATAGAGATGATTTCCAGCGTGTCTTCAGGACAGCGTGTCGTAGACTATGAAGTACTGGAACAGACCTTGAAGTATCAATTGTCGGACAAGGACCACGAAGCGCTTTTGCGTATCGTGGAGGCGGAAGCCGGAGGGGAAGACCAGAACGGTAAGCTTCTGGTGGCCAATGTGGTGCTCAACAGAGTCAACAGCGAATCGTTCCCGGATACGGTGTGGGAGGTTGTGATGCAGAAAGAACAGGGAATTGCACAGTTTTCCCCCATTGTAGACGGAAGGTATCAGAGCGTCACAGTCAGTGAAGATACGAAAGAGGCGGTGGAGCGTGCCTTATATGGTGAGGATATTTCGCAGGGAGCGCTTTATTTCTGTGCAAGAGAAAAAGCAGATTCCAAAAAAGTACAGTGGTTTGACAGGAAGCTTACAAGACTGTTTGCTTATGGGCACCACGAATTCTTTCAGTAGAGCGCAATAAATTCTTGAGCCGGTGGTCTGTCCGGCTCTATTCTTCATGAAAATCCAATAATTTTCTGGCGGGCACATCCAATGCGTCGGCAATGTCTAACAGTTTATCCAAGGAAATGGCTGTCGGCATGTTTGGCGCTTCAATATTGCTGATATGTGTACGGCTTAAGCCCACGGCTTCGGCTAACTTTAACTGGCTTAACCCTTTCAGCTTCCGATAATATGCAATATTTAACCCTATCATTTTATATTCCCGGTTACGCTTAGACATGCCTGCACCTCTTTTTATATATCTTATATATGATATCAATAAAATACTATGACAAAAACAAAACAAAAATATGCATTTGCAAAGCGATAATTTGCATGTTATACTAAGGAATCGAGCTATGTAAGAATATGGCGTGAAAGGGAAGTTGCATATGAGTATACAAAAGAAACGGCATCTGGAAGGTATGATAGCGGTTATCACGGCAGTTACGGTCATATTAGCGGTAACGGTGGGCCTGAAAAGCGCGCCGTCAGGCGTTTTTACCGTACATAAGGCAGGGACGGCGGTTTCTGTGGCGGGTTCTGAGATGAGAACGTCTATTCCCGGCACATATGCCGCCAGGAGAATAAGAGGAGCGGCGGTTACAGACGCATACGTGAACGCTGAGGCAAGATTGGGTTTAAGACGTGGACAGACGCCTTATATCACGGTTTCTGATACAGAGGTTAGGGAGCATCCAAGAGAGATGGAACAGCTCGGACTGATTGTGGATGCCATGGAAAGCGATAAGGTTGAAGCTGTGCTGGATATTAGCCTGGAAGCCAGAAAGAAAGGAAAAAGTATCAGAGCCTCACATGGTTCTGTCTATGTCACGGTGGGGCTTTCTGTGAGAAGAGCGTTTGAGGAGGCTGCCTATGTAATCTGTGTGCGC
Source organism: uncultured Lachnospiraceae bacterium (assembly GCA_947172645.1). Taxonomy (GTDB): domain Bacteria; phylum Bacillota; class Clostridia; order Lachnospirales; family Lachnospiraceae; genus UBA3282. The sequence continues at coordinate 43,979 of CAMWBY010000024.1, read as the reverse complement.
CCGGACGGGGAATTGGTTGTTATGCGGGACGTGGATTCCAATCCTGACACGGTTACCTTTGACGTGCGGGCAGGCGCAGGAGTATATGCTGTGGTAACTAAGCGGATACCGGATAAATCCGGGCCTGAACTATAAATTTTAGACAATATTTAGTAGAAATATATAAGCTGCATATGTTAATATAGTATTAATACATTAGAAGAATCAGCGAGTTTCATTTTTGATACAGGTAAGATTGCAATATATTTTATATATTGAGGAGGTGCAGGTACATGGCAAGGACTGCGGCAATCGGGGTACAGGATTTTGAGACCATTATAGTGAACGATTATTTTTATGTGGACAAGACAAATTTTATCCGGGAGTGGTGGGAGAATGGGGACAGCGTTACGCTGATTACCCGCCCCAGGAGATTTGGGAAAACGCTGAACATGAATATGATGGAAAGGTTTTTTTCCGTAAAATATGCCGGGCAGAGTAAGATATTCGAGAATTTGGCTGTCTGGAAAGATGAGAAGTACCGCAGCCTGCAGGGGACATGTCCGGTAATCAGCCTAAGTTTTGCAAACGTTAAGGAGAATACCTTTGAGAAAGCGCGGATTAGGATTTGCCAGATTATCTCTGATTTATATATTAAGAATGATTTTCTCAGAAACAGTGGTGTGCTTACGGACAAAGACCTCCATTATTTCGACAGGGTTTCGGAATTTATGGAAGAGACTGATGCGGTTATTTCCTTGCAGAAATTGTGCGATTATATGATGCGTTACTATGGACAGAAAGTCATTATCTTGTTGGACGAGTATGACACGCCCATGCAGGAAGCGTATATGGGGGGATACTGGGATGAAATCGTGACATTTTACCGGAATCTGTTTAATTCTACTTTTAAGACCAACCCGCATTTGGACAAGGCGCTTATGACAGGTATCACGAGAGTCAGCAAGGAAAGTATTTTTTTGGATTTGAACAACCTTGAAGTGGTAACAATGACTTCCGATAAATATACGGATTGTTTTGGGTTTACGCAGGAAGAGGTATCGGTGGCATTGTGTGAGTTTGGTTTATCGGATATGGAAGGGCGTGTCAAGGACTGGTATGACGGATTTACTTTTGGGTACAGAGGGGATATCTATAATCCCTGGTCAATTATTAATTTTCTTGGCAAAGGGAAGTTGTCAACCTATTGGGCCAACACTAGCAGCAACAGTCTGGCGGGGAAGCTTATCCGGGAAGGAAGCAAAGATATCAAGCTCACTATGGAGAAACTGTTAAACGGCGGTACGCTGCGCACGAAGATAGACGAGCAGATTGTGTTCAATCAGCTTGGACATAACGAATATGCCATCTGGAGCCTGCTTCTTGCATGCGGATACCTGAAAGTGGAAGAACATACGGTGGACGGTGATACCGGGAAGGAAGAGTACGCGCTGAAGCTCACGAATAAAGAGGTAAAGCTTATGTTCCAGAATCTGATTGAGGATTGGTTCAAGAACTATTCCCCGGCATATAACAGTTTTATCGAAGCGCTTTTGGCGGATGACAGGAAGGCCATGAACCATTATATGAATCAGGTTGCACTGGCGACTTTCAGCCATTTCGATACGGGAAAGAAGCCTTCCGGGAGTACGGAGCCGGAACGGTTCTATCATGGGTTTGTGCTCGGGCTGATGGTGGAGCTGTCAGACCGGTATGCCATCACATCGAACAGGGAGAGCGGATTCGGACGCTATGATGTGCTTCTTAAGCCCAAGTATGCTTATGATGCAGGGGGCGACGGCCCGGCGTTAAATGCTATTATTATGGAATTTAAGGTACATGACCCGGAGGATGAAAGTACGTTAAAAGACACGGTGGATGCGGCGCACAGGCAGATAGAGGAAAAACAATATGCGAAGTCCCTTGAGGCGGAGGGAATAGCTGCGGACAGAATCAGGAAATATGGTTTTGCCTTTGAAGGGAAAAAGGTTTTGATTGGCTGACAGATTCGCAGAAGCTCTCATCCAGACTGTTGCACAACAATGGATTGTATGGTACAATGCTATGACACAGAGTTTCTTATCTCGTTGCATACGGGAATAATTTGTTTGAAAGGCATGGTCGTATAGATATGGGAGTATTATACAGCAGTACAAGGGACAGTAGCAAGAAAGTAACGGCTTCTCAGGCGATTTTGAAGGGGTTGTCTGACGACGGAGGTTTATTTGTGCCGGATCATATTCCGGCATTGGAATGCTCTATGCGTGATTTGGCAGGGAAATCATATCAGGAAGTGGCATATGAAGTGATGAAACTTTTCCTGACAGATTTTACGCAGGACGAGTTGTCAGGCTGCATCAGCCGCGCGTATGATTCTAAGTTTGATACGGAGGTCATTGCGCCGCTTGTGGAGGCGGAGGATACATATTATCTGGAGCTGTTCCATGGTTCCACTATCGCTTTTAAGGATATGGCGCTGTCTATCCTGCCGCATCTGATGATTACGTCCGCGAAGAAGAACCATGTGGAAAATGAGATTGTGATTCTGACAGCGACATCCGGGGATACAGGCAAAGCGGCTTTGGCGGGTTTCGCGGGAGTGGAGGGGACAAGAATTATCGTTTTTTATCCTAAGAACGGGGTAAGCCCAATCCAGGAGAAACAGATGGTGACCCAGAAAGGCGACAACACTTGCGTAGTCGGTATCCATGGCAACTTCGACGATGCGCAGACCGGGGTGAAAACCCTGTTTAATGATAAGGAATTGGCGGCGCAGATGGCTGCTTGCGGTTTGCAGTTTTCATCCGCGAATTCTATCAATATTGGCAGGCTTGTGCCCCAGGTAGTTTACTATGTGTACTCTTACGCCAAATTGCTTGCCGAAGGCAGAATTGAAGACGGCGAGGAAATCAACGTTGTGGTGCCTACCGGTAATTTCGGTAATATTCTGGCGGCGTTCTACGCCAAGAATATGGGCGTCCCGATTCATAAACTAATCTGTGCTTCCAACGAGAACAAAGTATTGTATGACTTCTTTTCCACAGGAAGATATGACCGTAACAGGGAGTTTGTCTTGACCAGTTCCCCTTCTATGGATATTTTGATTTCCAGTAATTTGGAGAGATTAATCTATCGCATTGCCGGGGACGACGCTAAGAAGAACGCAGAGCTGATGGCGGCGTTGTCGCAGACGGGGTGCTATGAGATTACCGAGCAGATGAGAAAGCAGCTTGCAGATTTCTACGGTAATTATGCCGATGAAGAGGAGACAGCCAAGCGGATTAAGTCCATGTACACTAATACAGGATATGTTCTTGACACCCATACGGCAGTGGCGAGCGCTGTGTATCAGAAATATGTGGCCGAGACAGGCGACAGGACGAAGACGGTGATTGCCTCCACGGCGAGCCCTTTCAAATTTACAAGAAATGTTATGAATGCCATCGACGAAAAATACGACAGCATGTCGGATTTTGAACTTGTAGACGAACTGTCCAGGATTGGCGGAGTAGATGTCCCGAATGCGATTGAAGAAATCAGGACCGCTCCGGTAGTGCATGACAATGTGTGCGCTAAGACGGAGATGAAAGAAGCGGTAATGCAGTTTTTGGGAATTGCGTAGCAGGCAAAGCAAACAGCATGCATGGGGTGAACATGAAACATATTTTATTGGTCGATGATGTGCTCACAAACCTTAAATGTGAGAGCCTGATATTGAAAGATACCTATAAAGTAACCACGGCCAGATCAGGCAGGGAAGCCTTAGAATGTTTGAAGAATGTTGTTCCAGACCTAGTCCTGCTTGATATTATTATGAAAGATATGGACGGGTATGAAGTGATGGAGCATATTAAGAAAAATCCAGAGACTTCGCAGATACCTGTGATTCTTCTGACCGCCGATACGGAGCGTGAGAATGAGGAGCAGGCGTTGGCGATGGGGGCGGTGGATTTTATCAGGAAACCGGTAGACCCACAGGTGCTTCTCGACAAGATTGGAGCAGTCTGGGCAATGGAGGAATAGACACGATGGGAATGGGCGGGATGATAGATATTCTGTTTTTTGGAAGCGGAGTCTATCTGATTTATACTGCGGCTATGGCGAAGAAACATGGGAATATTGCGGCAAATGTCATGTTGAGCAAGGATGTGGGTGAGAAAGATATTACAGATAAGACAGGATTCATCGAATATATGTATAAGAGAATCCTTCTGGCAGGCGTGATGATTATCATTGCCTCCGGCATACATCTGGTAAATGATTATTATATCCAGTCCAAGGCGGTTACATGGGCAGGCATTGGAATGATTCTTGTTGCGATTGGCATATACAGCGCCGCATATATGCGCGGGCAGAAATTATATATGGCCAAACAAAACAAGAGTCCCAGAAAAAAGAAATGACAAACGATAGATGCAAGATAGATAAAAGAGATGCTTAGGCATCTCTTTTATCTATCTTGACATAGTCTCTTTCTTTGCAGATTGTCTTATATGCAGGTCTGATAATCTTACCGTTATTGGCAAGCTCCTCCATGCGGTGGGCGCTCCAGCCAACAATTCTTGCAATGGCGAAAATCGGTGTATAGAGTTCCATCGGAAGATTCAGCATATGGTACACGAAACCGGAATAGAAATCCACGTTGACATTGACGCCTTTGTAGATAGGACGTTCTTTTGAAATAATCTTGGGTGCAAGTTTTTCTACCAGAGAATACAGTGCGAATTCGTCGTGCAGACCCTTTTCTTCAGAGAGCTTTTCTACAAACGATTTGAAAATAACGGCACGTGGGTCTGACTTGGAATATACGGCGTGTCCGACACCGTAAATCAGCCCGGCATGGTCGAATGCGTCTTTGTGCAGCAATTTGGTAAGGTAATCGGCAACCTGGCCCTCGTCGCTCCAGTTAGATACCTCCCGTTTCATCTCGTCAAACATCTGTACGACCTTGATATTTGCGCCGCCATGACGGGGCCCTTTCAGTGAGCCAATCGCCGCGGCAATGACGGAATAGGTATCTGTCAGGGATGAGGTGACCACGTGGGTTGTAAAACTGGAGTTGTTACCGCCGCCATGCTCCATATGCAGGATAAGCGCTATATCCAGTATCTTCGCCTCGAGCGGGGTGTATTTACTGTCAGGGCGCAGAATATGAAGAATATTCTCCGCATTGGACAGTTCGGCCTTCGGTTGGTGTATGTAGAGGCTTTCACCGTTATGGTAGTGGCTGTATGCCTGATACCCATAAATGGAAAGCATAGGAAACAGGGCGATAAGCTGCAGGCACTGGCGCAGTACATTGGGCAGGGAAGTGTCGTCCGCCCGGTCGTCGTAGGAGTAGAGAGTGAGCACGCTTCTGGCAAGCGTATTCATCATATCGTTGCTTGGCGCTTTCATGATGATATCGCGCACGAAGCTGGTAGGCAGGGAACGGTAACCGGATAACAGGCGGGAAAATTCCTCCAGTTCATCGCGGTCGGGGAGCTTATCGAAGAGTAGGAGATAGGCGACTTCTTCGAAGCCGAAGCGCTCCTCGCTTGCAAACCCTTCTACCAGGTCTTTGACATTGTAGCCACGATAAAAAAGCTTCCCGTGGGTGGGAACCTGGATGCCGTCCACTATTTTGTTCGCACGTACATCTGAGATATTGGTAAGACCGGCTAGTACGCCTTTACCATTTAAATCGCGCAGTCCGCGTTTGACGTCATACTTGGTAAATAAATCCGTATCTATTATACCGGCTTGCTCGCTTAGACCCGCAAGTCGTATGATTTCGGGTGTGATTTCGGAAAAACTGTTCTGTTCCATGATAGGTGCCTCCCTTCATTATCATTCACATGTTCATATTTATACAACAATATCATAACATGAACGAAAAGTTGGAAACAAGGGAAATCGGCGAGTTAAGAAAGATTTAACATTATTCAAAAAATGTTCATATTTTGAAAAGTAGCGGTTTGTGCACGTTTATTCAGCTTTTTAATATAGCTTTTAGTATATTGGGGAAAGCTTTTCTGGCGTTTTGCCGGGAATGGTATTATAATATGTAAGAAATGGGTATAGCCCGTTTGTGAAAGAAGAAAAAGGAGTGAATGGCGTATATGGACAAAAAGGAGATATTACAGCGTGTAGACCACACACAGCTCAAGGCGTTTGCGACATGGGAAGATATTGTGAAGTTGTGTGACGAAGCAGTAGAGAACCAGACGGCTTCCGTCTGTGTGCCGCCTACTTATATTAAGAGGATACATGACGCCTACGGAGACAAGGTCAATATTTGTACGGTAGTGGGATTCCCGCTTGGCTATTGCGTGACAGAGGCTAAGGTGGCGGAGACGAAACAGGCGATTGCGGACGGCGCCCAGGAGATTGATATGGTAATCAATATCAGCCATGTCAAAAACGGCATGTACGACGAGGTGGAGGAGGAAATCCGCACTTTGAAGGAAGCGTGCGGGGAGCATATTCTGAAAGTGATTATCGAAACATGCTATCTGACTCAGGAAGAGAAAATCGCCATGTGTAAAGCGGTGACGAATGCAGGCGCAGATTATATCAAGACATCCACAGGTTTCGGAACAGGCGGCGCAACATTGGAGGATATCCGCCTTTTTAAGGAGCACATAGGAGAAGGAGTTAAAATCAAGGCGGCAGGCGGCATATCGACACTGGAGGACCTGGAGGCGTTTGCAGAAGAAGGCTGCGACAGAATCGGAACTTCCAGGGCAGTGGGATTGTTAAAGGGTTAAATATGTCCTGTGGCTACAGAATTTGCTTCAATACCACATTTCATTATTGACTTTTAAAGGCGGTTTTGAGATAATTAGAGCGGTGTACGGGCGTTCCGTACATAGTAGGCAGGTACGGAAGGTATTGTGCCTTTCGTTAAATAATACAATTTTAAGGAGGAGAATATAATATGGCAACAAAAGCGTATTATCCCATTTCCGAGATTGGTGCCGGCAAGGTTGGTTTTTCCAAGACCCGTTCCATCATCGAGGCAGCTTTCTACGGAAACAACGTAGTGAGAGTCAACACATTAAGAGAGGCTTATGAATTAGCTAAAAATTCACCCGGTACGGTTGTAACAGATATGCCTGTTAAGAGCGGTGAGACTTTCGGACTTCCTGCTGACGCTAAGGTTCTTCTGTTCAACGACGGCGCCGTAACAGGCCGTTATGCCGCAGCACGCCGTATTAAAGGCGAGCCTGGCGTTGACGCTGCTAAGCTTGATAAAGTAGTTATGGATGCAGTTTATAAGACACGTTGGAAAACATTGTACCATGCAGAGTGTTTCGTAGGTTTGGATCCTGAATTTATGGTAAAAGCTCACCTTCTGATTCCGGAAGGGGAAGAGAACCTTCTGTATAACTGGATGATTAACTTCCAGTATATGTCTGACGAATACGTTAAGATGTATAAGAATTCCAAACCGGTTGGCGATGGCAACGAGCCTGATATCTATATCTTCTCCGATCCTCAGTGGGCTCCTGAAGAGGCTCCTGATGTTGATTACAGCTGCCTGAGCGACCCGCTTACACTTTGCTATTTTGATACCAATGAGAACTGCGCGGCAATTCTTGGTATGAAATATTTCGGCGAGCACAAGAAGGGCACATTGACCATGGCTTGGGCGCTTGCTAACAGAAACGGTTATGCATCCTGCCATGGCGGACAGAAAGAATATCTGTTAAAAGACGGTTCTAAGTTCGTTGCATCCGTATATGGTCTGTCAGGTTCCGGCAAGTCCACACTGACACATGCTAAGCATGGCGGCAAGTATGAAATCAAAGTTCTTCATGACGACGCTTTCATCATCAATACAGACACATGCGCATCTGTTGCTTTGGAGCCTACTTACTTCGATAAGACGGCGGATTACCCGACAGGATGTCCTGACAATGAGTATCTGTTATCTGCACAGAACTGCTCTTGTACAATGGACAGCGAGGGTAAAATCCAGCTTGTTACCGAGGATATCAGAAACGGTAACGGCCGTGCGATTAAATCTAAACTGTGGTCTCCTAACCGCGTAGATAAGATTGACGCACCGGTTAACGCAATCTTCTGGATTATGAAAGACCCTACAATCCCGCCGGTAGTAAAATTAAAAGGCGCTGCGCTTGCATCGGTTATGGGCGCTACACTGGCTACCAAGACATCTACCGCAGAGCGTGTTGCCGCAGGCACAGACTTAAACGCAATCCGTATCGTGCCTTATGCTAACCCGTTCAGGACATATCCTCTGGTTAATGACTATGATAAGTTCAAGAAGCTGGTAGAGGAGAAGAACGTAGCATGTTATATCGTCAACACAGGCGATTTCATGGGCGAGAAAGTTAAACCTGCCGATACACTTGGCATCCTTGAGACAATCGTGGAAGGCAAAGCACGGTTCGAGCAGTGGGGACCTTTTGAGGACATCGAGATTATGAACACATGGGATGGCCAGACAGAGGGATTCAAGGACTTCAAAGCTGATTTGAATGATGCTGATTATAAGGCACAGTTAAAGAGCGCTATGGAGACTCGTGTGAAAGCTGTAGAAGATTTCGCAACCAAGAAGGAAGGATACGACAAGCTTCCTGACGAGGCGCTTGCAGCATTAAAGAAACTGGTTGACGCGCTTAACTAATCTTTATTCTTGCGTCAGTAAGCCAAGCTGGTTAAATAGACTTTGAACACGAAGGGGTGTATAATATATTATATGCCCCTTCTTTTCATAGGAAAGCAGCAGCGCGGGAGAAGATTTTTACTTTTCTGTTTTGCATGTATATTTCATGATTTTTTCATATAATGAAAGCGGTGGATTACACAAAATGTTTTCGCGTAATGCTTCGAAGACGTTTTGTGTAATTTACCGATGCGATTTGGCAGGCATTGGTAAATTATAGGGATATTTATTCCTGGAATTGCTTTGTGTACGGAGGGAGAAAAATGTATCATTGTAATGTTTGCCTTTACATAATTTCCGAACGAGATGATTTCATCCAAAAGGTAAATGAGATGGAGCCGCTTACGCATTTTACACATAAGGTGATTCAAAGCGGCAGGCCGGAGGAAGCGTTCGCAAAACAGGCAGATGTGATTATAGCTGACTTGGACAGATTGGATGCTGTGGAGACATTCCGGTTCTTAGTTTCCCACGGGAAGGATAAATCTGAACTGATTTTTCTTGCGGATAAGGCGCAGACGGAGCTGTTGATGGAGCAGGATGCGGGGAATATTACAGACATCTGGACGACGCCCCTTTCTGGGAAAGAACTGAAATTCCGTCTGCTGAACTGGCAGAAAGCTTACAAGAAAGACAAGGACTTCTGGCAGACACAGAATTACCTTGATTCCGTAATCAACTGTGTTCCGCATCTTATATGGTTTAAAGACAAAGAAGGCGCCCATATGAAGGTAAATAATTACTTTTGTAAGGCGGTCAACAAGACGATGGAACAGATTCAGGGAAGGGGACATTATTATATCTGGGATATCGAACCCGAAGAATATGCCAAGGGTGAATTTATCTGTATGGAATCGGAATACGAGGTCATGGGGAAAAGGGAGACCTGTGTGTTCGATGAGAACGTGAAAATTGGGGATAGCATGAGGCAGTTAAAGACCTATAAGTCTCCTCTGTTTGACTTGGACGGAAGCGTTATGGGCACGGTCGGCGTCGCCACAGACGTGACGCAGGAACGTCTCTATGAGGAGATGATTATTAAGAATGCGAACACGGATTTCCTCACGGGCCTCTATAACAGAAGGTATGTCTATGAATATATCGAACAGATGGAAGAACAGCATATAACTGTCTTTTGTATTGATTTGAATAAATTTAAGAGTATTAACGATATCTATGGGCATCAGGAGGGGGACAGGGCCCTTGTGCTTACCGCTAAGGCCCTGGAAAGCTGTATGAAAAGCTCCATTATTTCAAGGACCGGCGGAGACGAGTTTCTGATTGTCATGCCGGGGGAACGTACAGAGGACGAAATTGAACAGACAAGGAAAATGATTGAGCGGCAGATTGACAGCGTATATGCCAAGGAAGCGCATTTCAAAAATATTTCCGCCAGTGTGGGCGCCGCTTATTCTGCGGAAGGCAGGAAGGCCTTCGACATGTTGGTCGGTGAGGCGGATGCATATATGTACCGTGAGAAGGAGAAGAAGAGGAGGCAGGCTCGAAGGGACACCTTTGAATTTTGGGGAATGCATGAAGAAGAGAAAACCAGGAATGAGCCGGAACAGAAATAAGGCAAAACAAGCATAAAAAAATAAAAAATTCAGTTGTAATATGTCACTATCTCGGATATAATAGAACTAACCTGGAATGTACGAGAAAGTCTTGTTATTTTGAACCTACAGATACTTTAAACGGGATTCTTATATTGCCATGTAGATGTCAGGCCTCCGGCTATTTAGGCCTTATGCAGTGGAAGGCAGAAGCATGGTTGCGGTTACCCACCTAGCTTTGCTAGGAGTCAAAATACAAGATTCGGCATTTCGGGGCAATACGAAAGACGAAAAGCAGCCGTTTGATGCGGCTGCTTTTGCATGTTCGTGTTTTGGTAATAGTACTGTAAGATGGAAATATAATATATTAATATAGATAGTTTTTTATCATAAAAGCACTGGTGAAAATAGTACTTGCGGGCAGGTTCGCAGGTCGGCAAGAATGGAAGATTGGCATGGAATATAACGGGAAACTTCTTACAAAATTGGCCCTGATTTTTTTCGGGCTTTTGTTTCTGGTATGTGTATGGCTCGGAAGAAGGATGGGGGTTAAAGAAATTCCTGAGGGGGATAAGATTGCCCTGCAGGATGTTCAGATTCTTTTGGAGGCATTGGATGTACATATAGCTGGCGGGATGGGGACAAGTGAAGGAAATGTAAGCGGAGCAGAGGAGCGGACGGAAGAGAGTAGCAATCTAACCTATGCAGCATATATGGATATTTACCGTCAGGTAAACGGAGAAACACTTGGGATGCCGGATTTTGCGCAGCGGTACGAGCCGGATTATGAAATGCTGCGGGAGGACTGGTACGAGGCATACCGGACTTTGTTAGCGCATTTTGATACAGAGTCGACTGTCTGGGAAACCACGATTTTTCTGCTTCGGGCTGACCGGGAAGAGAAAAAGGCGTATACGGAAAACCGCACTGACGGGACGCCCTACAGTTACCGCTCGCCGGAATTTGCCCAGAATGCATTACGTCAGTTGCGGGCCTATGTGAAAGGCAGTGAGCTTCTGACGGTGATAGAGGTTCTTCCGGGGGAACATGAGCTTGAGAATGTCTGGGTGATGGAATCTACGGACGGTATGTTGCAGTGTTTCTATCATCAGGTGGTTTTCCAGACAGAATCGGAGCGTCCCGTGGAGCGGGAGCGCGTGGCGGACTTGACTTTCCGTGACGGCATGGCTGTGGATACGCAGGAGAAAAATGAGAAAATCCATGGGAAGCTTTTGTGGGTATCGGAAGACGAACTGGAAATCGAGGGAGAAGGGGTATATCCGATTGCAGAGGGCATGGAAGTATATAAGCTCTACGGAAGCCTTAAGACCCTTACGGGAAGGGACTTAAAGATTGGCTATGAGGACACGGATTACGTGATTGCAAAAGGGAAGGTCTGCGCGTGTCTCGTATCCCAGGATGAGAAGGCTGACCGCATCCGGGTGCTTCTGAAAAATACTGTGAAAAACAGCGATTATTTCGACAAGGTGGAACTGTCCGTAGACGGCGAAACAATACGGATTGGGGAAAGCGACCTTTCGTCCGGAGAGCGCAGAACCTACCGCAGCAGCGCTTTGACAGACAAAATCACGGTCAAGGCTGACGGTATGGAGAGACAGGACAATGCATACCGGGGAACCATAGAATGTTATAGGTGTGACGAGGGGCTTGTGCTGATTAATGAACTGCCTCTGGAAGAATACTTGTATGCCGTGGTGCCAAGCGAGATGCCTGCGTCCTATCCGCTTGAATCCCTGAAGGCGCAGGCGGTGTGTGCCAGGACATATGCCTATAGCTATATTTTGCGCGCGGGGCTGCCGGAGGTGGGCGCCCATGTGGACGATACCACGGCTTATCAGGTATACCATAACAGCAGTGAGAATGCGGCGTCCACAACGGCGGTTAAGGAGACCGACGGCGTGCTCTTAACTTATCAGGGAGAACCGGCGCAAAACTATTACTATTCTACTTCTTGTGGAGTGGGCACGGATACCGCCGTCTGGAAATCCGGCGGCGCGGAGGCGACTCCTTATATACAATCTGTCAGGATGAACCGGGACGCCTATACGGATAGGTCGAGACAGGAAGAAGGAGAGAGGCTGCGAGATGAAGAAGCTTTCCGGGAATTTATCACTTCCGTGGATGAAAAGGATTTGGAAAAAGACGAACCTTGGTATCGTTGGAAATATACGGTGGAGAAAACCGATGCGGATGAGATGCTGTCGCGTATCCGCAAAAGATACAAGAGCAGTCCGGAATCCGTGCTGACGAAGACGGAGGGAGACTATTACGTCTCGCAGCCCATTGAGGAATTGGGTGTCATTCACAGTCTGGATATTGTGCGAAGAGGCGCCGGCGGCGTGGCCGATGAATTGGTGATTGAGACAGATACGGGCACTTACAAAATCCTCGCGGAATATAATATCCGCAGCGTACTATGCGACGGGCAGAGCGAAGTGATAAGACAGGATGAAAGCACGGTTGTTCCGACGTCCCTTCTGCCTAGCGGATTTTTTATAATAGAATGTAGCAAAAAGGGAGAAAATATGGTAGGATATACGGTGATTGGCGGCGGATATGGACACGGCGTGGGAATGTCCCAGAACGGCGCCAGGGCGTTAGGGACACAGGGGGCTTCCTTCCAGGATATCCTGCAATTTTATTTTACGGGATGTCAGGTCGGGGAGATTGGTGAAACCGGCGACAACTAGTGTGATTTCGGGATGCATATTGAAATAATTTAGGATACAGATTATGAGGACAATTTACAGACTTTTTTACATATTCCGCGATTTTAACTGGCAGATGACAAAGAAGAATATCGGTGCCTTTGCGGCAAGCACCGCATTCTTCCTTTTTCTGTCCATGATTCCGCTTTTGATGGCCTTATGCGCGATTCTGCCATATACGAGGCTGACGCAGGAGAATCTGATTACGGCGATTACGCGTTTCACGCCGGATGCCATGGAAGCGCTTGTGGTAGGTATCGTGTCGGATGTGTACGCAAGGTCGGCAGGTACTATCACAATTTTTGCAATCGTTACAATCTGGTCGGCTTCCAAGGCGATGCTTGCTTTGATTCATGGGCTGAACGCCGTAAACGGACTAGAAGAAAGGCGAAATTACTTTGTTCTTCGGTTTATCGCAAGTATTTATACGGTGATAATTCTTGCGGCCATGATTTTAGCGTTGTTTGTCATGGTATTCGGCAATGTCATCGTGAATTTTCTTTTGGCGGACATTCCGCCGCTGCATCTTGTGATGCAGTTTATCATGCATTTCCGCTTCCTGATATCATGGGTGGTGCTTACGTTTGTTTTCGCTATGATTTATGCTTATGTGCCGGACAGCAAGATGCGTTTTAAGGCGCAGATTCCGGGCGCGGCGTTTGCGGCGGTTATGTGGGGAGCCGCATCTTATGTATTTTCCGTGTATGTGGACCATTTCAATGGATTTGGCGCTTACGGCGGACTGACCACGGTAGTTATTCTAATGTTTTGGTTCTATCTGCTTATGTATATTCTGTTGATTGGCGCCCATATCAACAGATATTTCGGCCCTGTCTATAAATTTCTGTTCGGATGGCTTGACAAACCGGGCAAAAGACACTAGAATGATGTGAGACAGAAAGGCAAAGGCTGTGAAGGTGCCAGTAAGAGATTGTTTTCCGCCAGAGAGAGGGAGCCATCGGCTGTAAGCTTCCTTCGGTTCAGATGATTTTCCGAAATTCCCACCGGAGCTGTCCGGGCGAATATACGCGTTGGTATTAGTAGTCCGGGACGTTGCAGCACGTTACGCTGATTAAGATGTCTGTCTGTATTGTGGAGTGGCCAGAGTAGGAATACGCCATGGCAATATGACAGGAAACTGGGTGGTACCGCGGATAAGATTCGTCCCATGTGTGTGATGCGCATGGGACTTTTTTACTTTATAGGAAAGTCCGGTGTCAGACGGACATGGAATCACGAGTTTGCGAAGCAAATCTCGCAAGAATGCGAAGCCCCATGCAGAGGAAGTATATTTACAGATAAAGGAGAAGGATTATGAAAGAAAGGCTGGAACAAATTAGGGCGGAAGCGCTGCGCCAGATAGAGGCGAGCGATGCGCTGGACAAACTGAATGATGTGAGGGTCAATTATCTTGGCAAGAAGGGCGAATTGACGGCTGTTCTGAAGAGTATGAAAGACGTTGCACCGGAGGAGCGGCCGAAGGTGGGACAGCTCGTCAACGAGACGAGAGAAGAGATTGAGCGGGTGCTTGAAGCATCGGTCAAGAAGATGGAGAAAGCGGTCAGAGAAGCGAAGATGAAGAAGGAAGTCATCGATGTAACGCTTCCGGCGAAGAAAAACAATGTGGGCCACCGCCATCCGAATACAATAGCTTTGGAGGAAGCGGAGCGGATTTTTATCGGCATGGGCTATGAGGTTGTGGAAGGACCGGAAGTGGAGAAGGATTATTACAATTTTGAAGCTCTGAATATCCCTGCGGACCATCCGGCGAAGGATGAACAGGATACTTTCTATATTTCAGGCGACATCCTTTTAAGGACACAGACGTCTTCCGTGCAGGTGCATGAAATGGAGAGGGGCAAGCTGCCTATCCGCATGATTGCGCCGGGCCGGGTATTCCGCTCCGACGAAGTGGATGCAACCCATTCGCCGTCTTTCCATCAGATTGAAGGACTCGTAATCGATAAGAATATTACCTTTGCAGATTTGAAGGGAACCTTGGCGGAGTTTGCAAAAGAGCTGTTCGGGGAAGACACGAAGGTGAAATTCAGGCCCCATCATTTTCCGTTTACAGAGCCAAGCGCGGAGATGGACGTAAGCTGCTTTAAATGCGGCGGCAAGGGATGCAGGTTCTGCAAAGGGGAAGGATGGATTGAGATTCTTGGATGCGGCATGGTTCATCCCCATGTGCTTGAGATGAGCGGCATCGACCCGGAACAGTATACGGGATTTGCATTTGGTGTAGGACTAGAGCGTATTGCTTTATTGAAATATGAGATTGACGACATGAGACTGTTATACGAGAACGATATCCGTTTCTTGAAACAGTTCTGACAAATCTCCGTTTTCTTTGAGGGGTTTTGGTTAATCAGGAATTTGTGGCTGTGCGCTGTTTGCCGCAAGCTCGGGAAGTACACTGTTCCGGTATGGCAATTATTGAGTTTAGGCAAGTCAAATTGTCAATTTCTTAATATTCGCCGTACCAGTCAAATTGGGATAAAAGCAGCGCAGAAATGGAGTGAAAGATGAATACAGCATTATCATGGATTAAAGCATATGTGCCGGATTTAGAGTGCACAGACCAGGAATACATGGACGCTATGACGCTGTCCGGGACGAAAGTGGAGGGCTATAGGCGCCTCGACAAGAATTTGGAGAAAATCGTGGTAGGGCAGATTGACAAGATTGAGAGGCATCCCGATGCGGATAAACTCATTGTATGCCAGGTCAATATCGGTTCCGAGACAGTACAGATTGTGACAGGGGCGCCCAATGTCAAGGAAGGGGATAAAGTACCTGTCGTTCTGGATGGCGGTAAGGTGGCAGGAGGGCATGACGGCGGACCGCTGCCTGAGGAGGGCATTGTCATCAAGGCGGGCAAACTGCGCGGCGTGCCTTCCAACGGAATGATGTGCTCCATCGAAGAATTAGGCTCTGACAGGTCTATGTACCCCGAAGCGCCTGAACTCGGCATCTATATTTTCGAGGATGATGTAGAAATCGGTTCCGACGCCATAGAAGCGCTGGGGCTGCGGGATACCGTATTCGAGTATGAAGTGACTTCAAACCGCGTAGACTGTTACAGTGTGATAGGTATCGCCAGGGAGGCGGCGGCAACATTCCGCAAGCCTTTCTATGCGCCCCAGGTGCATGTGACAGGAAACGGAGGCAGGACGGAAGACTATATTTCTGTAGAAGTACAGGACAAGGAATTGTGTCCCAGATATTGTGCGAGAGTGTGCACGAATATCCAGATTGGCCCTTCCCCCAAGTGGATGCAGAGACGTCTGGCGGCAAGCGGCATCCGTCCGATTAACAATCTGGTGGATATCACCAACTATGTGATGGAAGAGTACGGGCAGCCGATGCACGCCTATGATTTAGACACCATTGCAGGTCATAAGATTATCGTGCGCCGCGCGGCGGACGGTGATGTGTTCCGCACTCTTGACGGACAGGACAGGAATCTGGACTCCGATGTGCTGATGATTTGCGATGCCGAGAAAGAAGTGGGTATTGCGGGCATTATGGGCGGAGAGAATTCCATGATTACCGATGACGTGAAAACCGTATTGTTTGAGGCTGCTACTTTCAACGGCGCAAATATCCGTAAGTCCGCCAAGCGTGTAGGGCTTCGGACAGACGCCTCCGGCAAGTTTGAAAAGGGATTGGACCCCAACAACGCGGAAGCGGCGATTAACAGGGCTTGTCAGCTCATCGAGGAACTTGGCTGCGGAGAAGTGGTTGACGGTATCGTGGATGTGTGCGGCGATAAGAAAGAGCAGGTGAAACTGCCTTTTGAGCCTGAGCGGTATAACAGACTTCTCGGCACCGATGTATCGAGAGAGGAAATGTTGGATATCTTTAAGATGATAGAAGTGGAATATGATTCGGCCACCAACTTACTCTCTATCCCCAGTTTCCGCCAGGATATTTTGCGTCAGTGCGACATTGCGGAAGAAGTGGCACGTTTCTACGGCTACGACAAGATTCCTACCACACTGCCTACGGGCGAGGCTACGACAGGCAAGCTGCCCTTTAAGCTGCGCATCGAGCAGAAAGCAAGGGATATCGCGGAGTTCTGTGGGTTCTCACAGGGTATGTGCTATTCCTTCGAGAGCCCGAAGGTGTTCGACAAGCTGCTTCTGGATGCGGATGATGCGGCACGCCAGGCAGTTACCATCTCCAATCCGCTTGGGGAAGACTTCTCCATCATGAGGACGATTTCCTTAAACGGCATGTTAGCCAGCCTGGCCACAAACTATAACAGAAGAAATAAGGATGTGCGCCTCTATGAGCTTGGGAACATCTACATTCCTAAATCATTGCCGTTAAATGAGTTGCCGGAGGAGAGAATGCAGTTTACTTTGGGCATGTATGGCGACGGGGATTTCTTTACCATGAAAGGTGTGATAGAAGAATTTTTCGACAGCATCGGTATGAGGCGGAAGGTTACTTATGAGCCGGATGCGGGCAGGAATTTTCTTCATCCCGGCAGGCAGGCCAATATCATATATGAAGGGACTCTGCTCGGCTATTTAGGCGAAGTACACCCGGAGGTTTGCGATAACTATGATATGAAGACGAAAGCTTATGTGGCGGTACTTGACATGCCGGAAGTAGTACCTTTTGCTACTTTTGACCGTAAATATGAGGGCATTGCGAAATACCCGGCTGTTTCCAGGGATATCAGTATGGTGGTGCCGAAAGCGGTTCTGGCAGGGCAGATTGAGGCCGTTATCGCACAAAGAGGCGGCAAGATTCTGGAAGACTATCAGTTGTTTGATATCTATGAAGGCGACCAGATTAAGGAAGGCTACAAATCCGTGGCATATTCCATCACTTTCCGGGCTAAAGACAAGACCCTTGGCGAGGCCGATGTGACAGCCGCCATGAAGAAAATACTGAACGGACTGGAAAGCATGGGGATTGAGCTTAGAAGCTGAGATTTGTGCCTGCGGTTCAAAGCGTGCAGGCGATAGAAAGGTAATGGGGACTAATTATGGAACACAATAACACATGGGAAACTTATAGTGAGGAGCAGTTAAATCAGGTAGATATTTTTGCGAAGGAATATATGTCGTTTTTGGATAATGGCAAGACAGAGAGAGAGTGCATTGACCAGATAGTCAACATGATTGAAAAGGATGGCTACAAGGAGCTTGAGGCCCTGATTTCTTCCGGCGCGCAGTTGAAGACAGGGGATAAGGTGTACTCCGTATGGATGAATAAGTCTATCGTTATGTTTCGGATTGGCAATAAGAAGATGGCGGAGGGAATTAATATACTCGGCGCACACATTGATTCTCCGCGCCTTGATATCAAACAGAATCCATTGTATGAAGACGGCGGGTTTGCTTATCTGGACACCCATTATTACGGCGGTGTGAAGAAATACCAGTGGGTTGCCCTTCCCCTCGCGCTTCACGGTGTAATCGTGAAGAAAGACGGGACGACGGTGGAAGTAAATGTAGGTGAGAATGAGGACGACCCGGTATTTTTTGTATCCGACCTTCTCATTCATCTTGCCCAGGAACAGCTTGAGAAGAAGGCAAATAAGGTGATTGAGGGCGAAGCCCTTGACATTATTGTGGGCAATAAACCTTTGGTTATCGACAAGACAGAAAAAGACAGGGAGGAAAAGAAGGACGGCAATTCCTGTGAAGAGAGTAAAGACGGCAAAGAAGGAAAATCTTCCGAGAAGGATGCGGTAAAAAAGGGAATCCTGGATATTTTACAGAAATCATACGGAATTGAGGAAGAAGATTTTATCTCCGCGGAGTTGGAGGTTGTTCCGGCAGGCAGGGCAAGGGAGGCTGGTTTCGACAGAAGCATGATTCTTGCTTACGGGCAGGATGACAGGGTATGCGCCTTTTCTTCGTTAAAGGCTATGCTTGAGACAGAACAGACAGAGCGTACCGCCTGCTGTATCCTGGTGGATAAAGAAGAAGTAGGCAGTGTGGGCGCCACAGGTATGCAGTCTAAGTTTTTCGAGAACGCGGTGGCCGAGGTGATGAACCTGCTTGGAGAGTATAGTGAACTGAATGTGCGTAGGTGTTTGGCGCGCTCCTGTATGCTTTCCTCTGATGTGAGCAGTGCGTTCGACCCTTCCTATGCTTCCAGTTTTGATAAGAAAAATGTGGCTTATCTGGGCGGCGGCATGGTATTTAATAAGTTTACCGGGGCAAGGGGCAAGTCCGGCTCCAACGACGCCAATGCGGAATATCTGGGCCATATCAGGGCTATTTTTGAGAAAGAGAAAGTGAATTTCCAGACCGCAGAGCTTGGAAAAGTGGATTTGGGCGGCGGCGGAACCATCGCGTATATTCTCGCACTGTATGGTATGAACGTCATCGACAGCGGCGTGGCTGTGTTGAACATGCATGCGCCATGGGAAGCTACAAGCAAGGCTGACGTGTATGAGACGAAGAGAGGCTATGTGGCGTTTCTGAAACATGCGGATTTATAAGTTATAAACGTTTTTAAGTGTCATCGAATCAGAAAAAGGATTGTAGCAGTATTATGATGATACACGTATTGCAAAACGTTAAAAAGTATTACAAGAGGATATGATACCATATATGGAAACAATGAAAAAATCAGATTTTTATTTTGAATTACCGCAGGAACTGATTGCCCAGGACCCACTGGAGGACCGTTCGGGCTCCAGGCTTTTAATACTTGACAAAGAAAGCGGCAGGATAGAGCATCATATTTTCAGGGACATTGTTGACTATTTAAGACCAGGTGACTGCCTGGTCTTAAATAACACAAAAGTGCTGCCAGCAAGGCTTATGGGAGTGAAGGAAGACACCGGGGCATCGATAGAGCTTTTGCTCTTGAAACGGCGGCAGGACGATGTCTGGGAAACACTTGTGAAGCCGGGTAAAAAGGCGAAACCGGGCACGCGTATTACCTTCGGGGACGGCTGCCTTATGGCGGAAGTTTTGGATGTAGTCGAAGAGGGGAACCGACTGGTGCGGTTTTCTTATGAGGGGATTTTTGAGGAAGTGCTTGACAGGCTCGGCGAGATGCCGCTTCCGCCTTATATAACCCATAAATTGCAGGATAAGAACCGTTACCAGACTGTGTATGCCAAATATGACGGCTCTGCGGCGGCGCCTACGGCGGGACTGCATTTTACGAAGGAGCTGCTGCGGAAGATAGAAGAGAAGGGCGTGGAGATTGCCTATGTGACCTTGCATGTGGGACTTGGCACATTCCGTCCGGTGAAAGCAGATAATATTTTGGAGCATCATATGCATTCCGAATACTACCAGGTGACGAAGGAAGCGGCGGACAAGATTAACCGCGCCAAAGCCCAGGGATACCGTGTCGTCTGTGTGGGTACAACAGCCTGCCGCACTGTGGAGAGCGCGGCAAGAGAAGACGGGACTCTGGAAGAGTGCTGCGGCAACACGGATATTTTTATCTATCCGGGCTATCGGTTTAAGGTTCTGGACTGCCTGATTACCAATTTCCATCTTCCGGAGTCTACCCTTGTGATGCTTGTGTCTGCGCTGGCAGGCAGGGAGCATGTGATGGAAGCATACGAGGAGGCAATCCGGGAGAAGTACCGCTTCTTTAGTTTTGGGGATGCGATGTTTATTCATTAAAAGCCGATAGCGCATATTTGAGAAGAAAATGGTAATTAGAAAATATTGCTTGACGCAAGGCATATTCGCGCACTAAAGTATAGTTATTGAAAAGGGGAATCCAATATGCCGAACATTATTTACACTAAAAAAGCAAGGAAAAGCATCAAGTCTTTGGATATTAGAGTAAAAGACAGGGTGAAAGATGGAATTGAAAAAATTCCGCTTGGAGATATTAAAAAGCTGCAGGGTTACTCAAATTTATATCGGCTCCGGATTGGTGATTACCGGGTTATCTACCAGATGGAGCATGATACAATTATCATTGATGCTGTACTGCCTAGAGGCGAAGCGTATAAAGGATTGTAGGAGGTGGTTTTTGTGAGCAGAGATACGTTGCGTGGTCTGGTGGAAATTGTAGACGAAAAAGAGATTGATACAGTCTGCCGGATTCTGCTGAAATTTGTTGATGAAGATGTGGCAACGCCAGATGAAGTGGAGGCAATCAGGGAGGCCAGACAGGAAATCGAAAGAGGAGAGTTGTTTTCGCACGAAGAAGTGTGGGCGTAAAACGATATAAGGAAACAGGAGAAAAAATGAGAGCAGTCGGGAATTTTACCATTAGAGATTCGGCTGCTCTTATACTTTCCCGTTTAACTTCCCAAAAGTGCATTTTGGGGTGTAACCCTACAATAAAGGGGATTCCATGTTTATCCAGTAAAAGTTCGTTTATTATGCGCATAATATGTTGACGATGTAAAATAATTTACATATAATAAACAAAGAGCAGCATATTGAGCGAGCTGTTTTATGTTAGTAATAAGGAAACGGTATATGTAAAAGTGGAGGTGTATTATATGGCATCTGTGACGAATTTGAATATACGGACAGAGAAAGCGGTGAAAGAAGCGGCAGAGAATATTTTTGCAGAACTTGGACTGAATATGACCACGGCAGTAAATATGTTCTTAAGGCAGACTATTCGGGAAAATGGTATACCTTTTTCTTTAAAGCTGAATACTCCGAATGAAATAACAATGGCTGCCATAGCAGAGGGAAGGCGAATTGCCGCAGACCCGAATGTGAAAGGGTATAAGAGCCTTAGTGAATTGAAGGAGGCTTTGGATGAAGTATGAGGTTAAATTCACCGGTCAGTTTAAACGAGACTTAAAATTGGCGAAAAAACAAGGAAAAGATATTGATAAGCTTTTCGATGTTATCAGTACCATTGCAGAAGGTAAAAAATTAGATGAAAAATATCATGACCATAATTTGAGCGGCGATTATGCCGGATGCAGGGAATGTCATGTGGAGCCGGATTGGTTACTGGTATATGAGGTAATGGATAACGTTTTGGTATTGATGGTTTATCGTGTTGGTACGCATTCGGAATTGTTTTAGAAATAACACTGATGCTAACTTCCCAAAAGTGCATTTTGGGGTGTAACCGTACAACAAAGGGGATTGTATGCTCATTCATTCAATAAAGAGTTGTTTATAAACGGAAAAATAGTAATTGCTTGTCTTTAAATTGCATGTTACATATCCTGATTTGATTCAGGTTGGAATATTCATTTGCGCCTTTGTAGGAGTATGCTACACAATCTTCAAGGGAAAAAGAAAATAGCCGCCATTATGAAGTGAACCCCTTTTGTTAGACAAAAATGAAAGTCTAATGAAAGGGGTGTTTTACTTTTGTACGGGTTGGTATATAAGGCAACCATTTGATGATGTTAAGTATACCATAAATTTTTCATATATTACATATATGTTTAAACGAAAGAACGAAAATACCACGGAGGTTTCTTTACAAAAACAGATAGGTAAGGTAAAATAGAAAATAATTTCAGAAACATATATTTTTTCAGTTTAAACAATATTGCCGACTGACTTAGGGCAATATATTTGGTGTACAAGATGAAACATGGGAAACATACGAATTTATGGATAGAGCTGATTGTTGTTGTGGCGTCGGTATTGGCGCTTATGATGCTTTTGTACGTGGTGATGATGGTATCTTTCCAGAATGGGGCGGAGTCGGTGGGCATTACGATGAAACTGGCGGAACAGATTGCGGATAAGATTCTGGACAATCCCACCCAGGAGCAGGTTAAGGCAGTCAGTATGATGATACGCTGCGTGGCGCATCTTGTGCTTTTCTTTGTGGTCGGGGTTGTTACGGCGTTCGTGGGAATGGTGATATTCAGGCGATATTTCCGCATTATCGGTGTAGCGGCGGCAGGCATGGTCTGTTATGCTTTGGCATACTACACCGAGTATTACAAGCAGTTTATAGACGGCAGGCATTTCCATATGTTCGACGTGACATTGAACTGGTATGGAAGCCTTGCGGGGATTGGCTGCATGGTGCTTTCTTATTTCGTGAACAGACTCTTGGTGAAGTTGTCGTCATAAGCATGGCTTGTTTACATCCGCCATGCTTATGTGGGACGAATAATCAGCATGTCAGCTGCAGTAAGTCTTCATAGAAATCAGGATAACTGATTGTGACGCATTCGCTTCCTGAGATTTCTGTTGTCCCGTCGGCTGCAAGGGAGGCAACGGCGAAACTCATGGCAATCCGGTGGTCCATATGGGAGTCCACTACAGCGCCGCACAGAGGCTTTCCACCACGGATAACCATGCCGTCCGGAGTGCCGGTGATGTCGCATCCCATAGCGCTTAAATATTTTACCATCACATCAATGCGGTTAGATTCTTTTACTTTCAGTTCCGCGGCATCCCTGATGACCGTCGTGCCTTCGGCGTAAGCCGCCATCACATTAATCACAGGAATCTCATCAATTAAGGTAGGAATAATATCACCCTCGATGGTAACGCCGTGCAGGGAGCTTGACTTTACCAAAATATCGGCGGTGGGTTCACCTTCATTCCGTACATTTAATAAAGTGATATTGCCGCCCATGGCTTCTGCAACTTTGAGGATACCATTCCTGGTCGGGTTGATACCGACATTTTTGATTAATATTTCGGAATCCGGAACAATCAGTCCGGCGGCAATAAAATATGCGGCGGAAGATATATCGCCAGGCACATTGACTTTCTGGCCCGTGAGGACAGGTTCCGGGGTTATGGATGCGGTGGTGTTTTCCGTGCATACCGTCGCACCGAAATAATTTAACATAATTTCCGAGTGATTACGGCTGACAGTCGGTTCCGTCACCCGCGTAATGCCGTCGGCGTACATGCCTGCCAGAAGAACCGCAGACTTGACTTGCGCGGAGGCGACTTTGGAGTGGTAGTGTATGCCATGCAGAGGCGCGCCTTTAATGCGCAGAGGCGCACAGTCGTTGCCGTTGATGCTGACAATATCCGCCCCCATCATGGATAAAGGTTCCATAATCCGGCGCATAGGACGTTTCTGGATAGAGGCGTCCCCTGTCAGTGCGGATTCGAAAGACTGCGGTGCGAGAATGCCGGAAATCAATCTGGCAGTAGTGCCGCTGTTGCCCACATCCAGAATGCCGGAAGGGGCCAAAAGGCCATGAAGCCCCTTGCCGTGAACTAAGATACGTTCCGGCGTATTGTCTATTTCGATTCCCATCTTGCGAAAGCAGTCTATCGTGGAAAGACAGTCTGCTCCTTGCAGAAAGTTGGTCACTTCTGTTGTGCCCTTGGCGAGAGAGCCGAACATGACAGCCCTGTGCGAGATTGATTTGTCCCCCGGGACGGTTATTTCACCTTTTAAATGTTTTGCTTTTTGGAAAACCATAGCGTACCTCTTTTCTTTGTCTATTGCTATTTCTTTTTCGTATGTATTTTATATCCGTGTTTTTCCATAACTTCAGTGGCTTGTTCGATAGCGTTTTGGTCATAAAATTCAATGCGCAAGGCCCCTTCTGCAAGCTCTCTGTTGTGGTTGATGCCGATATTCTTGATGCTGATGTCGTGCATGGCAAGAAGGGAAGCGATGGCGGCTATGGCGCCAGGCTTGTCGGAAATATCCACAGTGAAGACATATTCTGTCTTAATCGGCCCGCTGGAAGCGGTGATGAAAGATTCACGGTAGTTTCTTGCGGCGTCAAAAAAATTGTACAAGGTATCTTCTGCCCGCGAGTCAATGTAGCCTGCTATTGCGGTCAGATATTGGATATAGAGTTTCAGAAGTTTAGAGATATTGTCTGTATTTGTAAGACAAATCTGTTGCCACATGGCAGGAGACGAGGAAGCTATCCGCGTGATATCCTTGAAACCGCCTGCGGCAATCATTTTCATAATGCCGTCCTCGGAATCGCAGCTCTTCACCACATTTACCAAAGAGGATGCGATAACGTGGGGCAGATGGGAAATGGCGGCGGTCACATAATCGTGTTCGTTATAATCTAAAATAAGAGGGATGGCACCCATTGCTTCCACAAGGCTGCGGTATCCGTCCACTTTGCCCTGTGGGACGGTATCTGACGGCGTCAGGATATAGTAAGCGTTCTCGAGAAGCGAAGCCTTGGAATTTCTGTAGCCGAAACGCTCTGATCCGGTCATGGGGTGTCCGCCGATAAACTGGCTGTTTAGGCCAAGGGCTTCGATTTGCCTGTGTATGCCTGTCTTAACGCTTCCCACATCTGTGAGGACGGTTCCGGGAGACAGATGATTTTTCAGAAGAAGCAGATTTTCATCATTATGCGCCACCGGTGCGCATAAAAATATATAGTCGCACCCCTTAAAAGAATCGTCGATAACAGGGCTGATGACATCAATCACGTGTTCTTCCATGGCAAGTTCCAGAGACGATTTGTTGACGTCATATGCAATGAAGCGCGCGCCAGGATAAGCATGGCGGAGCGCCTTGGCAATAGAACCGCCGATTAGCCCAAGCCCGATAAAACCGCATGTCAGTGTTTCCATAATATCGCTGCCTTTCGTGATAGATTTGGTCCGGGACCGTATTGTCTAGGGAAAACAAAAACGCCCTTTGGCCACTGTGGGTAGTATAGCATTTTAAAGAATACGCCACAAGGCATAGATTGAAAAAGCAGAAATTTTCAGATTTCCGTTTAAGCGGTACCGCGGACATGTCTGGATAAGATGAAATATGTATATAATATATACATTTCGCATAATTGATATTGAAATTTTGACTGGAATTTAGTAAAATATACTTACAATTTATGCTTGGGAGATTTAACATACAGAACATTGCACCCAATCATGAGTGAATAACAGAACTGGAGGATATAGAGAAATGAATATTTACACAACGGATAAGATTCGTAATGTGGTTTTGCTTGGCCATGGCGGCTGTGGTAAGACCAGTTTGGTGGAGGCGATGGCTTACCTGTCCGGTATCACTTCCAGAATGGGCAAAGTAACTGATGGCAATACGGTAAGTGATTTCGGTAAAGAAGAACAGAAACGCCAGATATCCATTGCGGCATCTGTTATTCCAATCGAGTGGGAAGGTGTGAAGGTCAATGTGCTTGATACTCCCGGCTTCTTTGACTTCGTCGGAGAAGTGGAGGAGGCAGTGGGAGCTGCGGACGCTGCGGTTATCGTTGTATCCGGTAAAGCAGGCGTGGAAGTCGGCACAGAGAAGGCATGGGAACTGTGCGACAAGTATAAGCTTCCCAGATTCGTGTTTGTTACGGACATGGATATTGACAATGCTTCTTTCAGGCAGGTTGTGGAAGACATGACAGAGAAGTACGGCAAGAAGATGGCTCCGTTCCATCTGCCAATCCGTGAGAATGAGAAGTTTGTCGGTTACATCAATGTTATTACCGAACAGGCGTACCGCTGGGAAGGCAAAGAGGTTGTGGAATGCGATATGCCGGAATACAGCAAGGCGAATTTACAGTTGTGCCGTGATACTTTGATGGAGGCGGTTGCCGAGACGAGCGAAGAATTTATGGAGAGGTATTTCAACGGGGATAGTTTCTCGGAGGCGGAAATCAGGGCTGCCCTTCGCAATAATGTCATGGATGGCAGCATCGTACCGATGTCCATGGGTTCCAATGTGCTTTGCCAGGGTATCTATACGCTGCTTGACGATATCGTGAAGTATATGCCAAGCCCGGAGAACCGTGAGCTTGCAGGCATTGATTTGAAGACGAATGAAATTTTTCAGGCGAATTTCGATTTCTCGAAGCCGAAGTCCGCATATATTTTTAAGACAATCGTTGACCCGTTTATCGGTAAGTATTCGTTGATTAAGGTTTGTTCCGGCGTACTTAAGAATGACGATACGATTTATAACGATGAGAAAGAAGTGGAAGAGAAGATTAATAAGCTCTATGTGATGCAGGGAAGCAAGCCCATTGAAGTGAAGGAGCTTCATGCAGGAGATATCGGAGCAATCGCAAAGCTGACAGCGGCAAGGACCGGAAATACGCTCTCCACCAAGGCAAGAACCATCCGTTATGGCAAGACAGAGATATCGACACCTTATACATACAAGAGATACAGGGCGAAGAATAAGGGCGATGTAGATAAAGTAGCGCAGGCATTGCAGAAGATGCGCCATGAAGACCAGACATTGTGGGTTGTAAACGACGGGGAGAATAAGCAGACTCTGCTTTACGGCATGGGCGACCTGCATCTGGATGTGGTTGCAAGCAGGCTTCTCAATGAGTATAAGGCGGAAATCGAACTGTCCGACCCGAAGATTGCTTACAGGGAGACGATACGTAAGAAATCTGATGTGGAATATAAGTATAAGAAACAGTCCGGCGGACACGGACAGTATGGTCATGTTAAGATGCGTTTCGAGGCATCCGGTGATTTGGAGTCGGCTTATGTATTTGAACAGGAAGTAGTAGGCGGTGCGGTGCCTAAGAACTATTTCCCGGCAGTGGAGAAGGGCTTGCAGGACTCCGTTGGAAGCGGCCCTCTGGCGGCATATCCGGTAGTGGGCGTGAAGGCAGTGCTCTATGACGGCTCTTATCATCCGGTAGATTCTTCCGAGATGGCGTTCAAGATGGCGACCATCCAGGCATTTAAGAAGGGCTTTATGGAGGCGGGCCCGGTGCTTCTTGAGCCAATCGCTAACCTGAAAGTCACCGTGCCGGATTCCTATACGGGCGACGTGATGGGCGACCTGAATAAGAGAAGGGGGCGTGTGCTTGGCATGAACCCGGCGGGAAGCGGTAAGACGGTAGTGGAAGCCGATATTCCGGTGGCAAGCCTGAATGGATACTGTACGGATTTACGTTCCATGACTGGCGGGCGTGGCACATATATGTATGAGTTTGCAAGGTACGAGCAGGCGCCGAGCGACGTACAGGAGAAGGAAGTTGCGGCAAGGGCAAGCAAGGTAGCAGAATCCGGCAGCGAGGCATAAGGGGAGTGCCCCGCGGTGCGATAACCGGCTATTGTATAGAGAGTTTTATAAAAGGAAGAGGGCGCAGGAAGCTGCGTCCTTTTCTTGCGCGGCGTGGAAGAAGATTTTCCTTAATCTGCTTGACAAATTCGTCCAGTATAATACAATATTAAGCGTGGATGGAAAAGAAAACAGGAAAGAACTATTAAGTAGAAAGGCATGGTCATCAAAATGGCAGAAGTTTACAATCACAGAGAAGTAGAGACGAAATGGCAGAAGGTGTGGGATGATGAGAAAGCATTCAAGACATCGGACGATTATTCCAAACCGAAATACTATGCGCTTGTGGAATTTCCGTATCCTTCGGGACAGGGACTCCATGTAGGCCATCCGAGGCCGTATACTGCGCTTGACATTGTGGCGAGAAAGAGAAGGATGCAAGGGTACAATGTGCTTTATCCTATGGGTTGGGATGCGTTCGGGCTTCCTACGGAGAATTATGCAATCCAGAACCACATCCATCCGAAGATTGTGACGCAGAACAATGTGGCGCGTTTCAAGAGCCAGCTTCATGCATTGGGCTATTCCTTCGACTGGGACAGGGAAGTCAATACGACGGACCCGGATTATTATAAATGGACACAGTGGATTTTCTTAAAATTGTTTAAGGCCGGACTGGCATATAAATCCGAAATGCCGATTAACTGGTGTACTTCCTGTAAGGTTGGCCTTGCCAATGAGGAAGTGGTGAACGGCGTCTGCGAGCGCTGCGGTTCCGAGGTTGTCCGCAAGGTGAAGAGCCAGTGGATGCTCAAGATTACAGAATATGCGGACAAGCTGTTGGAAGGGCTTTCAACCGTGGATTATGTAGAGCGGGTGAAAGTTTCCCAGAAGAATTGGATTGGTAAATCTACTGGCGCGGAAGTGGACTTCATCATAAAAGGAAAAGAAGATAAGATGCGTGTCTACACTACCCGGTGCGATACGCTGTTTGGCGTGACCTACATGGTGATGTCACCGGAACATCCGCTGATTGATAAATATAAAGACGATATTAAAAATTGGGACGAGATTGTGGCCTATCGTGAGCAGGCGGCCAGGAAGTCCGATTTTGAGAGGGCTGAATTGGCGAAGGAGAAGACAGGCGTTAAGATTGACGGCCTGGCGGCTGTGAATCCGGTGAGCGACACGGAAATACCTATTTTTATTTCCGATTATGTACTGATGAGTTACGGAACCGGTGCGATTATGGGCGTTCCCGCCCATGACGAGAGAGACTGGGAATTTGCGAAGAAATTCGGCCTCCCAATCATTGAAGTCGTTGCAGGCGGCAAGAATGTACAGGAAGAAGTATACACAGATGTTGCAACCGGAACGATTGTCAATTCCGGGTTTATCACGGGGCTTAGTGTCGAGGAAGCCAAAGAGAAGATGATTGCCTTCCTGGAAGAAAAAGGCATCGGCACTGCCAAGACAAACTTCAAACTGAGGGATTGGGTGTTTTCCAGGCAGCGTTATTGGGGAGAGCCGATTCCCATTGTGCATTGTGAGAAATGCGGTTACGTGCCTATTGATGAGAGCGAGTTGCCTCTGGAACTGCCGGAGGTGGACAGCTATATGCCTACAGATAATGGGGAGTCGCCTCTTGCGCTCATGACTGACTGGGTCAATACCACATGTCCTTGTTGCGGCGGCCCTGCCAAGAGGGAGACGGATACGATGCCTCAGTGGGCAGGTTCGTCCTGGTATTTCCTCAGATATACCGACCCTGATAATAAAGAGGCGCTGGCAAGCAAGGAAGCCTTGGATTACTGGATGCCGGTAGACTGGTATAACGGCGGTATGGAACATACCACGCTGCACTTGCTGTATTCCAGGTTCTGGCATAAGTTTCTGTATGACCAGAAAGCTGTTCCCTGTCCGGAGCCCTATGCCAAGAGAACGTCCCACGGTATGATTCTTGGGTTGAATCCCCATAATTTTGGGAATCTTCCGGCGAAAGAGCAGGAGGCGCTTCTTGCGGAGCATGGCAGTGAGAAGGCTGCCAGGGCTGCCCTTAAGGAAAAATATGGCGAGATGGCGGAACATCCGGTCGTTAAGATGTCCAAGTCTTTAGGGAATGTGGTGAATCCCGACGATATTGTGACTGAATATGGCGCAGACACGCTCAGGACATACGAAATGTTTATCGGCGCTTTCGAGCTCAGCGCGGGTTGGTCCGAAGACGGGGTAAAAGGCTGCCGTCGTTTCCTGGAAAGGGTATGGAAGTTACAGGACATCCTGACGCAGGACGACGGGTACTCCAAAGATTTGGAGACCAAAATGCACCAGACCATCAAGAAAGTAAGCAATGATTTTGAAAACCTGAAATATAATACGGCGATTGCCGCTATGATGGCGCTTATTAACGAGTTCTATAAGAAAAATGCTGTGACAAAGGGAGAGTTTAAGACGCTTCTTGCACTGCTCAATCCGGTAGCGCCCCATATCACCGAAGAACTGTGGCAGAAAGTTGGGTTTGAAGGCAGGCTGTACCAGTCTGCATGGCCGGAGTATGACGAGGCGAAGACCGTCGAGTCTACTGTGGAGATTGCAGTACAGATTAACGGTAAGACGAAAGCCACCCTTGCAATTGGCAAAGACGACCCGAAAGACGACGTAATTGCCAAGGCGAAAGAGGTTATCGCGGATAAGCTGACAGGAACCGTTGTAAAAGAAATTTATGTTCCGGGCAGAATTGTAAATATTGTGCAGAAGTAAGCGAAAAAGAATATGTAAGAAGCGCGGCCTGTATTCTGGTATATGCAGGCCGCGTTTTTTGCGTTATTTTTTGCGCAGTTTCATAAGCTTGTCGATTTTATCCAGTTCCTCCGGCGTAGAGTATCTGCGTATTGTGGCGGTGATAGTCTCTACCTCTTCCGGGGAAAAAGAAATATGGTTGTCCATGCCTCTCTTGGCGATGGCCATGAGAAAAGGCATCACCTGTTCTTTTTTGAGCGACTGGCTTTCAAAGACAAGTGATTGCAGGAAATTAAGTTTTGCTTTGTCAATATGTGCTACGGCGGGGTCTTCCATCCAATTTTCTGTCATTGCGTCATCCTTTCTTTTCAGCATTTTGCTGCCCAAACATCTCATACATTGCTTTTTGTTCCGGGGTAAGCATATTTGTCAGCATATCCATCATGGAGAACTGTCCACTGCCTGGATTTTCTGCTGTATTATCGTCAGAAGATGCAGAATCGCCTCCGAAAGGCGCGGCGGCAGACAAATCCGGGAAAATTTCTTGCAAGGCGGACATAGTCTGTGTCATTTCCTGCACGGTTTCCATTGTCTGAAGCATATTTTGGAATTGCTCCAACTGCCTGATTTCTTCCGGAGAAGAATAAAGACAGAGCTGCCGGCACAAAGAACGCATATCCGGCTTCTCATCGGAAGATATACTGCATCCGCATATTTGAAGCGGGTGTCTTTGGACATAGCTCAATGTGTACTGGAGTTCCATATATTTGATATAGACCGCCAGGTGTTTCTGCATGGAAGGTTCTATGTAAGGCAGAAGAACCTTGAATTTCTGAATTTGGTTGGTAGTGTACAAGGCATCGAATGCCATAACGTTTGTTGCTTCCTCATTTTTAGGTGCCATAGTATTTGTGCCTTTCCGGTGTGAACATTAACGATGTTTCTTCTATAAGTATATGTTGCATATGAGAGAAATAGGCTCTAAAAGAGCCAGAGCCTATTCCTCAGATGTGAGATAAAGATGTGTAAAGGGGATTGCTTTGGCTAGCAGCTACAGCAGATTAGCAGCCACAGCAGCTAGACAGAATCAATAACCAGATAAGGGTGTTGCAGCAATTGTTGTCGCCGTTCCCGAAAAGACCGAAACCGCCGCCGTCGCAACCGCATCCGTCATTGTTTCCACAGCAGGACAGGAGAATCAGAATCCAAATCCAGGAACCGCATCCGCCACCGAAAAATCCGCCGTTATTATTGTTGTTGCACCCGCAGTGAGTTGCTGTTAAATCGCTCATTGTTTACGCCTCCAAATGTTGTTTATGGTTTATGTTATGAGGATGGAGGAAAATGGTTACGGAATTATTTTAAAAAATGTTGGGGGGGGGTAAACTTGTTGGGTGACGGGTGACATATGGTGAAATGTAATTGACGTGCTCGAAAAATTAGTGTAATATATAAAAATAGTAGAAATATTTGATAAGTCTAAAATTTGTATAGCGTACACATCTTATTTGATATTCCGGCGTTTCGCCATATTTTCTATATGTTGATGTATTCAGGAGTTGAAGATGTTTTTATAATTTTATGGAATACAAGGAAATTATTTCTGGATTGAATGCGATTGAATGCGCCAGAAGAAGCAACGATTGAAAAAGAATGTAATACATGATATGATATTTTGTAAAAAGAAAGGCGGTTTGATGGTTTCAGAAAAACGGGCCAATGTAAGGCGTAGAGAAACACTAAAGGCAATAGAGACATTATCTCTTTTGGATGATAATTTGATAACATTGGTGTTTGATAGGAATATAGAGGCAACAGAGTTATTATTGAATGTTATTTTACAGCGTAATGATTTGAAAGTGTTGGAGGTGGTGGCGCAGAGAGAATATAGGAATTTGCTGCCTGACGGGCGTTCTCTTACTTTAGATGTGTATGCAGTAGATAGAGATGGAAAGGTTTACGATATTGAGGTTCAGCGTGCATCAGCAGGCGCCGATATCCATAGGGCAAGATTCCACAGTAGCTTAATTGATACGAAAATGCTGAAGGCAGGACAAGATTTTAAAGAAATACATGATTCTTATGTAATATTTATAACGGCAAACGATGTTATGGGTGCAGGTTATTCTTTGTATCATGTTGACCGGATAATTGATGAGACAGGGGTATTTTTTGGTGACGGTTCTCATATCATATACGTTAATGGAAGTTATAAAGATGACACGGATTCGGTTGGAAAGCTGATGCACGATTTTAGGTGTTTGAGTTCTTCTGATATGTTCTATCCGGTATTGGCAAAACAAGTGAAGTATTTTAAAGAAACAGAAGGGGGACGGGATATTATGTGTCAGGCATTTGAAGATTTGGCAGAAGAAAGAGTCTTGGATGAAAAGGCAAATTTAATTAAAAATCTTATGGAAACCATGAAATGGACGGCAGAGCAGGCAATGGAGGCAATGAAGATTTCAGAAACAGATAAAGAACATTTGATGACTAGATTCATTCTGTAATGGCAAACATTAAATCATAATTAGAATTAAGCAGCCGTCATATCCCATAAAATGACGGCTGCCAATATTTTACCCCTAGGTCTTGTGTGCAAATTGCGGAAATTGTGACAAAACACTTGCATTAATCTCAAGATATAGTAAAATTATATTATATGCTAATAAGGGATATTAGGGCGTTGACATAGAAATAGTCTGAAAGACCGCATAGAGTGTACAATTGCCCAGGCCCCATATGAATAGAAAAGGAGCGGTTTCCCATGGCGGGATTTGAAGTTGCCGGGAGGAAGTTCCGGACAGAGGCAGATTACCGTGCCGCCCTTCGTGACCAGGCGAAGATTAAGGAGATTCAGGCAAAAGTCCATATGGACCAGCCGGGAGAAGTGATTACCCTGTATGCCGACATGCAGGATGGACAATATAAATTTGAGACAGCCGTAGGCAATGACTTCGATGACAAGATTTATGAGCTTGCCGAAGCGTATAAGAAGCAAGGGTACAATAAGGATAGTAAGCTTCCCACAGGCAAGAAGAGATTTTCTAGGAAGTCAGCGGTGAATGGTAAGAACGTTAAAACCACAGAGAGGCCAAATGGCAAAGTTGCCCAGGGGGATGTCTCTTTGGACGCATACGATAAGGATATGCAGAAAGAGATTATGCGGGAGCTCAAGAAGCGCGAGAAACGCCGGAAACTCACCGTGGCTGTATGCTCGGTTGTTGCGGTTGTATGTTTTGGTTACTTTGGGGTTTATTCCTATTTTACTGACAGGACGCAGAGAAACTACGAGAGCCTTGCGGACTTAAAGGGCAGCAATACTCTGGTGGGCATGGCGCCTAACGTGACCATCCATTACACAGATGATGAAGAGGTGGAACTGGAAGTTTTAGAAGAGTACCAGACCTTATATAATAAGAACAAAAGCCTAATCGGATGGCTGAAAATTGCCGATACAAATATAGATTATCCTGTCATGCAGACAGTGAACAATGAATATTATTTAGACCACAATTATAGCCAGGAATATGATAAGAATGGAAGCCTGTTCTTAGACAAGGACTGCGATGTGGTACATAGGAACACGAACCTGATTATATACGGGCATCATATGAAATCCGGGAAGATGTTCGGTAACCTGAACAAGTACAGTAGCGAAAGCTACGCGAAGGAACATTCCACGATTCAGTTTGATACCATATATGAGAAGGGCACTTACGAGGTCATGTACGTATTTCGTTCCAGAATCTATAATGAGGATGAAATCGTATTCAAATATTACCAGTTCTTTGATGCGGAGTCGGAAAAGGAATTTAATTCCTATATGCAGGAGATGGCGGCTCTGTCCTTGTATGACACAGGCGTCACGGCGGCTTACGGAGATGAGCTTCTGACATTATCCACTTGTGATAATTCCGAGGCGGACGGGCGGTTTGTGGTAGTTGCCAAGAGAGTTATGTGATATACTGTGTGATGGAGGCAGGCATAGGTATGCGGTTTGCCAGGCCCTGTGGGTAAGGGCAGGCACAGTGGGAATATATTGGATAAAGTGTAATTCCGTATTACGGGTATATAAATGATAGAGGGGAAATGAGGAGAGAAATCATGGCAAAGAAAACACCGGTTAAGAAATCGAGAAGGAGATTAAAGCGCAGCATCAGGCGCAGCCTGGCAGCGATACTTATGATTACGTCGATTGGCGTGGCGGCGATTCCGGTGCCGGAGAACTATGCGGCGGGGGATGGAGCCGGAGAAGATACACCCGGAGGGGATACGTCAGAGTCGGAGCTGCCTTATTCTTACCCGAAGTCATTTGGGGGGAAGCCAGTGGAGTTGCCAGATAATATGAAGTCAGATGACGATACTAGTAATGATGAGACGGCATATACTATCAACGCATTATCCGACGGAACCTATCAGATGGATTGGCAGTTTAAGTTTTATATTCCAGAGGACGGTGATGAGAAGAAGGGTATCATCAGCGAATATAACAGCATGTATGCCCAGGAAAATGTCACGCTGAATCCGAATATCACCTGTGATTATCAGACTATATCCGAGGATGATTTCAATAGCTTTTTTGAGAAAGATTCGGGTGATGTTGACCAAGAGTATGAGTATATTGTGAAAGACCCTAAATTTGCGGATGATTTAGCCAAGGCGTTCTTCATGGAGTATTTTGCCAGTGAATATCAGGCATATGTGGCAGGGTATGACGCCACGAAGAAGAATTATGACCAGGCTTTACAAGACTGGATTGATGCCGGTTCGCTCGATGATGGTAGTAAACCGGAAGAACCTAAATTTGAAAGGAATATCGGCCAGTTACCCATGGATGCCAGGTATAAGTACTACTGTGATAAGGTGAAAGGACTTGCAGGCTGTAAACTGGCAGTGGTAATAGACTCCACGAATCAGGGTGCAGGCGGCGTCAATACCCGTGTCTACATACCGAAGAGGATTGAAGGACAGAATCCCGCCGGATTGTATGATTCCCAGGGATTTAAATATAAGACAGATGCGGGTATTATCGGTATCGGTGATGAAGCGTTCAAAGATACCAAGAATGTGCTTTATTTAACCGTGCCGAAGGAGATTAAGTATATCGGCACGAGTGCTTTCGAGAACTCTTTCCTGAAAGAGATTACACTTGCGAACGTAGAACGAATTTGTGACCGCGCTTTCTATAATTGCAGAGATTTGGTAAATATCAATATCGGTTCGGGCGTGACGGAAATTGGAAAGGAAAGCTTTTATGGTTCGGGCGTACAGGAACTTGTATTTCCGACATCAATTGATAGGATTGGGCCAGGTGCGTTTGCAAATTGCAGGTCTCTTGCCAGGATTGATTTTTCCAATGTGACGGGAAATGATGTCAAAATTGGCGAATATGCTTTCTTTAATACCGTTGCGCTGAATGAAGTGAATATGATAAAGAAGGGTACCACGGATGTAACCGTAGGTATTAGCTCTATCAGAGAAGGCGCATTCGCGACGGACAGCGGCGTGATAGGTAACCTGACAGATTTCATGTTCCCTTCATCGATTAAGAATTCGGCGGCTGATGCTCAGGCGGATGGATTGGGCGATTATGTACTGGCAGGACGTACTAACTTGCAGCGTGTAATTATGCCCGCTGATTTCGGTAGGGATAGGAAGGCGACGCTTCCTGACAATATCTTCTATAATTGTTATAATTTAGAATATGTTCGTTTTCCGGCGGACGGGGGCGGTTCTTGCGGATATGCAGATTATAGTCCGGATAAGCTGTTTGCTACGGTCAGCAACCCGAAATTTTATGTATGGGGTCCGGAGTTGGATGCCAGAAGACAGAAGGCACAACCTCGTCAGACTACATGGAAGGCGAAGACCGCTGTGTCTGGTGCGGCGGTGCCATATCGGTATGACAGGAACGGAAAACCTTTCTATGAGATTGGTGACATAGAGAAGAATCTGTTGATGTGTATTGACAGTGACGGTAAGCTGACTTCCTGTGTTCGTATGGATGACAAGATAGAAATTACTGACCCGATTGATTTGGACATTCCGTCTAAAGTTGGTGATACGGAAGTTACGGGAATTGTTTCTGATTGTTTCAGCGATGAAGGACTGAACCAGAATGTAAAGAAGCTGACACTGGAAGATGATTCAAAAATTGTTCTGATTGAGTCCGGCGTATTTAAGAATTGGAAGAAACTGCAGGAAGTATATATTGGCAACAGCATTGCAGAGATAGGCACAAGTGCATTCGAAGGCTGTGAGAAGTTGGTTGATGTGACTTTCAGTTCGCCCCTGGTCGGGCATGAAGCCTTTAAGATTGGCGAGAATGCTTTCAAGACCGGCAGCCCGGAACTGACTTTCCATGGGGATATTGTCAAAGGCTATGCGCCCTTTGAGTGGGCGATGGCTCCAGGGAATCTGATTAATGAAGAAGGCCTGCGGGTTTGCTACACAAGCCTTGCGCCCACTTACCTTACGGTTATGTACGATGCCAACACAGAGCTTATTACGCTCCTGGACTATCCGAAGTATGACCAGATTGAGGCAAGGCTGATTGAAGCGCATAAAGAAGAAATGGATGCGGGCCATTATACATCTTATGTGGATATGATGGTTGATAAGATGTATCTGAATTACAGTGGAGAAAACTTCAACAACATGCGCGAAGCCTTTAAGTCCTTGTGGATTGAGGCGGGCGATGATAAGGAAGCACAGGAGGCCGCATACCAGTCCGAATATTATGGGCCATGGATTACGAAGGATTTCTGCAAGGATGCCGGCAGTTGGGCGGCTTCCGGCGGCACAGGAAATATTACGTCGGGAAGCACTACGGAATCGGGAGGAACTGGCGACACTTCCATGATGGATTTCCTGTTTGAGCCTATAACGGCGTATGCCGCCGATGCAAGTTTACAACCGTATTATACAAAATATCCGTATGTCATCGGTAATTCAGGAAATGCGGATGAGCAGGCATTGCTGAATGCAGTGTGCAATATAGAGGTTCCGGAGGGTGTGGATTCCATTGATGTACTTGGGTTTATAAATGGTCCACGTAATGAGGATGGAAGCTATGACAGTGCAAAGAACAAGAATGCAGCCAATGTCAACACTTACCTGATGGATCCTAAGAAGATAGACACCAAGTCTTGGGAGATGTATACACAGAGGAAGCCGGGGGCTTCCGACCCTACCAATACGGATATTGTCCGGGGTCTGTTCAGCGGTTATTATGAGGATTATGAGTCCATAGACCCGGACAAAAAGACATACGAAAAGGCAAACCGTGGTAATGACCGGGTAGAGTCCATTACCATGCACAGTGTGAAGTACCTGCCGGATTATGCCTTTGACAGCTGTGAGAGGCTGTCCAGGGTAGAGTTGGGGGCTGCCCTGACAGATATCGGCAAGGCGCCGTTCAGGGGATGTTACTCCATGCAGACGGTGGGCGGCAATGAGAAATATGAGTGTGACAACGGGATTATCTATTCCAGGAACACAGATGGTTCTTACATGATTGAGGAATGTCTGTCGGCAAGGGGCGACAAGGTCGGCGTACCGATTGTCAGTGCGTCCACAGACCCGAAATTGAATGAAGTCAGCACGATTAGGCCAGGTGCGTTCGAAGATTGCGACCATCTTCAGGAAGTAAACTTCGGAAGCAAGAGCACGGCAGGGCTGACGGAGATACCGGAAGACTGTTTCAGAAATTGTGATGAGTTGGATACCGTTGTTCTTCCTATGACGGTCAACGATGTGGGAAGCGGTGCATTTGTAGGCGCGAATGGATTGAGGACGCTTACATTCTACGGTAAGGAGGTTAAGATTTCCGGCAGTGCGTTTGACGGAGAAGGCAAGGATGGCCGTACAGAGGTCAGGACTTATAAGGATTCCGCGGTAGTCAGATATGTCAAGGAATATGGGGATGCTTATAGATTGTATCTCCCTACCAATGATGAAGGTTGGTTAGGTGAGCAGTGGAAAGTGACTTTCCTGAACTTTGACTATTCAGTGATTGAAGACCTTAAGGATGATGAGGGAAATGCAATAGACAACCCGCAGTATATTGAGGATGGAAAGGTTGTGGAGCGACCCCAGGATGCCGTACTGGAAGGCTGGACGTTTGAAGATTGGGTTGGGCTCAACAGCACGGATATCAAGAAACCAATCCATGAAGATACGACTTTCTATGCGAAAGGTTACAGTAATGACGGCACAATAGGCGGAAAATATGCGATAGATTTCTATGACAGTGTAGACGGCAAGAAGATTGGGGTTACACAGTATATCTCGCCGGGCGGGGAGGCAATTGCACCGTGGCCGCCAACTCATGCCGGATATACATTTGATAAGTGGAGCGACTCTTTTACCAATGTACAAGGTAACAAGTCAATCCTGGCATTATACAAAGCAACGACAGTAAATAACCCAAGCGGAGGCTCTACCAATACCTCCAATAATGCGACAAACAACCCGAGCAATAATACGACGAGCAGCTCGAAGAATACCTCTTCGGATAAGAATTCTTCGTCAAGCAGCAGCACGTCGTCCACATCGTCTTCCAATGCGTCCACTTCGACGACATCGTCCGACGCGGCGGCAGGCAAGCACAAGGTGACGGTTGTAAACGGCGCCGGAAGCGGCGATTATACGGCAGGCTCAACGGTTTGGATTATTGCGAACCCGGCGGCCGACGGCCAGGTATTCAGCAAGTGGTCGACAAGTTCACAGGGCGTTTCGCTTGCAAGCGTCAGCAGCCCGACGACTTCCTTCACTATGCCGTCCAGCGACGTGACAGTCACGGCGGAGTTCACTGCAGCTACGGCGGCGCCGACTACTCCTGCAGCGACAGGTGGTACGAGCGGCGGCAATGGCGGCGGTGGCACAGGCACCACAGGAAACGGAGACACCCGTGTGGATATTACGAAGCCGGGCATTTCCAATAAAGATTTGGCTACAGCCAATGTCAACGGTTCGACAGATAACTTTATTGTCAAGATTACCGAGACGGACGAGGCGACCAGGGCGGTGGCGGATGCGTTGACAGGTAAATACGGCAGCTTGGAGAATATCCTGTATTATGCGATGGATATCAGTCTGTATGATTCTACCGGAACGGTGAAGATTGCAGATACTACAGGGCTTTCCGTGGATATTACGATTCCGATACCGGACGCTTTGGTGGCGTATGGCGGCAATAATATGGCGGGCGCGGTTGTGAATGGCAACCAGTTAGAGAGCCTGAATGAGAGTTTTACGACAATCAACGGTATTCCTTGTATCAGGTTTACGGCTACGCACTTCTCGCCGTACACGGTCTATGTGGACACGGGCAACCTGACGGAAGGTATGCTTGATACGACGCCGAAGACCGGAGACCCGATTCATCCGAAGTGGTTCTTATCACTTGGCCTTGCGTGCTTATCGATTATCTTGTTTATGAAGAAGGATAAGAAGGTTAAGGTAAAAACAGCATAAAGGAAATTCTAATGGGAAAAAAAGTAAGAAATCTGATTGGTATGCTGCTTCTTGTCACGGCAATAGCAGTAACTCAGGTCCCTGTATCAGATGTGGAAGCGGTGGAAACCTCTTCCGCATCTGATTTTCAGATGGATGGAACTACATTAGTGAAATACAATGGCACGGCTGAGGACGTGTCTGTTTCCAATTACGTGGAAAAGATAGAGGCGGACGCTTTCGCGGACAATGGCAGCATAAAGCGTGTCACGATAGGCGATTCAGTGGAGATTATCGGCTCGGGAGCTTTCGCCGGATGCAAGAACCTTGAGAGCGTCACGGTTCCAAATTCCGTGACTGTGATTGACAATGCGGCTTTTGCCCGCTGTCCTTCCCTCAAGAGCGTCAGTATCGGAACAGGACTTGAAAGTCTTGGGAACGGGGCGTTTGCAGGCGATTACAGCCTTGCGGACGTACATATTGACAGCAGTAACCCGAAGTTTACCTGCGATGACGGGGCAATCTATAATAAGAACGGCAGGGATACGCTCTATCAGGTCTTGGCGGGGCGGAAGGCTGAAAGTTATACAATGCCGGGAACGGTGGCGAAAATTAAGCCTTATGCTTTCTGGGGCGATTATAATTTGCAGAAAGCAGAGATTAGCAGCAATGTGAAGGAAATTTCCGCATATGCTTTCTCGAATTGTAAGAATCTGAAAGAGATAGAGATACCTTATTCTGTTAAGGCGATTGATATGAAAGCTTTCGAGGATTGTGTCAGGCTGCGCACGATTGCGATTCCGCCGTCGGTCAGCGAGATACACAGTACGGCTTTCGACGGGTGTACGAAGTTAGAGATTCAGGCCGATGCGGGTTCCAGGGCGGATACTTTCGCGCAGTCTTTGGAATTGGAGGATATCGACGTGTCGGAATATGAGGAGGCGCCGATTCCTTCCACTGTCAGTGGAAACGGCGTGTCGCAGGACGGCACGCCGCCAAGAACCGCTCCGGTGGATTATTATCATGAGGTCTCCCACATGAATGCAATGGCGGAGGAGGAAGACGCTTCTGTCAAAGGGAAAACCAGGGTCATCGGACGGCAGGCATTTATTTTGGTGGACAATGCGGAGGCGACCATCAATGTGGGGAGCACCGGGGAAACCATCGGCGGTACGCCGCAGGATGACATAGAGCAGTATACGGACACCGTACCGGGGCTGGAAGGTTCTGAGGATGCCAAGGGAGGCTCGTTCCCCAAGTATACGGTTGTCAACAAGTCTGTTATAGCGGCGCAGGCATATTATGACGATGAGATGACGTCTTATGATATCCCGGAAGGGATTGTCAGGCTTGGCGAGTTTTCTTTTGCCAGGTCGGATTTAGCGTCCATCAGGATTCCCGACGGTGTGGAGGAGATTGGTTACGCTGCTTTTTATCACTGCGACGCATTGTCTGACGTAGTGATTCCGAACAGCGTGCAGAATATTGAGGTGGCGGCGTTTGCGAATACGCCGTGGCTGATGGACTGGAAGCAGAACGGAAGCGGAGATTATCTGATTGTCGGGGACGGCATTCTGTTGGCATATAAAGGAAGCGGCGGCGTTGTCACCGTGCCTGCCCAGGTGAAGCAGATAGGGGCTGAAGCCTTCAAGGACTGCGGCAGCATCAACAAAGTTATTCTGCCCGACAGTGTGGAGGTTATCGGCGAGGCGGCATTCGAGGGATGCAGCGCTTTGACGCAGATAGAAGGTGCAAACCAGGTGCGGGAAATCCGTGACCGGGCGTTTGCGGGCTGTCCGCTTGCGACAGTGCACATCCCTGCCAGTGTGGAGACGATTGGGCTTAGGGCTTATGACAGCACGGGCTCTGACAGGGCAGCGGAGACAGGCGTAGTTGTTTTTGACGGAGACAGCCTTCCGAAACTGGCTTATGGGACGAACGCAACGAAGGTTTACAGGGATACCTACCGGGACTTGGCATTGAAAGGCAGTTCTGTAGCTGTTATCTCGGAAAATGTAAATGACATTACAGGTACGGTACTGGATGATGCAGGAGCCGGATTCGCAGGAGTTATCTGTAAGAAGACAAAGGACGCAGCGGAAGGAGAGAACGGTACGCTGCAGATTATCGGAAAGCAAGGGAGCGGCAGTCTTCCGGGCGCAGGGGAAACCTATCTGATTGACGGCGCATCCTATGTGCTTGAAGCGGGCACAGGGGATATTGTGAACCATGAAAGAGATTCGGAGCCTGGTTTCCAGGGAATTGACGTGCGCATTGACAGTTATTCACTGCCGGAGGACGGTGTGGCAACGGCTGTTATGGAAGGCGCAGAGGGTAACTATATCCTGACAGTCGAAGACGATGAGAATGCCAAATTGCGGATAGGCGACGTTTACAGGAAGATATACGGCAATAAGCTGCCCCATAATCTATGCGCCTACGAGATGAAGCTGACAGACGCCGCCACAGGAGTACAGATTACAGGGCTTGGCAGGCAGACCGTGGAAATTACCCTTCCCATGCCTAAGGGAGTGAGCGGGGACAATCTGCATGTGGTATGTCTGGATGCGGACGGACAGTTGGAGGAAGTGGAGAGTAGAGTGGTCTCTGTGGACGGGACAGATGCGATTGCTTTCTCGGCGAGACATTTTTCGCCCTATGGCGTCTATAATTATGGCAGCAACAACATGTCGGTGGCCGATGTGAAAGATGGCCAGGCTGTATTTACTTCCCTTGGCAAGAAGGATGCTTCCCCGGACACCGGAGATTACAGCATACATCCGAAATGGTTCTTGTGTGCCGGACTGGTCTGCAGCGCCATGGCGATGTTCTTTTACCGGGGCGGAAAAAAGAAGAAAATTAGGAAAATATAGAATCACTGAACGCTAAAAAACTCCTGGCATAGAATAAGTCTATAGCCGGGAGTTTTTTTCCGGCATTGACTATTGGATTGCGTGGAGATATGTCGTGAATCGAGTGAGGAAACAAGTAGGCTGCAGTGATTCCATACAAGAGGATATTGTGACGGATGAAGTCACTGTGGCAGTTTTAGATACCGGAATAGGCGTTCATCCGGATTTTGGCAACCGCCTGGTCGCTTTTGCAGATTTCGTGGACGGAAGGAGGGGAAGTTATGACGACAGCGGGCATGGAACCCACGTGGCTGGCTGTGTCGGAGGTAGCGGCTATGCTTCCCGCGGTTTATATAAGGGAATGTCCCCAACCTGCCGGCTTTGTGTCGGTAAAGTATTGGACCATAACGGTGAGGGCAGTATAGAAAGTATGTCCCGCGGACTGCAGTGGGTTTTAAAAAACCGCGCCCGTTACCGGATACGGGTTTTGAACGTGTCTTTGGGAATCGGTACACAGAATGAAAAGGAGCGTATGACAGAACTTGTTGATTTGTTGGACGACGCCTGGGAACAGGGTATCGTGGTGGTGTGCGCAGCGGGCAACAACGGCCCGAAAGAAGGGACGATATCACCCCTTGGCGGCAGCCGCAAAGTGATTACGGTGGGATGCCATGAGGGAGGATATTTCGGCGCCCGCAAAGATTTATGTGAGAATTACTCCGGCAGGGGAAGCCGGAGCATGTTATACCGGAAGCCTGATATCGTGGCGCCCGGAACAGATATTGTTTCCTGCAACGTACAATGCAGAGGGAACATGTGGAGCGGCTACCGCAGCGCCTATCTTAAAAAAAGCGGCACTTCCATGGCGACGCCAATCGTGTCCGGGGCATGTGCCCTTTATCTGCAGAAGTACCCTTACATGAGCAATGAAGAAGTGAAGCGCAAGATGATTTACAGCGCAAGGG
Source organism: uncultured Lachnospiraceae bacterium (assembly GCA_947172645.1). GTDB lineage: Bacteria > Bacillota > Clostridia > Lachnospirales > Lachnospiraceae > UBA3282. The sequence goes on along the minus strand of CAMWBY010000024.1, from coordinate 161 downwards.
ATTTGGGGGACGCATGGAGCAAACAGGGATGGGGAATGTTGGATTTAGAAGAGATGTGCGATGAGAAAGAATGAGATTGTCTGCTGTAAAATAGCTGCTGTAAAATAGCTGACTTGAAATTTTAAATTCCAGTGCAGAAGTAAATTCCACAGCAGTTTAAA
>CAMWBY010000023.1 GCA_947172645.1 uncultured Lachnospiraceae bacterium | reverse complement strand
CACTGATATGTGAAAAAGTAAACTCTACTCTTGCAGAGGTAAATTCCACCGTATGACGAGGGAATGGAATTTAAAATTTTAATTTTCGAATGAAAATGTTGTAAAGCAAATCAGGTGATTCTATTTACAGTTTAAAGAGGGTGGTTTGGTCTTGGAAATATATTGAATAGGCGCACTTTTTGTAAAGAAAATTAGACACAGCTTTTCCTTTACATTCTGCATATGACATTGGAAATTTTGGAGAAATATTAGGTGTAAAAAATTATAGAGGGGTGGTTGGAATATGAAATACGGATATGCGCGTTGTTCCACTAATGAATCCAGACAAGATATAAACCGGCAGAAAAGGGAACTGAAAAGCATGGGGTTAAAGAGGATAATATCTTTTTTGAATATGAAAGCGGGGCAAAGGATGACAGGAAGGAATTAAACCGTTTGTTGCAGATTGTAAAGCCTGGTGATTCCATAACATCATTGGAAGTAAGCCGATTGACCAGAAGCACACAAAAGCTGTGCGAGATTATCAAAGAAGTGCAGGAAAAGCAGATTAAACTTGTGATTGCCGGAAGCATTACAATTGATTGTTCGCCCGGAAAAGAACTGGACGCAATAAGCAAAATACGCTACTAAATTAATAAATGGTGGCGTTGATGAAAGTCTTGTAGTTAAGCAGATGGGTCATACATCTATTGATTGTACGAAGAACCATTACTATTTTAACAATAAAAGCGATGAAGATGCGGCAAAACAGATTGAAAAAGCTATATCTTATTAGTTTGATTACCAAGTAATCAAAAGTAATCAAAGCAAAATTGAAAAAAACCCGTATTTTCAAGGAAAACTGGTAATGTGTCGAGGGTTCAAGTCCCCCTCTCGCTATTGCCTTTAAGAGTGCGGAAAGCCTTGATTTTACTGGCTTTCCGCCTTCTTTTTGCCTCTGTATTTTTTGGATACAGTTGGATACAAATCTTTTTTATCCGTGTAAGCCTGCACTGATGTGATCCATTACAGCCTTTCTTTCATGTAACGGCGTGACGTTGTAGTTATAGTGACGTTTATTGACTTCCTCCGTATGCCCCATTGTTAGGGCAACTGTCGCACTCGAATAGTGGACGTTCAGCTTGGAAGACAATGTTCTGCGTACGGCATGGATGCTTTTCGCTGTGATTCCGGCTTCTACCCCTCGGCGATACATTGCCTTTGAGATGGTAGGTGCGATGACTCGACCGTCCGCATCCGCGATAATGTATTCGCTGAGAATGCCGTGTGCTTCGTGGAGTGTTCTGATCCTGTCAAAGACTTCCTGTAGATCGTCACTGATGGCGATTCGCCGTTCCTTTCCGTTTTTGGTTGCTCCGATCTCGTAAGTGCTTGCGCTATCTTCGTGGTCAACCCGGTGCTCGGCTTGGCGGATATGGAGTTCCCCGCCCGCGATGCAGTCCCAACGAAGTGCCGCTACTTCTCCGACCCGCAGTCCAGTATAGATGCAGATTTCTATAGCGTAGTCCGCCAGATACAGGGGGTACTCCGCTTGGTGTTGATGGAGCGTATGAAGAAGTGCAATAAGCTCCTCGTCAGACAGCACGCGCTCAGCACTTGGCTTTTCGGTGGTGTCGCAGTATGGGCGTACATTCTTCAGATCCACCAGATCGCAGGGGTTGCTTTGGATGATACGTTTCCGCATGGCGTAGGCGAAGACGCTCTTTAAGTAACCGAACAGATTGCCCAGAGCCTTCTTTTTGAGATCGAGCCGCTGAATCTCTGCGATCAGAAATTCCTCGATGTCGATGTAGTCGATCTCTCTGACCTTCATCCTGCCGAAGTCACTGTCTGCAATGAACCGCTTGTAGTCGTTACGGTATTTCCGCAGAGTTTCCGATGCGATGTTCGGACGCTTGGAGGCGTAGTCGATCCAGAGCGGAAACAGGGCAGAGAAGGTGATTGCGGCAGAGATGCGCGCCTTGCCTGTGGAGGCTTCAAGTTCCATATAAAACTTGATGACCTCATTCTCGACTTCTTCTTTCGTGGGCTTGCGGATCACCCTGCGACCGTCAGGCTTGTTCTTGTCGGGGACGCGGGTAGTCCAACGGTGATCACTTCCTTTCCCTTGTGTGATGGGTGCTGTGTGCATTGATAAGTATTTTTGTCTTTGTTTTGCCATATATTCTTGCACATCGTCACTGGACATCATAACCAGATCTTCTGCGGAAAGCAAGCAGTTGTTGGTGGAGGTGAACATTTCTTTTTTCATATTACCGCACCTCCTTTCCGTAGAGCGTTGCTCCATCGAAGGGGAAGCTCGTGATGATGCGCTCGGTCGTGACATCGTCAAGATCGACATCGACGAAGAAGAACCCGTGACCGTGGTAAAGGTCGTCGATGCGCCCTTTCATGTGCCGATCCCATTCCTCGCCATTTGGCTTCTTCTGATCACCCTTTGCCGCTGTAATGCGGCAGAAATATATGAAATCGTTCCTGTTATTCTGCTTGACCAGACGCAGTAACCGCGCCAGTTTTGCATGCTCGGCTTCGCCGAACTTGGCGGTGTCAGACTCGGCAGTGTCGGACTTGGTAGTGTCAGACTTGGTAGTGCCGGGTATGGAATCGTCGGACTTGGCATCGCCGGATTTGGCTTTGTTATTATAGTAGTCGGTGTCAAGATATGGCGGATCAACAATGAACAGAACGTTCTTTTGCCGCCGATACTTTCCGATGAGTTTCAGAAGATCCTTATTCTGGAACTCTGTTGCTTGAATGGATGAAGTGGTCTGACTCATCCGTTGATGCAGAGGCTTGATTGCCGCCAGTCTTTTGCAATAACTGCTTTGTGTTACCTTATAGTTCAACACTTCTCCCCCATGACGATAGGAATTTTGGTTGACATAAAGATATGCTGCGGCGGCTTCAAAGTTCACCTTCACAGAGCGCTCTGTTTTCTTCATTTCCTCTAGCAGGGACTTCTGGGCATCGAAAGTTGCGCTGTCAACCTTCAGAGCACGTGCCTGCACGATGAGCCTACGGGGATTCTCCTGTATTGCCTTATATAGGTTGATCTTATCCCAGTCATTATCGTTCAGTATTTCGGTATCAGCAAACTTATGCTTTGCGTAGATACCTAGCACCTCCGCACAAGTTTCCACGCTGATCTTCCAATCAACGCCCTGCGCTGTGTCTCTGATCTGCCGGATTGCTTTCCGCATCTTGGCGTTTCTTTTATTCCCTATGATGTAAAGCAGATCTGTGTTGGAAGCGGTCGAGCGTCCCTGCTGTTCAGCGTAAAGAGTACGGCAGATCATCTGTTCCGCAGTCTTCGACAGTGAATCCTGTCCTCTGGATAATTCCGTCAGTACCCCACGCAGACCGTCATCGAGGCGGAAGGTGACCTTTGATGATTTTTGCCGATCATCAATATCGGGCAGTAGTTGGTGGATAGCGAAGCTGTCGACCTTCTGCTCATCGTAAGGCAGGAGCAGGAAATCGGCTAGAGCATTGCGGATCGCCTCCGAGGCGTTCGAGGTTCCGTAAACGTCCTTGCACATGTCGATCAGTGCGGTTGACATCGTTAACGTTGTTACACTTTCTTTCAGTTTCATTTTCGTTTCCTCTAAATTAAATTTTTTTCGTTGAAAAAAATTCAACTGGTAGATATAAATCAACTCGCCCGTCAACTGACCGATGAGTGCAGATCCGTAGGGAAGATGGTCATATTGGCAAAAAGTGGTTATATTGGAAGAAACAGAGTGATATTGAAAGAAAACGGGAGAAATGATGATCCTAAACGGGTATAAAATGAATAAGTAGATGAAGACGTGCACAGACACCTACGGAACAATCGTTAGGATCCCGGAAATAGTCGTGTTGAACAGCCGTTTTCCCTGACTGGCGGCGAAAAAAACGATTTAGCCCCTTTTTGAGGTCATGTCGATGATTTTGAGTGGTATATATTTTGGGAAGAAATGTAATTGGTGCCCCGATTTTTTTCTTTGGATTTGTCATCCGTTGTGGAGTGGAAAAAGATAAAAAAGTAGTCCGGGAAGTTTCTGAAAAACTGAAATTTGTATTTCGGCACTGTGAAAAAAATGAAAAATTGTAGTATCATGGGATTCCAAAATGCTTGATTTTGTAATCTGCGAAGTGTAAGAAAAGCCGCGATTTGTTATTTGGGAGGCGTACAGAATCACTGATTCTGTAGTCCGGGAGGCGGCAGGATGTGCCAGAAACGTCATCCGGCACAGATCGTTTTTGGGGAAAACGTCATCCGGCGTACGTCGATTTAGCGCGAAATTGTAATCTATAAAGGCGGGTTTTTCTTTGAAAATGTCATTCCCGTGAGCGCATGATTCTCCCGAAATGTCATGCGGGATCGGAGGGGAAATTCTGTTTTCGGGTGGAGTGGTAGCCGTAAAAGGACGGGAAATGGCTGATCGGGAGCCTGCATTTGGGCAGATACGGCATCGTATCAGACAGGGCACAAACGTGGAATGCACGGTCATCAGCCCGCGAGAAAATCGGAACACTAATAATAAAAAAGGCTATTTCAGATTGGAACGGAGAATTTTTCTGGGAATTGTCAGATGGCGGCTACATTATAATAATTAAAAACATATAGATGGTTGGTTGATTTAAGGCTGAACGGTTAGAGGCACTTAAATACGAAGTGCACAGACAGGCGCTGTATTGCCGGAGTCAGCCACTATGACTTCAGCTTTGTATTAACGCGATCATCTATCTGTATGACGCACTCATGGGTGAGTGGCGGGTATATATAATGGTTACGGATTCTTTCTATAAAATAAATTATATAAAGGTATTGCACAGGGGTGGAGGGCGTGTGGCAGTCCGTCACCGACAACACCGACCGCCACAGTCTGCCGCTTTTCTGATAGAGCATTTCAAAAACATTCAGCTATTTCCCCGCGACCCTAGCTTCATCGGCATTTTCTTTTATTTCCCATTTTCCCCAAAGATTTCGCCAAGACCGCGTCAGCACACTTTGTCTAAACCGCTGATCCTGCTCCCCGGCAGTGCCATCTCCAACGCCAGTTTCTGCCGCCAGACATTTCATCATTTTTGTAGATTTGTTTTCGGCATTATTTGGGGGTACTTCTATTTTTAAGATCATGTCCTGCTTCTTTCGGGGCATCTTTTTAGAGCATCCCCGGTTTTTCTAGGAGCAATGGTTAGACCGTGTTCTTTGTTCAAGGGGTACGCCGTCCCGATCCTTCCACCGCCGTCAGCACCGTTTTTTCTATTCAGATTTCCCCCTTTTCCCACCGATTACAGCACAACCGACAAAGATAGATACCGCTTTATCAGACATTTTTGTGTAGTTTAGAGTGTAGAAAGAAGTTGCATGACTACCCCTACAGAGGTAACATGGACACATCAAAAGAGAACAAATGTACGGACGAAGGAGGAAAAAGTTATGAGGACACAGCGTTTTGGGATCGAGATCGAAATGACAGGCATCACGAGGGAGCGGGCGGCGAAGGTGATCGCGGGGTACTTTGGCACAGCATCTTCTTACAGAGGCGGCGTATACGGCGCGGCTGACCGCCAAGGGCGCACGTGGAAGGTGGTTTCAGACGCATCCATCATCTGCCAGAGGAAGACTGCCGCAGGGGGTAAGAGCATTGCCGGACGCGATTATTCTTGTGAAGTAGTCAGCCCCATCCTCACTTATGCGGATATCGCAGACTTGCAGGAGGTGGTGAGGCAGTTAAGGCACGCGGGGGCGTTTACAAATAAGTCCTGCGGCATCCATATCCATGTGGACGCATCGAAGCACACCCCCGCCACACTGACAAACCTTGTCAATTTGATGGCGCAGAAGGAGGACATTCTCTACCGTGCCTTGCAGATCGCGCCCGACCGTCTGGAGTATTGCGAAAAGGTCAACGAGCGGCTCCTTGAAGTGGTCAACCGCTGCAAGCCCCAGACCCTTGCGGAACTGGCAGATGCATGGTATGCGGACACGGATGCGGCGGATTCCAGAACCGCCCACTACAATCCGAGCCGCTACCGTGGTCTGAACCTGCACGCCACCTTCACCAAGGGGACAATAGAGTTCCGGCTCTTTAATTCCACAACGCATGCAGGGGAGATAAAAGCGTACATCCAGTTCTGTCTGGCATTGAGCCAACAGGCATTGAAGCAGTCAAAAGCCAGTTGCCGCAGGAGCGTGACCGACAACGAAAAGTATTGTATGCGCTGTTGGCTCTTAAGGCTCGGTCTGAATGGCGACGAGTTCAAGACCTGCCGCCACCACATGACGAAAAACCTTACCGGGGATTCAGCGTGGAGGCACGGGAGATGCGCGTGAGCGCATCCCCCTGCGGTGGGGTAGTCTGGAGACGCGTTCATATACAAGGAAGGAGAGGTTAAGATATGGGAAAAAGCACACTTTACATCGCGTATGGAAGCAACTTGAACGTGGGGCAGATGGCGCACCGCTGTCCCGATGCAGAGTCAGTCGGCGCAGGCGTGATCAGAGATTACCGTCTCGCGTTCAAAGCGTTGGGATCGAGCGCGTTTGCCACCATTGAGCCCTGTGCGGGGGAGTCAGTCCCGGTGGCGGTCTGGCGGATCAGCCAGAGGGATGAGGCGGCACTCGACCGCTATGAGGGGTATCCCACGCACTATGGCAGGGAGCAGATCGAAGTCTGGTTGGAGGGGGATGCGGGGAAGACTGTCAGCGGCTTGGTCTATGTGATGAATCCGAGGGCGGTTACCCGTCTCCCGTCGCAGGGGTACTACGATGCCGTGCGCTCTGGATACGAATTTTTCTATCTGGATGAAGAGAAACTCCATGAGGCATGGCAGAGGGCGGCGGATGCGGAAGCCGCCCGGCATAACCCGTTAAAGTTTTACCGCAGGGAGCGGGGGCTGACACAGGCACAGCTTGCGGATGCGGCTGAGGTATCCTTAAAAACCCTGCAGAAGTATGAGAGCGGGGAGCGGAGCATTCAGAGGGCGCGTTCCGATACCGTCCTGCGGATCGCCGGGGTACTGGAGGTATCGCCATATCTGCTTTCGGGAAATCAGATCTGATCCCGGAAACTTCCAGACTAAAAAGACACCGTTTTGTCACGTTTGGCGCGACAGGGCGGTGTCCTTTTTTACAACAGAGCGCTGTAGAGACGGCTCGGACATTCCACGATACGTTTACTGGAGACAGGCGTAAAACACACTTTGAGGCTGATTACTTTCCGGGTTTTCCTGCTTGGGCTGATCGAACAGGGGATTGCTTTTGGAGGTCAAAAGAGAACAACAGCGCAGACCCTGCCTAAAAAAGTGCGGTTTTATGCGGGTTTTCCTGCCCCTCTGGAAAAACCCGGAGGAGCGGTCGGGATTGCTTTTGGGATTTTGGGGAGCAGTTTTTGCTATGTGATAGAGTGAAGAGAGTTTTGAGAGATAGAAGTGATGAAAGACAGACTTACCCGTCCTAAAACACACTTTATTGGTATGATCTGTCATGTTTTGTCCCGATCCGCCATCCGGCGGTGCGGGGATTCCCTGCCTGTCAGCGGGAGGGGCGGGTATACTTTTCATCAAAAATTTAGGAGGGCAGGATTATGGCACAGGCAAAACGAAAGAACACGGGGACACAGCAGAGGCACGGCGGGCAGGGCGGCAGTCAGCGCAGTGTCCGGGGCATGCAGAAGTACGGGGTGGTCTGCCGGAACGGGGAGTCGCATGTACTCAGAAAGATGGGGGTAGCGGAAGAGCATATAGCAGGGGCAGGCGCATTGGACGATCTGCTCAACCGTATGCTTGCGGGGGATACGCTGTGCGTGCCGACCATATCGTTCTTTGCGGGCGGAGCGTATGATCTGTTCTGTAAGCTCCAGTTTCTGTCGAGCCGTGGCATTGAGTTCCAGTCGGGGAATGAGTTCTACTTGAATTTCTCATCGATTAAGCCCCTGTCGGTAGCTACGGTGGAGACGCTGAAGAACTTCGCGGCGCGGGAGGTGGAGTTTGTGCGGTGGGTGCAGACAAGCCAGTTGCCCGATTCCGCAAAAGTGCCGCTGATCAGCCGCATACAGGCTGAATCGCTCAAAGACCTAATGATCGTGTTCAACAGCAACGGCATCCGCAAAAAGGGCAACTGAGACAGATCTGTTTCGGAAGCCGGGAGCATCCGTACCGTCCCCACACGCCCGTTTGGCGGTGGGGAGGGCATTACGGGTGCTTTTTCTGTTTCCGGGGCGTGTACGGGCGCGACACGCGCTTACGCTTCGGTTCTCTGGGGTATCCCCGTGTGGCATGGTTTTCTGCCGCCCATTTCCATGTCACTGAAGTCTTTTTTTCTGTTCTGGCATGTGCCATGTGTATTGGCAGGTCTATTGGCACACTTTCGATGCCGCCCTAACCTTTGTGTAACATAAATTTCAGTGATCCTGCGGATCGGCATCCGCAGAGTGAGGAGGCGGGTGTGAAGGTCGGATACGTCAGAGTCAGCACAGCGGAGCAGAACACCGCCAGACAGGAAATGCTTATGGAGGAGTTGGGGGTAGAGAGAGTCTTTCTGGAAAAAGCATCGGGAAAGACACAACAGGGCAGAGATCAGCTTGAGGAGATGCTTGGGTTTGTCCGTGAGGGGGATGTGGTTGTGGTGGAGTCCATTTCCCGCATCGCCTGGAACACAAAAGACCTGTTGGAGATCGTGGAGCGGCTACGGCAGAAGGGCGTGGATTTCACATCCCGTAAAGAGAGCATAGACACCAACACACCGTCCGGGCAGTTTATGCTGACCATCTTCGGTGCGATGGCGCAGTTGGAGCGGGAGTATCTGCTTGACCGTCAGAGAGAGGGGATTGAAATTGCAAGGCAAAATGGAAAGTATAAAGGTCGCAAGGCGATAGCCGTTAACCGGGAAAAATTTGCAGAGGTTTATGGGAGATGGAAGTCTAGAGATATCAAAGGGGTAGCGGCGATGAAGGAGTTAGATCTAAAACCGTCTACTTTTTATCGGCGGGTGCGGGAGTATGAAAACGCAGGAAAACGCAGGCAATCTGGATTGTGGTTGATATAGGGCTTGGGAGTGTGATAAAATAAGGAGACGAATCGGAATTTGAGGTATAAAATTATTTAAGGAGGAAATTTATATGCAACAATGTGGTATCTGTTTGAAAGTTTATGATGAGTCTGAATATGCTCACTGTCCCTACTGTGAGGGACTCCTTTATAGTGAAGATTATATCCTTGATGACGAAGTAGATGAAGATTATGTAGAGGACGAAAAAATGAAAGAATTTCATAGACTTCTGGACTGCTCTGGTGTTTATGATGAAGATGGAGAGTTTGTAAGATGCCCTAATTGTGGAATGGGGCTTCGTGATGATAATGGAGTTATCACTTGTCCTGAATGTGGTCCTGTATAAATTCCAGTTTGTTGGAAAGCTGTAGGACGTAGGTTTTTATTCCTATTGGGGTATAATACTAATATGATATTTTGATTTAAAGGCGGGTGAAGATATGTTAGCATTAGAGGGCTATTATGACGGAGAGAATGTACAGCCGTTAGGGAAAATGCAGGCACAGAAAAACCAAAAGCTGATTATCACAATTTTAGATGAATTTGTTGAAGAACTCCCTAAAAAGAAAGGTGTACAGACAGCAAGGGGTATGTTGGCGAAGTACGCAGATCCGAAGTTAAGAGAGCAGGAAAAATCAGCATGGGAGAAAGCGGTGGTAGAAAAATATGGTAATGCTTGATACAAATATCATTTTAAGATATTTGTTAAATGATGATGATCGCATGGCATCTGAGGCAGAGCAGATTATTAAAAATATGTCTGTTCAAGTGACTATAGAGATTATTGCAGAAGTGGTCTATGTCTTAAAGGGAGTATACCATATTGGCAGAGAGGATATTAGACAATGTCTGTTCGAATTTCTATCGGAGGTCACGACACCAGAACCAGAGGTGCTGAAACTTGGCATTGAAACTTATGCAGAACAGAATTTGGATTTTCCAGATTGTATATTATATGCGTATCACAAGGTTAAAGGGTATGAAGTTAAAACTTTTGATAAGAAGTTGAATAAGTTGCTGAAAGAATGAAATATCAGCAACTTATTTGTATAATATGATATCATTTTTGGATACAAATTGGATACAGAGGCGTGACGATGTGCTGAACCTCCCTTCTTTACTGGATTTTTATTTTGCGAGAGCGGTTCAAGTCCCCCTCTCGCTATTACCCTTAAGAGTGCGGAAATGTTGATAGATACAGCTACATACAAATACGAAGCTGATATAAAAGGAGAGCAAAATGCAGATTGTACCTACACTAAATTTTGGAGGAAATTGTCGGGAAGCAATTCAAATGTATGAAAAGGCGTTTGACGGAAAGATTAGTTGTATGATTACATATGGAGAAGCCAATGACCCTCAATATAATTCGTTGCTTAAAGAAAATCAAAAAGAATACATATACCATTCAGAACTTGTATTGGACAGCCAAAGAATCATCATGAGCGACCATGTGGATATTGAATTTCAAACGTGTTATTCAAATTTCCTCACCATGATGTATGATACAAAAGAAGAAGTACAAAGAGCGTATGATATCATGAAAGAAGGAAGTACGACAATATATCAACTGGAAGCAACGCCCTATAGTTCCTGCCGGGTTGTTTTTATTGATAAGTTTGGAATTCGTTGGGGAATTATGACGGAAAATTAATTTTTTACAGGGAGACAAGAAATTGGATATTTTAGTAATAGGAGGCACCAGATTTTTCGGCATACATATGGTAAATGAATTGTTGGCAAAGGGCCATGAGGTCACAATTGCTACAAGAGGAAAGGCGTCTGATGGATATGGCGATAAGATAAAGCGGATTACGATTGAAAGAACAGATGGGACGAGTATGAGAAATGCCTTGGGCGGCAGGCACTACGATGTGGTGATTGATAAAATTGCTTATTGTTCAAACGATATAAAGTATGCAATGGAAGCCATAGACTGTGATAAGTATATTCATATGTCAAGCACTGCGGTTTATGAATCTAATCACGCAAATATGACGGAAGCTGATTTTAATGGGTTTTCAAAAAAGTTGGTATGGTGCGACAGAGAAGCGTTTCCATATGCGGAGATAAAGCGGCAGGCTGAGTGCGCTTTATGGCAGGAGTATTCCGATAGAAATTGGATTGCGGTGAGATATCCTTTTGTAATAGGAAAAGACGACTATACAGAAAGATTATTGTATTATGTGGAACATACTATGAAATCGCTCCCGATGAATATAGACAACTTGGATTACCAGATGGGATATATCCGCTCGGATGAAGCAGGCAGGTTTATGGCTTTTTTGGTTGATAAAGACACCGAAGGGGCAGTTAACGGAAGCGCAAAAGGGACTATTTCTATAGGGGAAATCATTGCGTATGTTGAAAAGAAGACAGGGGCAAAGGCAATCATCGACAAGACCGGAGAGAATGCTCCCTATAATGGGGTATCAGGATATCGTATCAATACGGATAAAGCGGCCGCATTAGGATTTCAGTTTTCCACACTGCAAGACTGGATATATGAACTTTTGGATTATTATATCCGGAAGGTTGGAAAATGACACACTATTGAATTTCTACACTGATAAATATTTGTTTCTTTTCTTTCGATAGCCACGGTTTCTTTATGGCTTCGTTATAGGTCAATTCTCCCAGCAGTTCTTCAACCACTTGTTCATTTTCCGCCGCAAAGATAAGCGTATTTCCGTCGTCTAAAAGCTCCTGCAGATGATTGGTATCAATATCCGCATCCCGCACCGCCATGCACTGGTTGGAAGTCAGGTATACGAAGTTTGCATAGAATCCCCATTCCGGGAACACATAGATTTTGTTTGGCTTTTCCGCATCCCAAAAAGCTTCGCGGGCGAAATCATTGTAGGCGGAAGAATAGCGTCCACGTCCTCCTGTCTCGTCTAAGAGATTCAGAAAAATATGATTATCCCATACATTCATGGATATTCCGGCCAGGAATAAAAGTAACGCAAGTGCCGTGCCGACGTGCCGGGGGAGCAGCTCGCAGATACGGCAAAGCCCCAGGATGATGGCGATAAACATCAGGAAACAGAATGGCACGAAATGCTGCGGCTGCATTCCCTTTACGATAGGGAGGCTGCACAGATAAAATCCGAAGAGGTAGAAATACAGACAGAGGATAACCTTACCGGTAACGGTGGATGGCTGTCTTTTTTTTCTGTAGAAATATACCGCGCATACAATCGCCGTAACGATGATGCAGCAGAGCGGATAGATGCCGCCGAAATCGTCCAGATGTTCGCCAAATATAGTATATTGCAGCCGGTTATTGTTTAACAGGCCATAGAGCAGCGTCCAGAACAGGAAGAGACCGGAGCCTGCGTTGCGCTCCGTGGTATGTGTAAAAAGGCCGGAGGCTGCATGAAGTTTGTCCGGCATGATGCACAGGACAACCGCCAGCGCGGTAAGCAGAAGAACGACGGCGGCAATCCCCAATGTACAATAGATTTTCACAAGTTTTTGCCGGTAGGGCGCATATTTTGGGAAGAGGATGACTAGGGCCGGCAGTCCCAGGATAAGGAGCATCACGGCACATCCGGCAAACAGAAGGAGCCTTGTCAGCGTACATATTCCCAGGATATTTACGAGAAGAGAGTCGAAGTAGCCGAAGAAGTACAAAACACTGCCCGTCAGGACGCCCCAGAGGAAGATGACAGAGCCGGACGTTTTTTTGCCGGGCTTTTCGTGATACGCAACCATCAGGACAGAAACCGGGGCAAACAGGAGAAAAGTAAAATAGCCGTAAAAGGCAAGCCCCTGGAAAATACCTGCAAGGAGGAGCTTTGATTCCGGGCAGGAGCCGTCCACACAATATTGTTTTATGAGGATGCCGCAGGACAACAGGAAGAATATACAGCCCGGAAGCATGATATAATACTGCGTCCTGGAAAAAAGAAGCGCGCTCTGGGCTGTCACGCACAGGAGCGCCCCGGTCAGCGGAAGCAGGTATGTCCTGCTTATTTTTTTGGAAAAAAGAAACAGGATGCTTCCGATAACGGCGATGTAGAACAGATTTGTCATCCGCAGGGTGAGAACATTGGATATACCTGCGCATTTGAGGACGAAAAACTGTACAAGGGCAGTCAGGGTGCCATGATAAAGGTTCCCGAGAAGCGGGAGCCCTGCGTGCCTTGTAATCTGCGTAAAGTTATCTATGCCTGGAAAAGCGCATACCGCCGCGATATAATCCGGGTATACCGCATCATAGTACACGCCGGGGAGGGCGATGCTTTGTGTGCCTGTCAGATAGGTGCAGAGGAAAATGAGAAGAATTCCTGCAAGGCTCTGTCTGTGGCTGGAAAGAAAGTTTTTTACTTGTGCCGTCATGGTGTTTTCCTTATTGCTCAGGGTTTCAAAAGATGATTCGGTAAGTTGTAATGGCGAATTGCACCAAATACCCTTTTTGAGGCGTTCACGCCCCGAAACTACTGAAAACCGAAGGGAATATTGGGAAACAATGCGCTATGCTCCATGGCAATTATACCGCAGCCGCCATGGGGAAGCAAATTTTTGTGGTAAAATTTGCTTGATATCTGTTTGCGATAGAGTAAAATGGTTCTAAAAAGAACAGAGTACAGCGGTATGTAAGAAGGTAGATTAGAAAGGGATAGGAAGTTTTATGTACAAATTACTAATATGCTTTATTGCAGGAATCGGCGCGGGGCTTGGCACGGGATTCGCGGGCATGAGCGCGGCGGCAGTCATCAGCCCAATGCTCATCACCTTTCTCGGGCTTCCGGCCTATGAGGCGGTGGGCATCGCCTTGGCGAGCGATGTGCTTGCGAGCGCCATAAGTGCATACACCTATGGCAAGAACAAGAACTTGGATATTCGTAACGGACTGGTTATGATGGCGACGGTGCTTCTGTGCACGCTTTTTGGGAGTTGGGTAGCAAGCATGGTGCCCAATGCCACGATGGGAAGTTTTTCCGTATGCATGACGTTTCTGCTAGGCATTAAGTTTATCGTGAAGCCGGTCATGACGACAAAAGAATCCATGAACCGGGTAAGCGGCAAAAAGAGGCTTATCCAGTCGGTGATATGCGGTATTGCGGTAGGCTTTATATGCGGTTTCATCGGTGCGGGCGGCGGTATGATGATGCTGCTTATCCTGACAAGCGTGTTGGGGTATGAGCTAAAGACGGCTGTTGGGACAAGCGTGTTTATTATGACGTTTACCGCTTTCACAGGGGCGGCGAGCCATTTCGCCATCGGCGGGGCTCCGGATATCCTGTGCCTTGTCTACTGTGTGCTTTCCACTCTGTTATGGGCGAGGGTTGCCGCAAAGTTTGCCAACAAGGCGGCTCCGGCTACGCTGAACCGGGCTACGGGCGTGGTTCTTGCGGTTTTGGGCGCGGTGATTATGGCGGTAAATTTATTTGACTGATTGCGGGCCATACCATGGCGAAACTGCGACATGTACAAGTATTCGTAACAATTCTGCATGGTTGGACTGTTACAAGTATTCCATTTTGTAGTGGCGCAACAGGAGACAATTTCCGAATATTGTGCTAAAATATATCTATGCTTTGTGAAAACGTTACAGACGAAGAAGGAAGGCGGCGGTGGGAGGATGCTGTATGAGCAGTGTGAGGGAGAAGACATTTAAGAAACTGAGAAGGAAGAAAATCTGGCCGCCGATTCTGGTATTTGTCGTGTTTGTCATCGTGTGTGTGGTTGCAATCCTGGTTTTCCTGCAGATGTTTGCATTGTATATTATGGGGACCAAAGTAGTGCACCATTTTGAGGAGGCGCAGCGGGTAGGCGGCGTGATAGACGCCCTGATAGATGGAGGCGACACGCTTCACGAGGCCGCCTATGAAATGCACAAATACATACTGGAAGGCAAGGAAATCTATATTACGGACAGGGATGGCAATCTGGTGTATCAGGCAGGCGATTCCCAACCGGATTTCAACAAAGTATTGGAGTTTTCCCTGGGACAGAGCTTTGTGGCAGCGGCAGACAGCGAGAGCTGTTTTGCGCAGGAAAGTGGAATCGGCACCATTTTCTGTATGCCGGCGGAAGAGGTGTTTGGAAAAGTGTTTGTGCCGGGTGAGGAAGGCGAAGACCTTGGAGAGTGGCTCGGGAAGACCATTGTGTCGCAGGACTATTGGCTGCGGACGATTCTTAAGGACCGAAACCATGCGGTGTATGTGAAGTGTAATATACAATTTAAGCGGGAAGACATTGCCTATGTGTGTATTTTTGGCCTGATAGCCCTTGTTTTGCTGTTGATTCCGGTCATTTTGCTGTTTGTCAATACCATCCGTTCCATTGTGACGCAGCGGAAGATGACTCTGCTGTTTTATCTCGACCCTGTTACCGGGGGCAGAAACTGGCTTTGCTTTCAGAATTATGCGGAACGCATCCTGACCAGACGGATGAATAACAAGAAAGCGTTTGCGGTTGTGAATCTGCATTTCGAGCGGTATCAGAATTATTGCGCCTGCTATGGTGTGAAGGCGGGCGAGGGGCTTTTGGAGGCGATGGACGGTTTCCTGAACGCCCGAATCCGTAAGAACGAGATTTTTGCCAGGAATGAGGGTGCAGATTTCGGGCTTTTGCTTATGTGTGAAGGGACGAATGAGGAAGAACGACAGAGGCACTGCTGCAAGCGGATGCATTCCCTGCTTGCCGAACTGGCCGGACTGAAACCCGAGCAGAAGATACACTTCCATGCGGGGATACATATGATTCCGCCATACATATCCGAGGAGAATAAGTGGTATCAGGCAAGAAAAGATGTGGACATTGACCAATTATTTGCCTATGCCAATGCGGCGAGACTGGAAAGCAATTGTATACAGGACCGGAGAATCAGCTTTTTTGACCAGGAGATGCTTGGCAGGCAGGTGTGGGAGCGTTGGGTGGAAGATACCATGGAGACAGCGCTGAGGAATGAAGAATTCCAAGTGTATTTACAGCCGAAATACAGCCCTGTCAACGGGAAACTGGTAGGTGCGGAAGCTCTTGTGCGTTGGGACAGTCCTGTGAAGGGGATAATTGCCCCGGGCGGGTTTATTCCGATTTTTGAAGCGACGGGATTTATCACGCGTCTGGACGACTATATGATTTCCCATGTGGCGAAACTTCTGGCGGAATGGACGATTCAAGGCAAGAAGACAGTGCCGGTGTCCGTCAATGTATCCAGGGCGCATTTTTCACAGGAAGGGGTGGCGGAGCATATCTGTCAATTGGTGGATGCTTACGGGCCGCGCCATGAGCTGATTGAACTGGAAGTGACGGAGGGAGCTTTCTTTGATGATAAGGATATCCTGGTGGAGACGGTGAAACAGCTTCGGGGCTATGGGTTCGGCGTTTCGATGGATGACTTTGGGGCGGGCTATTCTTCCCTGAATTCGTTGAAGGATATTCCGCTGGATGTGTTAAAATTAGATGGAGAATTTTTCCGCGGCGACGAGGATGGACGAGGCCAGATTATCGTGAAGGAAGCTATCAGACTTGCACGGAGCCTGGATATGCGGGTAGTGGCGGAAGGAATAGAGAAGAAAGAGCAGGTGGAGTTTCTTGCCGGGCAGGGATGCGATATGATTCAAGGCTTTTATTTCGCCAAGCCTATGCCTGTTACGGAGTTTGAAGAGAAAGTGGAGAAGGACGCATAATGTATATTTTGTATGTGATTTTGCAGGTTGTGGGAATTTTGGTGCTGTGTGGCGAAGTGGTATATCTGGTGAACCAGAGGCCGTCCAGACAGCAGATTAGAATACTTCTTCTGATGATAGGGCTGTTGGTCAATTTTACAGGATATTTGTTTGAATTGCAGGCCGGGACAATGGAAGAAGCACTTTTGGCGGTTAAGTTTTCCTATCTTGGCAAACCGATTATTGTGCTTGCAATGTTCCTGTTCGTGATGGACTATTGTAAAGTCAGGCTGCCCAGATGGCTGCCCACGGTTCTCTGCTGTCTGCATGTTGCGGTTATCTTCATAGCGCTGTCTTGCGATATGCATACGTTGTACTATAACAGCATTGCATACACGGAAGAAGGATTTGCCCCGCATTTAGTGCTTGGACATGGCCCTGTCTACCGTTTTTACCATGGGGTGCTTGTCGTATATATCGTGATTATGGTAGCCGCATGCTTAAACAGGTATATCCATGTGCACAGTGAGAGTGAAAAGCGTAGGATGAAGGCTTTCTTTTCCATTATTGCGGTGATGTTAGCGGGATGGGCGGCTTATATTGCCGATTTGCTGGACGGGTATGATACGACGCTTGTGAGTTATCTGATTGCGGTGATTATCATATCGGTGCTTTTGTATAAAGACAGGCTTTTAGAGACGTTGACCATGGCGAAGGACCAGGCTATGGATGAATTGTCGGACGGCTTGGTGGTGTTGGACCAAGAGAATACGATGATTTACTATAATAAAAAGGCGGGAGAACTCTATCCGTTGGAGGACGACGGATTACCGCCGGAAGTCATGGAAGAACTGGACAACTGTATTATCGAGAAGAAGCATATCGAGCGTGACAGCAATGTGTATGAAGTGAGCAGCAGGCTTCTGACCAAGCACAATGTATATTTTGGCAAGATGTATGTGTTCAATGATATTACTGACAGCTTGCGGTATACCAGAAACGCCAAAGAACAGGCGGAGATAATGAAGGGCTTAAAGGAGCGCGCAGAGGCGGCCAACCAGGCGAAGTCAACTTTTGTGTCTAATATTACCCATGAAATCAGGACGCCTATGAACGCTATCGTGGGGATGACTGAGATTCTTCTGCGGGAGGAGCACTCCGCACAGGATATGGGATACTTGATAAACATCAAAAATTCTGGCAATGCGCTTTTGAATATTGTGAATGATATATTAGATTTTTCAAAGATGGAGTCGGGGAAAATGGAATTAATTGAAGAAGAATATGAACCTATATCAATGTTGGGAGACTTGGGGATGATATTCCTGACCAGGATTGGGGATAAGGACATGGAGATACTGTTTGATATCGACGAGAAGCTTCCGAAGAAGCTTTACGGCGACGGGCTGCGTATCAGACAGGTTATTATCAATATTGTCAACAATGCGATTAAATTCACGGAGCATGGTTTTGTCAGGCTTCAGATAAAGGTTGGAAGGGTGAACGGCGACAACGTGGAGTTGCTCATATCCGTGCAGGATACAGGCATGGGCATCAAGGAAGAAGATATGGATAAATTGTTCGGCTCCTTCCAACAGGTAGACAGCAAACGGAACCGTGGCAAAGAAGGTACCGGACTTGGGCTGTCCATCTCCAAACAGCTCGTGGAGATGATGGGCGGAAGCATTCAGGTGCGGAGTACTTACGGGGAAGGCAGCGAGTTCTATTTCAATATTATCCAGAAGAAATGTTCGGATGAACCTGCGGCGCAGATACATGACGAGGAAGCCAGGAAGAATCTGCGCATTGGCGGCTGTTTCGGTAAAGAGTGCCTCTGGGAAGCGTTCCGGGGCCTGGCTGAGCAGTACCGGATTTCCTGTATATCTTATGAAGAGTGGAGAAAGACGAGGGAACGGCTTGATTGTTTCTTTATGGATATGCAGGGACATGAGCTTTTGGCGAGCGACATAGACAATTACAGTAACCAGATGGGTGAGTTATATGTGCTTTGCAACCCGATGCTGGAGGAATGCAAGGCGGCGGGCGTCACGACAATCGATAAGCCGCTCTACAGCCTGAATTTCTGTCAGACAATCAACCACGAGGCGAAATATGTGGGGCCGGTATCCGAGGATTATATGAACTTTACGGCTCCCCAGGCCAAGGTGCTTGTGGTGGATGACAATGAGATTAACTTGGAGGTGGCGGCAGGACTTTTGGAGCCGCTTAATATGCAGATTGACACGGCGGACAGCGGTAAGCGCGCGTTGCAGATGGCGCAGGAGAAGAAGTACCACATGATTTTCATGGACCATATGATGCCGGTTATGGACGGAATAGAGACGACCAAGCGTCTGCGTCAGATGGAAGATACATATTACCATACGGTGCCGATTGTCGCGCTGACGGCCAACGCGTTGATGGATGCGCGGGAAAAATTTGCCAAGGCAGGCATGGACGATTTCGTGGCGAAGCCCATAGAGATGAAAGAAATATGCAAATGCATTAGGAAATGGCTGCCGGAAGAATTGGTGGTGCTTTCCGAAGGAGAAGAACAGGCGGCAGCAGGCAGCCAGGCGGAGGGCGGCGATGAGGCGCCGCAGAACGTGCCGCTCCCGGAGCTTCCGGGTATTAATTCGGCGGACGGCGTGAAGTATTCCGGCAGCGAGAAGCTTTGGTATAAGCTGCTTGGAGACTTCTATAAGCTGATTGACGCCAAGGCCAATAAAATCGAGAAATGCCTTGCCGACGACTTAATCAGAGATTATACGATAGAAGTGCATGCGCTTAAGAATACGGCGCGGATGGTCGGCGCGGGACATCTTTCCGAATGGTTCCACCGTATGGAAGACTGTGGCAATGCGGGGGATGTGGAGACTATCGCAAGAGAGACGCCGGAGCTTCTTAAAGAACTGAGGAGCTATAAGGAAATCCTGCGTCCATACGGCGAGGCAGGCAACCAGAACAAACGGGAAGCGTCTGCGGAAGAGCTGACGGAGATTTTGACAAAGATGCGGGACGCTATGGACCAGTTTGACTTAGACGGCGTGGACGAGGCTATGCAGCAGTTGGAGGAATGCCGTATACCGGATAGCTGTGGGCAGATGATGGAGACGCTGCGGGTGGCTGTCGTGGATGTGATGATGGAAGAAGTTATGACGACCGCGGATGAAATGATTGCGACGCTTGGGACTTCCGGCTGAGAAAAGATAGGGCTATTGCAGAAACGACATGTTTTGCAATAGCCCTTGCTGTCTTTTAACTTATAGAAGCTTCTTCCCGGTCAGCAGTTCGTATCCCAGCAGATACTTGTCGATTGTCTTCTGGACGATATCTTCCGGGAGTGTCCATTCGTGGCCTTCGTTTGCTTTCAGCCAGTCCCTGGCAAACTGCTTGTCGAAGGAGGGCTGTGCATGTCCCGGCTCATAACCTTCCGCCGGCCAGAAACGGGAGCTGTCGGGCGTGAGCATCTCATCACCCAGGACGATGTTGCCCTGCTCGTCCAGGCCGAACTCAAATTTGGTGTCCGCGATGATGATGCCGCGCGTCAGGGCGTATTGGGCGCATTTTTTGTAGAGTGCGATAGTGTAGTCGCGCAGCTTGGAAGCATATTCTTCGCCTTTGCCCGGGAATCTTTTCTCTAAATATGCGATGCTCTGTTCATAAGAAATGTTCTCGTCGTGGTCGCCGATTTCCGCTTTGGTGGAAGGGGTGTAAATCGGTTCGGGGAGTTTGTCGGATTCCTGTAAACCCTCCGGCAGCGTAATGCCGCATACTGTCCCGTTTTCTTTGTAGCTCGCCCATCCGCTTCCGGTGATATAGCCGCGCACGATGCATTCAACAGGAAGCATCTCCAGTTTGCGGCAGAGCATACTGTTGCCGTCGAATTTATCCTGCCGGAAAAACTCAGGCATATCCTGCACATCCACGGAAATCATATGGTTGGGAAGAATGTCCCGTGTCATATCGAACCAGAACTTGGACATCTGGGTTAAGACGGCGCCCTTCTTGGTCACCTGGTTTTTCAGGATGACGTCGAAACAACTGATACGGTCTGTGGCAACCATAATCAGGCTGTCGCCGTTGTCATAGATTTCACGTACTTTTCCCTCTTTTATCGGTTTTAATTGTGTCATGTTATAACTGCGCTCCTTTCAACGTTCCCACATATGTACTCCGCAGAAGAAAATCCGAGAGTACGCCTATGATTAAATTATACACAGAATGGTTTGCTTGGCAAGAGGGTTGCAGGCTTGTACATATCATACGGTGGTATTTTATTTTCTTCTATATTATAATACATCCATATAGTTAGCGTGAGAAGAACTTCTAACCACTCATGCCAGAGGGCATTTCGCGGAGAAGTTCTAGGAGTTGCTTTGCAACTCCATCTCACGCAGGAGAATGCCTAAAATACGGCATTCTCCCAGACAAGCTTGCTTGTCTTTGGATTTGAGATTCCGCTTAAGCGGAATCATGGAGGTTAGTGTCATGTAAATCGGTTTTCTGTATGTTTTGGATAGAAGCGGTATATTTAGATGTTGGCAGATGGGGAAAGGATGGCGTGGATGATGGAGCAATTAAGCCTGTTTGACGACAGGAAGACGGCGGCGCCTCTGGCAAGCCGGTTACGGCCGGTAACGTTGGAGGACTATGTGGGCCAGAAACATTTGATTGGGAAAGGAAAGATTCTTAGGCGGCTGATTGAGGATGACCAGGTTTCTTCCATGATATTCTGGGGGCCGCCGGGGGTGGGAAAGACCACCCTTGCGAGGATTATCGCGGAGAGGACGAAGGCGGAGTTTATAGAGTTCAGCGCGGTATCCAGCGGTATCAGAGAAATTAAGGAAGTGATGGCGCAGGCGGAGCAAAACCGTAAGATGGGAATCAGGACGCTTCTGTTTACGGACGAAATCCATCGTTTCAATAAGGCGCAGCAGGACGCTTTCCTGCCTTATGTGGAGAATGGCAGCATTATCCTAATCGGCGCGACGACCGAGAACCCTTCTTTTGAGATTAATTCTGCGTTGCTGTCCCGGTGTAAAGTGTTTATCCTGAAGGCATTAGGGGAAGAAGAGCTGAAAGAATTGTTGGGACACGCGCTGAAAAGCCCGATGGGGTTGGGAAATATGAGGATTCATATAGAAGACTCCCATCTTGCGGCGATTGCCAGGTTTGCCAACGGGGATGCGAGAACGGCTTTGAATACGTTAGAGATGGCTGTGTCAAACGGCAGGATGGATGAGGACGGAAAAATATGGGTGGACGAAGAAGTATTGGCGCAGTGCATGAATCGCCGTTCCCTTTTGTATGACAAGAACGGGGAAGAGCATTATAACCTGATTTCCGCCTTACATAAGTCCATGCGCAACAGCGACCCGGACGCGGCGGTATACTGGATGTGCAGAATGTTGGACGGCGGGGAGGAGCCGCTTTATATTGCAAGGAGGCTTGTGCGGTTTGCCAGTGAGGATGTGGGCATGGCGGACCCCGGCGCGCTGCAATTGGCAGTGTCCGTATATCAGGCCTGTCATTTCCTGGGGATGCCGGAATGCGACGTGCATCTGACACATGCGGTGGTATATCTTGCCATGGCGCCCAAGTCCAATGCGCTCTACAGGGCGTGCGAGGCCTGCAAGGCGGATATCAAGGAGCTTCCGGCGGAGCCTGTGCCTCTGCATATATGCAATGCCCCGACGGATTTGATGAAGAAATTAGATTATGGCAAAGGTTATATTTATGCCCATGACACGCCGGAAAAGCTTACGAAGATGCAGTGTCTGCCGGAAGCGTTGGCAGGAAGGCGGTATTATGAGCCGACACAGGAGGGGAAGGAAAAGCAGGTGAAAGAACGCCTGGAAGAAATTTTGGCATGGCGACAAACATAAAATAGTATACTTTGCCGTAAAAATTAAGCAAAAATTAAGATTCCTAAAAAGTGTTCTTGTAAAAGTTGCACAATTCCGTTATAATCTAATGGTATCTAAAGATTAAATTAACTAAGGGAGAAGGAGAAATGAACGAAAACAAAGAGTTCAAACCGTATATTCCGGCGGAGAAGATTACACCGGAATTTACAGTGACATCGATTGTCATGGGAATTATCCTGGCGGTAGTCTTCGGTGCGGCGAACGCATACCTGGGGCTGCGCGTGGGTATGACCGTATCCGCTTCGATTCCGGCGGCAGTTATTTCCATGGGTGTTATCCGTGTCATCATGAAGAAAAACTCCATTCTGGAGAGTAACATGGTTCAGACCATCGGTTCCGCGGGCGAGTCCCTTGCGGCGGGTGCTATCTTTACCATGCCCGCCCTGTTTTTGTGGGCGGAGGAAGGGCTGTGCGATATGCCCAGCCTTGTGGAAATCACATTGATTGCCCTGTGCGGCGGCGTGCTTGGCGTACTGTTTATGATTCCGCTGCGCAATGCGTTGATTGTGAAGGAACATGCAACGCTTCTCTACCCGGAAGGCACCGCATGTGCGGAAGTACTTCTTGCGGGTGAAGAGGGCGGCTCCAACGCTTCGACCGTATTCAGCGGCATGGGGTTTGCTGCCGTATTCAAATTCCTTGTGGATGGAATTAAAGTGATTCCTGCGGACATTGCCGCAGAGTTCCGCTCTTTCAAAGGAGAGCTTGGCATGGAAGTATATCCGGCGCTTCTCGGCGTAGGCTACATTGTTGGGCCCAGGATTGCTTCTTACATGTTCGTAGGTTCGCTGTTCGGATGGATGGTCATTATTCCGATGATTTGTCTGTTCGGGGCGAATACATGGATGTATCCGGCCGAGGTTGGCACCACCATCGGGCAGATGTACGAGGGCGGCGGCGCATCGGCGATTTGGGGTTCTTATGTAAGGTATATCGGCGCGGGCGCAATCGCAACCGGAGGTATTATATCTCTTATCAAGTCGCTTCCGCTTATTATCACTACTTTCAGGGATTCCATTAAGAGTATGAAGGGCGGCAAGAATACGAGCAACGCCAGGACAGCGATAGACATTCCTATGAATATTGTCCTGATTGGCATTGTGGCGATGGTTGTTATTATCTGGCTCGTGCCGGCAATCCCGGTTAATATTATCGGCGCGCTTCTCATCGTTGTGTTTGGTTTCTTCTTTGCGACTGTATCATCCCGTATGGTAGGTCTTATCGGAAGTTCCAATAACCCGGTATCCGGTATGGCAATCGCAACGCTTCTGATTGCGACAATCACCATCAAAGCTTCCGGGGACAGCGGCATTACAGGTATGATGGGCGCTATTGCCATCGGTTCCGTCATCTGTATCATTGCGGCGATTGCAGGCGATACTTCACAGGATTTAAAGACCGGCTACCTGCTTGGCGCTACGCCGAAGAAACAGCAGATAGGCGAGCTGATTGGCGTGGCTGCGTCAGGCCTTGCCATCGGCGGCGTTCTCTATCTTCTGAATGCGGCATGGGGATATGGCGGTGCGGAAGTTCCGGCTCCTCAGGCTACGTTGATGAAGATGATTGTGGAAGGCATTATGGGCGGCGAGCTGCCTTGGACGCTTGTATTTATCGGCGTGTTCCTGGCATTGGGACTGGAAATCTTACGGATTCCGGTTATGCCTTTTGCCATCGGCTTGTACCTGCCAATCTATCTGAATGCGAGCATCATGATTGGCGGCGTTGTGCGTATGCTTATGGACGGACGTAAGAAGGTGGACGATAAGACGAAAGAGCGTCAGTCTACAGACGGCACACTGTATTGTGCGGGTATGATTGCGGGCGAAGGCCTGGTGGGCATTATCCTGGCGATTCTCGCAGTGGGCGGCATCAGCATGGATTTGTCCGGCGCTATGAACCTGGGCAACATCGGCGGCGTTATCCTGATGGCGGTGATGATTCTGTGTCTGTTAAAGTTCTCTTTGTGGAAGAAGAGTAAGGGCTGATGAAGAAAAAGAAACAGAAACAAAATTACCTTGACCTGGTTCCCGTGCGGGATTCTATGCTCCGGTGGAGCCAGGACGAAGAGGGAACCATTGTTCTGGAGGTGGAAAACACAGGCGTCTTTAACCGTGTCGCGCAGAAGCTTTTTAAACGTCCAAGATACACGAAAGTGCACATGGAGAAATATGGGAGCTTTCTGTGGCCTCTGATTGATGGGAAGCGGACCGTGATGGAACTTGCAGACCTTCAGAAAGCGGCGTTTGGCGACGAGGTGGAGCCTCTCTATCCGCGTGTCGTGAAATATATGCAGATTATGGAGAGCTATCATTTTATCTCGTTTATAAAGCCGGCCACATAGCATATCCGACAGCATTGCCGTGAAACAGGCTTTGCAGGGATGGCTGTTGATGAAAGGGGGAGAAGGTATGTCATACGAAACAGTAAAATTGATTGTAACAGTTGCCTTTATCGTGTTGGTAGTCATCACAGTGGTAGGCAATATCAGGAAGAAGAATAAGAAGGATTAAAGAAGAATTAAAGAAGAAGGAAAGTAAACGGGGCGGCCGCATTGTCAGTGTGGCTGCCCTTTTCCGTTAAATTCCGTAGGGGTCATCCCATAGTATTTAGCGTGCCCGAGGTTGCGGTGTGGGCGGTGGCGTATATCAGGATGCAGGAGATGCCTTAGCAATCTTTATTTTACTAAAGAAGCAATAATACACAATAAAAAGGATGCTTGTGGTGACCCAGGTGAGGGGATAGCTGAAAATAATCGTATAGATATCCGGTTTCCTTGGCACCGCGAGCATAATCCACAAGATACGGATAAGGCAGATGCCGCTTAAGCAGATGAGCGTGGGAATCCAGCAGTCCCCCACGCCGCGCAGCGCGCCGGATAGTATCTCCACGCACACATAGGTGGCGAAGGTAGGCACCAGGAATTGGGTAATCTGTATGCCGATGCGCATGACTTCCGGGTCCGAGGTGAAGAAACCGTAGATGGCATGGCCGCCGATTCTAAGTACAATACTGATAAATATTGCCGCCC
Organism: uncultured Lachnospiraceae bacterium; assembly: GCA_947172645.1. Classification (GTDB taxonomy): domain Bacteria; phylum Bacillota; class Clostridia; order Lachnospirales; family Lachnospiraceae; genus UBA3282. The sequence goes on along the minus strand of CAMWBY010000023.1, from coordinate 25,105 downwards.
CAAAGCTCATGCCCAGACAGCTTCTGATTCCCTTCCGCACCCGGTCGCTTTTCCCGGCGCCATAGTTCTGTCCTACGAAAGTGGTGATGGCGATACCGAAAGAGCTGATGGTCATCCAGAACAGGGCGTCCAGTTTCCCGTACACGGTCCAGGCGGCCACCGTGTCGGTCCCCAGTCCATTGATGGCGGTCTGGATGATGATGTTGGAAAAGCTGTACATAACAGACTGTAAGCCGGCAGGGAAGCCGATGCGGATAATGCGCTTTAACATCTTGTGGTCGAAGCGGATTTGGCGCAGTTCCAGATGATGCATGTCGTCTACCCGGACAAGCACCAGAATCACCAGTAAGGCGCTGAAAGCCTGGGAACAGATTGTGGCAATGGCAGCGCCTGCCACGCCCAGGCCGCAGCCTACGATTAAAATAAGGTCAAGTATAATATTGACAAAACAGCTTGCAATCAAAAAATAGAGCGGACGCCTGGAATCCCCCACCGCGCGCAGAATACCGGAACCGATATTGTAGATGAGGTTTCCTATCGTCCCGGCGAAATAAATACGGATATAGAGGATGGACGGGCCCAGCACGTCGGAAGGCGTATCCATGGCGGTCAGGATGGCGGGCGCGGTCAGGATGCCGCCGACCATCATCACGAAACCGCCCACAATGCCGAAGGCCATAGCCGTATGTACCGCATAGCTTACCAGTTCTGATTTCCTGGCGCCGTAGTATTGGGAAATAACGACGGTTGCGCCGCTGGCAAGCCCTACAAAGAATCCCACTAGCAGGTTGATGACGGTGCCCGTGCCGCCGCCTACCGCCGAGAGCGCTTCTTTGCCCACGAAACGCCCTACGATAACGGCGTCCGCCGCGTTGTAGAGCTGTTGGAAGAATGTCCCGAATAAAATAGGGAAGAAAAACAGAAGAAGCTGCTTCCAGATGACTCCTTCTGTAATCTTATTTTCTGTTGTTTTAGCCATTTCTTTTGTTTTCATGAATATGCCTTTCTAAATGCATTTTATGTGCAATTTCCACGATTGTAGCACTGTTGTATAGGTTTTTCAAGGGCAGTCTGCCATCTTATAGAAACTTTTTTAGGAAAGATTTTTGTGCACATTTTGTATAAGGATATGAGTAAAAAATATTGTCAAAAAAATATCAATGTGGTATGATGTCACCGTATTGTATCTCACGGTTTCATTAGTAAACGAGAATAATAACAGGAGGATTTGTACCATGAAAAATGAAAAGACTTACGAGATGGTGCTCACGGCGCTGTTCACCGCCATAATTGTGATTATGGCATTCACCCCGCTGGGATATATCCCGCTTGTAGTCATCAATGCGACGATTATCCATATCCCGGTAATCTTAGGAGCGCTATTTCTCGGACCGAAGAAAGGTGCATTTTTGGGATTTGTATTCGGGCTGACCAGTTTCATCAACAACACGTTCAAGGCGGCTACGGCGTCGGCCTTTGTGTTCTCTCCGGTGCTTGCCTATAATGTGGACGGCGTGGCGGGAATTTTTAAGAGTATTTATATTTGTTTTGTGCCGAGGATTTTAGTCGGCATTGTACCGTATTTTGTGTATTTGCTTATCCGCAAGGTTTTAAAAGGGGAGGGGCAGACGGGAAGGATTATTGTGAATGCGGCGGCTTCCCTGATACTGTTTGTGTCCTTGCGGGCGTTTATGATAAGGCTCCTGCCCGATGTTCTAAGCGCGGCTGTATGTACGGTTGTGGGACTTGCGGCCGGCAGTGTGCTGATGGCAGCGCTTACGGTCAGCGGAAAGAAGAAGGGCTCTGCGAATATCGCCCTGGCCTATGCCGGGCTTGCAGGTGCCTATACCAATACGCTGTTTGTTATGAGCGGTATTTTTATCTTATATAAAGATGCTTATGCGCAGGCTGTCGGCGTGGCGGGGGAAGCCGTCCTGGATGTTATCATGGGCGTAGTGACCTTTAACGGTGTGGTGGAGGCCGTGGTGGCGGCAATCATCGTCGCAGGCGTCGGAATAGCGCTGACGAGGGTGAAACCGGTTTATGTCCGCGCGCAGCAGCCTGATAAGATGCGCGTGTGAAATGGGGGCTTAATATGGTTTTAGCGGTGGATATTGGAAATACGAATATTGTAATCGGCTGTATGGAGGGAGAGCGCGTCTGTTTCGTGGAGCGTGTGTCCACGAACCTTTCCAGTACGGAACTTGAATACGTGGTGGAGTTCCGGACATTGCTTGAACTGTACCATATCGGCGTGGAGGACATCAAAGGCAGCATCATCTCTTCGGTGGTGCCGCCTCTTAACAATATTGTGAAAGCGGCGTTGGAGAAGCTTTTCCACAAGGCGCCGCTGCTTGTGGGGCCTGGCGTGAAGACCGGGCTGAATATCCTGATGGACAATCCGGGGCAGCTTGGCTCCGACTTGGTGGTTAATGCCGTGGCGGGGCTGCAATATTACGGCGCGCCTATTATTCTGATTGATATGGGGACGGCTACGACCATCAGCGTGGTGGATGAGAAGAGAAACTATATCGGCGGCATGATACTGCCGGGTGTGAAAGTATCCTTGGATTCCCTTGTCAACAGGACTTCGCAGCTTCCGCGCATCAGTCTGGAGGCGCCGAGGAAAGTCATCGGGAAGAACACCATCGACTGCATGAAGAGCGGTATCGTGATGGGACAGGCGGCATGTCTGGACGGTATGATTGAGAGGATTTACGACGAGCTTGGCTATGAGGCGCCGGCGGTGGCCACAGGCGGGCTGTCGGGCAGTATCGTGCCTTACTGTAAGCGCAGGATTATATGCGACAACGAATTGACCCTGAAAGGGTTGGGTATTATATACAGGAAAAATATAGACTAGCGCGTTATTTTCCAATTGCAGGAGATTATCTATATGACGACAGAAGGAAAACACATTGTCCTGGGGGTGACGGGGAGCATTGCGGCGTATAAGATTGCGTCCCTGGCCAGTATGTTGGCGAAAGAGAAGGCGGACGTGACGGTTATCATGACGCCCAATGCCACGAATTTCATCAATCCGATTACGTTTGAATCACTGACCGGAAATAAATGCCTTGTGGACACTTTTGACCGGAACTTCCAGTTCCAGGTAGAGCATGTGTCCCTGGCGAAACAGACGGACGTATTCCTGACTGCGCCTGCGTCGGCGGATGTGATTGCCAAGGCGGCCCACGGGATTGCGGACGATATGCTGACGACCACGCTCTTGGCATGTACCTGCCCGAAAATTTTCGCGCCGGCCATGAATACAAGAATGTACCGAAATCCTGTGGTACAGGACAACATGAAGACGTTGGAGCGTTACGGGATGGAGGTCATTACACCCGCAAACGGATATCTGGCCTGCGGCGATACGGGCGAGGGGAAGATGCCGGAACCGGAAACGCTCTATGAGTATATCATAAAAGCGCTGACGCCCAAGGATATGGCAGGGAAGAGAATCCTTGTCACGGCGGGGCCGACCCAGGAAAAAATCGACCCGGTGCGCTATATCAGCAATCACTCTACAGGTAAGATGGGGTATGCCATTGCCAGACAGGCGATGATGCGCGGCGCAGAGGTGACACTCGTGTCAGGCAAAGTGAATATACAACCGCCCATGGGCGTTAAGGTAGTGCCTGTAGTATCGGCGTCGGATATGGCGGAGGCCGTAAAAGCGGCGGCAGGAGAACAGGATATTATCATCAAGGCGGCGGCGGTTGCCGATTACCGTCCGAGTGTGGTGGCCAAGGAGAAAGTGAAAAAGAAAGACGGCGAGATGTCCATCGCCCTGGAACGGACGGAGGATATTCTGGCCTACTTGGGCGCACACCGCAGGGAAGGGCAGTTTTTATGCGGCTTTTCCATGGAGACGGAGCATATGGTGGAAAATTCCCGTGCGAAATTGGAGAAGAAGAATATCGATATGATTGTCGCCAATAATCTGAAACAGGAGGGAGCGGGCTTCGGCACAGACACCAATGTGGTGACGCTTCTGACGAAGGACGGCATGGAGGAGCTTCCCATGATGCGCAAGGAAGATGTGGCTGACAGGCTGTTGGATGCAATTATGTTATCTTGATGGAGGAAATTATGAGAATCGGCATGGGTTATGACGTACACCGCCTGACCGAGGGGCGGAAGCTTATCATGGGCGGCGTGGAGATACCTTATGAGAAAGGGCTTTTGGGGCACTCGGATGCAGATGTACTTCTGCATGCCATTATGGACGCCCTGCTTGGCGCGGCGGCGCTTGGGGACATCGGCAAACATTTCCCGGACACGGACCCTGCTTACAAGGGGATATCTTCTGTCAGGCTTTTAGAGCATGTGGGGGCTCTTTTGCAGGAAAACCATTTTCTAATTGAAAATATTGACGCCACAATCATCGCCCAGGCGCCGAAGATGCGTCCCCATATCGACCGAATGCGGGAAAATATCGCCCGGGCGCTCGGTATCGAAGCCAGCCAGGTCAACGTGAAGGCAACCACCGAGGAAGGGCTTGGCTTTACAGGCACGGGGGAGGGGATTTCCGCCCAGGCGGTCTGTATGTTGACAAGTCCAAGGGAGCTGTACAGCGAGGACGTAAGCGCAAGGAAATGCGACGGCTGCGGCGGTTGCCCGAAGAAACAGTAGGGGAGCTGGCCCGGACTTTAATCGATGGGTTTGCAGGCTCTGGAACAATAAATTCAGGTTGACAAAACGAGTTTTTTTGCATATTCTAATAGCAGAAATGTTTGAAGTCGAAAACAATGGATAAATGATGGACGATGAAAGGGAAGAGTACCTTTTACGGAAGCCCCAGAGAGGAACCGCCGCCGGCTGTAAGCGGTTCTGGCAGATGGATTGGGAAGTGCGCCCCGGAGTCCGGCCTATGCCCGGCTTGCCCCGTTATCGGTTTAGAGTGAGAGAATGCACGGTATGTGTATTCTTTAAGTAGAGTGGAACCGCGGATTATTTCGTCTCTATTTCCTGATGGAGAAGAGAAGAGGCCGCGGTGTTTTTTACGTGCCAGGCAGGACGGCATGTGCTTACGGGGCGGGGGAAGCCTGTTATATCTATTGTGATTAGAGGAAAGAAGCAAATATGGGTTTTATACAGAATGTGAAAGAAGAGATTAGGATTATCCGCGAACGGGACCCGGCCATCCATTCCAACATGGAGGTGTTCCTGTACCCAAGTTTTAAGGTGATGATTTATTACCGCATGGCGCATAAGATGTACCTTAAGAAACATTATTTCCTGGCGCGGTGGATTTCACAGAAAGCGATCCGCAGGACAGGGATAGAAATCCATCCCGGCGCGAAGATAGGGAAGGGATTCTTTATTGACCATGGCAACGGCGTGATTATCGGGGAGACCGCGGTGATTGGCGACAACGTGACGCTTTATCAGGGCGTAACCCTTGGCGGAACGGGCAAGGAACAGGGCAAAAGACACCCTACGGTGGGAAACAATGTGATGATTAGTACCGGTGCGAAGGTGTTAGGCTCTTTTAAAATCGGCGATAACAGCAAGATTGGCGCAGGCAGTGTGGTACTCGAAGAAGTACCGCCGAATTCCACCGTGGTGGGCGTGCCCGGCCGGGTGGTAAAGCGCAACAATAAGACGCTGCCCCAGGAGGAACTGGACCAGATTAACCTGCCCGACCCTGTCAAGGAGGACATTGCCGGCTTACAGCGCGCCAATTCTGCATTGACCAACCGTCTGCTTGATTTGGAGCGGGAGATAAAGAGACTGAGGGCAGACTAGGAGTAACGTACCACGAAATAATATGTAGTAAACATGGAGGGAACTATGAAAGTTTTTAACACACTCTCGAGGAAGAAGGAAGAATTTGTACCATTGCAGGAGGGGAAGGTCAGCATGTACGTGTGCGGGCCGACCGTATATAATTTAATCCATATCGGCAACGCAAGGCCCATGATTGTGTTCGATACGGCGAGGCGTTATATGGAGCATAAAGGCTATGAGGTTAATTATGTCTCCAATTTTACGGATGTGGACGATAAGATTATCAAGAAGGCTAATGAAGAAGGCGTGGAGCCTTCCGTGATTTCCGAACGCTACATTGTGGAGTGCAAGAAGGATATGGAGGCGCTTAACGTAAAGCCTGCCACCACCCATCCGAAGGCGACCAACGAAATTGACGGCATGATTGAGATGATACAGACGTTGATTGACAAAGGCTATGCCTATGTGGCGCAGGACGGGACGGTATATTATAAGACAAGAAGCTTTAAAGGATACGGGAAGCTTTCCCACAAGAACCTGGATGATTTGAGGAGCGGGGAGCGTTCTCTTCTCGTATCGGGTGAGGAACAGAAGCAGGACGCGCTTGACTTCGTGCTGTGGAAGCCGAAGAAAGAGGGGGAGCCTTACTGGGAGTCTCCCTGGTGCGAAGGGCGTCCGGGCTGGCATATCGAGTGCTCCGTCATGAGTAAGAAGTATCTGGGGGAAGAGATTGATATTCATGCGGGCGGCGAAGACTTGATTTTCCCTCATCACGAGAATGAAATCGCCCAGTCTGAGGCTGCCAACGGGAAAGAATTTGCAAAGTACTGGCTGCATAACGGCTTTTTGAATATTGATAACAAGAAGATGTCCAAGTCGGCGGGCAATTTCTTTACGGTGAGGGATATCAGTGAGAAATATGACTTGCAGGTGCTGCGCTTCTTCATGCTGTCGGCACATTACAGAAGTCCGTTGAATTTCAGCGCGGATTTGATGGAGGCGGCGAAGAACGGCCTGGAGCGCATCGTGACAGGGGTGGAAAACCTGAATTTTCTTCTGGAGCATGCCGAAAAAGACAATATGACAGAGGAAGAGCAGAAACTTACGCAGACGGCAAAAAGCTATGTCGGGAAATTCGATGAGGCGATGGATGACGATTTCAACACGGCGGATGCCATCTCGGCTATTTTCGAACTGGTGAAATTCGTCAATACCCATGTGTCCGGGGAATCCTCTGCCGCTTTCGTGCAGGCTATGAAGGACGAGATTGTCATGCTGTCGGATATCTGCGGCCTGATTGTTGACAGAAAGAAAGAAATCCTGGATACGGAAGTCGAAGGGCTGATTCAGGAAAGACAGGAAGCCAGGAAAGCGAAGAATTTTGCCAGGGCGGATGAAATCAGGGATATGCTGGCGGCCCAGGGCATTATTCTGGAAGATACAAGAGAAGGTGTCAAATGGAAGAGGGCGTAACAATCTTAGAGGCGGTCAAGGAGACATTTTCCTGCGGCGGCACGGACATCAGAACTTATTCGCCGTTAACGCTTGCCTACATCGGGGATTCTATTTACGACCTTGTAATACGCACGGTGGTGGTGGAGCGGGGGAACCGTTCCGCCAACAACCTGCACAAGAAGACAGTTTCTTATGTGAATGCCCGCGTGCAGGCAAGGATGATAGACGCCCTTGCGGATGTGCTGACGCAGGAGGAAGAGGCGGTCTATCACCGTGGGCGAAATGCCAAGTCCTATACCAGCGCAAAAAACGCTTCCGTCATAGAATACCGCAAGGCAACCGGATTGGAGGCCCTTTGCGGCTATCTGTATTTGCAGGGACGGCAGGAGCGGATGCTGTATCTGGTGAAGGAAGGCATAAGCAGGGTAGGTATGGAGATATAGCATAGCTCTATATTCGTATGTTTTGTGCACTCGGGACAGTCGTATACGGACAGAAAGGAATGTAGTATCGCATATGGGATACAATGAATTTACGATAGAGGGAAGAAACGCCGTGTTGGAGGCGCTGCGCGCAGGCAGGACGGTGGACAAGCTTTTTATACTGGATGGCTGCAAGGACGGTCCTGTCATGAGCATCAAGAGAGAGGCGTCAAAGCGCGGCTGCATCGTCAAGTATGTGGAGAAAGAGCGTTTAGACCAGATTTCACAGACGGGAAAGCACCAGGGAGTCATCGCCTATGCGGCGGCTTATGCCTATGCGGAAGTGGAGGATATTCTGGCAAAAGCGAAGGAGCGGGGGGAGGCGCCTTTTATCTTCCTGCTTGATAATATCGAAGACCCCCATAATCTGGGCGCCATTATCAGGACTGCCAACCTGGCGGGGGCGCATGGCGTCATTATTCCGAAAAACCGGGCGGTGGGCCTGACTGCGACCGTGGCGAAAGCCTCCGCGGGGGCAATCAATTATACGCCTGTGGCGAAGGTGACAAATTTAGGACAGACCATCGAAGAACTGAAAAAAGAAGGGATGTGGTTTGTCTGTGCGGACATGGACGGCGCCCCCATGTACAGCCTGGATTTAAAAGGGCCTATCGGGATGGTAATAGGAAGCGAAGGAAACGGCGTAGGGCGGTTAATCAAGGAGAAATGTGATTTTACGGCGGCAATACCGATGAAGGGAGATATCGATTCCCTCAACGCATCGGTTGCGGCGGGCGTGTTGGCTTATGAGATTGTCAGACAGAGGATGCAGTAACGGGCAAATAAAATGAAAAAGTTAAACGAAATTTTAGTGGTAATCATTTTCATATTGACTGCGGTTCTGGCGGCGGCAGCAGGGCTGAAGGCATACGATATTTACGACACGGACAGGCGGATTGCCAAGGAGCAGGAGGAGATTGAGCTGGCTCAGCTCTTCGCCAGGAACGAAGAGGCGCAGAACCGTGTATTGGAGATGGAAGCGGAGATTCAGGAGCTGGCGGAAGATAAAGAGGCCCTGGCAAGGTTTATCGCGCAGATACAGAGCGAGGAATTGGCGGAGCTGATAGACGAGACGGAAGAGGCAGCCGAGACTATTTTTGATGATGGAACAGTCTCCGGTAATGGTACAGTTTTTGGCGATGGTACGGTATCCGGGAATGTTTTGCTGCCCGACGGTACTGTCTCGGGCAATGGAACTGTGTCGGGAAACGGTACTGTCTCGGGCAATGCCACGGTTTCCGGTAATGCCACGGTCTCCGGAAACCTGGCAGGGAGCGTGTCAGGCAACGGGGAAATCAATTATTATGACGGCACGATGACGGACAACAGTATCTTCGATGCATGGCGGGACATCTACGAGCAGCCGGACAATATGACCCTGGCGGCCCGCAGGTTGTTGCGCACCTCCTTGCAGGAGACACTAGAAGTGAACCAGGCGGACAGGGAGCGGATTGCGGAGAACAGGCAGGATTTTACGGGGATGAAGATTGCCTGTCTGGGAGACAGCATTACGGCGGCGGCTAACCTGGATAAGGAAGACAACTATCAGCAGTATTCTTATCCGGCAAGGCTGAAGGAGCTGCTTGGCGCTGAGGAAGTCTATAACCTGGGTATCGGCGGTTCATCCATCGGCAGGTATTGGGCGGATGCTTACGTGGACCGTTACCAGGAGATACCGGAGGATGTGGATGCGATTATCGTCATGGGCGGCACCAACGACGGGTTCTGCGTTTCCGATAAAGAATTTGGCAGCCTGGAAGAGCGCGCTTACCGGACGTTCTGCGGCGATTTGGACGAGCTGATGCGGGGACTTAAGGAGAACTATCCTGACGCGGAGATTTTCTTTGCGACGCCTTTGCCCAATATATTGCAGGATTATCTGATGAAAGAGCGGGATTATCTTTTGCCGCAGCAGAAGTTTGTGGATGTCATCTTGGCATTGGCGGAGGAATACGGCTTCCAGGTAATCGATTTGTATAATTCGAATATCCTGGATTCCCATGACGCCAATGTGGTGGCGGAGTATGTACCGGACGGTGTGCATGGCAACCATGAAGGTTACCAGATTATCGCAGAGCATTTTGCCTCGGAGATGATACAGCACTACGAGGAAAAGAAAGAGGCGGACACGATATCCGGGAATGATGCGGACGGCGGGACAGTGTCTGAGAATAACCCGGAGGCGGATTCGGAGGATGATGAGTCATAAGTTGGACGTGTTCGCGGCGGAAAAGAAAAGGAAAGTGGAATACGACATATATGGACAGAGGCTATGAACAGTACGGTGATGAAGAATTGATTATCCGTCTGAGGGATGGCGAGGACGGCATCACAGAATACCTTATGAATAAATATAAGAACCTGGTGCGGAGCAAGGCAAAATCCATGTACCTGCTTGGGGCGGACAGCGACGACTTAATCCAGGAGGGAATGATTGGCCTGTTTAAGGCGCTGCGCGATTACGACAGCGGCAGGGACGCCAGTTTCCTGACCTTTGCCGATTTATGCGTATCCAGGCAGATGTATACGGCGGTGCAGGCTTCCAGGCGGCAGAAACATATTCCGCTCAATACTTATGTGTCGCTCTATGGCAGTGCGGGCATGGGACATGACGGGGAAGAGGAGGAGCTTGTCAATGTCCTGGCGGCGCGCACGGGCGAAAACCCGGAGGATGTGGTGATTGACAGGGAGAACGTGGTACAGCTTGAGCAGACAATTGAGAGGGAGTTGAGTGGCTTCGAGAAACAGGTGCTTGACCTGTATATGATTGGGATGGGCTACCAACAGATTGCCAAGGTCCTGGGGCGTGACGAGAAGTCTACGGACAATGCCCTGCAGCGGATTAAGACGAAATTGAAAAAGGTGATTACAACTTGACAACAGATATTTATCTGTGCTATACTACGGAACAGTGAATGTGGAAGACATATCACGGATATGCTGCTGTGGCTCAGTCGGTAGAGCGTCGCATTGGTAGTGCGGAGGTCACGGGTCCGATTCCCGTCAGCAGCTTTAGAAGATTACAAATAAAGGCTTTTCAGGGAAATTGTTCTTTGAAAAGCCTTTATTTTTATGATATAATTAAAGACTATCTATCTTGAACCAATGTTTTTTTTATTTACCACACTAGCCTCCATGATTCCGCTTTGCGGAATCACAAATTTATTGTTTTTCCGGTATTCGTTTGCTATACTTTAATTGAAATTGTATAGAATTACGTAATGGCAGAAAATATATTTGTATGTATATGGTTTGAATATTTGTATATCACTTTTGAAGTCCATAACAGATATAGCTGAAAGGATGTGTTTTTATGGCATATGATACGTTAATCAGAGAAGCGAAAGACCTTCCCGAAGATATGATAGAGCAGGTAATTGAATTTATGAGGTTTTTGAAATATGCATCGAAAAAGGAACAGACAAAGCATTCTATAAGCAATGGCATTACATTTCAGAGGTCGGTCAATCCATTGGCAGATGAATTTATTTCGATTGCAGAGGATTTTGATGAAACACCAGAATGTTTTAAGGAGTATATATAATGTATCTGTTGGATACAAACGCTTTGCTATTCTTTTTATATGAAAGCGATAAACTTTCAAAAAATGCATCAGATGTCATTTACCATAATGATGAAAAAATCAGTGTGAGTATTGTTTCCATGTGGGAAATTGCGATTAAGTCAAGCATTGGGAAACTGGAAATTACAAGTTCAATCTCTAAGATTGCGGAAACTTGTGAAAGAGAGCAATTCGATATTCTTTCTATAAAACCGTTTCATCTTGACGAAATCCGACGGCTTCCCGCCATTCATGGAGACCCGTTTGACAGATTAATTATTTCGCAAGCTATCGCAGAGAATCTGATAATTATTACAAAAGACGGAACAATACCGCTGTATAATGTTAAAGTTCTGTGGTAAGTTGGTACAGTATATATGTCCGATTCCCGTCAGCAGCTTAAATGAAAAATAGCCGTAAACTCATAGATTTTCCAGTAGAATCTATGGTTTGCGGCTTTTCCTTTTGAGCCGTCAGAGTATTTCAGGATGGAAGCAACGTCGCGGCTGATGGAATCGTGATGAGTAAAACGTGGCGTTCTTTGTGCTAATTTGGGGTATATTGGATGGCAGTTTGTGTTATAATAATTGAAACTGTTATGGCCTTGGAAAAAATTATTTATAGAAGTTACATTTTTATGATGTCTGTTTTATGTAATCATGAATAGTAATTAAGATACAGTTTGTCATGAAATGATAGATATTGCGTATTCACAGCTTCGAAGCAAAAGAGGTCTTATACTTAAGGTGTAAGGTCTTTTTTACTATTATTTGATATTTTCCAACGCTGTTTTAGTCCGAAGCAGGTTTTGTGGGGATACTTGCTTTATGGGGTGCCATAGGGGAGTGGCAATTCTGGTTTTGTTCCATAAAACCGGGATATTGTGGAGGGAGACATTGGTGCGGAGAAGGAAGAAAAAGTGGGTGGCAGTGCTTTTAGCTGCGGTGCTTGCGGCACAGGGGGGAAGCCTGCTTATGATTAGGCATCAGAGGGTAAAAGCTGCGGATGAAGCGCAAAGAGACAGGTTCGCATATTTGCAGGAGGCGGATTACTCTGTAGCGGACGAGATTGCGGCGGCGAGGCGGAAACTGGAACAGAATCCGCAGATGCCCTCGGTCATTACGGATATCAATACGGTAGATAAAAAAGTGGCGGTTTGCTTCGAAGGTTCTGCGGACAGCCGGGTATTGAAGCAGATTTTGGCTTACCTGGAAGAACATGATATGGAGGCGACTTTTTTTATCTCCGCGGTAGATGCGGGAGAAGACCAGGAGACTGTCTGTGAGATAGCCGGTACGGGGTATGGCCTGGAAAGCTATACGCTTTACGGAACGCCCCATATGGAGAAGATGAGCCAGGAAGAGCTTGTGGAGGATTTCTGCCGCGCCCAGGCAGTTTACGGGGATAAGATAGCGAGCCGTCCGAAGCTTCTCAAATGTAACGCTACGGAATATACGGAGGAGTTGATGGAGGCGGCGGACGCCAGCGGCTATGAGAGTATCGTGTATCCTACGCAGTATTTGAATTACCAGAGTTTTTATAAGGAAGAGACGGCGAGAGACTATGTGTCGGGGCTTGGAAAAGGCAAGGTAGTCTCCATCAAATTAGACGGCTATCTGGACGAGAACGAGTACAGTGAGAAGGAGACGGAGAAAGACCCGGCGGAAGATAAGCAGGCAGGACTTACGCTGCACGAATTGGAAGATGAGAAGCTGTCCGAGCCTGAGAGGCTTCTCCATGTCGTCGACTGGTTCCTTACCCAGTTGGACGAGCAGGGGTATGAAACTGTAAGCTTGCAGGAATTTCCTGCACAGGATATGGGCGATATCGCGCTGCGCTATGACGAAATAGAGGAACGGTACAGAGACAATCTGGCGGAACCTGTCCTGTCGGTACACACCACGGACAGGGAGATGGCATTTACTTTCAGGGGATTGGGAAATGCCGCGGAGCTTTCGAACGTGCTCGATGCGCTCCGGGAAGCCGATGCGAAGGCAACTTTTTTCGTGACCGGACAGGAGACGGAGGCATATCCGGAACAGGTGCGTCAGATTATAGATGCCGGACACGAGATTGGCAGCAGCGGATATGCCGGCAAGTCCATGGAAGATATGGGGTTTGGCGAAATCTGTGAAGATATTTATAAGAATGATGTGCGGTTGGAAAGTCTGGGCATTCGGACAGATTTATTTATGGCGCCCTATGACACGGTAACGGAAGAGGTGCAGATGGCGGCGCAGGCGATGGACAAACAGATTATCAGGGTCTCATCTTCCCCTACCAGGAAAGAATATGCTGAGGAAAACTATAGTGCGGAGGAAATTATACGGAAGTATTATGGCAGCGGCAAGGTGGTCTTCTGCCGGGGTGAGATTGTCCATTTTAATATGAACGTCTATGATGATGCGGACGGCGTAGCGGAGCTGGTGGATGCGGCCTGGCGTCTGAAGGTGCTTCCTACCCGGTACGGGACAAGGGAGGGCAATATTCTCCAGGTAACCACGGTGTCCAATCTCCTGGACAATACATGGCAGTATCCGGCGGCCACCAACGCGTCCTATCATATGGTCGGTACGTCCGGCAAGATGCAGGGCCCATGGGAGCATATGCTGTCGGAAGGATACATCGGCGGCGAGGATGTGAGGACGCCTGGATTTGCGGAGGCAGAGCTTTCGCTGTTAGACCGGACAGGGAGAATAGATACGGGAGGCAGCAACACGGTATTTCTTACCTTTGACGACTGGGGAGATGAAGCCACAACAGGCAAAGTTTTGTATGTACTTCGGAAACATAAGATTAAAGCGACTTTTTTTATCCTGACAGAGCATGTGATAAACGGGACAGGCGAGAATCTTCTGCGTGCCATCGCGGAGGAGGGGCATGATGTGGCGTCCCATACCGATACGCATATGACGATGGAAGTTGCGCCTGACCAGATACAGACGCTGCAACAGGACCTGGTACGGTCCCACCGGGTTCTTGCCAACGTGGCAGGGAATACAGGGAGTGTGACCGACTTTCTGAGGGCTCCTACGTTAGCCTTGAATAAGGATGGCGTCATGACAGGTTTCGATTGCGGTTACGGCTATATCGTAAGCGGCGACTTCGACCCTGCGGATTATAGGGCGACGGGAGTGGACAGTTTATATGATGCACTGCTAAACGGCGTCCCGCTTGACGACGGAGAGCGGCTTACGATACAGGATGGAAGCATTGTTGTCATGCATATCAATACCCATTCTGTCCATACGGCACAGGCGCTTGACCGTTATTTAAACTATATCGAGAGTTTACCGGAAGGCGACCCGGGCAAGTTCCGCTTTGCGAAACTTAGCGATTATCTGAAGTGAAGGGGATGCCATAACGTGGCGAGAGCCAACAAGAATTGGCTTGCTTCAGACGGGCATAGCCGTTTTCTCGGAGGTTGGGGTTTTGGGGAAGAAAGAGAAGGAAAAGAAACAAATTGAAGACATATTGCTTCGACAGAAGCCTGACCGCAGGATGTTGTCCTATGTTCCGGATAAACAACAGGTGCGCAACAATGTGGACAGGCGGGGCGGCAGGACGTTGGAGCATTTTGAGGGAAAAGCGAAAGATTATATCAAGAGCATCCAGTCAGGCGTTCGGTATCAGGTAAATTATGACGTGAAGGTGAAGGTTAAGGGTAGGAGCGGACGCAAAAAGTTTACCTGCAAGGGAATCGATATTTCTACAAGCGGTATACTTTTGCAGATGGAAAATGAAAAGCAGCAGGCTCTTTTGGTGAATGCTGACAGAATTACCTTGAAATTTGAAGTGAAGCCTGGTTCCATGCCGGAAGGGTATGAGATGGATGTGAAGCAGGGGGCCCAGTTGGCGCGTTGCGTGAAGACGCAGGACGGCGCTTATCTGTGCGGTATGGAGTTTGACAAGACTTTAGCGCAGTATGCCGCAAGGCACAAGGACGGCTATATGCTGACGGTTGCCAGTCTGTTGATTTTTTTGATTTCGGCGTTTATTATGCTGATGCGGGCGGAGAGTGTTATCTATTTTAAATTCAACAAATGGCTTTATCTGTACAGTATTATAACGGCGGCGTTTTTGCTCAGCCGGTATTTGTTTGGCGCCTTCTACCGTCCTGTCCCCATAGACAAAAATTACACGCCGGGCGTTACGGTCATTATTCCTTGTTTTAATGAAGAGGAATGGATTCACAAGACCATTTTAAGCTGTGTGAACCAGGACTATCCTGTTGATAGACTGGAAGTGATTGTGGTAGACGACCATTCCAATGACCGTTCGGTGGAAAAGATAAAAGAGACGATAGAGAAGCTCAAGCAGGAAAACGAGCAATATGAGATAGACGGGCGTGTCTCTTATATTGTGCAGCCGCAGAATAAGGGAAAGAGGGAAGCCTTGTGCGAAGGCGTCAAGGTGGCGAAACATGAGTTGGTAGTCTTCGTGGATTCGGACAGCTTTTTAGACCCTTTTGCCATCAGGAATTTGGTGCAGCCTTTTATTGACCCTAAGATGGGCGGCGTGGCGGGACGCACGGATGTGGCGAACACCTACACCAATGCGCTGACCAAGATGCAGTCGGTGCGCTATTATATCGCTTTTAGGGTGATGAAGGCGGCGGAGGCTTATTTTGACGGCGTCACATGTCTGTCCGGCCCGCTGTCATGTTACCGTAAGCAGATTATTATAGACCATATGGATGACTGGCTGAACCAGAAATTTTTGGGGCAGAAAGCTACCTTCGGGGACGACAGGTCGATGACGAATTTCGTCCTGCGCCATCACAGGACGAGCTACCAGGACACGGCGGTTTGTTCCACAATCGTGCCCAACAGGCACAAGGTATTTCTCAAACAACAGATGCGGTGGAAGCGTTCCTGGCTGCGGGAGTCCATTATGGCGGGACAGTTTATGTGGCGTAAAGAGCCGTTTATGTCACTCTTTTTCTATATAGGGCTGGTGGTGCCTGTGGCGGCTCCGGTGGTGGTTATTTACAACTTGTTGTATGTGCCTGTCACGCAGAGGATTTTTCCTACGACATTTATTGTAGGGCTGTTTTTGATGTCCCTGATTATGAGCGTGGTGCAATTGCTTCTCAGACATAGCAGTACGTGGATTTATGGTATGCTGTTCTGTATTTATTATGAGGCGGTGCTGTTGTGGCAGATGCCGGTGGCCTGGGTGACTTTCTGGAAATCAACCTGGGGGACGAGGATGACGCCGGAAGACTTGAAGGAACGGGAGAAAAAGAAGCAGAAGGAGGCGCTTAGAAAGGCAGAAAAGAGAGGGGGGGGGGTACGCTGATGGGCACAGAAGGACGAATGCCTGAGGCGTCGGTGCGTCGCAAAAACAGGCGCAAGGCCCTGCGCAGCATTGTGGAAGGGGCAGTTTTGCTTCTGTTGCTGGCTGTGATGATACAGGCTCTCTTTACTTTTGGCACATATAAGCCCTATGACGAGGAGGCGGTTGAGCTGGCGGACCCGCAGGAGGATACGGGCTTCATCGCCCTGTCTTATTTCGGGGTGGACAGGGACGAGACGCCTACCTTGGTCAGTACGGCGCGGCTAAAAGAGCACATGGACGCCCTCCATAGGTCTGGCTATGTGACGGTCACCCAACAGGATATTCTGGACTATTACCAGAAAGGGAAACAACTGCCAAGGAAATCCTTGTTTCTGATGTTTGAGGACGGCAGGCGCGATACGGCGATTTTTGCACAGAAGGTGACGGAAGAATATAATTATATTTCTACGGTGCTGACATATGCGGGGAAGTTTGCGTCCAAGGACGCCAAGTTCCTTATGCCGGATGATTTGGAAGCTTTGGAAGAGGGCTCTTTTTGTGAACTTGGAACCAATGGCTACCGGTTAGAGTATATCAATGTCTTCGACCGCTATAACAGATTCCTGGGGAACCTGGATACTTTGGAATATGCCCATGTGCGGCCTTATCTGGGAAGAAATTACAACCATTATCTGATGGATTATGTCAGGGACGAGTACGGCATTCCGCGGGAGTCCTACGGGCAGATGAAGCGTCGCATTGATTTCGACTATGACGAGGTGGAGAGGATATATGAGGAAGAGATGGGGGCGCTGCCAGGGCTGTATGTGCTGATGCATTCCAACACGGGCATGTTTGGGGAAAACGACAAGGTGAGCGCGGTCAACCAGGACCGTATTTTCGACCTTTTTGATATGAATTTTAACAGAGAGGGATATGCGCTCAATACGAGGGAATCTTCTCTCTATGACCTGACAAGGATGCAGCCCCAGGCTTATTGGCATGCCAATCATCTTCTGATGCGTATCTGGGATGACACAGACATGCAGATGGCGTGGGCGGATGGGGATTTGAACCGTAAGAGCTATTGGGACGAACTGGATGGCAAGGCGGAATTTTGGAAGAATGAAATCTATCTGACAAGCGAGCCGAAGAGTGTGGGTACGCTGCGGCTCCGGGGGAGCGGGAGTTACAAGGATGTGGTTGTGGATACGCGGCTTATGGGCAACAAGCTGGGGATGCAGAGTGTGTATGTGCGGGCGGATGAAGAGGGTAAAGGCGGCGTCTGCGTGAAGATAGAGAATAACGAGCTGTATGTCCTGGATGACGGCAGGGAAATCTGCCATGAGAATCTGGACAGACTGACCGGAAAAGAACAAGTTTCCGTGGAAGAGGACGACCAGGCGGCGCAGATTGCGGAGAAAGAATTGGAATTACGTTATGCCGATACCACAGGACAGGCAAAAGAAGCCGCTTCGGAGCTTGCCTTCTTAAGCAGCGAGGAAGTGGCCGGGGTGGAAGACGGCGCGGAGGAATATGTGGAGACAATCAGTCTTAACGACCCTGGGGATAGACAGCTTCACATTGCCGTGCAGGGAAACCTGTTAAGTGTGTCGGTGGACGGTTTCTATGCCTTGCAAGAGAAGGAGATTGATTCTGCACAGGCGGGGTACGTCTTTATCCGGTCCGGATGGGGCGGGGCGGCATACAGCCAGAGGAATCTTGCGGATGACGTCTATGACGGCGTATTTGTGGATTTTGAAGTGACCGGGAGTGGAGAGAAGGAGGAGGCTCTTGTATTGTACGACAATAAGCTTCATGGGTTGGAACGGGTGACGCATAAGTGTGGGAAAGTGTGGAAGACGGTGGTTAACTGGTTCATCGAGACGTTTTAGGGATGTTGCAAGCGGAACAATGTTACGATATTTCCGGAAAGGAGCAGGATATATGGATACGCAAACATGGAAAAGGGCGGCGGGAGCCATGTGTATAGTTTTCCTTCTGACAGGGTGCGGTTTACAGATTACAGGAAAGAAGCAGCCCATGCCGGGGGAAGCTGAGGTCAATGTGCCGGCGAAGCCCCAGGAACCTGTTCGGGAAATAAGCTATACGCTGTGGAACGCTTATTGGAACCTGGAAGGGGTGGAGGCGCAGACGGAAGAACTTGCGGAGCATGTGAAGAACATAAATTTTTTTGCGGCATATTTTGACGAGAATGGCAAGGTTTTTATCCCTCAGGCGACTACGGATTTCTATTATGCCCACAGGGATAATTATAAGGAACGGGGATGGGAATGTTATCTGACCGTTGTGAATGACCAGAAAATGCCGGACGGTTCCACATCGCTTAAGTCCACGCAGCTATTGTACCGGCTTCTGGAAGAGGAGGCGTCTTACAAGGCACATGCGGACAGCCTGGTTGCGCTTGCAAGGGAAGAAGGTTACGACGGGATTGACATCGATTACGAGAATATCCGAAAGGATATGACGCTGTGGGAATATTTTATGGAGTTTATCGGATATCTCTATGGCAGGTGCCAGGAGGAAGGGCTGCGTCTGCGGGTGACGGTGGAGACGAACATTGAGGCGGATAAGATTGCCTGGGCGGAGGGGCCGACATACAGCGTAATGTGCTATAACCTGTTCGGCAGCCATAGCGGGCCGGGGCCGAAAGCCGACAAAGAGTTTCTGGAAGCTGCCATGGGAAAGATGAGCCGTGTGCCGGGAAACGTGGACTATGCGTTGGCAAACGGGGGTTTCGACTGGGGGCAGGACGGGAGCGTTGCGTCGGTCACGGTGAAGCAGGCGGAGAACCTGATGGAAGAATACGGAACGGCATATGAAATTGACGCAAGCGGCGCCAAGCGTTTTGCTTACGAGGATACAGACGGCGTGTCCCATGAAGTCTGGTACGGAGACCAGGGGACGTTGGAAGTATGGATGGGTTGGCTCCAGGAGGGGGACAATTGGGACTATTCGATTTGGAGGCTTGGGGAGTAGAAGGATATAGAGAAACCATGCGGTATATTTTCAGGAAAAAGAGACACCTGTAAACATCTTGCTATCATATAATGTATGATGTAGAATAAGAATAGCATCATAAGACAGTGTGGGAGTTGGAAGAGGAGGATTAGTATGGATTTCTTTGACAAGATTGGAGAGACAATTACCACAAAAGGCAGGGAAATGACGGATAAAGCGAAGGACCTGGCCGAGGTGGCGAACCTGAAAGGACAGATACACACCTGTGAGGACGTCATCAGGAAACGCTATATGGAAATTGGCAAGATTTATTACGAGAAACACGGCTCCATGCCGGAAGAAGAGTACGAGGACGCCTGCAGGGACATCGAGAATGCCCACAGTACCGTGGCCGATTTAGAGAACAGGATTAAAGAGATTAAAGGAATATAGAATAAGACGAAAATACAAACCCCGGAGCAGGATACCAATTCCGCTCCGGGGTTTGTATTAAAATGAATTTGTTGTCTAAGGAATCCCGTTTTTTTTTATTGTGGCGGCGGTGTCTCGCCTCCTTGCTGTTGCTGTTGTTGTTCGGCGGCTTGCTGCGCCGCAGCGGCGGCCGCTGCGGCAGCCTCGGCATTACGCTGGTCAATCTCTGCGCGCTGTGCATTGACAATTGCCTCCCAGTCGGGATTTGCGAAAAACTCTGCATTGTGAGGACACATATTGGCAGGGGTGGCAGGTGCGGGAATCACTGTACCGTCCTCCGCAACAGTCGGCTCTGCGGGCTGCGGAGCGGGCTGTCCATGTGCCGAAGCGGAACCGCCTTGCAGCGAGACGTCCTCGACAGGGGTAAGCTCCATGACGCCCTCCACCTTGAAGGGGCATCCCTCACATGCCGGAAGGTTACTGTAGGTACATATCTGTCCGGCGTAGTGCACGTCGCATGTCTGGGTGGGCACAGTCCCCTCGGCGAAATATTCGTTGCGCAAAGTAGTGCACAGACCGTCGATGGGCAGTTTGCCGGAACGGGAACATACCGTGGCAGTCACGATGCCGGAAGGAATATTGAAAGGTTCATTGGGTAGTTCTTCATGGATTTTTGCCATGACGGTACGCCAGAGCTTTTTGGCCAGGTTTTTCTCGTCGCCGCTTAACTTGACATTGTTGTCGTAGCCTGCCCATGTGGTCGCCGTATAGTAAGGCGTATATCCTGAGAACCACACGTCATTGTAATCGGAAGTAGTCCCCGTCTTTCCGGCAATCGCCATTCCGCCGAAATTAACGGAACCGCCCGTGCCGCTTGTAACTACGTCCACCATGGCGTTGGTCAGAAGAAACGCGGTGGTTTCCTTGATTACCTGCTTGGACTGGGGCGTAGTATTGTCCAGGATAATATTGCCGTCGTGGTCCACTACTTTCGTGTACAGCTTGGGCTTGATATAAGTACCGCCGTTTGCGATACATGCATAGGCGGCGTTCAGTTCTTCATTGGTGACGCCATTAGTGATACCGCCCAGGGCGAGAGCCTGTTGGATATCGGAGTATACTTTGCCGTTGATTTCCTTGCGCTCTTCCAGGGTAGTGAAGCCAAAGTTTATCAGATAGTCAAAACCTAACTGCGGTGTAATCTGCGTCAATGTCTTAACGGCTACGATGTTCATGGACTGTGCGATTCCTTCCCGCAGGGAAGAGAGTCCACGGTAGGATTCCCCATACCAGTTCGCCACAGGGCGTCCGTCCGCATAGTTGAAAGGCGCGTCGTTCATCACCGTGGCAAGTGTCAGCCCGGCGCTGTCGAATGCGGGGGCGTAAGTGGATACTACTTTAAAGGTGGAACCGGGCTGTCTGGCCGTGTCCGTGGCACGGTTCAAGGTTCTGCTTCCTGATTTGGCGCCGCGGCCGCCTACCATCGCCACCACATACCCGGTGGCTTGGTCCTCCACTACAAGGGAAACCTGGGGCTGGGGCGTAAGGCTGATAGTCTCGCCGTATACTTCATCGCCGCCGGACAGTATGGCATTTTTATAGGCTTCTATATCCTGGTATGCCTCTTCCTGGGAAGAGTAAATTAAGTTATACGAAGCGGAACGGTTTTCCTTCCAGTAAGAACGGAACATCTCCGTACTATGGTTCTCCTTCTCCCCGTTGCTTTTCTGGACGGTCAGTTCATAGTGCAGATACCATTTCGTGTTGGCGGGGAAGTTGCTCTCGTCCATAAACGCATCGTCGCAAATCTGCTGAATCTTCGGGTCCTGTGTGGAATAAATTTTCAGTCCCCCGCTGTAAAGCAGGGTATACGCCTGGGTTTCGTTATAGCCTGCCGCAATCAGGTCCTCCAAGATATCGTCCGTCAGCGCATCTACAAAATATGTATTGACGGTAGATTCTTCATTTTCGGAATCGGCAATCTGTATGCGGGAATACACGTCGTCGGCCAGAGCCTCGTCGTGCTCCTCCTGCGTGATATAGCCCTGGTCTTTCATATCTTTCAGCACCTTCTTACGCCGCTTCGCATTTTCTTCGGGATGGGTGATAGGATTATATTTGGACGGATTCTGGGTGATGCCGGCGATGACCGCGCACTCCGACAGGGTCAGGTTGCTGACCGACTTGTTGAAATAGCGCAGGGAAGCCGCCTGGATGCCCAATGTGTTCTGCCCCAGGTTGATGGTGTTCATATAGTTAATCAGGATGGTGTCTTTATCCATGACTTTCTCAAGCTCCAGGGCAAGATACTGTTCCTGGAATTTACGCTTGAATTTGTCCGCCAGAGAATCTTCGCTGGTCCAGTCTGTAAAGACATTGTTCTTAAGGAGCTGCTGCGTGATTGTGCTGGCTCCTTCCGAGAAATGTCTGTTCTGCAGGCCGATTACGCCTGCACGGATAATGCCTTTGATGTCAATGCCGTTATGCTCATAGAACCGGGCGTCTTCGACTGCCACGAAAGCGTTTTTTAAATCGTCGGGGACCATGTCGATGGTCACCGGGATACGGTTGGAATCGGTGGACACAAGCTTGGCGGTCTGGTTTCCCTCAAGGTCGTAGACGAATGTAGAGAATCCGGAAGGGGTGACGTCGATATTGCCGATATCGGGAGCGGTGGCGAGTACGCCCCTGAACATGCCGATGCCGGCGCTTAATCCGATGATGCCGACGCCGACCATGGCGATAAGGCAGACCTGGATAAAGGTAAAGCCGATTTTCTTAGCCCACTTACTGGATTTAGCGTGAAGCGCCTGCTGCTTTTTGCGGACGCCTTTTTTTCCGTAATTCATAATATTTTCTCGTGCTCCTTTCTTAACCTGCAGATTTGAGCGTATACACATAGAAAAGGCACTAATAGCCTATCATGCATTATAGCAAATATCGCTTTGTAAATAAAGGATTTTTCTTCCATATCAAAGATTGTTCACAATTCTGTACATTTTTATTCCCCATTTCTGCGCTGCTTTTATCTCAGCTTTGCTGAGATTCGCATCAACGAGTTTGTGTCTGTGCAAAGTAACGGCTATGCCGCAAGATATTTCCCTGTCGGCTTGACGCGTTCTTGTGCGGGGTAGTAGTATAGAGGTTGGAATAATAATAACGGAATGGAGCATACAAAGATATTTTATGGATACAAGTCAGAATTGTGAACCGTATAAAGTGATTGAGCGCGGCGGTATGGATGAGATAGAAGAGAAGAAATCGAGGTTTATTGCGAATGTCGCCGCCGTATATACGGAAGAAGAGGCGGCAGCCTTTATTGAGGCGAAGAAAAAGCAGTACTGGGATGCCAGGCATAACTGTTATGCCTATGTTCTGGGAGAGCGCGGGCAGACCTTACGGTTTTCCGATGACGGGGAGCCGGCGGGAACGGCAGGCAAGCCTATTCTGGAAGTGCTTGTCAATTCGGGCATCCGCAACCTGGCAGTGGTGGTAACCAGGTACTTTGGCGGCACGCTACTTGGCACAGGCGGCCTTGTGCGGGCCTATACCAAAGCGGCGCAGGCCGGGCTTGCCGCCAGCGATGTGCGCATTATGTGCTATGGATATGAGATTACGGTAGTCACGGATTATAACGGCGTCGGAAAGATACAGTATTTGCTTGGACAGCGGGGTATATCTGTGACGGAAGTGGATTATGCTGAACAGGTGACCATGCGTGTGAAGGTCCCTTATGAAAAGAAGGACGGTGTGGTGCACGACATTACGGAAGCTACTGCCGGAAAAGCCGGGATAACGGTTTCAGAACCGGTCTATTATAAAAGAGAGTAAAGCGTGCAGGCATTTGGGATTTTTGACATCTGATTCTGTTCAGCGAGAAAACGATACGGAAGGGGACAGGCAAGCATGGGCGAGATAAGAGAAGAATGGAACGGAACAGAAGTCAGAGAAGATAAGGCGGCGGAGATTAGGCAGGAGTCTGTGAGGAAGCCGGATAAGAAGTCCTATGAAGACTGTGGGGAATTCGGCAAGGAAGAATTGCTTGAATTTCTGCGCAAAGGGCAGTATACCCGCCTCAGACAGGTTATCCAGGAGTGGAACGATGCCGATATCGCCGATTATATTGAAGATATGGACGAGGAAGAGATTGTGAAGATTTTCAGGATTCTTCCGAAAGACTTGGCGGCGAGCGTATTTTCCTATCTGGAGATTGAGGTGCAGCAGTTTGTCATTACGTCGTTGTCCGATAAGGACGCAGGCAATATTATCGACAACATGATGTCCGACGACGCCAAGGAACTGATGGACGAGATGCCTGCCAACGTGGTGAAGAGGCTGATTGCCAACACAAGCCCGGATACCCGCAAGGCCATCAATCATTTAATGCGTTATCCGGAGGATTCTGCGGGCAGCATCATGACTGTGGAGTATATCGACCTGAAAGAAAACCAGACGGTGTTCGAGGCAATCGAGCGTATCCGAAAGATGGGGCTGGACAGTGAGACTATCAATATCTGTTATGTGCTTGACAGCCAGAGGACGTTGGTGGGCACGGTGGCGCTCAGGTACTTACTCATAAGCGAAGCGGATGCAATTATCGGGGATATGATGCACAGGAATGTGGTATCTCTGCATACGCTGATGGATCAGGAAGAAGTCGCCAGGATGTTTAAGAAATATGAGTTTACGGCTATGCCTGTGGTGGACAATGAGGACAGGCTGGTGGGCATTATCACCATGGACGACGTGGTGGATATCCTGGAAGAAGAGACGACGGAAGACATCGAGAAGATGGCTGCGGTGATGCCCTCCGATAAGCCGTATCTTAAGACGACGGTTTTCGACGCTTATAAGAAGCGGATTCCGTGGCTCTTGCTGCTGATGATTTCCGCTACCTTTACCGGGAGTATTATTACGGCGTTTGAGAATGCCTTAAGCAGGTATGTGGTGCTGACGGCGTTTATTCCTATGCTGATGGACACGGGGGGCAATGCGGGCGGGCAGGCGAGCGCCATCATCATCCGTGGGCTTTCCCTGGATGAAATCGAGTTTAGCGATTGGTTTACAGTGGTGTGGAAAGAAGTGAGAACTGCGGCGCTGTGCGGCCTTACGCTGGCGCTTTGCAATTTCGGACGCCTGCTTGTATTTGACCGTGTGAGTGTGTCCGTTGCGTTTGTCGTCTGCTTCACGCTGCTTG
>CAMWBY010000022.1 GCA_947172645.1 uncultured Lachnospiraceae bacterium | reverse complement strand
CTGACAAAACGGGATAATGCTGAAAATAAAACTAATTAATCAGCGGTTCCCTAAGATTCTTGTAATCGAAGGTTCCGTTGGCGCATCCGCAACACTTGGACGTACAGAAGGTTTCAACAACATCGCAGCAACACACAGCGAGTGGGAAATCCTTGATTCCCAGTCCGGTGACTTCACACAGGCAGGCGGACAGGAAGTTATGGAGTCCTTCATTAAGTCTTACAGCGATTTCAACGTAGTAGTTTGCCAGAACGATAACGAAGCATACGGCGCAATGGACGCAATGGATGCAGCAGGTATCACATATGGCGTTGACGGCGATGTAATCATTATCTCCTTCGATGCAACACATGACGGCTTACAGTACACACTGGATGGCAAGATTAACTGTAACGTAGAGTGTAACCCTCTGCAGGCTGAGTTCGCAGCAGAAGTTATCCAGAAGTTACAGGCAGGCGAGGCAATCGATGCTGTGACAGTCGTTAAGGATGAAGCATTCGTAGCGCCTGGTATCGAATCCCAGTATGCAATCACCATGACTCAGGAAGTACTTGACGGACGTGCATACTAAGATTTAGAGCCGAATAAAAAATAAGATAAGAATAGAATAGGGAGGGAAATCATATTTCTCTCCCTTTTTCTTTCCCCAAATTTAGTGTATAATATACGAAAAAGACAGATATTGTCGGAAAATTACTGCAAAAGAGGCATGGTGCACGACAAAGAGATGGTATTTTAAGCCTGCGCCCAATTTGCAGGCAGTGTGAGAATGGAGGGTAAATATGGATAGCAATATTGCTTTGACAATGCGAGGCATCTGTATGACATTCCCGGGGGTTAAAGCGCTTGACAATGTAGATTTCACCTTGAAGAAGGGCGAGATACGTGCACTGATGGGTGAGAACGGTGCAGGGAAATCTACGTTGATAAAGTGTTTAACGGGTGTCAACAAGTTCGAGGCCGGAGAAATTCATGTGGATGGCATCGAAGGCGCTATCGTAAACAAAGATACGATGGACGCCCAGAAGAAGGGAATTTCGACGGTTTACCAGGAAGTAAACCTCTGCCCGAACCTGTCGGTGGCGGAGAATCTTTACATCGGACGCGAGCCGCTTACGAAAATCGGGACGGTTAACCGCCGGAAGATGAACCAGATGGCGGCGCAATTGATGCAGGATTTAGATTTAGACATTGAAGTGACGAAGAACCTGGAAGAATATTCACTGGCGTTGCAGCAGATGATTGCGATTGCCCGTGCTGTAGATATGGACTGTAAGGTTTTGATTCTTGACGAGCCTACCTCTTCGCTGGACGACAATGAGGTTGAGAAGCTCTTCGGTATGATGAAGCGGTTGAGGGACCAGGGCGTTGGCATCGTATTTGTAACCCATTTCCTGGAGCAGGTATATGCGGTCTGCGACGGCATTACCGTACTGCGTAACGGCACGTTGGTAGGCGAGTATACGGTGGAAGAGCTTCCGAGGGTCAAGCTTGTGGCGGCTATGATGGGTAAGGATTTCGATGACCTCGCTTCCATTAAGCCGGAAGGCACGATGGATTTCGAACATGCGCCTCTTGAGATTGACGCCAAGGGCTTAAGCCATGCCGGTACCATCAAACCTTTTGATTTGCAGATTCACAAGGGAGAGGTAGTGGGTCTTACCGGACTTTTGGGAAGCGGACGAAGCGAGCTTGCACGCGCCATTTACGGTGCGGACAGGGCGCAGACGGGCATTCTGAAAGTCAATGGTGAAGAAGTAAAGATTAAGAGCCCAATCGACGCCATGAACTTAGGCATGGGATTACTGCCGGACGACAGAAAAGCGGAAGGCATCATCGGCGATTTGTCCGTGCGTGAGAACATTATCCTGGCTATGCAGGCAAAAGCGGGTATTTTCAAGAAGATTCCTATGGCGAAGCAGATTGAACTGGCGGACCAGTACATAGAAATGCTCCAGATTAAGACGGCGAGCAAAGAGACATTGATTAAGAGACTGTCCGGCGGTAACCAGCAGAAGGTTATTCTGGCAAGATGGCTTGCGACCAATCCGGATTTCCTGATTCTGGATGAGCCTACCCGTGGTATCGATATCGGAACGAAGACAGAGATTCAGAAGTTAGTCATTAAATTGGCGCAGGAGGGCAAGAGCCTTATTTTCATCTCCTCGGAGATTGAAGAGATGCTCCGTACATGCAACCGCATGGCAGTCTTGCGCGACGGCGCCAAGGTCGGAGAGATTAGCGGCGACGAGATGACGCAGGAAGGCGTTATGCACGCTATTGCAGGAGGTGCGGCACATGAGTAAAGTAAAACAAATAACAAAAATGCAGTTATTCCTGCCTATATTCAGTATGATTCTGGTGATGTTAGTAAACGTGGTCTATGATATTGCATGCGGGAATCCACCCTTTGGATTTTTCGCTATCAGTACGCAGGTTACTTCTTCCGGCAATGCAATCTTATATGGCCGTTTGATTGATATTTTAAACCGTGGAAGCGAAGTTGCCATACTGGCGATTGGCATGACGCTTGTTGTATCCGCTTCGGCAGGGACGGATATTTCGGTGGGTTCCGTTATGAGTCTTTCCGGCGGTATGTGCTGTATGCTTCTGGCGGGTTATGGCGTGACCAATGTTTCCGAGTATGCAAAACCTCTTTGGTTTGGCATCGGCGCAGGCATCCTCGTTGCGGTAGTCTGCGGTTTGTTTAACGGTTTTCTGGTGGCATACCTTAATATCCAGCCCATGGTTGCCACGTTGATTTTATGGTCGGCGGGACGTGCCATAGGTTTGCTATTATGTAACAGCGCGATTGTGTATGTGCGTGTGCCCTCTTTCCAGGTTTTCGGTTCTTATGTAGGATTTTTGCCCACACCGATACTGATTGCGGCGGTTTGTGTGCTGATTATGGCGCTGCTCTTGAAATTCACGGCTCTTGGCACCTTTGTACAGAGCGTGGGCATCAATAAGAAGGCGGCGAGAATATCCGGGTTTAATTCTGCGAAGATTATCCTGATGTGCTATGCAATCTGCGGTCTGTGCGCAGGTATTGCGGGCATCACCGCAACTTCCCGTATCTATTCTGCGGATACAAATAACATCGGCCTGAATATGGAGCTGGATGCGATTCTGGCGGTGGCCCTCGGCGGCAACAGCTTAGGCGGCGGTAAGTTCAACCTGGCAGGCTCCATCATCGGCGCATATACAATCCAGGCGATTACGACCACCCTGTATGCACTGGGAGTTTCCTCGGCGCAGGCGCCTGTCTTTAAGGCGATTGTGGTTATCCTGATTGTCGTTATCCAGGCGGAACCCGTCAGAGATTACTTGAAGAAATTGTCTGCTAAAAAAGCGGCTGCAAAGGAGGCGTAAACAGATATGAAAAAGTTGAAGATTAACAGCAACAGCATCTTGTTGCTTATCACCGTCATCTTATTTGTGGTTATGTACATAGCAGGCTGTATCGTGTATGCGGATAAGGGATTCACGCATTTACAGACGTTCCTGAATATTTTGATTAACAACGCGGGACTTATCTGCATTGCGGCGGGCATGACATGCGTTATGCTGACTGGCGGTATTGATATTTCTGTAGGTTCCGTAGTGGCTATGGACTGCATGTTCCTGGCGGTGGGTATTGAAGAGTGGGGCATGAAGAGCCCGGTTCTGATGCTGCTCGTATTGGTAATCGGCATTGTGTTCGGTATTGTGCAGGGATACTGTATTGCATATCTGGATATTCAGCCTTTTATCGTAACCATGGCGGGCATGTTCTTTGCCAGAGGCATGACCGCAGTGATTTGTACGGACCAGGTCAGCATCGTATCGGATGAACTTTTCGTGAAGATGTCCAGTACGAAACTGCATATTCCGTTTAACATCGGTGCATACGAGAACAAGAAAGGCATCCTGCAGGTGCCCTATGTGAGAGTGACGGTTATCGTGGCGCTGCTTGTGGTATTGCTTATTTATTTAATGTTAAAGTACACGAAATTCGGGCGCAGCATCTACGCGGTGGGCGGCAACAGCCAGTCTGCAACCTTGATGGGGTTGGATGTGCGCAAGACGAAGATGAAGACTTATGTGCTTGCCAGTTTCCTGGCTTCTATCGGCGGTATCTGTTACTGTTTGAATACTATGTGTGGAACGACCACACAGGCGGCAGGCCTGGAAATGGATGCGATTTCATCGGCCGTTATCGGCGGTACGCTTCTGACAGGCGGCGTCGGCAACGTGGGCGGTTCTCTGGTCGGCGTGTTGATTAACGGTACGATTTCCACATTGGTGAAGTCTCATGGTAAGTTGGTAAGTTCCTGGGCAAATATCGTGACGGCAATCTTGCTTTGCTTCTTTATCGTATTGCAGGCAATCCTTGCGAATATCAAAGAGCGTAAGAAAGCGTAACGTTTTGCAGTGGAGGCGCACAGTACTGTGCGCCTCTTCTTGGCAAAAACAAAGAAATTGTTTAATTAAATGTAAAATATTTTAAAAAAATTTGCATACAACTTGCAAAGGCATAGAGATAAGTGATAAAATTTTTTATATTTAAAGAAAATGGAGGGCAAAAAATGAATGCAGTAAAAAATTACAAATTTTGGTTTTGCACAGGTTCACAGGACTTGTACGGTGATGAGTGTCTCAGGAAAGTGGCAGACCACTCCGCTAAAATCGTAGAGGGGCTGAATGCTTCCGGACATCTGCCTTTTGAGGTGGTGTTGAAACCCACGCTGATTAGCCAGGCATCTATCAGGAAGACGTTTAACGATGCAAATAACGACCCTGACTGTGCCGGTGTGATTACCTGGATGCACACTTTCTCCCCGGCGAAGATGTGGATACTCGGGTTAAAAGAATTTAAGAAGCCGCTCTGCCATTTACATACACAGTTTAATGAAGAGATTCCTTACGATACGATAGACATGGATTTCATGAACGAGAACCAGTCGGCGCACGGCGACAGGGAGTATGGCCATATCGTGAGCCGCATGGGTATTGAGCGGAAGATTATTGTAGGTCATTGGACGAGTGAGAGCGTGCAGAAACAGCTCGGAAGCTGGATGCGGACAGCCTTGGGCGTCATCGAGTCTTCCCATATCCGTGTATGCCGTTTCGGCGATAATATGAATAACGTAGCGGTAACCGAGGGCGATAAGGTTGAGGCGCAGATTAAGTTTGGTTGGGAGATTGACCACTACTGTGTCAATGACCTGGTAGAGTATGTGGATGCGGTTCCCCAGGGCGATGTAAACGCATTGGTTGACGAGTATTACAGCAAGTATAAGATTATTGACGACGGCAGGGACTTGGATGAGTTCAAAAAACATGTGGCCGTGCAGGCGCAGCAGGAAATCGGTATCGAGAAATTCCTGGTTGACAATGATTACCATGCAGTGGTTACCCACTTCGGGATGCTTGGCGGCCTGAAGCAGCTTCCGGGCCTGGCAATCCAGAGACTGATGGAGAAGGGCTATGGTTTCGGTGCAGAAGGCGACTGGAAAGTAGCGGCCATGGTGCGCATGATGAAATTGATGACGGCGGATATCAAGGATGCCAAGGGCACTTCTTTGATGGAAGATTATACTTACAATCTGGTTCCGGGCAAGGAAGGTATTCTGCAGGCGCATATGTTGGAAGTATGTCCTTCCGTGGCGGAGGGTGAAATCGGCATCAGAGTATGTCCTCTTTCCATGGGCAACAGGGAAGACCCCGCCCGTCTTGTGTTTACGTCGAAGACCGGCCCCGCAGTGGCATGTTCCCTGGTGGACTTGGGTACGAGGTTCAGGCTGTTAATCAATGCGGTTGACTGCAAGAAGGTAGAGAAACCTATGCCGAAGCTTCCGGTTGGCACGGCATACTGGACGCCGCAGCCCAATATGGAAATCGGCGCAACAGCATGGATTCTGGCAGGCGGCGCGCATCATACGGCGTTCTCTTATGACCTGACGGTAGACCAGATGGTTGACTGGGCGGCAGCGATGGGTATCGAGAGTGTCGTGATTGATAAGGATACGACCATCCGTAACTTTAAGAATGAGTTGAGATGGAATGAGGCGGCATATAGGAGGTAAAAAATGGGAGCAAAGGAATGTATTGCGAGCGGTAAAGCAGTGTTGGGTATTGAGTTTGGCTCTACCAGGATTAAGGCAGTCCTGGTAGATGAGAACAATCAGCCTGTGGCGTCCGGCGCGCATGATTGGGAGAACAGGTTGGAGAACGGTATCTGGACATACAGCCTGGACGACATATGGACGGGATTGCAGGATTGTTACAAGAAACTGACGGAGGATGTGCAGGCCCAGTATGGCGAGAAGCTGACAAAGATTGGCGCCATAGGTTTTAGTGCCATGATGCACGGCTATATGGCCTTTGATGAGAAAGACGAACTGATGGTTCCTTTCCGTACATGGAGGAATACGATTACGGAGGAAGCTTCCACGAAGCTGACGGAACTGTTCAATTACCATATTCCCCAGAGATGGACGATTGCACATCTCTATCAGGCTATCTTGAATGGCGAAGAGCATGTGGCCGACTTGAAATTCGTGATTACGTTGGCGGGCTATATCCATTGGAAACTGACGGGGGAGAAAATAGTCGGCGTAGGAGAGGCTTCCGGCATGTTCCCGATTGACATTGCCACCGGGCAGTTCCATGAGAGGATGATTGCCCAGTTTGACGAGGCGGTTGCCGATAAGGGTTTTGCATGGAAATTAAAAGACGTGCTTCCGGCAGTCTATACGGCAGGACAGCAGGCGGGCGCGCTTACGGAAGAAGGCGCGAAGTTGTTGGACCCTACCGGCACATTGCAGGCAGGCGTACCTTTCTGTCCGCCGGAAGGCGACGCGGGGACAGGCATGGCGGCTACCAACAGTGTGGCGAAGCGTACCGGTAATGTATCCGCCGGAACCAGTGTATTCGGTATGATTGTGTTGGAGAAGGAATTGTCCAAGGTGTATGACGCCATTGACCTGGTGACTACGCCGGACGGCAGCCTGGTAGCCATGGTGCACTGTAATAACTGTACATCCGATTTGAATGCATGGGTAAACCTTTTCAAAGAGTATTCAGAGCTGATGGGAACGAAAGTGGATATGAACGAGCTGTACGGCAATCTGTACCGCAAGGCCCTGGAAGGCGATGATGATTGCGGCGGACTGTTGGCATATAATTATTTCTCAGGCGAGCATGTGACAGGATTCAATGAAGGGCGTCCATTGTTCGTGCGCACACCGGATGCCAAGTTTAATCTGGCGAACTTCATGCGGGTACACCTGTTTACATCCCTTGGCGCGTTGAAGACCGGATTTGATATCCTTTTCAAGGAAGAAGGCGTGCAGGCGGATGAAATCTTAGGGCATGGCGGACTTTTTAAGACCAAAGGCGTGGGACAGAGTATTCTGGCGGCGGCAATGGATGCGCCTGTCAGCGTTATGGAGACGGCAGGCGAGGGCGGCGCATGGGGCATCGCGCTTCTGGCGTCCTATATGGTCAATAAGGGTACGGATGAGAGCCTGGCGGATTTCCTGGACGGCAAGGTATTTGCAGGGCAGAAGGGCGAGAAGATGGAGCCGAAAGCATCCGACGTACAGGGATTTAACGAGTTTATGAAATTGTACGGCGCAGGGCTTGCGATTGAGAGAGCGGCTGTAGAGAGCATGTAGATGACAGGGAGCTATATGGGAGAATGCCGTTTATGTGCATTCTTCCATATTTGGATATCAACATCAATAGTTAGAGAAAGGTTCTGAGATTATGTTAGAAGAATTAAAGAAACGCGTCTATGAGGCGAATATGCTTCTGCCTAAGTACGGCTTAGTTACTTTTACCTGGGGCAATGTGAGCGAGATTGACGCAGAAAGCGGTATTTTCGCCATCAAGCCCAGCGGCGTGGACTACGATAAACTGACGCCGGAGGATATGGTTTTGGTAGACTTGGAAGGCAATAAAGTGGAAGGAAAATTCAATCCTTCCTCCGACACGGCTACTCATGTGGAGCTGTACAAGGCATATCCGGAGATTGGGGGCGTGGTGCATACCCATTCTTCCTACGCTACCAGTTGGGCGCAGGCGGGCAGGAGCATTCCCTGCTATGGCACAACCCATGCAGATTATTTCTATGGGGAAATTCCCTGCTTAAGATGCCTGAGTGCCGACGAAATAGAGGAGGCATATGAGAAGAATACGGGGATTCTGATTGTGGACGAGTTCAATAGAATGGGAAAAGACCCTGTGGCTGTGCCGGCAGTGCTGTGCAAGAATCACGGGCCCTTCGCATGGGGCAAGGATGCCCATGAGGCGGTGCATAACGCGGTTGTGCTGGAAGAGGTTGCCAAGATGGCATACCGTGCCGAGACAATTAACGCGCGGATACAGCCTGCGCCCCAGGAATTACAGGATAAGCACTATTACAGGAAGCACGGCGCCAATGCATATTACGGACAGGGGAAATAGAAATGAAAATACTGCATATTGTGCTAGAGACTGTGCAGCGATTGTGGTATGATAGGATTATTGTTTGGTGAAATTTGCATGCATGGAAGCTTTGGGCGTATGCTGCCTGTACAGCCCCGGTGTGCAGAAAATTGAATATGGAGGTTAATAATGAACAAATTAGAGTTACAGAAAACAGCTAATGAAGTTCGAAAAGGGATTGTAACTGCGGTGCATGGCGCAAAAGCAGGACATCCCGGCGGCTCATTGTCTGCTGCGGACATTTTTACATATCTCTATTTCGAGGAGATGAATATCGACCCGAAGGACCCTAAGAAAGCTGACAGGGACCGTTTCGTGCTGTCAAAAGGGCATACGGCTCCGGGATTGTACTCTGCGCTTGCCAACAGGGGATTTTTTCCTGTGGAAGATTTGAAGACACTGCGCCATCTCGGTTCCTATCTCCAGGGGCATCCCTGTATGCAGGAGACGCCGGGCGTAGATATGTCTTCCGGTTCCTTGGGACAGGGTATCTCGGCGGCAGTAGGCATGGCGCTAGCAGCGAAGATGGACGGTAAAGAGTACAGGACTTATACACTTCTTGGAGACGGCGAGATTCAGGAAGGCCAGGTGTGGGAGGCTTCCATGTTTGCAGGACACCGCAAACTGGACAATCTGGTAGTGATTGTGGACAATAACGGGTTACAGATTGACGGCAAGATTGACGATGTTTGTTCTCCCTATCCGATTGACAAGAAATTCGAGGCGTTTAATTTCCATGTCATTAACATTGACGGCAACGACTTTGACCAGATTGACGCCGCTTTCAAGGAGGCGAAGGCTACCAAGGGAATGCCTACGGCCATCATCTGTAAGACCGTGAAAGGCAAAGGCGTGTCCTTTATGGAGAACAGCGCGGGTTGGCATGGCAAAGCGCCTAACGATGAAGAGTATGCGACGGCCATGGCTGATTTGGAGAAGATTGGCGCGGAATTAGGAGGTGCGAACTAATGGCAGATGTAAAAAAGATTGCTACACGTGAGAGTTATGGTAATGCGCTTGCCGAGTGTGGCGCTGACTTTCCGAATCTGGTGGTTTTGGACGCCGACCTGGCAGGGGCCACCAAGACAGGCGTATTTCAGAAAGCGTTTCCGGAGCGCCATATCGATTGCGGTATTGCGGAGTGTAATATGACAGGTATTGCGGCGGGGCTTGCTACCTGCGGTAAAATTCCTTTTATCAGCTCTTTCGCGATGTTTGCGGCAGGGCGTAACTTTGAGCAGGTGCGTAATTCTATCGGCTATCCGCATCTGAATGTGAAGATTGGCGCAACCCATGCGGGTATTACGGTAGGGGAAGACGGCGCGACCCACCAATGCAATGAGGATGTTGCCCTGATGAGGGCTATTCCGGGCATGACCGTTATCGTGCCTTCCGACGACGTGGAGGCGAAAGCGGCAGTGAGAGCGGCCATCGAGTTTGAGGGACCGGTCTATCTGCGTTTCGGACGTGCTGCGGTTCCGGTAATCAATGATACGCCCGACTATAAATTTGAAATCGGAAAAGGCGTCGTGCTGCGTGAAGGAACAGATGTGACGATTGTTGCCAGCGGTATCACTGTGGCATCCGCGTTGGAGGCGGCTGATATGCTTGCTGCCGACGGAATCAGCGCAGAGGTTATTAATATCCATACGATTAAGCCGTTGGATGAAGAACTGGTGATTGCTTCCGCTAAGAAGACCGGCAAGGTCGTGACGGCGGAAGAGCACTCTGTAATCGGCGGGCTTGGCAGTGCGGTATGCGACTGTCTGTCCCAGAAGTGCCCGACTCCTGTTTATAAGATTGGTATGCAAGATGTATTCGGAGAGTCCGGCCCGGCAAATGCACTGGTTGCAAAATATGGCCTGGACGGTAAAGGCATCTATGAATCAACGAAAGAATTTGTAAAATAATATCAGACAGCAGGATACGCAATTCGGAGTGAGGGTCGGATATTTTGGAAAGGCATGGGCATCTAAATGTCTGAGAAAATTAAGAGAAAAAATATTTTGTCTCCGTCTATCCTGGCGGCGGATTTCTCAAGGCTTGGGGAACAGATTACGGAGGCGGCCAAAGCAGGCGCGGAATATCTTCACATTGACGTGATGGACGGCGTGTTTGTCCCATCGATTTCCTTTGGGATTCCGGTGGTTGAGACAATCCGCAAGGTTACAAATATAGTGTTCGACGTTCACCTGATGATTGTCTCCCCGGAGCGCTATGTGAAGGAATTTGCCGCATGCGGCGCGGACAGCATCACGTTTCATCTGGAGGCGGCGGAGGATGTGGATGAACTGATTGACCGGATACATGGGCTTGGCTGCAAGGCGGGCATGTCGATAAAGCCGCAAACGCCTGTGGAGACGGTCAGGAAGTATCTGGGTAAACTGGATATGCTTCTTGTGATGACTGTGGAGCCGGGGTTTGGCGGACAGAAATACATACCGGAATCTACGGAACGTATCAGACAAGTCAGGCAGATGGCTGACGAGCAGGGGCTTAATTTGAATATACAGGTGGACGGCGGCATCACGCATGACAATGTCAGAGTGGCGTTGGACGCCGGAGCCAATGTGATTGTGGCGGGCTCGGCAGTGTTTAAAGGCAATATAACAGACAATATTAAAAAATTTGTGGCGCAGTTTTGAACTGCGCCATGTTTTTGGTTGTAAAAGATGTTATACTAAAAAATATAGATAGAAAATAATGGGTCATTCGGAATATATCCAAGCGACAGAGGAGGGACGTATATGGGCCTGTACTTAAATCCGGGAAACCTGGAATTTGCCAGGGCGTTGTCAGAGAATGTGTATGTAGACAAATCTGAATTAATTCATTATACGAATGACAGGGTCAATAAAGAGATGCGCTTTATGTGTGTCAGCCGTCCGCGGCGTTTTGGGAAATCTATGGCGGCTAATATGCTTACGGCATATTACAGTAAAGGTTGCGATTCGCGACAATTGTTTGCAGGATTAAAGATTGAAAAAGACCCTTCTTTTGAAACACACTTGAATAAACATGATGTGATACGTTTGGATGTGCAGAGATTTTTATTTGATGAGGTTTGTGCGGAAGGATTTTTAAATGAAATTCAGGAAACGGTGATTGGAGAATTAAAGATACAATATAGTGATTATGTGGGAGAAGAAAAGAATAAACTACCTATGGTTTTAGACAGAATCTATGCGCTTACAGGCACAAGATTTATTTTTATCATAGATGAATGGGATTGTGTATTCAGGTTGGCGAAGGACAGGACAGAGATTCAGAAGAAATATCTTGATTTTTTAAGGTGGGTATTTAAAGGGGCAGAATATGTTGAGTTGGTGTATATGACGGGCATCCTGCCGATTAGAAAATATGGAAATCATTCTGCCATCAATATTTTCAGGGAGTATTCCATGTTGAATCCGGGGCGCATTGCCCCTTATTTCGGCTTCACGGAAGTGGAAGTGAAAGGGCTTTGCATAAGATATGGCGTGGACTATGCGGAAACAAGGAAGTGGTATGACGGTTATCAGTTAGGCGATGTACATGCCTATAACCCATTGTCGGTAGTTGAACTTATAGAGAATGGGGATTTTCAAAGTTACTGGACTGGTACGGAAACTTATGAAGCGTTAAAAGTATATATTGATATGAATTTCGATGGCTTGAAGGAAGCGGTGATAGAGATGATAGGCAATGGTAAGTGTAAAGTCGACACTTCAACCGCCCAAAACGATATGACTACATTCCGCACAAAAGATGACATACTTACGCTTTTAATACATTTGGGTTATTTGACTTATGACAGAGAGACAAGCGAAGTATTTATCCCTAATAGGGAGATTGCGCAGGAGTTTATGAGAGCCGTTAAAACAGGGGGCTGGGATGGGCTTGTGCAGGCGCTTGGACGTTCGGAGAAACTATTAGAAGATACCTGGGCGATGGATGGGGATGCTGTGGCGGAAGGAATTTCGAAAATTCACCAGGAGACGGCATCGATTCTTAAATATCATGATGAAAATTCTTTAAAATGTACGGTCCTTATGGCTTATTATAGTGCGCAGGCGTATTATATGCCTCCGGTTTTGGAAATGCCGTCGGGGCATGGATTTGCGGATGTGGTATATCTGCCTAAGCGCGGTATAGACAAACCGGCATTGGTAGTAGAACTTAAATGGAAAGGTTCGGCTGAAGGAGCGGTTTTGCAAATTAAGAAGAAACAATATGCTTCATGGATTCAAGGGTATACAGGTGATATTTTGCTTGTGGGGATAAATTATGACCGGGAGAAGCGGCATAGTTGTTTGATTGAAAAATATAAAAAATAAAAACAAGAGCGCACCAAAAGCCATACAATGACTTGCGGGGCGCTCTATTTATGTCCTGCTTTCAAATTACTCCACAATATTTTGCAGCCACACACCCTTCTTGACAAGGACAAATCCTATTATGCATTTAATAAAGTCGCCGGCCTGCACAAGCGTAAATACAGCCACCACAGGCAGTGATGTGAAGCGGCTTAATGTGAAGGCGATGGTTACGCTGACACACCAGATAAATACGCTGTCGAACAAGAATGTTATGATGGTCTTGCCACCGGAACGCAGCGTGAAATAGGAGGCGTGGAGGAAAGCGTTCTGAGGCATAAAAATTGCGGCAATCATAATGAAATATGTGGCGAGCTGGCGCACGTCTTCGGTGGTGTTATACATTAGAGGGAAGAACCGTGCCAACAGGAGCATTATAAGCGCTACGCACGTGCAGCAAAAGACGGAAAAGGCAATCATCTTATTATCTGTATCTCGCGCCTCCTTCATCTTACCTGCCCCAAGGAGCTGCCCCACAACGATTGCCACGGAATCGCCCAGAGCGATAAACACAATGTTAAATACATTGTTGATTGTGTTGGATATATTCTGTGCGGCGATTACATTAAGGCCGCGCACGGAATAACATTGCGTCAACATGGCTACGCCGGCGGCCCATAGCGTTTCATTCAACAGAAGCGGCGTGCCTTTGACCAGGATTTTCCCGACAAGATGGCCAGGAACCTTTAAGGTAGAGTACAGGCCTTCCACAAATGGATTCAGTTCTCTATGTTTATGGGTATGTATTAACACAATGGCTGCTTCCACATACCTGGAAATCACCGTGGCGAGGGCGGCGCCTTGTACGCCCAGAACGGGCGCGCCGAACTTGCCATAGATGAGTATGTAATTCAGGACAAGGTTCACGATTACCGCCACGACGCCCGCTTTCATCGGGAGAATTGTCTGTCCGCATTCACGCAGGGTACTGGAATAGACCTGCACCATCATGAAAGGCGGCAGGCCAAGCAGCATAATGAGCAGATATTGCCGACCGTAATGCAGGGTGGCGGAGATACTCTCGGCAGTGCCTTCTCCCTGTAGGTAGAATTGAATCAGATTAGGCCCGGCAAGCAAAAAAAGGGCAGTTGTAAACAGCGTAATCACGGCTACAATCCACAGCTTGAAGCGGACGGTCTGACGGATGCCCTCATGGTTTTTCTGTCCGAAATACTGCGCGGTAAAAATACCTGCGCCCGATACGCCGCCGAACAGGCACAAGTTATACACGAAAATTAACTGGTTGACAATAGCCACGCCGGACATGGGTTCTGTGCCAATACGGCCAATCATAATATTGTCCAGAAGGCCCACGAAGTTTGTGATGCCATTCTGCACCATAATCGGGACAGCGATGGCAAGCACCATCTTGTAGAAAGCCTTGTCACCTATGAACTTGTGCAAAAAACCGGATTTTGTCTGAGTTGTTTCCATGGTAAATAATCTCCTACATCATTATAGATACAACGATATATATATAAAATATTACTGTACGCCGAAAAGAATTGTGTTGCCTGCGCTTCCAAATATTTCCATTAGAATGAAAACACGGTAGTAATGTATTTTACATGATTTGTATAAAATATGCAATACGCTTTATTTTTTTCGCCGAATTTATGTCGAATCGTGTCGTTATAACTACACAAACAGTTTATTTTCGGAGCTTTTTTGGTCAAATTCTGCTTGATATTCTACGAATAATAAAATAGTATTGAAATGTGAAGCAAATTTTAATATTATAACTACAATGCTAATTGTAGTGACTACAGGAGGCAGATTATGACACTTGAAAATTTAACTGATTGTGAACAATTGGTGATGAAGACGGTGTGGGACGCCGAAGAAGAACTCAGCCTTATGGAAGTTATGCAGAGAGTGAACGATAAATACCATAAGGAGTGGAAGCCACAGACAGTATCAACTTTTCTGGCGCGTCTGGTAAGAAAGGGGTATTTAAGGCATTATCGTCAGGGTCGTGTATTTTTTTATCAGATATTGGTTCCGTTGGAGGAATATAAAGGTCAGCTGACCAATGATTATGTGAACTTCTGGAACCATGACAATGCAGACGAATTCCTTTGCGCATTATCGCAGGGGAGGCCATTACGACAGGATGAGATCGAAAGGATTCAGATTATGATCGATGGATTGGACAAGTAACCTGTTTATTGTACTGTTATTGACAGATGTAACGGGAACGATATTTTTCCTGATAGGGAGATTGTTCAAGAAATATGTTAGTGATGATGTTGGACTTCTGCATTTCCTGACAAAAGTAACGTTGTGTACTTTTCTTGTTCCGTTTGTCTATATTGTGCTTTATATGGATAAGCGCATCCGCCCGGTAAGAATCGAGAGTGATATCAATCTGTTCTACAATACACCTTTAACACTGGAGTTAGGCACGGTGCTTGGGTGTATCTGGTTCGGCTTATTTCTGATACTACTAACCCACAGGCTGTATCGCCGGTTTCGTTGGGCAATGGTTTGCAGAGGGAATATTCCGGAAGAGGACGAAGTGATTTTTAGAGTGTTTACGGAGACCTGTGCCGAGTTCGGAATAGGCGGTGAGGTTTCCGTGTGCAGGAATGATTCCGTTTGGATACCATGTATCACTTATCATCATGGGTTTGTGGTGATCCTGCCGTTGGTGAAATACACGGAGGAAGATGCGAGGATTATTTTCTGTCATGAACTGTGTCATTATCTGAATCGCGATATGTACCTCAAGACAATTGGCTGTATTGTCGCTCAGTTGCACGTATTCAATCCTGCGGCGCACATTTTGCTAAAGGAGATGGACTTGCTATGTGAGGAACGTTGTGACAGGGTGGCTTGCGAAAAGGGAAAAAGCATTTTTACTAGGGCAGAATATTTCAGGGTTGTACTTGAGTCATTGGTAACCGACGGAAAGCGGGAGAGGTATCAACTGTTTAAGTTGGTCGATGACAAGACGAATTATGAGAGGAGAGTTGATTACATGATGGGCTATCATAAGAATGGCGGAATTAAAAAGGGAACCGCACTTGTGTTGTCTGTCTGCTTCCTCTTGGGTAGCGGTTTCACATCATTGGCGGCAGGCAGTGGTGTGACAGTTGCCTATGAAGAGTTAGCGAAAGCGACAAGCGTTAGGACAGCGGATGCTATTGAGGTTTCTGCGACCCCAGTTGTTGCAGCCGATTTAGATAATATAGATGTAGAAGCACGGATGGAATTTGCCAGGGCCTACAACCTGAATCCGGATGATGTGATTATCGTGGACATGCCGGAGCCGTATGTGTTTGGTGATGATAGTTTCATGTTGACATGGACGATTCCAGATGGGAAGACTTACATGTCTACCGGCTTTACTCAGGAGGTGGGCGACACAATAACAGCAACAGTAGTAGGCACTCCTGATGAAATTGAATATGAGTTTGGAATTAAAGACCCGAAACAGATTATGCGGTATGCTGAAGGGACGGGTTCAACTAAACATGATTTTGAAATTAAAATCAAAGGCAGGCATTATTTTTATATAACCAACAGAAGTGAGGAAGAGGAACTGCATGTGGAGGTGTCAATCATCAGAACCCCCGCAGAGACAGAAGAGCAATAGCTATAGTTGTGATTTGAATCCACAAACACAATAAGAACCAACCGTTCCACCAAGCAGTACAAGTACAAAAGAAACCGACAGCCCTGGCATCGATTGCCGGGGTTGTCGGCGTTTACAATGCAAAAAGAATCCGCGTTGGCAGATTCTTTCGCTTTCATACCGCGTACAGCCAAATAAGCGTTTCGTCCGCGACTGGCTTCCCGCTGATATGATAAAATATAAACACGCACTTTCGTGCATGTAACAAAAGCAGTACAGGGAGGTACACCCTTTAGAGGCAAATCATTGCAGGGTGTGTGAAGCGTACCTTTGTCCTGCCTAAGTTTCATATGGCTCTTTGTGTCATTGCAGTAAACTTGCTTTGACATGGAGGATTCGTATGATAGAGGTAGTACGGATTAATGGGCAGGAGAAAAGCCAGAGAGTGGGCATTCCCTGGCTTCTCAATCGTTGTCTGGACTAGAACTATACAGTTCGTTTGGTCAATTATTAATATACCACAATTGTCTAAGGTTTGCAAGTGGCATTGTAGAATTTATTTGTCATTGTAATGGCCTTTGCACGAAAGGATAATGGTATTGTTTTCCACAGATTTGTATACGATACGGTTTTTTTCATCAATACGCCGGCTCCACCATCCGGATAAATTTCCGGATAGTGGTTCGGGGTATCCAATACCGTCAAAAGAGTTTCTTTGAATGTCTTTAAGAAGCTTATTAATTTTTCGTAATGTTTTCTTATCTTGCTCCTGCCAGTCAAGGTATTCTTGCCAGGCATTATCTTCCCATAGAATACCCATATGCTACACCTCGATTAAATTGTGTTCTTTAGGTATGGATTTGCCTGATTCTATATCTGCAATACGCTGCTCTAATAACCTTATGTTAGATTCGGCATAGAATGGGTCAGCGGAAATTTCAAAGGGTATTTTATTTTGCCGGACAACTGCTTTTGCAAACATGGTGATAGCAGTTGTCATATTTAACCCCATATCTTCAAAAAGAATCTCCGCCTGCTTTTTAAGCTTTTCATCCATTCGGATAGTAATACTTGTCGTTGCCATATAATCAACTCCCTTCGTATTTACATCATATAATAAAATAATAACTATATCAATACATAGTATGTACCGATTTGGCTTTCGGAATTTTACCCAACAGAAAAAGGCATAGTGATTGCTATGCCAATTCATCATTCACCTCGGCGGTGTATCTGCGTTGCGGCGTCAATATTCTTTTTTTACCCTTGCAGGTCTTACTTCACGCGTTTTATAGAATTGCGCAACATCAACAGTTCATAGTAATCCAATAAAGCCTGCATATTGCGTTG
This sequence comes from uncultured Lachnospiraceae bacterium, assembly GCA_947172645.1. GTDB lineage: Bacteria > Bacillota > Clostridia > Lachnospirales > Lachnospiraceae > UBA3282. The sequence goes on along the minus strand of CAMWBY010000022.1, from coordinate 34,799 downwards.
GTCCAATTCTACAATTGTGTTCATCAGGTCACTTACGGTATAGTCGGCGGAAAGATGTTGATTTAGAGTGTCGATACTTGCCTTGTAGTTAGTGCGCTGTAGCAGATAGTCCGTGGAGACGTCAAAAAAGTCCGCCAACATGGATAACGTATTCAAATCAGGCGCATGAACGCCCTTTTCATAGTTTGATACGGTTGCTACAGTTACATTGAGGTAAGTTGCTACTTCTTTTTGCAGAACACCTCTTTCCTTGCGTAATGATGCCAGTAAATTACCAAGTTCCATATTGCTCTCCGGTGCACAAATCGTGTTTATCTGTTGGTATATACATACACAGCTGTATTTTGTCGTTTGATTGCTACTCTTTCCATGATTCTAGGATAATTTCAGAATAAAAGGAATGGAATTAAATAATACAAATAATTTTGCGGATAATTAGACGGCAAAATTAACGAAACATTAATTATGAGGCAAATTCAGTAATAATTCGGCTTTACACGACTTTGCGGGTTATCAAATTCAAATTACGTCCGGCGCTGTGTCTTGAAAAGAATCAAGGCATGGAGTACTATGTAATAGGTTATAAAATGGGCAAGGCGCAAAGACGGAGAGGCGGAAGAAATGAAAAAATTAGGAAGAAATGACCATTGTTGGTGTGGCAGCGGGAAGAAATATAAGACATGTCATATGGCTTTCGATGAGAAAATTGAGCGTTATGCGCTCCAAGGCCATATAGTGCCGACACATGATATATTAAAGACGGCGGAACAGTTAGAAGGGATAAGAGAAAGCAGTAAGCTAAATATTGCCATCTTGGATGAGATTGGGAAGCAGATTCATATTGGCATGAGTACAGAAGAAATTGACAAACTGGTATATGATATGACAAAAGAGATGGGAGGTGTTCCGGCAACTCTTGGTTATGACGGATTCCCCAAAAGCGTATGCACTTCCATTAATGAGGTCGTATGCCATGGTATACCTTGCGAGGAGAGGCTGCTTCAGGATGGAGATATTGTCAATGTGGATGTATCTACGATTTATAAAGGATATTTCTCCGATTCTTCCCGGATGTATATGTTGGGGGATGTGGCGCCGGAAACACAGAGGTTGGTGCGTGTCGCCAGAGAATGCATCGATGTTGGCCTGGAGCAGGTGAAACCATGGAATTTTCTGGGGGACATGGCGCAGGCCATTAATGACCATGCCAAGGCCAACGGTTATTCTATTGTGCGTGAAATCGGCGGGCACGGAGTGGGGTTGGAGTTTCATGAGGAGCCTTTTGTAAGTTATGTGACAAGCAAGGGGACGGAGATGCTTATGGTGCCGGGCATGGCGTTTACGATTGAACCTATGGTAAATATGGGCAAAGCGGATATCTATATCGACGACACGGACGGGTGGACAGTCTATACGGAGGACGGTAAGCCCTCCGCCCAGTGGGAAGTGACATTGGCGGTGACAGAAGACGGGTATGAGATTTTAACCTATTAAGTTTTGTGGAAAATTTGACTTTATCAGTATATAACGGAATTTCGTTTGGCAGGCCGGAAGCCAGAATACATCGCTTGTAGCGGTGTGTCCTGGCTTTTTCTTGTATAGAAAATTGTGCATTATTCCGGTATTGTAAAAAGAAGCTGATTCTGATATCTTATCTATACAATCTTTGGATTTATCTTAAAGTATACTTTATTCCGTGCACTGTACAGCGCGGTTCTATGGCGGCTCGCCATTGGATTCCAAAATGTAAACAATCATTTATGACAAAATACACGACAAGCGAAAGGAACGAAAGCCAAAATGAGAGAACTGATAACAAAAATATCGGATTATATGAACGAGAAAAGGAATGACCCTGAACGACAGGAGGACAGACTCGCAATTGTGGTGATTGGGGCAGCTGCGGCGGTAGTGATTATCATATTGCTGCTGCTTCTATGGGGGCGCGTAGCGGGAGACCGCAGGCAGAGGACGGCGGAAGATAAGGAGGCGGGACAGCTTACGGCCACAACCTACGAAGAGGCAATGGCGGAATATATGGCGCAGAACGGCGGGCAGGAAGGGGAGGAGCTTCGGCAGGAATATCTGGAAAGTATAACCGGGCTGAGCGATAAAGTAGAGGGGCTTCTTGCCGCTATGGAGCAGGCGGAACAGGATTTGGCCGAGACTGTGGAACAATTGCGGGAAGAGGATACGACAGCCAGAGAACGGCTTACGGCGCTGCGCACAGAAGTCACCACAATCATTCAGAACCTGCGTGAAACCCAGACGCAGCTGCATGACCTGACAGATTTGGTGGGTGTCATGAACCAGGAGACCATTCCGATTATCCGGGAACAGATTGTGGAAATCCGCAGGGAGATGGAACAAGTGCATACAGATATATCGAATCTGTACACGAAGATTGCCGCATTGGAGCAGGAGGATATAAAACTTAAAAATGAAGATGATAAGTTGTGGGCGGGCATCAATGCCTTGGAGAAGACGCTGCAGACGGTGCTAAACCGGAATATGTCGGAAGTGAACCAACAATTTGATACATTAGTCAATCAGTTCGATTCGCTGTTAAACCAATTGAAGACGGTAGAGAAAAGAATCGGTAAGCTGTCCGGACAGACATTACAGTACCGCTATGATGCGGGAGAGGATACGCTTTATCTGGAACCTTATGACGAGAAAGGCGAATAGACACAATGATTCGGAAGGCCGGACTGTTGCAAGGTGGCGGAAAAGTCGCCGGACCCTAATTGACAACTTGTCTGTTTTGTGTTAGTCTAACGATATATTTAGCCAGAGAAAGCGATGACGAAGAGAGTAGATAGGGGCGCCCTTTCCAGAGAACATTCCGGCTGCTGAGAGGAATGAAGCGGTTAAACTATTGAAGATGGCTTCCGAGCAGTGTGCCTGAGCCGACAGCGGTTAGGGCGCGACAGGTTCCGCCTGTTACAGCGGCAGAGTATGACAGTACTCGGTGAGACTGGTTCCGTGAGGCGCCAGTGAAGAGAAGTGGTAACACGGTATACATCCGTCTTCTTGTTTTTATTATGTTCCGGGCATAATGAATACTAGGAAGGCGGTTTTTTGTTATATAAGCAAATGCAAACTAGGAGGATTATCATGGACAAGGGAAAATATTATATCACTACGGCGATTGCCTATACTTCCGGCGTGCCGCATATCGGCAACAGCTATGAGATTGTGTTGGCTGACAGCATTGCACGGTTTAAGAGAAAAGACGGATACGATGTATTCTTCCAGACGGGAACCGATGAACACGGGCAGAAGATTGAATTGAAAGCACAGGAAGAAGGGGTGACGCCGAAACAGTTTGTGGATAAGGTGGCAGGCGAAATCCGTCGAATCTGTGACTCCCTGAATACTTCTTACGATAAGTTTATCCGTACTACGGACGGCTTTCATGAGAGACAGGTACAGAAGATTTTCAAGAAACTTTATGACAAAGGGGATATTTATAAGGGATATTATGAGGGGATGTACTGTACGCCATGTGAGTCTTTCTGGACGGAGTCACAGTTGGTTGACGGGAAGTGCCCCGACTGCGGCAGGGAGGTTAAGCCTGCCAGAGAAGAAGCGTATTTCTTCAAAATGAGCAAATATGCGGACAAGTTGATTGACCATATCAATACGCATCCGGAGTTTATACAGCCGGTATCCCGCAAGAATGAGATGATGAATAACTTCCTTTTGCCCGGTCTCCAGGATTTGTGTGTATCCAGAACTTCCTATAAATGGGGGGTTCCGGTAGACTTTGACGAGAACCATGTAGTATATGTGTGGATGGATGCGCTGTCCAACTATATTACGGGCATTGGATATGACGCCGACGGCGAGAGCAGTGAGCAGTATAAGAAATTGTGGCCTGCCGATTTACATTTGATTGGCAAGGATATTATCCGTTTTCATACGATTTACTGGCCGATTTTCCTTATGGCGTTGGATGAGCCACTGCCGAAACAGGTTTTTGGGCATCCATGGCTTTTGCAGGGCGACGGCAAGATGAGCAAGTCCAAGGGGAACGTAATCTATGCCGATGACTTGATTGATTTCTTCGGCGTTGACGCGGTGCGGTATTTTGTGCTTCATGAGATGCCTTTCGAGAATGACGGCGTGATTACCTGGGATTTGATGGTGGAGAGGATGAATTCAGACCTTGCCAATACGCTTGGCAATCTGGTGAACAGAACCATCTCCATGAGCAATAAATATTTTGGGGGCAAGGTGGAGAATAAGAAGGCAGGAGTCGACGCAGGGGCGGAAGACGTGGACGCAGACCTTTTTGCGGTAGTGGCGGATACCTATAACAGAGTGGCCCGGAAGATGGATGAGCTTAGAGTGGCGGATGCGATGACCGAAATTTTCGTGTTGTTCAAACGCTGCAATAAATATATTGACGAGACGATGCCATGGGCTCTCGCGAAGGATGAGACGAAGAAAGACAGATTGGCCACTGTGCTGTATAACCTTTTAAATGGTATTCTGGTGGGAGCTTCTCTGCTTGAGCCTTATATGCCTGGGACTGCGGTTAAGATTGCAGGGCAGATTCATGCGGAATTGGTTGACTTCTCCGTATTGGAGGAATGTGCAGTGAAGCATGATACGGTCAGGGCTGCCGCCCTGTATCCGGATGGCGGACAGGTTACCGATAAACCGGAGATTCTTTTTGCCCGTCAGGATTTGAAGGAGATTACAGAGAAAGTGGAAGCGATGTTTGAGGGCCGCAGGAAGGCGGCAGGTGCGGAAAATGAAGAAGCTGTGGAAGAGATTCCGGCGGATGTGATTGATATTGATGCAAAGGAAACGATAACTTACGACCTATTCGACAAATGCCAGTTCCAGGTTGGCGAGATTTTAGAGTGTAAGGAAGTGCCGAAATCCAAGAAACTTTTGTGTTCTAAGGTGCGTGTGGGTTCCCAGACAAGACAGATTCTGTCCGGTATTAAGCAGCATTACAGTGCGGAAGAGATGGTGGGCAAGAAAGTGATGGTATTGGTGAACTTACAGCCCAGGGAAATTGCAGGTATGATGTCAGAGGGAATGCTTTTGTGTGCGGAGGATGCGGAAGGAAAACTGGCTTTGATGACGCCTGAGCGCACGATGCCTGCAGGAGCGGAAATTTGTTAATGTTAGCGCGCCAGTACAGCGGAAATTCAGTCTTTGATAGATTCGCTGTACTGGAATGGAGATTATGAGATGGTGAAGAAAGAAGATTTTTACTTCGATTCCAGAGATGGGAAGCATAGACTCCATGCAATCAGATGGATGCCGGAAGCAGGAAAGCCCGTATGCGTCCTCCAGATTGTCCACGGCATGTCGGAGTATATTGACAGGTATGATGAGTTTGCCCGTTATCTGGCCGACAGAGGGATACTGGTAGTGGGGGACGACCATTTAGGGCACGGCATGTCGGTGGAACAGGGCGAGCCTTACGGCTACTTCTGCAGGGAGGATGCGGCCACGGTTCTCGTGCGGGACGAGCACCGTCTGAAAAAGATGACGCAGGAGCAGTATCCGGGTGTACCCTATATTATCCTGGGGCATAGTATGGGTTCCTTTATTACACGTAATTATCTCATGCGTTATGGCTCGGGCGTAAATGGCGCGGTGATTGTCGGCACGGGTATGCAGCCGAAAGCCATGCTACTGTGCGCGCGTGCCCTGGCGGCGATTCAAGGAGTGTTCTTCGGGGAGCGGCATGTGAGCAAACTGGTGGACAAGGCGGCTTTTGGCGTGTATAATAAGAGGATTAAAGAACCGAAGACGTCTTTTGATTGGCTGTCAAGGAACGAAGACAATGTCAGACGTTATGTGGAGGACCCTCAGTGCGGGTTCATCTTTACTGTGAATGGGTTTCAGACATTATTTAAGCTGATTTATCAGCTGCACGACCAGGAGCAGATGCGGAATATGCCTGTCAATTTGCCGGTGTTCTTCCTGTCGGGGGCAGAAGACCCTGTGGGCGGTTATGGCAAGGGCGTGGAACAGGCATATGAGTCTTTCCGCACAATCGGAATGGAGAATGTACAGATGAAGCTGTATCCTGATGACAGGCATGAGCTTCTGAATGAGGTAGACAGAGAGAATGTCTATGGGGACATCTACCGATGGATTCTGCATAGGATATAGTACTGGATTTAGTAAAAAGGACCGATGACGGGCGGATATGCGGAAAGCGGACGGAGTGGGCAATGAGAAAGCATAGATGGATAAAAGCGTTATGCATAATGTTCCTTGTGTTCATAGCATACCGGGCTGTTGCCCCGGTTCTTTGGCCGGGAGGACAGAGCGGCGGCAAGGGCGCTGGGCAGGGCGAAGAGAAGATTGTCGGCTTCATGATAGATAAGGTGGCGGCAGGCGAGGTAGAGTTGGCGGATGAAAACGGAATCAGGCAGGCGATTCTCCAGGGCGAGGACGAGCTTGGCATCAATTTGGAGCAAGAAGACAAGGACAGGATTGTAGGGTTTATGAAGACTCTGGACACCATCGAGACAGGTGCAGGGGATTTTATTGACCAGGCAGGGCAAATGTATGAAAAATACAGCGCGCAGTTGGTGGAAGGAGCCAATGATGCAATTAATGAGGCGGTAGGAAGCGCTGTGGAGGGTGCCAGTGAGAATTTCTTTGGAAGCCTGAAACAGTCGGCGCAGGATTTTTTTGATAATCTGTCTTCTCCAAGTGAAGGTGAGGATTCGGAGTAGGCGCCTGTGCATGGCATGATATATTATTCTATGATGTCCGTGCCTGTATGCCGGGTTGGCATTCTGATGTTTTTATATAATAGAATACGCATGAATGATTTTGCCTTCTTGGACCATACTATGATGTATATCCGCTTTTTGCGGTCATTATGGAAAAAGGAGGCAATTTGCATGAAAATCGCTTTTTTTAGCACGAAGCCATATGACAAGATATGGTTTGAGCCTATGGGCAAGGAGTATGGATTCGATATACATTTCTATGAGGTGCCCTTCCAGGAAGAGACGGTGAGTCTTGCGCGGGGTTACGATGCAGTCTGTATTTTTGTCAATGATTACGTGAATGCACAGATGATTCAGCAGCTATACGAGATGAAGGTGAAGGGGATTTTATTGCGCAGCGCGGGATTTAACCATGTGGACGTGAAAGCGGCGGAAGATAAAATCGTGATTCTCCGTGTGCCGAGTTATTCCCCGGAAGCGGTGGCGGAATTTGCCATGGGGATGATATTGACTGTGAACCGTTATACCCATAAAGCATATAATAGGACACGGGACTTTAATATGAGCTTAAACGGGCTGATGGGGGTTGATTTGTACCAGAAGACGGCAGGAATAGTCGGGACGGGTAAAATCGGGCAGGCGATGATACGCATCTGTAACGGCTTTGGCATGCGGGTGTTGGCGTATGACCTTTATCCGAATACGAAATTAGACGCAGAATATGTATCCCTGGATGAACTGATGTCAAGTTCCGATTTGATATCGCTGCATTGCCCGCTGACGTCAGAGACGAAGCATGTCATTAATAAGAAGACGATAGACAGCATGAAAAAGGGCGTTTACCTGGTGAACACTTCCAGAGGAGCATTGATTGATACGGACGCCTTGATAGACGGCCTCGTGGCAGGCAAGTTCGGCGGCGTCGGATTAGATGTGTATGAGGAGGAAGAGGGTATATTTTATGAAGATAAGTCAGGAGAGATTATGCGTGACGAGAACCTGGCGAGGCTTATGACTTTTCCGAATGTATTAATTACTTCCCATATGGGGTTTTTTACCAAAGAAGCGATGCAGGCCATTGCGGCAGTCACATTAGAGAATGCTTATGCACTTGAGAACGGACTGCCTCTTGTGAACAGAGTAGGCGCTGAGGCGGCCATGGGCTAATAAATAGCAGTTAAGAGGTTGTATGTTGGTTCAAAATAGGCTAGAATAAGAATAATGGGATTTAAAGGAGCCGCATGTGGGGTGAAGACATCATATCAAATCAGAAGTGCATACCGTAATGAATGGCAAGACGCTATGGTACTTGCGTGGAAGACGTTTCTGCGGTTTGAGGCGGATGTCTATACTCCGGAAGGGGTTAGGAATTTTCAGGATTTTATCACCGATTCTACATTGTACCGGATGTTTGTCATGGGCACGTACCAGATGTTTGTAGCGTTGGATTTAGACAAAATCGTGGGAATGATTACGCTTCGCAGCCCGGCGCATATTTCTTTGCTGTTCGTGGATGAGAAGTACCATAGACGGGGAATTGGCCGTGCTTTGATGAACTATTTATCAAATTATTTGCTGACAGAAGTGGGGGCCGTCCGCGTGACGGTCAACGCGTCCCCATATGGCGTAGAGTTTTACCATAAATTAGGCTTTCGGGATTTGCGCCCGGAAGAGAAGAGGGACGGCATTATTTATACACCGATGGAATTTATTTTGTAGGATGTGAGGGTACATAGTTATGGAATATATTACGAGCAAAGATATTTTCTTGTTGATACGGGATATCATGAAGATAATCCATCCAAGGCTGATGGAGCATGGCTACAGAGTTGCTTACATGGTATATACGATGCTGCGGGAAGAGGGCAGGTACGAAGAATTTGAGCTTGCCGATATTGTTATGGTAGTTACGCTGCATGATATTGGCGCGTATAAGACAGAGGCGGGCAGGATTAACGACATGTTGCGCTATGAGTCCAAAGAAAGCCTTGCGCATTCGATTTACGGCTACCTGTTTTTCAAGCATCTGTCCCCTGTGCCGGATTTGGCGAAGATTATTATGTATCATCATATGGACTATGAACAGATTCAGAAGTTGGACTATGCTTATAAAAGGATAGCGGCTTATGTTTATATTGCGGAAAAGATGGACATATATTCCACCACAATGGGAAGCCAGTTTGATATGTACATGTTCCAGAAGCAGGCGGGGACGAAGTTTTCTTCGGAAGGTTTGTACCTTTTCTATCAATGCGCAGAGAAACATAATATGTTCGGGAAGATTTCAAGCGGGGAATACACCAAAGAATTAGAAGATATACTGGAATATATGATTTTTTCCAATGAGGATAAGAAACGTTTTCTGGAAATGCTGACATACTGTCTGGGCTTCAGGAGCCCGAGCATGGTTGTGGACAATGCGACTACGGCATGTGTCTGTGACGAGATTGCGCAGGAACTGATGATGACCCCGAAAGAGAGGGAAATACTGTATTACAGCGCATTGGTTCACGATATTGGTATGTTGGCGATTCCGCGCGATATTGTGGACGCGCCCCGCAAGTTGGAGAGGGAAGAGGTCAGGCTTGTGCGTACCCATGTAGAGCTTGCCAATAAGGTGCTGAAAGACAGGATGACGAAGGATGTGGTCCGTATTGCTTTGATGCATCATGAGAGAAGCGATGGAAGCGGATATCCTTTGAGGCTCAAGGAGGCTCAAATGAACGTTTCCCAGAGAATCCTGCAGGTGGCTGACGTGGTTACGGCTTTGGTGAATAAGAGAAGTTACCATAAGGATTTGTCTAAAGATGAAGTGATTGAAATTCTTAACAGCGAGGTGGCTAAAAACCGCCTTAAGAAACAGGTAGTGGTTGCTTTCGTGAAATCTTATGACCGGATTATGAAGCATGTCAGGGAAGGCTCCGCCGATATTCTTAAGATGTACGAGACCATTAATATGCAGTATGAACTGATTAGCAAGAAATATAAGATTTGATATGACGGATAAAGTTTGTGGAGGAAGCGGTTCCGCGCTTTGCGGGAATGGTGAAAGCTTCTTGGAAAAGAGGGTACTATGGGAAGAATTTTTGACATGGACAGCCCGGTGATGCGGCTGCTCAACCGTGTGGCGGATTTGTTAATGCTGAATATTCTGATGATAATCTGCTGTATGCCGGTCATCACGGTAGGAGCATCGTTTACGGCTATGCACTATGTCATCCTGAAGATGGTTCGGGGTGAGGAAGGATATCTCTTCAGGGGATTTTTCAAGTCGTTTAAAAGAAATTTTAAACAGGCCACTCTGATTTGGCTTATTATGCTGTTAGTCATAGCGGTGTTTATCGGTGATTCCATGATTTTTAAATATTCCCTTGTCGAATTTCCGAAAATATTAGTGACGGCTGTGGTGGCGGTAGGCATTATGATGCTTTTAATCGGCATGTATGTGTTCCCTCTGCTTGCCAGGTTTGAGAATACAATCAGGAATACGGTTAAAAATGCGGCGATTCTTATGTTGGCAAATCTGCCGAAGTCGTTGCTGATGGCTTTCTTTTATATATTGCCTCTTATCATAGGGTACTTTTCGACATATTCTTATATCTTTATTTTTATGTTTGGCATTTCGGTTCCGGCATATGGGGCGGCTTGGCTGTATAGCGGCATATTTAAGAAACTGGAACCTGAAACCGAAGAGGTTTCGGATTTGGATTTTACGATTCATGCAGATTAAGACCGGGGATTTTTCAGGAGAAAGAGGAAGTAAATGGAAAGTCAGAATAAATCGGTTATTGCTTCTTGGGTTGTTCCGGCGGCTATCTTAATGGTAGCCGTTGTTATTATGTTGTACAATTTTGCATCCCAGACAACCAAGGATGCGGAGGATGCCGTCACGAGAAATTTGTCTAAGTCTGTGCAGGGATACAAAAATGATTTCCTCGGCGAGCTGGAGAAGCTAAGCAGTGCGGCGGCTCCGATAGCCGTTTTGCTGGAACAGGGAATGATTGCGGACGATGTGGATGTGGCTGATATTGTGGAAGCATTACATTCCTGTACGGATACATATCAGGTCATTCTTTGCGATAAGGATGGCCATGGCATAGACCAGTTGGGAGCAGAGGTATCTGTCGGCGACAGAGGATATTTCCGACAGATTATCCGCTCTGTCAATCTTTCTTATATCTATGCGGAAGCAGGCGGCGTGGAGGATTCGGCTTTCGGGGAATCGGTTGTGGTGGTAGAGCGAATTGGGGAAGGCGATGAGAAGAGATTTCTGCTTTTATTTTATTCTTTAGAGAATTTTAACAAGCTCATGTCTAAAGGAGATTTTGATGCGGAATCATTTTTGACAGTTGTAGATTCGAGAGGAGAAGTTTTAGGAGCGGCGGGCGCTGTGGACAGCAATATTTTAAAAGAAGATAATCTTTTGTCTGCGATTGAACCGGAGAATCCGGAAGAAGCGCGGAAACTTAAAAACCGTCTGGACAACAGTACCCGCGGAACCGCTGCTGTGACGGTCGATGGAGAGAGCTGCGTGCTGGCCTTTATTCCTCTTGGGGTAAACCATTGGGAGATGATTCTGGGTGTCAGCCAGGATTATGTGGACAGACAGGTCAGCTTACAATGGAAGAATCTTAAGAGTATGCTGACCTATCTGCTGATTGCTGTTTTCATATTTGTCGCTGTGGCGGCAGCGATGAGTATTGTCAGTAAAATACACAGCAACAATAAGAAGAGGGAGTTGGAGGATAAGGCGGATAGGGACCTTTTGACTGGTTTGACCAATAAATTGGCTACAGAGCGCAAGATTAAGGAATATATGGCGCAAAACCCGGAGTCGCAATCTATGTTGTTTATGGTGGATGTAGACAATTTTAAGAAGATTAACGATACGATGGGACATGTATTTGGCGATGAAGTGCTTCGCTCATTGGGTGAGCAGATTGGGGCGCTTTTCCGTGCCAGTGATATTATTGGACGCGTCGGGGGCGATGAGTTCATGATTTTCTTAAAGGGGATACCGGATAAAGAGACTGTCCGCAAGGAGGCGAAGAAAGTTGAATATTTCTTCGATAATTTCCAGGTAGGAGAATATGTGAAATATGCCGCAACGGCAAGCATCGGTGTGGCGGTCTTCCCTCAAGAGGGAGCCGATTTCGAGACGCTGTATAAGGCGGCTGACCAAGGAGTGTATAAGGCAAAGAAACGCGGGAAAAACCAGTTGGCATTCTACAGTGACGAGTGGGAGACATAAATGAAAAGGGACGGCAGATTAAGCCGTCTTTTTTATAGTTGACATATACCATAGAGGGGTATAGTATATATTATTAAGGAGCCATGTAAGGAAGTAATAAGTTATACAGGCGTTGGAAAAACTATGGATAGGCTTGTTTTGGCAAGGTATATGGGTATTGCTATATACGGGCAGATGTCATTTATGCAGCGACAGGCGAAAAGACGGAGGAGAAGAGTATGGGCGGAACAGACAACATAGATGGGGCGGAAGCTATGGATGAAGTAAAAAATGCAGTGACGGCGGAGGATATGACGGATAGGGAAGATACGGATAATATATGCGCGTGCTGCCATAGAAAGAATACGCCGCGGGATACGAAGGAGCAGAAGCAGCTTCAAAACCGTATCAGTCGTATTATTGGACAGCTTAACGGAATTAAAAACATGATTGACGACAACAGGTATTGCGGAGACATTCTGATTCAAATCGGGGCGGTGGAGAGCGCGTTACAGAGTCTCGGGTATATTATTTTGCAGGAGCATATGAGGACATGCGTTGTGGAAGAGGTTAAGAAGGGCAATGAAGCGATTATGGAAGAAGCGGTGGAGTTAATCAAGAAACTGAAGTAGGTATTTGGAGGTTAGTGTGAAAAATCCATATGCGGAAGATTTTTCACACGCAAATTTGTGCTTGCGCCCAAATTCGCAGGTTGAGCAAGAATGGGGGATTAGTATGAAAAGTGAAAAGTTCCAGGTGACGGGCATGACCTGCGCCGCCTGCAGCGCCCATGTGGAGAAAGCAGTGGCAGGGGTGGAAGGAGTCAGGCAGGTCAATGTGAGTCTGATGATGAATAATATGACAGTCGAATATGACGGGCCGGCATCGTCCCAGGCAATTTGCGCGGCGGTGTCGGCGGCAGGATATGGGGTGCAGCCGGAAGAGGATGGTCACGGACAAGGAAGCGCAGAAGGTGCGGGAGCCGCTTTGGAGGATAAGGAGACGCCGAAGATAAGGCGCAGGCTGATTGCGTCGCTTTGTCTTTTAACGCCTCTTATGTATGTATCTATGGGGCACTTAATGTGGGGTTGGTATGTGCCGGAAGCTTTTGCGGCTGACCCGTGGGCGATTGGACTCTATCAGCTTTTGCTCACCGGGTTGGTTATGGTTATTAACCAGAAATTTTTTATCAGTGGGTTTAGGAGTCTCCTGCACAGGGCGCCTAATATGGATACGCTGGTTGCCCTCGGCAGCGGCGCGGCGTTTATCTACAGTACGGCCGTGATGTTCCGTATGGGTGCATATATGGGGGCGGATGGCAGAAAAATGGCGTTCCATTGCTTGCACGATATGTATTTTGAGTCGGCGGCGATGATTTTGACGCTGATTACGGTCGGCAAAATGTTGGAGGCGTACAGTAAAGGAAAAACTACGAACGCAATAAAAAGCCTGATGGACTTAGCGCCGAAGACGGCGCATGTTGTGCGTGACGGGGCGGAGATTACGGTGCCTGCCGCGGAGGTTACGGCGGGAGAAACTTTCATTGTCAGGCCCGGCGAGAGCATTCCTGTGGATGGAGAAGTGTTGGACGGTGAGAGCGCCGTGGACGAGTCGGCCCTGACGGGCGAGAGCCTTCCGGTGGATAAACACACAGGCGACCGGGTCAGCGCGGCAACCTTGAATCAGAACGGCGCGTTAACATGCAGGGCGGTGCGTGTGGGCAAAGACACCACTTTACAACAAATCATAGATATGGTGGAGAATGCCGTGGCCACTAAGGCGCCTATTGCGCAGATTGCGGATAAAGTATCCGGCGTCTTCGTGCCGGTGGTTATTTCATTGGCCATCGTGACCGGGCTGGTCTGGTTGGCGGCGGGGGCAGGCGCAGGCAAGGCGCTGTCCTATGCTATCAGCGTGCTTGTTATCAGCTGCCCGTGTTCGCTTGGCCTTGCGACGCCTGTGGCAATCATGGTTGGCAACGGGATGGGGGCAAGACAAGGTATTTTGTTTAAAAATGCCACAGCCTTGGAACATGCCGGCAGAATGGATTTCGTGGTACTCGATAAAACGGGGACTGTCACGGAAGGAAAACCGAAGGTCACAGATATCTTCCCTACCCAGGGGGTATCGGAAGAAACGCTTCTCGAGATTGCGGCGGCGCTTGAGAGGAAGAGTGAGCATCCGTTGGCGAAGGCGGTATGCGAGCGTGCGGATGAGGCGGGTGTTAAGTCGCTGCCTGTGGAAAATTTCCGTGCGCTGCCTGGCTGGGGCGTAGAAGGCAGAATTGGGGAACAGGAGGCGGCGGGCGGGAATGGCGCGCTGCTGTCGGAGCGGAAGCTGATGACGGCGCCCATGCGCAAAGCCGGAGAAAAAATGGCGGAGGAAGGTAAGACGCCTCTCTATTTCGCCGCGGGCGGCAGGCTTGTGGGTATGATTGCCGTGGCGGATGTGGTGAAGGAAGACAGCGCCCAGGCTATACGGGAATTGCGCAATATGGGCATACAGGCGGTCATGCTGACGGGCGATAACAGACGTACGGCTCAGGCTATCGGACGTCAGGTGGGATTGGAAGCGATTGTGTCCGACGTGCTTCCGGGAGATAAGGAGGCGGTGGTGCGTCGGTTGGCGGAACACGGTAAAGTTGCCATGGTGGGTGACGGCATTAACGATGCGCCTGCATTGACCAGCGCCGATGTGGGGATTGCTATCGGGGCAGGGGCGGATGTTGCCCTGGATGCAGCCGACATTGTGCTGATGAAGTCCAGGCTGACGGATGTTTCGGCGGCGGTGAGACTTTCCAGGCAGGTGCTTAGGAATATTCACGAGAATCTTTTCTGGGCTTTTTTCTACAATTGCGTGGGGATTCCTCTGGCAGCAGGTATTCTTGTACCTGCATTTGGATTAAGTCTGAACCCTATGTTTGGGGCGGCGGCGATGAGCCTGTCAAGCTTCTGCGTAGTGTCCAACGCCCTGCGGCTCAACCTGTTTTCAATTCGTTCTGATAAAAGAGACAGGGAGAAAAGAATGATTCCGGTGCCGGAGTTTATAGACGGTTTTACGGAGATAAAAGAAGATAATAAGGAGGAAGAAAAAATGGTAAAGACATTGGATATTGAAGGAATGATGTGCGCGCATTGCCAGGCGCACGTACAGAAAGCGTTGGAAGGTATAGAGGGTGTGGCGCAAGTTACGGTCAGCCTGGAAGAGAATAACGCCACGGTGGCTATGGACGCTGAGATAGAAGACCAAAAGCTAATTGACGCAGTGACACAGAGCGGTTACAAGGTTTTGGCATGCAGGGTCGGATAAAGTAAAAACAGCGTGCAAAAAATGTTCGTTTGATTGGAAAAAATAGTTTTGTCAAATGTGTATAGTAAATCCTAAAATTATTAGTCAACTTGTCTATGCGGGTAAAAAACAAGGTACAAAGTAAGCAATTTCTACAATGTAATATGAAATCTTTGTGGAATAATGGCATGGAAAAGGCGGGAAAAGTCCGCTATACTATGTTCAGAGTCAATTACCGGGAAGCGACTATTGAGCGGTCGCTGAGACAAATAAAAATTATTAAAATTTTAGGAGGCAATCATGGCAAGTTTATCTTTGAAAAATGTCTGCAAAGTATATCCGAACGGCTTTGAGGCAGTTAAAGATTTCAATCTTGAAATCGCAGACCAAGAATTTATTATTTTCGTAGGACCTTCAGGTTGCGGTAAGTCTACAACCCTTCGTATGATAGCAGGTTTGGAAGATATTTCTTCCGGCGAGCTGAAAATCGGCGACAGAGTAGTAAACGATGTAGAGCCGAAGGACAGAGATATTGCGATGGTATTCCAGAATTATGCTCTGTATCCTCATATGTCCGTATATGACAATATGGCATTCGGCCTTAAGTTGAGAAAAGTTCCGAAGGAAGAGATTGACAAGATGGTGAAAGAGGCTGCAAAAATCCTCGACCTGACAGCATTGCTTGACCGTAAGCCGAAGGCTCTGTCCGGTGGTCAGAGACAGCGTGTGGCTATGGGACGTGCAATCGTACGTAATCCTAAGGTATTCCTTATGGATGAGCCGCTTTCCAACTTGGATGCAAAACTGCGTGTGCAGATGCGTGTTGAGATTTCCAAACTGCACCAGAGATTGGGCACCACTATTATTTACGTAACGCATGACCAGACAGAGGCTATGACGCTTGGTACAAGAATCGTAGTTATGAAGGATGGCGTGGTACAGCAGGTTGATACGCCTCAGAACTTATATCAGAAACCTCAGAACCTGTTTGTAGCAGGATTTATGGGTTCTCCGCAGATGAACTTCCTTGATGCGGTTGTCGAGGCAAACGGTGATATTGCGAATCTGAAAGTGGCAGGGCAGACAATTCCGTTACCGCCGGCTAAGTCCAAGAAACTGATTGAGGGCGGCTATGTTGGAAAGACTGTAACATTTGGTATCCGTCCTGAGGATGTGTATGATTCCGAGATGTTCATCGAGACAGCGAAGTGTGTATTCGAGTCTACCATCAAGGTTTATGAATTGCTCGGCGCAGAAGTATACTTATACTTTGACCTTGCTGATTTCCCGATTACAGCTAGAGTAGATTCCCGTACAACAGCAAGACCTGGTGATACAGTTAAGTTTGCTTTCGATGTTGAGAAGATTCATGTATTCGACAAAGAGACAGAGCAGACAATCACGAACTAATTAAAGTAATTTTATGGGGGATGCATATAGCATCCCCTTTTTATGCTTAGCCCCGTGCAGATGATATATGCCGCTGATGCGGCGCACGGCGCGCGGCGAGTAGTGGAGAAGGTCATTCCCTACTCGATTCTTATTAGGAAATCTGTCAGCAAAGAATGGGGGTTTTTATATGATTTCAAGCCAAGTAATCAGGAGCAGCATCGAGGAATTGAAAGCGATTTCTAAGGTTGATTTGAGTGTATGGGATTTGGAGGGAAAAGTGGTCGCCGCTACTTTCGAGTCTGAGGAGATTGAGCCGTCGTTGATTGCCGGATTTGCAGATTCGCCTGCGGATAGCCAGGTGATTGGCGCGCATCATTTAATGAAAGTGCTTGACGAAGACGAGGTGCTTTATATTCTGGACGCCAGGGGAAACAACGAAGACACTTATATGTTGGGAAAAATTGCGGTCAGTCAGCTCCAGCATTTGATTGTCGCCTACAAGGAACGGTATGACCGCAATAATTTTTTCCAGAATTTGTTGTTGGACAATATGCTTCTCGTGGATATTTATAATAAGGCTAAGAAGCTGCATATTGAAGCAGCTGCGAAGAGAGCGGTCTTTTTGATAGAGACGGATAAGGAGAAGGATTCTACGACTACTGAGCTGTTAAATGGTATGTTTTCCAATCAGGTGGGAGATTATATCACGGCTGTGGATGAGAATAATGTGATTTTGATTAAAGAATTGGAGCCGGACGAGGATTATGCCAGGTTGGATCAGATTGCCCATATTATAGTGGACATGATGAACATGGAGGCTATGCTGAATGTACGTGTGGCTTATGGAACAATCGTCGGCGAGCTGAAAGAAGTATCCAAGTCTTATAAAGAAGCAAAAATGGCGCTTGACGTGGGTAAAATTTTCTATGCCGAGAAGAAAGTGACGGCATATAATACATTGGGAATCGGGCGGCTTATTTACCAGTTACCCATTAACCTGTGCCGTATTTTTATAGACGAGATATTTGGCTCTAATATTCCCAGTGAATTGGATGAAGAGACCCTTACAACGATTAATAAGTTTTTCGAGAATAACCTGAATGTGTCGGAGACTTCCAGGCAGCTTTTTGTACACCGCAATACGCTTGTGTACCGTATCGAGAAGCTGGAGGCGAACACAGGGCTTGACATAAGGACTTTTGAGGATGCCTTGACGTTCAAGATTGCTCTGATGGTAGTGAATTATATGAAGTATCTGGATTCCCTGGAATATTGATTTTCTCTGAATAACTTTATGTGCCGGATGGTATTTATGTGATGCCAATCCGGCATTTTTTATTGTGCAAACGCATATATATACCAAGGCATATTTATGTTGATAATTCCCATAGGCAGAGAAAGGTGGAGGCTTGGAGATGAGGCGGTATCTTGCGCGTATTCCGGTGACTGCCACGGGGAATGTTTCAAATTAGGCATAAAGAAGAGGGAGGAGCTATGTACCAGAAAGAAATCATATACATGGGATTGTACAAGGATGGCAGCAGAATAGGAAGCGCCGGATTCTTCAAGGTAGAGAATAAAGGTTTTGAAAGCCGCCTTTACCTGAAAGTGCAGAACGTGCCATTGGGGATAAACGGAAGATTTCCGATTCGTGTTTATGGCAGGGGAGGATGGAAAGAAATCAAGCCGATTACGGTTCAGGATGGAGGTGGGAACTGGGAAGAAAATCTTGCGGAGAATATGGACAGGACCGTCATACAGATTATGCTTTCCGGCGGGTATGTACTGGAAGGAAAGAGCAAATATGCGCCTGAGACAGTGATGCAGAAAATTACAGAGACAATCCGGAAAGTTCCGGAGGAAGTCCAAAAGATGCCGGAGGAAGTCCGGAAAGCTCCGGAAGAGGCCCCAAGGATGCCAGAGGAAGTCATGAAAGTTTCTGAGGAAGTCCCTAAAATACAGGAAGAAATCCCAAGGATGCCGGAAGAGCCGAATAAGTCTGCAAAATACAGGAGTATAGAAAATACGGTTATTGCGGGTGCAGAAGGCGATGCGGGTATGAATAAGGACGCTGGGCATGCAAAAGAGGAGGATATACCTGTAAGCCGTATGCAGGAAATGCCGGAAGTTACAATGCAGAATAATATGGAACAATACGTGAAGGCGGAAAGGCATAAAGGGACAGAAAACCCGCAGACCATTATTATTACGGAAGAGCTTCCCCGGCGCAAGACGGGAAATACCGTAGTTGTTCCTCAGAACGCTCCGGAATATAGCCTGAAAGAGGACAAGTGGGAGCAGATTTTGGACACTTATGAACAAATACATCCGTATGGGGATGAGCGGGTATATGTGAAGTTAGAGCCAAAAGACTTTGTAATCCTACAGTCAAAGTATCAACATCTGGTGAACAATAGTTTCCTTCTGCATGGATTCTATAACTACAGGTATATTATCCTGGGTAAAGAGCAGGACTATTATCTGGGTGTGCCGGGCGTATTCTATGAGCGGGAAAAGATGGTGGCGCTGATGTTCGGGTTTGAGGCGTTTGAATGTCCCGGCGGCAATGTACGCGCCGGGGAGTTTGGATATTATCTTAGGAAGGTAGAGTTATAAAGTGTAGCAATTTATTATAATTATATGGTACAATAGACGTGATAATCGTATGTAGTGCCAGAATACAAGATGATGAAGACTGAATATTTCCCGGCGGCGCTGCGGTGGTAATTTGATGGTTGGAGCTACATTATGGGATGAGGGGGAAGCGAATTAATGAAAATAGCGGTACTGCTTGGGGGAGTCGGATACGATTCCCAGAAAAGAACAATTAACGGAATATTGGATAGGGCGCTGATAGACAGGGCAAACGTATATATATTTACCTGTGTGGGGTGGAAGTATGAAAGCCCTTCCAAGTATGCGAAAGGTGAAAACAATATTTATACGCTGCCTGACTTCTCAGAGTATGACGGTGTAATCATGAATAGTGATACCATCCAGGATACGGCTATTGTAGAGCGGGTTGAGAAAGAGATTCAGGAAGCTGGGATTCCCTGTGTGGATTTGAATGCCCGGAGTCAGTATTTTATGAAAGTGGAGATGGAAAACAGAATCGCCATGGAGGAGATTACCCATCATCTGATTATGAGGCATCACGCCAAAAATATTTATTATATTTCCGGCCCTGTTTACAGCGTTGATGCGGGAATGAGGCTGCAGGCACATCAGAAAACCATGATGGCAGACCACATTGGATGGGATAAAGACCACATTTACTACGGGGATTATAGTTTCGAGAGCGGCAGGCGCGCGGTGAGGAAATTCTTGAGTGAAGCCCGCGAGATGCCGGATGCTATTGTGGCTGCCAATGATGAGATGGCGGTGGGGGCTATCGTGGAACTCAGGGAGGCGGGACAACGAGTGCCTGAGGACGTGATGGTGACAGGTTACGATGACAGCGAGATTACAGAATACAATTATCCAAGGCTGACCACGGTTCGGAGAGGCGAATATGAGGCAGGGCAGATTGCTTATGAAAAGATTATGGCCACGCTGCGAGGGGAAGATGTGGAGCAGCATACGATAATCCAAGGGAAAGCTGTTTTTGCCGGGTCCTGCGGGTGCGATTTCCATATGCAGGAAGACGTTGCGCATATGCAGATGAAATTCATAGAGAGTTATGTCCATGCGAGCCGGGATATGGAAACGCTCAGGAATTTTTCGGCGGAGTTTACAGGTCTGAGAGATTTGGATGACCTGTTGGGATGCCTGGAGCAGTACATACGAAGCATTGATATGGAGTATTTCTATTTTTGTATGTGCGGCAGCTCGGAGGACTATTACGAAGAGCTGGAGCGCGTTGCGGCAGGAGAAGAGAGGGGCAGGGATATTGCGGCCTACAGTGATAAGATATGGGTGCCTTTTGCTTATGAGAAAGGGGAAGTGACCAGTTACGGAGAGTTTTCCAGGAGCCTTCTTCTTCCGGAGGAATGTGACATGAGGCGTTCTGGCGCATTCTACACGATTTTGCCGCTTCATTTTCAGGATTATTGCTTTGGATATTGTGTGGCGGGCAGTTATCGTCCTGCATTTGAAGGGAGATTCTACCAGAATTTTATATTAAATCTGGATAACGCGTTGGAGACTATTCGGAAACAGGATATGATGCGCGCTATGGTGCGAAGGCTTGACCATATGTGGATTAGCGACGAACTGACAGGCATATATAACAGGTCGGGATTCCATCAGTGCGCCGAACAGATGATTAGCGAGGCAGGCAAGGAAGGAAAAGCTGTCGGCGTTATTTTTGCCGACGTGGATGATTTAAGTAAGGTGAACGGCACTTACGGCCATGAGATAGGCGACGCCTTAATCAAGGCGATGGCGTCTATTATGATTCAGAGCCAACAGGAAGGGGAGCTGCTGAGCCGCTATGGCGGAGATGAATTTGCGGTTCTTGTGACAGGGTACGATGAAACCGGCATGGAGAATAAGGTTCTGAAGATTAGGCGGATGATTGACAATTATAATCTGGTACATGCCAGACCTTATGTGCTCAGCGCCAGTTTAGGCTATTGCCTGGAACAGAATGCGGAGGGGGCGGAAGCGAACGACCTTTTGAAACAGGCATATGAATCCATGTACAGTGAGAAAGAGAAGAAAAAAGTGAGCGAGGAAAAAGACAGGCAAGACGATATAGATGAAATAGAGGAAGAGCTACAACTGTTTCAAGAAGAATCTATCGTATATATTGAACCTGATGTCACCTGAAAGCTGTTCTTCTCTGATAGATTATCTATGCAGGAATGCAGGCAGGGCAACATCATGCAGGCAATGCATGGCGGGAACATATGGACAATAGACAGATAAAGCGCACGAGAAACCGTGCGCTTTATGTCGAATTTCACCCATGTACGTTACCTTTACAGTTAACTCCGCCAGGCACCCTCACGGCACATGGAAGGTTCCACTTAGTGCTGCTGTGTTCCCACCCTGACACGGTTCATGGATTCCCATTGCGTAAGACCCAAACTTCAACGCCACTTATAAAGGGCAGCTACACAAGCTTACACCCTCGATAAAGCATCACCCCCACTAGAGCGGATTGTGGGTACAGGGCACCGCTAACGCCCCGGCTGCACGGTTTAATTAGTATACTGTTTTTTTGTGTATTTGTCAACGGTGATTATAGATTCTCATTGTCAATCATGCGGTAACCGATGCCGATTTCCGTGAAGATATATTGGGGGTCTGCGGGATTTTGTTCCAATTTTCTGCGGATGTTTGCCATATTGACACGCAGGATGCGGTTGTTGCTGTCCGCATAAGGCCCCCAGACATGCGTAATCAACGTGTCGTATGTGATGACTTTTCCTGCATTGCGGGCCAGGAAGGTCAGGATTTTGTATTCAATCTGAGTAAAATGAACGATTTCACCTTCCACCGTAATAATATGTTTGTCATAATCTATTACAAGGCCCTTGGCTGCATATCTATTCCGGGCGGAGACAGATGTGCTTCCGTTTATGGAAGAGCGGCGCAGCGCGGTCCTGATTCGGGCCATCAATTCCGACGTGCCGAAAGGCTTGGTGATATAATCGTCGGCGCCGGCGTCCAGCGCGTCCACTTTTTCTTTTTCCTGCGTCCTGGCGGAAATGACGATGATGGGGATATTGCTCCATTGCCGGATACTGTGTATCACGTCGATTCCGTCCATATCAGGAAGCCCCAGGTCTAACAGAATCAGGTCGGGACAGCCGGAGGCGGCCATTGCCAGGCCATTCGCGGCATTTCCTGCAAAATTAACTTTGTAATCCTGTGTCCGCAGCGTGGTTGCGATGAAATTACAAATATTTTTTTCGTCTTCAATCAATAAAATTTCATGTCTCAGATTCATAACGGTTTATCATTCCTTCTTATGGTATTCTTTTCCATTTAAGATAATTTATTTAAATTCCTAAAATGTTTCTTACGCTTCCTTTGGCAGAGAGAAGTAAAATTCTGCGCCTTGCTCATGGTTTCTGGCATCGATGAAGCCGTTGTGGGCGGTGATAATGGTCTTACAGATTGACAGTCCGATTCCCATCCCTTTGTTGGAGTCGGATTCGCTGTTCCCGATATAAGAATTACCGTCGAAGATATTTTTTAACCGCTCCGGGTCAATGCCAATGCCGAAATCTTTTACGTGAAAAGTCACATTTTGCTCATCGTCGTCCACGTAGCAAAGAATCGGTTTCACGCTCTGGGAATGGACGATGGCATTCTCCAGAAGGTTTAGAAGAACTTGCTCGATTAGGATGGCGTCCATCGGCAGTATGAGCAGCTCGTCGGGAACCGAAACGTTGACAACGGCATCCGGCAGCCTTTTCTTTAAGCGGATAATTGCCGCGGAGACAATTTCTTCCACAGACTCGTCGGTTTTCTTGACTGTGGAGGATTGGTTGTGGATACGCGTCACGGACAAAAGGTTTTCTACCATATTCAGCAGCCAGTTGGCGTCTTCATGGATATGGGTCACAATTGCTTTTTTCTCGTCTTCTGTCAAAAGGGAATCGTTATCCAGATAAGAGGAGCTTGCCCCGATAATTCCTGTCAGCGGTGTGCGCAGGTCATGGGAAATCGCGCGAAGCAGGTTCGCCCTCATTTTTTCTTTTTCTGTTTCTGACAAAAGCTTGTCTTTCTCGGCAATCATCTGCGCCTGCTGCTTCATGCTTGTGGTCATGGCGCAGGTGAGAAGAGTGACGCCTAACATTTCTATAAAAGTGACGGGATATCCGGAAAGCGTAAAATTTAATTCGAAATATGGATAGGTAAACAGGTAGTTTACACAGACGACCGCAATGATAGATGAAATAATACCCGGCAGATACCCATCCGTATAGCGCACGATAATTATCAATGCAAGTATATAGATTAACGCAATGTTGCCTGAATTTTCCTGTACATAGTAGATGAACAGGAAGGCAAAAAGGGTTGCGATAGACAATCCGGTCAGCGGGACGAGCAAATTTCTGGCCGGGGAGAAAGATTTGGCAGTTGGGGACATATGCATGGCTCCTTAATTTATATAATAGGAAATTCCTCCGCTTATCCGAGTCCGCGAAGCGGAGCTCGCAAACGAGCTGTGCTCGTTTTTTTATACAGATGTTATATGATGCTGATTTATCCGCGTTTATTATACCTTTTTTCTGTCAAAATAAAAATAGAAAAATGTGTTAAAAAGGCGTTAAGAAAAGGATAAGAAAGTACCAAGAAAACGCTAGAAATACGTTAAAAAATCGGCAATAATCTGTAAAACCGTGGGTGCCTGTGATAGCATAATCACATAAGCAAAGAGTCAGCGTTGGGAGGAAAACAAAATGCAGATGGATGCGTGGTCCATAGTTTCAATCGTACTTGTTGCGGTTGGGTTTTTTGGCGGAATCTGGTATGAGCATAAGTAAGGAGACAGGAATGGAGGAAAAGAGATGGGTATAATGGAGATTTTGATTATGGGCCTGGTTTTTGTTTCGCTTGGCGGATGCCTGGTTTATTCATTGGTGAGCAATGGCAGATAAGGGGCATAAACGTTCTGGAATGAGAATGGGATAATCAATGAAAATTGAATATGATAAGCACAAGAAACCGCCGCAAGCCATATAAATCTTGCGGCGGTTTCCTGCGCGTTTGATTATTGATACATCGTATATCCGAATTTGATGCGGCGGTAGATTTTCCATATGATGATAACCGGGAAGCTGATTAAGAGATAAGCTGTGCTCAGTGCGCCGGCAAGGCCGCCGATAACGCATATAATAAGCATTCCTATATTCATAAGACATATTCCTCACTTTCTTGTTAATATATTCCCCGAATCTATGCTGCTACGCTGTTTGCAGAAAGGATTCTGGGAGGATGCATCGTTTACGTTGCTATTATAAGGAATCGTAAAGTGGTGGGAAATAGGAAAACGGGTTTCTTAACGTAAGTTGAGCAAGAAAAAAACACAATATTAACATAGGTTTAGCGAAGTCTTAACGGCGGGACGGATGACGTTTTTGCCTGTATTTACATTTACTTGACCAATGGCATAAATTGGTTTATAATATAAACCAAAAGGAGGGAAGGTTATGGAGACAAAAATATATAATGCAATACAGGATATCAATACGATTAAAGAGACGATAGAGGATACCAAGGTTCATTACCGGGGTATGTATCTGATGTGCTTTCTTCTGGGTACATATAATATGTTAAGATATATTTTGGTGATGACGTTCATGCTGCATCCCACATGGATGGTATGTATGAGCATCAGCGTCTATCTCTTGCCGGCGTTGCTTCTGGCAGGATATATTTGTATTTATAGAAGCGAGAAGAAGTACTCCAATAAATATTATCTGAGCCTTCTGTGTATCTGGGGAATCATCGCAATTGCCATTCCCGTAGGCGCGATGTTGATAAACTTTTTACAGTTTTTTCTTGCCACGGGGGATAATGGGTTGGGAGGCGGAAGCAGTATGATATATGCCTCGTTTATAACAAATTTTTCGGGTATCTTGCTGTTTTCGATTTTTATGATTATCTGTGCTTACAGTTTTAGCAGAAAATATCTGGTGGGAT
Source organism: uncultured Lachnospiraceae bacterium (assembly GCA_947172645.1). Lineage (GTDB taxonomy): Bacteria > Bacillota > Clostridia > Lachnospirales > Lachnospiraceae > UBA3282. The sequence goes on along the minus strand of CAMWBY010000022.1, from coordinate 9,572 downwards.
GGGCCGTGGCAGGACTGTTCGGTTATATGATTCTCACGTCGTCTTTTGGAAATGCGGGTGTGTCTTTTCCTTTTATTCCGGGACAACCGGAGGCAGAAATACCTTATCATAACCTGTATGGCAACGTTGTAACCTGTATTGGCTATTTTGTGCTGGGGGTTTATATCAGACATAAGGAGCGGGGAGAAGCTGGCGATGAACATAGATAATATACCGGAAGCTTTCAGTGTGACGCTGCGGCTTAAGATTATCAGCAGTTTGGTCAGCTCTTCTAAGACCTTCAACGAGCTGCGCGAGACAACCCAGGCCACGCAAGGAAATCTAAGCGTACAGCTCACGAAACTGGAAACATGGGGATATATTACTTCCAGTAAAGTCATAGAAAAGAAGCGGACGAAGTCTACTTATGAACTCACGTCGTTCGGGCTATCGCAGTTTGAGGAATATGTGGCATTGCTGCAGGCGGTTTTGGACAGCAATATGTCATGAATAATAAAAACCGCCGTAAATACGACGGTTTTACAAGCGGAGTTGGAGGGATTCGAACCCTCGAGCCCCGGAGGGCTAACGCATTTCGAGTGCGCCCCGTTATGACCACTTCGATACAACTCCATATGAATAAGATTATAATTTGAAATGAGCCGGTTGTCCACTCTTTTTATAAAAAGTTTTTTGTGTTAGGCGTAAAATTAAATTAAAACGAGAAAAGTTACAGCATCTGCGGGGGAGGGAAACTATGACACAGGATGAAAAATATATGAAAGAAGCCTTGAAACAGGCGAAAAAAGCATATGCTCTTGGCGAAGTGCCTATAGGCTGTGTGATTGTCTATCAGGATAAAATTATAGGCAGAGGATACAACAGGCGCAATACCGACAAGAATACGCTGGCACATGCCGAGATAACGGCCATCAATAAGGCAAGTAAGAAGATGGGCGACTGGCGCTTGGAGGATTGTACATTGTATGTGACACTGGAACCATGCCAGATGTGTGCGGGCGCTATTGTACAAGCCCGGATTACTGAGGTGGTTATGGGCAGCATGAATCCCAAGGCAGGCTGCGGCGGTTCCATCCTGAATATACTTGAAATGCCGGAATTTAACCATCAGGTACAAGTCAAAAGAGGCATTCTCGCCGAAGAATGCACGGACATGCTCACCACTTTTTTTAAGGAACTGCGTGTACGCAACAAACAAGAAAAAGAACTTCTGAAATCCCAACAATTAGTTGTCCCCATCCCCAAAATGGGATATAATGTTCACGAAAGCAATGAGCAGTGCCATAATGTAAGATGACAAAATGGCAGCTTGCTGACAATTTTGCCAGATTGCATTATGATAGGGCGAAAGCCCGTGAGCGCGATGGAGCGAAGCGAAATCAAGCGTGCACTGCGGGTGAAGGGTAAGGCAAAAATTATCAGATGTGTAAGGAGGAAGAGTAATGAAGAGAATCGGTATGTTGACCAGTGGTGGAGATTGTCAGGCGTTGAATGCGGCGATGCGCGGCGTAGTCAAATGTTTATCATGCAGCGGGGAAGACGTAGAGATTTACGGTTTCCTGGATGGATATAAAGGTTTGATTTACGGGGATTTCCGCATGCTGACAGGTCATGATTTTGCGGGGATTCTGACGAAGGGTGGTACAATTCTTGGCAGTTCGCGTACACCTTTTAAGCTGATGCGTGAGCCGGATGAGAATGGTCTTGATAAAGTGGAAGCGATGAAACAGAACTACTATAAGCTGAAACTGGACTGTATGGTAATCTTGGGCGGCAACGGTACACATAAGACGGCAAACTTGCTTCGCGAGGAAGGTCTGAATGTTATCACGCTTCCGAAGACGATTGACAATGACTTGTGGGGCACGGATATGACATTCGGTTTCCAGAGCGCGGTCAATATTGCGACGGATTGTATCGATTGCATCCATACCACCGCTTCTTCCCATGGGCGTATTTTTATCGTGGAAGTGATGGGACATAAAGTTGGATGGCTTACGTTGAATGCCGGTATGGCGGGCGGCGCGGACATCATTCTGATTCCTGAGATTCCTTATGATATTGATAAAGTGATTAAGGCTATCAATGAGCGTGAGGCGAGAGGCTCCCGGTTTACCATTATGGCAGTGGCGGAAGGCGCAATTTCCAAAGAAGACGCGAAGCTTTCCAAGAAAGAATACAAAGAGAAGATGAAGAACTATCCATATCCTTCCGTATCTTATGAAGTGGCGGACAAGATTCAGAAGAAGAGCGGCAAGGAAGTGCGCGTCACGGTTCCTGGGCATACACAGCGTGGGGGAAGCCCTTGTCCTTATGACCGCGTATTTGCCACCAGGCTTGGCGCAGAGGCGGGCAAGCTTATCCTGCAGGGTGAGTATGGATTTATGGTAGGATACAAGAACAGGGAAGTTGTCAGAGTGCCGCTTGAGGAAGTGGCGGGTAAGCTGAAGATGGTTTCCCCCGATGCAACCATCGTCAAAGAAGCGAAGATGGTAGGCATCAGCTTCGGAGATTAAAGAAAAGAGTAAGGAGAAGCAATGTCTTATACAGCTCTTTATCGTAAGTTTCGTCCTGACTGTTTCGAAGATGTGAAAGGACAGGAACATATTGTCACCACATTGCAAAATCAAATAAGGGCGGAGCGTATCGGGCATGCTTACCTGTTCTGCGGGACACGCGGGACAGGTAAGACTACCATTGCCAAGATATTTGCCAAGGCTGTCAATTGCGAGAATCCGAAGGACGGCAGCCCATGTGGGGAATGTGCGGCATGTAAAGCGATTGCGGCAGGAGCCAGCATGAACGTGATTGAAATCGATGCGGCATCCAACAACGGCGTAGATAATATCCGTGAGATTGTGGAGGAAGTATCTTATTCACCGGCAGAGGGCAAATATAAAGTTTACATCATCGATGAAGTCCATATGCTGTCCCCGGGCGCATTTAACGCACTTTTAAAGACACTTGAGGAGCCGCCGTCCTATGTGATTTTTATACTGGCGACCACGGAGGTTCATAGGATTCCGATTACTATTTTATCCAGATGCCAGCGGTATGATTTCAGGCGCATTACGATTGACACGATTGCCGCAAGGCTGCGTGAATTGATGGATACGGAGCAGGTTCAGGCGGAGGATAAGGCGCTTCGGTATGTGGCGAAGACGGCGGACGGTTCTATGCGGGATGCCTTAAGTCTGCTTGACCAGTGTATTGCATTTCATTTTGGGCAGGAACTGACTTATGATAAAGTATTAGATGTGTTAGGCGCCGTGGATACGGAAGTGTTTGGCAGACTGCTTCGGTTTGTTTTGGAGCGGAATGTGTCCGGCTGCATCAGCCTTTTGGAAGAAATCGTGATGCAGGGGAGGGAACTTACCCAGTTTGTGACGGATTTCACATGGTATCTGCGTAACCTTTTATTGGTAAAATCGTCCGATGACATAGAAGATGTGATTGATGTTTCTTCGGATAATCTGGCGAGGCTTCGGGAAGAGGCTGATATGACGGAGGCGGAAGCCATCATGCGTTATATCCGCATCTTCTCGGAACTGTCAGGCCAGATTAAGTATGCGGCGCAGAAGAGGATTTTTATAGAAATTGCATTGATTAAGCTCTGCCGCCCTGATATGGAGAAGGATTTTGGTTCCGTGGTGGAGCGTATACGCGCGGTGGAAGAGAAGATAGAGAACGGAACAATTGCTGTCCAGGCAGGAACAGCGGCCCTCGGGGGAGGCACATTTGCATCGGACAATTCCCCGGGAATATCAGCGGCGGGGGTACAGACTCCCCTTCCCAAGGCAATCCCGGAAGATGTGCAGTCGGTGGTTGACAGGTGGGCGTCTATTGTAGGGCAGGCTTCCATGCCGATGAAGCAGTATCTGAAAAATGCCGGCCTTAGCCTGGGCGGAGATAACCAGCTGCTGATTGTAGTGGAAGACGGACTCGCCTCAGATTATTTTTTAAAACAGGAAGGACATAAAGAACAGCTTGTGAGGATGTTGTCCGAGTCAGTTGGCAAAGAAATCAGCGTGACGGTGCAGAGCGTTCCTGACCGGAATACTTTTACGCAAAATTATGTTGATTTAAGCCAGGTTATCCATATGGACATAGAGATGGAAGAAGAATAAATAGTTGTCGCCTGTACCCAAAGTGGCAGGCTGTGAAAGGAGCATGGAGAATTAAAATGGCGAAGCGTGGTGGATTTCCGGGAGGCGGAATGCCGGGGAACATGAACAATCTGATGAAGCAGGCGCAGAGAATGCAGCGCCAGATGGAAGAAAGCCAAAAAGAACTGGAAGTAAAGGAATTTGCGGCGAAAGCCGGCGGCGGCGCAGTGGAAGTGACTGTGACAGGCAAGAAAGAGATTGCAAAAGTAAAATTATCTGAGGAAGTAGTAGACCCTGATGATATTGAAATGTTAGAGGACCTTATTATGGCGGCGGCCAACGAGGCGTTACGTATGGCTGAGGATGCAAGCGCCGAGATTATGAACAAGATGACAGGCGGTTTGGGCGGAGGATTTCCGTTCTGATGGAATTGTATAGCGGACATATCAATAAGTTAATAGAAGAATTAGCAGGTCTTCCGGGTATCGGCTCCAAATCCGCCCAAAGGCTTGCTTTTCATTTGATTAATATGCCGACGGCCCGTGTGGAGCGGTTGGCGCATGCGATTGTAGATGCGAAAGAAAATGTACGTTACTGTAAAGAATGCTATACGTTGACGGACCAGGATGTATGTCCGGTTTGTTCTAACGCAAACAGGGACCATGGAACTATTATGGTGGTGGAGAATGCCAGGGATTTGGCAGCGTATGAGAAGACGGGGAAATACAGTGGCGTTTATCATGTGCTTCACGGTGCGATTTCGCCGATGCTGGGTATCGGGCCGGGAGACATTAAGCTAAAAGAGCTGATGCAGCGTTTAGAGGGCGATGTAAACGAAGTGATTATCGCGACCAATTCCAGTTTGGAAGGCGAGACGACGGCTATGTATATCAGCAAATTAATTAAACCCACGGGAATCAAAGTGACAAGGATAGCCAGCGGCGTGCCTGTGGGCGGCGATTTGGAATATATTGATGAAGTTACCTTGCTGCGGGCGTTGGAAGGCAGAGTTGAGCTGTGACGGTTTGGCAGGTAATATGCGAAGATGGATGGCATCTTAAGAATGGAGGCAGACATGGGGATAGTAAAAGAGAAATTTGGTACAACAAAATGTGGTAAAGATGTGTATGCGTATACTTTGTCTAATGCAAACGGCATGCAGGCGAAGGTTATTAACTTCGGCGCGATTCTTGTCAATCTTTTTGTCCCGGATAAGGACGGCAATTTGGCGGATGTGGTATTGGGATATGACACCTTAGAAGATTATTATGAGAATGGCGATTTCTTTGGCGCGACCATTGGGCCCAGCGCGAACCGGATTGCCGGGGCATGCTTTGAGATTGACGGACAGACTTATCATATTGATGTGAACGATGGAGAGAATAATCTGCACAGCCATAAGGAAGACGGTTATCACAAACGTGTCTGGGATGTGGAAGAAGGGACGGACAGCGTTACTTTTACGGTAGAGGGGAAAGATGGGGAGATGGGATTCCCTGGAAATAAGAAAGTGTCTGTGACTTATAGCCTGTCCGAAGACAATGCGCTGAAATTGAGTTATCATGCATCATCCGATGCGAATACGATTCTGAATCTGACAAACCACACATATTTCAACTTGTCGGGGCATCGCGCAGGCTCAATCGAGGACCATCTTCTCCAATTGAATGCGTCCCATTATACGCCGGTGGTCCCGGGGTCGATTCCCACAGGCAAGATTGCTTGCGTAGAGCGCACGCCTATGGATTTCACACAGAAGAAGCCGATTGGACAGGATATTCATGCAGAATGTGAGCAGCTTAGAATCGGACAGGGCTATGACCATAATTTTGTCATCGATGACGCCGACGGAACACTGCGGGAGATTGCCGAGGCGGAGGATGTGAAGAGCGGACGGAAGATGAAGGTATATACAACCTTGCCCGGCGTACAGTTCTATGCAGGAAACTGTATTGGGAAGAAGAACGGTAAAGAGGGAGTGACCTACGGCCCGCGTGTAGGATTCTGCCTGGAAACACAGTATTATCCGGACAATATCCACCATTCAAATTTCCCACAGGCAGTATTTGGGCCTGGTAAGGATTATGATTCGGTGACGGTTTATCAGTTTGTATAGAAGTACGAAGATTAAAATATAGACAGATATGGAATTAAAATGGCAAGACCGCATGTTTTGCCATTTTTTTTATGGAAGACATGTTATAGTTGATTTAGATATTGCCATATGGCACTTTCAGAACGGGGTGAATGAAATGAAGCAGTCGTCAATTGTCATTCACAAAGGAGGAAAAGAGACAAAGTACGAGATTTGCGTGGAAGACTACGTGGTGTCTTATCTGAAAGAAGAGACGGGTACATTGGAGCTATCGGAGTTTTACTTCTATGGATATAGAGAGAAAAACGGGAGGCGGTATGTTATTTACGGCGCCGGAAGGGACAAGCACCTGCCTGTTTTTGCGCAGTATAATCTGCTTGAAGAAATAGGATGCCGTCTGACGCAGGCGGGGCCTGTATTTTTGGTCAGGGAAAAAGACGATATCTATGAGATAAAAGGATATGACGTCTTTTACCAGGACAATGTACAAATGCAGAGTTATTTGATTGAGCGGAAAAACGGGCAGATAAGAAATGAAAAGGCGGCAAGCAGAAATGGCGCGTCCGGCGCTGTACATACAGGCGGCAAAAAGAAACATTTAACAGGGCAAAAGAAAGTCCCGAGAATCAAAACAGTTCAAAGAACGGCGCCAGATAGCGTTTGGAGTGAAACGCCGCACAGCTTAGTTTCTGTACAGCTTGGCGTCATTCTTGTAGCGCTGATTGCCATTGTGATTAATTCGACAAATAGCTATGATAAAATGGAACAATTGAACCAGTCGGCGGCGGAAGTTTTTTTTGCAATAGAGAACCAGGAAGCAGGGGATGCGGCGGAGGTAGTCGAGCGGGATGAAATTGTGGTCGAACGGGACATGCTGCAGGAGAAGGAAAAGAACAAAGAAGACATGTCAGAGGAAGGAAAGGCGGGACAGGCACAGACGGATGCCGGACAGGAAGATATTTTGAAACTGGTTGCGTTGGAGAACGATGGCGGAGCGAAAGAAGACGGGAGTTTAGGAGATGGAGAAACAGAGGACATAACTGATTCTGATACGGACGGCGAAACAAGTGACGCAGAAACAGACAGTGAGAACAACGGTACGGAGACGGATGGCGCGGACGTCAGCACAGAGGAAAGTCTCAATCAATCGGATACAGAGGATGTGAAAGGAAAGGAAATGGCGGACAAGGAAATACGGCAGGAGGGGGAAGGGACACAACAGGATTTGGCGGGTAGTGAAGAAAAAGATGATGAAGAGGACATGGCCGAGCCGGAAGAAAAGCAAGAGGATGTGGAAGCGCTTTCACGAAATGTGACAAGATATTATGAAGTGGAACGGGGAGACACTCTGTATACAATTAGCCAGAAAATATACGGGGACGAATCCCATGTGAAGAAGATATGCGAATTGAACCAGATTACCAATCCGGATAACATCCGCTATGGACAAAAAATAATACTACCATGAGAAAATGTGTGATACAATAAACAATGTATGCATTACCATAAGGAAGAGGAACAGTGTATGACCAATGTTAGGGACTACCTGAAAAAGAAGAAGGACAGAGGAGAAGAAAAGGCCAGAATCAATTACAGAGAGAAGATTAAAAGCCATAAGTTTACGGTTTTTTACCGCACGATTCTTGTCATCATACTGATTGCGGCCATTATCGCAGCCTTTTATGTCCAGTGGAAAAATAAAGTATATACGCAGACGGTAGTGACGGCCTCAGTGGATATCCAGATTACGCAGGACTCGAAACTTCTGCCTTTTTCAGGATATCTTCTTAGCTACAGTAAGGATGGGGCGAGCTGTATGGATATCAGAGGAAATGCGGTTTGGAACCAGACTTTTGAGATGCAGAATCCTATGGTGGATATGTGCCAGAATGTAGTTGCGGTGGGTGACTATAATGGCAGGACAGTCTATGTCATGAACACAAGCGGGGTTATGGGAAGCATAACGACCACAAAACCGATACGGGCTTTCAGCGTGGCGGCTAATGGAGTTGTGGCGGCAGTCCTGGATGACAGGGATACTACATGGATTTATCTTTATGATGCGGGCGGAAATGAACTGGTATATTTCCGTACTACCATGAAAGACAGCGGATATCCGGTAAGCGTATCCATTTCGCCGAACGGAATATTGGCATGCGTGTCCTATTTGTTTGTAGACAGCGGACAGATGAAATCCAGTGTCGCATTTTATAATTTTGGGGATGTGGGGCAGAACAGCACCAACAATTATGTCAGCGGTTATGACTATCTGAATACAATCGTGCCATTTACCAGATTTCTGGATAATAAATCGTTGATTGGTGTGGCCGATAACAGGATTATGTTCTACAGCGGCCAGCAAAAACCGGTCAGTGTAGCGGAGAGCCTGATTGACGACGATGTACAGGGCGTCTATTATGGAGACGAATATGTGGGATTGGTATTTAACGGAACGGAGAACAGTAACAGATACCGTCTTGACGTATATCATAAATCAGGAGAACTCCGGCAGACGATTGAGTTCGACATCGAATATAGCGATATTTTATTTCATGATGACCAGGTGATTATCTATAATGAATCCGAATGCCGCTTATATAACAGCAACGGAACAGAAAAGTACAGCGGCAGCTTCGAGAAGACAGCCCTTGTTTTGATACCACAGGGGTCTTCGTACCGCTATATGGTGGTGACGCCGGATTCTATTGACACGATTGAATTGCAGTAAGTAAGGACGAAAGATATTTGAGATAGGAGAGTCGTGGCCTGCATGGCGAGATTAATATTTGCGGCAGTGGTACTGCTATTGTTTATATGGAGGACGAAAAAGGGATTTCATAATGGAATGATGAAGGAGGTTGCCACGCTTTTGTCAGGGGTGGTTTCTCTGGCGTGTGTGGCACTTATCCTGATTGCCGTTACAAGCGCGATGGCCAAAGCGATGAGCACTTTGACATTGTGTATTGTGGGACTGATTTTGTTGGGCATTGTTTTTAAATTGTGCGACTTGATTTTCAAGCCCATTCTGGCTCTTAGCAATGTGGCCGTGATAGGCAGTTTCGACAAAGTTCTTGGCGCGGTTATGGGGGCGGCGGAAGCAGGAGTTCTTGCTCTTGTCATCTATTATGTGGCGAAGTATACGGGGGTATTCGTTCTGTAGGGAAATATATTATGGAAAAGAGCCGAATGGTTCACAGCACAAAAAATCTTTTGGAAAAAAATTAAAAAAATTTCCAAAAACCTGTTGACATATAATAATCTATTTGCTATTATATCAACGTCGCCTGTGTGCAAGAGAGAGACAGAGCGGCAGCGAACCTTGACAAATAAACAGTAATGCAACCCTGAAAATTCAGAAAGAAAAGAAGCAT
>CAMWBY010000021.1 GCA_947172645.1 uncultured Lachnospiraceae bacterium | reverse complement strand
TGTAACATATCTAACTACTTACTCTTCTCTTCATAGCCTTTGATATATATTGTGTCATGATACAGCAAATTAATTTATGTGTCAACAATTATTTTTCAAATCTTTTACTTTGCATCTTTTACTCTAAGAAATATTAAAATTTTCATCATGTTACATTTTTTGTTGTCGTCTGGACATAATCATGCTATAATTGTGCCAAAGAAAGAGGTGAAGCATTATGCCAATTATTATGCCTATTAAGGATTTACGCAATACAACCGAGATTTCTAATATTGCACACAAGGAACAGGAGCCTATTTTTATTACTAAGAACGGATATAGCGATTTGGTTGTAATGAGTAGTGAATTATATGATAAATTTGCAAAAATGAACCGCATTGACCAAGCCATATTTGAGTCCGAGCAGGAAATTGCTAACGGAGCAGAAGCAGTTGACGCAGAGATAGTTTTTGCAGAATTGGAGAAAAAACATTTTGGATAAATACAAGGTAAAAGTCAACCCCAAAGCAATCCATGAATTAGACCACATTTACGAATATATCGCAAATGAGAAATTAGCTCCTGAAAATGCCAAAACAGGTTGACAGAATTAAGAAGTCTATTTTAAGCCTGGACACATTTCCACAGTCCCATCAAGAGCGTAATGAGGGCAGATATGCCGGAAAAGGCTACCGTCAGTTACTGATTGATAATTATATCGCCATTTTCCGCATTAATGAACCATGTAAAACAGTCTATGTAGTAACAATACAGTATCAAGGACGAAATCTATAAAACAAGCGCCAAATGACACTATAAATCATTTGGTACTTGTTTTGACTTAAGAATTATCTACCATAGTTCCAACGAATCCTCTGCATCCACCCACATCTGCATATTTCCTTTAAGATATAATCGGGCATATTCAAGCGGTTCGTCTATAGCCAAAGCATTTAAGGCACATTCAGAGCAGGGAGTAGTTTTCAATTCTTCTGCTTTATTGCAGTCTATCCGTAAGAAATAACCTGCGTGGGTGTATACGTCAATGCTGTTATGGTGGATATTGTATGTTGCATAAATCATATTCATTATTTATCTGTCCCTCTTTTCATTATTTTTTTGAAAGCATTTCAACAGTTCACAATTCCCGTATGTTTTGTGTTATAATATTTTATGTGATTTTGTTTCCCTTAAAAATCATCAAATCACAATCGGGATTTTTGGAGGGCATATGTCTGGTTTCGGAATGTTTTCATGGTTCAGTTATCAATTACCCATACAGCAACGATTGCAAATGATAAGGAGTGCAGGATTTGATGCGGTATCTCTTTGGTGGGGGGATGAATTGCAGGACAAAAATAGTCAACCTGAGATGGCAAGAAAATTGGGACTTGATATTGACTATGTTCATGCACCATGCAACAATCCTAATGATTTATGGATAGATGGATTGAATGGCGACGATTATCTTCGTATAATCGCATCGTGTATTAGCGATTGTGAACATTACAATATCCCGACAGTCGTTATTCATATTACGCGCTTATCCTCGAAACCCAAGGTCACACAAATTGGTTTAGAGCGAATGAAAAGATTGGTAGATTTTTCTGAAAAAAAGAAGATAAACTTGGCTCTTGAAAATCTGGATAGTATACAGCATCTTGATTATATTTATGAAAATATAAAATCAAAGTATTTAGGTTTTTGCTATGACAGTGGACACGAATACTTTAATCATCGAGATGCTGATTGTTTATCGCGATATGGTAATAAATTATTTGCGGTACACTTGGATGATAATTGCGGAGATGATGATACACATCTACTCCCTTATGATGGTGATATAAATTGGGATATAATAAAACAGAAGCTAAAAAAATGCAACGACCTTAGATATCTAACGTTGGAGGTAGATTTTAACCGCAATCATAAAAAAAGTTCATTGTATAAAGACTTATCGGCAAATGAGTTTGTGGCATTAGCATACAAGAGGATATTATTGCTAAAATAGATAAATTCCGATTTGCTGGATAAAAGCACAGATAAGAGGTTGTTAGAAAGAATGCGTTTGTCAACAGGTCCACTTTGGGCATTGCTGTTGAAATACAATCATACTGTACTTTTAGTAAATTTTATAAATTCATATGGTAATCCCATATCTTCAGAATATTTACAGATTTGTAGCCTTTCGTCATCATTCATTTCATCATAGAAAGGACGATCTGATACTTTCCAATATGTTTTAACTTCGTCTATTTTCAATATATCGCCCCATGGGGCAGTATATAATTCTCCGACTTTATATTTCCCGATTTCTTTATAGACCCTTGCGGTATAACAATACCCTAGTTCATTTAAATAATTTTGAATTGACTCGTATTCATGTTCCGGGAATGACATTTCTTCAAACATACAATAACCCCCTAACAGTGTAAAACCATACTTTCCTCAGACACTCCACAGACAATACAAAAATCCTTCATTCATGCAATTCCAACGGAAGCCCATCCGGATCAAAGAAAAACGTCATTCTCTTATTTGTATACTCATCATACCGGATTGGTTCGCATTCAATCCCGCATTTTTTCAATTCCTCCACAGCTTCCGCCACATCCTCCACATGAAACGCCAGATGTCGCAGTCCGCATGCTTCTGGCCGGTTAGTACGTTTTGGCGGATTCGGTTCTGCAAAAATTTCCAATTCAATCGCTTCCGCCCCATCCCCGACTCTCAAATCCAGTTTCCAGTCCTTTCTCTTATCCCGATAGTTTTCTCTAATCACTTCAAACCCCAGTTTATAGACATAAAAATCTTTTGCTGTTTCGATATCAGACACAATAATCGCAATATGATGAATTGCACTTAACTTCATTTTACCGTTCCTCTCTTCCAAACTCAAATTTATTTAATTATAGCATTTTATTATATATGGAACAACACAATGCAAAACCGATTTGCTTATGTTCATCATTCTATTTGCCTGCGCAAACTGAAAACAGAAAAATAATTTTGGATTTTTTTCAAATTTGTTTAAACTTTTACAAAAATTATAAAAAAGGGTGAAAAAAGTAATGAAAAAGATTGAAAATTCGACAAAAACATGGTACGATTTGACTAAGTGTATTGAAGCGGGAAGGAATAAGTAAGTAAAAGCCTACAATAAAGAAAATGTAAAAATAAAGGAGAAGTGACAAAATGATTGAAAAACTCAACAAACTAAAGATAGGCGCGCGGCTTAACAAATCATTTTCGCAAGTCATCCGGATTTTCGGAGTCGTCGCAGTCTTAATAACGGCGTTTATGCTCTACATGGTAATTAATTATGAAAGAGTGTTGGACTATTATGCATACCCGCAAGGGGACATCGCATTAGCGATGAATGAATCTGCCGAGATAAGAGCCGCAACACGAGGAATGATTGGGTATGCGACGGAAGAATTAATTAACCCCATGGTGGAGCAGCATGACGAGGCTGTTGTCAATTTCGAAAACATGTTGGAGAAGATTCGTCCTACGATGATTACAGAAGAAGGACATGCCTGCATGGAAGCCATCGACACGGCGTGGGCGGAATATAAAGCAGCCGATGCAGAAGTAGTCGTTTTGGGTTCCACAACAGATTCGGAGATGTCCATCCAGGCGCAGGAACTGATGGCCGCCAGCGCATCGCCCAAATATGATTTGTTAGATGATGCGTTAGAAAACCTGATGGCCGTCAATTCATCCGAAGGTTCGGATAAGAGAACACATTTGAAATTACTGCTGTATGTATTGTCCGCAACGGTTATCGCTGTATTAGTTGCCGTTGTTCTTTATTCAATGAAACTATCAAAGATAATTTCAAGGAGTATCGAGAAACCGTTAAACGAATTGAAAGACAGATTCGCCCTGTTTGCGGAGGGTGATTTGGATTCGCCGTTCCCACAAGTCGAGTCCGAAGATGAAGTGGCGGAGCTTGTAGACAGTATTTCCGTTATGGCCGACCGGATTAATACAATTATTAAAGATGCCGGCAGAATGTTAAACGAGATGGCCGCCGGAAATTTTGCAACTTCAACACAATGTGAAGACCAGTATATGGGAGCTTTTAGCGCTTTATTGACTGGAATGGATGAGATGAACAACCAGATAAACACTACGCTCCAAGGTGTGAATGAAGCATCTGAGCAAGTATTGACAGGTTCCACGAATCTTTCAGAAGCTTCACAGTCTGTAGCGGAAGGCGCAACTGACCAGGCCGCTGCCGTAGAACAAATGCAGGCAACAATCGACGAGTTAAGCAACGGCATTAAGACGACAGCCGATGAGCTTGAGAAATCATATAACGAAGCGCGTAAGTATGCAAACGTGGCCGAGAACAGCCGTGAAGATATGGAAGCCATGATGGATGCCATGCTTCGTATCAGCGAAACATCCGAGAAAATCGGTGAGATTATCGTACAGATTGAAGATATCGCAAGCCAGACAAACCTCCTGTCCCTGAATGCTTCCATTGAGGCGGCAAGGGCCGGAGACGCAGGTAGAGGATTTGCAGTGGTGGCGGACCAGATTCGTACACTCGCCGAGCAGAGTGCGAAATCAGCGGTAGATTCAAAATCCCTGATAGAGACAGCTATTAACGAAGTAAAGGAAGGAAGCAAAAACGCGACAAAAGCTTCTGATTCGTTAAAAGAAGTTGTGGATGGCGTAAAGATGGTTGCTGACAGCGCAAGGAAAATGAAAGAAGTATCTCTTGAACAGTCAGAAAGTATGCAGCAGGCAGACCAGGCGGTAGAAAGAATTGCAGAGGTCGTACAGAACAATTCAGCGGCGGCTGAGGAAACATCTGCAACGAGCGAAGAGCTTACCGCTCAGGCAACCGTACTTAGTGACATGGTTTCGGTATTTACCCTTAAAAGATAAGAAATTATAAATTCTTAGGTATACTGTTATTGCTCACAGAAATATAGCCGGGACAATCTTAGAATAAGATATGTGTCCCGGCTTTTTCTATGCCTTAACTTTCCTTGCACCTGTATTGTATACCTCCGCTGCCTGGCTCATCTCCCATGGGTCTCAATCCCACATGCCTGTCTGCTCCTCCGTCAGCTCTCTCTGGCGGCAAACCGGGCACTCGGTAGTCCCTAAGCTTTCAATCAAACCAACTTCCTTCATGCATTGTTCACACGCACCCACATAAGTCTTCTCCTCTTCCTCCAGGCATAACACCGGAACGCTGCCGATATGCCCACAGTGCGGACAGACACACAATCTATACCCGAAACTGAAAAGAGGATACTCTGTCTGTTCCGCATAGCTTGCTATCTCCTGGCACTGCTTGGGAGGATATATCTGTGCCACCCGCGCCAGGTCGCCATGCAGGATACCGCACCCGGTCTTACACTGCCATTCCGACTTGCAGGATGCACACGTTATCTTCACAATCTGTCCCATACAATTTCTTCCCCTCGTGCCTTTCCCAATGTTCGTCAATGTAACCTTAACTTTTCATTCTCGCGAGCAATAAGCTCAGCAGCCATTTCATATATTGGCAAAGGCTAATTATGATAAAAGGCTTAGCAGGATATTCTGCTGTTGGTTGGCCTGGCTTAGTACAGACTGACCTGCCTGTAGAAGAATCTGGTTGTTGGAATACGCCACCATCTCCTTAGCGATATCCGTATCCCTGATTAAGGATTCCGCCGCCGTAGTATTTTCCACGATATTATCCAGATTGGAAATCGTATGTTCCAGTCTATTCTGTATCGCGCCGTATGTACTCCTGACCCGGCTTACATAGCCAATCGCCTTCTTAATCTCGTCGATAGCGTCGCCCGAAGACTCCACGCTTCTCACATTTGTATCAGACAGTTCGAGGGCCTCCGTATCCATCCGGTATAATCCGATTGTAATATGCTGCCCGGAATCCGCACCAACCTGGATGCCTACCTGCCCTGGACCTCCTGTCGTAGTGCCAGGCCCGCCCGGTGTGGATGGGTTAGATGGGCCTGGCGGGTTCGTACCGCCTCCGCCACCGACACTTCCGCTGCCAATCATGCCGATGGGCGCCGTATTTAAGTTCGGTGTTATCACGGAACCCGCGCCGCCTAAAGATTCGTAGGATAACTTCCTGACAAACTCTACCAGTTGGACGTTTCCGCCATTCACATGATTCTTAAGCTGTGCCTCCGTCAATCCGGTATTGCCCTGTATCGCCTGCGCAAAGGTTTTACCGCTCATCAAGTCAGCAAATATTTTATCCATACCTTTGGCAATATTCGCCCCTGTCACATCCCCCTTGCCGTTCGCAAGCCATCCGGCATAGGCTGCCGCCAGGTATCCGTGGCCATAAGGCCTGTTATCTACCGTATGCTTTGCCAAATATGCCTTGACAGCCGCGTCCTGGCTCGTATCGCCCGCATCCGTAAGCTTCTGCGCATAAGCAATCAAGTCATTGTTCCAGTTTGTCGGGAACCCACCTCCGGAAAGCTGCGCCGTCCCTTCTTTAAACCAGTCCGGGAAAGGGTCGCCTTTCCTGCCGCTCATGCCATCCGTCATCGTATACTGCATCATAGAATGCATCAGCTCGTGGGCAATCGTGGACTCCAACGCCGCCGACATCTTCCCTGTTCCGTTGGCGTCCGCCAGAGTAAAATCCGCCGCGTCAAATGTAATCTGCAAGTTGAACGCTTTGTCCGTCGGTTTGCTTGTAGGATAAAACTGAAATTGGGCATATGCCAACATCCCGCCCGAACCGCCAAATCCCGCCGGCCCTGAGGTGCTGACTGCTATCTTAATCTCTACATTGTCTGTCCCTATCGCATTCTTAATCGAAGGGAATGCGTCCATAATCTGTGTAACCGCTTTCGGTATAAATTCCGTGGCAATCTTATTCGCGACAGCACCGCCCGTCGATACCGGGTTAACCGATGCGAGGCTTATCCCGCCGTCTGCATCCGGCACGTTGCTTGACATGCCGTCCACCGTGAAACTCCCGTCAGCCATATGGTAAGTCAGGTCATACTGCCATACATTTGCCTGTGCCTGGGAAGGCATCATCCCGCTGTCGGGAAAAAGCCTGATTTCGTTAAAGACTGTATGCTTTGCCGTGGTATCGATTTCAGTTTTCAGCTGCTGCACCTCTGCATCGACCATCGCCCGGTCTTCGTCCGTCAGCGTGCCATTGGCGGACTTCACCGCCAGTTCATTGGCGCGTTGGAGCATATCGTGTATCTCGTTCATGGCTCCTTCCGCCGTCTGCACCATGGAAATGCCATCCTGTGCATTCTGGGACGCCTGTGTCAGACCGCGCATCTGCCTGCGCATCTTCTCAGAAATCCCTAAGCCTGCCGCATCGTCCGCCGCCCGGTTGATACGGTAACCTGAGGATAACTTCTCAGAGTGCTTCGCCGCTTCCTTGCCTTTTATGCCAAATTGCCTGCCGGCATTCCATGCCAACATATTCGTCTGCACTGAAAACATTGATACCTCCCCCGCAATTAAGCAAACATGCGGACTTTAGTATAACAGTGTATAGTATCTAAAATTTTTATCGGACAAAATAAGCTTTTTTTTAACCTCTGCATGGTTATTTATTTGCTTTTGTTTGCCAAACGCTCTATTTACCATGCGTATCGAATGTATTCTCTTTTATCCGAAGAACAGATATTTTATACACCCCTCAAAAATACCGGCATAAAGTAGAGTAAAACCACATAGGATTATAGGTTATAGACTATGTACTACGCTCTGTTTATCTTATTACTCATTGTTCTTTTCTGTATGATTTTCTCCTGCGTGCGCAGAAAAAAAATTATCTGTCGGATTAAATGCATGGATAAATGCCAGAAATGCTCCTTGTTAGAAGAACTCGCCGCCCCATTCGGTTACGCTTACCATTGCCGCTGCGGCTTCTTCTCTTCCACCATAGACGCCTGGCAAAAGGCCGCAGGATATACGTGGCTCTATGATTACATGGCTCCCCGTTTCCAGATGGTCTTTGATGCGCTTCCGGTCTACTTCGACTACAACGGAAAGACCTGGCTTATTGAATTTTGGAAAGGCCAGTACGGTATCAACACCGGCGCAGAAATCGGCATATACCACGCCGACAGAATCTTGGCCGAATCGGAATATAAAACGACGTTATTCGATGCGGCAGCAGACCACGAAATGCTTCCTTGCACACTGCGCCTGACTAAGAACGGCGAAGACTATGTGCAGCTCTCCGAACGCCACTGGTGGCTTACGGCATTCCTCCCCGGCTGTTTCTCGAAACCGTGCGAACTGACACTGGAAGCATCTGTCTGTTTTCCCAACTCGCAGATGAGCGCCGCCTTCTATGAGGGGCTGTTACGGGCGGGCTTCTGCCGGAAGGATATCTCTGTCCAGGGACTTTGCATCTGTCTCACCTTCCGTGCCCCTGTCTATGAAAAGTTCGGGCTTCTGACACGTTTCCACAGGTGGCTTTCACAATGCCTGAACCGGATGTACTGTAAGCTCTTCGTATGGGCCACCAGGCCCTTCGTGCACACAGAAGACCGGGTGCTGTATCTGTATTACTTCCTTCCTGCTTGTTTCAGGCGCCTTCTCAGAATCCGCCGCTTCCACAGGCGCTGTCACCGTAAGAACGGCTGTCACAGGCCAAGATGCTGCCGCACATGCCGTCCTCACAGAGGTGGCTGATGGGAACCGCAAGCCGCCTGGAGCGGGCTTTTGCACAGGCTCCTGTACTGCCCCTTGGCTGCCGTTCCAAGTATGCTCTCATAAGCGACTGCCACAGGGGCGTAGGTACTTCTTCCGACAACTTTTTAAAAAACCAACATCTGTATTTCGCCGCACTGGAACATTATTACCGACTCGGCTTCACTTATATCGAGTTGGGGGATGGGGATGAACTGTGGGAAAACAGACAGCTGCGCAACATTATCGAAGTGCACAGCGACGTCTACGACATGCTTACCAGATTCCATGCGAGCGGCAGGCTGTATCTTGTCTATGGGAATCACGATATGATTAAAAAACGCCTGCAACACCCTGCCGATTCTGATTCTATCCGTGACGGATGTGTCTACAGAGGCAAAAAATATCTTCGGCACGCCTCTGAATCCATGTCGGCAGACGGGTGCCACTCTGCAGAAAAAATACAGGATAATCTACGCCCTGTCTACCACGAAGCCGTTATTCTTCGCCCTGAATCCATACCGGAGCGCTCCTTGTACCTGACCCACGGGCACCAGGCCAGCCTGCTCAATTCCACATTCTGGCCTCTGGCGCGTTTTCTGGTGCGTTACATCTGGAGCCCGCTTGAAAACCTGGGCATCTTAGACCCTACCAGTGCGGCAAAGAATTACGAAGTAAAAGAAAAAAGCGAGGAAGCGCTGCGCAGTTGGGCGGAGGAAAACCACCGTATCTTGATTACGGGGCACACACACCGCCCCGTAATGCCGGAAGATTTGTCCTACTATTACAATACGGGAAGCTGCGTGCACCCTCGCTGCATCACCTGCATCGAAATCGAACGTGGAATGATGACTCTCGTAAAGTGGACTATGCAGGCAAGGCTTGACAGCGTATTATATGTGGCACGGGATGTTATCGGCGGCCCGGTAAATCTTTTTGCACCGCAGCCGCCTCTTAACTGATATCCTCCGCCGCTTTCCATTTATCATATGGACAGCCGTTTTTACGCATGGCGGCGCGCAGTTCCACATAGCATCCGCATGCCCTGCACATGCCGTCTATCAACAAATCGCATTCCTGACAGAGAGAGAGCCGCTCCTCATAAAGCGGCTTCTCTACTTTTAATTCTTCATCCAGGTTTTCGATATAAGTATGCAGATTATCAAAGTAAGCGTCCTTGTCCATATCCCTCGTAAGGCACTTACGGCAGATACGCTTTGACTCTATTTCCATGGTTTTTCCCATTCTCTTCATTTTTCTTATTGTTTGATGCGGAAACTGATGACGCTGCACGCGGGCGCCGTAAAGCAGACTTTCCCGTTTTTGATTTCGAAAGCGTCAAAGGCCTCTTCTTTTACCTTCTTCGGCTCCTCGAACGTATTATGCGCATGCATCTCTTGCCGTAACACTGTGGCGCTGACTTTTGCAGGGGCAAGCTGTGCAAACGCCATCTCAACAGGTACATCCTCGGTCACGGAAAGGTTAGCAAGCGTCACGTTGACATATCCTTCCCCGTCTATGGAGACAGACTCGCTCAAGAGCGGCGTCTGATACTCTTCTTCCAGGCCGACCATCTTATTGCCCTCGATATAGCTGTCCACAAGCTCCGCATCCTGGTGATGCTTGTACATATGGAACACATAGTAAGTAGGCGTAAGAATCATCTTCGGGCCTTCTGTCAGAATCACCGACTGTAATACATTGACCATCTGCGCAATACATGCCATCTTCACACGGTCGCAATGTTTATTGAAAATATTCAGGGTCAGTCCGGCAACAAGCGCGTCACGCATAGTATTCTGCTGATACAAGAAGCCCGGATTGGTTCCCGGCTCCACGGTAAACCAACACCCCCATTCATCCACTGCCATGCCGATTTTTTTCTCGGGGTCGTACTGGTCCATAATCGCGCCGTGGCGGTTAATCAGCTCTTCCATATAAGCCGCTTTAGCCAACGTCTTATACCATGTCTTCTCGTCAAATTCGGTGGCGCTGCCCTTCGTCTGCCATCCTTCCGGGTGTACATAATAATGGAGGGATAACCCATCCATATATCCTTTAGACCCAGATTCCTCCGCCGGCTGCGGCGGCTGGAAGCATGTCTTCAACACATTCTCTGTCCATGCATAGTCCGCCACGTTCGCGCCGCAGCAAATCTTCTTAATCGGCGCGGCGTCGTCATAGTGTCTCACATAAGTCTGGTATCTTCTGTACAGGTTGGCATAATATTCCGGCGTCATATTGCCGCCGCAGCCCCAGTTCTCGTTGCCAACCCCAAAATAATCAATCGTCCACGGCTTCTCATGGCCGTTCTTCTTACGCAGGTCAGCCATGGGGGAAACGCCGCCAAAGGTGATATACTCCACCCATTCGCTCATCTCCTGGACTGTACCGCTTCCCACGTTTCCATTTACATAAGTCTTACATCCCAACTGTTCGCACAGTTCGAAAAATTCGTGCGTTCCGAAACTGTTATCTTCCACCACGCCGCCCCAGTGGGTATTAATCATCTTCTTCCTGCTCTCTTTCGGGCCAATGCCGTCCCGCCAGTGATACTCATCCGCAAAGCATCCGCCCGGCCAGCGCAATACCGGAATCTTCATCTCTTTCAGGGCATCCACGACATCCTTGCGCATCCCATTCACATTCGGAATATCAGAGTCTTCCCCTACATAAAGCCCCTCATAGATACATCTGCCCAGATGCTCCGAGAAATGTCCATAGATTTCCGCATTGATATGCCCCCTCTTGTTTGTCTCATTAATGTATAATTTTGCCATTTGCTTTTTCTCCTATCTTTTTCTTCAACAATATGCAGTGTTATAATATCAGAAGTGGAAATCCGGTTTCCCGTCCTTCCAACCAAACTTCATCAACATCGCATGACGGTTCGGGTTGTACAGCGGGTCGCCCACAATCTCAGTCTCTGTCCTGGCATGATAGACGAGAATATCATTCCCCTCCTCATCCACAGTGAAACAATTATGCCCCGGGCCATAGATACCCACGGAATCATCGGACTTGAGCACCGGATATCTCTCCTTGCGCCATGATAACGGGTCAAGCAAATCAGCGTCCTCATCCGCCGTCAGCATCCCCATGCAATAAGCCACGCCTGTCTCGGAAGCCGAATAGGTCATAAATATCTTGCCATTCCGCTTCAGCACAGAGGGTCCCTCATTTACCCAGAACCCTATCCGCTCCCAGTCATAATCCGGCGTGGTCAGAAGAACCTGTACCGTCTTTAACTCATACGGACTTGCCATCTCCCCAATGTAAAGGTTGGATATCTGCTTACCTACCCCTACTTTCTCCGCCCAGATATAATACCACTTGCCGTGATTCTCGAACACCGTTGCGTCCAGGGAAAACGCCTCGAAAGAAAACTCATCTTCCGGCGCTCTGCGCATCTTACCCTTCTCCTCCCATGTACCTGTCACCGGGTCCGCGTCCTTGCACTCCAGTACATAGGGGCGCAGCGCCCAGATATCGTCCTTGTCACTGCCCGCAAAGTAGATGTACCATGCCCCGTTGATATAGTGCAGCTCCGGCGCCCAGATATGAAAGCTCATAATGCCCGACTCATGTTTATGCCATATTTCCACTTCCTCCGCATCCGCAAGTCCGGCCAGAGTCTTCGACCTGCGCAGCACAATGCCGTCATAGGCAGGCACGGACGCCGTAAAATAATAATATCCGTCTATATGCCTGTACACATAAGGGTCCGCCCGCTGTGCAATCCATGTCTTATTATAAAGCCCCTCGTCTCTATCCCTCATCCCATTCCTCCTGCTTCCCAGAAATCATTTCATCCCGCTCTCCTTTTCCCTGACTATTCCCGGCACAATGCCTGTGAAAATAAAATATCTAAAATATTTTACTTACATCTAAATTATATTGAATTTCCCGGCAAAAAGCAACCAGAATTTATTTTTTATGCATATTCTTATCATCTGTCAATTTTCCCGCCGCAACATATAGTATAGTAATGAAAATACAGCGAGGAAAACCACTATGGACTCTCCCCTGATTGCCATCGTCGGCCGTGCCGGGGATGTACACAACTATGAAAACGCGCTCCGCCGCCTCCAAATCCCTTTTGTCACCACGCTAAACACGGAAGAAGCCGCGCAGGCAAGCCACCTGCTGCTCCCCGGCGGCGGCGACATCACCCCCGCCTTCTTCGGGCAGCAAAACCACGGCTCCCGAGGCATCGACACGGAACTGGACATCCTGCAAATTCAGGCGTTATCCCTTTTCATGGAACAAAAAAAGCCCGTCCTGGGCATCTGTAAAGGGCTGCAGATTATCAATGTGCACCTGGGAGGCACTATCACACAGGACATTGATACCGCCAAAACCCACGAATGGGCAGGACAGGATAAATATCATTATGTCTATCACAGCGGACTTAGCCGCACCGATTTTTTCTATCAGCTATATGGCTCCGGCACGAAGGTCAATTCCGCCCACCACCAGGCGGCGGACAGACTCGGGCAGGATTTATCCGTCGTGTGCCGCGCCGGGGACAATATCATTGAGGGAATTATGCACACTAAACTCCCCATCATAGCCGTCCAGTGGCATCCCGAACGCATCCTTGACGACGGCGGTGAGGAACTCATCAAGTATTTCGCTACTTTGTAAATATCTGCTCCAATTGCTGTATGCCCTCGTTAAACTTCTCCCGCTGTGACTCCGTCTTGTTTTTCACCCGCTCTTTCACATTAAGAGAGGCGATTTCGAAGAGCGATTTCATAATCTGAATCATCGCCTTACCGGTCTGCGGGTCAATCTCCTTGAGCGCTGCGCCGATTTTGTGCAGGCTCTGGAACCAGTTCGCCGTAAAATCAATCAGGTTATCCGTCTCCGAGGCAAGCACAATCTGGTAAAAAGTGTCCACGAAAATCCGCATCTGGTGCTGGGATAAGGAGAGTATCCACTGGTTTAAGGCTTCGTCCAAAAATTTGCGCCCGGCGTAGAGTTCATCCACAGTATGAAAACTGTCGTCTTTGACAAGCCACGTGTAAGGATTGTGCTGCGCAAGCCCAATCGTCTTACTCTCCACCACCCGGTAGGCGCCCTCCGAATAGAGTAACATCCCCACCAACGAAGACCGGGGCACTGTCTTATGGATTCTGTCCTTAATCTCATCGTAAGCGCCCTGGGACTTCACTTCCGGGCGAAATCCCGGGCCGTCATGGTCATAGATTGCCAGGATACGCCGGCGCACAGACGCTTCACAGTTCATGCAGGCAAAAGTGGCAAAATTGCCTCCCTTGGAATGCCCGCCCACATAGAACGGGCCTGCAATCTCCTCCGCCACACTGTCAAGATAGTCCACCGCCATGCGTTGCCCTCTCACCGGCTCGGAGAATGCCAGGTTTAAATCCTCTTTCCATCCCACAATCGTCTCGTCCGTCCCCCGGTAAGCCACGTAAGATACGCCACTTGGCAGCAGGAATGTGACCGCTGAAAACTGTGTTTCCGTCTCAAGGTCTATTTGGTTTACATAATTCCATATCTTCATATCTTTAAAGCGTTGACTGCGATACATTCCCTGAAACAGCGCCGTATTGTCCTCCCGGTATCTTTCATCACCATACAACCGGTCGTACTCCTCACTTTCCGCCAGTTCTTCCAGACTGGCCATCGGCCTGTTCTCACCCGGCGCAGGCGCCAGCCCGTCAAATTTCAGATAAGTAAACTGGCATAATGCCAGACTGTCCACCTCGCTGAAAGGCTTTTCCTCCAATGTATAGTCACCATATTCTTTCAGATAATCCAATATCGTTCCCATAACCACGCCTCTTTTCTACTGCCCTTTACAACTTCGCCTCTAAATGCTCAATATTTTTAATCCATACCGAGATTGTCCCGTCAGGATTGGTGATAAACTCCACGCTCCGCGGATTCTTGTACTGTTCCATTGGAATCTTAATCTCGATTCCCGTGTCTGTATACAAATGCTGGCTCTGGAACTTACGCACCGTATTTTCACTCTGGGGCTGAATCTCTTCCTTCACCATATCGTACTTCTCCATCTTATCCTGAAAGGCAACTTTTAATTCCGGCTGCCCATCAAATATTTTCTCTGCAAGCTCTTCTACCACAAAGCCGCCTTTCTCCTCTATCTCTTCCTGCATGATACTCTTGGCGCGCATCTGTCTCTCAAACCGCTCGCTCTCGTCGAAACCTTCTTTCTGGATGCTCTCCACCGCTTTGCTCACGATGGACAGCTTCGACTTGTGCGACAGGTGGGCGCTGCATTTTAAGAATAGATAGGAAAAATAATTGGTTTTCTCCCCATTTACCTCATATTTCCTCTCAAGCACCCACACCGCCAGGTCATCCAGACGTATGATGGCCGCTTCCGTCAGCCTCTGGCTCTCCGGCGGAAGCAGGGATTTGTGCCTGATGATTTCATTGCTGTTCCCTTCCCCATCTTCCGAGGGCATTGTCCGGTGCGTGAAAAACGTCTTGTAATTCATCTTAAGAAGCGCCAGGTACTCCCCCTCCCCCTCCTTAAACCGCACCGCCATAAGGTCCGCAGGCGGAATGTCTATATTGCTTTTCATAATCTCATACAGCATCATGGCAATATCCTTGCTGACCGCCACGAAATCCTCATCCGCATAAGAATTAAGAATATGGTAAACTTCCGATTCCTCCTTGTAAAAGCGGCACTCTTTGGCATCGTCCCCGGAACTGATTTTCGCAATATGTTCTTTCAGAAAATCCGCAATCTCCGAACCGTATTCCAATTCCGTATCCGAAAGCACCGGCATCCCGATGGTGGAATCCAAAATATGTATGATTACTTTTTTTATCCTGATATCTTCTCTGTTCATGATAATCTCCTTGTGAACTGGGTATTCTGTCATCAGACATACTTTCCCTCATAATCCGTGCCTGTCTCAGTCTGCATCAAATCCACATACCGGGCCGGCTCACGCTCCATGTTGAGCATCGTATCGAATGCCATCAGGAGCATTTTATCTCCATTGCTTTTCATATCATCTTTGCCACGGTCCATCTGCGCTTTGAAATGGTCCATCTGCCAGACCATAATGTCCACCACACTATATCCTGCCACCTTATAAGCGCAGAGAAAATTCTGGTGTTCCAGATAATACGTAAATTCCCGGTAAACGCCCTCCGACTGTGTCATCCTCTGCCAAAACCCTTCAAGGAACGCCTCATCCTCCCCTGCATAATAGCACAGGGCGCGCGCCCACTGGTATGCTCTCTCTTCCATAATAATCTCCATTCCTGTTTCAAGATATTTTACATTTATTATCTTATCACATTCCGGTTCTTTTTACCGCTCAGATTTTATATAATATGGTAACAAGCCTGCAAGATAAGAAATGGAACCACATATGGCTATTCTGGAACAAATCAACGACCTGGTCTGGGGGCTGCCCCTGCTTGCCCTGCTGCTTGGGACACACATCTATTTCACCATAAAGCTGCATTTTCCACAGCGGAACCTCCTGTACGCCCTGAAACTGTCGCTTGGCAAGGCCGACAACGAAGGTACAAACCTCTCGCCCTTCTCCGCCCTCGCCACCACACTCGCCGCGACCCTTGGCACCGGCAATATCATCGGCGTCTCCACCGCCGTGGCGCTAGGCGGGCCAGGCGCAATCTTCTGGTGCTGGATTACCGGTATCCTGGGCATGGCCACTGCCTACAGCGAATGCTATCTAAGCGTACTGTTCCGCAGCCGGAATGCCGACGGAACCTATGTGGGCGGGCCAATGTATGTTTTAAAAAATGGTTTACATAATAGTATTTTGGGCAGCATTTATGCCATCTGCACGTTAATCGCCGCTTTCGGGGTAGGCTGTACCACGCAGGCAAACTCCGTCACCCAGGCAGCGCAGGCATCCTTCCGCCTATCGCCTCATCTGGTCGGAGCCGTACTCGCCATCCTCACCGGGGCCGTCATCTTAGGAGGCGTGCACAGTATCGCCAACCTGTGTGAACGGACAGTCCCTGCCATCAGCTTTGTGTACATGTTAGGCTGTATGCTCCTCCTCATCCTCTACCGAAAGGTGCTTCCGGACGCATGTATGCTTATCTTAAAAGACGCCTTCTCCTTCGGCTCCGTAGCAGGCGGCGTTGCAGGCACATGCATTCAGCACGCCGTGCGTTACGGCATCGCCAGAGGGCTTTTCACCAACGAGGCCGGAATCGGGACCTCCGCCATCGCTGCCGCCGCATCCCGCACCGACAGCCCGCGCGTCCAGGCCTATGTATCCATGACCGCCGTATTCTGGGACACCGTCGTGATGTGCCTTGTCACAGGGATTGTCATTGTATCCAACATGCTCTACGACCCTGCCTCCGCAGCGGGCGTGGAGGAAACCGGGCTTACGGCCGCCGCTTTCTCCCACCTGCCTTATGTGGGCGATGCGTTCCTTACCGTCTCGCTTGCCGCCTTCGCCGTCACCACGCTTATCGGATGGTCCTATTTCGGGGAAAAAGCAACGGAATACCTTATGGGTAAAAAAGGTATCCCGCTCTATAAACTCGTCTATATTGTCATGATTTACTTAGGCGCCATCATACCTATGCGCCTTGTCTGGGAAAGCACAGACCTGATTAACGCCCTCATGGTGCTGCCCAACGTACTTGCGCTCTACTGCCTGCGAAAACATGTCAAACCGTAACCTGCACAACCTATATTCTGAAACTGTCCGCGATACCCTTAAGGGCACGGCTGCTACGCTCAAGGATTGCCATCTTTCGCAGGATTTCCTCGGAGCCTACATTGGTATGCTGCATTGCCTCGGCAACGCTGCGCACCTCGTCCACAATCACGCTGTTAAGGCTTGTCACGGCCTCTAGGGACGCAAGCATTTTATCTACGGAAGCGCCCATCTGCTGTGACGCTGCTCCCAAGTCGCCCGCAATGCCATCGAAAAACATTGCGTCCTCCTGATACCGTTTGGCCGTATCCACCATCGTATGGTAATCGCCAATCACGCGCTCATTCATAAAATCAAGGAGCTTCTTCGAACTGTCCTTTAAATCCATGACGGAAGATACCACTTCGTCAATCACCTTCTGAATCTTCTCCACTGTATTCTGGGAACT
Organism: uncultured Lachnospiraceae bacterium; assembly: GCA_947172645.1. Taxonomy (GTDB): domain Bacteria; phylum Bacillota; class Clostridia; order Lachnospirales; family Lachnospiraceae; genus UBA3282. Next base: position 40,284 of record CAMWBY010000021.1, on the reverse strand, counting down.
CTCCGCCAGGCTCCTGACCTCGTCTGCAACTACTGCAAAGCCCTTGCCCGCCTCGCCTGCCCGCGCTGCCTCGATTGCCGCATTCAAGGCAATCAGGTTCGTCTGGTTTGCGATGCCGCCAATTTCCTGGGACAAAGTTCTTATCTCGCTAATCTTCTCTACTTCCTTTAACGCTTTCTCCAGTTCGCCCTCTGTGCTGCGGTAAACCAGGCTTGCCTGCTTTCTGGACTCCGCCGTGCTCTTATATAAAGCCCCTGCCCGGTTATTAATCTCCCTGGATGCCGATGCAGAATCGGAAGCCTTACCGGCCACATCGCCCACTGCCGCTCCGATGTCACTGCTCGTCTCGCTGATAGCCTGCGTCACTTCTGCCGCTTCCCTGACCTTATCAATCAACTGCTCCATAATCTGGTCCATCTCATCAATATTGTTGTTCAGGTCAGCCATCTCGCTGTATGCCTCCGACACAGTCTCCGCTATATTTGCTGCTTCCTGGTTCGTTCCGGTTATGGTATCATGGACATGCTTTTTAATACTCTTAGTGGCATATGCCACCTCTTCTATCTCATTCTTAAATCCTTCTGCTATTTTCGTCTTCCCCGTCTGACCCTGCCCGCTGAAATCTCCCGCCGCAAACTGTTTCAACTCTTCCAGGGGAGACAGCGCTTTACGCAAGACCAACCCTACCACCAAATCAATCAGAACAACGCCCACTATCCCGGTCAGCAGGCTTCTGCCCAACCCACTGCCTACAGACGCCTTCCCAATCGTGGAAACGCCCAAAAAAGAACTGGCAAACAAAATTACAAATGCCGTAACCGAAACCGCTGCCATCAGCTTACCCTTAATTGTCTTCATTCATGTATCCTCCCAAACAACAAAATAGTTCTATATTATTATACATGACAGGCACTATCGAGTCTACACAAAACTTATGTCCGGGCATTCCCTTTTTTTCCATCCTATCCCGTCAGGCTTACGTCTGCTGCCGTAAATGCCTGCGTCTTTCATAATACAGATAAAATCCGATGCAGATAAGCGCCGACAGCAACGACCCCAACGGCGCCGCCCATCCCATAGGATAGAGACTATCCGGGAAATATACGCTGGCAAACCAGGCCCCCGGAATACGGACAAGCAGGATTGCCGTTATATTATGTATAAACGAAACCATCGATTTCTGGTCGCCGCAAAAATATCCGCTGAAACAAAAATGCACCGCGGCAAAAACACAGTCAAACGCATAGGAGCGCAAATATTCGCATCCTGCCGCGAGCACGGCCGCATCCCGCGTAAAAGCCCCCACCAACGTATGCGGCAGGAACTGGTTGTACAACGCGCAAAGGCATCCCCATCCAACCGTAATGGCCAGTCCATAATAGAGGGAGCGTCTCGCCCGTTCCTCCTTGTGCGCCCCCATATTCTGTGCCGTGATGGCAGAGATTGCAGACAGAAACGCAGAAGGAACAAGGAACATGAAACCAATCAGTTTCTCCACAATCCCCACCGCCGCCGACACTACCAATCCTCTGCTGTTGGCGATAACGGTAATCACGATAAAAGCCACCTGAATCAACCCATCCTGCATGGCGATGGGAGCGCCCACTTTCAGTATCTGGGCAGTCACTTCCTTCCCGGCACGGATATCCTGTCTCCTGACACGGATACCCAGGTCATGTCTGCGCATCATCACCAGGGAAACCGCCACGCTCACCGCCTGTCCGCAGACCGTCCCAAGCGCCGCGCCCGCCGCGCCCATGCCGCAGCCGCCAATAAATACAAAATCCAACGCGATATTGACCACGCACGCCACGCCCACAAAAACCATCGGCCGCCTGGAATCCCCCACACCCCGGAAAATACTGCTGATGATATTGTAAGCGGTGATAAAAGGAATCCCTGCAAAACAAATTGCAAGATATATCTTCGTCTCGTCCAGCGCCTCGGCAGGGGTTAACATAACTCTGGCAATCCCCCCGGTGCACAGAAGAAGCAGTACCGTCATGACAACAGCGAACCCGGCAAAAAATACGATGGACGCCCCTACCGTCCTGGACACCGCCTCCTCATCCCTGGCGCCCACGCCCCTGCCAATCCGCACCGTAGTCCCCATGGCAAATCCCACAATGATGACTGTCAGCATATGCATAACCTGACTGCCGATTGATACCGCTGTGGTGGTCTGCGAACCGTTATACATGCCTACCACAAACAAATCGGCCATCCCATAGAACGTCTGCATAAAACAGGCCAGCAGATAAGGCAGCGCAAAGAGGAGCAGGTTTTTTCCCACGCTCCCCTGTGTCAAATCATTTTTCTCATTCATCTTTTCCTCCATGCCAGAACAATTTCCTGCAATGGCACTTCTTTACATATTTTATTTTCCGTTCGTATTCTACCACCTCTTTCCGTATAATGAAATACTTTTCCTAATTATAAATACATATGTTTTGTGATAATTCTGTATTATCGCTAGGCAGGCCACATCAGTTTATGTAATTTCTCACCCGCACCATAACGTCTAAAACAAATTGCCCCTGGTCTGTATAGCACAGCATATCCCCGCCCAGCCGATATGACGCCTCCTTCACGGTGGTAAGTCCGAAACCATGGTCAATACCTCCCTTTTCGGAACCTGGAATCGTCCCTTTCTCCACATGCAAATCCTCTCTGCAGCGGTTTTTTATCCTCATCAACAGGTAATCCTTATTGTATTTCATCTGTAAGGAAGCTTCCCTGTCCTCCTTACTAAGCTCCCGCAGGGCGTCACAGGCATTCTCTAAACCGTTGGATAATATCTGGCACAATTCCATATAGGGCAATTTCTCCTCCCCAACCCGGATATCATAACTCATCTTGACGCCCAATTCCTGGAACTTCTGAGAGTAGTAGCTGCACACGGCGTTTATGTATGGATTCGCACAAAACTGCCCGATATAAGTATCCATCATGGCTTCTACACTTTTCAAGTATTCCGCCGCCTCATCCGTCCTGCCGGCCGCCAAAAGCCCTGAGAGAGTGGCCGTATAGCCTTTCATATCATGTTTTATCCTCCGGATGCGTTGTTGGTTCTCAAGCTGCGCCTCCAGGGAATTCTTCTGCTCCTGCAGGACACGTTCGCTCTGCTGTTTACGGTAGAGTAAAAGCTGTCTGTAAAGTGCCGTAAAAATCGTTCCATAGTTGAACACCATCAAAACAAGCACAAGGACACAGACAAATACGTCCTCCGGACGGCTGACAATATTGGTGGGATAATTGACCACCACCACAAGCAGCACATAATATAACATCGTCATGCCCGCAAAAACGCCCCATCCCTTTTCCACCGTATCTTGCAGTTCCAAATAAGGCTTTCTTAAGAAACGGTACACACAATACTCAATGAGCGGAAATGCAATCAGCCTGCTTATAAACATCAGCACATACTGTCCGCCTCCCAGGTAATGGTCAAGCAAGTTCGTGACCGCCATAATCCATATACTGCAAGTGTCCGCCAGACAGAACGTAAGAAGGAACCGGAACCTCTTGTCCACGGAAAGCAGATAAAAAAAGATAAAACTGGGAACCGAGCAGGTGAACAAAAAAATCTTTCCAATCGCCTCAAACCCAAATATGGCAAGCCCTATGCCATTAAGAACCATCAGTATGCCCATGCCAGCCGCCGCAAGCAGTATGGTTCTCCTTGCCGTATATTTAGAACGGAAAAGCATCACAAACAAAAAATAAACATGAATCATCGCCCAATAAATAGATAAATCCTGCAATATCGCCGTCTTCATCAATTCACCCCCTCAAACAGTATTTCCTGATACCGTCTCTTAACTTCTGCGTAATAGCGCCTGGAAATCGGGATACGGTGCCCCGAAATCATAAGCTCATTTCCGCTTAAATTGTCCACCTGGTACATATTGACCACAAAACTCTGGTGGCACCTGAGGAATACATCCCCGCATAGCTTCGCCGCCATCTCATTCAATTTGCCTTTACACTCCTGTACAATCCCGTCCTTACACCAAATCGAAAGCGTATGTTCCCTGCTGCTGACAAATAGAATCCTACCATAGGGGATCGTCCCGGTCTGCCCCCGCCATTTAAAACTCAGGCTCTGTTCCTTATTCCTGACAAGCCCGGCGGACACCCTGTCAAGAAGCTTCCTAAATTCTTTTTCCTGTATCGGTTTCAAAAGATACTGCACCGCATAGAGGTCATATGCTTCCCTGTAGAATTCGTTGCTGGAAGATATGAAACAAATCACCGCCCCTTCATCCTGTACGCGGATTCTTCTTGCCAACTCAATGCCGTCCATGGAACCGTCCATGTATATATCAAGTAAATACAAATCATACCGTATGTGGTAGTCTTCAAAATCCGTAAGAAGACAGCCCGCATCGGCATAAACAGCCGCCTCATGCCCGTTTAGAAAGGTTCTCAAGTACAATACGTCCTCGTAACAATCGTCACAGACTGCTATCCTCATAAGCCTCTTCCCACCTGTTCTTTTTCATTGAAATGCCGCCCGCAATGCAGGCTTCATTCCACTTCGCATATATTTTATATATCTTACCACATATATTCCCGGTGATTGTTGTCAATTATGGTCCAAAACATGTTAATTTTGTCAAATCACTGCGCGCTTTCTGATTGGTTATGAGCCAAGCGGGCATGCTCGCACATCCATTCGGCGAATGCCGCTCACCCGAGGGCCACATCCAGTATCATCATCACCACGAACCCGGCCGCAACGCCTATTGTCCCGATATTGCTGTGCTCGCCTGACTGTGATTCCGGTATCAGCTCCTCTACCACTACATATATCATGGCTCCTGCCGCGAAAGCAAGCAAATAGGGAAGCGCCGGCACAATATGCCTGGCAAGAAGTATGGTGAACGCCGCCGCAACGGGTTCCACAATGCCCGACAAAGAACCGTACACAAACGCCCGCAGCCTGGACATGCCCTCCCCTCTAAGGGGCATGGAGATAATGGCTCCTTCCGGGAAATTCTGGATGGCAATCCCTATTGCCAACACGAATGCGCCCGCCATGGTAATGCCCGCATTCCCAAGCAACGCCCCCGCGAAGGTCACGCCCACGGACATGCCCTCCGGGATATTATGCAGCGTCACGGCAAGGACAAGCATCGTTGTTTTTTTTAAATTGGCTTCAATGCCTTCCGGCCGGCTGCTCTCCAGGTGCAGGTGCGGAATCAGGCTGTCTAAGACAAGCAAAAACGCCATTCCTCCAAGGAGTCCAACCGAAGCGGGAATCCATGCAACCGTCCCCTGTTCGGACGCCATATCAATGGCGGGAATCAGAAGCGACCACACCGAAGCGGCAATCATCACGCCTGACGCAAATCCCAGAAGCATCTTTTCCACCTTCTGCCCCATCACCTTCCTCATACAGAAAACCATCGCGGAGCCAAGCGTCGTCCCCGCAAAAGGTATCAATAATCCAAGCATCAACTGCATATTTCTTACCCCAGCCTTTCCTTTATTCCTATTGGATTCCCCATTCCAAAGCGACGCAGTTCTCAAATTCGCATCCGCCCTCAACTGCTTACGCCATTCTATAGCAGATATTTTATCCTATGCAGCCTCCGCCCAAAAGGAATACGTCCCGACGTCCCAATTTTACCTCTGCGCTTAGGAAGCCTGGCCATCATTGCGCAGACTCCTAAATACGAGTGTACCGGCATCCCAAGAGAGTCAGATGAGAACCGCTTACATATCATATAGCAATCCCAAACAGACACAGCGCAAAAATTTTCTATAAAGAAATAGAATATTATCGCGCGGAAAAGAGGCGACTATGAAACATTCATCTTACCCGGACGCTTATGCGAAAATCATAGGAAACGCAGACAATCCCTATCTGCACGGCATGGCTTATTTCTATCCCGTCCCTTTTGGCGGCGTGCTGATTGAGACAGAAGTATACGGCCTGCCCTATGAAGACATACCGCCCTACAGTCAGTTCTACGGAATGCACATCCATGAAACAGGCAACTGTACGCTTCCCTTTAACCAGACCGGCGACCACTACAATCCAGGCAAGCTGCCTCATCCGAAACATGCCGGAGACCTGCTCCCTCTTCTTGGCAATGAGGGATATGCCTACAGCGTATTCTATACCAACCGTTTTCAGTTGAAAGATATCCTGGGCCGCTGTCTTGTCATCCACAGCGCGCCAGACGACTTCTCCACACAGCCGTCAGGAAACTCCGGCGTCAAGATTGGCTGCGGCGTGATAACGGAAAACCTTCTTAGATAGAGTGTTCCTCGCAAGCCTTCCGTATATTCTTTACAGATATCCTTTTTCATTATATACTAAAGCAATATGATTGACTTACAGGCTAAGAGAAAGGCATGGTTATTCAAATGGACATCTGGACAAAAATAAGCGAATCGGCTGTAAATATTTTCTATTTCGTGTACAACATACTCTGGGGCGACCTGGTCACCGTTCCGCTTCCCGGCGGAAGCTCCCTGGGCCTTTCCCTGCTCGTACTGATTCTGATTCCTACCGGTATCTATTTTACTGTCCGCACCAAATTCCTTCCTTTCCGGCTGTTCCCTGAAATGATACGGGTCACGGCGGAAAAGCGGAATGTTTCCCGCAAGGACTCTATCTCCGGCTTACAGGCGCTGATTGTATCCACAGCCACCCGTGTAGGAATGGGCAACCTGGTAGGCGTGGTGGCCGCCATCTCCGCAGGCGGCGCAGGCGCTGTCTTCTGGATGTGGGTCATCGCTCTCCTTGGCTCCTCCACAGCCTTTGTCGAAGGCACGCTGGCACAGATTTATAAGGAGGAGGACCCGCTTTACGGCGGCTACCGCGGCGGCCCCGCCTACTATATCCATCAGTTCTTTATCAAAAAAGACAGTTTACGAAAACGCTCTGTCATCGCCGTTCTCTTCGCCCTCTCGGGGTTAATCTGTTGGTGCGGCATCAGCCAGGTAATCGGCAATTCCGTGTCCTCGGCATTTGAGAACGCGTTCCACATTCCTCCGCTATTTACCACGGTAATCCTTGTGGCAATCTCTGCGGTCATTGTATTGCGCAAAAATGCCACCGTGAAGGTACTTGACATTCTCGTTCCCATCATGGCGGCATGTTATTTCCTTATCACGCTGTTTATTATTTTTAAGAACGCCGGACAGCTTCCGGCTGTCTTCCAACAAATCTTTGCAGAGGCCTTCGGCCTGCGCCAGGCAGTGGCAGGCGGCTTCGGGGCCGTTATCATGAACGGGGCGAAACGCGGTCTGTTCTCCAATGAGGCAGGCTCCGGCTCCGCACCTTGTGCCGCGGCGGCAGCCGATATCAGCCATCCTGCCAAGGAAGGGCTTCTGCAGGCCCTCGGCGTATTTATAGACACCATCGTCATCTGCAGCTGCTCCGCCATGATTATGCTCTTGGCTCCCGCAAGTTTAACCGACGGCCTTGTGGGCATGGATTTACTGCAGGCTGCCATGCAGCACCACTTGGGATATTTCGGCGTCATATTTATCGCCGCCATCCTCTGGCTGTTCAGTTTCTCAACTTTTATCGGCATCCTGTTCTACGCCCGCTCCAATGTGGCGTACCTGTTCGGGGACAACTGGCTCTCCCAGACACTGTACAAGGTCCTTGCCCTCGTGATGCTTTTCATAGGCGGCCTTGCGGCGTACACCTTCGTGTGGGACCTGGGAGACTTCGGCGTGGGCCTGATGACCATCTTCAATATGATTGTGTTGATTCCCCTTGCCCCCAAGGCAATCGATTCCCTGAAGGATTACGAAAAGAGTATTAAATCGCGGGGATAACCTGCACCTGAAGCTTCACAGGCTCTTTTCCTGTCAGCTCTGCGCTGCGCCCGTCCGGCTGCATCGTACCCACATATAAATCAAAGTCCGTGCCATCCATAAGGCGCTTCCCTTCTTCGTCCACAACCGTAAAGGAGCGCCCCGGAACCGTAAGTTCTGTCTCCACACATTCCCCGGCTTCCATGTGCACTCTCTTGAAGGCGCACAATGCCGGATTCTTCACCGCATATCGGGACGTACTGTTTTTTACATAAACCTGCACCACATCGTCCGTCCCGAAACTGCCCTTGTTCTTTGCCTTCACTTTCACTGTGACGTCAGGCAGGCCGAACGCGTCTCTTTCATCCGACACTTTGACAATTGCCGCCTCCGTAACCTCCACGTCGCCATAAGTCAGGCCGAAACCGAAAGGATACTGGGCCTTCCCTTCCATATAGCGGTATGTTCTTCCTGCCATGTGATAATCCGTAAAAGCAGGAAAATTATCCAGATTATCGTAAAAAGTAACCGGAAGCTTCCCAGAGGGGGAGACTTTTCCAAAAAGGATGTCAGCTATGCTTCTGCCTCCTCTTGCGCCGGGATACCATACTTGCATAACCGCATTAAAATGTTCGGACGGATAACGAAGGTCAATGGCGCTGCCTGTCATCATGCAGACTACCACCGGCTTTCCGGTACTGGCGACAGCTTCCATCAAATCCCTCTGCACCTTGGGGAGAAGTAAATCTATCTTATCGCCGGATGCATAACTGTTGCCCGTGTCCCCTTCTTCTCCTTCCAACGTTTCATCCAACCCAAGGCACAGGACGACGACATCGCTGTGTTCCGCCACAATCTTCGCCTCCGCCAACCTGTCTCCGTTCATCGCAAGCTGCTCCATCTGCTCTGCAAACAACGCGCAACCCTCCGAATAGAGTACCCGTGCCCGGTCTCCCACATAGTTTCGTATGCCTTCCGCCACCGTCACATATTCTGATGAAGTCCCATGGTAGTTCCCCATCAATGCCCGCCTGCTGTCCGCATTAGGCCCAATCACTCCGATGGTCTTAATCCTGTCCAGGTTCAAAGGCAGAATGCCGTCATTCTTTAAAAGCACAACGCTCTCCTTCGCCATCCGGTCAGCCACCGCAAGATGTTCCCCGCATTCCACAACCTCATAGGGAATCTTATCGTACTCGCTCCCGTCAAAAAGCCCCAACATATAGCGAGTCGTAAACAAGCGCACCGCCGCTTCCGTGATTGTCTCCTCCTTTACCATGCCCTGTTCGTATGCCGCCAGGGCATGGAGATAAGTCACGCCGCAGTTTAAGTCGCATCCCGCGTTCAATGCCATAGCCGCCGACTCTGTGGGGGTCGACGTAATCATATGGTGCTCATGAAAATCGCTGATTGCCCAACAGTCGGACACAAAATGCCCTTTAAATCCCCATTTTTCACGCAGGATATCGTGGATTAATGTCTTGCTTCCGCAACATGGTTCACCGTTCACTCTGTTGTAAGCGCCCATTACCGCCTCCACATGGGCCTCCTTCACAAGCGCCTCAAATGCCGGCAGGTATGTCTCCTCCATATCCTTGGCTGTCGCTTCGGCATTAAACTCATGCCGCAACGCCTCCGGGCCGGAATGCACCGCGAGATGCTTTCCACATGCGGCGGCCTTCATAACTTCCCCGTCTCCCTGCAAACCTTTTACAAACGCCACGCCAAGCCGGGAAGTGAGATAAGGGTCTTCCCCATATGTCTCATGCCCACGCCCCCATCTGGGGTCGCGGAAAATATTTACATTGGGCGACCAGAAAGTAAGCCCTTTATAAATATCCCGGTCTTCTTTGGCTGAATACGCATTGTATTTCGCCCTTCCCTCCGTGGAAATGCAGTCCGCCACCTGTTCAAGCAGCTCCTCGTCAAAAGACGCCGCCATCCCGATAGCCTGTGGAAATACCGTCGCGGTGCCCGCCCTCGCCACACCATGAAGGCTCTCATTCCACCAATTGTAAGCCGGAATTCCCAGTCTTTCAATCGCCGGGGCGTCGTATCTTAACTGACTGGCACGCTCCTCCAACGTCATCTGTCCCACCAGTTCTTCCGCTTTGCGCCTTGCCTCTTCTCTGTCCATTGCTCTTTTCCCTTTCTTTTAAAATATGTATAGATAATTACCAAACTTACTCAGCGTTAATATTACTTTGCTGATAGCATAACCATAAGCAAACGTATCTGTGTTGGTATGCTATTTGCATGGCTGCCTCCTGCACAGCACAATCCCCGTCAATAGCAATGCGGGAAAGACAATGCCTGCCAATATCCCCATTTTCAGGTTATCTCCAAGCGCACCTGATACCATTCCCACTAACGTCGGCCCGCCGGAGCATCCCACGTCTCCGCCAAGCGCAAGCAGGGCAAACATGGCCGTCCCGCCTCTTGGCAAAGCCGCCGACGCCTTGCTGAACGTCCCCGGCCACATGATACCAACCGAAAGGCCGCACACCGCACAGGCCGCCAGGCTAAGCTGCGGAAGCGGAATAAGGGACACGCCAAGATAAGATAAAATGCACAAAACGCTGCTGTAAATCATAAATCTGTCCAAGTCAATCTTGTCGCCGTATTTCCCGTAAAAAGCCCTGGAAGCCCCCATCAGGATGGCGAACGCCATCGGGCCCGCCAAGTCTCCCGCCGTCTTGGAGATTCCAAGACCTTTCTCCGCAAATGTGGACGCCCACTGGCTCACGGCCTGCTCGCTTGCCCCCGCACAGACCATCATAATAAGCAGAACCCAGAAAATCTTGATGCGGAACAATTCTTTTAGCCGAAGTCCCTCCACCCCTTCTTCCATCAGCGTGGCAATCGGAACCTTCATAAAGGCTATGGCATTGCAGAGCGGAACCGCCGCCCATATAAACGCCATAACCTTCCAGTTACCAATGCCAAATGTTTTGAAAAACAGAGTGGAAAGCAGCACAACGCCCACATGTCCCCAACAGTAGAAGGAGTGAAGCATACTCATTGCCTTTTCCTTATTATCCGAAGGACAAGCCTCCACCACCGGGCTTACCAGGACTTCCAAAAGTCCGCCGCCGATGGCATACACCATCACCGCAATCAGAATCCCGATAAAAGGCGTATGCAGCGCCCCGGGCAGAACCGTCAGAAGTATCAACCCTGCCGCTGCCATGAAATGCGCGATAACCATGGACGCGCGGTATCCGATTCTGTCCACAAATCCCACCGACAGTAAATCCACCAGAAGCTGCACGCCGAAGTTGAACGTTACGAGCAGCGTAATCTGGGACAGCGGAATGTCATACGTTCTCTGGAAGGTCAGAAACAGCAGCGGAACGAAATTATTTACAATCGCCTGCACGATATAGCCTACGAAGCAGGCTGTGATTGTTTTATCATATTTGTTTTTCATGATTTTATTTCTCCTTAAAATTGCTATATGGCTTCAATGCACTTCTTCCTGAATAACCTTCAACACTTTTGCGGGAACGCCTCCCACTACCGTCATGGCAGGAACATCCCGTGTCACCACAGCTCCCGCCGCAACGACCGCCCAATCTCCAATTGTCACTCCCGCTAATACGGTTGCGTTGGAGCCAATCCATACATGAGCGCCAATCTTTATCGGCGCATAATGATTTTTCCTGTTTTCCCTAGGATTCAAGTCATGATTGATTGTCGCCAACACGACGTTGTGTCCAATCAGTGCGCCGTCCCCGATTTCAATCCCGCCCTGGTCTTGAAAATGGCATCCCGAATTGATAAAGACATCTTTCCCGATTGTGATATTTTTCCCAAAATCCGCATAAAACGGAGGAAACATCCGAAAGGAATCGTCTACCCTTTTGCCAATTAATCTTCCCATTATCTCCCGAATCTCCTCCGGTGTATGATACTTTGTATTAAGCTCCATTCCGATGCGGATAGCTTCCTGGAAAAGCTCGCTTGCATACGCATTACGCTCGGCAGTTTCTTCTACCCCTTCCCTGAAACCTTCTATTACCTCTTTCACGGTCATAACTTACATCTCCTTTTCTAACTATTCTCTGTTATTTTCACCCCAAACGCACAACTGGTCCAAAACGCCCATCAGAGATTCCCCTCTGTCGCTCAGGCTGTACTCAACCTTTGGCGGTATCTGGGGGTATTCTTTCCTGATAATGAGCCTGTCAGCCTCCAGTTCTTTCAGATTATTGCTGAGCGTTTTATCCGACACATTTTTCAGGTATCTTTTTAATTCATTGAATCTCACAACGCCAAACTCCATAAGACAGTAAAGGATAACCATCTTGTGTTTCCCGGATATAAGCGACAGCGCATAGCTGAATCCCGTATCTTCAAAATTTGCTTCCTCAATGTAATTTTTTATCATTTTACACTTTCCTATAAGACAGTACTTATATTTTTTTAATTGCCAGATAAAATTATATATAAGGACATAAGTTCTGTCAACTTTATATAAGAAATGAGGTATATGCAATGAGAAAAAAACTCAACATAACAGAAGGCATCTTTCCAATGCCGGTTTTAATGGCAGCAACCTACAATGAAGACGGCAGCGTTAATGTCATGAACGCCGCGTGGGGCACCATGCAAGAAAAAGGCAATGTAGCCCTCAATTTAACAGAAACACACAAAACCGTAAAAAAATTATAGTTTCTCCGGTTATTGATGAATTTTCTCTCTGCTTAGAGTGTGAGTTTATTGAGTATCAAGACGGGGAATACGGGGGTACCGCTCAACCATTGAATTTGATGCTTTTGCGACACCCCCGTATATCGTTTATGCCTTAACCTATAACCAATTTATATTGTTTCTGTCAGTTTTCCATAGCTTCCATTATATCTTCCAGTCTCAACACGCAGGATACTGCACCAATGCCTTGCGTTCACATCTGTATTTTCTTAAGACGTCCTTACGCTCAATGAATGTTCCTTCCACAGAGCATCTTGACAAACGCCGGATTATCATGGTTGACAATATCGCTGTGTCCTAAGTCTTTTGCCGCAATCTTTGCCATCTCATCATCTGTAAGCGCAAAATCCCAGATGTCAATATTCTGCTCCATCCTTTCCACATGCACTGATTTCGGGATGATGGACATGCCGCGCTGTACATTCCATTTCAAAACAACCTGCGCCGCGCCATGTGCTTTCATATTCTCAAAGGACGCCGCCTGCACCCACACCTTTGTGGTGATGAAGAGTTCTTCCCTTGTGGTAAATCCGTCCGCAACCACCCTTTTTACACCTTTGCCGACTGCTTCCTCAGAGTAAAGTTAGGAACGCTTTAAATCTGTGTTATATTTATCCCGAAAATCTATCTATTGATATTCCGCTACATCGATCCATCTCATCAGGAAATCTTTTTCTTTTTCCTTTTTCTTAGTCATCTGAGCCGCAGCCACGACCGGAATCCAACGGTTCACATACTGCCTTGCCGTGTCGCTCTTTTTGCAAAATAATTTCATATACATTTCTGCCTTCTTTTCATCCTCCAGAGAATGCTCATGTACGGTAAAGAAGCAAGCAACCGAAAACAACAGATAGACCGCCAGCAGCCCACTATTCTGTATTTTTTCTTAAATCTTCTTAAAAGCACTTGCTTGTGACGCAACGTAATGAGATATACTATTCGAGGAGGTGTGACATGGATAAACATAAAGCGATACCACAAGGTTATATGACCGTTGGTGAAATTGCAAGAAAAATGGACGTTACTGTACGGGCATTACAACATTACGACAGAGAGGGCTTGCTTTCCCCCTCTGCCATGAGTGAAGGGGGGCGTAGGTTATATACAGATAAAGACATAGTAAAACTTCATCAGATTTTATCGCTCAAACATTTGGGATTTTCTTTGGACGACATAAAAAATCGACTGATTCCGCTTGATACACCAGATGAAATTGCTGATGTTCTAATGGAGCAGGCAGTCACTGTCAAACGTAAAATAGAAAGTCTGTCTGAATCGTTGAGAGAATTGGAGGTGCTGCGGGAAGAAGTCCTTCAAATGCAATCAGTTGATTTCAAAAAATATGCGGATATTATTGTTAATCTACAAATGAAAAACGATTTCTATTGGTTGATTAAACATTTTGACGACCAAACGCTTGACCATATCCGCAGCCATTTTGACAAAAATAGCGGAACGGCATTTGTGAACGCTTTCATGCAGCTTCAAAACGAAGCAATAAGACTTCAAAATGCAAATATTCCTGCGGATAGTGATGAGACACAGAATTTTGCAAAAGCCTATTGGGATATGATTATGGATTTCACTGGCGGAGATATGAGTATGCTTCCCAGACTGATTGAATTAGGGCAGTTTCAGAATGCAGACCATAAATGGAAAGTAGCCCAGGATATTGCGAACGGATATGTTGAACAAGCATTAGGTGTTTATTTTTCCCGTTTAGGCATTGACCCATTTAAGGAGGAAACAGAATGAATGAAGCTATAAAAATCAGTAATTTATCAAAGAGTTATGGAACTCACATTGTGCTGAATGGTTTAGATTTTAGCGTACAACAAGGAGAAATTTTTGCTCTGCTCGGCGTGAATGGAGCTGGAAAAACCACGTCGCTTGAATGTATCGAGGGTTTAAGAAAATATGACAGCGGAAACATTACTATAAATGGAATCATGGGCATTCAATTACAATCGGCTTCTTTGCCGAAATACATTAAAGCACTGGAAGCTGTAAAGCTGTTTGCTAAATGGAATAAGACCTCTCTTGACAGAGCAACGCTTGACGCTCTTGGTATTTATGAACTTTCAAAAAAGCCTTATTATCAATTATCAACCGGGCAAAAGCGGCGGCTCCATCTGGCGCTTGCATTAACACGAAATCCCGACATTTTGTTTCTTGATGAACCAACAGCAGGACTTGACGTTGAGGGGCAAATATCTTTACATGAACAAATCCGTCAGTTAAAAGCAATCGGAAAGACAATCATATTAGCAAGCCATGATATGGCAGAAGTTGAGAATTTGTGTGACCGGATTGCTATTCTTTCCGGCGGCAAAATTGCCTTTATCGGGACTGTCGGGCAACTGGGCGATACAATCGGGAAGCATTATAATATCACAATCCAAACGGAAAACAGGACTGAAAACTATGAATCGGAAAATATCGGAAATTCCCTACTTTCGCTGCTCATGCAGTACAAGGAAAAAGGAGAAACTATCACAGATATTAAGATAGACCGTGGTTCACTGGAACAGCACTTTATAAAAATTGCAAAGGGGGAGTAACAATGGGAGCTTTTTTATACGGAGTTTCTTTACAATGGAAGTTAGACATAAGGAGTAAGACATTACTTATAACCTGCTATATCGTACCTCTTTTGTTCTTTGTAATTATGGGCGGTATATTTACATCAGTCATGCCGGAAGCGAGATATACGCTTATTCAGTCCATGACTGTATTTGGTGTGACAATGGGGGCGTTGATTGGTCTGCCGCCCTCTCTTGTTGAAATTTACAGCAGTGATATTAAAAAAGTCTATAAAGCAAATGGTGTTCCGTTAATATTAGGTCTTGCTTTAACAAACATTTCAGCGTATATTCATTTGTTCCTCATGAGCATTATTTTATATATTGCTGCGCCACTGGCTTTTAACGCTGAAATACCAAAAAATCCGGGTATGTACTTCATCAGCCTCGCTGTTTTTATTGCAGTATCATTAAGTATTGCCAGCATAATTGGTTTGGCAGTAAAAGACCAGGCAAAAACTTCTATGTTTTCTATTATTGTTTTTTTGCCGTCAACCATGCTTTCTGGAATTATGTTTCCCATTGAACTACTTCCAAAAACGTTTGAAACAATAGGAAAACTATTTCCGGCTACATGGGGATATAAATTACTGGCGGAAAATGCTTTTAAATTTGAAAGCCATTTGCCACTGCTCTTGATTTTTATTTTAGCTACTGTTATGTGTAGTATTCTGTTACGAAGAATTGATAAATAGCAAAAAATGCTGCCGCCCCTTACTATCATTAAAATCTTAACTGCCACTTAGTAGGAAAGGGGGAATTACCATGCCTTGTACAGAAGCATACAAGGAGCATATCGAATACACATTTAACGCCTTTTGCAGAGTTGTCATACACTATGCCGCTATCAACGCATGGCGTGACAGGGATAGGCAGCGGCAAAGGGAAATATCCTTTGAATACCTCACAGAATAAAAGTTTTACCCGTTATTGCCCTATGAAACGATTGTCCGGGCGACCAGCGGAGAGCTAGAAGCCGTGGATGAGGTTTTACGGCATTACAGCAAGCGAATCCGAATCGCCGCCATTGAAAACGGGCATATCGACAGGGATACGGAGGACAGGATAAAATCCCGGCTTGCCGCCGCCCTGTTCAAGTTTTGCTTTGATGAACAGCCATATGCCAAAACAGAATAACCGCCGCTACATACATTTCGGCAGACTATGAAGCCGAGCAAAAGGAACTGAAAGAGAAAGCCGCCGCTTTGCAGAGCGAACTTTCTAAAACGCTGGAAGCCACGGCAAACGCTGAAAAGTTTATGAAAGTGGTACGCAAGTACACCAGCTTTGAGGAACTCACCCCTACCCTGTTACGGGAGTTTGTGGAGAAAATCGTAATCCACGAATCGGAAGCCCTTGACGGGAAACGCCGGGGGAAGCTCCGCAGACAGGAAATCGAAATCTATTACTCTTTTGTCGGCAAGGTAGAATTGCCCGACTAAAGCCCGACCCGTCCGGCAGTCAGCCGGACAGGGAACGGCAAAATTTTTTACACTTCTTTTACTTCTTTATCTCACATGAGCAAAAACAGCAGGAATGTCATCGCAGCGTCTGCGGATGCATTTCCCTGTGCCGCATGCGCCCAATCAATAATCCAGAGTCTGCCGCGTTTATCTATGATGACATTGCTCGGATTAAAGTCTCCATGACAGTGCTTCGTATGCCTAGGCATACTTTATCCTTTAAGCTGTTGATTTGGTTCACCAGTTTATGGCGCAGACATTTGATCGTGGAAACCTTCTGTCTGTGGACATCCAACTGCAGGTCAACAAACATTTCCATATAGGTTTCCAATTTCTCCGGCTCTTCCTGCATAAGCTGCTCCAGTGTCTTCCCTTCCACTCTTTCACGGACAAGGCGCCAGCCTTCCTCCGTATGCGACACCTCAAGCAATGCAGGAATATTCAGATTGGTATTTTCCTCCACCAGCGCCTCATTGCGGGCTTCATGTTTCCATAATAAGCCCGCAGGTACATTTCTTTGATCTCGCTCATCAGCGGATATCTGGGGTTTGCGCCGGTACACTGGTCATCAAAGGCATCCTCGACCATCTGTTCCAGATTGTCTAAGAAACATTTTTCATCAATGCCGTATTCCCGGATGCTCTTCTTAATTCCGATTGCTGCTTTCAGTTCTTCAATCTTTGCTATGAACAATTCCAGCGTTTCCTTGTCATCCCTTCCGCTGACGCCGCAGAAATGGGCGCACTCTGCATACCGTTCCAATGTATGCGGATACTGAGGGAATGTTCCCATCTGATCCAGTTTTTCTTCTATGGGCTTCACATAGCCATTCTTATACAGGAAAGTATCCGTGACAATAAAGCATTTCTTCTTTCCCATGACCGGCCCCAATTCATCCAATGCCACCGGCATGCAGCCTTTCTTAAAGTACACCTTTTCAGGCGTCCTGAACCATAACATATTCTCTCTCCTCTCCGCTACCGTCTTAATGTTCAACAGACGCTTGGCACCCACATTCTCGGAGACAGAGTTGCCGCCCCATGAATCGCATCCCAATGTCAGCGACGGTGTCAGCTTGAAATTATATAAATCCCCAATAGCACCCTGTGCCGCCGGCATTTTGACCACAATACGGCTGGTCTTCATAGCCTGCGCATGTTTTGCAATTCTTTCCTTCTGCGCCGGATGGATGTAGAGGGAAGATGTATGCCCATAGCCGCCATCCGCCACGAGCTGCTCCGCTTTGGCAAGGGCATCGTCAAAATCTGCGTGCTTTCCGGTACCTCCACGCCCGTCATTTTTGCAATCTTGCAGGCAGACTGCCCTACAATCTTAGCGTTCAGCGAACCATTAATCAAAATGGTATGGCGTACCTTATCCAGTTCCTCCGGCTTTAAGAAATAACAGCCCCTGCACTGGAATTCCTTCTTTACCGCATCATACGCACTGCCAACCACCGTAACCGACTGTTCCGAAGCGCAGATCATGCCATTGTCAAAGGTCTTGGAATGGATAACGGAGCTTACTGCCATCCGGATATCGGCAGTCTCGTCAATAATAACCGGCGTGTTGCCAGCCCCTACGCCTACTGCGGGCTTGCCGGAAGAGTATGCCGCCTTTACCATGCCAGGGCCGCCAGTGGCCAGAATGATATCCGCATCCCGCATTACCTCATTTGTCAGTTCGAGGCTGGGTCCGTCAATCCATCCGATGATGTTTTCAGGAGCCCCTGCCGCAACAGCCGCATCATATACAATCTTCGCCGCAGCAATCGTTGCATCCTTCGCACGCGGATGTGGGATTGGTCGTGGGTATAACTGCCGCCACTAAACCAATCGGCTCCGCAATCCGCTTAATTCCATAGACCGAATCTTCCTCGATTACCCCGCAGTTCTTTCATGCGCTCCTGCAATGCATCCACATTATCAATTTTGTACTGCATATCTATTGTTTCCTTCTGTCAATCTCCATAATTTTATATCTCCGTTTCATATTTTTTTATGATCCTAACAAACTCTTGTGTATTCTTTGCAACATTCCCATGAAAAACAGATGTTCCAGCCACCAAAATATTTGCACCTGCATCCAAAAATTCCCATGCGTTCTCCGCAGTGATACCTCCATCCACCTGAATATCAGCATTTATGTTCCGAATTGACATTTTATCCCTTAGTTCCCTGATTTTGTCCAGCGTATACAAAATGCGCTGCTGCCCGCCAAAACCCGGATTGACAGTCATGACCAGCACCACGTCCACATCTTCCAGGATACAGTCAAGTGCTGAAACAGGGGTTGCCGGGTTTATCGCCACCCCTGCTTTCATGCCGGCATTTTTTATCTGCCTTATTGCCCAATCTAAATGTGTGCAGGCTTCCTGATGTACTGTGACACTATCAGCCCCAGCTTCCTTTAATGCCATGATATACCGTTCCGGTTTCATAACCATCATATGCACGTCGAATATAAGTCCTGATATCCTGCGGACAGAAGCAATTACCGGCATTCCAAATGATATGTTTGGCACAAATGTTCCGTCCATTACATCCAGATGCAAGTATTTGGCTCCGGCTTCCTCCACGGCATGAACCTGTTTCCCAAGCACAGTAAAATCTGCCCCTAAAAGGGATGGCGCTACTACATACATATATTTTCTCCTTCCCTCCGCCGTACAAAATTGGCAAACGCTATTTCTTTCTGTCATCCATCATTTCCTCTATTTCTTTTTGTGCCTGCAAAAGGTTCTGGCATATTTTTGTGCAGTAAGGCAGGATATCGGAAGATGCCCTGACAATATCCGGAACCATAACCGTCGTACACCCTGCTGCATAACCTGCCCGGATTCCGTTTTCGCTGTCTTCAAACACAAAGCATTCTACCGGCCTACAGCCAATGCGGTCTGCAGCCAAAAGGAAAATATCAGGTTCCGGTTTCCCTCTTTTGACTTCCGCTCCGCTTACCACCGCCGCAAAGTACCCGCGTATACCCGCCATTCTCAAATTGGATTCAATCTGCCCTGCCGCCGTACTGCTTGCCACTGCTATCCGGACATTTCTTTTGCGAAAAAAATCAAGTATTTCATGCACGCCCTGTTTTACCGGTACATGGACGGACAGCCTTTTCCTGACCCGCCCCATACACTCATCCACAATAACTGTCCCATCGGGGACATGGTAGTATCTTTCGATTACCCTGCACATATGCTGCCCGTTTGTACCGGAAATCGCATTCACAAAGCCGGAATCCAGTTTCACGCCCCTCTCTCCGGCAATCTCCTGCCATATCTGCTGATAAATGCGCTCTGTGTCAAGCAGCAGGCCGTCCATATCAAAAATTGCACCTTTATATTCCATCTGCCTAATCTGCCCTCCGTGCTTCCAGTTCACGCGTCATCTCTGCGCGCAAGCTGTCCAGCCTATAGAAATAAGTAAGTGCCGCGATCAAAATACACAGAACGACCGGAATCCAGATAAAGCATATTTCAATGTACGAAAGGGCTTTTTCCGTCTGAACTGCATTGGCCACATATCCTCCGTTTTTTAAAAACGCGCCAATGATAAAACTGGTCAATCCCATTCCACCTTTTACAAAAAATCCCTGGAACGCTGCAATCAGACCTGCCACACTCGCATTTTTCTTATACTCCGAATAGTCGATGACATCCGGCTGCATAGCAAAGGTAATTCCAAAAATGCCATAAATTCCTAATCCTGTAATTACCAATCCGGCCAGCAGACATACTGTCTGGTTACGTCCAACATATATAAGCATATCTCCCGCTATGTACAAAATAATACTGAAAAACATCAGGCTTCTCTTACTGTACTTCTTCTCCAGCGCGGGAAGCAAAAGCAGCATCGGCAATCCGGACAAAATTCCCAAAATCCCTACAAGCGACAGCCACTCCGTCTTTCCCAGGTTATATTTGAAATAATAGATGACCGTCGTGCTCCTTACCACGTAAAGAGAGAAGTAAAACAGATTCAACAGAAACAGTATCCACGCCTGCCCGGTAAGCCCCTTGAATTCCTCTTTCAAAGAAGACTGCGTCTGACTGACAGTAGGAGGCACTACTTCCTCCGTACTCGCAAACGTCAGAAAAAAGATAAACATTGCAACAATTCCATATATGGTCATTGTGATAAGATACCCTCTTGCCTCATTGTTTCCACCAAAAAAGCGTACCAACGGCTCCGTAATCGTCATTACGATTGCTGTTCCGGCCATAGCGCAAACCATTCTTGTGGAAACCAGGACATCTCTTTCATGGATATCGGAAGTAAGCCTTGGCACGATTGTATTAAGTGGTATATTTACAACTGTGTATACTGTACATAAAAGGCAATATGTTACATATGCCCATATCAGCTTCCCGCCGCTCCCAAAGCCCGGAATGTAAAAAGTCAGGAACGTAAAAACCGCAAACGGCACAGCTCCCACCAAAAAATAAGGTCTGCCCTGTCCCCATTTCGTATGGGTCCGGTCTACGATCAACCCCATTCCCGTATCCGTGAGCGCATCAATAAATTTCGTCACCAGCATCATTGTTCCGGCTGCTGCCGCCGTAATCCCAAATACATCCGTATAAAAGACCATAAGATAAGATGCCATCGTGCTGAATACCAGATTACATCCAAGATCTCCAATTCCGTATCCTATGCGTTTACCCCATTTTCCCATTTCATTCTCCTTTTCTCTACCAGTTCATGACAGTAATTGCAGCCTTTTCTATGGCAAGGCCGGCCTTGTAACGTTCCATGAATGCCCGGAACCCTTCCACATCTTCCGCATAGGGTATCACAGTCTCACCCGAAAGTTCCCTGAAAATCTTTTTTGCAAGGTAATCTTCCAGTTTTTCGTCTGCTTCCCTGTCCACCATATATGCGGCCAACAGGGCAATTCCCCAAGCCCCTCCTTCACTGGCCGTGTCCATCACGGTCACAGGCGCATTGACTGCCGCCGCAAGATACCGCTGCCCGACTCCCTTCGTCTTAAAAAAGCCTCCGTGCCCGGTAATCCGTTCCACCTTTACTTTTTCGTCCTCCATCAGGATGTCCATGCCAAGTTTCACGGCCCCAAGCGATGTATACAAATGGACTTTCATGAAGTTTGCAAGATTAAACCTGCTGTCCGGTGTCCGCAGGAATGCCAGCCGCCCTTCATTCAGCATGGTAATATTTTCACCCGAATAGTAACCGTATGCCAGAAGCCCTCCGCAATCCGAATCTCCTTTCAGCGCATTGGTATATAATTTTTCATACAGCACGCCTGTTTCTACTTGTACCCCCATCATATCCGCAAATTCCCCAAAAAGCCCGACCCACGCATTTAAATCCGAAGTTCCGTTATTTGCGTGAGACATCGCGCATGGGAATCCTGACGGTGTCGTGACCATGTCAATCTCCCGGTAAACCCTGCCCAACTGCTTCTCCAGAACAATCATTGCAAATGTGCTGGTACCGGCAGACACATTTCCCGTCCCGGGTGCAACGGAGTTGGTTGCGACCATGCCCGTCCCGGCATCCCCTTCCGGCGGACACAGGGGAATGCCTGCGCGGAGCAGACCCGATTCATCCAAAAATGTAGCCCCTTCTTCCGTCAACACCCCGGCATTCTCACCTGCCGTGAGAACCCTGGGAAAGATATCCTTCATTTTCCATACATATCCGAACGGCTTTAGCAGTGCATCAAATTTTTCTGTCATCTCCGCATCATAATCACAGGTTGCAGAATCAATCGGAAACATTCCGGCGGCATCCCCGACCCCGATGACCTTTTTCCCTGTCAGTTTCCAATGAATATAGGCAGCCAGCGTTGTCACATAATCCAGTTTTGCCACATGTTCCTCCCCGTCAAGGATACGCTGATACAGATGCGCCACCGTCCAGCGCAGCGGGATATTAAAACCAAACAACTCCGTCAGTTCATCCGATGCCCTCTGCGTGTTCGTATTCCTCCATGTCTGGAATGGGGCAATCTGCTTCCCGTCTTTATCCAACGCCATGTACCCATGCATCATGGCACTGACACCAATGGCTCCTGTATTCTGCAGCGACACACCGTACTGTCTTTCCACTGCCTCCCGCAGGGAACTGTAACACTTCCGTATGCCGGTATGGATTTCTTCCAGGCTATAGGTCCAGATATTGTCAACAAAAGAATTTTCCCAGTCATGAATGCCGACTGCCAGAACCTTTCCCTTAAAATCTATCAACACCGCTTTTATCCTGGTAGAACCCAATTCAATCCCCAGTGCGGTTTCTCCGTTTACAATCAATCTTTTTGTTTCCATGCTTCTCCTTTCAAAAGTGTCTGCCATATCTTCCTTCGACATGGCAGACATCTGATCTGTATGGTTATATCATCATACATGTGGCATTCCGAAACACATGTTACGGCATGCATCTTCTACTAATATGTCGTCCCCGCTTAGAAACACGTAAAAGCACCGTCAATAATGAAATCCGCACCTGTCGTAAAAGTACTTGTATCGCCAGCCAGATACACGCAGATAGATTCCAGTTCCTCCGGCGTTCCCATCCTGCCAAGGGGTGCCATCGCATTCCATTTTTCAATCAGCGGAACCAGCGTCGGGGAATTCAGCGTCAGCTCTGTCCCGATATATCCCGGACTGATGCTGTTAACGCGCACGCCTCGTTTTGCCCATTCGATTGCCAGCGACTTCGTAAGCTGGATGACGCCCGCCTTTGATGCGTTATATGCACACTGTGGCTGCGGCACGTTGACGATATGCGCCGACATGGACGCTGTGTTGATAATAGAGCCGCCCCCATGTTCCAGCATGTATTTTCCTGCCGCAATATCTGTCAGGAAAATGCCGTTCAGGTTGATATTAATCACTTTGTTCCACTGTTCATAGGTCATTTCCTCCGCAGGGGCATTGATGCAGATACCGGCATTGTTATGGCAAAAATCCAGTCCTCCCAGCTCCCTTACCACCTCTGCAACCATATCATCCACTTGCTTCTTGTCGGTGCAGTCTGTGCGGATGGCAATCACTTTCCTGCCTGTCTTCTCTGCCAGTTCCACCGCTGTCTTTTGCGCCTCGTCATAATCCAGATCCACGATCGCTACATCCGCGCCCGCTTCTGCAAACGCCTTTGCAGTGCTCTTTCCGATCCCCCTTGCTGCGCCTGTCACAAACCCCTTTTTCCCGTCCAGTTTCATTTTTTCAATAATACCCATAATGTTCTCCTTTCTTGAAAATTATTTTGTAAAATCATTTATCAAATTACACTTACATAATAACAAGTCAAATAACATTCGTCAACATGTATTAATTCATATAAAATTTGAATGATTTTTATAAAAATTGTCCAATAGAATCATTTCCCCTTTTTTGATATAATATGAATTTGTAAAATAATTTTGTAAATTAGGAGAGATATTATGGCAAAGAGCATAACTCCGAACCAAATCAAACAGAATAACCGCAGCCTGATCTACCACTATATCTATAAAAAAAGGAAAACCTCCCAGCAGGAAATCTCCTACGAGCTGCATCTGAGCCGTCCCACTGTCACAGCCAACCTGGCAGACATGGAGAATAACGGGCTGGTCATGAAAAACGGACTAATCGATACGGAATTTGTAGGGCGGAAAGCCGCTGCATACTCCATTGTCCCGGATTATCGTATCAGTATCGGCGTGGAAATATTAAAAAAGGAAATAAAGATGATCGCTGTCAACCTTTACGGCGAAAAAATCGACCGCGCTGTATTTGACATTGCTTTTGAACGGAAAGAAGCCTACTTTGAAACTGTATGCAGAAAAATACTGGAATTTAAAAATACTCTCGGCATCAGGGATGAACAGATTCTCGGTATCGGCTTTGCCATGCAGGGATTGACAACCCCGGACGGACAAACCATGCTGTACGGAAAAATCCTGTCGTGCACCGGACTGTCCATCTCAGATTTTTCCTGCCATCTTCCCTATCCATGCACCTTCATTCATGATGCCGACAGTGCCGCCCTTTCAGAATTGTGGGTTTCACCGGAGCTTTCGGATGGCTTTTACCTCTCACTGAGTAGACATCTGGGAGCCGCTATTATATCCAAGCGCATCATCCTGTCCGGAAAGCACGGCCATAACTCTACGATTGAGCACATACAAATGCGGTCTGGCGGTACCAAGTGCTATTGTGGGCGGTATGGATGTATGGAAACACTGCTTTCACTTGAATCTCTGCTGAAGGAAAATGAAACCCTCGATGATTTTTTCCAAAATGTACGAAGCGGGAATTCTTCTGCTTCCAGCCGCTGGAACCGTTTCCTTACGGATTTAGCCGATGCTGTCAACATGCTCCACCTTATTCATGATACAAATTTTATCCTTGGCGGATATATTGCTCAGTATCTGTGTGCAGATGATCTTGATTTCCTTTATGAAAGAATACAGCAGCTAACACCTTTTACCGAACCGCACGATTTTCTCTTGATTAGCCAAATGCCTCAGCACAGTATCACCATTGGTGCCGCCCTTCCTTATATTCAGGCATTTTTAAGTAAGCCAGATATTTGAACGGCAATATCTTGAATTGCCTTGTTCTGGTCTTTGAGCCTGCGGTCAATCTCTTTTAAGCTGGGATATTTACTTGCAAGTGCGGAAGGTTTTGGCTGCGGCGGTGTTTTCGCTTCCTTTGGTGTTTCCTCTACGGCATCATCAGCTTTGCCGATAACTTTTTCTGCCATATCCATCACCCTCTGCATAACTCTTGCAATCAACTTCTCCAACAGCGCAATAGCCGCCTTGACATGGCAATAAAAAAAGAAACGAGCAAGCCGTAGCAAGATGTACGGTGAAAACCCATTTCTTATTGTCAATAATGAGCTATTTTTTAATTCCTATCAATCCCCAATTTTAATTTTTTCAGAATACCGCCATTGGCATTTTTAGTGCAAAGCCAGAATAAAACTAAAGGGAATATATCAGATCGTGCAGCACTGCTTCTGACGCTATTGATCTTCTGAAGCCAGCAGAGCCAGCCATCGGATTTAAGCTATTCTGTCACACCCTCATTTTTTGCCATCTGCCCCACAAGTCTGTCCAACATTTCATTGCATTCTTCATCAATATCCACAAGATGCTTCCATAAGGTTTCCGATAAAAGCATATGCGAATAAGCGCCTCTATGATTTTCTTCTAAAAAACGCTTTCTCATCCGTCCATACTTTCCGATCTGATATTCCGTTGTATCCGAAAGTTTCAGGTCGGGAATCAGATAGTCGCCTTCTCAATGGCCTTCTCAATGGTATGTAATCTCCATATACAACCGCCTTTCTTTGTGCTAAACTGTTTACAGATACGAATAAAAAGAGCTATCACCCACTTTCTTTACCACAACATCTGCAAGTTTCCATTCACCACAAATGAGCCAGCCGCATATGTTGTATTTTCTGCGAGCATTGAACCAAGCTGACATACTTGTATGTCAATTTGGCGAATGCCGCAAGAGTCAGATACTTGTATCTGACTAGCAGATGTGCATTTCCGCCGAAATGCGGCGTTTTACGGAAATATTTACATCTACAGTTCACAACATATCACATCATTCATGTAAGACGCAGCCGTATCAAGTAGCCTGTAACCGGTCTTTATCGCGTCATAAACAACCTGCTCGCACTGCACCGCATCCGGAATCTGGAAAACGCCAAATCCCTCAAGCGGCATTTTTGCTCCTGTGTTCAGTGTTAAAAATTCCATGATATTTCCCTCCTCTGTTCTGTATTCAAAAAATATAAAATTAATTTACCAATGCTGTAAAAGTAAACTGAATCAGTTTCCATTCCCCGTTCCGGATTTGCCTCTTGGAAACATCACAGCTATATACAGGGTCAATCAATGCAAACTTAGGATTACACTTTGGATAATCCCGCCCTGTCCTGACTTTCAACGTCTTATTTGTGATAACTGCCCTTCCGTTCATTTCGCTTCCGCCTCCAACGGCAAGAATAAAATCAACTCCCTCTTCCCTCGCTAACTCCGCACCCTCCAATACCTTTTCATAGGTTGGATTATCCATGATACCCGAAAATTCAACTATATTCTTTCCTGCTCTTGTAAGGCTTTCCATGATTTCATCATAAATAACGTGGTCCCTGACGGAATCCCCGCCATAGACAAACATTACAATACTGGATAATGTATTTTGTATCTTTATACAGAGAACTCCCTGCTTTCGTCAAAGAAAGCCCTCTGTGGGTTCTTTCAAAAAGCCGTACTCCTAAATCTGCCTTCAGCAGATTAATCTGTTTCAAGACTGCCGTAGGCGTAATATACGCCTGTTCCGCCGCCTTGTTAAAGCTTCCGGCGTCTGCCACGCGGATAAACGTTTCCAGCTGTGGATTATACATCGCCTATCACTGCCCTTTCTTCATTTTTCACATAGCACAAAACTACCCTCTTTCATAATAATATGCTTTTCATTGAAAAGGCAATAAGGCTTTCACTTTTTTAAATATCTCAGGCAACCGTTACAACAATCTTGCCGTTAACCTTGCCGCCGTCAGACGCAATGCACGCTTCCCTGATATCTCCCAACGGGAACACCGCGCCTACGGACGGCTTTAACCTATGCTCCTCTATAAAAGAAAAAATGGCGTCCATTATTTCCTGCGTCGGATAATTGCTGAAAAACCCGGTCAGATACACGCCATTTGGAATGTCTTTAATAGGGTCAAAACCGTTCAGCGCATAGACGCCTCCCAATATCCCGGTATTACAGACGATTCCACCCTTTTCCACCGTGCGCAGTGTGTCGTATAGCGTCTTGGGCCCAACCAGCTCCAACGCCTTTGTCACACCGGGAAACATTCCTGCAAGCTTCCCCGTATCCAAAACCGCTTCATCTGCGCCTTCTAATAAAGCCAACTTATTTTCTCTGTGAGTGGTAGCAATCACCCTGCATCCAAGGGCCTTTGCAAGTTGGATTGCCGCATATCCTAGGGCGCAGGTGCCTCCTCGGACAAGCAGAGTATCCGATGGTTGTAAGTCCAAGCATTCAAACAAAGAGCCCCATACCGTAAAATAAGTTTCCGGCACGGCCGCCAGATTCTCCCATGATAACTGTGACGAGACGGCAAACACATGATTCTCCGGAAGCAGCGCATATTCCGCATAGCTTCCGTTAAAACTGCGTCCCATGCCGCCCATAAGGGCCGCAACCTTCTGTCCTCTTTTAAAATGGCTATCAGATGAATCTATGATTTCTCCCACGCATTCTATACCGGGTATTATCGGCTTTTTGATATAATCCGCCCGAATTTCATCTAAGCGCAAAATCTGTTCAGAATGGTTCATACCGAAAGCCCTGATTCTGACAAGAACCCATCCGGGAATAACTTCCGGAACCGGGCATTCTGATAAGATAACATCCTCCGCTTTTGTAGGAACCTCAATGATTACCGCTTTCATCATATCTGTCATCCTTCTTCCCCTCTTTCTGCTCAATTTCGGAACAGTCCGCTGTTTTCATCTGCCCAACACTGTGGGTCAGCGCTATAAAAATCTCCTTCCGTACCCTTAGCCACCGCCGGACATCCCCGGCAGAATGCCAATAATCTGCATTTTGCACATTTGCTGAATCTGTCATACTCACGGTATCTCTCCATATCCGTCACCCACAAATCAGCCAGCCTGTCCGTGAAAACGCTCCCCACCTTACTTTCAGCCACTCTTCGGCAAGCGTACACATCGCCGGTGGGGAGAATCGTGATATGGCAGTTCCCACAGTTACAACCGCCATAAATCATCCCCTCCTCTGCGTCCTCCGGAATTTTAAATTCCCCTGTTTCGTACTCGTACAATGTCCAAAGATGGTCTTTCTTATTAAAGTAGGTATCGCACCCCTCAGCCTCATATTTTTTAAATTTCTCATCGCACACAGCCAGCAATTCACGGTATTCTTCCGGCGTCATATCCCCGTCCAGATTCCCGCCGCTTGGCACATACCGGGAGAAGGCAAAGATATTCGCGCCCGCCTCCACCGCCGCATCGATGATACCCGGAAGCTCCATGCGGTTTGTTTTAGAAACGGTTGTCATAATGACACTCCTTATTCCCGCCCGGTTAATGCAGGCGATTTTATCCAATGTGCAATCAAAAGAGCCCGGCTTCCTAAACCAGTCATGAGTCTCCCTAAGGCCGTCAAGAGAAAGCTGATACTTCTCACATCCCAACGCTCGCAGTTTATGACATACCCCATCATCCAGATGGAATGGATTCCCGAGAATGGTAAATGCCACACTATGTTCATGGAGCAGTCCTAATAGTTTCCAAAAATCAGGATGCAGAATCGGGTCTCCGCCTGTAATGTAAAAATAAGGCGCGCGGCCATACACTTTACAGAAATCAAGACAATTATAAAAAGTATCCTGCATTTGCTCCCAGTTCATGGAATCAATTTTTTTACATGTATCCCCTGAAAAAATATAGCAGTGCCTGCAACGCTGGTCACATTCGTCTGTTATATGCCACTGAAAAGAAAAATATGGTCTCATATGTCTACCTCATTATTTTTCAACCTAATCCTCTAATTGTCGTTTCTAATGGTTTAAAAACGCTCCCGGCAGGAAAATCCTGCCGGAAGCTGCTCGTCGGATATAGTCCAACCATATGCCAGTACTGCCTACTTGTCGGAAGCGCCGCAGGCTGTAGGTTTATCAGACGCACCGCAAGCTGCCGGCTTGTCAGATGCACCACAGGCTGCCGGTTTGTCAGACGCGCCGCAGGCTGCCGGCTTGTCAGATGCGCCGCAAGCTGCCGGCTTATCAGACGCACCGCAGGCAGAGCCTGCATTGTTTTCGTTCCATCCGCTCAAATTTGAAAGTGCCATCGTTTTGGCCTCCTTTTAAGTATTCAGAGATTTTTTTGCTCTCTGTGATTATGATAATAAAGAGATTTTTTCCTTCTCACAAGTACGCACTTTTTTATAACCTGGTCACTTTTTTATAACCCACCCAAGTTTCCACACTTGACGGAATTTACCCATTAGATTATAATTCATATGTAACATTCAAATATGAACTTATGGAGGTGTTTGTATGCTGACAAAGGAAGAAATGCCCGCCTGTCCGGTGGCTACAACCGTAGCTCTGATTGGAAGCAAATGGAAATTGCTTATCATGCGCAATCTCCTAGTGCGTCCCTGGCGGTTTAACGAACTGAAAAAAGACCTCGCCGGCATCAGCCAGAAAGTGCTGACTGACAGCCTGCGTTCTCTGGAAAGTGACGGAATCATCACGCGGACAGTATATCCGGAAGTCCCGCCACGGGTAGAATATGCCCTAAGCGAATTGGGGGAATCCATGCGCCCCATCATCCGTTCCATGGAAGAGTGGGGAATCGCTTACAAGGAAGCCATGGCGAATACATAGCGCAAATGCCCGGCCTCCTTGAAAAAACCCTTTGTGCATATTCTTTATGCTTTGTTGACGCAGTTTACCGCATTCAGGCTACGCGGATAGCCAATATAAGGCAGGCACTGTGATATCACCCTAGTCAGGAAATCCTTGTCATTTCCAAGGTTCATATTTCCTCTCGCATGGGCTGTAAGCTGCGGTTCACAGCCGCCCTGTGCCGCCAGGAAACAGAAGGTAATCAGTTCACGCTGTTTCAGGCCCAAGCCGCCCCTTGTATAATAATCGCCGAAGCAGTTCGCCGCCAGCCAACGGTTGATATGCCCTGCTTTCCAGGCTTCCTTCATATGCTCCCCGAAAATCTCCGCCTGCGCCTTAGCCCCTTTCTCCAACCTGTCTTCCATGGTCGTCTTCGCCTGCGCAGGAAGCGGCAGCTTGACGCCCCGCGCGGTCAATATATCGTTGGTAACAGATAAAAACGGCATAACCCTGCCAATCCCAAGGTAATCCACCGCCTGATATACCATCTCTTTTACCATAACGGGAGTCAGGCCGCCATCCAGCGCTCTCGGAAGCATCTCCTTATAAACATCGATTCCCTGACATCCCAACAACGTGGCAAGAATTGCCAGATAGCGTGTCTCCTCCGGCAGTTCCTGTCCTGGCTCCTTCACCACTTCTTCCAATGTAAATTGCTCTATGATACTCATAAATTCCGGGTCTGTTTCATGATAGTTCGTCATTTTGTTTTCCTCCGCTTTTCTGTCATCATACTTTTCCTTTGAAAGCTGCTATGCAAAGCAGTTCGATATGCCAATTTTCAAGGCTTTTATGAATCATTCTCTCGATGTGCTGCTGTCCTGTGATTCCTTTTTCAATGTCGTCCCGTGGCAAAGGCATATAGACCGAAAGGGAAACTTTCAATATAGTCAATTGCTGCCATTACATTTGAAGGTGTCCGCTGAATATAAAGGGGAACAGCGGGAACTGGAAGAAAAAGTCAAATCCGAGAAAAATAACATCATAATCCTCCATATTTTCCACATGGTTTACAATCTCTTGTCTTTTTCAATAGTTTTGCACCATAATGAGCCATAAAAATACAAGCTCCCATCAGCGCCAAATAATCCCACAGGAACAAAAGCCTTGGCTCACCATAATCTAAAAACACAAATTCACTGCGCAGAAACAGGTAAGTCAGGAAATCCCTTTTGATAAAAGCATAAATTCCATACGCTGCAATCAGCAGGCTTATGATAAAGCCCGCAGTCTGATACTTTTTCTCCACCGCAAACTTTTTTCCAAATACATGCAAAGCCATTCCCCAGTGCAGACCGAGATGCAGGCCCATCAGCAGATAGCCCCAGTAAGAACCCAAGATATGCAGCCGCCTTGCCAACGCCATACCTCCCCGAAGCGGCAGGAACGCAAATACATGTCTGGACATGGTGATACCACTGTACATTAGGGCAAGCATTGCCGCAAGTGTCAGGATGTTAATGATGCACCAGGCTGTGCGCATGGCATTATACCTGCCTCTGAACAGGCTTTTATACCAGTTCAAATTGCATATCTGATGGGAAATAAAAAGTACAAACATCCCTGCCCCAATCCATTCGTGGGCTGCTTCGCCCCAAAACTGATAACCCATCAGGAAAAACAGTGCTATGGTCATCAGGACATCCAGTATCCGCTTTATTTTCACCTTTACCTCCATGCTGCCT
Source organism: uncultured Lachnospiraceae bacterium (assembly GCA_947172645.1). GTDB lineage: Bacteria > Bacillota > Clostridia > Lachnospirales > Lachnospiraceae > UBA3282. Next base: position 8,644 of record CAMWBY010000021.1, on the reverse strand, counting down.
CCTCTTTCCGGATTCTTCTTTTCTTCCGCCCAATCTTTATTGCTGAACGATTTACTACCCCTTCCAAATCAATGTGGAAAATGCCCTGTTTTTGGGCAGTCACTATTCCAAAGAAAACGCAATCGTCACGTCACCATCGCCAAACGCCTCCAGAAGCTCCTCGCCCGTCACGTCCTCAATCTTTCCTATCCTTGTAAAATTCCATGAATTTGTATCATAGTAAATCACAAGGGAATCGCCCTGGTAAAGAATAATGTCGCCCGCCCCTGTCGTAATCTGTTCGTCATTCCTCGGCAAGTCCGTTCCGATAGGTCCAACTTTTTCCATGCTTGCGTAATCGCTCATGTTAATCGTCAGCGGTCCCCTAGTAAGAAGTTCCTTCAAAGCCTCTGCGGATGAGTTGTCTGCAAGCGTCGCCGTATATGTAGTGTCCCTTGCTGTTATTTTCATGGTATTATCCTCCATATGTTCTATACTATTATCTGTTTCTTCCGATGCCGTCTCTTCCGATTCGTTCTCTACCGTATTGTCCCCATGGCTTCCCGTGTTTTCAATAGCCTGTTCTCCGCTATTTTCTTCCACTCCACTGCCGCTTTGTGCCTGCCCCTGTCCGCATCCGACAAATGTAAGACTAAGCAAAAACGATAATAAAAATAATATTGTCCTTTTCATATGGTTGGCAACACTCCTTTCTTATTCCGCAATCCCCAGACTGTCAAGCCAATCGCTTACCGCATTCTCCGAATCGGAAGCAGACGAACCGCTAATATGAAGCCCCTCAAGGACATCTGCATCCGGCTCCAGTTCTTTGATACTGTTCACCGTATTTGACAGACCGCTCCCTCCGCTGGTGCAGAACGGTGCAATGGTCTTACCGGATAAGTCATAGCTGTCAAAAAAAGTATACAGAATCATTGGCATATCGCTCCACCAGTTGGGATACCCCACATAAATGATATCATACCGCTCAATATCCTCTATGCTTCCCGCAATCGCCGGACGGGCTCCGCTTTCCTTCTCCGCTGTCGCAATATCCAAAAGCGCATTATAATCGTCAATATAGGCTTCCTCCGGAACGATTTCAAAGACATCTGCTCCCGTCTGGCCTGCAATGGCACTTGCAACATTTTCCGTATTCCCCGACCATGAAAAATACACAACCAACGCATTGCTGCCATCTGCTGTAGCGCTTTCCGTCTCTGCTTCAACTGCCGCATCGCTCTCCGTCTCTTCTGTATCCTGCTCTGCCATACTGCTTTGCGCTTCCGGCTGCTCTGATTCATCCGCCTCTTTCTCCGTCATTGACTCAGAAACTGTTTCTCCGCTTTCTTCCGTTTCCTGGCTTACCGTATTTTCATTTGCCGCTGTGCTGTCTCTGCTGGTATCTGCCGCATTCCCGCCGCATCCTGCCAGCGAAAACGCTATTCCAACCATAATTACCGATAACATTTTTTTCATTTTTTGTATGTGCTCCTTTCTCAGTGTACAGACAATCCCGCCTTCGGGAATTGCATTTATTGTAAATCTACTTTTATTAAATGACTAATACCTATATTGTATTTTGAGATATGCCTGTTTTGTATACCTCATTTACCTAAAGAAAAAACGCTGCAAATAACTGAAACAGTCATTTGCAGCGACTCTCTTACTGAACAATTCCATATGCACCGGATTATGGTAAACGACCAACACCTTTTGGTTAAGACCATCTTATACTTCAAATCCTTTTAATTCTTCCTGTGTCAACGGTCTTCCAAGCTGTTTCGATAGCAATATCGCCTCTCTCAGACGATATACCTTACCATCAGAAGGTGCCGTTAATCTTCCGTCCGGCATTTCTTCGCCAAATTTATCAAACTTATCCATAAAAGTTTTTGGCTTTCTCTCTGCTACTATCATATTACTCACCCACCTTAAAGTATTTATTAATCAATGCAATGGCACCATATGAGTCAATATATAAGGTATGCCAATCTATCATTTTGGCTCCCAACTCTTTCATGTAATGTGATACCAAGTCTGTCTTTGCAGTAAACTGCACATATCCCTCATTTCCAGCATCCCAACTATGTTTACAAGCAATTGCAAATAAATGGGCACCTACCCCTTTATACTTTCCGTTTCTACCAACATTACTCGGTGCTGCCTCTACAATGTCTACATGTGTATAATACTGTTCTCTGATATGTTTCAACGCAATCATACCCTGAACTTCATCATCATTTTCCAATAGCAGTTCATATACCTCGTACCCATTTTGATGAGGAATACTCCAGTCAAACTTCCAGCCCTGTTCTTTTAATTCATTTGCATCCTGTTTCGTAATTGTTCTGGATACCAGACGATATTCCGTATCGCATTCTTCTCCAGTTTCGGAACATACTAAACAGTCAGTCAGCGTATCGATTATAATATCAATTTCCATAAGCTATTCCTTCTCTATAAATTATACCATCTTCACCCCAATATATTCCACAGCAATTTTACACTAAGCCAGCCAAAAATTACCTGAGAATTTTAAACAACAATCTTTTATCTTATACTTTTCAATTAATGTTCCCACACACAGTCTACACAAAACCTATTTTTGCCCAATGCAAACCTATTTCCCTCTAACGACCAACACCTTTTGGTTTAGGCCGTCTAATTCTTCTTTTTTCCTGCCCCAACTTGTTGGGGATGATACTGCATCTTCACTATCACCTCGATATTATCCGTAAAAGGAAACATATCCACAGGCGTAATCTGTTCCACACGGTAGCGGCTCTTTTTCATCAAGTAACCTAAATCCCTGGCAAGCGTCTCCAGATTGCAAGAGATATAGACCACCCTGTCTGGATTCAGGCTCACCAGAGCGTCCATAAATTCCTCCGTGCTTCCGCTTCTGGGCGGGTCCATAAAGACTACGTCCACGTGCTCCCCGGCATCCGCCAACTGTACCATGAACCTGCCCGCATCATTCTGGTAAAAATCTGCATTCTTAATACCGTTAATCTTCGCATTCGCCACCGCATCCCGCACAGCCGCCTGATTTAACTCCACGCCGATAACCTTCTTCACGTGCCCCGCCACGGCAAGCCCGATAGTTCCAATACCGCAATATGCATCGATAACGGTTTCCTTTCCCGTCAGGCAGGCATACTCTGCCGCTTTACCATACAACTTCTCTGTCTGCACGGCATTCACCTGATAAAAGGACTTGGATGAAATACGGAACGTCCTGCCGCACAGTATATCCTCAATATAGCCCTTGCCATAAAGCACATGCTCCTTGTCGCCAAGCACCATGCTTGTCTTCTTGTTATTGACGTTCAGTACAATGGTCGTAATTTCCGGGTGTAGTTTACATAATGCTTTTACAAAATTATTTTTAGACGGAAGAATCGGCGAGCCGAGCACCAATACCACCATAATCTGTCCGGTGGCATGTCCAACCCGAATCAGCACATGACGCAGAAGCCCATATCCCGTATCTTCATCGTAGGCTTTGATTTTGAAGGAACCTGCTAACTCCCTGACAGATGCAATAATCCGGTCCGCTTTACGGTCTTCCAACAGACATTCTTCCACCGGTACCACATCATGTGTCCCTTCCTTATAAATTCCTGAAACAATCCCTCTGCCCTTTTGGAAATCAAAGACGGCATGTACTTTATTGCGATAGCGCTCAGGCTGTTCCATGCCGATAATCTTATCCACTTTGCCATATCCGTCCAAAATTTTTTCTACGCTTTTTTGCTTTATTTTAAGCTGTTCGGCGTAAGGCATCCCCACATAGCGGCAGCCGCCGCATTTCTTCATCACGGGACATCCCCGGGAATCTGCTCTTTCGCCTGTTTTTTTATCCGGTCTATAAACTTTCTGTCCCACTGTCTTGCTCATTTTCTTTTCACTGTCTGGCCTGCCTGCCCCTTTGACAGCCTTCTTACCCGTTTTCCTGTCTCTGCCCGGTAAGCCAGCTGCCGGCTCTGCCTTTCTATATGTTTTTCTGTCTCTGTCTGTTCTGCCTGCTTCCCGTCCTGTCTTTTTATACGCTTTCTTGTCTTTATCCATCCTACCCGCTCTTGTCTGCCTTTCTCATCCATTCCCACACATATTGCACACCTGCACATGACGCGCACAGGCCAAAAATCTGTCAGCACACGCTAAATGTGTCCTCCCTAGTCCCTTGTCCACTCTCCTAATACATTAGGGCAAGGACTGCTATAAGCGCAAACGTCATAATAACAACTCCGGCCATGACGCCCGCTATCGCATACAACAGGCGTTTTCTCTTGCCGCTCGCCACATCCGCCTTCGCCTGTTTCCCCACGTTGGCATAGCGTGCGGCGTTCATTTTTCTCTCCGCATAGTCTATTTCACCTTGTATGCCGCTTCCGTTCTCCTCTGCTTCGCTGCGGCTGCGGTGGTATTGGCTGATTTCATCTAATTTTTCTTTTAGAAGCTGCCAGGTTTTCGCGTGAATCTTGTACTTGGCCAGACAGTCCCCAAACCGGTGCATATATTCTTTGTTGCTCAACAGAAGCTCTATATTATCCGGCCTGAAAACCTCTTCCCACCCAACAGGGTCAAACAATCCATCCGCCAACAGCTCCTGTATGTCCTGCATAAGCTTCTCCGCCGCCTGGCGCTGTTCCTCCCGCCTGACTTCTCTCTGTCTGGCTGACAGTTCTCCCACTGTTTCAAAAAGAGAATCTAATTCCTCTGCACCGTCACTGTTAATCCCCGCCAACTCCGGACTCTCAACGACGGTCTCTGTTTCCGGCAAACCGCTGCCGCTTTCCTTTGCAGGCGTTATCACAGCCTGGGAAAAATGCTCCGCCATGGCAAGGGCAGCCTCATACGCATCGTGGATTTCTTTCCATTTTTCCGGCTGTTCCTCCGGATGATACTGCCTGACTAACCTGGCGTAAGCCTTTTTAATTGCCTTCTTATCATCGGTCGGTTCTATCTCCAACAACCGGAATATGTCTTCTCTTGCCATTTCCATCAAACCTCTTTGTCCTCATCCCATTCGTTGAAAAGACTGTCAATCTCCTTTTCCTCATCATCCATCTCCTCATACCATCCGCCGTCCCCGGCCTCTCCGGCAGGGAATGCTATGGAGCTGTTCAATATCCCTTCCACATAAGCGAAAAAGACCGTCGTATATTTCCTCACTCTCGGCAGATGATAGGCGTCATGTGACATGACATGCCGGAAGTACTGCAACTTTTTTACGATATCATTCCTGATTTCCTCCTGGACGCACTGCGCAAAAAGGCGCTGACCCCATTCCAAGATAAAAAGATTCTCTTCCTCTTTCGCCGGGTTGACTTTGACCTTTTCCAACTCTTTGAGTTTCTCCGCCACTTCCTCTTCCGTCATCCCCAACCCTTCGTTGACAATCACAAGCTTTTTTACCTCGTCCATACAGGGGATTCTCACCTGAACTTCCAATACGCCGTTGATATCATATGTAAAACGGACATGGCACGCCACTTCCCCCTTTTTTTCTATCGGGATATCAAATGATATTTCTCCCAAATATATATTATTTTCCGCATACATTTCTTCGCCCTGATAGATTTTGAAGCACATGGCAGTCTGATAATCATGGGCAGTTACATATGTCTGCTCACGGCTGATAGGAAGAGGACTGTTGCGCTCTATAATAAAAGACATAAGGGACCTGTCCTGCTCCAGGTAATTCATCACGCCCACGCCCAAAGAGAAGGGGCAGATATCCGTCAACAGCATATCCTTCACCTCTTCGTCCCGCTCCATAATGCCTGCGCACACACCGCATCCAAGCGCAATCATGTGGTCCGGTTCCATCGTCTCTATATCCGTCCGGCCCAAAATATGCCTGATATACTGCTGCACGACAGGCATTTTGCAGGAGCCTCCCACCAAAACGACATGGTTGATTTGGTCAACCGGCGTCCTGGAGTCCGTAAGCACCTGCCTGACCGGCTTCGTCATCCGCTCAAATAAAATTGCGCATATTTTTACCAGGTCTTTCCTGGAAATTTCCGCCTTTCCCCGAAGCTGCGGACAGTTCACTATCATCTCCGCCGTCTTTTCTTCTGTCAGGGCCTTCTTGCAGGCTTCCGCGCTCTTACGGACAATCTCCCTTGTTTGCGGAGTCAGGGAAGCGACGTCGACGTCCGCCGAACGAATAAAATAGTCCGCAATCTCCCCGTCAAAATCCTGTCCGCCCAACTGGTTGTCCCCGCTGACAGCCAGAATCTCAATCACATTATCGAAGCATTCCACCAGGGAGACGTCCAGTGTCCCGCCGCCGAAATCAAACACAAGCATGGTGGCGTCTTCCTCTTCATTCCGGTTCTGACAGGCAAGCGCAGCCGCCGAAGGCTCGTTGATGATACGTTCTACCTTAAGCCCTGCCAAAACGCCCGCACGCTTTGTCGCATTGCGCGCCATATCATTGAAATATGCCGGAACGCTGACCACAGCCTCCAAAACCGGCTCGCCCAGATAATTCTCGGCGTCTTCTTTCAGCTTCCTTAGAATAAATGACGAGAGCTCTTCCGGCAAATATGTTCTGTCACCCAACTTATATTTGCGCGGCGTACCCATGAAACGCTTGAAAACGGCGGCGCTTTGCTGTGGATGGGACGAAAGGCGCTCTTTCGCCGTCTTTCCTACATATATAGTGCCATCCTCCCCTATGCTCACCACGCTTGGCGTCAGGTATTCCCCGAACGCGTTGGGAATAAGCGTACTCTTGCCGTCCTTCCATACCGCTGCCAGACTGTTGGTCGTTCCTAAATCAATTCCTATAATTCTTCCCATAATCCACTCCCCACGCAGGCCTGCATAATCGAGTAGGGAAGATTTCTTCCCCTGCTCGCGCGCCGGGCACCCGTCAGCCTTTGCTGACATTCTTCCTCTGGGTGCCCGTGTGCATAATTATAAAAGGCTGTCGCATCAGCTACAGCCCAAGCATACCGCATATTCTTCTTATGTATCATCCTCATACCGCTCCTACTTCCACGTATTCCATACCTTCCACAAGGTCCTTCGCGAGCATGCTGTCCGCCTCGTTAATACGGATAGTAAATACATTCTTCCCCGTACCGGGGCTGCCGAGAAACCTCTGCCACAGCCGCCTCTCCTGCCACTCGATAAAAAAGGAGATACGGTTCCTGACCAACAGTTTCTCCAACTGGTCTTTGCTCTCTACGCTATATACTTTACAGAACGGAATTTCATGATTGAAAAAAAGTGCGTTAAAACTAATCGCTTCCAAAATACCACCCCCATAAAACTAAATTTTTATAATAAGAAATGATACCCCTTACACTTAGCTTTATGTTAACTTGCAAAATCCATTATACACTAAAGATGACGTAGAAAGCAACTATTATTACTAATTTCAATACATTAATATAACCGAAATTTAATATGCAATCTCTGTCCACGGACGGCTCTTCCTCTCAAGCCAATAATCCCTGCGGCTTTCATACTGTTCATTCAGCCAGTCCGCCGCCTGGCCGATGCCCTCCGCCGTCAGCGGCACGTCCACCGACTCCCGAAGATGCTCCGGCGTGCGCAGCATGTTCAACGGTTCAGGCCAGATGGTCACCTGGATAACATCTTCCTCCCCACGCTTCACCTTCTTAAGCATGTACCGCATCCCGTCCATGCTGCCGGAATATTCTTCTTTCTTGATATAATTGAGGGGATGAAATGTTTCTTTATCTATCATACGGATACCTCCTTAACCTGCCTTTTTATCCATCAATACAGCAGACACTTCTATTTCTTATCCTTGTGGTGTTTCCAAATATATGCCAAAATATCCTTCAGGACAAGAAAAGCGTCAAGTTCACTGTAACCATACCTCTTTTGTAAATCTTCCAACAGCCGGCTCAGTTGTGCCGCATATTCTTGTATCTCCACTTTATCCTGATAAGTGGACAGAACAGGATATTTCTTACTCCATGCCTTTGTCCAGTCGATTTTTTCGCAGACAGCATCACTCGTCCTGTCAATTGCTTCCTGAATTTCTTTCACATCAATGTCAAAATCAATCAATTCATCCAACGACAATCCATATAAATTTGATAGTTTCTTAGACTGGCAAATATCCGGCAGTGTCTCATCAAGCTCCCACTTTGAAATAGTTTGTCTGCTGACTCCCAACCTTTCAGCAACTTCTTCCTGTGAAAACCCGCTTTTTTTCCGGGCATTGAAAAGACTGTTCCCTAAACTCATCACCATTACCTCCTCTATTTTCTTATAGAAATAATTATAAGTGGTAACATGACCTAAATCTATCAACGGCATTTTCCTTTTTCGCCCGTTTTCTTAACATGCTCTTTTCCAAAATTTTGGAATAAAATTTATGGTGAATTTAGATTATCTCTTTAGAAGTTCTTATATGTCGGTATAGCCCGTATTTTCGGGCTTTCCCGGCATTTTAGATATGGGGAGAAGTTCTTATATACCCTCATAACCTTTTAGGTTTTCCCTCTCAATGGTAGTAAAAGAAGTAGTAAATTGTTCTGTGGCTATGCTGCAATCAGCCTTTCCATTTCAGCCTTTGCGGAAGCGAATGTTGCGTGTGCGTAATAGTTCAGTGTCATGGTGATATTGGAGTGTCCCATGATATACTGTAACGCTTTCGGGTTCATTC
>CAMWBY010000020.1 GCA_947172645.1 uncultured Lachnospiraceae bacterium | reverse complement strand
AGAAAAGAATTTGCTGCCTTTCCATATCATAAAGGCAGCATCAGAAGGCGATGTAATGGCAATCAACACAGTCCTGAAGCATTATGAGGGATACATAATTACCCTGTCCACCCGGAAGATGTATGACGAGGGCGGGCGGCTGCATTTCTGTGTTGATGAAACGCTGCGCCGGAGGCTTGAAACAAAGCTGATTACGAAGATACTGGCGTTTGAAGCGGTATAAAGGGCGGCTATCTGCCCTTTTCCATAGCTGATTATCAGCGGTGTACCTTGAAAATTGAATACTGTATTGCATACAGGACGTGAGGATATGCAGAGCCACTAAGCAGATGCGCCATGACGTACCTGCCCTGTCTTATGACGGGGTGAACGTGAGGAAATGTTGAAACAGTACATTGAAGCAAAGGTAAGGAGCGAGTGAGATCGGGCAAAATATGTAGCAGTTACATGGGGCGATGAAGCATATCTGTGATAATGATACTTCCGGGTTGCGGGGAAACCGCAATCCGGTCAATGAAATGACGGTGCAAGACCGATGTGGGCGGTGTAATGAGCTGCCACCTGTATTGCAGTTTTTATCTGCTAATAAATGGGGAGAAGCGTATTCTGCTTATTTATTAGCAGATAAGGCTGTGCAAAGAAATAGGAGGATATTTGGAAATTTACGAAAGGATGATTGCTTATGGAAGGAAAGAAGATATTAAGATATAGCATTCAATTATCTATGCTAAAACAACTATTAAATCTGAAGCTAATAAATGAGTTGGAGTATGAGCAGATTCAAAAAAAGCTAATGCGGGATTATGGGATAGTGTCCAACATTACAGCTTGACTTATGAACTGTATTGCATTATAATAAAAGCGAACACTACGATAGGAACACAAAAAGGAGGAAGATATGGAAGTAGAAATTATAAAGGCAAACAATCCATTTGATGAATCTTCCAAAGTCCGAAAAGTAGACCGCTTGAGAGTTGCCGCATATTGTCGTGTCAGTACGGATGATGAGGATCAGATTAAAAGTTATAATTCGATGGTCAAGCATTATACCGAATTGATACAGAATAATGAGCAGTGGGTATTTGCGGGCGTATATGCGGATAAAGCGATTACAGGAACGAAAGTTGATAAAAGAGAAGATTTCCAGCGTCTGATTCAAGACTGTATGGATGGTAAGATTGATATGGTTATTGCCAAGAGCTTACCTCGATTTGCAAGAAATACATTGGATACCTTGAAATATGTCAGGATGTTAAAAGAAAGAAAAATCGCAGTTTATTTTGAGGTTGAAAAGATAAATACATTGAAAGACGGCGAATTTTTAATGACAATTTTAAGCTCTGTTGCACAGCAAGAGGTAGAGAATACCTCGGCATATGTAAAAAAGGGATTGAAAATGAAGATGAAGCGTGGAGAATTGGTCGGATTTCAGGGGTGTTTAGGATATGATTATGATGTTGCAACAAAATCAATTTCCATAAATGAAGAAGGCGCAGAAGTTGTAAGGTATATATTTGACAGGTATGTTGCTGGTGCGGGAAGCTCAATGATTGCCAGAGAACTAAATGAACAGGGGATTACAACGATAAGAGGTAACAGTTGGACATCTTCCAGTGTAATGGGAATTATCAATAACGAGAAATATAAAGGCGATATACTATTAGGAAAAACGTTTACCGTTGATCCGATTTCAAAAAGAAGATTAGAAAATCTTGGAGAAGAAGATAGGTTTTATATCAAAGACCACCATGAACCCATTGTTTCAGCCGAAACTTTTGCTAGGGCGCAAGAGATTAGAGAGCGGAGAAATGGAGGAAGGAAGTCGGTTACTCCGGGGAAACGAGAGAAATATAGCAGACAATATGCATTTAGCTGTCTGTTGGAATGTGGGTTTTGTGGAGCAAATTTATCAAGGCGAAGATGGCATAGCAGTTCTAAATATAAAAAGACGATTTGGCAATGCGTTAAATCTACAAAGGACGGAAAAAGATTTTGTCCGGATAGCAAGGGAATACCGGAACAAGTAATAGAGGAAGCATTTATCGAATCGTATAAAATGCTGTGTGCAGATAACAAGGATGTACTGGAAGAATTTATTTCCAGAGTAGAAAAGACTTTGAGTGAAGATTCCATAAGAGATAAACTCATAAAGCTACAAAAGAGTGCGGATAATCTTCAAGCTAAAAGAAAAAGATTGTTGGAAAATTATCTCGAAGGAATTGTTGCACAAGATATTTATGAAGAAACAGATGTAGGTTATGAGAGAAAACTATCAGATATAAAAGCCAATTTAAAGATTTTAGAGCAACAAATGGATGATGAAGTTTCTTTAAAGCAGCGAGTGGCAGATTTTAAAAAGGCATTATCAAAAAATGGTGTATTGGAGGAATTTGACAGAGGAATATTTGAGAGCATAATTGAAAAAGTCATAGTCGGTGGCTATGATGAAGATGGAAACAAAGATCCCTATAAAATCACTTTCATATATAAAACAGGGTTTAAAAATGAAATTGGAAAGGCAAAAGAGCGTTTCGACAAGTCTAAGAGTGTGAGCGATAAAGCCAAAGAATTGTGTTCCCATATCGTAGACGAGGTAAAAGATGTGTGTTCCTATGTTAGTGACAACACATGTGGAATGCGTCTGCCAGCTCGTAAGGCAAGGCGCCAATGACAGATAAAGCGGGGAGGGATAAGATTGAAAAATTCATACAGTTTTTTTGAGAACAAGGAATGCCAATATTTTCCTTGCCATGAAGGCCTGCAAGAATTTAACTGTCTGTTTTGTTACTGTCCTTTGTATACAAAAGAAAACTGCCCGGGCAATCCTGAATATCTGGAGAAGGACGGAAAACGGATAAAGGGATGCACGAACTGTTTATTTCCTCATCGCCCGGAAAATTATAGGGTGATACTTGACAAATTAGGCGAAAATACATAAAAAAACATACGGTCATGGTAAATAGTACTAATTTCCTATTTTTTCTCCCGAATTCATTGACTTCACCTGAGAGAGGCGTATAATAAAATTATCGGAAATTTTGGAAATTTGGAAGGTGGTGTGGTGACATGAAGGAGAAGACGGCTACTAGGGAACAGGGGGTAAGAGGATTTCGAAGTTTGACAGCGATGCTGATTTCGATGATTTGTATTATGGTTTCTATTCCCACGATTGGATTAGCGTGTTTGGGAGTCTATTATTTGAGACAGTCGATGAATGAGACGGTTGAACTATATGAAGAGTCCATGACAGACGGTTATTCTATGGAGATTAAATCCCAGGTGCAGGGAGCGATTGCTGTTGTGCAGAGCTATTATGACAGGTTCCAGAGCGGTGAACTGACAGAGGAAGAGGCACAGAACAGAGCGAAAGATACAATCCGTTCCATGCGCTACAGGGATGATTCGTCAGGATATCTATGGATAGACGGGGCGGATTATAATCTGGTGGTGCATCCAATCCTGACAGAACAGGAAGGAACAAACAGGTATGACCTGACAGACCAGAACGGCGTTAAAGTGACACAGAATGTAGTGGAGGCTGCGAAGGCCGGCGGTGGATACAATGAATTCTATTTTACAAAATCGGACGGCGTGACGGTTGCGCCTAAGATTGCTTATTCCCAGATGTTTGAGCCATGGGGCTGGGCGGTGGCTACGGGTAACTACGTAGACGAGATGAATGAGAAGATTGACGGTACGAAAGAGCATATACAGACAGAGTTTACGAATATGCTTGTGATTTATGGCGTCGCCGCAATCATTATGTTAATTTGCGCGGTGCTTATTTCTGCCATGAGCGGATTTAAGATTACCGGAGGAATTAAACTGGTGGAGGGCAATCTGCGCCAGGTGGCTACTGGTGATTTGACTTTCCGTGTTGACCCTTCGCTATTGCGGCGGGCTAACGAAATCGGCAAGATGGCGCGTTCCCTGGAGCATGTGCGTGAGTCGTTGGCGAATATGCTTGGCAATATGATTCATACAGGGGAATCCCTGAACAAGAGCAGTGAGAAGTTCAGCGAGAAATTCGGACATATTTCAGAGAGCATCCAGAATACAAACCAGGCGATTGAAGATTTGGCACAGGGCGCTACAAACCAGGCCAATGAGACAGAGAAAGTAAATGAGAAGATTATGGAACTGGGCAACGTCATCGAGGTGGAAGAGAATGACGTACATAAATTGGAAGATGCCGTTGCAGCCATGACGGAGCATTCGGCGAATGCTTCCAGAAGCATCCAGGAGCTGGACCAGATTACGAAAGCGACCATAGAGACCATCGATATTGTATCCGAGCAGACGAATAAGAACAATGATTCTGCGGCGAATATCAATAAGGCGATAGAGATTATCAAGGGCCTGGCTTCCCAGACGAATCTGCTTTCGCTCAACGCCAGCATAGAGGCGGCCAGGGCAGGAGAAGTCGGCAGAGGCTTTGCGGTTGTGGCGGAAGAAATCAGGAAGCTTTCTGAGGAGTCTTCCGGCAATGCGCAGGAAATAGAAAGTATTGTCAAGGAATTGGTTGGAAATGTGGAAGTTTCTGTCAGCAAGATGCATGAAGTGACATGTAATGTACAGAAACAACAGAAATGTTTGGAAGAGACCAGGGAGGCATTCGAACATTTAAGCACCGAGGTATCTTTGGTAGGAGAAGTTACCGGAGAAATCGGCGGCCAGACGGAAGTTCTTAATTCGCTGAAGCAGATTGTCACGGATTCTGTGAACAGCCTCGCAAGCGTAGTGGAAGAGAATGCGGCGTCCACGCAGGAGACAAGCGCCAGCATGATGCTGTTGTCACAGACTATCGGTGAATGTACGGAAGATACGCAGGGGCTGGTACAATTAAGCCACAGGCAGAATGAACAGGCAAGTAAGTTTCAACTGTAGTTATAGTGTATTTGCATAAATCATGCAAGTAAGGGGGTTACAGGAGTTGGAATAGTTTGGAATTTTTCTAAAACTATTCCAACTCTTGTTGTATTGAAAAAAGTACAATTATGCTTGTATTTTTTTTGTTTTTTTAGGGTGTGTATATGGTTGACGTGGTAAAATATGTCTTAATCAAATAAAGGTGGGATAGTGTCGTTTTTTCTATCATGAAATACAGTAGATAAGTGTATGACCCCGGCTTTGATGGATTCTATGGAAGTGTACAAGGAGGAAATGTTGATGTATGAGAGGTTGAATAAGTATCGGATCAAGGAGCGCTTGTTCCGCGGTTTTATGTTTGCGTCAGGTGTTCCTGCGGTGGTAGCTGTAGTCGTGCTGATTGTCATGATTATCGTTGCAAGGATTTATGCCAGTTCCCTTAGGGATTACGGTTTTGCGCAGGGTGATGTGGGTAAGGCCATGACATATTTTGCCGAGACGCGTTCTACGCTCCGCGGGTGTATCGGTTATGAAGAACTTTCGTCTGTAGAAAGTATGAAACAGAATCACGAGGAGAGCGTAGAGAAGTTTACACAGAGTTTTGCAGATTTGGAGAAATTTATGGTATCGGATGCGAACAAGCAGGTTTACCAGACGATTTCAGATAAGCTTCCTGCATACTGGGCTCTTGAAAATGAGATTCTTGAACATGGCGCTACTGCCAATGCCGTGAAATCCAAAGAGGCGCAGGACCGTGCGATGAATGAGCTGATGCCTCTCTATGATGAGATTAATAACGAACTTGTGTCAATTATGGACATTAAGGTAGACCGTGGTAACAGCATTTCCAATACGATGACGGTCGTATGTATTGTACTGATATTTATGATGGCGGCAATCATTGTCATAGCGATGCTTTCCTCCATTAAATTAGGGAAATATGTAGCGGAGAATATTTCCGCGCCGCTAATACAGTTGCAGGACCGGTTGGAACATTTTGCAACAGGTGACCTTACAAGCCCGTTCCCGGAGGTGGCGTCTGACGATGAGGTTTCTGATATCATCAAGTCGGCGTCAGGGATGGCGGAAACATTAAACTTTATCATATATGATATGGATTACATATTAGGACAGATGGCGGATGCAAATTATGCGATTCGGTCCAAAGACGGTTCCAAGTATACAGGAGAATTCCAACAGATATTCCAGTCCATGCGCTCGCTGCGTGACAGCATGGTAGATACCATCCGTTATATCAGCGAATCGGCGGTACAGGTTTCAGCCGGCTCAGGTAATCTTGCCGAGAGTTCCCAGAGTCTTGCAGAAGGCGCTACGGAGCAGGCAGGAGCGGTGGAAGAGCTTCAGGCGACTATCACCACGATTGCCGATGCGGCGAAGATGGCGGCGTCTTCTGCAGAGGAAGCATACAAACAGTCACAGAAATATGCTGATGTGGCAGACCGCAGCAGTGACGATATGAGGGAGATGGTTGAGGCTATGTCCCGCATCAATGAAACTTCTAAGAAGATTGGAAATATTATTTCGGAAATTGAGAGCATTGCATCCCAGACCAATCTCTTATCTTTGAATGCTTCGATTGAGGCTGCAAGGGCAGGAGAGGCAGGACGTGGATTTGCAGTGGTAGCTGACCAAATCAGGCAGCTTGCAGAACAGAGCAGTAAGTCCGCTGTGGACACCAGAACATTGATTGAGGGCGCTATGCAGGAGATTGATAATGGTAATAAGGTGGCGGACCGCGCAGTTGCTTCCCTTGAAACTGTTGTAGACGGAATCAGGGAAGTTGCGGCTTCTTCCAAGGAATTAAGTACGGTTTCTGCAAATCAGGCGATGACGATGCAGGAAGCAGAGGCAGGTGTGAATCAGATTTCGGATGTCATTCAGACCAATGCTGCGGTTGCAGAGCAGTCTTCCGCGACGAGTCAGCAGTTATCTGCGCAGGCGGTTTCTTTGGATTCGCTGATTGCGAAATTCCAGTTGCCATAATGCATGGATATTGCGCTTGGCAGAGTTGGCAGGAAATATTTATATTTTTAAACGCTTCCGGTATATTACTCCGGAAGCGTTTTGCAGTCATTATGTAAATAATATTAATTAGCAGTAGGAGGGTGGATATGGAGCCTAATAAAAATTTGAAAGTATACACTTTAAAGGAAACCGAAAATTACCTGATACATGGGAGGACTGATGAGACACAATATCCATTGCCGCTGTTTTTTAATGGCAGCGGTATAGAAGTAAATGTGACGGGTACGGAGCTTTGGATTGATGTGGATGTGGATTTTGACATATATGAGCCGTGGACTAGCGTGGAGCTCAACGGTGCATTTATGGGAAGACAGATGTTGATGCCGGGAAAGCATTCCTTGTGTCTTTTCAGGGGTATGAGTGCGGATGTTGTTAAAAATGTCAGATTTTTCAGGGAATTACAGGCGATGTCCGAGGACAATGCATGCCGCCTTTTGGTGAACGGTTTCCGGTGTGATGGCAATTTCTTTCCGGTGATTCCCAAGCGCTTTAAATTAGAGTTTATCGGCGATAGTATCACTTCCGGGGAAGGGACGTATGGCGCCAATGAGGATATGGATTGGCTTCCCATGTATATGAGTGTGAGCCGGAATTACGCAAAGATGGTTTCCGATGCGCTTGGTGCAGAATATCGTTTGGTTTCCCAGGGCGGATGGGGTGTGCTATGCGGTTGGGACAATGACCCAAGGCATAATATTCCGTCCATATATGAACAAATATGCGGACTGGCACAAGGCGAAACGAATGAAAAGTTAGGGGCTAAAAAACCATATGATTTTTCAAGATGGATACCGGATGCCATTATCGTAAATTTGGGGACCAATGATGCCGGGGCGTTTAGACAGCCTGGATGGAGAGACCCTGTGAGCGGAGAAGTGTTCAGACAACGCATGCAGGAGGACGGGACGTTTCACCCAAAGGATGTTGCCCGGTTTGAGGAGGCGGTGGTAAGTTTTCTCGGTATGATACGGAGGAACAATCCGACGTCACATATCGTGTGGGCATACGGTATGCTGGGCTTTGAACTGACTTTCGCCATTACGGAGGCGATGAGTAAATATCAGAGAATGTCAGGGGATGCAAACATTGCTTTTCTTCAATTGCCGAACACGACAGAAGAGACGGTGGGCTCTCGCACCCATCCGGGTGTACGGTCTCATGAAAGGGCGGCGCAGATAGTGATTGAGTATTTGGAGACGGTATTAAGGGCATGAACTACGGTGGCTGACGGGGAAGCGTTCGCAGCATACCTTTTTACATGCCGAGGCGGGAGAAAAAGATATCTATGTTAAAAAGAAAGAAAAGTATGCAGATGTATGAATATGACAGGGAAGTCCAGCAGCCGGTATTGAAATGCAGTATTTGCAATGGGGAGCAGGTGGCTGGGTTTAAGGACCTTCGGACAGGAAAATTTGAGGAAGTCATGTTAATCAGGAATCAAAGCGATTTGCAGGAATTTATGGAGCGGTGCATGGTGAGCACGTTACCGAAGGTGTATTGACATGGTCAAACATCTTGCAATGTCGGAAGGGCATGTGCTATAATTAATAACTAATATAATGAGCGGCGATTGCCGTTTCAGTTTATTATATTGGGGTATTGAAATCCGCGCTTTTGTAGGAAGGGAATGCAAATGAACAAAAGTATTGTAAAGAGTAGAACTACACATTTTCTAATCGGGAGTTTTATTTGTCTGCTAATTTTCAGTGTGATTATTTTTCTTGGACTTGGAATTTATATGGGCCACATAAACGAGCAGACAATCAATGCCGTGGGAGGCATGTATATGACAGGCATGAGCGACCAGATGTGCGCTCATTTCGAGACATTGATAGATGCGAAATTTGATCAGGCGGATACGGCGGTGGAAGTGGTTTCCACGGATATGGAGGATATAGAAGAATTATACAGTGAGTTGTCCTACAGAATTCAGGTAAGAGGATTTGACTATCTTGCGCTATGCTCTCAGGAGGGAGAGATGCAGATGCTTTTTGGCGAGCCTATGGAGCTTGCCGACCCGGAGCCGTTTCTTGAATCTATGCGGCATAAAGAGCGGAAGGTGGCTGTAGGCACGGATGCATCCGGGCGCGACATTGTTATGTTCGGCGTAGATGCGGATTATCCGATGAGTGACGGTGAAGAGTGTATGGCTATGGTGGCGGCTCTTCCGGTGGAATATATCACGGAGCTTCTTCTTCGTGAGGACGAGGATGCATTGGTGCATTCGCATATCATCAGGAAAGACGGCAGTTTTATCGTACACGATTCGGACGTGGAGGCGCCTGACTATTTCAGCAACTTATACATAAAATTCAGCGAGAGCGACCCGGCGGAGCTAGACAGGTATATTGACGAACTGTTTGCTTCCATGCAGGCGGGTGAGAATTATTCTACGATATTACAGCTTAACGGCATTAGAAATCAGATATACAGTACGAATTTGCCTCATGCGGAATGGTATTTGGTTTCCATGCTGCCATATGGAATTTTGGATGAGACGGTGAACGGTTTGAGCGCCCGAAGGACGATGGTGATAGTTGGGGCGTTTACCGTGATATGTTTTATGCTGTTGCTGATTTTTGCAAGGTATTTCAGTTTAATCTGCGAACAGCTTGAAGAGGTGGAAGAGGCGCGTGAGACGGCCATGCAGGCAACTAAGGCCAAGAGCGAGTTCCTGTCCAATATGAGCCATGATATCCGGACGCCGATGAATGCGATTGTGGGTATGACGGCCATTGCAACGGCTCGTATTGATGATAAAGAGCAGGTGCAGAATTGTCTGAAGAAAATTGCTCTGTCCGGCAAACACTTGCTTGGCTTGATTAACGATGTACTTGATATGTCTAAAATTGAGAGCGGGAAGATGACGCTGAGCATGGATCAGGTTTCTCTGCCGGAAGCAATCGAAGGAATTGTAGGCATTGTACAGTCGCAGGTGCGTGGGAAGAAACAGTGCTTTAACGTACATGTAGACAATATACAGGTGGAAGATGTCTATTGCGACAGCGTAAGGCTGAACCAGGTTTTATTGAATCTTCTGTCCAATGCGGTAAAGTATACACCGGAGGGCGGGGCTATCTGGTTATCGTTATATGAAGAAGAGTCGCCGAAGGGTGACAATTATATCCGGACGCATGTACTGGTTGAAGATAACGGGATTGGCATGGATGATGAGTTCTTAAAGAAGATTTTTGACACGTATTCCCGTGCAGACAGTCAGAGGGTACATAAAACAGAAGGCGCCGGGCTGGGCATGGCAATCACAAAATATATTGTGGATGCGATGGAAGGAAATATCACTGTAGAGAGCGAGCTTGGAAAGGGCACGAAGTTCCACTTGACGCTCGATTTGGAAAAGGCAGAAATTAGGGAAATTGACATGGTTCTGCCGGCATGGAAGATGTTGGTGGTGGATGATGATGAAATGTTGTGTCAGACGACTGTTGAGGCGCTTACATCCATTGGAATCAATGCGGACTGGACGCTTAGCGGCGAGAAAGCTCTTGCGCTTATCCGGGAACATCATCAGAAGAGGGACGACTACCAGATTATCTTATTGGATTGGAAACTGCCCGGTATGAACGGAGTCCAGGTTGCCAGGGAGATACGGCGTGATTACGACCAGGATGTTCCGATTCTCTTGATTTCTGCATATGACTGGAGTGAGTTTGAGGCGGAGGCACGGGAAGCGGGTGTTACGGGATTTATTTCGAAACCGCTGTTTAAATCTACTCTGTTTTACGGATTACAGAAGTATATGGGAGTTGAAGGCGCTGAGGAGAGCACCGTTGACCAGAATATGGACTTGACAGGCAGGCGCGTGCTGGTTGCAGAGGACAATGATTTGAACTGGGAAGTATTGAATGAGTTGTTATCTGATGTGGGCCTGGAACTTGAGTGGGCTGAGAACGGACAGATTAGCGTAGAAATGTTTGAGAAGTCTGAGGCAGGGTATTATGATGCAATTCTTATGGATGTGCGTATGCCTGTTATGACGGGTTATGAGGCGACTAAGGCAATCCGTGCATTAAGCCGTGCGGATGCGCAGACAATTCCGATTATCGCCATGACGGCGGATGCTTTTTCGGAGGATGTGCAGCGCTGTCTTGACTGCGGTATGAACGCGCATACAGCGAAACCAATTAATTTGGATGAAGTATTGTTCCTGCTTCGGAAATATTTCAGCATGAATTAGGGATTGCAATTCCACGAGGGATGTACCGGGAAGGGAATGCTTGTGTCTAACACTACTAAAATTGCGTTAGAAGCGTCGCTCAAGAAACTTCTTGTGCAGAAACCGCTTGATAAGATAACGATTAATGATATTACTTCGGATTGCGGAATCAGCCGTATGTCTTTTTACTATCATTTTAAAGATATTTATGATTTGGTTGAATGGTGCTGTGTCGAGGATGGCAAACGTGCCTTGCAGGATAAGAAGACATATGATACATGGCAGGAAGGTGTCTGCCAGATTTTTGAGGCAGTCATGGAAAACAAGACTTTTATCTTGAATGTGTACCGTTCCGTGGGCCGTGGTAAGGTGGAAAGATATTTGCATAAGCTGACGTATCAGCTGATAGTCGGTGTGGTAGATGAGAAGAGTACGCAGGCTGATTTGACAGAAGAGGACAAAGCTTTTATCGCCGAGTTTTACAAATATGGTTTTGTGGGTATGATGCTTGATTGGATTGAACGTGGGATGCGTGACGATTACGGCAAGCTTGTAGAGATGATGAGCATAACGCTGCGAGGGTGCATTACAAATTCTATCCATAATTTTGAAGCGGAAAGGCATATAGGTAACAAAGCATAAATGAATTGAAGAAGGGCTGCTGCAAGGCGATGGGTTTTCTAAGACTTTGCAGCGGCTTTTTATTGTGTAAAATTTGTCGAATGATTGGAGTTTGAGAGCTATGCTCGTTTTTTTATCAGAACGGGCAGGATGATAAGTTTTTTATCATCTTGCCTGTTTTGTAAGTTGGATTTAATAAGATATCTGCGTAGAATATCAACATAGAAGTTGATACAAACAGTTGGCGGTAACGTAGAGCATGCATATTATCATAATTCCTGCGGGCGACGGGCCAAGTGACTGCTTACAGCAGGCTTATTGGCCTTCAATAATGACAGGGCTTTGATAAGTATCAGGGCAGACAGTAAAACAGAATACCGCAATCAGAAAGGTGGATATGATTATGGCAAACAAAAAAGGAATCGGAATCGGTGTGGCGGCGGTGGCAGCGGGAGCAGGTGCAGCGGCCTATGCGGCGAGAAACTATAAGAAGAATGGGGCGGAGGAAGGAAAGGTTTTTAAAGCTCCGACGAAAAAAGCATCAGGAAAGCACAAGACATATGTGGACTTGGACTATCGAAATACGGAACTTGGGAAATATGATAAGAACAGCAAGGGAATTTATTATTCCAATGGCAACTATGAAGCATTTGCAAGGCCCAGGAAACCGGAGGGCGTGGATGATAAAAATGCATATATTGTAGGAAGCGGGTTGGCGTCACTGGCCGCTGCATGTTTCCTGGTGCGTGACGGACAGATGCCGGGCAGCCATATTCATATATTAGAGGCTATGGACATTGCAGGAGGCGCATGCGACGGGATTCATGACCCTATGAGAGGTTATGTTATGAGAGGCGGACGCGAGATGGAGAATCATTTCGAATGTCTGTGGGATTTGTTCCGCAGTATTCCGTCGTTGGAAACACCCGGAGTATCCGTATTGGATGAATATTATTGGCTAAATAAGGAAGACCCCAACTATTCCCTTTGCCGTGCCACGGTTAACCGGGGAGAAGACGCCCACACGGACGGAAAGTTTAATTTAAGCCAAAAGGGCTGTATGGAAATCATGAAGCTGTTTATGACAAAGGACGAGGATTTGTATGATAAGACAATCGAGGACGTCTTTGACGAGGAGGTATTTGATTCCACATTCTGGCTATATTGGAGAACCATGTTTGCATTTGAAAACTGGCACAGCGCACTGGAAATGAAATTGTATTTCCAGAGATTTATCCATCATATTGCAGGACTTCCGGATTTTAGCGCTTTGAAATTCACCAAGTATAACCAGTATGAGTCGTTGATTCTTCCGATGCAGAAATATTTGGAAGAGGCAGGGGTTGATTTCCAATTTAATACGGAAGTGACCAACGTTATATTTGAAATAGAGGAAGACAAGAAGGTGGCAAAAGCCATTGAATGCAAGGTAAAAGGCGTGGAAAAAGGAATTGTGCTTACAGAGAATGACCTTGTATTCGTAACTAATGGAAGCTGTACGGAAGGAACCGTTTATGGGGACCAGGAACATGCGCCGAATGGGGATGCGGAAGTCAGGACAAGCGGGTGCTGGAGCCTATGGAGAAATATTGCAAAACAGGACGCTTCTTTCGGCCATCCGGAAAAATTCTGTTCGGATATTGCGAAGACCAATTGGGAATCCGCTACAGTTACCACATTGGACGACAAGATTCTGCCATATATCACGAATATCTGTAAGCGTGACCCGAAGAGTGGGAAGGTTGTTACAGGCGGAATAGTAAGTTGTCAAGATTCTTCCTGGCTGCTTAGCTGGACAATTAACAGACAGGGACAGTTTAAAGAGCAGGATAAGGACCATGTTTGTGTCTGGGTTTACGGTTTGTTCACGGATGTGCCTGGAGATTATGTTAAGAAGCCGATGAAAGAATGCACGGGCAAAGAAATTACCGAAGAATGGCTTTATCACTTAGGCGTGCCGGAAGAAGATATACCGGAGTTGGCAGAAAACAGCGCGGTTTGCGTACCAACCATGATGCCTTATATTACGGCGTTCTTTATGCCCAGAACAAAAGGCGACCGCCCTGACGTCATACCGGATGGCTGTGCGAACTTTGCTTTCCTGGGGCAGTTTGCGGAGACGCCAAGAGATACGGTGTTTACCACAGAGTATTCTGTTAGGACGGCTATGGAGGCAGTATACGGACTCCTGGGCGTAGACAGAGGCGTACCCGAAGTATGGGGCAGCGTATATGATATCCGCGAGCTGCTTAGCAGCAGCGTGAAGCTGATGGACGGTAAGTCACCGCTTGAGATTGAGCTTCCGGGGTCGCTGAATGCATTGAAGAGGCCGCTTCTTAAAGTGATTAAGGGGACGGTGATTGAAAAAGTTTTGAGAGACCAGAATGTATTAAAAGAAGGAATGTAAGTACTTCGCCCTATAAAAAAATCTATAACCAATCCCTTATGTGCAAGCACAACGTGACTGGTTAGATGAATTTGGAGTGCAGGTCGCAGTGCAAGCTCGATTACGCTGCGCTGCATCTCGCTCACGGGCTTCGCCCTATAAAAAAATCTATAACCAATCCCTTATGTGCAAGCACAACGTGACTGGTTATAGATTTTTTTGCACTGCTCATTGCCAACTTGAATATGTTAAATAAAAGGGGGTGCGGGTTGGTGGGAACGACTGCACTGAGACGGGAGATATCTTCATATGGATGGAACGGGAGCGGTTTTACAAAATAATTGTGGTTTGGGGAGTATGGGGCCTTTAAATTTACCTTTTCCATATCCGCCGATTAAGGTCAGGGAGCAGAACCAGTTCTATGCCAATCTGCTGACATTGGACTATTGCGGTTCGGTATCGGAACTGACTGCGGCGGTTCAGTATATTCACGGGGAGAGCAGCCTGTGTTGTCGTCAATGTACGGTGGCGAAAACAATTGTAGGCATGGCGGTGGCTGAAATGACCCATCTGCAGAAACTGGGAGAGATGATACTTCTGCTTGGCGGAAATATTGATTTTTCCATTAAAACGAGGACAGGAACGCAGATGTGGACGCCAGAGTACACGAATCTGTCAAGCGATGAAAACAAGATTCTGGATGCTAATCTTACGTCAGAGAAAGCCGCGATAGAACAGTATAGGCAGCATATTGGCATGATTGAGGATGATTATGTGAATGCGCTGTTGGAACGCATTATTCAGGATGAGGAGTATCATATTATGCTGTTGGAGATGATGAAGGGGTAAAGAAGGGCGTTTTTTATGGAGCGGAGCCAGTCACCGCATATACAGCCGGTCAGCGATGTGGCGGCCGTCTGTATGTGCGGTATGCCTCGGAAAAACAGATGATATCGAGGTGTCTATACAGAGGGATGGCAGAGTAGGCTTAATGGATACACAGTATATGGATATCCTATTGTACAATGGCAGATTTTGGACGATATATAATAAAGATATACTTATCAATATTTGCTTGCTAAAAGTTATCAGTATTTGGTATAGTAGATGTACACTGGCAACATGATATGTTTATGTCAAATGACAGAAAGAAGAGAATTTGCTATGAATGTGGCTTTAATCTTAGCAGGCGGTACAGACCCTACATTTCAGATGAGTGTACCAAAACAATTTGTCAACGTATTTAACCGTCCTATTATTACATATACACTGGAAGCTTTCCAACGACACAAAGATATCGATGCAATTATGGTTTCCTGTCTGGAGGGTTGGCAGGAGATGGTGAATGTCTATGCGAAACAGTTTAATATAGATAAATTAAAATGGATAGTATCCGGCGGACAGGATGGTCAGGCGTCGGCAAGACAAGGTATTCTGGCATTACAGGATATCTGCCGTGCGGATGATGTGATTATTCTGCATGACTCCATCAGGCCTTTCGTGTCAGAAGAGATTATAACGGACAGTATTAAGGTGTGCAGGAACCACGGGATGGGGGTGGCGGCTGTGCGGACGATGGATACAATTATGAAGACTAAGGATGGCAGAATTGGGACTGAAAGTATTTCCCGCTACGCGATTATCCGTATTCAGACACCGCAGGCGTACCGGATGGACAAGCTGTTTGATATACATAATAAGGCGGTGGAGGCAGGCATTGTAGGAGAGGTGGATACCAATAGCGTAGTCTCGAAGTTGGGTGAGCCGGTTTACTTTTCCAAAGGTTCTGATTTGAATATGAAAATTAATACGGTGGAAGACGTAGAGATGTTCAAAGCACTGTATCGAATGCGGCAGGAGCAGCCGAAAGAATAATTTATTTTTAAGCGCAAGGAAGTGCAAAAGACAATGAATATGGCATTGATATTGGCAGGCGGAAGCGGGACCAGGACGGAGCAGGATGTTCCGAAACAGTTTTTTAATGTATATGAAAAGCCGATTATTCTCTATACGCTGGAAGCTTTTCAGAGACATCCGGATGTGGATGGGATTACGGTATCTTGTCTGGACGGATGGCAGGAAATTCTGCGTGCCTATGCGCGGGACGCGGGCATCACAAAACTGCAGAAGATTGTAAGAGGCGGAGAAAATGGCCAGGCATCGGCGAGGAATGCGTTGCGGGAACTGAGGGGCATATGTAACGAAGACGATATCGTGATTATTCATGATGCAATACGTCCCATGGTGTCTGCGGATATCATATCTGACTGTATTGTGAAATGCAGGCAGTATGGTTCAGGACTTTCCGCTATGCGGTGCCAGGAAACGATTATCAGGACAGACGACGGAATAAAGGGGAATAAAGGAATCAGCCGCAGCGACATTATGCGCGTACAGACACCGCAGGCGTATCTCTATAAGCGGGTCATGGAAGCGCACGAAGAGGCTTTAAAGAAAGGGATTACAGACGCTGTTTACACCAATACCCTGATGATAGATATGGGAGAAACGCTCTATTTTGCGAAAGGGTCTGCGAAGAATATCAAGATTACGACGATGGAAGACGTGGAAATTTTTAAGGCGTTGTATAAGGTGCAGAGAGAAGACTGGGTAAAATCAAAGTAGGGCGTCCGTCTATATATCGGAATAAAATGAGGTAGTACGGTTTCATGCGAGAATTTCAAAAAAAGCAGATTTTAGATATTTATAAAGAATTGCATATGATTCATCTCCAATGCAGGGAAAAGCTTTCGGAGCAGGCGTATCCTACAGTACAGAACATGCTCGCGGACTGTCAGGAAGCGGCAATCCAGATAGGGGAGTTTATTGAAAACCTGGAAGGGGAAGGTACAGGGGCTGTTGCCTGCATGGAACAATACTGCGAAGTCCTGTACCGGGTTAACACACAGCTGCAAGAGATTTCTGCTTCGAAAGCGTATAAACGGTTGGAAGGAATATTGTTGAAAGCAGAAAATGCGGTCGGACATATGGACGTCAGGAAAGAAGTGGTTTTTATGCCATATAAGGCGAGCATGTGGGACTCCCTGGAAAGTGTCTATCTGGCCGCGAAGGAAGACGAGAGTTGTGACGCCTATGTGGTGCCTATACCATATTTTGATAAGTTAGAAGATGGGACTTTCGGTGAATTGCATTATGAGGGCGGGGAATATCCGGAGAATATCGAGATAACCCATTATGATGATTATAATTTGGAGGAGAGACGCCCGGATGTCATTTATATTCATAATCCCTACGACAACTGCAACCTTGTGACTTCTGTTCCGGAACGGTATTTTTGCAGTAATTTAAAGAAATATACGGACTGCCTGGTATATATTCCATATTTTATCTTAAAAGAAATAGAGCCGGATAACCAGGAGGCAATTGACGGGATGAAGCATTTTATCTTTTTGCCCGGGACAATCTGGGCGGATAAAGTCATTGTGCAGTCCGAGAATATGCGGCAGATTTATATCAACGAATATATCAAGGCGGCGAAAGAGAGCGGACTGCCCCAGGAACATACCGACAGGAGAAGGCTGGAAGAAAAAATATTAGGGCTTGGCTCGCCAAAACTTGACAAAGTCCACAGAGTAGGGAAGAGTGATTTAAATGTTCCGGAAGAATGGCGCAAGGTGATAGAGAAGCCGGACGGCACTTGGAAGAAGATTATTTTCTATAATACGAGTGTAGGGGCATTGTTAAACAATGAGGGAAAGATGATTGAAAAAATGAAATTAGTCTTCCGTACATTCAAAGAACAGCAGGAGGATGTGGCGCTGCTGTGGAGACCGCATCCCCTTATTCCGACTACTATACAGGCGATGAGGCCGGAATTGTGGCCGGAGTATGAGAAACTTGTCCAGGCTTACCGGCAGGAAGGATGGGGCATTTACGACGACAGCGCGGATATGGACAGGGCGGTAGTTCTAAGCGATGCATATTATGGCGACCAGAGCAGCGTGGTGCAAGTATATCAGGAGACAGGGAAGCCAGTCATGATACAGAATGTGGAGGTTGTATGGTAATAAGACATAACATACTTGCCATCAATGCAGGGCGGCAGTTTGGCATTAACAGAAACAACAAAGCGGATTCCATGGAGAAACTATCCTCCGGATACCGCATTAACCGCGCTGCCGACGATGCGGCAGGGCTTTCTATATCTGAGAAGATGCGCAGGCAGATACGGGGATTGAAGAAAGGTGTGGAGAATACCCAGGAAGGAATATCAGTCTGTCAGGTTGCAGACGGGGCTTTGGCGGAAGTCAGCGATATCCTTCAGAGAATGTCCGAGCTGTCGATTAAGGCTGCCAATGGGACGAATACCCATGAAGACAGGGAGTATATTCAACAGGAAATCGGACAGTTAATCGAGGAAGTAGACCGTATCGGCTCGACAACGACTTTTAATGAGATTAAGCTTTTTGACGGGATGGAGTCGTTTGGTACGGGGACAATCATTAATGGGCTGAAACCTTCAACAGACGGAAAGTTTTTCCAACTGTTTGGGGATAGTATATCTAAGACAGGGTATATGAACGAGCCTTTAAATAGCAGTGATGTAACGGCTTCCACTTCCTTTATGCATTTTAACGGCCCGGATAAACCTCATGTCAGCGTTCACATCGATATGTCGGTGCTGAATGATTTGATTGATACGACATTTTTTGTCAATTGTTGTACGGATTGCTGCCCCACGACGGTTGTATTTACGGATTCGGTGGGAGTGAATGTGTCTACGACGGACCCGGATATTGTAATGGATAAAATAGAAATCGGCTTGAAGAAAGCGGATGGCACTTATTATAATAATGCGGAGGATTTCTGTAGATATATCGTGGATTCCTTGCAAGGTGCGAAAGTGGACCCAACCGAATCCCATAATGTAGAATTTGCTTATAAAGGCTCTACATTGTATCTCTATGACATCAATAATTTTGATTGGGCGCAGGATGAAAAGGAGTTGGCATACTTTTGCGATTCCAAAGAGATATACCGTCCGATAGAAGACGCGGGCAAGAAGATATGGATACATTCCGGTGTCGAGGCGGGGGAAGGCATTTGGTTGGAAATCGGGAACGTGAGCGCTGCATCCTTGGGCATTAAAGGCGTTAATGTTTCGACTGTGGACGGCGCCGGGGTCGGTATAGATGCTTCTAAAGAAGCATTGCGAAGGATTATGGTGACCCGCAGCAGGATTGGCGCGCAACAGAACCGGTTGGAACATACGGTGGCAAATGAGGAGAATATCGTGGAGAATATTACTGCCGCAGAATCCCGTATCAGAGATACGGATGTGGCGAGAGAGATGGTGCGGCTGTCAAATCTTGCTATATTGGAACAGGCAGGCATATCTATGATGACACAGGCGAACCAGAGCAACCAGGGAGTACTAAGCCTGTTATAGGTTTAGATTAGAATATGGACAATAAATATATAGCAGAATTAATTGAAAAACTAGAACATACGGAGATAAAAGACAGAATCACCGGAAAGTGTCTGAGCTATGATGACGGAATACGCTTGTTGGTTGATACGTTTACGCACCATAAAAAGCGTGGCTCACAATTGTTTTTTATTGGCAATGGCGGAAGCTCCGCCA
Organism: uncultured Lachnospiraceae bacterium; assembly: GCA_947172645.1. Taxonomy (GTDB): domain Bacteria; phylum Bacillota; class Clostridia; order Lachnospirales; family Lachnospiraceae; genus UBA3282. The sequence goes on along the minus strand of CAMWBY010000020.1, from coordinate 46,123 downwards.
TTGCAAGCCATATGACGGCGGATTTTATGAAAAACGGAGGTATGAACACATACAGCCTGTATGACAATGCAGTAACCACATGTATGGGGAATGATTACGGGTACGAGTATATTTTTTCGCGTCCCATGGATTTTCTGGCCAGGGAGGGGGATTTGCTTGTGGCAATCAGCAGTTCCGGCAATTCTGCCAATATTGTCAATGCCATAGAGACTGCCCGGTGTAAAGGGGCGGCAGTGGTCACATTCACCGGCTTCGAGCCGGATAACAGAATCAGACAGATGGGAGATGCGAATGTGTATGTTCCATGCCGCAAATATGGAATTGTGGAATCCATTCATAACCTGATATTACAGCAGATTGTCGATGTGATTATGGAAAGAGATGGGGTAAGGATTTAACATGATACAATTAAGAAAGCCGGCTGTGTTCCTGGACAGGGATGGCGTCTTGACGGAGGAGAGAAGCTACATTGCATCAATAGAGGGGCTTCATATTTTTCCTTATGCGGCGGAATGTGTCAGGCGGATTCATGAGAAGGGATATTACGCCATTGTCATTACCAACCAGAGTGGTGTGGCGAGGGGGTTATTCAGTGAAGAACAACTGGCAAAGATGAACGAATATTTAATGCAGCGGACAGGTGTAGATGCTGTTTATTTTTGTCCCCATCATCCGGAAGGGAAAGTTGCGAAATACCGACAGGACTGTCGCTGCCGCAAGCCGGGGACCGGGCTATTTGAGGCGGCTTGCAGGGAGTGGAATATTGATATGGCGCACTCCTATATGGTGGGCGACAGGGCAGGAGATGTGATAGCAGGACAGAATGCAGGGGTTAAGACTGTTTTGGTTGAGTCGGGGTATGGTTCAGAGAGGTTGGAGTGTGATGTGTCGCCGGATTATGTGTTTGAGGATTTGAGAGGGTTGGTGGGGATGCTGTAAGAGAACCATATATAACAAACTCGGAGTAGGTGCAAACAATATCCAAGTTTAAGCATGAGATACTTAGACAGTCAGCCAGAAATTTTTAGATGGCAATAGTTTTGTATGAGGAATTATGGTAGAATTGATGAACAGGTATAGATTACGTCCAACTGAGAAAGTGAGTTTGAAAGGGAGGCATAATTGAAATAATGAAAGTACTTATATTGGCAGCAGGACATGGAAACAAACTGCGTCCTTTGACGGATGACAAACCGAAATGCATGATAGAGGTGAATGGGAAGAGTATTATCGACAGGCAGCTTGACGCGATACATGCCTGTGGCATACAGGATGAAGATATCACAATAGTCTGCGGTTATTGCAGTGATGTGTTGCAGGAAAAATTTAAGGATACAGCCATTCATTTCATCGTAAATGAACACTATGATACGACAAACAAAGTGTATTCTATGATGTGTGCGAAAAAGCTGTTGGAGACGGAACAGGATGTCATTGTTTCATACGGCGACATTGTGTATGAGGCGTCGGTCTTCCAGGCAATTATGGAGGCGAAGGATGAGCTGTCCGTGCTGATTGATGACGGTTGGCTTGGATATTGGTCAGAGAGGTTTGACAATCCGCTTAGAGATGCCAAGACGTTAATGCTAAGCCCGGACGGCCATTTGACGGAGATTGGACAAAAGACACGGGAACTTGCCAGGGTGCAGTCCCAGTATGTCGGTTTGATGCATTTCAGAAAACAAGGCTTGAAACAGGTATTAGCTTTAAATGCAGAAGCGGAGCGCAGAGACAGGGATGGGCAGAGGCTTTGGCGGACAACCAGAAATTATGCCAAGATGCATATGACGGATTTATTGCAGGGACTGATTGATGAGGGATATAAGATAAGAGCGGTACATATACGGAGAGGATGGTTCGAAATCCATGGTTATGACGATTTGAGGATTGCGGAAGAGAAGCTGCGCTGAGGAAGAAGGCAGAGTGATATAATCATACAATAAGAAATAAATGAAAATGAATCTATATGTTGGCATGACGAGTAATACTGGGAAAACGCAGGAAAGGTTGTATAATATGGCGCGAACAATAGGAATCGGGATACAGGATTTTAGCAAGGTTATTGAGAATCACTGTTTTTATGTGGATAAGACGGCTTTTATCAAGGAATGGTGGGAGAGCCAGGATGAGGTGACACTGATTACCAGGCCCAGGCGTTTTGGAAAGACGCTTACCATGAGCATGACTGAGCAGTTTTTTTCGGTAAAGTATGCCGGAAGGGGCGATTTATTTGAAGGACTTTCCATCTGGCAGGAAGAGAAATTCCGCGCTTTGCAGGGAACATATCCGGTTATCAGTCTTTCGTTTGCGAATGTGAAGGAGACGAATTATCGGGATACACGCGCCAAAATCTGCCAGATGCTTGCGGACTTATATACAGACTATTCGTTCTTACTTGAAAGTGATGCGTTAAGAGAAGGAGATAGAGATTTTTTTAGACGTGTTACGGCGGATATGGGCGATGTGGAAGCGACGTTGGCAATCCATAATCTTTCCAAATATCTGTATCTTTACTATGAAAAAAGGGTGATTATTTTATTAGACGAGTATGATACGCCCATGCAGGAAGCCTATGTGGACGGATATTGGAAAGAAATGGTGGCATTTACAAGAAGCATGTTTAACGCAGCCTTTAAGACCAATCCTTATCTGGAGCGGGCGATTATGACCGGTATCACGAGGGTCAGCAAGGAATCTATTTTTTCGGATTTGAATAATCTGGAGGTGGTAACTACTACCGCGAATAAGTATGAAACTGCATTCGGCTTTACGGAAGAAGAAGTTTTTACTGCAATGGATGAATATGGGTTGGAAGAAAAAGAAGAAGTAAAAAGCTGGTATGACGGTTTCATATTCGGAGAGTGGAAAGATATTTATAATCCATGGTCCATCCTGAATTATCTTGATAAAGGGAAGGTTACCACTTACTGGGCAAACACTAGTGCCAACAGTCTGGCAGGGAAGCTGATTCGGGAAGGTGGGCGCAGAGTAAAGGAATCTTTTCAAAGCCTGATTCAGGGAGAACATCTGCTTGTGCCAATCGATGAACAGATTGTCTATGACCAGTTGGACGATAATGAAAACGCTATCTGGAGCCTTCTTGTAGCGAGCGGCTATTTGAAAGTATTGCGTTATGAGCGGTATGAGACAGATGAAATACTGGTTGCTCCTAATTATGAACTGACGTTGACTAATTATGAAGTAAAGATTATGTTTAAAAACATGGTACGAGGATGGTTCAGCAGGAATCTCTCGGATTACAATGATTTTATAAAAGCGCTCCTTTTGAATGACTTGGATGCCATGAACGAGTATATGAATCGTGTTGCCTGTGGGACGTTCAGTTTTTTTGACACAGGAAGCCATACTTCCGGAAAGGCAGAGCCGGAGCGGTTCTACCATGGGTTTGTACTAGGACTTATAGTGGAGTTGGAAGACCGGTATGCAATTACTTCTAACCGAGAGAGCGGATTTGGACGGTACGATATTATGTTGGAGCCGAAGAAAGAAGGGTTGGATGCTTTTATTATAGAGTTTAAAGTATACAGACCGGGGAAAGACAAATCGCTTGAAGATACGGTGAATATTGCACTTGAGCAGATTGAAGAGAAAAAATATGCGGCGACGCTTGCAGCGAAAGGCTTTCCGGAAGAACGGATTAAGAAGTATGGGTTCGCTTTTGAGGGGAAGATAGTGCTGATTGGATAAAGGGTAACAGTTCATCCTTTGTTCACTGTCATGATAAAGGCTAAAGTATTGCTGATATCTATTGCAGCCATTGGGGATAAATGATAAAATGTTGCGTGGATGCAGTATAGGAAAGTAAGTCATAATATGGTAGGGCGACAAAGTTGGCCATCTGGCCAACGTTTTTTTAGAGAAAGGCATGGTTACGAGTATGGAAAGGCTCGGTACGAAAGCGGAGACATTGCAGCGGCTATACCAGAAGTTGGAATATGCCACAGTATTGCCACAATATACCTTTACCGTGAAGGAATGGGAAAGTAAACCGGAACAAATTAAGAGTAAGTTTCTCTCCCTGGATTGGAATGGGAAAGTCATCGTGCGCAGCAGTTCGCTTGCGGAGGATACAAGCAGCAATTCACAGGCGGGGAAATATGAATCGATTGCCAATGTATCTGGCTTGGAAGAGTTTCAGAGTGCGGCGGAGCAGGTAATCGGTTCTTACGATGATAACAATGGGGCCAATCAGGTTTTGGTGCAGCCCATGTTATCTGATGTAGCGATTTGTGGCGTGGCTTTTACGTTAGACCCGAATACGATGGGCAATTATTATGTCATTAACTATGACGCCCAGGGTTCTACCTCGGCGATTACTTCCGGGCAGGGGACGAAAAATAAATTATACTATAGATTCAAGCAAAATAAAGCAGGAGATTCCGAAACAGAGATAGACGTGGAAGGGTATCCGGAGCCTATGGAACGGGTTGACCGGTTATGCATGGCGTTACAGGAACTGGAAACTTTTTTTGGACAGAATAACCTGGATGTGGAGTTTGCGTTTACCCAATCGGACGAACTATATATTTTACAAGTAAGAGCTCTGTGTATACAGGGAGCGCCCGTGGACAGAGAGCAGCAGGAGAGAGAGTTAGAGCGTATAGAAGAGAAAATTAGACAGGCACAGAGGAAGAAACCTTTCCTGTGTGGAGAGAAAGCTCTTTACAGCGTTATGACGGATTGGAATCCTGCGGAGATGATTGGGATTCGCCCGAAGCCACTTGCTTTGTCTCTCTACCGGGAAATTATCACGGACACTGTGTGGGCATATCAACGGGATAATTACGGCTACCGTAATCTGAGGAGTTTTCCTCTGATGGTAGATTTTGGAGGGCTTCCTTATATTGATGTCAGGGTAAGTTTTAACTCTTTTGTTCCGGCGGGTCTGGAGGAGAAACTTAGCGATAAGTTGGTGAATTATTACCTTGACCGTCTGGTGGACAATCCTGCCAAACATGACAAGGCGGAGTTTGATATTGTATTTTCTTGTTATACATTTGACTTGCCTGAGAGGATACGAGTGCTGAGGGATTATGGGTTTTCCGAAGAAGAAATCGGTAAAATTGTTGATGCGCTAAGAAAGGTGACAAATAATATCATCGACCACAAAAATGGGCTGTGGCGTAAAGATTATGGGAAAATAGAGATTTTGAATAAACGCTATAACGAGATTGCAGAGAGCGACCTTAGTAAAATTGAAAAGGTGTATTGGCTATTGGAAGACTGTAAACGGTATGGGACGCTACCTTTTGCCGGTCTTGCCAGGGCGGCGTTTATTGCGGTACAGATGTTAAAATCATTGGTAACATGTGGGATTATTACCGAGTCTGATTATGAGTCTTTCATGAGCGGGGTAAATACGGTAAGTTCGGATATGAATGCGGATTTCCAGGAGTTATCGAAGAAAGCATTTCTCAGGAAGTATGGACATCTGAGGCCAGGCACTTATGATATTACGTCTTTGCGCTACGATGAAGCGCCTGAATTATATTTCGAATGGGAGAAACAGGCTGAGGGCAATGGAAGAGAAGGAGATTTTGGTAAGGGGAAAGAGGAATTCCGTTTATCCTTGCAGCAGTTGGCTTTGCTGAAAGAAAAAATTTCCGAGAACGGATTGACGAATGATATACTGGAACTGATGGATTTTATTAGGACAGTCATAGAAGGGCGGGAATATGGCAAGTTTGCTTTTACAAGGAACTTGAGCATGGCGCTCCGGTTAATCGGCGAGATTGGGCAGGAGGAAGGAATCTCTAAAGAAGATTGCGCGTTTATCAGCATCCATGATATTTATGGGCTTTATGCGTCCGCCGAGAATGTTCGGACGAGTTTACTGTTTTCTATACAGCGTGGGAAACAAGGTTATCAAATGACACAGTCTATTACATTGCCGCCGATGATTGCAAGCCCGGAAGATGCGATGCAGTTTTACTATCCGGATTCGGAGCCAAATTATATTACGCCAAGCAGGACAACCGGCGCTGTCTGTGTTTTGGAGGATGGGCGGCATGTAGAAGAAATGAGAGGTAAAATCTTGTTGATTCCAAGTGCTGACCCGGGATATGACTGGATTTTCTCACATGAAATCGAGGGATTTATCACGATGTATGGCGGCGCCAATTCCCATATGGCAATCCGTGCGGGAGAGCTTTCGATTCCGGCGGTCGTGGGAGTGGGTGCGAAGGATTTTGAGAAATACAAGAAGGCGCAGATGTTGGAGATTGACGCCGGGGGAAAACTGATAAGGGTTTTAAAGTAAATGGGCGGTGCCAAGATATATGTTGGGCGTATTATTATAAAAATAATGTGAAAGGTTGGAGGATGAAGGAAATGAAACATGGAGATTTTACGGAACTGGCAAAATTTTATGGGAACAGGCCGGGGTATTCCAAGGTAGTGCTGAAATGTTTGAAGAATCACGTATTTAATGTGGTCGGGGAAGGAAAAGTAGCGGATATTGGGGCAGGGACTGGGAAACTTACAGAGAACTTGTCGGAAATAGGGCTTAGTGGATTTGCCGTAGAGCCTAACGAGGCTATGCGTATGGAAGCAGGGAAGCAGTCATGGGGCGAAAAATTTGTCTGGTCTGAAGGCTATGCTGAAACGACAGGTCTTAAAGATAATTGCGTAAAATGGGCATTGATGGGTTCTTCTTTTCACTGGGCGGACAGCAAATTGGCGGTGAAAGAATTTTACCGTATTCTTGTCCCGGGCGGCTTCTTTACTGCGATATGGAATCCGAGGGATATCGAGAGCAGCGAACTGCATATGAGGATAGAGGAAGCTGTCTATTCAGAAGTGCCGTCAATGAAGAGAGTTTCTTCCGGAAAGTCAATTTCTACAGAAGAAATGAAGGAGAAATTGCTTACTGGGGGATATTTTAAAGATATTCTTTTTGTGGAAGCTCCTCATACGGAGATTATGACAAAAGAGAGATATATGAATACATGGAAGTCAGTTAATGATATTCAAGTACAGGCAGGCGAAGAAGGATTTCGGAGAATTTTAGATAAAATAGAAAGTATTATATCTGAATTTGACGAGATAGAAGTTCCTTATCGCTCCAGGTCATGGACAGTGCAGAGCTGTAAATAGGATAATGGGAAATATGAACATTGTATTATACACACAGAGAGTTGAAATTGTAAGGAGCTATGGCGAAAGACGGGACTGTGCAGACCAAAACATTCCCCGTTTTATTGAAGCATGTGGATATTTGCCGGTTCCTTTGCCAAATATTCAAAGTATAGCAGTGCAGATAGTAAGGCAGCTACAGCCAGTCGGGATTATTCTGACTGGCGGAAACAGCTTGGCAAAATATGGCGGCGATGCCCCGGAACGGGATGAGACAGAAAGGGCAATACTGGATTTTGCGATAGAGAACCGCGTGCCAGTATACGGATTTTGCCGTGGGATGCAGGTAATATTGGATTATTTTGGTTGTTCACTGGAACAAGTGCAGGGACATGTGGCGGTGCGCCATGAGATAAAGGGATTACTAGAAAGGATGGAAGTAAACAGTTTTCATAACCAGGCGTGCAGACAGATTAAGCAGCCGTTGGATGTGTTGGCGCAGACAGAGGACGGGGTAATCGAAGCCGTATGTTGCAGAGAGAAACGTATTTTGGGGACGATGTGGCATCCGGAACGTGAAGAACCTTTTTGCGCTTCTGATATACAGAGAATCCGGCAACTATTTGGATAGATGTTGTAGTTGTGTCTGTGCGTTGCTTGCCACAAACCTGGCCATTGTGTTGGCCCAACAAAGGGAAAATAAAAACAGCGTAGAAATGAGGTAGAATATGAAAGTAATTATATTGGCAGCGGGACAAGGGACCAGATTACGTCCTTTGACAGACGATAGGCCGAAGTGCATGGTGGAGGTCAATGGGAAAACAATTATAGAGAGACAGCTTGACACGATGCGCGCCTGCGGTATTAACGAAGAGGATATCACGATTGTTTGCGGTTATTGCAGTGATGTGCTGAAGAATAAATTAGAGAATACAGAAATATGTTTTACAGTAAATGAAAAATTTGAAACAACAAATATGGTTTGTTCATTAATGTGTGCCAAGAACTTGTTAGAATCCGAAGAGGATATTATTATTTCTTATGGCGATATTATATATGAGGAGTCAGTTTTCAGGAAAATATTAGGTGCAGAGGATGACATATCGGTGATTGTTGATGATGGATGGTATGGATATTGGGCGGAGCGTTGCGAGAATCCGTTGGATGATGCGGAGACTCTTATGTTTGACCAAGATGACTACCTGACGGAAATCGGGCAGAAGACAACAGAACTTGCCAAAGTTCAGTCCCAGTATATTGGGTTGATGCGCTTTAAGGGAGAAGGTCTGAAACAAATGTTGGCTTTAAATGCTGAGGCGGAGCGGAGAGACAGGGATGGAGAGTCCCTTTGGAGAACTGACAGGAAATATGCCAAGATGTATATGACTGATTTTTTGCAGGGGCTGATTGACGAAGGGTATAAGCTGCGGGCGGTTCATATACATAGGGGCTGGTTTGAAATTGACGATTGTGATGATTTGAAGGTTGTGGAATCGAAAATAAACTGATTTTAGATGATATATTGTGTTTATAATAAATTGCAATTTTTGAGAGAAATAACGATATGTAGTAACCATGAACTATTTTTGGCGGGAAATAGTTCATGGTTAAGTTTGTTGTATTATAAAAATATGATATGAGAGAGTGTATGGCATGGGTACAGTATATTGGATTACGGGACTTTCCGGAGCAGGCAAGACAACCATTGGTAAATTGTTTTATGAGAAAATGAGAGAAAAATATCCGAATACGGTATTTCTTGATGGGGATGCCATGCGGAAAGTGTTTGGGGATGATTTGGGCTATACTAGGGAAGAACGCAGAAAATGTGCGATGCGGTATTCAAGGCTGTGTGTCATGTTGCAGGAGCAGGGGATGAATGTCATCTGTTGCACGATTTCCATGTTTGACAGCGTGAGGGAGTGGAACCGGGCGAATATCTCTAGTTATAAGGAAATTTATGTGAAAGTTTCCATGGATACTTTGCGAAAGAGAGACCAGAAGGGGCTTTACAGCGGGGTTACGGAGGAAAAGCAGAAGGAAGTCGTTGGTGTTCATATGGAGATTGAGGAGCCGAAATGCCCGGATTTAATTTTGCAGAATGATGGGAGCTTGACGCCGGAAGAGCAGGTGGAGATAATTATGTTGTCAAGGCTATAAACAAAATAGGAGGAGAGCGGCAATATGATAAGGTTTTGCGATAAGGAAATTGATTGTGTGGAATATAGTTCCCTGACCAGGTTAGATATGTTGGATTATTTTCTCCCAGACCATAAAGATGATATTCTTTGTGTATATGACAGCTTTGATACGATGGGGTATGTAGGAATTGTTACATATAGTTCTTATCAGCGCTCCATCAATGTTGACGGGGCAATTATGCAGGAATATCTGGTTCTTGGGGCAGATATGTGGCAGGAAGCAAGAAAATATTTTGAATATTATAGCGGAGGTGTGCAGCCAGGTATCCTTTTACCAGTTTTGAACCAAGAGTACCAATTAATCTGTTTTGCTTATGAGGATGCAGACGCAAACAGGGAAATACGTATGCTACGCGAGTTGTCAGAAATGCCAGATGCTTTGCAATTTCCGGACATTTATCCGGAATGCCAATGTGTAAAGATGTATGGTTTTAATGAGCTTGCTTATTTTTTTGCAAAATATCTGGAAAAACAGGGCATTTCTGTAGAAGTAATGGGGATGATGTGGGAAGGATTTTTTTCCGGAAATGGATGCCAAGTACCAGACTATGAATGTATGGAAATTTATGCAGAGGGGACAGGTGGCAAGAAACGTAACTGGAAGGAAAACTTATTAAGGAGTACTTCGGTTGAGTTTGAGTGTGTTGATAGAATCTATGAGGAAAATATTAAAAATGGTGTTATCAAAGATTCAGAAGGAAGATGCCAGGAACTGATAGAACGTTTAAAAAACGAGAAGGAAATTATTATCCTTGGAACCGGCAAAAAGGAACAAGATGCATATGATTATTTAGTAGGAAATGGGATTGATATTTGCTGTTTTGCGGATGTAAAAACTGATAAGCCGAGCAACAGGCGTATGTTTGGTAAGAAGGTATTGCCAGAGAAATTGGTGCGGGGAGGGGTATATAAGAATCCTATATTTTATTACGGGATTATGCAGAGATTCCGGATAATGGGTTGTCCAATGTATTGAGAGATATGGAAGTGGCATTGGTTGGGGATGTATATTTATGCCGGCGGTTGTTTGAATACTTAAAGGAAAAAGAAGTTCAGGTATTAGGGTATTTGAATGTGCCGGCAGATAATGTGGAACAATGCAATATACCGGAGTGTTCAGCAGAAAATGTAGATGAAGAGACGATTTGCTTGGTGGTTGAGGCAAATTATGTTATGAATTATAGGCATAGGTTGGGTGGCGTTGATAAAGAAGAAAAGAAGGCGGAATGGCGAAGATATTTTGAAGAAAATCATATAGATAATTATACACTCTATTTTTCTGATATGTTTTCTTTTATTCATGTAGAAGCTGCCAGAAGCGGGAAGTATACGAAAAAGTATCTGACACCTAAACGTATTATACTTGGTTCTATAGAAGGGTATAACGGAAATGAATTTTTCAGAGGGCTATTGGATAGCCATCCATCTATTATGATGATGGATTATAATGATTTAAACAATAACTTATTCTGGATATGTGTTAGCCTGTCGGTGGAACCGGCGGGAAATATATTGGCATTACTCTGGAAATTAATAGAAGGAAATGAAAAATTATTCCCCAATGTGCCTGCTTTTAATGAAAAAATGGAAGACTTGCTGTCGTATGGCGATGAGTTTACATCCCAAGAATTGTTTGTTATGATACATATTGCATATATGTATATGTTTGGCAAGAATCTTAAACAATGTGATATAAGCGGAATGTTAATATACTGGGAACCGCATTATATAGCAAGATATAGGTTGGAAGAATGTGTGGAATGGTTAGGCACTGAAGAAGTATCATGTGATATTATAAATATTGTCCGAAATATATGTATGCAGTCCGGAACAAAAATGAAAAATATTCTCGGAAAGAATCCGGATAAAATTATGGTTTTATCTCGGATGTTGGAATATCCACCGATTGATAAGAAAAGTTATGAACAGAGTGCCAGAGAAGTGGTTAATTTTGAGGATTTAAAATGTAAACCAAGAGAATCACTGATGCAAATCTGTGGGCAATGGGGTATCCCGTGGTCAGATTCCCTTATTGAGGTAACAAATAAGGGAAAAGAGAAATTTGTTGATAACGGTGAACGTATGGTGGGCGGATTTGATTTGGAACCGGTTTATAATACATATGAAAATTTTTTCTCAGAATTTGACAGGATGCGAATCATGCTTATTAATGCGCCATGGCAAATCAAGTATGGGTATCCTTACGTAGGGGTGGAACAGTTTTCGAGACGGGAACTACAGGAAATGTTTTTAAAAGAATTTCGGTTTGAAGGTTTATTTGATGCAGAACCATTTTCGGATGAGTTGGGCAAGCGGCTAAAATTATACAGAAAAATCTTGAGAAGCTTGCAGAAAACGAGGAGGGTTGAAATAAGCCTATCTCTTTTCAATTAAAATTGCCGAACAAGAATTAAAAAATCTACCCTTGTATATTGAAACTCAAAATTACATATGCTATAATGTCGATAGACAAAAAGCAGTGATAAGTCCATGAGGACAAAGAAACGAACCCCCGAACCGTAGTAGCGTACAGTCCGGGGATTCTTCTTTTCTTTTATACTGGCAAAGCACCCAGTAGGTTATTTGCTGTCCTTATGGCCGCTATCTAACCATTTGATGATGTAGTGACAAGCTACACCAGCCGCAACAGCGACCAGAAAAGCAATGATAACTTCCATGACGACACCTCCTCCCGTTGCCAGGTATCGGTAGGACAACGTTAATATTATATCTTATTTTCAGAGTGTCGGCAATAACCGACATTGCTTTTATGTTTTGCAGGAGGAATTAAATACTTTGAGTTTTCTCATTTTGCTGTAAATGTCTTTCATTCAAGGGCAATCATGGAGACATTGCTGACTGTCTGAATTTACGCTTGTGGAAGTAGTAGGTTACCTAAAGTATTTTTTGTTTCTGCCGATATATGTACTGTAGTAATTCAGGAAGAATGAATCAAAGTTGCATGGACGCAGAAATAGGATGAATGATGACCTGTTATTGTATTCGTATGCAATAGCAGGTTTTGCTATTATATTATGATTTGCAGATGGAGGATAACGCATGATTTCATTAGTGACCGGGGGATGTGGCTTTATAGGCTCCCATATGGTAGACAGACTGCTGGCGGAAGGACATACAGTTAAGGTAATTGACAATTGGACGACAGGACGTCCGGAGAATTTGGAACATCAGAAGAATAATCCGGATCTGACAATATACCATATGGATATCAGAAACAGAGAGGAGATACAGCCTGTTTTCCAGGGGGTGGACTACATATTCCATTTTGCGGCGTTGGCAGATATCGTTCCCTCCATTCAAAAACCATGGGAATACTATTCTTCTAACGTACTTGGAACTTACAATGTGGTTGAATGTGCCAAAGATGCAGGCATAAAGAAACTGGTGTATGCTGCGTCTTCTTCCTGTTATGGTATTCCTGACGAATATCCTACGAAGGAATCTGCGGAAATCAGGCCGCAGTATCCTTATGCATTGACAAAGAGATTAGGTGAAGAAACCGTATTGCATTGGGGGCAGGTCTATGGGCTGCCTGTGGTGACATTACGGCTTTTTAACGTATATGGGACTAGGTCAAGGACATCGGGGACTTATGGCGCAGTTTTTGGCGTGTTCCTTGCACAGAAATTAGCAGGAAAACCATTTACGGTTGTGGGCGATGGTAACCAGACAAGAGATTTTACTTATGTGACAGATATTGCGGATGCGTTTTATACGGCTGCCATGTCAGATGTGGTGCAGGATACTTTTAATGTGGGGAGTGGCGGTACCTATTCTGTGAACCGTTTATGCGAATTGCTAGGCGGACAGATTACACATATCCCTAAGAGACCAGGGGAGCCGGATTGTACCTTTGCAGACACAACAAAGATTGAAAGCAGGCTTGGATGGAAGGCGAAAGTCAGCTTTGAGGAAGGGGTGCAGAAGGTGCTTGACAATATTGATTATTGGAGAGAGGCGCCGGTGTGGACGCCGGATAGTATCGGGGTGGCTACGGAGGATTGGTTTAAATATTTGGGGAAGTAAGAACTATATTAAGAGGAAGATAAATATATGAGAAACAGTGAGTTAGAATATTATATTGAGCATAAGATTTCTCCCGAACATCAAAATATAGAAGATATCGAAGTTCATTATGCAAGGCGTAAAAAATTATATCGTCAATGCGGAATTCCTGAGATAGGATTTAGAAACGCAGAAATATTGGAGGTAGGACCCGGGGGAGGATATAATACGCTTGCTTTTTTTCAGTGGGATTGTAAACATGTAGATTTGGTAGAAGCAAATCCACATGCCATTAAAGATATGCAGAAACTGTTTACAGAGCAAGGAATTGAACATGATAAATATCATATTTTTGAATGTATGATTGAAGAATATAAGGCTAAACGGAAGTATGATATTGTCATAGCGGAAGGCTTTTTGCCTAATTTATATAATCGAGAAGAAGTTTTAGAGAAATTGGTGGGCTTAGTAAATGAAAAAGGGATTATAGTGGTAACATGTTCAGATAGAGTAGGTTTGTTTATTGAAATAATTAAGCGATTAATAGGGAACGTAATGGCTAGACAATTATTGACCTATGATGAAAAAGTAGATTATTTAACCAATATTTTTAAACCACAATTGGAGAAACTTCGGGGAGTTTCTAAATTGCCAGAAGACTGGGTTCGGGATATTATATTAAATCCAGAAATAGTAAATGAAGCGGAATTTACACTGGCAGATGCTATTTCTTATTTTGAAAAAGACTTTGAAATATTAGGTTCTTCCCCACATATGTTTACCGATTATTCATGGAGTAAGGATATATGGTATGACTATAAAAGCGATTATATGAAACAGTTTGACAAGAAAAGATTAAGTTTTCTTATGGCTAATATAGCAGAAGTTATTATGGAATCGGAGCAGGCAGAAGCATTGGTGGAAGGTTTTTCAACTATTAAAGATATAGAAGCTGAATATGAAAGTACTTTAGAAATTAATAAGATAGATAGTATTATAGCTGTGATGGATTCTATTGAAAAAATATTACGACAGAATTTTGAAAGTGATTTTATGAATGTTTTTTATGAAATGAAAGAAGCGCTTATGGATGTTCGAAAAGGTAAAGATATAGATATGGAAAAATATCCCCATTTTTTTGGAGCATTTGGAAGGACACAGCAGTATATAAGTTTTGTAAGGAAATAGTGAAATATTAAAAAAGGAAAATTTAGCCTTGATGCGGTGCCCTAAGAAACCTTTAAGAAGGTTCGTAGGTCATATGATGTGAATGGAGTTTAGTGTGTATAGCTTAATAAGATGAAAGAAACAGAAGAATATATTATGGAAATGGCGGATTATACAATTTATTATTCATGTAAATAGATTGAGTGTATTGGGGGATAGGGAATATGGAGAATCAGTTGTTAAACTATTACAAGAAATATAATATATCACCTGAGAGGCAAAATATAGAAAATTTGAGTGTCCATTTTGAGAAGCGAAAAAAATTATATCGCCAATGTGGAATACCGGAAATTGCATTTAGAAATGCGGATATATTGGAAGTGGGACCAGGGGGGGGGTATAACACACTTGCGTTTTTTCATTGGGGATGCAAGCATGCGGATTTAGTGGAGGCTAATCCGCAGGGTGTCCGGGATATGCAAGACCTTTTTGCAAAGCAACATATACCGGTAGATAGGTACCATATATTTGAGTGCCTAATTGAAAACTATAATACTAATCAAAAGTACGATATTATTGTGGCTGAAGGGTTTTTGCCTATTATTGATAATCAAGAAGAAGTGATAGTAAAATTACAGAGTTTATTAAATGAAAGGGGTATTATAGTAATTACATGTGTAGATAAAATCGGAGTTTTTGTTGAAAGGATAAAAAGATTAATAGGCATATTGCTTACGCAGGATATAATGGTATATGAAGATAAAGTAAAATATTTGACAGGAATTTTTGAGCCTCAACTGAAGAAATTGAGGGGCGTATCTAAATTGCCGGAAGATTGGGTGAAAGATAATATGCTGAATCCTGCAGTCCATGTAGGGAAGGAATTTACCCTTTCACATGCGATACAATTTTTTGAAAGTGATTTCGATATACTGGGTTCTTCTCCACATATGTTTACAGATTACTCATGGAGTAAAGATATTTGGTATGATTATAAAAAAGATTATTTAGGCCAATTCAATAAAAAACGGTTGAGTTTTTTATTGGCAAATATGCCAGAAGTAATTCTGCCTGTTGATGAGGCGAATATATTGATAAATTATTTTAAGGATATGACTGATTTAGAAGCGGAATATGAAAAGACCTTTGAAGCGGATAAATTGAATGAGATTATAAAGCTTATGAGGTCAGCGGATGAGTTGATAGACCGAAATTTAGAAGAAGGATTTATAAAAGTTTTCAGAGAAATAAAAGAGATACTTTTGTATCTTTATAAAGGAGATAATATCGAGATGGAAAATTATCCCCATTTCTTTGCGGCGTTTGGGAGAACGCAACAGTATATTAGTTTCGTAAAAAAATAGTAAAGCGAGGAAAAGAATGGCGTATATTGATTTTGTGTCAGAACTGCATAAAGCGACTAAAAGAGATTATCTGGGGCGTGTAACCAGTGATGATAAGGCGGAATGTGCTGTGGTTGCCAAAAAGTATGGATATGATTACTGGGATGGCGACAGAAAGTATGGTTATGGGGGATACCACTATGACGGCAGATGGAGAAGCGTAGCCAAAAAATTAGCTGAGCATTATCAATTAAAACCTGGATATAAAGTATTAGATGTAGGGTGTGGCATGGCTCATTTACTATTTGAACTGACTCAGATAGTGCCAGGGCTGCTTGTTTACGGAATTGATATCTCTCAGTATGCTTTAGAACATGCAAAAGAGGAAATACGGGACAGATTGCAATATGGACAGGCACAAGATATTCCTTTTGCGGATAATGAATTTGATTTAGTAATTTCCCTGACAACATTGCATAATTTGAAAGTATATGATTTAAAAAGAGCAGTGAAAGAAATTGAGCGTGTAAGTAAGAAAAACAGCTATATTATGGTGGAGTCTTTCCGCAATGACAGGGAAGAAGTAAATATGTTGTATTGGCAGCTTACATGCGCAAGTTACTATTCGGTTGATGAATGGGAGTGGCTGTATCGGGAGTGGGGATACAATGGCGATTATAGTTTTATATTTTTTGAGTAAATAACAGATATATAGGTTGGATAGGAAATAAGAGGTGAAGATATGTCGCAAAGAAATAATGTACCTGAAAAGTTACTTCCGATTCTTGATAGATGGGATGAACAGGGGAAGGAATATTATCTGAATCCAAACAATATGTTTCAGTATTGCCACCACAAAATAACATATCATGGCGGACAGGACATTCCTTTAAGCGGATGGTTTGCATATAATGGAAATGCCAAGGAAGATTATTCATTGACGAAAAGTGACGTGGAAGCGATACAGTCGGAATTGCTGCAATATTATAAAACTACCAGATGGACATTGCTTTTGGATTGGCATTGTAATTACCAATGTCCAATGTGTCCATATCATGGCGATGGCGTCATAGAAAAAGAGAGTTATTTTGAAGATAGAGGCGGACAGAAAAGAGTAGTTCCAAAAGAAGAGGCTTTTAGCAGAATTGACCGACTTGCAGAGTATGGGATTAAGACGTTGAGCATTATGTCTTCCGGGGAGGTCTTGTTATATCCATATTGGAGAGAAGTGTCAAGTTATGCACATGCCAGGGGAATGGAATTATGGACAATTACAAATGGTTCTCTATGGACAGAGGAAACAGTAAAAACGGCAGTTTCCTTAGGCTATACTAACATCCGGGTAAGCTTGGATGCTTTGACTTTTGGTACTTATGCGCAAATTCGGAGTGACCGGGAAGAACACTATAAACATGCCATGGAGCTTCCTGAATTGTTGATGAGACATGGAGTTGTTACGAATGTACATTTTGTAAAGCAAAAGGAGAATTTACATGAGGTGGAGCCTTTCATAGCATATTGGAAAGAAAAAGGCGTCAATTCTATCAGTATAGCAAATGAGTTTTGTTATGATGGTGAAGAGGTTATTAATAAGTTCGCAAAAAGTGACAAAGAATATATAGCCGGGCTGTGCACAGCATTTGGCAATATGCAGACAGTGACAACAGGCAATACAGAATGTTGTTGTGGAACTTTGGCACGGATTGATGGAAGTGGGGAGAAACTGGAAAATGCGGGATGTGAGGTTAGTGTTAAAGAAGCGATTGGAGCTATGCGTGATGAAAATTCTGATTTGAGAAAGCGGTGCCGTCAATGCGCTCTTTATGTACCATACAGTGATGAGGAAATAATTGATGGTTGGAAAGTCAGCAGAAATTATGAACGTGAAACATGGATTAAGATGATTTAGGAGAAGAAGGCAATGCAGTATCTTAGAAAAATTCAAATAGGTTTTCAAGAAGGGACATGTCCATTAAGATGTAGGAAGTGCTTAGCGTTTGGCGAAAATGCCAGAAAGAAAAAACAAGTGCGGAAGATGTCATTGGATAAGGCAAAAAAGTTGGTGGATGAAATTTCTAAAATGGAAATTGTGCCTTCTATTCAGCCGAGCATTCATACTGAGCCGTTTGCAAATGAAGATTTAAAAGAAATCATACCGTATTGTTACAGTAAAAATGTTCCGCTTAACATTATTACAAATGGGATTTTGTTGGATAAAGGATGGATGGATTTGCTGATTAAATGGATGAATCGCGATTCGGTTATTTCTTTTAGCTTAGATGCTGTTACGCAGGAAACTTATGAGAAGGTAAGGGGAGAATATAGTCTGGCAGAGTTGGAAAATAAGGTAATGTATTTAATGGAGAACCGTGGGGATAATGGACCGCGGGTGAGTGTGAATTATACTTATGAAGAAGATAATTTTGAAGAAAAAGACAGATTTTTGGAAAGATGGAAAGACAAAGTAGATGCTGTGCGCATTAATGTTGCCTTGGATTCGCACAGAAAAATTCCGGATATTTACAGAAAAGAAGAAAATATTAAACAACATGGCGTTTGCCCTTTTTTGCGGGAGACGATGACGATTGATTCTGATGGCGAAGTACGGTTATGTTCGGTGGATGCGTTTGGGGAAACATATTTAGGGAATGCATTTGATGAAGGAATTATGTCGGTATGGATGGGAGAAAAAATGGAGATGTTCAGAGAAAGGAACAGGCTTCAACAACTTTCACAAGAGGATTTTTGTTATGGATGCGAGTGGGGAGACAGTGTATATGATTTTAATGAAGTGGAAGAAACAGAGAGTTATATTTTAAAAATTGCGGACTATGCAATATATTATAACCGCAAATAAATGTGGAAATGCAAGGAGATGGCATGGCGTATACTATTGCAGAACAGGTTGTTTGAGCATGGTGCTAATTAGACAAAAAGAGAATGGATGAAAAATGAAAAAGATAATTTTATTTAGCCCAACTGGGTATATAGGCGGCTATATAAGAGAAATGGTTTTGAAGGAAAAGCAAATACAGTTATATACGTTAACACGTGGCAGTAATTTGTCGGAGTATGCAGGAAGTTATGATATTATGGTTTATTCCGCAGGGATTACTTCTGCACGTAATGAAAAGGCAGAAAAATATGTGGAGGATAACGTTGTAACGGCTGTTGCAATGGTAAATTTTTGTCAGGAACATTCTGTGAAAAGAATTATATATCTGTCCACGGATGAAGTGTATGGGGCACTAAATGCAGAAAGTGTCACTGACAAATCAGCTATGGTAAATCCAAATTTGTATGCAGCGACGAAATATTTGGCAGAGAAAATTATTATAGGAAGCGGGATACCATATTTTATCTTACGGCTTCCTGGGGTGGTAGGAAAAGCATGGGGAAAAAATTTTATTTATGGGCTGATGGCGAGAATTGGAAATAATGAAGACGTTGAGTTATACAATATAGATAAGGAATTTAATAACATAGTAGATATAGATGATTTAACAAGATTTATTATATTGCTTTGTAATTATGAGGATAGCAGTAAAAGTGAAATTTTGCTGCTAGGTAATACAGAAAAAATGAAATTAAAAGATATTGCCTATTATATAAAGCGGTTGCACAATTCTTCCTCCCATATCCGTAATGTTGAGGCTATAAACCAAAGGTATTTTACGTTGGATGTTGAAAGGGCAGTTGAATATGGGTATGATTCGAAAAGTATTGCAACAATACTAGATGAATTATACCAGATACAGAAAAGTGGAGCTTTCTAATGATGGGAGAAGCATTTCGGCCTTCCGGCAAAGAATATTTACATGTAAATGACAGCAGAGAACTAAAAATTGATAAAAAATATATCGATTATTTAAAACTGTTAGCTTCCAAAGACAAAGAGCAGAAATGTACAATGTGCTTACATAATGATACAAGAGCCCATGTACATGAAATGATAAATGTATATCCGGCAAAAGCTTATGTTCGTCCGCATAGCCATCCGTTTAAGACAGAGTCTAAGGTAATTATTGAAGGAAAATTATTGGTAATTATATTTGATGATACTGGAAAAATTTCAGATAGATTTATTATGGAGAAGGATGGTATATTTACATTCCGCTTAGATAAAGGGATTATACATACGAATATACCGCTGACGGATGTTATTTTCCATGAAATAATAGAAGGCCCCTTTGTAGGGAAGAATGATAGTGTTTTCCCTAAATGGGCGCCAGACATATCAGAGAAGGATAAGGTAGCCCTATATATGGAAGAATGGTGTAGTGGGGATACATTGTAACGGTTTGGCGTGATTATGTTATTCGCATATAGGAGGAATGATGATGATTGAAGTATGGAATAATGTTTTGCAGGAAAAAGAATTAAAAAATTTCAGCGATGCAGTTGCGAACAGGAATATCATGGAAGGCCCTGTTTTAAAGGAGTTTGAGCGTCGTGTCAAAGACTTGCTGAAAGCAGATTATGTAGTGGGGGTTTCGAGTGGAAGTGCCGCGCTTGCATTGGCTTTTATGGCGATAGGGATTAAGCCAGGGGATGAGGTGGTTGTTCCGGATTTGACGTTTATTGCGACAGCGAATGCCGCATGCCTCTTAGGGGCAAATGTTGTCGTTGCCCCAGTGTCAGACCGACGGCCGCTTCTTGATGAAAGTGTGGTGGAAAATTATATTACGCCTAAAACAAAAGCTATCGTAACGGTAGATTTAAACGGCAGGATTGCCTGTACGGAGGCATTGAAGAACAAATATACAGAAAGAGGCATTTATATTATAGATGATGCTTGCCAGGCATTCATGTCTTGTGGGCGGGATGGAATTTTGGCCGGAATCAATGCGGATATTTCCTGCTATTCTTTTGGCATAACTAAAATGGTGACGACTGTTATGGGCGGGCTTGTTGCTACGAACCATCAGGATATATATGAAAAAATAAAAATACTCAAAACACAGGGTATGCCTTCTATTTTTGAAGGAGATGCATATATGTATCCAGGATTTAATTTTAAATTTCCGGATGTTTTGGCGGCTATCGGGATGGGTCAGCTAGACCGGTTAGACATGAAAATGGAACATATGCGTAAAATTAATAAAATGTACAGGGAAGAATTATCCGGGGTGGAGGGTATTTCTTTTTTGGACAGAGAAGTTGGGGAACATCCATGGATGACAGATATTATATGTGAGAATAAAGCAAAAGTAAGGGAAGTATTGGCAGATAATGATATCAGCAGCAGACCCTTAGGTGAGCCACTGCATGTGGCGCATTATCTGAAAAGTAAGGGAAATTATGCGGCCGCCGATAAGATGAGGGAAAGAATGCTGTATCTGCCCGGCGGGCCAGACCAGGATATTGCTAATATTGAGAAGGTAATAGATGTGTTGAAATCAAATGATTTGAAATAATTAAGGTGGTTATATGGGTAAGATTGTTTCTAAGGATATGTTCCATACACAAATCAGGCCAAAAATAAAGGAACAAAACAAGAAAATAGTATTATGCCATGGTGTTTTTGATTTGGTGCATCCTGGACATATTATTCATTTGGAACAGGCAAAGTCAATGGGCGATGTGCTAGCGGTTTCGGTCACGGCGGCGAAGTACGTCCGTAAAGGACCAGGAAGGCCATATTTTAGCGACGAAATGAGAATGGTTTTTCTGGAAGCGTTGGAATGCGTGGATTTTGTACTCCTCTCAGAAGGATATACCGTGGATGATATTATCGAAGCAGTTAAACCAGATATCTATGTTAAGGGAGAGGAGTATGCCAGACCGGAAGAAGACATTACCGGGAAAATTGCCGAAGAGAAAGCATTGGTAGAAGAATATGGCGGTAAGTTATGCTTTACAACCGGACAGACATACAGCTCCACAAAATTAATTAATACGGCGATGGCAGGACTGACAGATGAAATTAAGGATTATATGTCAGCATTTAAAAACAAATATTCCATACAGGATATTAAGCGTTATGCAGAATTAATTGCCCGGCGTAAGATTTTAGTGATTGGGGATATTATAATCGATAAATATACATATTGTGACATTCAGGGTTTGATGACAAAAGATATGGGCTATTCTGCAAGGATGCGTGAGGCAGAGGAATATATGGGTGGAGCGATTGCAGTTGCAAGACATCTTTCAAGTTTTTCGCCGAATGTTACTTTAATGTCAATTATGGGTGATGAAGAAAGTTACAAGGAAAAATTTAGTCGTGAATTGTTAGGGCAGATGGACTTATGCCTATATCATAGCGTGGAAGTACCAACCATTGTGAAACACCGCTACTTATCACGGGAGAAAAAGCGCGAAGAATACCGTAAAATTTTTGCAATTAACAATATTCCGGAGCGGTTAGGTTACGAAGATAGTGTTGTTTTAGATTTTAAAAATAAATTAGAACAGAAGCTTTCAGAATATGATGTAGTATTTTTGTGTGATTTTGGGCATGGGTTAATCAATCAGGAAATTATGGAGCTAGTACAGAAAAAAGCAAAATTTCTTGTTTTGAACTGTCAGACAAATTCTTCTAACCATGGGTTGAATATTATTACGAAATATACAAGAGCAGATGCTTTTTCGGTAGACCAACAAGAATTGAAGCTTGCTTTTCCGGTGTACGCAGGCAATGAAAGCCAGGCATTGCAGACATTAGCACAACATCTTAATGGAAAAGGGTGGCTTACCAGGGGTTCTCAGGGAGCATACGGAATCGAAGGAAAACAGATATGGGATTGCCCGGCTTTTACATTGAATGTCAAAGATACAATCGGTGCCGGTGATGCTTTTTTCGCTGTGGCAGGTGTTTTTGCAGCGGTGGAGGCGCCAGTAGAAATGGGGACTTTTGTTGGCAACATAGCAGGGGCGTTGGAGGCTAATATTGTTGGCAATAAGGAGGCAGTTGAGAAAGTTAACGTACTGAAATATGCAAACACGCTGATGAATGTGTAATGCACTAGCGAGAAAATAAAAAAGAAAGTAGGTGGCGATACATGATACCGTATAGCACACAACATATTGACCAGGAGGATATTCAGGCGGTGACAGAAGCCTTGCAGAAAGAATATCTCACGAGTGGGACAACTGTGAATGAATTTGAAGAAAAGGTTGCCCAATATGTGGGGGCAAAATATGCTGTCGCTGTTTCAAGTGGTACTGCTGCGTTACATGCTGCATGTGCAGCAGCAGGCATACAAGAAGATGATGAAATCATTACTACTCCCATCACATGGGTTTCTTCCGCGAATGCAGCGTTTTATTGTGGCGGGAGGCCTGTTTTTGCAGATATTGATAAAGATACTTACAATATTAGCCCGGATGAGATTGAAAAAAAAATTACGAAGCATACGAAAGCGATTATTCCGGTTCATTATGCCGGGCAGCCATGTGATATGGCGAATATACATGAGATTGCCCAAGCACATGGATTGACGGTAATTGAAGATGCGGCGCATGCCATTGGCGCTATATATAAGGGATGTAAAATAGGTGCTTTATCAGATATGACTATTTTTAGTTTTCATCCGGTTAAGCAGATTACGACTTGTGAGGGCGGGATGGTATGTACTAATAACAAGGAACTGTATGAAAAACTAAAGTTGTTCCGTGCATACGGTATGGTCAAATCGCAAACAACCATGGAACAGGAAGGACCATGGTTTTCTGATGAAATGTCGTTGGGATATAATTATAGGCTATCAGACGTACAGTGCGCCCTGGGAATCAGCCAGATGAGAAAAATAGATAAATTAATTGAACGGCGGCGGGAAATTGCGCGTATATATGATTTTGAGTTTCAAAATGTAGAGGGGATTGTTGTGCCAAAACAATCACCTGATGGTATAAGCGCATACCATTTATATCCAATTCAGGTAGATGCTGATAAGAGAAAAGATTTGTATATGCAGTTTAGGGAAGCCGGGATAGGTGTGGGAGTGCATTATTATCCTGTTTATAAAAATACTTATTATCAGGTAAGTGGTTATAAGGATATATGTTGCAAAATAAGTGAACAGTTTTATGAAAGGGAATTGTCGTTACCGGTACATTATAAAGTTACTGATGATGAGGTTGACTATATTGTGGAAACAACGAAGAAATTATTGGCTTAAGGAGTTTAGGATATGAAGGTATGTATAGCCGGGAAAAATGATATTGCTGTGGATTCGTTGGTATATTTAGTGGAAGATAAGATTGTTGCTGCAGAAGATTTATTGGTTCTCCCCAACCAATGTGTTACGGAAGAAGATACATGGCAGAAATCATTGATTAAGGCAGCGCGTAAATATGATATTCCAATAGTGGGATTAGAAGATTTATACGAAATAGAAGATTTGGTTTTTATTTCATTGCAGTATGAAAAAATTGTTGTGCCAAAGAAATTTAAAAGTAAGAAATTATACAATTTACATTTTTCACCATTGCCCAAGTATAAAGGGATGTATACTTCTATTCTGCCTCTTATAAATGGAGAGACAGTGTCAGGAGTAACGATTCATGAGATGGCAGAGGTGGTTGATAGTGGGGATATCATTAGTCAGGTGCTTTTTGATATCGGATTACAGGATACAGAGAGAGATTTGTATTTCAAATATTTGTCTTATGGTTTAGAGCTGTTTAAGGAAACCGTTCCAAAACTTATATCGGGGAAATATGTGGCAACGCCACAGGCAGGAATTGGTGCTACAATTAGCTATGCAAGCGATTTGAAATATAAAGAAGCTGATATTGATTTAAGGAGAACTTCTTTTGAAATCCACAATAGGATACGTGCCTTTATTTTTGAAGAATTTCAATTACCGGAAATTAAAGGGTATAGGATATATAAGAGTATATTGACGGATGAAAAGAAAACAGCGCGCATGTTTGAACCGAATGACTTTTATATAGAGATTACAGGGATTGATGGGTATATTATTAAAGCATATTATAGAAAGTAAATTGGAGAAACAGAGATATGGATATGATTTATAAAAATACTGAAGAAGAGAAGAAATTGGCCAGGAGAATATTTTTGAATGAGTTGGCTGAGTGTGAAAAATTCCCTAAATATATCATGATAGAGCCTGTCGATGTCTGTAACGCAAGATGTGTCATGTGCAATGCCGGAAAGCATATGCAAAAGAATAAAGGAAATGTAATGGCAATGGAATTATTTGAAAATATTGCCATGCAGATTAAGCCGTATGCTGAATGGATTGAAATGGTTACGTTGGTTGGCAGAGGGGAATCACTTTTAGACCGTACGTTGGAGCTTAAGGTAAAGAGGCTAAGAGAAATTGGAATTAAGAGGGTTCAGTTATCCACCAATGCAGCATTGTTAGAAGAAGACCGCATAGTTGGATTATTTGAAAGCGGGTTAAATGATTTGAGGATTTCTATTGATTCAATCCGCAAAGATGTTTTTGAGAAGATTAGAAGAGGTTTAATCTTTGAAAAAGTCATTGCAAATACAGAAAAGGCAATTAGAATTCGTGATGAAAGGTATCCAGATATCCCGATTAGAATCCGTGCAGTTGAACTTCCTGAAAATCGGGAGGAACGAGATGAGTGGACAGCGTTCTGGAAGGAAAGATTATCAGATATTGATATGGCGCAATTTATGCCATATTCAGCGAAAGAGGCAGGGGAGATAGATAATATTGCTGCAAAATATCCGTGCATTTCAGTTTTCTCGACATTGGTTATCCGTTCATTGGGACAAGTAAATTTGTGTTGTGCGGATTTATTGGGTGAAATGGAATTAGGAAATATTAAGGAAACATCTCTTGCCGATATATGGCAAAGTGAACAATTCCGTATGATTCGTAAAATGCATTTAGAGAAAAACAGGGACCAAATTACATTGTGCCAAGGATGTGAGTTATGGGGAGAAACAAAATAGAAAGGCGGCAGCTTTTATGGAACGGGTTGTAATTTATGGTGCAGGAAATGTGGGGAAAAGCCTGTATTTTTATCTGAGAAAACAAAAAGACTATGAGTGCTTATTTTTTGTAGATGGCAATAAGAACAAAGAAGGTGGGGTCTTTGAGGGGCTTCCTATTAAATCGCCGGATATTTTAGAAGAACTGAAAGATATCCAAGTTATTATTGCAAGTATTTATTGGAGAGAAATATTAGAAAAAATAAAAGGAATTGATGGGATAAAAATATCTGTTTATAAGCCCAAAATGGCGGATGTTTTATTAAGTGATGCGAAGGGGATTGAGGAAGTACAGGAACGGGATGATTTTGATGTTGTCAGGAAGCAGTTAGGGAAAAGAACAATAGACTTGGGAGCTTTTTTTCAGGATTATCAGCAAATAAAGTGTAAGGAACTTACTTTCTTGCCTGGTGGCTCAAGTGTATTGGATTATGCCTTTCTAAAGACTTTGGCTATAAAATATAATTGTAGGAATTATTTGGAAATAGGAACCTACATAGGGGAAAGCATAAATGTGTTATCAGACTGCTGCGAAAAGCTATACAGCATTACTGCCCCGGAGGATGGGGAGTTTTCTATGGATGAATACTGTAAGAAGCGAGAATTACCTAATTATAGCGAGCGGCTTGCATACAGTGATAAGATAAGGCATTTTTACTGTGATTCAAAGGTGTTCGATTATTCAAAGATTCAGGATAGCGTTGATTTATATTTTATTGATGGTGACCATACCTACAATGGTGTGTATGCTGATACGAGAAATATTTTTGAAGTTAGAAACGGGAAATCAATTGTCGTATGGCATGACTTTCGTAAAAGTACATTCCAATACAATCAGGAAGTAGTAAGCGCTGTAAAAGATATCTTAGGTGATGACTTTCGCAATGTGTTTGTGACAAACGGGAATCTTTGTGGGGTATATTTACCAAATGATTATATACAAGATTTTAAATTGAAAGAGTTAAAGTATGAGAGGTGTGCAGATTTATACACCTATGATGTTATTTTAGAGAATTGCCAGATTAAATAGTATGAAAGCGGCGGGTGGTTATATGCAGAATAATACAGCAGAAAATATAAGGATGGATTCCCATAAACTGATTTACCATCCGGAAACAGTAGGGAAGTGGCTGAAAGGAGACAATATTTATCCGATTGAAATCGAAATATCTCCTAGCGGTGCTTGCAATCATAGATGTGTGTTCTGTGCGGTGGACTATATTGGGTACCAACCGGATTTTTTGGATAAGAATATTATCTTGCGAGATATATCGCAGATGAGCAAGCATGGGCTGAAAAGCGTTGTCTGTTCTGGTGAGGGAGAACCGCTTTTAAATAAAGATATGCCTGACATTGCAAATAGCATTAAGGCATGCGGCGTGGATGTAGCTATGAGCTCTAATGGAGTGCTACTGACAAAAGAAATAGCAAATAACTGCCTTGGTGCGTTTACATGGATACGTTTCAGTGTCGCCAGTATGGAAGAGGAGTCGTATCATAAGATTCAAAGAGGTAAAGAAGGAGACTTAGATAAGGTTAAAGAAAATCTGACAGAGGCGGTCAGAGTTAAGAGGGATAAGAAGCTTAAAACAACTTTAGGTGTGCAGTGCCTGCTGCTTCCGGAAAATATGGGGCAGCTTCCGGATATGGCAAGGCAGCTTCGCGAGATTGGTGTTGATTATTTGACGGTTAAACCATATTCCCAACATTTACATAGTGAGAATACGTTTCAGATTGATTATATGGAAATGATGGAATTGGGACGTGAAATTAGGCAGTATGCAACGGAAGATTTTTCTGTTTATTTTAGAGCGGAAGCAATGAAAAAGATGCATCATGGGAAGAGTTATCAGCATTGTTATGGGCTGCCTTTTATGACACATATTGATGCAAAAGGGAACGTGTGGCCTTGTATAGCCCATATTGGAACGCAGGAGTTTTGTTACGGAAATATTTATAGGCAGACATTTGAAGAAATATGGGAAGGCAAAGAACGACAGGAAGTTATACAGAAATTGAATGCATTGGATATCAATAAAGTGTGCCGGGAAGCATGCCGGTTAGACGAAATTAATAAATATCTTCATGAATTAAAGCATCCGGGAGAACATGTAAATTTCATTTAGAAAGGCAGAGGCTGTGTTAAAGAGAGCAATTGAGCAATTGGCAGTATATAAAATTGAAGAGGATACAGAGGAATTGCCCTTAGGCTGCCTGCATAGCCTGTATTTGGAGAAAACATCAGAAATTATATATATTGTTAAGAACAGTGCATTGTATGGAATTATATCTATAGGGGAAGTGTTTCGGCACAGCTCAAATATGGATGTGAAGATTAATAAGGATTTTACTGTCCTTACAGGCTTCAATGCTATTCATGCACACCAAATTTTCCGAAAAAGAGCAAATATTCATAAAATACCGGTGGTTAATGAGAAGGGAGAGCTGCTTGGAGATTATTCACGTTGGGATGATATGCTCTACATTAAGCGGAATGGGGCATTGCTTAGCAGAATGGAATCTGTCACGCAGATGCTTGCACAGTATGATATAGTATACATTGTAGAATCTGTTGACAAACAATACATGGAATATTCACCATTATTAAAGTATTTGGAGCAATTTCAGGTTAGGCATCACGTATTGAAGAAAGACCAACTTGTGGGAAAATGGACAGAGCAGGCATTGTGTATATTTTCGGATGAAGATGAAAAACGTGGTAGCCTGTGCTTTTGTGAATTGGAATCTTCCAGGAATGAATCTTTTGGACACATTCAGAGAAGAGCGCGTTTTATAACATATAAAGATTTATTGAAACAAATTATACGTGAGGCGGAGTTGAATGCGTTGGGACTTGGAAGCGTCGATGCTGCATCTTATGCTAGGGTAGATGAAAAGGCAACTATTTTGCTTTCAGTATTAAAAGATAAGGGGATAAAATGCTTCCGGCTATATAAAGATGAGCCTGTACAGACAGAATATGGGAAAGATTTTAATTATAAGGCGAAAGAAAGATTAAAGAGATATCCGATTGATCCGGAGTCAACATGGCCGAAGAAAAAGGAAAATGAAAAATTTTATGATGAGTTATATAGGCAGGATGATTATGAAAGAGAAATAGCCCAAAAAGAAATTTTTGATGCAAATAGTGTATTTGGCTATAAGAAAGATATCACAGGAGAATATTTTAATGCAAGAGATGGAAGAAGAATAACTTGTTTTCAGCCCGAGGAATATATAGGAACAATTTATTGTTTTGGACCGTGCACGGTTATGGGCGGGTTTGTTGAGGATCAGTATACTTTTGAAAGTTATCTGCAGCAGAAACTGCTACAAAAAGGATATAGATACAGGGTGGAAAATTACGGGACAACACTGCGCCCCGATGCGGCATTGGACAGTAGATTACAGGAAATTGATAAGTTTTCTGCTAATGATATCGTGTTGATATTAGGGCGTCAG
Source organism: uncultured Lachnospiraceae bacterium (assembly GCA_947172645.1). GTDB lineage: Bacteria > Bacillota > Clostridia > Lachnospirales > Lachnospiraceae > UBA3282. Next base: position 16,895 of record CAMWBY010000020.1, on the reverse strand, counting down.
GGAGAGATGATTGATGTGCCAGGCAGTTCTTTAGAGAAAATATTTGAAAGGAACAAGATACCTATCGAATGGGTAACAGATTCCTATATGCACTGTAACCATAAAGCTAATGAACGGATAGCGGACAGCCTATTGGAGATGATTGAGCCTAGTTTGGCAAGTGGAAAAGAGGAGGACAGTGGCAGCAGAGAAATCAAGATAGATTTTCATGAAATTATGAAGCATTATGTACAAGACAAATATCTGCGTTTGTATTTCAGGGATTTTCCATATGGTGCATATAGTACAATTGGCGCGATTGTCATGAACTGTAATCCTTTTAGCAAGGGGCACCGCTATCTGATTGAGCAGGCGTGCCGCCAAGTAGAACTTTTGATTATATTTGTGGTTGAAGAGGATTTGTCTGTGTTTCCTTTTGAGGAACGTTTTAAGCTGATTGCAGAAGGAACAAAAGATTTAAAGAATGTTATGATGGTACCAAGCGGTGACTTTATCCTTTCTAAAAATAATTTCCAGGAATACTTTACAAAAGAGGAGGATAAAGTAATCGCATTGAATGCGGAGTATGATATCAATGTATTTGCGGATTACATAGCCGAACCGCTTCATATTACGCATCGTTTTGCAGGAGAGGAACCAGAAGACCGGGTAACGTCAATTTATAATACAGCGATGAGAAAAATTCTTCCGCAGAAGGGGATTACATTTGTGGAGATACCAAGAATCAATGCTGGAAGTGAAATTATCAGTGCTTCCAAAGTACGAAAGTATCTGGAAGAAGAAAATTATGAGCGGGCGTTTGCATTTTTGCCTGAGACAACAAAGCAATATTTTGCACAGCAGATATGTATCTAAAAATAAGATATTTTTGGTTTTCTATTTTAACTATCTTGCAGGTGAGTCTGTGATGTGAATTGAAAAAGTATGTAAAATAAATTTAACTGGTAATAGGAGAATACAGATGGAAAAAGCAACGCCATACAGTAATTTGAAAATATTTGCCCATGCAGAGGCACTCAACCAGATTGGAGAAGGCAGAAGAATTGCGCCGATTTATGTCCGTATTAAACCTACTAACTATTGTAACCATAAGTGCTATTACTGTAGTTACGCCGATAGTGCGCTTGGACTGCGCGACTCTGTAAACAGGCAGGACCAGATTCCACGGGATAAAATGAGGGAAATTATTGGTGATATGGCTAATATGGGAGTTAAGGCGGTAACTTTTAGTGGCGGTGGCGAGCCATTGGTATATCCGTATATTGTTGAAGCGATGCAGCAAGTTTTAGATGCAGGAATTGATTTGTCGATTATTACAAATGGAAAGTTATTGCAGGGAGAGCGGGCAGAGGTGCTTGCGAAGGCTAAATGGGTAAGGGTTTCTTTTGATTCAGCTAACGCAGATACATATGCTAAGACAAGGAACCTTTCATTAAATGCGTTTGATGAAGTATGTAATAATATTTGTGAGTTCGCGAAGAAGAAACAGGAAAATTGTGAATTAGGGATTAATTTTGTTATTAACCATGAAAATGCTGACCAGGTATATAAGATGGCAGAAATGGTCAAGAAATTGGGGGTTAATCATATTAAATATACCGCTCGCGTTACTAAAGATTTGTTTGCTTATCACGAGCCTTTCAGGCAAAATGTGATAGAACAAATCAAACGTGCGAAAACTCAATTAGAGGATGAGAAGTTTAAAGTTATCAATAAATATGAGGGTGATTTTGATTCGGCATTGGTATTCCACCGTTGTTATGAGAAATGTTATATTAACAGGATTTTTACCGTGATAGCGGCGGACTGCAAGGTGTATTTCTGCCATGACAAAGCATATGTGAGCGAGGGTGCGGTAGGAGATTTGTGTGACCGTTCTTTTAAAGATTTATGGTTTTCGGAAGAAACTACGAAAAGATACCAGAATTTTAATCCGCAGGAGGAATGCAACCATCATTGCGTATACGATGACAGAAATGAGCTGCTGAATACGTTTTACAGTTTGGACAGAAACCATATTAATTTCATCTAAAAGTATAGGAAGATTATTATGACAGAAATAGAGAATATAGCGAAGGAAATCAGGAAGCAAATATATAGAATTGCGCATTTTGCTGGCGGCGGCCATATGGGAGCATCTTTTTCTATGGCAGATTTGATAAGCGTTTTGTATTTTGATGATGTACTGAAATATGATGCGTCTCATCCTGAATGGGAAGAGAGGGATAAATTTATTTTGAGCAAAGGACATGCTTGCTATGCTTTGTATGCAGCCCTTGCCAAAGCAGGGTATTTTCCGGAGGAGGAACTAAGAAGCGTAGGTCAGGCAGGCTCGAAGTTTGGCGGACATCCCAAGATGCATGATATTCCCGGCGTGGAAGCATCCACCGGTGCATTGGGACATGGATTGTCCTTTGCAATTGGAATAGCTTACGCAAATAAAACAGACCAAAAGAAAAGCCATGTCTATGTCGTTCTTGGGGACGGTGAGTGCCAGGAAGGTTCTGTGTGGGAGGGAGCATTATCCGCCCCTACATTAGGATTGGATAACCTGACAGTCATTGTGGACCATAATAAATTACAGGCTATGGATAACTTGGAAAACATTGTGCATATGCAGCCGTTTGCAGATAAATGGAAAGCGTTTGGATGGAATGTGACAGAAATAGACGGACATAATTATACGGAGATTAAAGAGGCACTTTTGCTCAGAGAGCAGGGGAAACCGACACTGGTTATTGCGCATACGGTTAAAGGAAAGGGAGTCTCTTTTATGGAAAACGTCCCTATTTGGCATTACCGTATGCCAAACGAGCAGGAACTGCCTGTTTTAATGCGGGAACTTGGTCTGTCGGAAGAGGATTTGAAATAGCGTTTATACATTGCAATGGTTACATAGAAATATGAAGGATAAGGAATTATGTTATGTATATATTAGGTATATCTGCATTATACCATGATGCGGCGGCAGCGCTGATTCAAGATGGGGAGATTATTGCAGCGGCACAGGAAGAAAGATTTACAAGAAAAAAGCATGACCCTTCTATCCCTAAAAATGCAATTGCATATTGTTTAGAAGAGGGGGATATAGCAGCGAACCGACTGGATGCTGTTGTATATTATGACAACCCACTGCTGACAATGGGGAGATTTATGCAGAATCTGCGCTATGCAGGTGCAGACAGCAAAGAACTGTTGACTTTGTCATTAGAGCCGCTTATAAACCGTAAGATGTGGATACATCAAATGCTATTGGATAATTTGGGTCGACTTGGAATACAGAACAAACTTTATGTCACAGAACACCATATTTCCCATGCTTCCTCGGCGTTTTTCCCATCGCCATATGACAAGGCTGCAATTATCACTGTTGACGGCGTAGGGGAATATGCCACAACAACTATTGGTTATGGGGAAGGCAATCATATAAAAATCTTACAAGAGATAGATTATCCGCATTCCTTAGGATTGTTGTACAGTGCGCTTACATATTTCTGCGGTTTTAAAGTAAACTCGGGCGATTATAAATTGATGGGTCTGGCGCCTTATGGAGAACCGGTTTATTACCAGATTATGAAAGAAAAGATAATTGATATTAAACCGGACGGCTCATATCGGCTGAATTTAGAGTATTTTGATTATCAGTATGGCAGGGCGATGACCAGTGATAAATTTGCACAGCTTTTTGGTGGGAGCAGGAGAGAACCAGAATCGGCAATTACAAAGAGGGAAATGGATTTGGCTGCGTCTGTACAGAAAGTGGTGGAAGAAGTCCTTGTGCTGATGGTACGCCATGCAAAGCAATTGGTAGGGGAGGGCGTAGAGAACCTGGTGCTTGCTGGGGGTGTTGCTTTAAATTGTGTGGCGAATGGCGTATTGAACAGGGAAAAAATATTCAAAAATATATGGGTTCAGCCAGCAGCAGGAGACGCCGGAGGGGCGGTTGGCGCAGCGATGTTTTATTATTACCAACATTGTGGCTATAATAGAGTGGCAGACGGCGTGCATGACAGGCAAAAGGCTTCTTATCTGGGACCGTCATATTCTAATCGACAGGTTCAAGAATATCTAAAGGTGAACGGATATTCCTATCATGTATATGATGATAAAGAAGTATTTTGTCAGAAAATCGCTGAATTATTAAATAATCAAAAAGTGATTGGGCTTTTTGAGGGACGGATGGAATATGGGCCTAGGGCATTAGGAAACAGGAGTATTATTGCCGACCCACGCTCGCCTCTGATGCAGTCTAAATTAAATTTGAAAATAAAGTACAGGGAATCCTTCCGGCCCTTTGCACCTACTGTTCTGGAAAAGGATGCCCAGGAATATTTTGAGATAGACTGTAAAAGCCCTTATATGTTATTGTGTGCGGATGTACAGAAATCAAGAAGGAAAGAATTTTTGCTAGAGAAAGAAATCGAGCAGTCGAATGAAAACCTGCTTCCGGTTGTCAATAAAGCGCGTTCGGATATTCCGGCAGTGACACATGTTGATTATTCTGCGAGGATTCAGACAGTGGGAGAAGAAGATAATCCCATGTATTATGGCATTATTAAAGCATTCCGTAAGCTGACAGGTTGCGGGGTGGTGATTAACACTTCTTTTAATGTCAGGGGGGAACCGATTGTCTGCAGCCCGGAGGATGCATATCTGTGCTTCATGCGCACAGAAATGGATGTATTGGCAATGGGAAATTGTATTTTATATAAGAAAGAACAGCGGCAGTTAGTAAATGATGAAGATTGGAGAAACCAATATGAGCTTGATTAATGGGGAGGCGGCAGGAGAACTTTGGGAATGGGCGCGAGAGAATGAGGACAGGAGTATTTTCCCGCAAATTTCTAAAGGGGAAGCATCTTATTATATGAACAGAAACTCAGAAGAGACGTATATCATGGAGTATTCGTTCAAAACAATTGCTGAACTGAAAGCGTTATTGGAAAGGCACAGCGGATTATCAGAAGAGCCACAAATGTTAAAGAAAATGGCAGTTGAAGTGTGCCAGAATAGATTTAGGGGCAGTATGGATACAGGCGCTGATAGCAGCCATGCGGGCACAAAAACAGAAGCACATAAAGAAATGAAAAAACCGGAAATTAAGAAAGAACCCGATGATGAGAAGGTTTTGCCAGAATTTATATATGTTTTTTAGTGCAATTTATGGGAGAGGCTGAAGATGATTTGTGCGCTATATACCTTGATGAAAAAATATCGTGAAAAAGATATATATTTATGGAATGTTAATGCAGATTCCATAAATGTATTTATGATGGCGGCCTGCAGGCATATAGACATACAGGGATTTGTTACGGCACAGGCGGAATATGTCGGTGAAAAGTATATGAACCGGCCTGTAGTAACCTTGGAACAGGCGCTTCAAAATGAGCGTAGTATTATTTTGGTGTCGGATGAGGTTTCACAGGAGACAATGAATAAACTGCCAAAGGACAGGGCGGTTTATTGGTCAGATGCGTTGGCATTTAATGATGAACTGCGGTCTGTTAAAGTAATTGTCTACGGTACCGGGCGTGGGGCTGAGAAATTCTGTAAGGCGTTGGAAGAGGAAGGGGTCGAGGCGGAGTTATACTGCTTGACGAAGAGAGGTTCTGTCGGACAGTACAGAGGGAAAACAGTTATAGAAGCAGCAGAGTTAGACAATTATAAAGATTACGCGGTGGTTATTGCGGCAAACGTGAAAAAATACAGGTGGGAAATCCTCGAAAATCTCTCCGGATTTCAAGGCAGGATTTTTGTCGAGATGGAACACCGGATAGGGACTGCTGACTTAATAGGAAATGTGGATTTGCTGAATTTTATACAGAACATTGATTATGCGGCAAAAGAACAGAAGAGGATTTATCTGTACAGCAGGCGGAATGCAGTTGCCAGATTAATAGAAGAAGTGTTGAGTATTTATGGCATCAAAATTACCGGATATGTGGGTGAAACAGAGATACATGAACAGGACATACAAAGCATATACGGCTTAGCCTATGAGGGAACGGAAGACAAGTTAATTATTATCAGCGAAGAATTTCCAGAGAAATTTGTGGAGGCAAGGGAGAATATAGAACTTGCGGGGTTTTCTTTGGAAGAAAGAAATTATACAGGCTTTCAGTGCCATACGCGTTCTAAGGGAATGATGCTGTCGAAATGGCATTATTATAAAGACCCTCTATTGGGGGGGAGCATTATATACCCAGAAGGAAAGCCGGGATGGAAGCTGTATGGTAAGGAAGAGGATGGTGCAGTCAGAATAATGGTTTTAGGAGGCTCCACTTCTTCGGAGCAATATCATCCGGAGAACTGGATTAGTAAATTGTATTATAAGCTGTGCCAGGACAATATTAAAGCAGTTATATATAACGGGGCGCATTCTGGCAATGATGTCGTTGATGAAATATTACGGCTGCTTAGGGACGGATATGCTTTAAAGCCTCAGATTGTGATTAGCATGAGCGGCGTGAATAATACAAGCTATAAAGACTGTACTAACCAGTTTAATGAAATAAATTTGATTCAATGGGTGCAGACTCTGTCGCCTGACAGTATATACTGCAGTGGAGTGGAGAGTGATGAGCCATTGTATTCTTTCTGGAGCAGGAATATAAAAATACTGAAATTGATTGCCGAGTTTTATGGAGCCGATTTTTTTGGCTTTTTACAGCCCATGAATATCACAATGAGCCATATGAGCTTGTGGGAGAAGAGCCGGTATGAATTAGAGGGGCACGCTGAGGCATCCAGGGATTTCATGGAACATGCGAAAAGTTGTGATGATTACAGGAATCTTATGCAGTTGTTTGAGCATCAGGACGAAATGTATATTGACATGGTTCACTATACTGATTTGGCACATGAAGCCATTGCAGATAAAGTATATGAGACTGTAATGCCTGCCATACAGAATATGGGTTAGGAAAAAGATAGAATAGAAAGGTACAGAGCCAGGATGAGAACAGCCTATTTAGACACTTTATATGATTTAGCAAGCAAGGATTCCAGAGTATATGCGCTGATATCGGATAATGGTGCAATCGTATATGATAAATACCGCAGGGATTTAGCTTCACAATATTTAAATTTAGGGATATCTGAGGCGAATATGTTGGGTATGGCGGCCGGCATGGCAAGCTGTGGGAAGGTTCCGTTCGCGTATACGATAGGCGCTTTTCTTGCCTATAGGGCATATGAGTTCATACGGAATGACATTTGCTTGCAGAAGCAGAATGTGAAGATTGTTGGAACTGGAGCGGGAGAGGTTTATAGTGCGTTGGGGCCAACGCACCATTCTACGGAGGATTTAGGCGGGCTGCGCGCATTGCCTAATCTGACGGTCATATGTCCGGCAAGCCCATTGGAAGTTAAGAAGGCAACGCTTGCGGCTTATGAGCATGTTGGGCCTGTTTACCTGAGACTTGGAACTAATAAGGAGCCGGAAGTATATACGGAAGATTATTCATTTGAAATTGGTAAAGGCGTTATTTTGCGGGAGGGAAGTGATGTTACCCTGATTGGCACGGGAAGCATCGTAAAGGATATATTAGACGTGGAGGGAATGCTTCGTGACGAAGGTATTCGGGCGAGAGTAATCAATGTGCATACAATCAAGCCCATTGACCGGGAGCTGCTTATCAGGGCAATTGAAGAGACAGGGAAGATTGTTACGATAGAAGACCATAATATCATTGGAGGCCTGGGCAGTGCGGTTGCGGAAGTGATTGCCGAGTCAGGACATGGCGTAGCGTTTAAACGTTTCGGATTACATGATTTTTCCAAAGGATATGGTACATATGCGCAGGTAAAGGCTATGAATAGTATCAGTGTAGAAAAGATTTGCAGTGAAATTAAGAAATGGTTTTAAGAAAGAGGAACAAGATGTTTAAAATAAATGTTTATATCAAGAAAGCAGACCATCTGTTACAAGATTATTCTAAAAGATATTTTCTGTATAGGAAACTTAGCATGTATAAGGAGAAACTACAGCAATATAAACATTTTAATTTAAAGGCAATTAGGCTATATGAAAAGCGGTGGCGGCATCTGAACCAAAGATACAGCCGGATTGTTTTTCATGATATTCAGTTTGTGAGCCTTGGAGAGACCATATTCAGGCTTTTTAATTTGCTAGAAGACATGAACCGGGAAAATAAGGGCGTGCTGCATGTGGTTGTCCCCACATTTTTTGACAATTATGCAGGTGGGATTTATAACCGGAGAATATTTGATTTATTTGGTAAGAAAGTATACTTTATTAAAGATTCTAACATAGATTTCTGGACGTATGTATTTTGTGCCCATACGAAAGATATGGATATGGCGCAATTTAATCGATATGTGCCGGTTAGGTTGGAGCCGACAAAAATTAACCTTGGGGAACTTCTCCTTCCTTTTTCTAAAACGGAGATTGCCGAAGGGGAAGAAAAACTTCATAAGATGGGGGTAAATGGGGAATTTATATGCATACATGCTAGGGAGAGCGGGGTCAAAGCGAAAAACTTTGGAGGAAATGCAGGATACAATAGTAGCTGCAGAAATTGTGATATTGATACGTTTATGAAGGCGAGTAAATATTTTGCAGGTCATGGCTTGCTGTCAGTCCGTCTGGGAAAGTATGAAGTCAAGGAGTGCAATCAAGAGTTTGTCATAGATTACGCGAACAAATATTATGATGAGTTTATGGATTTTTATTTACTATCGCGGTGTAAGTTTTTGATTTCCTGCGATACGGGAGTTGCTTCTATATGCGGATATTGGGGCAGGCCTGTATTAATGACGAATATGATTAATGTGTGTTATGGTGCGGAGAGTTGGCCAGATACAGGATATTGCATGTACCTTCCTAAGAAGTTTTATTCTAAGAAGGTAAAGAGATATCTCAATCTTTATGAAACATTGGACATGATGGAAGAGTGCTATATATATACTTCCAATTTTGACAGACAAGGAATCCGGTTGGAGGACAATACAGAAGATGAAATCCTGGCGGCTTCCAGAGAATTGAATGACCGGATAGACGGCATATGGAAAGAGACAGAAGAAGAAAAGAAGATTATGGAAAAGTATTGGAAGATTATGCATAGGTGGAATGCCAAACATAAGAAGATTAAAATTGTTTCAGATATATTTGGCGGATACCGGATGTGTATTTCCAGGCCTTGTTATAGTTTCTTGAAGGATAATTTATATTTATTGGATGTGGAAGATGTATTGCTGCAATAGATATTGCATGGGGGATTATATGGAGGACAAGAGAGGCTATCTTAGATTAATTGATAGCAGTCATATTGAAAACCGAATTTATTTTATGAACCATACGTTCAACGGGATGTTTTATTTAGATGTGGAAGATTTTTCAGTACATTTTGTACATAGGTTTTCCAATGGGCAGGATGATGCATTGAGTATGTCATCGGTAAATTTGGCTTGTGGTGATATCATTTATTTTTTCCCGGCCAAGGCAAATGCTATTATGGGGTACGACTTTACCAGGCAGCAGGAACGGATTATCCCTATACAGTATTTCCAAGGGGAAAATTGTATGTTGGGCGGAATTATCAGGTTGGGAGATATTGTGTATATGTTTCCCTCTGATTTAGGGAAAGGAATATATAGGTTTGATTTGCAGACAGAGAGAATTGACAAGGAAGTAGAACTAAGTAGATTGTTTGAATCAGGTTTCGCCTGTGGTAATATTTTTATAAGAGATGATAATTGTGCATTGTTAAGCATGGCCGGAGGGAATAAACTTGCAGAAGTTAATTTGCAGACGAAAGAAATCGTTTATTCCAAGGAGTTTGGGGAAGATATGAGGATTTTTTCCGTCTGTTTTGACGGAAAACATTATTGGATACTGCCGGAAGGCTCCACTGATATTTATGAATGGGACATAGAAAAGGACACCGTGCGGATATATACAAATGAGAATGCTGTATGGGGAGAAAGGCAGGATGTAGCATATTCTAATCTTGTTTTCCTGGAGAATGAAATTTTGGTGTTAAACTGCCATATGCAAAATATTTTGCGGATTAATAAGGAGAAGAAGACGATAGGTGAGCCGGTACCATTTCCGGAAGGGTTTGAGATTGTTAAAAATAAATTTCCAGGTCGGCCTGTGTGTGAGCATTACGTAGTCTTAGGAGATAAGATATTATTATTCCCCGGGAATGGAAATATGTTATTGGTTTATGATATTGTGACCCGTCAGATGTCTGGCAAGGATTTCTCTGTATCTCCTGAGGAGGATTCTGTTTTGCAGAAAGCACTGAAAGAGAGTTTTATGAGAGAGGATTCTTTTAAGGAAAGAGATAGTCTGTGGGGGAGATTGGAAGATTATCTTTATATTGTAAAGGCAGATAAAGGTTCGGATAGCATTTCGTTTTCCGGTGAACAGAGCGGGAAATTAATATATCAGAATTGCCAGAATCAAGTGTAGTGGGAGAAAAAGCAGATGCAACAAGGGCGGAGACGTTTTAAGAGGGAAAAAAGATTTTTGTTGCTTATGCCTGAGTATGTATTGGGCGGCGCGGAAACACAGTTCCGGTATATGATTGAATATGCGGATAAACATAGGTGGAATTTGGATGTTCTAGTGGAACACAGATTTTGTGGAAGCAGCACTCTTTTCAAGGCAGATGCCAGGCGGATGAAAAATGTAAGATTTTTTGAAGTGGACAAGCAGGGAAGTAATGGAGGAAAAATGCATCCATGTGTCATGCGGCACTTGATTAAAAAGTTTTCGTGTACAAAATATGAAGCATGTCTCATTTATTACCCACAGTATCTAACACTGGTTCCTGTATTCAAGGCTCTGGGAATGCGCATAGTATATTCGGAGAGGAAAGATGCGGCATATATTTTGGACAATTCCTGTATGATTAAAAATATAAAACGGTGTGACTGGGTTCTTGCAAATGCCAGGAGCACGCAGAGAAAATTAGAAGAAAAATTAGGTTTAGAAGTTCATCTAATCAATAACGGTAAGCCTGTTGTTGAACAGTTGGCAATGAAAGAAAATCGGCAAATACGCCGCATATTGGTTGCGGCAAGAGTAAACCAGAGTAAAAATCAAATGATGGTGCTGCGGTTTTTGCGGGATTATCCAGATTTTCAGGGGAAAATTATCTTTGCCGGCCGTGCGGACAATAAGATGTATAAGAGGGAATTGCTTGATTTTGGCCGTAAAAATAATTTGAATGACCGGGTTCAATTTCTGGGTTATGTGGCAAATATGAGAGAGGAATACGATAAGGCGGACATTGTCTTATTACCTTCACTTGCTGAAGGGACTTCAAATGTTGTCCTTGAAGCATATGGCTATGGCAGACCGGTTATTGTATCAGATATTGAGGCTGAAAGGGATATTGTAAGGAACCCTGCTTTAAGATTCGGTTTAAATGATGCATCCGGAATTGACCGCTGCATAAAATATGTTGAAAATTTATCGAATGAAGAATATTGTGCTTTATTGGAGGATAACAGAAAATTTGTGCTTGAAAATTACGATATAGAAAAAATGGCTAAGAAATTTCATCAATTTTTGTCAAGAGAAATGTGAGAGAGGAGTACATGGCTAAATGTCGGCGTTGAGAAACAGGATTGTCTATTTGCCCAAGTTGAGTAAGGGAATAACAAATGAATATGTTTATAATATGGTCAACATATTGCAGGATGAATATTTTGTGGCAGGCGACTTGATTGCTTTTGCATCGTTGATCCAGCTGTTTAGGACTAAGGCTGTATTTTTAAACTGGGTGGATAGTTGCCTGGATGTGAAAATGAAATTTCAGTTATTACTTCATCAAGTTTGTGGCGCTAAAATTGTATGGGTATTCCATAATAAATATCCGCATGGAAAAACAGTGGATAGTCAGGTTCTTGATAATATGAAATGGCTTGCAGAAAATAGTAATATTATTATGCTACATTCCAAAGATAGTAAGAGATACATTCCAGGTGGAGAGCAAAATAAGAAAAAAGCGGTTTTTGTTCCACATATATTATACCATTCTGATGCAAGTAGTCTTAATATAGAGACTCTTAAGCAGAAGTATGGGATTTCATCTGATGATTTTGTATTTATTATGTTTGGCAGGATTATGCCATTTAAGAAGTTTGAAGAAGGAATCAAGGCATTTAAAAATTTGCAGTTAGAACATGCTAAGTTGTTGGTAGCCGGGAAATCATATGATCGTAGCTATGCTAAAAGAATCAGAGATTTATGCGTTGGCTGCGATAATATTATTTTGGATTTGCAATTTCTTTCTGATGCAAAATTAGATGCGATTATTGATATTTCAGATGTAGTGATTATGCCTTATGAAAGTGGAAGCTATATGAATTCAGGGGTGATGATACAATCATTTTCAAGGGGCAGAACAGTCATCACGCCAGATATATGTATGGCACGGGATATAGCGCCGTATAAATTTATCTATATGTATCGGAAAAATCTTGATAAGGCTATGCTGAAAGCATATAAAAATGGTAAGGACATAAATAAGGATATGGGAGAGAAAGCAAGGGATTACGTGAATCGGAATAATAGCAGAGAAGCAGTCAAGAAGCGGTTATACGAAATGATAAAATGAAAGAAGACTAATAAGAAAGTATATGAGGAAAAAAGATGCGGATTGCCACTTTATTATTCACTTACCACAGAAGCCATCATACAGAACAAGTATTGACATCTCTGAAAAATAATACTGTGTTACCAGACAAACTATTTATTTTCCAGGACGGCCTTAAACCGGATGAGGACGATTATGAGTGGAAGAAAGTAAACAAGCTTATCCAAAGGATAGACTGGTGCGAGAACGAGATTATTGTTTCGGATTATAATAAGGGCTTGGCAGCGTCTATTATATCAGGGGTGAACTATGCCTTGGAAGAATATGATGCTGTTATTGTGTTGGAAGACGATTGCGTTCCGTCTTCAGGCTATATGCAGTTTATGACGCAAGGATTGGCAAAATATAAGCGAAATAGCAAGGTATATTCTCTTAGCGGGTATTGTTGGCCAATCACCATAGAACAGACAGAATATGACGCTTATAGCTGTGGACGGGTCTCTACTTGGGGATGGGGGACATGGAAAGACAGATGGGAGAAGTTCCATAGAGATAATGATATTATAAAGCGGCTTAAAGCAGACAGAATTAAATCTGAAAATCTGGCGGTATGGGGAAAAGATTTAGAATCCATGCTGTTTGGAACGATTATAGGGCAGTATGACTCATGGGGGGTATATTGGGCGCTAAATGTTATTGAAAATGAGGGCATATGCATTAATTCGGCCAAGCCTCTGATTAAGCAAATAGGATGCGATGGAACCGGGACAAATATTTCAAAAATAGACGGACATGAAATTGAAATTGCGAGTGATTTAAATAAGGAGTTCAACTTACCGGATGAAGTCGCAATTTTAGAAAACACGAAGAAGGCTTTTGCTGATTTACATGGCTGCCATACAGGTTTAAACCATAAGGACGCTTCTAAAGAGAATGTACTGATATACGGATTGGGGAATTTCTATTTCCAGAATGAAAGGGCAGTCTGTGAAAATTACCACATTGAAACCTTTATTGACCAGAGGAAGCATGGCTGGTTCGCAGGAAAGAAAATTATTAAGTTAAGAGATGTACAGAAATATACATATGATAAAATTATTATTATGATTTGGGATATCCAGGAATGCATTAATATCGCAAAGGAATTAATATTCCAGGGAATCAGTTATGAACGGCTTCTATTAGGGAACAGTTTATATGGGCGATATAACCAGAATATTGACAGGATTGCTATTTTGCCAGACGGTAACCTGTCCGTAACTGCTGATGGCATAACCGTTAAAGTAAGGTCTAAGGATGAGTTTAATAATGCCTATGAAGTCCTGGTGGACCATACATACCATTATTTTATAAATAATAACAAAAAAGATATCGTGCTTGATGTGGGCATGAATATAGGAGACGCCTCTTTATATTTCTTGGCTAATCAAAGAGTCGAGAAAGTATATGCTTTTGAACCCTTTAGGGAAACATTTATGGTTGCCAGAGACAACTTGCGTGAATATCTGGATAAGCCAAGCCGGATTGAAATGCTCCAATATGGTATCAGCAATGAGAATAGCAAGCGGATGGTAGGGTTTAACTCTAATATGACATGTGGGCAGAGTACATTAGTTGATGTTAGGGAAAGAGCTTATGAATGGTATAAGAAAGTTGGGTTGGCTAAATCACAGGACGAAAAGGAAGAATTTATAGACGTTAAGGATGCGGCGGAGACATTCATGTCTATCATACAGAAGCACCCGGAGTGCAATATCGTGCTTAAGATGGATTGTGAGGGGGAAGAGTATGGAATTATAGAGGAACTTTTGGAGAAGGATATTCTCGGGATGATTTCCTTTATTATGTTAGAGTGGCATTATAAAGGCAAGCGCAGCCTTTTAGATTGTCTGGAGAAATCGGGGTTTTCTTATTGGTGTAATGATAAGACGAAAGATATGGGATTGATATATGCTTATAGAGAAACCATATCAGATTAAGAAAGAAACTGGAGGACATATCTTGCAGGGGAAGCATATCGCAGACATGCCAAAATGGGAATTGATAGGCATTGCTTATTTTTTTAACTTTTTTAAAGAATATCAACATATATACATAGAATCAATGCATTATTCTGGACTGCTTGAATTATATAAGAGATGCGTTCCGGCTATTCCTATTGAAATTTTGGCAGAGGACAGTTTCATAGATGGCAGCCAGAGCATTTTAATATGGGAGAGCGACAGCCACGAGGAGCTTATCTGTGAGAAGATTAGCTGTGCAGAGCTTTATCAATGCCTGCATGATGAAACCATCCGGTCATTGCAAAGAGGAATTATGGTCAAAAACGACTGGGGGGAGGTAAAAATAGAAGAGAAAGACCTTACCCATGAATTGGCTGTAGCGTACTTTGACCAGGGAAATGCTACAATTTGCGTAGTGAATGAAAAGCAAGAGTTTTTATATGCGTTATGCCAGGGGGATATGCAAAGAAATTATCTGTTTTCAGATATTCCAAAACGGCATAATTTATTTGTGAATAATTCTGATGATGTGCTGAGAGACACAGCATGTATTTTTTATGAGGCGAATCATATTGAGGAGATTCCTGTTTTAGAAAACCAGAAAGTGGTAGCGTCTGCAATTAGGAGACAACGTCGAAAGCAGGTTTTATGTTGGGAATGGATTGAGGAAGAAACGGTTGCGCAGATTTGGCACAAGGGCGCTAAATTGCTAGTATCGTCATTGAATCCTGATATACAAGGGTTTGTGGATAGATTTGTAGGTTTCTATGACATTGAGGCGTTTTGCAGTGAATTGTATGAAAAATATTTGTCAGGTAAATATGAGGCACTGATATATTCGGAAGAAATATGGGTTAACTCATTGACTCCCAAGTATAATATTAAACGATTATACTTGGATTGTTTAGCTAATGACATGCTAAGATGGTTTGAACAAAATCAGATATCATACCATTATTTTTCGATGCCTTGGGGAGGCTCTATATACCGTTTTAATAAACGGTGGGTCAGCCAACCGACCATATCAGGGGATAATATAGAAATAAACGGCTGCTATTTTCAGAAAGATGTACAGAAAGAGGGATTTCATGTATATGGGGGACGCCGGGTGACAATAGGCGAACCGGATACAGCGGAACATACAATTTATGTATATGGCCCATGTATTGCCATAGGCTCCTTTGTTGTGGATGAAGATACAATAGAAAGCAAATTGCAACTGCGCCTTAACGATATGCATTTGAATTATAGGGTAGTGAATTGTGGTGGCGGAAACAGTCCGTATGAGGTTGACAATGATATTAACTCTTTTTATATGATGGTGAACACGAAGTTTAAACCGGGAGACATGATAGTCCATTTTGGGTCAATCGCATGGCGGAATGCGAAATTGCCTGCCTTAAAGAATTACCATAGTTGTTCTGAGGCATTTAATATGAGGGATATTCAGCATGAGAAATGTTTTTCTGCCGGTGTAGCTGCACATTTAAATGCGACAGGGAACAGGATTCTGGAACGGTTTGTCTTTTCTAAAATAGAAAAAGAACTTAAGAATAACATGGCGGAAGATACAGGATTTGTCTCATACAGAGAGGGAGAAAAGCAGGTAGACAATGACAGTTTGAGGGTATGGCTTAAGGAACTATGTAAGAATAAGACAAATTACGAGAATGTTGGCTGTATTGTCATGAACTGCAATCCTTTTACGAAGGGTCACGCTTATTTAATAGATCAGAGCAGAAAAGAAGTGGAATACTTATATATTTTTGTTGTGGAAGAGGACCATTCGGACTTCCCTTTTGAAGAGCGTTATGAAATGGTTGTAAAGAATTGTGAGCGTTGGGATAATGTGAAGGTAATCCCATCGGGAAAATATATTATTTCGGCACTGACTTTTGAGGAATATTTTAATAAGGACAGTCTTCAGGAAGAAACCGTTTTCCCGGCGATGGATATACAGCTATTTGCCAAATATGTTGCTCCGGCGTTGAACATTACGGTCAGGTTTGTGGGGGAAGAGATAACGGATAAGGTAACCGCACAGTATAATAAAGCAATGAAGGAATTGCTTCCTCTGGATGGAATAAAAGTAGTGGAGTATCCGCGGTATGCGGAAGATGGAGAGGTTGTCAGCGCATCCAAGGTGAGGAAGTGTATTGTGGATAAGGACTGGGAACAGTTGAAGAAGTATCTTACGGATGAAACCTATCGGTATGTACTGAAAAAATATAGTCAAGACAGTGCAGTGGTATAGTAAGAAGGAAATATCTAGGGAAACACTGATTAATTCAAGTATTTCCAGATAATGTATGATAAAATG
>CAMWBY010000019.1 GCA_947172645.1 uncultured Lachnospiraceae bacterium | reverse complement strand
TGACAAAACGGGATAATGCTGAAAATAAAACTAATTAATCAGCGGTTCCCTAGATTAATACCAATTTAACAAATTGTATTATTTTTACTTTTAGATGGAATTGTAGAGGGAAACTAAAACCCGGAGGCCTTGGCGCTATCAAGGCTTTCCGGGTTATTTTTATGCGCAGGCCCGTGCAGGGGAAATGTAGAGCAACCATAATGTCTGGCCCAATCGAAGGAGGATTACATACATGACAACACAGGAATATTTATCACAAATAAGCAGACTTGACCGGATGATAAAAAATAAATTGACGGAGTTGGCACAGTTAAAGGAGTTATCATACGGATTATCCGCCATACCAAAAGGAGAAAGAGTGCAGACCACGTCCAACCATGACAAAATCGGCACGACATTTTGCAAAATAGAATCGATGGAAGAAAGCATTAATAAACTGGTAGATGAATATGCGGATAAGAAAAATAAAATTATCGCACAGATTGACAGTATGGAGGATGAAACTCATTACGACGTCTTATTTTTAAGGTACATAGAAAAAAAGACTTTTGAAAAAATCGCTACGGATATGGATTATTCATTTAGGAACATAACAAGGCTTCATGCAAGGGCATTACAGGAGTTTGAGAAAAGATATGGGAAATTATATCTCGATGATAAAGATATGTCCTAGAATGTCCTGTTGAAGTTTTGATATAGTTATACTAGAAAAACAAACAAAGCTTTTCATTGATAGTTCCCTCACGCATAAAAAGACATCACTTGGCACGGTGGTGTCTTTTTATGCGCAGGGGTGCGTAAGGAAATTAGCAGCTTTGCTGCACGCACCCCGCGCGGCGAGTAGGGGAGAAAGTCATTCCCCTACTCGATTTGGGAATGCGCCTTATGGAAGGAGGACAAAAAGCAATGGATATGGGAGAACTTGGAACGGTGATTGCAATTACGGTTATCACGTACCTTATTGGACATGCGGCTAAGCTGATTCCGCAGATAAGGGACGAAACGATTCCGGCGATTGTCGGCGTATGCGGCGGTATATTGGGCGTGGCTGGAATGTTTATTATGCCGGATTTCCCTGCACATGATATTCTGAACGCTATCGCAGTCGGTATTGTCAGCGGTCTTGCAAGCACAGGCGTAAACCAGGTATGGAAACAGGTGCAGAAGTAAAATCATTTACGAATCACCAGATAGCGATGGTAAAAGACTTATTGGAAAGGCAGGTGGTGATACATATGCTTGATAGTGCAGAAAGCCGGAGGCTCTCAAGAGTAAAGGGAAATTTTTAAGAAACGTCCACAAAAGCCAAACAAGTGAAAAACAGGAAAGGAAGGTAATAAGATATGGCACAAGCTGGTGTATCAACAAACGGTATAACATTTTCGTATGGCATTGGAGGAAACAGTAAAGACGGAACAAAACCGACAGACATGACATTGCTTGACAGAATCAACACAATTGGCGGCATTTCGATTACGGATGAGGTAATTGACGCAAGTGCGTTGGAAGATATGCTGACAAGGAACATTAAGGGCAGAGGAGACACAGGCGGTTCATTCCCGGTAACAGTAAACATTACAGACGAGACGATTAAGGAGTGGAAGGCGGTCATTGCGGCATTCAAGAGCCTTACCAGTTTGCAGGGATTGTGGTTCCAGACTGTGATTCCCGGGCTTACGGATTCTTTCTGGGTAATCGCGGAGCCCCCGTCAGTGATTCCACAGCCGGAATTTGCACAAAACGGACTCTTAACGGTTGAGATGAACATGACCATCGCGGATTATGTTGGAGACTCGGCGGTTGTTGAACCGGTTCCGAACCCTGTCGTATCGCCGACGGAACCGTAAGCTATTTAGTATGGGAGACTGGGGCGGAGGAAATACCGCCCCTTTCCTATGAAAACAGTGGAGGAAAAGAGAAATTTGCGCCGCTTCGGAATGGAGGAAAAGATGAACACATTTATAATAAACGGAAAAGAATACAAATCAAAAGAATTTGACTTCAACCTTGTGTGTGACTTGGAGGACATGGGGATTTCACTTGAAAAGGCAAATGAAAGGCCTATGTCTATGGTTCGGGCATATTTCGCATTTTGCGCTGGGAAGGGTAAAAAGTTTGCGGGAAGAGAGATGCAGGAGCACATTGTCAAGGGCGGTTCCTTCGAGGATGTGACAAACGCCATGTCAGAAGCAATGGAAAAATCTGATTTTTTTCGCGCTCTGCAAGAGACAGCGGAGAATCAGGAAGACGAGGAGACACAGGAGCAGAGAGCAGACGGGAACTAAAGTACAGAACATTAAGAGAATTGTTTGAAAATGAATGGTTTCCCATGGCAAACGCTATGGGCGTGACATGGAATGATTTTTGGAACATGAATCCACATGCCATAAAAATAATATCACTTGGGTACAGGGAGAGACAGAAAGAAAGAGACCGGGAAATGTGGTCTTGGTTTGGAAGCTATGGCATATCCGCTATGGCATTTGCGATAGAACATTGTTTTTCAAACAAACCCAAAACATGCTATATAGACAAGCCGGTGACAGAAGGAAAATTTACAGAATCGCAGCGAGGATTGACAGAAGAGGAGAAAGCGCAGGCAGAAAGAAACCGACAATACATGATATTAAAGGTCATGCAGGCGAACTTTGAGTTAAATAAAATATAATTTAGGGCGGCACGGGTTTCAATCCTGCCGTTTTATCAAGGCATCGAAAATCCATAACCTGAACAGTGAAAAGGCAGCGCTTAGTAGGGTTGTTCGGTGCTTATTTAAATGCAGAGGACGGTGAGAATATGGCGGAAACAAATTCCCTTGACATAAAAATATCAGCAGAAGTAAATCAGACAAATAAGGCGATTGACAGGTTAGTCAGTAAACTTGGAAAACTATCCAAGGCGTTAAATTTTACTGCAAGCATACATGGATTAGAAAAGCAGAAAAAAGCATTTGATTCCCTTGGAGAAACAATAAAAAGCGTTTCCGGGACTATGGACATCATGAAGAAAAGCATGGGCGGAATGTTGAATGTCATGGAGGGTGTAGAGCAAATCAGCGAAAGTACCATCCGAATGGCACAGGCTATAGAGAAGCTTTCGGCTACGGGGATAAGAGTATCAACATCTATGAAGCCGGCAGGAACAGAATTTGAATCGGGCGGAAAAACATTACGGACGTTATCAAAAGTGACGAGCAAAGTTTCGGAGACAATGAGTAAAGCTATGAGTAACATTGCAACAGCAGATAAAGGGGCATTCTCCAAAATCAGCCAGATTGGAATTAAGGCGTCAAATGCAATGAACCGCGTTGCAGGCGATATGGCGGCGGCTTTTGAGAAAATTGCACACTCTGGTAATGGATTGGATATAGCGCCGGCTTTTAGGGAAATCGCTACATTTGCAAACCAATGGATGCTTCTTGCGTCAAATATACAATCAATATCATCTGTTATTGAACAAGGGCTCATAGCGGCTATTTTACCTGCGGTTAAATGGATAAATACCCTTATGGGCAAATTCATGGAGGCTGCAAAAACATTCCGCGGCTTCATGTATACGCTGACCGGATATAAACCAGATAACTCTATATCCGGCATTGTTGGTGATATGGCAGGAATTGGAGATTCATCTGACAATCTGGGAGAGTTGGGTAATGCGGCACAAGAGGCAGGCGAGAAGCTTAATAAAAAATTACTTACGTTACCATTTGATGAGCTGAACATATTGTCTGATGCATCGGAGGATTTAAATGACTCGTTGGAAGATGTTGGGAATGTCGACATAGGCGTGGGAGGATTTGACGACTTTACCAATATGGGGAATAACGCTCCGCTAAATAAATGGGCGCAAATGATAAGGGATGCCTTCCTTAAGCAGGATTGGGAAGGGCTTGGCAAGACAATAGCGGAATTAATAAACATAGGATTAAGAAAAATATATGATGCGATAATGTTTATTACTCCGAAAGTAGAACAGGCGCTTAAGAACCTGGCAAAAGTATTCAATTCTTTTGTCGACTGGCTTGATTGGGAATTACTTGGAAAAACTATCGGGGCCGGAATAAACTTCATCACGACGTCAATTAATGCTCTTCTTGGGGACGGCGGCATTGACTTCGAGAACCTTGGGAAAAAGCTGTCTGTCGGATTCCGGGGCATGGTGGGTGAAATCAACTGGACAGAACTTGGGAACGCCATTGGAAATGGATTCATGATGGCGTGGCATATTGCTTATGGATTTATAGAGGATATGTGGCGTATAGACTCAAATACGCTCTTATCGGGTTGGGCACAACTTGGCAATGGCCTTGGAGATACGATAGCAGGCATCTTTGAGCAGATTGACTTTGGGAAAATATCGGCAGTTATCACAGAAGGATTCAAGGGTATATTAGAATCAATAACATATGCTCTTAATACGCTGAGCGATAATCTTGACTGGATTGTTGATAAGATTAATCTCGGACTGGACAGGCTTTATGACGGGCTTAAGTGGGACAGCGCTGCCGGACAGGATATGGGAAATAAAATAACAGCATTTACCGAATCGATTTCTACAGTGTTTAACAAGCTGTTAGACCTAGATTTTGGAAAAGCCGGACAGATAATCGGAGCGGGAATTACGGATATTGTACGAGCATTTAATCAGCTTACGGATATAGACGTTGGCGGTCTGGATTTTGAGAAATTCGGAAGAAAGATTTCTGACGGGCTTAGAAAACTTGTGACGGAAATTCCGTGGGAAGAATTTGGCAACGCGCTTGGCAACGGATTTATGGCGGTGTGGCGTATTCTGGACGGGTTTCTCACTGATATGGCGAGAGAGAATGGAGTGGGTCTTACCGGGTGGCAGGAGTTAGGGAAAGGTATTGCGGACTCAATCAATGGATTATTCGCTAAGCTTGATTTGTCAAAAATTTCTGGTGTTATTTCTGAACTTATAAACGGTATATTTCAGTTATTACAAGAATCAGTTGATGATATACGTTGGAATGATATCGCCGAAAATCTTTCAAGTGGTTTAAACGGACTCATTGACGGAATCAAGTGGAAAGAAAACGGACAGGCATTCAATAATCTGCTTACGGAATTTCTAAAGGTAGTAGCGGATGTACGGTGGGAAGAACTTGGACGGCAGATAGGCGTATTCCTTAGTGAGATTGAGTGGGAGAAGCATTTCAAAACTGCCTTAGACACCGCTTTAGAAGTGTTAGGAGGGTTGTTTGACGGATTCGGGCAGTCTTCGTCAGGAAGGATGGCAGAAGCACTCGCCGCGGGATTTGCAGGTTTTAAAATTGCAGACGCGTTTAGTCCATTGACTGAAGCTATTTTGAACCATCTTGAATTCGGGCCTTTTTCTGGGGTGATTGCAAAAGGAATATCAGTACTTATAGGAGGAGTGGTCGCGACACTGGTTGGCGGTGAAGAATTTATTGATGCGGCTTTTGGCATACTGAATGGATTTTTAGATGACATGATAAATGCCGTGAAAGATGTTGACTGGGGACAGGTCTGGAATCATATTGCAGATGCCACAAACGCAGCTCTTTCTAATTTGCCAGATGTTATAGGAAAAATTGCAGCGCTTGCAATAGAGTTGGGTGGTTATTTAATTGAGGGGCTAATAGAATATGTTGTTAGCGGAGAAGCAATTGCCGACCTTGCCGAGTTTGGATTTAATTTGATAGCCGGAATGGTAAATGGAATTTTGACAGCTATTGGAGGACTTGGAGAAGCCTTAGCTGCTATAGGACGTATTTTAATTGGCGGTTTAAAGGAACTGTTTGGAATCCACTCTCCATCTACTGTAATGGCTGAAATCGGCGTAAACCTCATGGAGGGTCTAGTAAATGGTATACAATCCCTGTTTGAAGTCGTTGTGGACATGGTGAAAAGTGTCGTTGATGCTGTATTAGGCGCTTGGCAGGGTATTCAAGAGCAGACGGAACAAGTCTGGAATGCTGTGAGAGAAGCAGTAGTGTCTATCTGGTCGGGTATTCGGGACAAGGCTACGGAATTGTTTAACGGCATATCGGAGTTCCTAAAGGGCGTGTTCGAGGGAATAGAAGAGGCATGGTCTGGCGTCTGGCAATTTTTGGGCGATTTTCTGTCAAATACTTGGAATTTCATTACCGAGACGGCGCGAAACGTATTTGGGGGCATTGGGGAATTTCTTGCAAAAGTATTTGACACCTTATCGGAAATATGGTGCGGAATTTGGGAGGGATTGTCCGAGTTCCTTTTCGGCATATGGCAGACAATAACCGATGCTGCTCACTTTGCTTTTGAGGGAATAGGCGAGTTTCTATCTGGATTGTTCGACACTGTGGCGGGCATATGGGAATCTATATGGATTACCATACATGACGTAGTTACGGGAATCTGGAACACAATAAAAGAAACGGCGTTATCAGCGTTTAACACGATAAAAGAAACAGTGTTAAATGTTTGGACAAATATTAAGGAAAAGACAGATGAACTCTGGGGCGCGGCTAAGAAGTTCATTGAAGAAGCCATAGATGCAATCAGGGGTTGGATAGTTGAAAAACTTGGATATGCGGCAGACTTCATAAAGAATGCCTGGGAAGCTGTTTCCACAAAGACACAGGAGGTATGGGAGGGATTAAAAGCATTCCTGTTTGAATTTATACCGAATATGGTAGAAAAGATAGTCGGATTCTTTGCAGAATTGCCGAGCAAAATGTTTGAAATTGCAAAAAACATTGTCACAGGATTTGTCAATGGTATAGCAGATTTTGCAGAAAAAGCCTATGAGAAAGTTAAAGAGTTTGCGGGCGGTATTGTTGGTTGGGTGAAAGATACGCTTGGTATACACTCCCCATCAAAGGTATTTGAGGAACTTGGAAGTAATACTGTGCAAGGTTATATAGACGGATTTGAACAAAATGCCGGGAAGGTTACGGACAGCGCAAAGAGGGTAGCGGAATCGTCTATACAGGCGTTTGACGGTACAGATAAAGAGTTTAACTATATCGGTTCTAACATGGTAGGGAGCCTTGACGCAGGTATTACAGCAGAAATGCAGGGAATAAGAGACGCTATGATGACTCTTATGGAGAGTATAAGGGCTTCATTCTATGGACTGAATGCTAACTTCCAAGATATAGGAAACAACTTAATGCATGGCTTTATAAATGGAATAAATAACATGATGGGGTCTGTGCAGGATGTTATGTTCAATGTTGCAAATAGTATCACAGGAAGGTTTAGAGATGCCCTAGGTATTCATTCGCCGTCCACCGTATTTGCAGAACTTGGAAACTATTCTATACAAGGTTACGTCAAGGGAATGTCCTCTGGTGATGGATTGATACGGAGCGTAGCAGCCGGAATCGCGGGTGAAGCTATGTCAGCACTTGAAAAAGCCGGGGATTTTGGTTCGGCAGGTGCTTCCATGATGGATTCCCTCATATCTTCTTTGGAAAAAGCTGACATTAGCAAAGCAGGCGGGGAGATATCCAACAGATTCGCAGATGGAATTTCAATTGGGTCAATAAATGCCAAGATGGCCACACCGGACAGCATCATAACCCATAATACGGAAAGTCTGTTGCGGCAACGCATGGAATACAGCGGAGAGATAAACGGAAGAAGCAGCCTAATTGCTGATGGACATTTTGCGGAGGTAATTGAAGAAGCGGCGTACAGAGGATTCTCTAGGGCAAATTCGGAAAACGGAGAGCAAGAAAGCCTTTTGAGAGAACTGATAGACGCTGTAAGGGAAGGAAAAACAATCTCAATAGATGGGAGAGAGCTTGCTTCTATATCAAAAGAAAGAAACGAAAGAAATGGGTTTGATTTTAGAACGGTTCCAGTGTAGTACGGAACCGCTCTATATAATATTCGACAAATTACAATGATTATGGTAAAATATAAAAGTGGAGGGAGGTTTTTATGGATAAATATGTTATTTTACATGCAACATTGGATACAAAATTTGTAGGAGGTTCGCTAAAAGGTGCTCCAGAGTTGGAAAAGGTAATAAATGCACAAGCAGCAAAGGGATATAGACTTCATACGTTTGACATGGTTTCGGCGGCAGAATCACCTGCTGGAGGTATTAAAAGAACAGGGAAAGTACAAGTGATTATGGTATTTGAAAAAATATAACATAATGCCGTAATTAATTTTAAGAACGTTTTATATATTACAGAGATAGCGAAAATACCAAGGAAGAAGCGGAAGATAAATATTTGATATTCAACATGTGACAGAGGAAAATCCAGAAATGGACATGATTTTAGAGTTGCGTCTACTTAAAAGGTGGGCGTAACTCTTTTTGCTTATAAAAAAACGGCGGTCAAACATGGGAAAATCATTTTACACGGCAGAGCAGAAAGATATGTTAAAATGGCTCTATATCCGGCAGAGAAATTCCTGCATTTTGAAAATTTGGTAAATCAAACATATAAGCTCCTTCTTTTCTGGAATGCAAACATTATACCACAACCATTCGACAAACATAGCAGATTGTGGTAAAATAACCTAAAAGACTTGAAAGGGGGGATTTATATGGACGCTTATGGGATTTTGTCGCTTATTTTCGGGTTATTAGGTATACTTTCGTCATATTGGTACGTTGGAATAGTGTTGTGTGTAGTAGGTTTGGTATTGGGAATTGTCGGCATGGTTGACAGCTACATGGACAGCAAGCCGTCGCTTATAGGGGCTTTGCTATCTGTTCTCGGTGCGATACTGTCTATATTTTTTGTTGTTTCAGACATGGATTCTGACAAACTTGTCATAAATTCAAGTAAATTTGGCGGGGAAAAAATTGAAACTGTAAAGAATGATGATTTTATGAGGTTTCATAGAGAAGATGGTGAAGCGGAGAAGGCGGAAGATATTGAAATTCCTATGAAAGAAGCGGAAGAACAAGAAGGGAAAAAAACAACTCCGTCTTGGATTGATGATAGCAATGAAGTGGAACGGAGCGAAGGAACGGTTATACAATCAGAAGAAAATGCGGAGGTTCAACTAGAAGAAATTGCAGAAGAAGAAAGAGAAATAGAAAAAAGCGAGAATGAAAATTATTCCGTACAAATTTTAGCTGAATATACACTTCCAGATGGCATAAACTGGTACACGAGAAGATTCATGATAATAAAAAACGACTCAAATGAGACTGTTGAGGTTCAAACTTCCTCTATTGCATACGGACAAGATGATTCAATGGTTAGCGCATCTGAGTCAACACTTTATGCATTAGGAGCTGGATGTACTTCAATAGTATATGAACCATTTGAAACAGATAAGGCAATAAACAGATATGATACAGATATAAAGACAAAAAAAGATGAGTTTTTTGAGTCTGTCCTTCAAGACTTATCTTATACACAGAACAATATAGAAGATGGGGCAATTTTCCAAGTTACAAATAATGGAAGCGAGCCTGCTGATTTTGTTGAAGGGTATGCATTGTTTTTTAGAAATGGTCAGTTAGTGGAATACGAAAGTGCATTCTTTATTGATTCTGATGGAGAACTGAAGCCTGGTGCAACAGTATCAAAACAACTATCTGCATATGAGGATTATGACAGAATGGAGTTTTATTTGACGGGGAGAAGATAGGGAAAACATGTGGGATGTTGTTCGATGATAATACTTGCATGTAAAATCATAACTATGGAGTTGAAAGACATTTAAACAAAAGAAGAATTTAACAAAGGAATACTGAAATGGCTAAAATAGTCAGAATTGACGAAGAAAAGGTACGGATAAGAACAGAAAGCGGAAAAGAAGCAGAGGTGGGAATATCTAGTTTAAACTTCAGCCCCCAGATTGGGGATGAAATTGAGGTATCCAAAAATAACGGGAAGGTCATTGTTTCTAAAAAGAAGGGAGAAAACGATAGGACGGAAAGTTTGGTAAAAACTTCACAAAAAACCAAAAAGAAGAAATCAAACACGAAATTAATAATTATTTGCATATTGATAGGAATGTCTATGGATATCGCACTTTCAAATTCCGATAAGGACGATAATGAAGAGGAGATTGAGAATCTTACCGATGATAAGGATGAAGTGACAAGTCCCATAATAGAAGAATACAGCCAAGAACGGATAGATGATTCCGTTGATGGACCAATCAACGAAGAAGAATCACAAGGCGTTACTGACGTGAAAGTACAAAATAAGAATGGTGATATAGATAACTTTAGATACGGAATTGAAGGGAGTACGATATATTTGGAGGAATATATAGCCGATGCAGATTATGTGGAATTAAAGACAACGTATACGGTAGACGGCATCGAGTATTTAACCGATATTTCAGAATTTAACTCAAGAGGAAGTTATACAAAGCTTATAATAGACGAAGGGTTTACCGAAGTTAGCACAGGTATTTTTAATGGGTCGTATGTAGACAAAGTATTTTTCCCGAAAAGTATGACAAATGTTTACGATTATACCCTTGCTTATATGCATAATGGAGAGAAAAATAAGATTTATTATGCGGGGACGAAGGAAGAATGGTTAAATATATTCACCAGATACAAAAGGAAGAAGGTTAGTGACACAGAATTTGGCGAAGAATGGGGGCAGGCGGTAGCGGATAAATTAAACGAAATGATAGGGGTTGAATATGACAGCTCTAATTTTGAGTATTTCTTTTCTGCAAGTCCAGATGATTTAAAATGAAAGGAGAGGACAATTCAGAATCGGAAGAATGGGATACGCAAGATGAATCCGAAAATAAGGATAGCCTGTTATTAGCTTTACAAGAAATTTTGATATTGAATCAAATGAATATAATTTTACTGTTACAGCTTTTGAAGATGAAGATGTATATAGGATTTTTAGACCATACCAAGGAACAGTTTTTTATGAAAATGGGAAAAAAGCACATTGGAAGACTATAAGAGTAAGAAAATAGATTCAGACGATAGTATTTTTTTATTATATTATGGCACAGGAGATTGTAAGTAACGCTTTGAAAAATCCGAAATCCGCAAAAACTCCCCTATTGTAACACATTCAGAAGAAATAAGAATGCAGCGGATTGGAAATATCGTTGCGGTGAAAAGTTATGTAGAGTCAAAAAATGATTTTGGTGTAGATGTTAGAAATGATTGGGTTGTTGAGTTTGAAATAGTTGATATTGGAACATTTTCTTATAATTTGTTGTATGTTAATATAGGTGGAGAAAGAACCGGAGAATTTATAAAGCTAAATTAGACGGAAAATATATTTATGTATAGTTATCTTTTGTGGATATATTTAAAGAGATAGGACGTTTGCAAGGTATAAAGATAAGACGGTTAAATTTTTAAGTGATGAAATGGAGGATTCGATTATGCCACAATATGTTGTTTTACAGGCAGTATTAAACGCAAAACTTGTAGGTGGGGCTGTAAAGAATTTGTCTCAATTAGAAAACATAATTAATGCGTAAGCCGCAAAAGGATATAGGCTTCATACAATAACGACAACATCGGCGAATGGAACTGGAATGGGAAGAGCTGGTAAGATTCAGGCGACTATGGTGTTTGAAAAGATATGATAGCGAAATGAGGTAAAAACTATATTAACTTTCGCAAAGTATACGTTATAATCATATGCACAACTTAATATCCAGATAAAAGATTTTAAATATACAACCACACTTACAGTTCTGCATGCACGGAGATTCAGACTCCAACAATTCCATTAGGCAGATAATGTCTTTTGGATTGTTGGGGTTTTTGATTGGGAAAATACTTAGGCAGAATTTTCCTATACGGTAAAATACATCTAATGTAATCTATAGCTTTTATGTAGGTTGCTGCCAGGGATGAGGTTGGCTACCAAAGGTTAGGTTCGTAATGAGCCAATTTTTTTGCAGGATTTAATCTGAATCTTAATGTTGATGAAATAACCTCGGCCAGTGAAGCAGCTAGTTGCGAATTGGATGGTGCAGGGCTTACCATGAGCGGTAGGCTCTGCAATTCTATTAAAATTCGGGAGGTATAAGCCTATGGGAAATCTTGCGAACCTTACGGATGAGAAAGCCCTTGCGGTAGAACATATTATTGCTTTCCAAATTAATTGTGCTATGCTTTCAATTTAAGCGGGATTCCTATTGTGATTATATATGCCGCTTATGTAAGATTAGAAACATTTATTCGACATATTACAATAATGATGGTAAAATATTTTTATCACAAAAAGGAGGATATAGCCGATGGCTTTAATCAAATGTCCAGAGTGTGGGAAAGAAATAAGTGACAGGGCAGAATCATGTCCGAGTTGTGGATGTCCGATGGATGAAGAAGAGGATGAAAATGACAGCAAGGATTATAAGAGTAATTTACCATATGAATTTTTATGCTTGATAAGTGCCATTTTTGCGACAGTAGTGACATTTATGATAATAAACGAAGGAGCAGGACTTTGGTTTCCTCTTATTTTTTATATTGTATCCACTGTTTTTGGAATCAAAGGGCAGGGAATTGTATCGCTTATTGGACTTCTTTTGTCTGGATTTGGTATTTTTTTAATAGTTTTTGCTTAGAAAATATATAAAATTCACGAGAAGAGATGTTTTCAGGCTAGTTGGAGAGTGTGTGAAAGCACACTCTTTAATTTTAGTCTTAACTTATGCGTATTCAAAAGTTGGGTACCAAGTGATTATAGTGTCGCCTGGAACAGGCAGACTGCCTTTGCAAGATATTTTCTAGGATTGAACATTTGAGTATTAGACTTACATAACAAGAAATTAAGTATTGCTTTGAAAAACGTGTGATGACTTGTGGGTTAATTTAACAATGGCAGAATAGCAGTGGCTAGCAACGAACAGATTATCACGGGAATTAAAGAAGTTGGGTACAAAGAATTTATGCGAGCACAAGCCGAAAACTCACTGTATCTTGCAGATATTGCAGAAAATACGAGAAAGATAGCAGAAAAAGATATACTTACCACAAAAATCTTACTATTTTATCGAAATTCTTTTATATATATGGTAAAATATTCTTATCATAAAAGGGAGGATATAGCCGATGGCTTTAATTAAATGTCCAGAGTGTGGGAAAGAAATAAGTGACAGGGCAGAATCATGTCCGAATTGCGGATGTCTGATTGACGAAGAAGAAGTAAGCGATACTTCCCTAACCAAAGATACAATAGGATTTCCATGCGTTATGGGCAGGGTGACGAATAACACTGGCGAAGATGATTCACTTCTATACGTGAATGTGATTTTTTATAACAAAAATGGAGAAGTTATATTTATATCCGGCGTGAATGTTATAGATTTGCATGCCGGAGAAACCAAAAGCTTTGAGTGCAGTACAATAGGAATACCGGATAACATAACTTATGAAGATATAGCAAATTACGAAGTAATTGCTAGAAAAATGCATTATCAATTTTAAAATTATGCAAAGGGGGAGAGGAAATGGCAAGCGTAAAGTGTCCAAAATGTAGTAATTTGATATCCGGAGTTCAGGCAGGGCAATCAGTGAAATGCCCAAAATGTAGTTATGTTATGAAGTTATCTGCTCCATCGAATGTGCAGGCATCTTCCGGTGCCCCGATGGCACAAAATAAAAAAAAGAGCGGAGGAGCGCCTTTGGCAACATGGAAATTAGTATCAGGAATACTGTCTATGGTATTGTTCCTTGTTGTTGTATTTCAATCTTGTGCAGTAGGAGCATATAACGCATTATCTAATAACGGAGAAGTGAGCGGAAGTGGTGGAATTGTCGTTGCAATCCTTATGCTGTCGGGCGGAATCGTATCTGTCGCAACAAGAAAAAGTGAGGGAAATGGCGGGAATATTGCACTGATAGTCCTTTTTGGCCTTGCGTCATTGACAGGGTTTGCACTAGCAGGAAGTTTTTCAGACCTAAATATATGGGCATTCTGGTGTTTGGTGAATGCAATTTTGGCAATAGTAGCTATGGTTAAGAATAAGTAATAAATACATAAGATTTTTGAAATGCATTGGAAATCATTATAAAGCAAGTACCGCGAAGAGCATCTATCGGAAAATGGTAGGTGTTCTTTTATTTTATAGGAAAGTTTTTATGCCTATTCGGGAAGGAGGTGATAAGGAATGGCACTTACCTCATTTTTAAACATAAATGGCTATGACATGCCTTGCCCGGCGGTTGGATTTGAGTATGTTTTAAGTGACGCGGTTGATGCGGGAAGAAACTTGAATGCGGCAGTGATAGGGCAGAAGGTAGGCAGGCAGCTTTATAAGCTGCAAAATTTATCATGGGTCGGATTATACCCAGAGCAACGTAAGATGATTCTTGCAGCGTTGGAACCGTTTTGGGTTCCGTGCACTTTCGAGGACTTTAGGACTGGAAACCCGATTACTATTTATATGTATCCGGGTGACAGGACAGGGAAGCCCTTGTTTGTTGACAAACTGACACATATGGTAACACGTGAAGAGACGTTTTCTTTTAGTATGATAGACTGTGGGTGGTGACAAATTATGCAAAATGTGAGCAGAGATTATAAAGAGAGTATGCGCGGCCGTATAAGAAACCGCGGCTACATCCGCGCGACAATCGGCATATTCAATCAGGAAGCGCAGAGAGCCTTGGCTGTAAATTCCACAGAAGAGCCGCTTCTTTATCTGTCAAACAAGGAAGCTGTATTTGCGGGTGTAACACCAGAGCGGATTTATGCCACCGCAGAGCAAAATTTTTCCAAACTGGATGGAACGCGGTATTTTGCGCCGCCGGAAGATTCCGGGTATGAGATTTACAATAACGGTCTGGTTTCCGAGGAAATCCTTGGCGACATCTATATTGATTTTGGCGGTGAATCCTACGACATTAAGGGATTGACAATAGACTTCGGGGAGTTTTACCCAGTCGAATTTGTCATTGAAACAAACGCCGCCACAAGACAGTACAGTGAGGTTGACCGTGGACTCTGGACGACCGAAGACGCATGGAACAATGCATCGTTTATCAGAATCCATCCCCTTGCCATGGCGAACGGAAAAGGGAGGCTCCGGATTTACCGATTTTCCTGCGGACTTACCAATACCTTTTACAATGACAAGGTGCAGAGCTTTTCATCAAAGGAGTATGTTTCGACCATATCAGAAACGGTTCCGAGCCAAGACATGACTTTGACGGTGTTTAATTATGATATGTATTATTCTCCTGACAATCCGGAATCTGCGCTTGCTTATATGGAGCTTGGGCAGGAAGTGCGGGTGGCGTTTGGGTATGATGTAAACGGGCAGGGTAAGATTGAATGGTTACCAGAGAAAAAGTCATACCTCAAGACGTGGAAAGCCAATGAGACCACCGCAACGTTTACGGCCGTAGATATTTTCGATATGGTTGGCAATGACACAGAATATGTGCGTGGAAAATACAATCCTGCCGGGACGCCGCTTTATGACATCGCCGTGGATGTGTTGGAAGATTTAGGCGTGGCTGACTATTTCATTGACACGTCGCTTAAGAACCTGCCAATAGTAAACCCTATGCCTGTAGTGAAACATGCGGCGGCATTGCAGATTATTGCAAATGCCGGGCGGTGCGTACTGAAAGAGGGACATTCTGGACAGATACAAATCGTAGCATCATACATACCTGATATGCAGGCAAGCGCCAACAATGAAGCGGAGTGGAGCCATATTGAGAATGTCCTTAAGAACGATGTAAAAAATGGTTACGCCAATGCCAGCCAGGACTTTTCGGTGGCTGACGGAACACTTTTATTTGCGCCGGATAACCAAGAGGAATATAGAAATACGGGATATATCAGCGAAAGCATATGGATTGAAAATAAAGATGCAGAAGTAGTGCAGAGGCTTGGTTTTCGTCTTGGTTCAAAGCCCGTAAAGTTTCCGCTTGGCGGTTATTGGTTAGGAGGAATGCCGGAAATCACGATAGCTTTGGAAGCGACTTATACGGCGTTCGGATTGTCCATGAACTTTAGGAATACCGCGCCGCGAGTGTTCCACATAACAACATACCATGAAGACACGGTTCTACAGTTTGTAAGGGTGGAGAATCCGGATTTACAGTACCACACGGATGAAACATTCCTTGAGTTTGACCGCATGGTAATTACTTTTGACAAAGGGTATCCCAACTCACGGATATTTGTTGACAATATCCTTGTGGGCGATAACACAGATTACGACCTTACAAGGGACAGGGATTTGATTACCGCACCGGTAGCGACAAGACAGAGGAAAGTACAGAAGATATCGACCTCATACACGGCCTACAGGCAGACGACCCAAAGAGTTACGGTGGCATCCGAGAAGATAGAGGTGCCAGGAAGCGGATATGAATATATGGTGTCGTTAAAAAAACCTTCTGAGGGGCTGTCAATCGTTTTATCTGGTGTCAGTTCCGCAGTAAAGGCAGAAATCGTGGAAAGCGGCACTTACTACGCCAAAATTCGTTTTACGGGCATCGTGGAGGCGATTGACCTGACATATACGATTTCCGGATATGAATATGAAACGGAAAGTTACAACTATACTAAGGATTACAACCGAGAAGGTGAGGCTGTCACATGGAATAACCCGCTTGTCGGGACGGCAGAACACGCACAGATGTTAGAGGAATGGCTGGCCGAGTATTATCTTGGGGACGTGGAGTACGAGATTGACTGGAAGGGAGACCCGGCAGTGGATGCAAGCGACTTATTCCATCTGGAAACAAAAAATGGAAGGTCGTTTATACGGTCTTATGAAAACAGCCTGTCATTTAACGGAAGGTGGAGCGGAAGAATGAAAGCAAGAAAGGTGGCGAGGTGATGGCTAAGACATTAGGAGATTTGCTTGTCGGGGCGCGGGTGGTTGACCCGAATACAAAGTATTACGGCGCGCCGATTGTCTGGAGAATCATGGAGCATGACCATGAGGGAGACCCGGAGAACTCTACGGCGGTGATATCGGATAAAGTGCTGTGCCTGAAAGCGTTTGATGCGAGGGAGCCGAAATATCCGGGTTCAGGACAAACGGCTTCATATATACGAGAGTATGGAAACGGAAATTATGCTTTATCAAATATCTTGCAATGGGCAAACAGTGATGCGGATGCGTGGATGTGGTACACGCCGCAGCATGAATATGACCACCCACCGGATACGACGGATTATGTAACGGCAAATCCTTATGAGTCGGAAGCGGGATTTTTGAACGGATTTTCTTCCGGGTTCAAGGAAGGGATTCTTGATGTTAAAAAAAAGATTGTGACGGAAGTGACCAGGAAAATACACTTTTTGACATTAAGAGAGGCGGGAACGGGTTATCAGAAAGACGATGAAAGCCTAAAACCATACGAATTATTCTCGGACAATGCAAGTCGAAAAGCAGAAGTTACTCCAGAGGCTATTAAAAAAGGGGAATCTGGATACAATGGGTGGTGGACTGCATCAGCAAACGGAGCGTATCCGTCTTGCTACGCAAGATATATAGACAGTGAAGGGGACGGGGGACGGGCAGACGGATATACAAATGAGGCACGCGAGGGCGGTAAAAAAGGTTTCCGCCCATATTGTTGCTTAAAATCCGATATAATGGTGTCCGACAAACCGGATGAAAACGGCGTTTACACATTATTTTTAAGAAGTACACCAGATTTGCCAGATACACCAGACAATCCAGACGAACCGGAGAACCCGGACTATCCAGAGACAAATATGGACGGTATTTGGAGAGCACCGAAAACCAATTGGACAGAAACGGACGCGTTCAACCTGAAAGACTACAAGCGGATTAGGAATAATCTGCTTTTTTTACGTAACAAAATATCTGGCATATGGGGAGCATTTAACATAGCGGATATGGGAAATGACCAGTCAGACCCGAAGTATATCTGGAAAGTGCAGTATTTCAATGTGATAGAAGAAAATTTGGAAAC
The DNA here is from genome assembly GCA_947172645.1 of uncultured Lachnospiraceae bacterium. Lineage (GTDB taxonomy): Bacteria > Bacillota > Clostridia > Lachnospirales > Lachnospiraceae > UBA3282. The sequence goes on along the minus strand of CAMWBY010000019.1, from coordinate 61,437 downwards.
CATCAACAAGCGTATGATAATTGTAAAAAATTACGGGTTCAAGCAGACGTTTTATAACAATGGGGCGTTTATAGGGTTTTCAGAACTGAACCGCATTGAAAGTGCAACCTTGCAGATGAAACGGATTATTGAAGGTTGGGAAGCAGGACTTCGGCGGCTGTCATTCAGACTAGGTGCGCCAAAGGGATTGTATTTATAGAAGGAGGGAAAATAAATGGCTATAGAAAAATTACCGGTAAATTTTAAGGACGATGTGATTGACACATCGGTCAGTGACAAGAGGCGGTATAACATCATCGAAAATGAGGATGGGACAAAATCGCTTGAAGATGTGACTACGTATTCGCAGATAGGGAGTAATTTTGGGGCGGAACAGGTTAATCAGACGAATGGGGCAGTGAACTCATTGATTAATGGATTTTCAGAAGTAGAAAATTCTGTAAAAGAAGTAAAAGGAAAAGATTTTATTTTGGCTAATCAGTCGGTTTTGACATTTATAAATAGAATCGCTTCAATGGCAGACGAAAGAATAACCGCGGACAGCCTAGCGGATGTGTATTTTACATCAGACACAACGCTTGCGGCAGAAAAAGCGGTTATAACGGTTGAGACATACAGCGGCAGGGTAGATTTGACGGCAGAACGGGAACCAGAGGGCGAAATCAAGGCAAGCATTGTGATAAGGGTGGTGTAAATTATGAGAGGAAGAACGAACATAGGCGGGACAGGCGGAGCGGAGATTTATGCAGACACGGAGCTTTTTACTGTGGCAGAAGGAAGCAATGTGACGGCGGGGAATTTTGTGCAGTATAAGTTGGCGAGTGATGATAGGAAGTATGATACACAATATGGAGGGACGAGTAACTCTGCGCCAAAAGTTTTGCCGCTTGGAAACGGAAAATATGTAAGAAGATACAAGAATACAACAGAAGAAAGCGTAACATGGTTTAATTTAATAGATGCGAACGAAGGGTTTAATCTGTTATCTTCGTTTTCTATAAATAATGAGTATATTCCCGCATTCTGTCTATTAAACGACGGGAAATTGGCCATATGCTATATGGAAAAAGATAATGCGATTACACTTAAAATATATGATTTAGAAACTTCATTTTTGCAAGTCGGTTCTTATGAGTTTGAAAATGAATCTATAGGGGGCAAGGGATGGGCGCACATGACCCAAACGACTAATTCTAATATTATTGTTTCAAACGGAGAAAATTATTGCGTTTTAAACTATAACAAGGAATTGGTAACAGAGAATTTTTATGGAAAATTTGAAAAACTAGATAATCTTGGAGACCCATTAAATAATGAAGACAATGACTGGAATCTATATTCTGTTGGGGAAAATAGATTTATTCTTTTTGAAAAATTTCAAAATGGTTCTTATAAAAGATATTACGTTTTATTATACAAAATGAATGAAAACGACATTTCATTATTGCAAAAATCATTTCATTACGATAGTTATGAACTTGGAAGTGAAAGGCGAAACGCAATGACATGGGGAAATGCATTTGGCGTTTCAGAAAACATTTTATTTACTAATGGTTATAGCGATAATTCAGGCAAAGACAGCATACAATATTGGTTTAATACGTATGTGTATAGTTCGGAAAACGATATGGTTATTCAATCCACACAGATTAATATATTTTCTGCCGCTTTTGAAGCTTTTCCCGAACTAAATATTTCCAATTTTTCATCAGCAGAAGATACAAGTTCCACGGCACAGTTTGTTTCTGAAAACGAAATTTATGTTGCAGTATGCCCGCAACATTACTATTTTGCAAACAATCAAGGCGGAGCGTTAAGAAACCCTTTTAATAAAACTGCGATTTTTAGAATGGAATATAACGATGTAAGTAAAAACTTTGAAATAAGTAATGTGGTTACTTTTGAATCAAAAGATTACTATGAAAATGATGCTTACAGAGGAAGTGTTCTGTCTGGATATGGACAGTTTTTTGCAAACGAATCAGGCGATGTTTATTATCTTTATGAGACAAGTAATAGCGTGCATAATTTAAAAACTGGCCGTTGGCTTATGAAACTTTCCTACAAAGATGGCGTTCTTTCTATCGGTGAAAACACCGGACTTGTAGAAAACTACAATGCAAGCGGAGCGGCAATCGGCGTAGCCAAGCAGTCGGGGAGCGCAGGACAGGAAGTAGAAGTTTATGTTCCGAAAGCTTAAGGGAGATTAAAACATGATTAACACAATAACCCCATCATTCGCCATAAAGATATCTGGCGACACAACACCGATAACAACATGGAATGTCACAATATCGTCCGGGAACAACCAGATAACAAAAACAAATAATTCCATGGAAATGGAGGGTGATATACTTTATGTGCGGCTGACGCAGGAAGAATACAGGAAAATAGGAAACTCAGCAAATGTGCAGATTTCAGTCAAGAACGCGTCCGGCGTGGATATATCAGACAGCATTCGGGTCGTTTGGGCAAGACTTTCATCTTCTGTACCGTCAAGCGGAGAAACGGGAGGCGGGCAAGATGGATTTTCACCGATTATTACGGTTACGGCTATCAATGGCGGGCATAGAGTGACAATTACAGACGCAAATGGGACGCAAAGTTTCAATGTGATGGATGGCGTTGACGGCAAAGATGGAGAAGACGCTGTTTTGCCGCAGATAGATACGTTTCCCGTCAAGGACAGCACGAACCTGATTACAAGTGGCGGTGTTACTTTGGCGATTGAGGATTTTATCACAACCGAGACAGACCCGACAGTACCGTCTTGGGTAAAGGCTATTACACAGGCTGATATCAAAAGATGGAACAGCGGCGGCGGTTCTGGCGGCGGTACGGTTACGGCTGATGTGCTTAGTTATGAGGACAGTTTGGCGTATCTAAACGGGGATAGTCAGGACGACCCAACGGGCGGCGAGACGCAGGAAGTCGAAATATTGTCGTATGCGGACGCGATGGAATTTTTAAACAGCACGGCATAGGAATGAGGTGGAAATAATGTCTTTACTGAACGGACGGGCTATAAGGGATTGGTGCATGGACAAGTTTTTTGCAAAGGAAAATATGTTGAATACAGAGGAGGAAGTCACACAAAATACAGAGCAAGGGAAAAGTGTTGATGCCCTTGTTATAAAAGAGGTTTTTCAATCTGTCAGTGATGGGAAGGGATTGATTGCATCTGCCATTACTGACAAAGGAGTTGCAACAGATGCAAAAGATACTTTTCAGAAAATGGCTACAAATATTAGCAAGATTGAATCCGGGGGAGAAAGCGGAAATTTTCCTATTTCTTCCCCGTACCATTTTGTTTTTAGCTCGTATGAAATACCATTTTCTACGGGAGCGGGAAATTTTACATGCCCATTTGCTTTTAATAAATTAACAAAGCTTATTGTAACAAAAGTATATATGTATCTTAAAAAACCAAGCACTTCTAATGGAAGTGGTCGGATTCGGATTGAAATTATAGGAATTAGAGAAGGGGAAGAATCTCTTACGGTTATAGAATATTGGGGAGATAGTTTATCAGCAACTGAAACAAGCGAAGTCGTAATAAATATTACTACAGAAACGGAAATCGATTTAAGCGGTTACAAAAGCATAGAAGGAATTAGAATATTAAAGTATGGAGTGAGCGGTACGGTAGTTCAAGTTGCGGCAACAATAAAATTTGAAGCAGACTTATATTTTTAAAGGCAGGTGACAAATGTGATAATACAAGGAACTTGATAAAACAGGTAGCAAAGAGCAGAAATGCTCTTATTTTATTTATCCATTAAGGAGGAAAATTAAATGGCAGAAAGAACAATGGTGGCAAAAATCGCACTTGTAAGCAAGACAACCGCAGAGTGGGCGGCAGAAACAACAATTCCATTTAGAGGATGCCCGTGCGTGGAATTTACGACAGACGGTAAAACCAAAATGAAGATTGGTGACGGAACAAGCCTTTATACTGCGTTACCATACATTGCAGATGACCTCACGGCAACGATGATTGTTTCAGCCCTTAAGTATACGCCATTAGACAGTTCGAAGGTCGGTGTTGCAGATGGCGTAGCTTCATTGGATGAAAATGGAAAAGTGCCGTCCGCGCAGCTTCCGTCATACGTGGATGATGTAACAGAAATTTATGGAATTGACAATGCGCCAGAAATTGGAGAAACGGATAAAATTTATGTCGATACAGAAACGAACAAAACATACAGATGGTCGGGAACTGCATATGTTGAGATTTCTGCATCAGATATTGTGACTGCATCGGAGAAAAATGGATACATAAAAATCAACGGAAAAGATGTAAAGGTTTACGAACCGTCACAGGCAGACTGGAATGAGACGGATGAAACAAGTCCGGCATTTATCAAGAATAAGCCGGTAATTCCAGCATCTGCAACGGTTGACGCAGAATTATCTGAGACAAGCACAAACGCGGTGCAGAATAAGATTATAACGGCGGCCCTTGCAGATAAGGTGGATAAGAACGACTCTTTATATCTTAACTGCACTTTGTAACAGGAGGTGCCTTAAATGGCAAGAAAAGAATTTAATGATGTTGATATCAGAGTAGAATTTAACGAAACCGCGAATAGACAGCAAATTTCTTCCGGGGATAATGTAAATACGCTGTTTGGTAAGATAAGGAAATGGCTATCGGATTTAAAACCGGTGGCATTTTCCGGGAAATATTCTGACCTGGCAGAAAAGGCTACGGCGCAGGATGTAGGCGCCTTGCCTGTCAATGGCGGGACATTGGAAAGCAATGCCGAGCCACAGCTATCCTTAAAGCGCAAAAGCCAGAATTTTAGTGCACTCCTTAATTTTGAGAATGAATCAAGAAAATTGATACAGGCAAAGGGAGGCCTAGAAAACAATGACCCGGAAAGAGAATCCTATTTTTCTTTATATGATTTAGATGCTGATAAAAACGGGTCAGGTAGGCTACTGGAACTATTGCATATCTCGCAGAATCTAAGGAATATTTATGACAGTACAACGAAGTCCATGAAAAAGATACTTGTTGAAGGGGAGGCATTATCTGTAACTGGCGGCACAATACAAGCTAATGCAAGCCCACTATTAGTTCTCAAACGAATTGGACAATATGTTTCGATGGATTTTGAGAATAATTTTGGAAAACTGATTCGAGTTGGAGTTACAAAAGCAAGTGAAGAAGCTAATTCGGAATTTCATGTATCGGATGTCAAAGGCGGTACTGATAATGCATATTATTTATTCATTATCAAAAAAGAAGGAGCACGAATTAATTCAGATACTAGGCATTCGCTTGTTTTAAATAATTCAAATGCAGATAAGACCAGTTCGGTTGATATTTGTTTTAGGCTAAGTGGGAAAGAAGTAAATCAAATCTGTGCAACAAATACCAGTGAAATATTTTTCTGGGATTCGACTAATCAGCATTCCCTTTTTGCAGTATCCGAATCAAAAAGGCAGATATATGACTATAAAACAAAAGGCCTACAGGAAGTAATAACAAAGAATGATTTGAAATTTCAACCTGGAGAAACATACAAGATGGCGGGAGACATCCCTTTGCCTGGATACTTGACAACTGCAAGTACGACTGTCTTTTTTACCATTGCGCTTCCCAAAAGCGCGCAGGGAAGAACTGCTTCCGTTTCGGGGAATTTCAGAATCAGGAAAGACGGAGGCTATTTGGTAAATGACGGTACATTTTCCGATTATAATTCTAACTGTTATATATTGGAAAACCTTCTCCGCATTGCAATCATGAAAAAAGATGGCAGCGTTTTTTCTACAGAGAACAATATTATTGTCATGGTAGACGGCGGATTCACCATTTCTTTTTCGTAAAATATATTTTTACCAACTGTTAATTGAGTGTCCCAATGATTGAAACTGCCATTGAAAACAAAGATATGAGGTGATTATATGAAAGGTATCGACGTAGCAAAATGGAATGGAATCATAGACTGGAAAAAAGTCAAGGATTCAGGTGTGGATTTTTCAATATTAAAGGTAATCAACAAGAAGTGCCAGAAAGAGGACGCGTTTGAGCGAAATTATACTGGTGCAGTTAAACAGGGTTTGCCAATAGACGTTTATAACTATTCCTATGCATTGACGGCAGATAAGGCAGCATCGGATGCGAAAACAGTATTGTCTGTTATAAAAGGAAAAGATATCGTTACGGTTTGGCTTGACATTGAGGAAAAAGCGCAGATGAATCTCGGCATGGTGCTGATTGATATTATCAATACATATAAAAACGTCATAGAAGCGGCAGGATATAAGTTCGGTGTTTACACCGGGCTTTCTTTTTACAATTCTTTTATCAAGCCGTTTCATATGCTTGTTGACTGCCCGTTCTGGATTGCGAGATATCCTAGCGGCAAGCAGATGGATTATGGTGATATGCCGCGAGAGGATAAGAAGCCGTCAATCATGCATCTTTTATGGGGATGGCAGTATACATCAAAAGGCCGCGTGGCTGGTATTCTTGGAGATGTGGATTTGAGCATTAGATATGAAATTGCGCAAAAGAAGGATAGAGAAAAAGAGGCAAAAAGCCTATTTTTTAATAAAGAACTGGAGCCCGAGCAAACCATCAGATGAAATTTTTAAGTTAAAACATATTTTATAAAATGTGTCAATGGAACACCCGTATTTGCTGTGCGTTTTGACGTTCATTATTTTGTCATATTCGGACAAAGATAAGTCGCAGCGCACAGCCATTTGCTGATTTGTCAAATTATGTTCTTTTTTATAATCTATTAAATTTTTCCTTATATTTTTCATGATTGGTTTTCCATATTTCGTATATTCTTCCATTCGCATTCCCCTTATCTCGTGTATAAGATAATCATAATATAATACATCAATAAAAAGGGCGTACAAATGTAGGTAAAATACTAAAAAGTTAATGCTAGAATAAGTCTTACCTAAAATATTTTGTGGAAGGGGATAAGTTACCATGGAAAATTTAAGGGAAAAGAGATTTTATAAAGATAGAATTATCAAACTGGTGAAAAAACTGAGAGTTTGGAGTTTACCTGTCGGCATTGAGGAATAAGGAGATAGTGGCTTACAAATATTAAATTAGATTAGAGGATAAGACCAATGAATAAAACAAGGATTGAAAATAACAAAGTGACGTTAAGCGGAGAAATCATAAGTAATTTTGAGTTTAGCCATGAGATTTACGGTGAGAGATTTTATACTGCTGACTTAAAGGTAGTTAGAAAAAGTAATGAACCGGATTTTATTCCGGTTATGGTATCAGACCGGTTGATTGATATAGAGGAAGAATGGATAGGACGATTTGTGAGGATATCAGGTCAATTTCGTTCTTGCAACAGACATGAGGGAGAGAAAAGCAGGCTAATTCTGTCGGTATTTGCGAGAGAGCTTGAATCAGGCGAGTCTGGAGATGAAAACTGCGTTTTTCTCGACGGTTACATTTGCAAGCAGATAGCTTACCGAAAAACGCCTCTCGGTAGGGAAATCGCAGATATTATGCTTGCAGTCAACCGCCCGTATGGGAAAACAGATTACATACCATGTATTGCATGGGGCAGAAATGCCAGATGTTCAAGCAACTTTGAAGTTGGCGCCCGATGCGCCGTCTGGGGGAGAATCCAGAGCCGGGTGTATGTGAAAAAGGTTTATGAAACAAAGAACGAGCTGCGGATTGCCTACGAGGTTTCAATAAGCAAATTGGAGGCGGCGGAAGCGGAATAAAGAGGTTTAAGATTTATTGTATTTTATCAGCAAAATTTGTATAATATGATTAAAGAAGAGGGGAGGTTATGCAGGACGCGGAACTGTGCAAGGAATTACTGCAAAGAATCCTTCCGGATTTGGAAGAGGGGGCATTGAAGATTTTCTTAAATGCCGACGGTGAGAAAGACGATGTCAGCAGGGAACTGAGGGCGTTCCTTGACTATGTGGCAGGGAAGAAGTCAGAAGACAGTTTTATTAAGAAATTAGAAGAAGCTGTGGAAGAGGCGAAGAAGAACCGGAAATGGAGGCATGAGTATATGACATTATTGATGCGCGACCAGGAGAATATCGAAAAAGGTATCGAAAAAGGTATTTTAGGAATGGTATCTACATTGAAAGATTTAGAAATCCCAGACGCAACAATTGTGCAGAAGATTCAGGAAAAGTTTAAGTTTTCCAGAGAAGAAGCAGAAAGGTATGTCCAATAACAGAAACAAGGGTAGTGTTTAAAACAGGAAATCCTATAAAAAAAGTTGGCCCGGCGGCCAACTTTGCAAGAATTTGCTTCACAAATCCTTGTTGGCATTTTACCACATTACGGCGTACTATCCTATAAGCTAAAAAATACCGCGCCTTTCCCAGGCGCAGTACTTCGCAAATTCTTGAAAACAGGGCTTTACGATGCTTCTACACTCTACACAATTTCCCTCACGTCATACGGCGTCGTTTGGTACACATAATAATTAAGCCAGTTGGAATACAACAGCTGTCCGGTGGAACGCCAATTGACGACGGGCGGGTTTTCCGGGTTGTCATCCGGAAAATAGTTGGCAGGTATGGCAGGGTTCATCCCCTTACCCAAATCCCTGAAATATTCCTGGGACAGCGTATCGGCGTCGTATTCGGGATGGCAGGTGACGAAGAAATGGCGGCTGTCGGTCGTCTTGACGATGGCAACCCCGGCTTCGTCAGAGACAGCCATCAGTTCCAGTTCCGGCACGGAGGCAATCTTATCTGCGTCAATGCCCATGGCGCGCGATTGCGGCGCGTAGAAGATATCGTCAAATCCGCGGAAAAGAGGGGAGTTTCTTTTGATGATTCTGTGGGAATAAACCCCCGACAGCTTCGTCTTAAGGTCGTTGCGTTCTAATCCGTAGAGATAGTATAATCCGGCATAGGCGCCCCAACAAAGATGGAGTGTACAATGGACATGGGTTTTCCCCCATTCCATAATGGTGCACAATTCTTTCCAGTAGGTCACGTCCTCGAATTTTACATAATCGAGCGGCGCCCCGGTGATAATCATACCGTCATATTTACGGTCTTTTACTTGGTCAAAAGTAGTATAGAAGGACTCCATATGGTTGGAATCGGTGTGCTGCGGCGTGTAGCTTGCAGTCTGTAAAAATTCCACATTTACCTGCAGGGGCGTGTTGGACAGCTTGCGCAGAAGCTGTGTTTCCGTCACAATTTTAGTTGGCATCAGGTTCAGAATCAGCACATTAAGCGGACGGATATCCTGGTGCATGGCACGGTATTCCGTCATTACGAAAATATTCTCGTTTTCTAAGATGGTCGTTGCCGGTAAAGAGTCTGCTACTTTGATAGGCATATGAATTCCTCAACTTTCCTAGTGTTTCCTATAAAATATAGAGTAGCATAAAAAAAGCTGTCTTGCAACAATTGCACAATTAAGGAAAATGGGGTATAATTTAATAGCAAACAGTGTCAGAGGGGGTTTATGGTATGGAGACAGCATATCAGAAGGTGAAAGTGCATAATGAATTGGAGTGGTGCCAGGTAACCGACTTGGCGACGAAGGAGCGGATTGAGAAGATACTGCTCAAGAACAGAGTATCCTATTTTGTGAAGTGGGAGAAACCCAAGTTTTTTTCTAATGATAAATTTGGCACATGTATCTTTTGTGTAAACCAACTACAGAAGGAAATTGCGGACGAGGCGCTTCATGATTTAGAGGATGAAGTGAAAGATAACATTAAATTTGTCAATCGCAAAGTGGACAAGACCTTTTATTAATATCTGCGCCAAATTTGCCGGATAGTTCAATCTGTTATTTGTTTCTGAGCGAAAGTAAATGGTTTTTATGGCAGACGCAAATCTAGGATTTATAATTTTGCATGGGCATGGTTATGTTTTTTGACGGTAAGCCGCTCAGAAGTGGAGATGAGAGTGAGTAATTGTGACAGTTGTAGTAATTATCAGTATGACGAAGATTATGAATGTTATGTGTGCATGGTAGATTTGGACGAGGATGATATGAGCAGGTTTTTAAGTGGCGGCAGTTTTGATTGTTCTTTCTACCAGTTGGATAATGAATATTTAGTCGTGAGGAAGCAGATGTAGGAAATAAACTTTTGCATCTTTTTTTGACGCCGTAATCGATATAAATAGTTTGACCTACTGCGGTTTTGTGGGGGATTTATATGGACATCAATTTACAAATTACGGATATGGCAGGAGCAAGTCACGAACATTCACTTATTATTGTCAACTTTGTTTCGACAATCAGAAAACAGCTTAAGGACAGTACCTGTTATGTTTTTTCCGATATTTTTCAGAATACAATCACAGAAAAGAATAAAGATGAACTGAAGCTGATTCATTTCCCCGACGTAAAGATTACGTTTGATGAACTTTTTGAGGAGATAGAGTTGTAGATAATTTTGGAGCGTATGGCTCATTGCCGCATCAGTTCCTATTATGGGAACCGTTTGGCGTACAAAATCAGAAGCTAACAAACCGCCGCAAAATATTGCAATATGCCATATTTTGCGGCGATTTTTTTATAGGAAAGTCTGTTCTCCTTTTTTCAGATTCTTCTGCGCAGTGGACAGCATCAGCTTAATTCGGTTGAGCTGATTTACTTCACTGGCGCCCGGGTCGTAATCGATTGCCACAATATTGGAGAGCGGATACCTCTTGCGTAGCTCCTTGATGACGCCTTTGCCGACCACATGGTTGGGCAGGCAGCCGAAGGGCTGTGTGCAGACGATGTTGTTGACACCGCTGTGGATTAATTCCACCATCTCTCCGGTTAGGAACCATCCCTCCCCGGTCTGATTGCCGATGTTTACAATTGGCTTTGCATACTCCACCAATTTGTAGATGCTGACCGGAGGCGTGAAATGTTTGCTCTTCTGAAATTCTTTTGCAGCCTGGGCGCGCATCTTTTCAAGGGCCCAGATACCCAACCGGGAGAATGCGGCGGCTTTGCGTGACGTGCCAAGGTAATCGGCTTTGTATATCTGGTTATAGAAGCAGTACAGCATGAAGTCGAGCAAGTCGGGCACCACGGCCTCAGCCCCCTCTGATTCCAACAGCTCCACCAGATGGTTATTGGCGGCGGGAGCAAATTTCACCAGGATTTCCCCTACAATCCCAACTCGCGGCTTGCGAAGCTTTTCATGGATAGGGACAGCGTCAAAATCACGGATTATCTGACGGCACATTTTGCCAAAGGTCAGGTAACTCATATGCTTTCTTGAAACAAAATCGCGGCATTTGGCAACCCATTTTGCATGGAGGGCATCCACGGAACCGGGTTCCTTCTCATAGGGGCGCATACGGTAAACGCAGCGCATAAAGATATCCCCGAAGAGCGCGCTGTACGCGGCGCGCATAAGCAGTTCGGCATTCAGGTGGAAGCCGGGATTGCTCTCGATACCGGCAAGGTTTAGGGAGATAACCGGAATCTGCGGCATATCCGCTTTCTCAAGCGCTCGCCTGATAAATCCCACGTAGTTGGTGGCACGGCAGCCGCCGCCTGTCTGTGACATGATGATTGCCACTTTGTTTAAATCATATTTGCCGGAAAGCAGGGCGTCCATAATCTGCCCTACCACCATGAGAGACGGGTAACATGCGTCGTTGTTGACGTATTTTAATCCTACATCCACGGCATGTCTGTTGTCATTGCCAAGCACTTCGAAATGGTATCCGCAGGCTTCGAATCCTGCCTGCATGATTTCGAAATGGATAGGGGACATCTGTGGGCACAGGATAGTATACTCTTTGCGCATTTCCTCTGTAAATGCCACTTTGTTTATGGCGCTGGGACGGATGGTACGCTGTTTCTGCTTTTGCTCCCTAACTTTGATGGCGGAGAGCAGAGAACGGATACGTATCCTGGCGGCACCCAGGTTGTTGACTTCGTCAATTTTCAGACAAGTGTATATTTTATCGGAACCTGACAGGATATCGTTAACCTGGTCGGTGGTTACTGCGTCCAGACCGCATCCGAAAGAGTTTAATTGGATAAGGTCCAGGTCATCCCGCGTCTTCACATAGCTTGCGGCGGCATATAGCCTGGAGTGGTACATCCACTGGTCGGATACGATTAACGGCCGTTCCGGCTTTGCCAGATGGGACACAGAATCTTCCGTCAGCACGGCGATATCATAGGAATTGATTAATTCCGGTATGCCGTGGTTGATTTCAGGGTCAATATGGTAAGGCCTGCCCGCCAAAACGATGCCGCGTTTGTGGTTCTTCTCCATAAAGCGCAGTACTTCTTCGCCCTTATCGCGCATATCCTGGCGCGCAGCGGCCAGTTCTTCCCAGGCGTCTTTGGCGGCGTCCATCACTTCCGTGACAGGAAGTTCTTGAAACTCCCTTGTGAGGGCGCTGGTGACGGTGTGCAGGTTTTCAAAAGACATAAAGGGGTTGCGGAAAACAACTTCCCCGCGGCCGATTTCCTCCACATTGTTCTTAATATTCTCCGAGTAGGAAGTGACAATGGGGCAGTTGTAATGGTTGTTCGCCTCGTGGAACTCATCCCGCTCATAGAACAGCGCCGGGTAGAAAATAAAGTTTACTTTCTGGTTGATGAGCCATGACACATGGCCGTGGGCAAGCTTGGCCGGATAGCATTCTGATTCACTGGGAATGGACTCAATCCCCAGCTCATAAATTTTGCGGTTGGAACTGGGGGAGAGCACCACACGGTATTTCAGTTTTGTAAAAAAGGTGAACCAGAACGGATAATTTTCGTACATATTAAGGACTCTCGGGATGCCCACCGTGCCGCGGACAGCCAAATCGGCGGACAGCGGTTCATAGGAGAAGAGCCTTTTTAATTTATAATCGTAGAGGTTGGGCAGATGATTCTCGTTTTTTGTTTTGCCCAGGCCCCGTTCGCAGCGGTTGCCGGAGATGTACTGGCGTCCGCCGGTGAATTTGTTGATGGTCAGGCGGCAGTTGTTGGTACATCCTTTACATTTTGCCATGCTTGTCTCGAATTGCAGGTTTGTAATCTGTTCGATGCCAAGCATGGAAGATTTGTCTCCTTCCCGGTAATGTTCCCTGGCGATGAGCGCCGCGCCGAAAGCGCCCATGATGCCGGCGATATCCGGTCGGATGGCTTTGCAGTCGGCTATCTTCTCGAAGCTGCGCAGCACGGCGTCATTGTAGAATGTGCCGCCCTGCACCACGATGTTCTTGCCAAGCTCCGAGGCGTCGGACACTTTGATGACTTTGAATAAGGCATTCTTGATGACGGAATATGCCAAGCCCGCGGAGATGTCGGAGACCGAGGCCCCTTCTTTCTGCGCCTGTTTTACCTTGGAGTTCATGAATACGGTACAGCGGGTGCCAAGGTCAATGGGATGTTCGGCGAACAGGGCCGCCTTGGCGAAGTCTTCCACACTGTAATTCAAGGACTTGGCGAAAGTTTCTATGAAAGAACCACAGCCGGAGGAACATGCCTCGTTGAGCTGCACGCTGTCCACTGTCTGGTTTTTGATTTTAATGCATTTCATATCCTGTCCGCCGATATCCAGGATGCAGTCCACCGCGGGGTCGAAGAAGGCGGCGGCATAGTAGTGTGCCACAGTCTCCACTTCGCCGTCGTCTAACAGGAAAGCGGCTTTCATAAGCGCTTCGCCGTAACCTGTGGAGCAGGAGCGGACAATCTGCACGCCCTTTGGGAGCAGAGAGTAGATTTCTTTCAGGGAGCGGATTGCCGTTTTCAAAGGGCTTCCGTCGTTGCTGCTGTAAAACGAATAGAGAAGGGCGCCGTCTTCGCCTACAAGCGCTACCTTCGTGGTGGTAGAGCCGGCGTCGATGCCCAGGAAACATTTACCCTGATATGTGGCCAGGTCGGATGTGGCTACGTGGTGGGCGGCATGCCTTTTCGAAAAATCGGCGTAGGCTTCCTTTGAAGCAAACAGAGGCTCCATCCGCTCCACTTCAAATTCCATTTTGATGTCGGAAGAAAGTTTCCCGACCATTTCTTCCATAGAGTAGTATGTTTCTTCCTTCGCGTTCAGGGCGGAGCCGATGGCGGCGAAGAGGTGGGAGTTGTCCGTATCGATGATATGCGCCTCGTCCAGTTTCAGCGTGCGGATAAAGGACTGCTTTAACTCCGACAGGAAGTGGAGGGGCCCGCCAAGAAACGCCACGTGCCCGCGGATAGGCTTACCGCAGGCAAGGCCGCTGATGGTCTGGTTGACGACGGCCTGGAAAATGGAAGCCGATAAGTCTTCCTTAGTAGCGCCTTCGTTGATAAGCGGCTGGATATCGGACTTGGCAAACACGCCGCACCTTGCGGCGATGGTGTATAGCAGGTGATAATTTTTGGCATACTCATTAAGCCCGGATGCATCGGTCTGCAGCAGGGAGGCCATCTGGTCGATAAAGGAACCTGTACCGCCGGCACAGATACCGTTCATGCGTTGTTCTACGTTGCCGCCTTCAAAATAGATGATTTTGGCGTCTTCACCGCCAAGTTCGATTGCTACGTCGGTGGCGGGCGCCAGTGTTTGCAGAGAGGTGGATACCGCGATGACCTCCTGCACGAAAGGAACCTGCAGATGGTTGGCGAGGGTAAGCCCGCCGGAACCTGTAATCATTGGGTGGACTGTCAGGTTCCCCAGTTTATCGTAGGCTTTCTGTAAAAGCCCGGAAAGTGTTTCCCTTATATTTGCAAAGTGTCTTTGATAGTCGGAAAAGAGTATTTGCTGTCTTTCGTCTAAAATCGCTATTTTTACGGTTGTAGAACCGATGTCAATACCGAGAGTATATTGCATTTGACTCATTTCAGATATCACTCCTTATCTTTTTCATCTCGTCTGGAATGACTTTGTACTTATTTAAATGTTATTCATCACTCTGACAGACGTTGTCATTATACGACACGGTTTTGCAAAAATCAATCGGTGAATTGGTGGAAAATTTGTGAATATTATTTATTAAATTTTTATGACTTGTGTATTTTTGAAATAGGCGGCGTTTACTTTTAAATCAAGGAATGTTAAAATGTATTCAGTTTGATAGCCGAAAATACATTGTAAATGCGAGGAGAATGTAAGATGAGTCCTTTTGAACGAAAGTTTGGTAAGTATGCCATTAAGAATCTGTCTTTTGTGCTTGTCGTGTGTTATGCCGTGGGATATGTGCTCAGGATGATGGACAGGAGCGATACGCTGATTTTTTATCTGTCCCTTGACCCGTATGCAATTCTGCATGGACAGGTATGGAGGCTGGTTACGTGGATTTTGATTCCACCGCCCAGCGGTAATATTTTCTTTACGCTGATTATGCTGTATTTTTATTGCTCGATAGGCACCACTCTTGAGCGCACGTGGGGAACGTACCGTTATAACGTATATCTGTTGCAGGGGATGGTTTTCACCATCGCGGGAAGTTTCCTGTTTATGGCGTTCCAGTATATTTTTAACGGAAACAATGTGACGGAATATGACTTTTTGTTCAGCTCGTTGTATTTTAGCACTTATTATATTAATATGTCGATTTTCCTTGCTTTTGCGGCGACGTTCCCGGATGTGGAGGTGCTGCTGATGTTTATCATTCCGATTAAAGTCAAATGGCTTGGGGTGATTTACGGCGTGATGCTTTTGTTTGAGTTTTTGCAGTCGGGTGTGGACCGTAAGTTCGCCATCGCCGCGTCGCTGTTTAATTTTGTCGTATTTTTCATCACCTCCCGCAATATGATGCACTTGAACCCGAAGCAGATTCACAGACGGCAGGAGTTTAAGCGGGACGTGCGCAGAAACACCGGGGTTACCAAGCATAAATGTGCGATTTGCGGCAGGACGGAAGTGGACAGCCCGGATTTACAGTTCAGGTTCTGTTCCAAGTGCGACGGCAATTACGAATACTGCGAGGAACATCTGTACACGCACACCCATGTGAAGAGGAATTGACGGACGTATAGCTGGGATTTTGTAGGTAAAGTAGTATCCCGCCGCATGGACGCTCCGGGATAGGAAATGGAATTATAGGAAAAGGAGCAGGAGAATGGACACAGGCAGAGAGCGGGAAATCAGGTTCGCAAAGACGCTTGAGCAAGTAAAAAAGACTGCGAAAAGTCAAAACAATTGTATTTCTAAAGAACAGGCGGAGGAAGCTTTTGCCTCCCTTGGGCTCAGCGGAGAACAGATGGAGATGGTATATGGTTATCTGCGCCAGCACAAGATTGGCATTGGGGAGCCTGTGGATTTAGACGAATATCTTGCCGAGGAGGAGAGAGATTATCTGTCTGCTTACCTGGAAGCGCTCTCGGCGCTGCCCGGTTTGTCGGCGGGCGAGATGGAGGCGGTCACACTGTCTGCTATGGCGGGGGATGTGGATGCGAGAAACAGGCTCACGGAAGCGTATCTGCCGGAGGTGGCGGAGATTGCGAAGCTGTATGCGGGGCAGGGAGTTTACCTTGAAGATTTAATCGGGGAAGGCAATGTGGCTCTTTCGGCAGGCGTCGCCATGCTCGGCGCATTGGAACATGCTTCCGAGGCGCAGGGGATGCTTGGCAGGCTGATTATGGATGCCATGGAAGAATACATCGCGCAAAATGCCGAAGAAGAGAAGAAGGATAAGAAAATTGTCGATAGGGTCAACAAAGTGGCGGACGCCGCCAGAGGGCTTTCTAAGGAACTGCGCAGGAAGGTGACGGTGGAAGAGGTTATGGAGGAAGCCGGCCTAAGCAGGAAAGCAATTGAGGATGCCATCCGCATGAGCGGGAATAAGATTGAAGATTTGGCATAGCATGGAGGAACCGTATGGATTACCAGGATAATGATTTTAAGTATTTTATGCAGGATACAGGTTCGGTTTATCTGGGGGCAAGGTTCAGCTATGCGGAGATTATGGAACAGGAAATGGTCTCATTCAAATACAAGAGCATCATAGAACACTATATTTATAAAGACACTGCGCCGGAGACGACGTTGGAGAGCCAGTTGTATTATATGACGCCGGATCAGTTTTCTTATAAGACCTACAAGCAGCTTAAGGCAAAGGTGAAGGTTTGCATGTTGGCGCAGAAGAAACCTCTGCTTGGAAAAGAGAAAGTGGTATATGAAAATAAGGTGGTCAAACTGGATGAACTTGTGGGTATGAATCTGGCGAAGAAGAAGCAATGCGGCATGATTGTGCAGGAACTCATATTGTCGAAACTGGCAATTATGGCGTTTAATGTTTGAATAAATTTTTTTTTTGTAGAATTACGCGATAAATGACAGAAGGAAATGCAAGAAGGGGGTTGTGCATCGCACAATTATTTGTTAGACTGACATTGTCAGACACGATACGAGTCGAACTGACACAAATATGACAGATACCCTGTCATATTCGCATGAAAAATGCGGTAAAATTCCCTTTTTGCAATGAACAGGCAGAAGATGTTCCAACCATCCTCTGCCTGTTCTGCGTGCGCGGGCCTGCATATGGAAGTTTGCCGCTTCATTTCTACTCGATTGCTAAGTTTTGGAAAGCGTGGTATACTATATGCTAAAATGTATCAGATGAAGCGGAAAGGAGTTCGCATGAAAATGCAGATAGAACAATTACAGGCATATACATTACTGGAGAAGAAGGAGATTAAGGAACTAAATTCAATCAGTTACTTGCTGCGGCACAAGAAGACAGGGGCGAGAGTGGCGCTTTTGTCCAATGACGATGACAATAAAGTGTTTTACATCGGCTTCCGCACGCCGCCCAAGGACAGCACCGGCGTGGCGCATATTGTGGAGCACACCGTGCTTTGCGGTTCCGATAAGTTTCCGGTGAAAGACCCTTTTATTGAGTTGGCGAAGGGGTCGCTTAATACGTTCCTGAATGCCATGACTTACCCGGACAAGACGGTATATCCTGTGGCAAGCTGTAATGATAAAGATTTCCAGAATTTGATGGACGTCTATCTGGATGCGGTGTTCCATCCGAACATCTACCACGAAGAGAAGATATTCAGGCAGGAAGCCTGGCATTATGAGATGGAGAGCGCACAGGACGAGCTGACTATCAATGGCGTCGTTTACAGTGAGATGAAAGGGGCGTATTCCTCCCCGGACGATGTGCTTTGGCGGGAGGTTATGAATTCACTATATCCGCATACGGCTTATTCCGTAGAGTCAGGCGGAGACCCGGACGTCATCCCGGAACTTACTTATGAGGACTTTCTTGGTTTTCACCAGAAATATTATCATCCGTCCAACAGCTATATCTATCTTTATGGGGATATGGATATGGCGGAGAAGTTACAATATATTGATGAGGAATATCTTTCCAAATATGAGTCGCTTGCGGTGGATTCTGCGCTTGATACGGAGCCCCCTTTTCAAGAGATGCGGATTGTGGAGAAAGAGTATCCGATTATGGAAAGTGAGTCGGAGCGTGACAATACTTATCTGGCCTACAATATTTCTCTGGCAGAGCAGCCGGACAGGAAGTTCTGCTATGGTTTCTCGACGCTTGTGGATGTGCTGTGCATGATGCCCGGCGCCCCCGTGAAACAGGCGCTTCTCGACGCGGGAATCGGTACGGATTTAAACTGCGCTTATGATACGAGTGTGAAGCAGCCTTATTTTTCGATGATTGCCAAGAATGCGAATGCGGAACAGAGAGACGCGTTTATCCGTGTGGTGGAGGATACATTGGAGCGGCTAAGCAGAGAGGGGCTTGACAAGAAAGCAATCTTGGCCAACTTAAACAGCAGCGAGTTCAAGTACAGGGAGGCGGACTTTGGCTCCTATCCGAAGGGGCTTATGTACGGCTTGCAGATGCTTGACACGTGGCTGTATGACGATGGGGCGGCATTCGTGAATGTGGAACTTCTGGATACTTACCAGGAACTGAAAGAAGCGGCGGATACGTCTTATTTTGAAGATTTAATCCGTGATTATCTGGTGCATAATCCGCACAAGAGCGTGGTGACGGTAAAACCGGTAAAAGGATTGACCGGTAAAAAGGAAAAGAAGTTAGCCGAGGAACTGGCGAAGCGCAAAGAGGGCATGAGCGCGGAAGAGATTGCGCGGATTGTCAGGGAGACGGAGGAACTGAAACAGTACCAGGAAGAACCCAGCGCAAAGGAAGATTTGGAGAAGATTCCGCTTCTTTCCAGGGCGGATATGAAGAAGGAAGCCGTACCTTACTGCAATGAGGTCAAGAAGGTGGATGATACGGTTCTTTTGTACCATGATGTCTTTACCAATGGGATAGGCTACCTGCGGTTTATGTTTGATTTACGCCAGGTGCCGGAAGAGCTGTTCCCTTATGTGGGCATCTTGAAGACGGTTTTGGGGCTTGTGAGCACGGATAGTTATAGCTACAGCGAGTTGTACAGTGAGATTAATCTACAGACCGGAGGTATTGTTCCGGTGGTGAATACCTATTCCGATGCCAGGGATTTGTCGAAATATACTGCGACCCTCGATTTGAAAATCAAAGTCCTTTATGAGAATCTTCCGCAGGCTTTCGCGTTGGCGAAGGAAATACTGACCCGGGCGGACTATGAAGACACGAAGCGGCTCTATGAACTGGTGGCGGAGGCGCGTTCCTGCAAACAGGCGGATATGATGTCGGCAGGGCATACTCTGGCGGCGGGGCGGGCATTGTCCTATCTCTCCAAGCCTGCCATGGTGCTTGAGCATATTAGCGGTATCCCTTTCTACCAGCTCCTGGAAGGACTGGAGAAGGATTTTGACAAGAGGAAAGAAGAGCTGTCCAGGAATTTGCAGCGGGTCGTGCGTTATATTTTCAGGCCTGAGAATTTGATGGTAGATTATACGGCACAGCGGGAAGGGCTGCAGGGAATTGAACCGTTTGTCAGAGAATTTAAGGAAAGCCTTTATACAGAGGCTTTGGAGACGTCAGGGTATGACCCTGTACCGGTGAAGAGGAACGAAGGTTTTATGACCTCAGCCCAGATTCAATATGTGTGCCGGGCAGGTAATTATGAGAAGAAGGGACTTCATTACAATGGCGCCCTGAAAGTGCTGCGTGTGCTGCTTGGCTATGATTATCTTTGGACGCAGGTGCGGGTGAAGGGCGGAGCTTATGGATGCATGTGCAGCTTCGGCAGGTCGGGGGACAGCTATTTCGTTTCCTACAGGGATCCGAACCTTAAGAATACGGTGGATGTCTATGAGAAAGCGGCGGATTACATCGCAGGCTTTGAGGCGGATGAAAGAACCATGACGCAATATATTATCGGGGCGGTCAGCGAGATGGATATCCCCATGACGCCCGCCATGAAAGGAACTTATTCACTTACCGGATATATGACCCATTATCCTTATGAGCAGGTACAGAAGAACAGGGATGAACTGCTTGCGGCGGACGCTGACACCATCAGGGGGCTTGCCGAATATATCCGTGCTTTTATGGATGAAGACTGTCTGTGCGTTGTGGGTAACGAAGAGAATATTAAGGAGAATGGGGACATGTTTGGCGCCACGGATTATCTTTTCCACTAAGAGATTCTTTGGCCGGAGGCAGTTGGAGAATCAAGAGGTTTGACTTTTTATCGAAACACCGCCGCAAGCGTGCTTGCGGTATACAGGGGAGATTCCTATGAAAATGAGCAGAGTGAACAAGATAACTTTAGCAGCCGCTGTGGCGGCGGCATTGCTGACCGCCTGCGGCAGTAGTGCGAAGGACGGCGCCGGCAGTGCAGCGTCCGTAACCTATGAGTCTGCCAGTGACGCAGGAGGCTTCTATGCGGAAGCGGCCGCCGAGGAAGTGGCAGAGGCGGCCGAATACGATGAGGCGGCAGGGTACGAAGAAAGCGGTGTAGATGTGCCGCAGGATGCCCTGGCCGGCAGGAAGCTAATTAAGAACGTGAATCTGAATGCGGAGACAGAGCAGTTTGACGAGTTCCTTCCGCAGCTTACGCAGAGGGTTGGCGCCCTCGGCGGCTACATAGAGGAGATGTCCAGTTACAGCAGGAATGAGACATATTCTTCAGACTACCGCGGAACCAAGTACTTACGGTATGCGAATATCACTGCCCGTATACCCAAGGATAGTTTGGATGCATTTCTTGAGGAAGTGGGGGAGAAGGTTAATGTGGTAAGCCGCTCGGAGAGCGTGACGGATGTGACCTTGCAGTATGTAGATTTGGAAAGCCATAAGAAGGCGCTGACCACAGAGCAGGACAGACTGATTGAGCTGTTGGGGCAGGCTGAGACGGTGGAAGACATCATCGCCATAGAAGGACGGCTTTCCGAAGTCCGCTATCAGATTGAGAGCATGGAATCGCAGCTTCGCACATTCGACAACCAGATTGATTACAGCACGGTATATTTATATATTGATGAAGTTGAGCGGTATTCACCTCCTGCGGAGGCGACGGTATTCCAGCGTATCCAGAGGGGATTCATAAACAGTCTGTGGGGCATCGGCCGGGATGCTTCCGATTGTGCGATATGGTTCCTTATTAATATTCCGTATATTGTCGTGTGGGCAGTGATTGTCATTGTGGCGGCGCTTGTTGTACGGAAAGTGTATAAAAGGTTTATAAAACGAGACGGAAGTAAAAAGAAAGCTTCTAAAATCGCCAGTGAAGCGGCAGACCAGTGTAAGGGGGATGCCTCCATGCCTGGGGAGCCCCATCAGGACAAAACAGACAAAGAAAGCGATTAGGAATCTATGGGAAATATGGAAAAACAAGAAGAAATTTTACAGGGCGCCATGGAACGGGATGCAAAATTTAAATCCGGATTTGCCACGCTCATCGGAAGGCCCAATGTGGGCAAGTCCACGCTGATGAATGCGCTTATCGGACAGAAGATTGCGATTACATCCAACCGTCCGCAGACAACCAGAAACCGCATCCAGACCGTGTATACTTCAAAGGATGGACAGATTGTGTTCCTGGATACGCCGGGAATCCATAAGGCGAAAAATAAACTCGGCAATTATATGGTAGGCGTGGCGGAACGCACCATGTCTGAGGTGGATGTGATTTTATGGCTTGTGGAGCCTACGGACTATATCGGCGCAGGCGAGAAACATATCGTCGAGCAGCTTAAGAAGACGAAGACGCCGGTTATACTGGTCATTAATAAGATTGACACTGTCAAAAAAGAGATGATTCTGACCTTTATCGACGCTTATAGGAAGGAGTTTGATTTCGCAGAGATTGTCCCGGTGTCGGCGCTGAAAAAGGACGGCCTTGACGTGCTTGTTTCTTGTATTATGAAGTACCTGCCTTACGGACAGCCTTTCTACGATGAAGATACGGTGACAGACCAGCCCATGCGCCAGATTGTGGCTGAATTGATTCGGGAGAAGGCGTTAAAATGCCTGGAGGAAGAGGTACCCCACGGGATTGCAGTTTCTATAGAGATGATGAAGTTTAAGAAACATATCGTGGATATCGAGGCAACTATCGTGTGTGAGCGGGACAGCCACAAAGGCATTGTCATCGGCAAACAGGGAAGTATGCTTAAGAAAATCGGTTCCATGGCAAGGCCGGATATTGAGGATTTGGTGGAACGCCAAGTCAATTTAAAGCTTTGGGTTAAGGTAAAAAAGGATTGGCGGGACAGCGATTACCTGTTGAAAAATTTCGGCTATAATCCGAAGGAAACCGAATAGAAAAAGATAAATCTGCGAACCCTATCAGTAGTGGGTGGATGATGCACCGCTATGCATCGGCGGGCGGCAAGGCATTAGGATATGCTGTGCCGGCGAGAGAGGATTAGGGGCGTAAGATGAATGAGATAAATTACTGGGAAAAGTTTATGGAAACCGGGAAAATCGACGATTTCCTGGCATATAAAAATGCGGTAAAAGACACACGGGAGATGGCCCGTGGGGAGAAGGAAAGTTTGGGAGAGCATTCTCATGCAGGAATATACACAGGTTACGGGGATGGTGTTAAAGGCTGAGCCGGTGGGTGAGTATGACAAAAGAGTAGTAATTTTAACAAAAGAGAAAGGGAAGATATCGGCTTTTGCGAGAGGTTCGCGCAAGCAGGGAAGCAGACTGCTTGCTGCGACTGACTCTTTCTCATTCGGCGAGTTCAAGCTGTATGCCGGGAGAAATTCCTATAGCATTATGGAGGCCTCCATCAGTAATTATTTCGAAGGGCTGCGGGAGGACTTCGAGGGAGCGTATTACGGCATGTATTTCCTGGAAATGATGGATTACTATACGAGGGAAAACAATGATGAGAAGGAGATGCTCAAGCTTGTCTACCAGTCATTACGCGCCCTGATGCATAAGGGCCTGCCCAACCAACTGGTCAGGTACATATTTGAGATGAAGGCGATGGTGTTAAACGGGGAGTTCCCGGGGATGCCGTCGGAAGGGGAATGGGATAATTCTACCGAATATGCCGTTTCCTATATCATGAATGCCAGCATTGAGAAACTGTATACGTTCACGGTTGCGCCCGAGGTTCTTGGAGAACTTAAGGAGATTGCGGACAATTACCGCAGGCGATATCTGGATAGAACGTTTAAAAGTCTTGAAATTGTGGATAATCTTTAATATAATGTAGTGGCATCAAAATATATAGTATGGATGTTAAGTCAGGAATAAACGGAGAGGAAAGTGTATGGGAAGAGGGAAAGCAGCCTGTCTGCTTTTGGCAATGTCCTGTGGGCTTGTCGGCTGTGGGCAGAACAAAACACCGGAAGTGAGTTCCGTTTCAATCAGTAAAGAAGGAGGCGTCACCCATCAGATTGTGGGCAGCTTCGAGCAGAGCAACTATCAGTTGGACGGCTTGGAGACGCTTGCGGCGGACAGGGTCGCGGAATACTGTTCGGACAACGGTTCGGACACGGTTACCTTGGGGAGTGTGGAAGAAGAGGACGGTAAGGTTATGCTCCTGTTCAATTACGCAGCGCCCGAAGATTACAGCCAGTTCAATAACAGGGAATTGTATGTGGGTTCTCTCGAAGATGCGGATGCGCAGGGATATTATCTGGACAGCGTCGCATTTATTTCTGCGGATGGCAAACCTACGGAGATTGGCGACGTGGAAGAGTGGGACGGTAAGCAGATTGTGGTGATTGAAACCAAATCGGGGGAAGACTTGCTTGTCAATACTTACGGGAAAGTCCTTTATATCAACCAGAGCGCCACAAGCAACCTGGACGTTTCTTTTTCCGGTAAGACAGGGGCGTATATTTCTCATCCCATGGCGGAAGAAGGCAATATGGATGAAAGCACACTGTCCTATATTGTGTTTGAAAAATAGAGCGCGTACATTTATCAGAATGGAGGAAAATATGGAAAAGACAATGGAAAAAATAGTGGCTTTGGCAAAAGCGAGGGGGTTCGTGTATCCTGGTTCCGAGATTTACGGCGGGCTGGCGAATACATGGGATTACGGGAATCTTGGCGTGGAGCTGAAGAATAATGTGAAGAAGGCATGGTGGCAGAAATTTATTATGGAAAACCCCTACAATGTGGGCGTGGACTGTGCGATTTTGATGAACCCACAGACATGGGTGGCTTCCGGGCATCTGGGCGGTTTCTCCGACCCACTGATGGATTGTAAGGAGTGCCATGAGAGGTTCCGTGCCGATAAACTTATCGAGGATTATGCGGCGGACAACGGCATTGCTTTTGAGGAGTCTGTGGATGCCTGGAGCCAGCAGCAGATGAAAGATTTTATTGAGGAGAAGAATGTGCCATGCCCTACCTGCGGCAAACATAATTTTACGGATATCAGACAGTTCAACCTGATGTTCAAGACCTTCCAGGGCGTCAC
This sequence comes from uncultured Lachnospiraceae bacterium, assembly GCA_947172645.1. Lineage (GTDB taxonomy): Bacteria > Bacillota > Clostridia > Lachnospirales > Lachnospiraceae > UBA3282. The sequence continues at coordinate 36,755 of CAMWBY010000019.1, read as the reverse complement.
CGAGGACGCCAAGAATACGGTATACTTAAGGCCTGAGACGGCACAGGGCATTTTCGTTAATTTCAAGAATGTACAGAGGACTTCCCGTAAGAAGATTCCTTTCGGTATCGGACAGATTGGCAAGTCTTTTAGAAACGAGATTACACCGGGTAACTTTACCTTCCGTACAAGAGAGTTTGAACAGATGGAGTTAGAGTTTTTCTGTGAGCCGGGTACGGATTTGGAGTGGTTCCAGTATTGGAGAGGGTTCTGCCGCGACTGGCTCATTTCCCTGGGCATCAAGGAAGAGGAGATGCGCCTGCGCGACCATGACCCGGCGGAACTGGCGTTCTATTCCAAGGGGACGACGGACATCGAATTTTTATTCCCCTTCGGGTGGGGCGAACTGTGGGGTATTGCGGACAGGACAGATTATGACCTGACGCAGCACCAGAACACATCCGGTGAAGATATGTCTTACTTTGACGACACGAAGAATGAGAAGTATGTGCCTTATGTTATCGAACCGTCTCTGGGCGCGGACCGTGTGGTATTGGCATTTTTATGCGCCGCATACGACGAGGAAGAGATTGGGGAAGGGGATGTGCGCACCGTGCTGCATTTCCATCCGGCGCTTGCGCCGGTAAAGATTGGCGTCCTTCCGCTTTCCAAGAAGCTCAACGAGGGCGCGGAGAAGATTTTTGCACAGCTTTCCAAGAAATATAACTGCGAGTTCGACGACAGGGGCAACATCGGCAAGAGATACCGCCGCCAGGATGAAATCGGCACGCCTTTCTGTGTTACATATGATTTCGATTCCGAGACGGACGGATGCGTAACGGTGAGGTTCCGTGATTCCATGGAGCAGGAGCGGATTGCGATTACTCAGTTGGATACGTACTTTGCGGATAAATTTGATTTCTAATAGAAAGGATAGACAACTGCGATGAAACCCTATGGTGTAAATGAATTGCGCAGGATGTTCCTTGAGTTTTTCGAGAGCAAGGAGCATCTTAAAATGAAAAGTTTTTCCCTGGTGCCGCACAATGATAACAGCCTGTTGCTTATCAATTCGGGCATGGCGCCGCTTAAACCATATTTTACAGGACAGGAGATTCCGCCAAAAAGGCGCGTCACCACATGTCAGAAGTGTATCCGTACAGGAGATTTGGAGAATGTGGGTAAGACGGCCAGACACGGTACGTTTTTTGAGATGCTTGGTAATTTCTCCTTCGGCGATTATTTTAAACATGAGGCGATTGCGTGGAGTTGGGAATTTCTGACCAAAGTGGTAGGGCTTGATGAAGACAGACTCTATCCGTCGATTTATGAGAACGATGAGGAAGCTTTTGAAATCTGGAATAAAGAGATAGGAATCCCGGCGGACCGGATTTTCCGGTTCGGCAAGGAAGACAATTTCTGGGAGCATGGTTCCGGTCCTTGCGGCCCTTGTTCAGAGATTTATTATGACCGTGGGGAGAAATATGGCTGCGGCAAGCCTGGCTGTACCGTGGGCTGCGATTGTGACCGTTATATGGAAATCTGGAACAACGTGTTCACTCAGTTCGACAATGACGGCAAGGGCAACTACACGGAGCTTGTGCAGAAGAACATCGATACCGGAATGGGCTTGGAGAGACTGGCCAGCGCAGTTCAGGATGTGGATTCGATTTTTGACGTGGATACGGTGCTTGCGCTGCGCACAAGGGTATGCGAGATTGCAGGCGTAGAATACAAGAAGGATTATGAGACGGACGTATCTATCCGCATTATCACAGACCATATCCGTTCGGCGACATTTATGATTTCCGACGGTATTATGCCCTCCAATGAGGGAAGGGGATATGTACTCAGGCGTATCATCCGCCGTGCGGCAAGGCAGGGCAGGAAATTAGGCATTCAGGGTATTTTCCTTTCGGATTTGGCAGGTACGGTCATTGAGGGTTCTAAGGACGGTTATCCGGAACTGGAAGAGAAGAAAGAGTTTATCTTTAATGTCTTGACGCAGGAAGAAAATAAATTTAACAAGACCATCGACCAGGGCTTGACAATTCTGAATGAGATGGTTGAGGCGGTGACGAAGGAAGGCGGCAGTAAGCTTGGCGGGGAAGACGCGTTTAAGCTCTATGACACCTATGGTTTCCCCCTTGACCTGACGAAAGAAATCCTGGAAGAGAAGGGCTTTAACGTGGATGAAGAGGGCTTCAAGGCATGTATGCAGGAGCAGAAAGAGAAAGCCCGAAAGGCCCGTAAGACGACCAATTATATGGGGGCTGACGTGACGGTGTATGAGTCCATTGACCCTACTGTCACGACGCAGTTCGTCGGGTATGATAATCTTGTTTACGATTCCAAAGTGACGGTGCTCACCACGGAGACTGAACTGACAGAAGCGCTGACAGACGGTGAAGTCGGAACCGTGATTGTGGAGAAGACGCCTTTCTATGCGACCATGGGCGGACAGGAAGGAGACACTGGGCTTATCACCACGCCGGAGGGCGAGTTCAGGGTAGAGAACACCATCAAGCTTTTAGGCGGTAAGGTGGGCCATGTGGGCAAGGTGACAAAGGGAATGATTAAGGCGGGCGATACCGTGACTTTGGCGGTGGACGCTGTCAGGAGAGGCAATACATGTAAGAACCACAGCGCCACCCATCTTCTGCAGAAAGCGCTGCGGGAAGTGCTTGGCAACCATGTGGAGCAGTCCGGTTCCTATCAGGACGGAGAGAGGACACGTTTCGACTTCTCCCATTCTGCGGCGATGACGCCGGAGGAGATACGCAGGGTGGAGCAGATTGTGAATGAGCAGATTGCCGAGAACCTTGCGGTGGAAACGAAAGTGATGACGATAGAGGAAGCCAAGAAGTCGGGCGCGATGGCTCTTTTTGGCGAGAAATACGGGGACACTGTCAGAGTCGTGGAGATGGGTGACTTCTCCAAAGAGCTGTGCGGCGGCACCCATGTGAAATCTACGGCAGCTATCGGTTCTTTTAAAATATTGTCCGAGTCAGGCGTGGCGGCGGGCGTGCGCAGAATCGAGGCGGTGACGGGCGCTAATGTGACGGCTTATTACCAGAAGATGGAAGAACAGCTCCATGAGGCGGCAAGGATATTGAAGACTTCCCCGTCGAGCCTGTTGGAGAGATGCGAACACCTGATGGCGGAGATGAAAGCTTTACAGAGCGAGAACGAGTCTTTGAAGAGCAAGGCGGCCAAGGATGCGCTGGGCGATGTGATGGACCAGGTACAGGAGGTTAAGGGCATTAAGCTGTTGGCGTCCAAGGTTGCAGGCGTGGATATGAACGGCCTGCGTGAGCTTGGCGACCAGTTAAAAGAGAAGCTTGGGGAAGGCGTGGTAGTCCTGATTTCCGACAAGGATGGCAAGGTCAATATGGTGGCTATGGCTACGGACGGCGCGATGAAGCAGGGTGCCCATGCAGGCAACCTGATTAAAGGAATCGCCTCGCTTGTAGGCGGCGGCGGTGGCGGACGTCCTAATATGGCGCAGGCAGGCGGCAAGAATCCTGCCGGTATCGATGATGCCATTGCAGAGTGTGCAAAAGTGTTGGAAGGACAGGCAAAATAAAATTTTATATATAAAATTTTTTATCACAAAAAGTAGTTGACTCGTAACCAAAATGTGGTATAATTTACATTGTGTGTGGACACAGATAGTGTAAACGCGTAAATAACCCAATCAGTCGAAATGCTTGTTCGGGACTGAAGGGAGGTCAGGTGCGGGAATGTCAAACGTAATCGTAAAAGAGAACGAGACTTTGGACAGCGCATTGCGCCGTTTCAAAAGAAGCTGTGCGAAAGCCGGTATTCAGCAGGAGATTCGTAAGAGAGAGCATTACGAGAAGCCTAGCGTAAGACGCAAGAAGAAGTCCGAAGCAGCCAGAAAACGTAAATACAATTAAGTCAAGCGTAAAACAGGCCCAGAAGTTATTCTGGGTCTGTTTTTCTGTGTGAGGAATATCCGTTGTCCCACTACAATATGTATAGTACATAACAGGATATGTAGGGGTGACAGTGTTGCGAAGAATAAGAAAACGTATTGTGGCTTGGCTGATACTGGGATGTCTCATGCTGCATACAGGATTCATGTATGGCGCCATGGATGTCTGGGCGGCGCCGGAGGTTTCTGCGCCGTCTTATATTGTGATGGAGGCATCTACCGGGCAGGTGATTTGTGAACAGGATGCGGATGCAAGAAGAAGCCCGGCGAGCATAACGAAAATTATGACCTTGTTAATTGTGTTTGAACACTTAAAGAGTGGAAGAATCCATCTGGACGACAAGGTCACGACAAGCGCCTATGCGAAATCCATGGGCGGTTCACAGGTTTTTCTGGAAGAAGGGGAGACACAAACCCTGGATACGATGATTAAGTGTATTGCGGTCGCGTCGGGGAATGACGCCAGTGTGGCGGTGGCGGAGTACATAGCGGGAAGCGAAGGAGAATTTGTAAAGCTGATGAATGAGAAGGCGGAGGCGCTTGGTATGCAGAATACGCATTTCGAGGACTGCTGCGGGCTGACGGATTCCGACAACCATTATTCATCGGCGAAAGATGTGGCGATTATGTCTAGGGAGCTGATTACCAAATACCCGGAAGTTTTCGATTACACGAAAATCTGGATGGAAGACATTGAACATAAGACGCCAATGAGCACGACCACATTCACTCTTTCCAGTACGAACAAACTTCTTAAACAGTATGAGTGGGCGACAGGATTAAAGACAGGTTCCACATCTAAGGCGCTTTATTGCCTGTCGGCGACAGCGGACAGGGATGACATGGAACTGATTGCCGTGGTGATGGCGGCGCCAAATAACAAGACACGGTTCCAGGATGCCATCGCGCTCTTAAACTATGGCTACAGCGTAAGCCAGATGTACCGGGACGAAAATAAAGATGCCCTCCCGGAACAGAGAGTGGAGGGCGGCATCGAAGATGTACTCTATCTGACTTATGAGGGGCCTTTTGAATATCTGGACACGAAGGGAAGCAACCTGAGTGAAATCCAGAAAGAAATCAGCCTGCCGGATGTTGTCAAGGCGCCTGTGGCGGAGGGCGATGCAATCGGAGAAGCGGTCTATAAACTTGACGGGACGCGTATTGGAAGCGTATCCATCCTGGCGGCAAAAGGCGTGGAGAAGGCAGGATACAAAGACTACTGGAAGAAGGTATGGGTGATGTACCTGATGAAAAGATGAACGAGAACAGATGTTCATAGATTGCGGTATTTGAGCGTTGTGTGATATACTTTATGAGTTTGGATACAGTAGTTGGAATGGAACAGACTCGGCGCAAAGCGCTTCGAAACAGAGGGAAAAATGGTTGGAGTAATTATGGCGTGCGTGGGGACGGCGGCGGCAGGGTGCTTGCTTGAATCGGCATGGGAGTATGGCAGGTTTGTCACGGCGGAGTATGAAATCCGCTCAGACCGGGTCACGGCTCCCTGCAGATTTGTGCTTCTGTCCGACCTGCACAATAAGTCCTACGGCAGGGACAATGAGAAATTAGTAGAAAAGATTGACAGCATATCCCCGGACGCGGTTTTGGTGGCGGGGGATATGCTGACTGCCACCAAGGGACAGCCTTTCGACGCGGCCCTGTCGTTGATGCGGCGGCTTGCGGACAGATACAAGATATATTACGGCATGGGTAACCATGAATACCGCCTGCAGCAATGCCCGGAGCACTATGGCAAGGTCTATGAAGCGTATGAAGCGGGACTAAGGGCATGCGGTATTGCACCGTTAGTGAATGAGAATGTCTATCTGCCGGCATACAATGTGGCTGTCTGCGGCGCCCAGATTGATTGGCGCTACTATCAGAAATTCAGGAAATATCCTATGGATGCAGCATATCTTCCTAAACTTTTAGGAAAACCGCGCAAGGACGCATGCCAGCTTCTGATTGCCCACAATCCGCAGTATTTTGAAGAATATGCCGCGTGGGGCGCGGACGTGGTGGTGTCCGGGCATGTCCATGGCGGAATTATGAGGCTGCCGGTTCTTGGCGGCGTATTGTCGCCGAATATGACTTTGTTCCCGAAATATGACGGGGGCAGATTCGGACAGGACGCATCGACGATGATTCTGAGCAGGGGCCTCGGAACCCATACCATACCGATACGTGTTTTCAATCCGGGCGAACTTGTGGTGATTACCCTAAAACCCGGACAGGCAGGCGCTGGTACGACGAAGACTAAGTAACAAACGCGTTTATAGTGAGTGTACGATACAGGCCGCTATATACGGCTGTGTCAGTCAGGACATTGGTACGAGTGGATTATGGAAAGGACAAGCTTACAATGGCGATTCCTGTAAAATTAGAAGTGTTTGAGGGGCCTTTGGACCTTCTTTTGCATTTGATTGATAAGAATAAAGTAGATATTTATGATATTCCCATCGTGGAGATTACGGAACAGTACCTTGATTATATCAAACAGATGGAAACCCAGGACATGAATGTGATGAGTGAATTTCTTGTGATGGCGGCCACGCTGATTGATATCAAGTGTAAAATGCTTCTTCCCAAAGAGGTCAATGAAGAGGGGGAGGAGGAAGACCCCAGGGCGGAACTGGTGGAGAAGCTGCTTGAGTACAAGATGTGTAAATATATGTCCTATGAGCTGCGGGACCGTATGGTGGACGCCCAGAGAAACCTGTATAAGAAGCCTACGCTTCCGAAGGAAGTGGCGGATTACAGACAGCCCATTGACTATGAAGAGTTAATCGGAGATATGACACTCTATAAGCTGCATGAGATTTTCAAGCAGATTATGAGGCGGCAGGAAGATAAGATTGACCCTGTCAGAAGCACCTTTGGCAATATTGAGAAGGATGAGATTGACATGGACTTAAAAACCACCTTTGTGGAGGCCTATGTGCGCAGCCACCGGACATTCAGTTTCCGTAAGCTGCTTGAGAAGCAGAGCAGCAAGATGGAAGTCATCGTCACCTTTCTTGTGATTCTGGAGATGATTAAGACGGGCAGAATTGGTATAGAGCAGGAGGATACTTTCTCTGATATTATTATCACGGCGAAGAATGTGCAGGATAGCGCGCCGATGCAGCTTACATCGGTGGCGGAGTAGTCTGTAAGAGGAAAGAGACAGAAAGATATGGAGAGAACAAAGGCAAAAGCGGTTATAGAAGCAATTCTTTTTACTATGGGAGAGTCGGTCAGCGTGGACAGCCTCGCCATGGTCATTGAAGAAGACAAGAAGACGACAAAAGAAATCCTGGACGAGCTTGCGGAAGATTACAGCGCGCAGGACAGAGGCATCGGCCTGGCGACGCTCGACGGTGCGGTGCAGATGTGCACCAAGGGAGAGCTGTACGAATACCTGATTAAGATTGCCAAAGCGCCGAAGAAGTTTGTCCTGACAGACACATTGCTTGAGACCCTTTCCATTATTGCTTACAAGCAGCCGGTCACCCGTTTGGAGATAGAGAAGGTCAGGGGCGTGAGCTGCGACCATGCGGTCAACAAACTGCTTGAGTACGACCTGATTACGGAAGTAGGCAGGTTAGACGCGCCGGGGAGGCCGCTTTTGTTTGGCACGACGGAGCAGTTTTTGCGGAGCTTTGGCGTAAAATCGCTGGATGATTTACCGGAGTTAAATGCTGTGCAGATTGAAGAGTTTAAACAGCAGGCGGAGTCGGAAGTGCAGCTACAGCTTGATATTTAATATGCCGCGTTCCAAGCGCATCCAATACGTTTTTTTTGCTGGACAGAATTCGCAAAGAGTGTACTCAATTGAAGAATGGAGCGCTGGCACAGCGCAGGGACGAAGGAAAGGATGTCATATACAGGCCGTATACGCATATATATTAACGATGGAACAGTAAGGCCGGTACATGCATACTATGCGTAGACTCAAAATTTATCGTTTACTTGTCACAAGAAAAAATATCCACAAGGCAGTTGCCGTTATTTTGGCAGCCGCCTTGTTTTGCTGTCTGGCATTGCGGACGTATGCCGGGCAGGACGAAGAGAAGAAAGATGGGGAACTGAAGCTGTACGCCCAGGCGGCGGTGCTTATGGATGCGGATTCAGGCCGCGTCCTGTACGGCAAGAATGAAAAAGACGTGCTTCCCATGGCAAGCACAACGAAAATCATGACTTGTATTCTGGCGCTTGAATACGGCAACCTGGATGAGATTGTGGAGGCGTCCGCCTATGCCGCCAGTATGCCGAAAGTGAAGCTGTATGTGAAGCAGGGCGAAAGGTACAGGTTAGGGGATTTGCTCTATTCTCTTATGTTGGAGTCGCACAATGACTCGGCAGTGGTGATTGCGGAGGCGGTGGGCGGCAGCGTGGAGGAATTTGCATCCATGATGAACCAGAAGGCCAGGGACATCGGATGCTATGACACCTATTTTATCACGCCCAACGGACTGGATGCGGTGGTCAACGACAGCGGACGGGTACATTCCACAACGGCAGCCGATTTGGCGAAGATTATGGCGTACTGTGTGACGGATTCCCCGGCCAGGGAACAGTTTCTTGAGATTACCCGGACAATCGGGTACGATTTCACCGATGCGGACGGAAAAAGAAGTTTCCACTGTAATAACCACAACGCTTTCCTCAATATGATGGAGGAGGCCCTCAGCGGTAAAACCGGGTTTACGAATAATGCCGGGTACTGTTATGTGGGAGCGGTGGAGAGCGAAGGGCGGACCTTCACGGTGGCGCTGCTTGCCTGCGGCTGGCCCAATAACAGGAGCTATAAATGGAGCGACATGAAACAGTTGGCTTCTTATGGCATGGAAAGATACCAGTACAGGGATATCTATGAGGAGAAGCGGTTTGAGGATATCAGGGTGGAGGGCGGAATCAACGCAGGGACGGGGACGCCTTACAAGGATGCATATGTGTCTGTGGGGATAGATGCCAGAGAAGAACAGAGCATTCCCTATCTGCTCAGTGAGCAGGACGAAGTGGAAGTCAGGACGAAGGTGGCGGATGTGCTGACGGCGCCGGTGGCCGAGCGTGAGGAGGTGGGAGCTGTCAGCTATTATCTGAACGGGACATTGATTAAGCGGTATCCGGTGGTTACCGCAGGGGCGGTGGAAGAGCGCACTTACGGGTGGATTTGCGCCTATATTTTGAGGAATTTTCTGCCTTAAAGTTTTCTTAGCATTTTTTTGCAAGATTAATGAAATTTTTTGGAAAATTAGCTAGTCGGGAGCTTGGTTTTGTGTTATACTACGATGTGTGCTGTGCACGCAATAATTATGTTTTAATTATATATTATCAAGATAAATGGAGGGCTGAAAAATGAGTACTACTTCTCAAGCGAGCCAAAGAATCAATGCTTTGCTCGATGAAAACAGTTTCGTTGAAATCGGCGCGCTCGTAACGGCGAGAGCTACGGATTTCAATCTGAAACAGGCTGAAACTCCTTCTGACGGCGTAGTGACCGGCTATGGAGTGATTGACGGTAATCTTGTGTATGTGTATAGCCAGGATGCGTCTGTCTTAAACGGGACGGTTGGCGAAATGCATGCGAAGAAAATTGCAAACCTCTATGATTTGGCGATGAAGATGGGCGCGCCTGTAATCGGGTTAATCGATTCTGCCGGACTTAGACTGCAGGAGGCTACGGACGCTTTGAACGGTTTCGGTGAGATTTACATGAAGCAGGCGCTTGCGAGCGGCGTTATCCCGCAGATTACGGCTGTGTTCGGAAGCTGCGGCGGCGGACTTGCCCTGATTCCTGCAATGACGGATTTTGCTTTCATGGAAGAGAAGAAGGCGAAATTGTTCGTAAATTCTCCGAATGCGCTTGAAGGCAATGAAATTTCCAAGTGCGATACATCGGCTGCGGCATTCCAGAGCGAAGAGACTGGCCTGGTAGACATGGTAGGCGACGAGGCGTCCATCATGATGCAGATTAGGGAGCTTGTTTCCATGCTGCCTGCTAACAATGCAGAAATCGCAGTGGGCGACTGTACGGACGACCTGAACAGGGCATGCGCAGAGCTTGCAAACTGTGTGGGCGATACTTCCATCGCTTTGTCCCAGATTGCTGATGACGGCGTATTCGTGGAAGTGAAACAGAACTATGCGAAAGATATGGTTGCCGGATTTATCAGGCTCAACGGCGCAACAATCGGCGCTGTTGCCAACCGCACGGAAGTGTACAACGCGGATGGCGAAGTGACGGATAAATTTGACGCGGCGCTGACCGCAAGAGGAGCAGAGAAAGCGGCTGAATTTATTAACTTCTGCGACGCTTTTGATATACCTGTGCTGTCTCTTACGAATGTAAAGGGATTTGCAGCGACCAAATGCTCCGAGAAGAGAATGGCGAAGGCTGTAGGCAAGCTTACATATGCGTTTGCCAATGCGACGGTTCCGAAGGTGAACGTTGTAATCGGCAAGGCGTATGGAAGCGCTTATGTAGCTATGAATTCCAAGGCAATCGGCGCAGACATCACGATTGCATGGCCGGATGCAGAGATTGGCATGATGGATGCAAATCTTGCGGCTAAGATTATCTGTGATGGACAAGGTTTCGATGCTATTGACGCGTGCGCGAAAGAGTATGCGGCACTCCAGAACAACGTGGTGAGTGCGGCGAAGAGAGGATATGTAGACCAAATCGTTGAACCCGCTGACACAAGAAAATATGTCATCGGCGCATTCGAGATGTTATCTACAAAGAGCGAAGGCCGTCCGGATAAAAAACACGGTACAGTTTAGAAAGGATGATGCTTAATATGAAAAAATTATTAGCAATATTAGGTATGATTACCTGTATGATCGGCTTGTGCGCATGTGGTGAGGAAGAGACAGCCGGGCCTGCCAATGAACAGAGCATGGTAACGTTTGGCGAGCAACTGGTTGCGGAGATGGACTCCATCGTGAGCGAAGGCTCTATAGAGAAATATGCGAACCAGCCGGAAATCTATGCCGGACTTCTTAGTTGGGAAAGCGCCATGAAAGATATCGGTACGTTTGACCATACGGAAGGCGGTACGGCGACGGCCGACGAGGATGGCATGACAATCAGCGTTAACGTAATCGGTTCAAGCCACAATGCTACGGTGGAGATTGTGCTTGACGGCGAGACAGGCGGTTATGAAGGCATTACGACGAATGTTCATTATTCTACAGGTGAAATTATGCTGAAAGCCGGTATGAATACTCTTATCGGTATGGGAACCGTATTTGTTGTATTGATACTGATTAGCCTGATTATTTCCAGCTTCACCCTGATTTCCAAGGTGGAGGAGAATAAGAGGCGCAAAGCCGATGCGGCACAGGCAAGCAGCGTACAGCCTCAGCAAACGGCGGCGCCCGTTGCAGTGGAGGAAGAGCTTTCTGACGACACTGAACTGGTAGCGGTGATAGCGGCGGCCATCGCGGCTTATGAAGGCTCCGCTTCGACAGACGGATTCGTAGTACGGTCCATCAGAAAATCTAATAAGAGCAAATGGCAGAATGCCTAAGAGTCATAGGAGGATATGAAAATGAAAAATTATACAATCACCGTAAACGGAAGCGTATATGACGTAGTAGTGGAAGAAGGGGCGACAAGCGGCGCACCGGCTGCAGCGGCGCCAGCAGCGCCTAAGGCGGCTCCCAAAGCGGCACCGGCTCCAAAGGCAGCGCCTGCGGCAAGCGGTGCGGCAGGCAGCGTGAAGATTGAAGCAGGCGCGGCAGGCAAGGTATTCAAGATTGAAGCCAATGTAGGCCAGGCAGTTAAGAAGGGTGATGCTGTCGTAATCGTGGAAGCCATGAAGATGGAAATTCCTGTAGTTGCTCCTCAGGATGGTACTGTAGCAAGTATTAATGTAGCTGTAGGCGACGCTGTTGAGGCGGGCGCATTGTTGGCAACATTGAACTAATTGTCAGTGCCTGTTCTCACGGACAGGCTTCTACAGTAAAAACTACAGGAGGTTAATAAAATGTATATAGTTGAGACGCTTGACAATCTGATTCATCAGACCGCATTCTTCAACTTGGAATGGGGCAACTATATTATGATTGTCGTAGCACTTGTATTTCTATATCTGGCAATCGCCAAAGGGTTCGAGCCTCTTCTGCTTGTTCCCATTGCATTTGGTATGCTGCTTGTTAATATCTATCCGGATATTATGGCCCCTTACGGGGAAGGCGGCGCCGGCGGCGGTTTGCTGTATTATTTCTATAAACTGGATGAATGGGCAATCCTGCCATCTCTGATTTTCATGGGCGTCGGCGCTATGACGGATTTTGGCCCGTTGATTGCCAATCCGAAGAGCTTCCTTCTCGGGGCAGCGGCGCAGTTCGGTATTTTTGCCGCATATTTCGGGGCGATTTTCTTAGGTTTCAACGATAAGGCAGCGGCGGCAATCTCCATTATCGGCGGTGCAGACGGCCCGACTTCTATTTTCCTTGCAGGTAAGCTTGGACAGACGACATTGATGGGACCGATTGCGGTGGCGGCATACTCTTACATGGCGCTTGTACCGATTATCCAGCCGCCGATTATGAAACTTTTCACGACGGAGAAGGAGAGAAAGATTAAGATGGGGCAGCTTCGTCCGGTCAGCAAGTTGGAGAAGATTCTTTTCCCTATCGTCGTAACAGTAGTTGTATCCCTGATTCTTCCTACAACGGCTCCTCTTGTTGGTATGCTGATGTTAGGTAACCTGTTCAGGGAGTCCGGCGTTGTAAGACAGTTGACGGATACGGCTTCCAACGCGCTTATGTATATCGTTGTTATTATTCTTGGTACATCCGTAGGAGCAACCACCAGTGCAGAGGCATTCCTGAATCTGGATACGATTAAAATCGTTATCCTGGGCTTGGTTGCGTTTGCATTCGGTACGGCGGCAGGCGTATTGTTCGGTAAACTGATGTGCGTATTGACGAAGGGCAAGGTGAACCCGTTAATCGGTTCCGCAGGCGTATCTGCAGTGCCGATGGCAGCGAGGGTATCCCAGAAGGTCGGCGCGGAAGCTGACCCTACGAACTTCCTTCTGATGCATGCCATGGGTCCTAACGTGGCAGGTGTTATCGGTACCGCTGTGGCGGCCGGAACATTCATGGCAGTATTTGGTGTATTCTAAGAGACAGCAATATAAGAAAATCTTAATCGTAGATATTAGCCTGCAGGCATGTACTGCAGGCTAGGTAAGAATGGAGGATTAAAATGGCAGAACAAAAACCAGTTAAGATTATGGAAACGGTTCTCCGTGATGCGCATCAGTCTCTGATTGCAACGAGAATGCCTACAGAGAAGATGCTTCCAATTGTGGAGAAAATGGATAAAGTCGGCTACCATGCAGTAGAGTGCTGGGGCGGCGCTACATTCGATGCTTCCTTGCGTTTCCTGAAGGAAGACCCGTGGGACAGACTGAGGAAGTTAAGGGACGGATTCAAGAATACGAAACTCCAGATGCTTTTCAGGGGCCAGAATATTCTTGGTTACAGGCCCTATGCGGATGACGTTGTGGACAGCTTCGTGGAGAAGTCTATCGCCAACGGCATCGATATTATTCGTATTTTTGACTGCTTGAATGACCTTAGGAACTTGCAGGAAGCGGTTAACGCGACCAATAAGGTTAAGAAGCAGGAAGGCAGAGGACATGCGCAGGTAGCGCTCTCCTATACATTGGGCGATGCTTACACAATGGAATACTGGACGGATATGGCGAAGAAGATTGAGGAGATGGGCGCTGACTCTATCTGTATCAAGGATATGGCCGGCCTGCTTGTGCCTTATAAGGCTTCCGAGCTTATCTCCGCGATGAAGTCTGTGACCAAGCTGCCTATTCAGCTTCACACACACTACACTTCCGGTGTTGCGAGCATGACTTATCTGAAAGCGGTTGAGGCCGGCGTAGATATAATTGACTGCGCTATCTCTCCTTTTGCGCTTGGTACTTCCCAGCCTGCAACGGAGGTTATGGTTGAGACGTTTAAGGGCACTCCTTATGACACAGGATATGACCAGAATATTTTGGCGGAAATCGCAGATTATTTCAGGCCTTACAGAGATGAATGCCTTGCAAGCGGCCTGTTGAATCCGAAGGTTATGGGCGTTGACATTAAGACACTTTTGTATCAGGTTCCGGGCGGTATGCTTTCCAACATGGTTAGCCAGCTCAAGGAGCAGAATGCAGAAGATAAGTATTACGATGTGCTTAGGGAGATTCCTGAGGTTCGTAAAGATTTGGGCGAGCCGCCGCTTGTTACGCCTTCTTCACAGATTGTCGGTACGCAGGCTGTGTTTAACGTATTGATGGGCGAGAGATACAAGATGGCTACCAAGGAGACGAAGGCAGTCCTGCGCGGCGAGTATGGGCAGACCGTTAAGCCTATGAGCCAGGAGATTATCGATAAGGTTATCCCGGGTGAGAAGAGAATCACCTGCCGTCCCGCTGATTTGATTGAGAATGAGATGGATAAGTTGGAGAATGAGATGAAAGAGTGGAAGCAGCAGGACGAAGACGTATTGTCTTACGCTCTCTTCCCGCAGGTTGCCACCGATTTCTTCAAATACCGCCAGGCACAGCAGGAAAAGGTAGACATGGGCGTTGCTGATACGAAGAACGGGGCCTATCCTGTTTAATACCAAATAAAAAGAAGAATTATTTCAAGGGAATAAGCGTTGCGGCTTATTCCCTTTTTGGTTATGCACACGGGCATCCAGAGGAAGAAATCTTCCCTAATCGATTGTGCCCGCAGGCTTGCATATGGAAGTTTAACCATATCTTCAATAAAAGGATTGACTTGGCAATATAGGTTATATTATAATAACATATGTTACCAAAAGATGTTTTTTATGATACGAGAGAGGGTATGTCCTATGGCAAGAAAAGAGACGATTACGAAAAATGAAATTCTGAATGCGGCATTTCAGATGACCAGGCAGGATGGCTTTTCGCAGGTAAGCGCGAGAACTCTGGCGGCGAAGGCGGGGTGTTCCACGCAGCCAATTTTTCGGGTTTACAGGAATATGGAAGAATTGGGGGATGATTTGTACAATAAAGCAATTGATTTCTTCCGTGAGTACTATGCAGGCTTTCCGAAGATGAGTAAGACTCCTTTCGTAAATATGGGACTGGCGTATATCCGTTTCGCACAGGATGAACAGAGATTGTTTAAGCTGCTTTTTATGGATGAAAACCGTCATGGGAAGAGCCTGTATGACCTATTAAATGGTGAGACCGGGGCGGTAGTCAGGGAGATTAATAATGCGAAAATCCATGGGTGCAAAGACCCAAGCGGTATGTTTATGCGGATGTGGATTTTTATCCACGGTTCGGCGTGCATGTCCCTGACCGGTGATTATGATTTGCAGGAAGAAGACACAATTAAGCTGTTGGAGGAATCCTATCAAGCTTTTTTAAATGTATAATCCGGAAGGTGTAACAGCTAAAAGATGGCTATAGAAAATCGATATGATATTATTACAAGAATTAATGAGCATTACAGCAAAATGAGCAAAGGCCAGAAGGCGATTTCTGCTTTTATCTACGACCACTATGACCAGGCAGTCTTCATGACTGCCGCTAAGCTTGGCGATACGGTGGGGGTCAGTGAATCTACGGTCGTCCGCTATGCGATGTTCATCGGGTACAATGGATATCCTGAATTTCAGAGGGATTTGGAAGACTGGGTACAGAATAAAATTAATTCTGTGCAGAAAATCGGCGCCAAATATGGCAGGAGCACCCAGTCAGAGATATTGACTTCCGTGTTGGAAGCGGACATAGAGAAGATTCAGGATACCATACAGCATCTTGACCCGGTGGCTTTCGAGACAGCGGTGGACATTATACTGGAGGCGAGAAACGTCTACGTGATGGGTGTCAGGAGCTGCGAGCCTTTGGCGGATTTTTTGCACTTCTATTTAAATATGATTCGCGGCAATGTGATTCTCTTAAATACAACCAGCGTTTCGGAGACGTTCGAGCAGATGATACGTATTGACGAGCAGGACGCTATGGTGGGTATCAGCTTCCCGCGGTACTCCATGCGCACGCTCAAGGCGATGGAATTTGCCAATGACAGGAATGCCAAGGTCATTGCGGTTACGGACAGCGTGCATTCTCCTATGAATCTGTATTCTTCCTGTAACCTTCTGGCAAGAAGCGATATGGTGTCCATTGTGGATTCGCTTGTGGCGCCTTTGAGCGTCATCAATGCGCTTGTAGTCGCCATGTGTTTGAAGCGTCCTGAGGATGTTAAGAAAAACCTGAAAAACCTGGAAGAGGCGTGGAACAATTATCAGGTGTACTTGAATGATGAGATTAACTTTATTGACGAGGAGCCTATGCTGAATTATTCCCTGCGTAAGAAAGACGGCTGAGGCAGGGCGGAAAGTATATTGGGAGGGAAATGGGAGAGGTAATCGTAATCGGCGGCGGCGCCGCCGGGATGATAGCGGCCTATGCCGCCGCGGAGCATGGACATAGAGTCATGCTCCTTGAAAAAAATGAGAAATTAGGGAAAAAGCTTTTTATTACAGGCAAGGGGCGGTGCAATGTGACCAATGCCTGTGAGAAGGACAAGCTTTTTGAAAATGTGGTGAGTAACCCGAAGTTCCTTTACAGCGCGTTTGACAGTTTCGATAACAGGAAGATGATGGAGCTTTTACAAGCGGCAGGATGCCCTTTGAAAACAGAACGGGGAGAAAGGGTTTTCCCGGTATCCGACCATTCCTCAGATGTGATTGCGGCGTTGGAACGGCTGCTGCGAGGGAAGAAAGTGGATGTACGGCTGCGCACATCGGTCCGCGAGGTGCTTGCGCAGGAGGGCAAGGTGACGGGAGTACTGCTTTCAGACGGCACAAAACAGGCGGCGGACGCCGTAGTGCTTGCCACGGGAGGGTTGTCTTATCCGTCCACAGGCTCTGTGGGCGACGGATATCCCATGGCGCAGAAATTAGGACATACGGTAAAAGAATGCGCGCCTGCGCTTGTGCCTATGGAGATAGAAGAGCCCTGGTGCGCCAGTCTACAGGGACTTTCACTGAAAAATGTGACACTGACTATGACATGCGGCAAGAAAAAAATCTGGGATGGATTCGGAGAAATGCTTTTTACCCATTTCGGAATCAGCGGGCCGCTTGTGTTATCCGCAAGTAGTTTTTATGGAAAATGTAAAGATAAGGACAATGTAGCCGTCACGGTAGATTTGAAACCTGCACTGACATTTGACCAGTTAGACAGAAGGATTCTGAGGGACTTTGACGGGAATCCGAATAAGCAGCTTAAAAACGTAGTGTCTGGTCTATACCCTGCTAAGCTGACGCCGGTTATGGTAAGTCTGTCCGGCATAGACGGCGAGAAGAAAATCCATGAAATCACAAGGCAGGAACGCGCAAAGCTTTTGGAGCTAACGAAAGGGCTGCAGATGCATGTGAGCGGACTGAGGGATTACCCAGAGGCGATTATCACACAGGGCGGCATCCGGGTGAAGGAAGTGAATCCTTCCACGATGGAGTCTAAACTGGTGAAGGGACTGTATTTTGCCGGAGAGCTGCTCGACCTGGATGCGGTTACGGGCGGATTTAACCTACAGATTGCATGGTCTACAGGATATTTGGCGGGGAGCAGCATACCATAGCTGTCCGTTTTACAGATTCGATTCGTGTATATATTACATAAAAAGATTAGAATGGAGGAAAAGATGAGTTTTAATATTGCCATTGACGGGCCGGCGGGCGCCGGCAAAAGTACGATTGCGAAAATGATTGCGAAGAAATTGGGGTATATTTACGTGGATACGGGCGCTATGTACCGCGCTATGGCGTTGTATCTGCTCAGGGAGGGAGTCGCGCCTACGGAGAAGGAGAAAATCGGCGAGAAATGTAAAGAAGCCGATATTTCTATCGGTTACGAGAACGGTGAACAGATTGTGTTTCTGAACGGAGAGAATGTCAATGGATTTATCAGGACGGAGGAGGTTGGCAATATGGCCTCCGCGAGTAGCCCGCATCCCGATGTGCGCAGGAAACTGGTGGAGTTGCAGCAGAAACTTGCGGCCAGCAAGGATGTGGTTATGGACGGTAGGGATATTGGCACCTGCGTGCTGCCGAACGCCCAGGTGAAAGTATATCTGACGGCGGACAGCCATGTGCGTGCGCTCAGACGGTATAAGGAGTTGGAACAAAAGGGCATGGACTGTAATCTTGAGGAGATTGAGAAGGACATTATTGAGCGGGACCGCCAGGATATGACCAGAGAGCTTTCTCCGCTCATGCAGGCGCCGGATGCCGTACTGGTTGATTCGTCCTGTATGACGGCCGACGAGGCTGCCGATGCGGTTATCGCCCTGTGTGAAAGACAGGACTGAGGGATTGCTGATATGAAAGTGATTTTAGCGGAACATGCCGGATTTTGTTTTGGTGTAAAGCGCGCGGTGGAGCAGGTATATGAGCAGTCTGCTTCGGGTAAGCCGATTTATACGTACGGCCCTATCATCCACAATGAAGAAGTCGTGAAAGACTTAGAGCGTAAGGGCGTGCAGGTGATTGAGACGAAAGAACAGCTTCAAAGTATCACGGAAGGAACCGTCGTTATCCGTTCCCACGGCGTATCCAAGCAGGTTTGTGAAATGATAGAAGCGCAGGGGCTTGAATGCGTGGACGCAACCTGCCCTTTTGTGAAGAGAATCCATAATATCGTGGAAGCGCAGAGCGAAGCGGGTAAGAAAGTCGTCATTATAGGCAATGCCGGCCACCCGGAAGTGGAGGGGATTATGGGCTGGTCGAAGGAACCGGCTGTTGTGATTGAATCGATAGAAGAGGCACATAATTTCGTCTGCAAAGAAGGCGAAGAACTATGTATTGTGTCTCAGACGACATTTAACTACAATAAATTTCAAGATATGGTTGAAATTTTTATGAGAAAAGGGTACAATGTTAGTGTTGTGAATACAATATGTAACGCTACGGAAGTGCGGCAGGCTGAGGCTAGGGAGATAGCCGCGCAGGTCGATGTTATGATAGTAATAGGTGGCAATCATAGTTCTAACACACGGAAGCTATATGATATCTGTATGCAGGAGTGCGCAAATACGTATTTTATACAGACACTTGCTGACTTGCATCTGGATTTACCTAAATCTGTCCGACTAGTGGGTATTACAGCAGGGGCATCTACCCCAAACAATATTATCGAGGAGGTTCAAAATTATGTCAGAATTAACTTTTGAACAAATGTTAGAGGAGTCTTTTAAGACAATACACACAGGAGAGGTTGTTGAAGGTACCGTTATTGATGTGAAGCCGGAAGAGATAATTCTCAACATCGGATATAAATCAGATGGTGTTCTTACGAGAAATGAATATACAAATGAGCCAAACGTAGATTTAACAACCGTTGTTAAACCCGGTGATACGATGGAAGTAAAGGTACTGAAAGTAAACGACGGTGAGGGACAAGTTCTCCTTACTTATAAGCGCCTTGCTGCAGACAGGGGCAATAAACGGATTGAGGAAGCATATAATAACAAAGAAGTATTGAAGGCGAAAGTAGCACAGGTGCTTGACGGCGGTTTGAGCGTTGTCGTGGAAGAAGTAAGGATTTTTATTCCTGCAAGCCTTGTGTCGGATACTTACGAGAAAGACCTGAATAAATATGCAGGACAGGAGATTTCCTTCGTAATCAGCGAATACAATCCGAAGAGAAGACGCTATATCGGCGACAGGAAGCAGCTTATCCTGGCGGAGAAAGCGGAATTGCAGAAGAAGCTGTTCGAGACGATTAAAGTCGGTGACGCTGTGGAAGGAACGGTTAAGAATGTGACGGATTTCGGCGCGTTCATTGATTTGGGCGGATGCGACGGGCTTCTTCATATTTCCGAGATGTCTTGGGGCAGAGTTGAGAATCCGAAGAAGGTATTCAAAGTTGGAGATGTTGTCAGGGTACTGATTAAGGATATCGTTGGCACGAAGATTGCGCTCAGCCTTAAGTTTGAAGACGAGAATCCGTGGAAAGACGCGGCTGACAAGTATGCGGTGGGCAATGTGGTATCCGGTAAGGTGGCACGTATGACAGATTTCGGCGCTTTCATCGAATTAGAGCCCGGAATTGACGCGCTGCTTCATGTATCGCAGATTGCGAAAGAGCATATCGAGAAACCATCTGACGTGTTGAAAGTAGGCGAGGAAGTAACCGCTAAGGTTGTTGATTTCAACGAAGCGGACAAGAAGATTAGTCTCAGTGTGAAAGCGATGCTTGTGCCTGACCAGAGCGCAGCGAAGGCCGATGAAGATGCGGACGTTGTCTCTGTTGATATTGAGGCAATGATTTCAAACGAGAGCGCTGAGGATGGAGCGGAAGCGTAGGCTTCATGCAGAAAATGCGTGGTGCGGCACGGCGGAAGCGGGCAGTTGTTGCGTTTCGCTATAAGCATAATAAAATAAGATAATTAACAGGTGGTGGATATTATGGCATATGATTATGAGTATTTCAAAAAAGCAATCTTTGATTTGACAAAAATTGATTTGAACGCTTATAAAGAAAAGCAGATGAAGCGCCGGATTGATACGTTGATTGCAAAGAATAAAGTTGTCGGCTATGAGAAATATGTGGCAGCTTTGAAAGCAGACCGTAATATGTTTGAAGAATTTGTCAATTATCTGACGATTAATGTGTCTGAGTTTTACCGTAATGTAGACCAGTGGAAGCTGTTGGACAAAGATATTTTTCCTGATTTAATTAAGCGTTATGGCAATAACCTTAAGATTTGGAGCGCGGCCTGTTCCACAGGCGATGAACCATATTCCCTTGTTATGGCGCTTTCCAAGCATCTGCCTATGAATCAGATTAAAATCTATGCGACAGATTTGGATAAGCAGGTTATCGCGAAAGCGAAAGTGGGATTGTACTCTGCCAAGAGTGTTGCGGGTGTCCCGGAAGATTTGAAGAAGAAATTCTTTACGAAGGTTGGCCCGTCCTATCAGATTTCGAATGAGGTGAAATCCAGGGTAGAGTTTAAAGAGCATAATCTGTTAAAAGATACATATCCCACGGATTATCATTTAATTGTATGCCGTAATGTATTGATATACTTTACGGAGGAAGCAAAGGACGAAGTATTCCGCAAGTTCCAGAGAAGCCTTAAACCAGGCGGATATCTGTTTATCGGAAGCACGGAACAGATTATTAATCATAAAGAGATGGGCTTTGACAGGAAGAATTCTTTCTTCTATCAGAGGCCGATGTAGATTGTATGTATGAGAACACCCTGGAAGCAGGGTGTTCTTTTGTGTATGGACACCCGAAAAAGATTGTCAGCAAAGCGGACAGATGCTTGGCATGGGAGTAGGAAAGAGAAGGAGGCGTATAAGAATGACTGAGCAGTATAAAGTGTTTGAGAAAGAGTTGTCCGGCACGAAGCAGGGAAATCCTTATCAGGATATTTGGCTGAAAGCTGTTTTTCAGAATAACGCGGAAGAGACAGAGGTAAATGGTTTCTATTGTGGGGATGGACGCTATAAAGTACGGTTTATGCCGACAAGGCCGGGGACGTGGAAGGCAGTCACAAAATCCAATGACCCTATGCTTGACCGGATAGAACTTGTCTGTGAATGCATGTCTGCCAGGGAGGGGAACCATGGCCGCGTGCTGCGCAGGGATGAGGTGTTTGCGCCATGTGACTTGTCGGAGGAAGACAGATTCCATTTTTCCTATGAGGACGGAACCAGGTTTCAGCCTTTCGGCACGACATGTTATGCCTGGATAAACCAGCCTGAAACGGTACAGGAGCAGACACTGCAAACATTAAAAAATTCATGCTTTAACAAAGTGAGAATGTGTATTTTCCCGAAGTTTTATACTTATAATACAGAGAATCCGTCCTGTTATGCATTTGAAGGGAATGAAGAAGAAGGATTTGACTTTAGCCGCTTTAACCCTGTGTTTTGGGAAAAACTGGAAAAACGTATCAGACAGTTGGATGAACTTGGGATTCAGGCGGATATTATTTTGCTGCATCCCTATGATAAATGGGGATTTGCCAGGATGGGCCGGGAAACGGATGCCTTTTATCTAAAATATGCCGTTGACCGTCTGTGCCATTATAAGAATGTGTGGTGGTCGATGGCAAATGAGTTTGATTTGCTTCCGTGGAAATCGGTGGAGGATTGGGAGTTCTATGCGCGTACAGTGATGTGCAGAGATTGTTACGGGCATCTGCGCTCTATCCATAACTGCATACAGATGTACGACCATAACCGTCCATGGATTACCCATGCGAGCATCCAGCGTGTCGATATTTATAAGACTGCGGAGTCGGTTACCGAATGGCGGAAGACTTACCATAAACCCATTGTAGTGGACGAGTGCGCATATGAAGGGAATATCAATTATGGTTGGGGGAATATCACAGGCGAGGAGATGACCAGGCGGTTTTGGGAAGGGTGTATCCGCGGCGGCTATCTTTCTCATGGAGAGGTCTATGTGCAGCACGAACAGATTTGGTGGGCGCACGGAGGCAGACTGCATGGAACATGCCCGGAGAGAATCGCTTTCTTAAAAGAGATTATGGAAGATGTCCCGGATGGCGCGGCTCCTTTGCGGCTTACGCCGGATAACCATCTGGACAACTGGGATGTTCCCTGCCTGTGTAAAGAAGACGATAATTCATATTTCCTGTATTATTTTGGATTCTTTAAACCCGCCTTTCGGACATATAAATTGGCCAAAGGGTGCGCCTACACGATAGAACTGATTGACACATGGAATATGACAATCAACAAGCTGCCGGGAATCTATGCGGGAGATATCCGCATTGATTTACCGGAGAGGCAGTATATGGCGGTCAGGATGAAAAAAGTAAATTAGCGAAATGAGTATATGGAGATTGCCATAAAAAAATGGGGCTGCCGTGAAGACAGCCTCATTATTAATAAGTCTTCGCCATCCTGCCAAGCAGATATTGTGCATAGCGGGAGAATAACCCTCTGTCTGTTTTCAGTTCGTCCGTCAGCTCAAAGAACAGGTCTTTGCTTTTGTAGTCCCTCTTGAAGAACGGCTCCATGAAAACGTCCCACTGAGGCAGGAAAGTGGAAAGCTTGCGGGTATAACAGGTGGCTGCGGTGGCCTGCGTGCGGTGTTCTTTGTCCACGAAATCGGCCACGGACTTGTGCAGCGCCGTGTCTTCCTGCGGAAGATAGTAATAATCTTTGTAGTTAGAATAGAAATATTTCATCTCTTCTTCGTAGACGGGCACTTTCAGGATACCTTCCGATTCTTCCCCGCTGAAAAAACAGCCGTTCGACATGTTGGAAACGGCAAGAGGAAGCGGCGTCGGGAGCGCCAATTTCATCAAAAGTTCTTGTCGGTCATTCCCATGATAGTCCGTATAGCGGTTTGCCTGTACCTTCTTAGCCTTGAGCGGCAGGTTGAATAGGTCGTGGAAAGCAAGGAGGGGCAGAATCATCAGCATACCTTTCATATCTTCGCTGTTGTGAAGGAGAAGGAGACGGTATGCTTCTTCGCCGGGCGTCTTGACATATTCATGGTAGATGCCTATCAGTTCTCCGCCGTTATAAGTGTCTTCCCGATTGATTTTCAACAGTTCTTCCAGTGTCTTCTGCTTGCAGTTTGGTGTGTGAAGGAAGAACTTATAGGGGGAGATTCTTTTATAAATATCAATCCCCTCGAAATTATCGAAATTATAGGGCAGGCCCAACATTTCACATTTCTGTGTGAGATAAGGCAGGTCGAAATTATTGCCGTTAAAATGAACCAGGTGGGTAAAATCCGCCGCAAAAGCAAAGAAGTCATCGAGAAGCGCCTTCTCCTCATCATAATTCTCGGCAAACCATTGCCTGATATGCCAACAGCCGTTTCTGTAATAAGCGGCCCCTATCAGGTAGAGAGAGGAATTTTTGGCTGTAAATCCGGTAGTTTCAATGTCTATAAACAACAGCTTATCAAGAGGAGCAATTCGCTCCAAAGGATACTGTACTGTAAAATTCTCAAGGGTTTGGTTGATTGTTCTCATAATCATCCTCCATGCTTAGTACTAATCATATTCGGCATACATATTGCCTGAAAAAATGCATTGACATAACGTTCCCAGAATCTGCATAGATAATGGTAACTGTTGTGCTGCCTGTGGCATGACATATTGCGTGCCTATCGTTTCGCTTTCTAATCCGACTTTATATATCTTAACATATTTTTTGAAATAGCAGTAGTTTTTTTCGTCGAAAAATAGTATATTTATAGGGTAAGTGTTATTTTCATGGAAATTACGCCTGCGGCTGTTTATGGAGGCAGGAGTACATATTGATACGAATGGAAAGAGGGGAGAAAAATGTCGAAATTAACATTTCAGGGCGGTATCCATCCTTATGACGGTAAGGAATTGTCCAAGGATAAGCCGATTAAGGCCGTGCTTCCCAAAGGCGATTTGGTTTACCCATTGTCTCAGCATATCGGCGCGCCTGCGAAACCGATTGTGCAGAAAGGTGACCGTGTGCTGGCGGGGCAGAAGATTGCCGAGGCGGGAGGCTTCGTGTCTGCGCCGATTTACGCCACTGTGTCAGGTACAGTCAAGTCGATTGAGCCAAGGCGGGTGGTTACCGGAGACAATGTGATGAGCATTGTGGTGGAGAATGACGGGCTGTATGAAGAGGTGGGGTATCCCAGGTTAAAACCGCCGGAACAGATGAGCAGGGAGGAGATTATTGAGAGAATTAAAGAGGCCGGGATTGTGGGCATGGGCGGCGCAGGATTTCCGACTTTTATCAAGCTGTCTCCCAAGGAGCCGGAGAAGATAGACTATGTGATTGCCAACTGTGCGGAGTGCGAGCCGTATCTGACGTCTGATTATAGAAGGATGATAGAGGAGCCGGAGAAACTCGTCAAGGGACTGAAAGTTTCTTTACAGCTTTTCCCTAATGCGAGAGGTATCCTTGCGGTGGAAGACAATAAGCCGGATTGCGTGGAGATACTTAAGAAGCTGACGAAAGATGAGACGCGTATCAGTGTGAAAGCGCTTAAGACCAAATATCCCCAAGGGGCGGAGCGGCAGATTATTTATGCGGCTACCGGCAGGGCAATCAACTCGACGATGCTTCCGGCGGATGCAGGCTGCGTGGTCAACAATGTAGACACGATAGTGGCCATTTACCATGCGGTCTATGAAGGAAAACCTTTGATGAACCGTATTGTCACCGTAACCGGGGACGCGGTGGCTGACCCGCGCAACTTTATTGTCAGGATTGGGACCAATTACCATGAGCTGATTGAGGAAGCGGGCGGGTTCAAGGAAGAGCCTGTGAAGATTATTTCCGGCGGGCCGATGATGGGATTCGGTATTTTTGACTTGGATGTGCCTACGACGAAGACGGCTTCCGCGCTGCTGTGCCTGACACAGGACGATGTGTCGCGCATGGAGCCAAGCGCATGCATCAACTGTGGCCGCTGCGTGGAGGCATGCCCGAGCCGTCTGGTGCCGAGCATGTTGGCGACCTATGCGGAACATTATGACGAAGAAGAATTTCTCTCCCACGAGGGGTTAGAGTGCGTGGAATGCGGTTGTTGCAGTTTCGTGTGCCCGGCTAAGAGGTCGCTTACGCAGTCAATCAAGTCCATGCGCAAGATACAGCTTGCGAAGAAGAAAAAGTAGGAAGAAAGGAGCACAGGCAAAGATATGAGTGGTTTAATGAAAGTATCTTCCAATCCGCATGTCAGGTCTAAAACGACGACAAGCAGCATTATGCTTGCCGTGGTAATTGCCCTTCTTCCGGCTGCGGGATTTGGAATTTATAATTTTGGACTGGATGCGCTTGTTTTGATTTTGGTGACTGTGGCGAGCACAGTACTTACGGAGTTTGTTTTTGAGAAAATATGTGGGAAAAGAATAACCGTCGGGGATTATTCGGCGGTGGTGACGGGGCTTCTTCTGGCTCTGAACCTGCCTGCGTCGGCGCCATGGTGGATTGGCGCAGTGGGTGGTGTGTTTGCGATTTTAGTCGTGAAAATGCTGTTTGGAGGACTTGGGCAGAACTTTATGAACCCTGCTCTTGGCGCCAGATGCTTTCTCCTAATTTCGTTTACGTCCATTATGACGAATTTTGACTGCGACGCCTATACGGGTGCCACGCCCCTTGCTGACTTGAAGAGTGGCATGGATGTGGACATCCTGAATATGGTAATCGGAAGGACGGCGGGTACAATCGGCGAGACTTCGATGGTCGCCATCGTGATTGGGGCATGTTTCCTGATTCTGATGGGAGTGATAGACCTGCGTATTCCTGGATGCTATATTGTGTCCTTTGCCGTTTTTATCAGTATTTTCGGCGGACACGGATTGGACTGGGCATATATCTGCGCGCATCTGGCAGGGGGCGGCCTGATGCTTGGCGCCTTCTTTATGGCGACTGACTATGTGACCAGGCCTATCACGAAGAACGGACAATATCTTTTCGGAATACTGCTCGGTGTTTTGACGGGTATTTTCCGTCTGTTCGGACCTTCCGCGGAGGGCGTATCCTATGCAATCATCATCGGCAACCTGCTTGTGCCGTTGATTGAGAAGATAACTCTTCCGAAAGCTTTTGGTAAAGGAGGGGAAAAAGTATGAAAGAAATGATGAAAAATACAGGAATCCTGCTTGCCATCACGATTGTGGCAGGACTGGTGTTAGGGCTTGTATACCAGATTACGAAGGAGCCGATTGCCGCCCAGGAAGCGAAAGCGAAGCAGGAGGCGTGCCAGGAAGTCTTTCAGGACGCGGCTTCTTTTGAGGCCATGGAGGTGGCGCAGATTGACGACGCCGCGTGGGCGGAGGCAGGTTACGGACAGGAGAAGGTAGACGAGGTGATGAGCGCGCTGGACGGTTCCGGCAGCCTGCTTGGCTATGTCATCACGGTAACTACCAGGGAAGGATACGGCGGGGATATCCAGTTTTCCATCGGCGTGCGCGTGGACGGCACGGTGAACGGCATGTCTATTCTTTCTATCTCCGAGACGGCAGGTCTTGGCATGAAGGCGGAGGATGTGCTGAAACCGCAGTTTGCAGGCAGACAGGCGGAAAAATTTGAGTATACGAAGAACGGCGCGACATCGGATAATCAGATTGACGCGATTTCCGGCGCTACCATTACAACAAATGCAGTGACCAATGGAGTCAATGCGGGATTATACTATTTCCAGACGGAATTGGGAGGAGGTAGTGGCAACAATGAATAGTGTAAAAGAACGTCTTGTCAACGGTATTGTAAAAGAAAACCCAACCTTTGTACTGATGCTTGGTATGTGTCCCACTTTGGCAGTTACGACTTCCGCAATCAACGGGCTTGGAATGGGGCTTACTACCATGGTGGTGCTTGCGCTCAGTAACGTGTTCATATCCCTTCTTCGGAATATCATACCGGATAAGGTGCGTATCCCGGCGTTTATCGTTATCATCGCGTCTTTTGTGACGGTGGTGGAACTGCTTTTGCAAGGTTTTATCCCTTTTCTGTATGACGCCCTTGGCATTTATATTCCGCTGATTGTCGTAAACTGTATCATTTTAGGGCGTGCGGAGGCATATGCTTATAAGAATCCGGTATTGCCGTCACTGTTTGACGGAATCGGCATGGGGCTTGGCTTTTCCGTGGCGCTTACCTGTATCGGCGCGGTGAGGGAGCTGCTTGGCGCAGGAGAAATCTTCGGGCTTCATGTGATGCCTGACAGCTTCGTGCCCGTAAGCATTTTTATTATGGCGCCGGGAGCGTTTTTCGTGTTGGCTCTTCTGACGGCTATCCAGAATAAGGTGAAGATTAACGGAGAGAAGAAAGGCAAGGATATGTCCAAAATCCAGTCCGGCTGCAACTCGGATTGTATGAACTGTTCCGACAGCGGATGTACCCGCAGACTCTATGACGAGAAAGCGGAAAAGAAGAACATAGAAACGGCGGCAAAAGATACGAAGGAGGGGAAGAACAATGGTTAAAGATTTATTGGTTATTCTGATAGCGTCCTCTCTTGTCAACAATGTAGTACTCAGCCAGTTCCTCGGCCTGTGCCCGTTCCTTGGCGTATCCAAGAAGACGAACACAGCGACCGGTATGGGAGTGGCAGTTATATTCGTTATCACGCTTGCATCAGCGGTGGCGGGAGTCATCTATAAGTATATTTTGGTTCCCCTTGACATTACATATTTACAGACCATCGTATTTATTCTTGTCATAGCGGCGTTGGTACAGTTTGTGGAGATGTTCTTAAAGAAATTCATCCCGTCGCTGTACCAATCGCTTGGCGTTTACCTTCCGCTTATTACGACAAACTGTGCGGTGCTTGGCGTGGCGCTTACCAATGTACAGAAGAATTACGGAATCGGAACCGGGGTTGTGAACGGATTTGCCACGGCGGTTGGATTCACTGTCTCTATTGTGATTCTGGCAGGCATCAGAGAGAAGATGGCTTATAACGACATACCGGAATCCTTCCGGGGCATGCCGATTGTGCTTGTGACGGCAGGGCTGATGGCGATTGCCTTCTGCGGTTTCTCTGGGCTGTTATAGAGCCTTACCAATGCTATTTGAGGATAGTGTATTTATGAAGAAAGGCAGGATAGTGGGAATATGAATATAACCGGGATATTGATGGCGACGCTTATCGTTGGGGCAGTGGGATTGTTTGTGGGGCTGTTCCTTGGCATTGCCGGCATTAAGTTTAAAGTGGAAGTGGATGAGAGGGAGGAAGCGGTTCTTGGCGTTTTGCCCGGAAATAACTGCGGTGGCTGCGGATATGCGGGATGTTCCGGCCTGGCGGCGGCAATCGCCAAAGGAGAGGCTGCCGTGAATGCATGTCCGGTAGGCGGCGAGAAAGTCGGGAAACAGATTGCCCAGATTATGGGTGTGGAGGCAGGCGACAGTGTACGCCAGGTGGCTTTCGTCAGGTGTCAGGGCGACAAGGAACGCACACGGGCGGACTATGATTACAGCGGCATCGAGGATTGCCGTATGCTTGCGTTTGTGCCAAACGGCGGGCCGAAATCCTGTAATGACGGGTGCCTTGGGTTCGGAAGCTGTGTGAAGGCCTGTCCTTTTGACGCGATTCATGTGGTGAACGGCGTGGCAGTGGTTGATAAGGAAGCATGCAAAGCCTGCGGGAAATGTATCGCCGTATGCCCGAAGAACCTGATTACCTTGATTCCTTATGACGCGAAGCATGTGGTTGCGTGCAGTTCTAAGGAGAAAGGCCCTGCCACCATAAAAGCTTGTGATGTGGGCTGTATCGCCTGTCAGCTCTGTAAGAGGAATTGTCCGGCCGATGCGATTACGATTGAGGATTTCCATGCAGTTATTGACCAGGATAAATGTACCGGATGCGGGACTTGTAAGGAGAAATGCCCGAAGAAGGTGATTGTGTAGAAATTTATATTGAGAATAAAACGGAGGATAAGATTGAAAATTAAAATTTTCAATCTCGAGATTTGTGTCTGCGCATTGCTTGACACAAACTCGTTTATGCGCAAAAAGATGCGCAGAAATGGAGAAAATAATGGCGACTGTAACACTTGGAAAGACAGGGATTACGACAGACAAGAACGGATTCGGCGCGCTGCCAATCCAGAGGATTTCTGACGAGGAGGCAGTGTACCTGCTTAAGAAAGCCTATGACAATGGAATGACATATTTTGACACGGCTAGATGGTATAGCGACAGTGAGCATAAGATAGGGCTTGCTTTTGCGGGTATGCGTGACAAGATATATATCGCCACGAAGACAGGAGCGGCGGATGCGGAAGGGTTCTGGAAGGATTTGGAGACCAGCCTTAGCAACTTGCAGACAGACTATATTGATGTGTACCAGTTCCATAACCCGGCATTCTGCCCGAGGCCAGGTGGAGAGGACGGTCTGTATGATGCTATCCTCAAGGCGAAGGAGCAGGGGAAGATACGGCATATCGGCATCACGAACCATAGGCTTGCCGTGGCCCATGAGGCTGTGGACAGCGGCTTGTATGTGACACTGCAATTCCCGTTTTCCTATCTGGCTACGGAGAAGGATATGGAACTGGTCGAAAAATGCAGGCAGGCCGATATGGGTTTTGTTGCCATGAAAGCATTATCCGGCGGACTGATTACCAATTCTGCCGCGGCATATGCATATCTGGCACAGTATGAGAACGTGCTTCCTATATGGGGTGTTCAGAAGGAATCAGAATTAGATGAATTTCTGTCATATATTGGGAACCCACCAGTGATGACAGAGGAACTTGAAGCGGTGATACGTCACGACAGGGAAGAACTTTTGGGCGATTTCTGCAGGGGATGCGGCTATTGTATGCCTTGCCCGGCGGGTATCGAGATTAATACTTGTGCGAGGATGTCCTTACTTCTCAGACGTTCGCCTTCAGCAAACCTTCTGAATGAGGAAGGACAGGAGAAGATGAAGAAGGTCGAGGGCTGTATCCACTGTAACCAGTGTAAGTCCAAATGTCCATATGGGTTGGATACACCTGCGTTGTTGCAGAAGAACCTGGAGGATTATAAGAAGGTTCTGGCGGGAGAAGTGCAGGTATAAATAAGAATGTATAGAAGCCAGGGGTAAGACCATGTTGGTTTTGCCTCTGGCTGTTCATGTGCGTAGGACCGTATATGAAAATCAGCTGTTAACGCAGTATACGGGCCATGTTATGAGTATTCGAATATATTTTTCAGAAATAAGATTCTATGAATGAAGTATAAGGGGAGAACGATATGGAGGGCAAAACCATCATAGCAGAAACAGAAAGACTAATTTTAAGAAGATACAGAGAAGAGGATATGCAGGATTTATATGAATATTTGTCTGATATGGAAACGGTAAAATATGAACCATATAAGCCATTAACCTTTGATGAAACAAAAGAAAATCTTGAATGGCGCATTGGCACGGATGAAATGATTGCCGTTGAATTGAAAGATTCCCATAAAATGATTGGGAACGTATATATGGGTAAACGTGATTTTGAAGCTATGGAAATCGGATATGTATTTAACCGGAACTATTGGGGGCATGGCTATGCCGCAGAAAGCTGCAGGGCTTTAGTCCGACAGGAATTTTCAAGCGGTATCCACAGGATATATGCGGAATGTGACCCATGCAATAAGAGTTCATGGAAATTGCTTGAGACATTAGGATTCCGGCGCGAAGCTCATCTGCGGCAAAATGTATATTTTTGGAAAGATGAAGACGGAAGAGCGATTTGGAAAGATACCTATGTATATGCCAAATTAAATGATGAATAGATAAGTTTGGTTCTTTCATCATACAATTATTGCATCCTTTCCGCAATCATAATATCCATACAATGCTGATGTGGGATTCCTCCGCTATTGCAGTCAAAAATGATTTCTTCTGTCTTATGCAATTTCCAGTCATGATAGAGCGTAAAGAGTTCTCCGGAATCCCAACGGAAACGGTTGGCATCTTTGTCCGGGGGAACTTCCACAAACGGCTTGTCTACAAAGACATTGATTGCGTGTATGCCGTTTTGGTTTGTATATTCTTTCAGGTTTGTCGCAATTTCTTTTCTGATTTCCGGTTTGATAAAATGAAATACGCCACTGCTGAAAATAATATCATAGTATTCAGTTGCGCGAAAATCGGTTATATCGGCCTTGAAAAAGTCTACATAGGCATTGCATTTTTCAGCTAATTTTTTCCCCTTGTCTATGCCGGTCTCAGATAAATCGAAAGCTGTCACAAGATAACCGTTTCTGGCAAGAAAAACTGCATCTTTTCCCTCTCCACAGCCAATGTCCAATACTTTTAGCGGTTTAACCGGAGGCCGCAATTTCATTATTTCGTAGCATAGACTGTTAGGGGTGATTCCCCAATAATAATCGGCTGTGCTATATCGTTTATCATAATCGGAAACCACAAAAGATTTGTATCCCAGAAGGGAGTCAATACTTGTGTCCAATACGCTTGCAATCACAGGAAGCATTTCCATTTCCGGATAATTTGTTCCGTTTTCCCATTTTGACACTGCCTGAAAAGAAACATTTAACTTATCCGCCAAAGCTTGCTGTGTATAACCTAAGGCTTTTCTTTTATGCATAATTACTGACCCAATATTCATATATACCTCCGTGTATATCGCAGGCAAGTTTGCGATACTGTTTTCCTTGGTTTCTATTTTACTATAGATATTTGAAAAAACCATAACCGTGTCGGTTAGTTCATGATTTAAATTCAACCGGAAGTAGAAAATAGAAATCCAATATACAGGAGAATTAGGAGGTTTTTTTCTTAATTTTTATTTAAGCTCTTTCCAAAACCGGTTAACCGAGAGATAATGAATGATAGAACCATGTTCATGCGGTATTTTTGGAAAGGGATTGGAAAGGTAAGATGACGGGAGCGTTCGTTGGATTTTTTATGTGGGAGTTGATAGGAGCGGCATTTGTATGTTACGGAATCTTTGCTATTTTTTCCAGGAGACCGGCGCCGATAGGGTTTTGGGCGAATACGGAGATGTTTGCGGTAAACAATGTAAAGAAATATAACCGTGCAGTTGGGAAGCTGTTCTGTATGTTTGGGCTCGTTTTTATTATTCTCGGGCTTCCTTTGCTGTATCTGGAGGGGCATCCGGCATGGATATTATTGCCGGTTGCCGGGGCGATGATGGAATCAATTATCATGATGGCCGTCTACGTGGTTGTCATTGAGAAGAAATATAAGAAATAGGGTTCAGGTGATATGCTGTCGGCCTGGATAAGCAAAAGGAGGGCGTTGATGAGGGCTTTTCAAGAAAACAAAAGGAAAAAATATGTGTTGGCTTTCGCCATGATAGCGCTTGCCGTAGCGGCTATTTTCCTGGCATGGTTCCTGTATAGGAAGGTAATCTATGGAAGCGGCAATCCGGGAGGGAATATCCTTGCCGGCGCAAGCCCGGATACAAGCGCCTTGCAGATATATTATTACGACGGGGAAACGGTAGCGGTAAGGACCTTGTATGACAGTGACGAAGAGAAAAAACTGCTTAAGCGAATCAACGCTTTCGTGCTGTCGGAGACGGACCAAAGCGCTGTGGCGGACATGAAAGCTCCTTTTTATGGACTTTGGATTGGAGGAGAAGACGGGCGTGACATATCTGTAACGTGGTCAGAGGGAATTTGGCTTAGGAATGGCGGAACGACCTTCTATGGGAATGCGGATTTTCCCGGGTGGTGGGAAGAGCTTGCAGGCGAGGATGAAGATGACGCTATGAGCGTGCTGGCATTTCCAAATGCCGGGATTCTTTCGACATACCACCTTTGCTTTATGGTGGAGGAAGACGGACTTGCAGAGGGTAAAGACAGCGTGACGATGACGATTGAAGAGGTTCCGGCGGATGGCAAGACCAAAGTAGTGATTACCAATAACAGTGGAGAAGATTTCGAGTACGGAGAATATTTTTCCCTCCAGAATCAGATAGACGGCCATTGGTATACGATGCCGGTGAAGGCGGAGAATATTGCTTTTCATGATATATGTCGCATTCTTCCCGCAGGGGAAAGTGCGGAGGAAATTTATGATATCAGCATTTATGGCCCGTTGGAGCCAGGAGCGTACAGGCTTGTGGTGGAAGAGATAAGCGCCGAATTTGCAGTGATGGATTGATAAGACAAAGGCTGCGCTTGGAACAGGATTGGATGCAGGAGGATAAACGTGACACTGAATGAGACAAACCAGAAAATGATAGACGCAATTGCCAGAAAGGCGGAACTGGTGTGCCCAGGCGCCCTCGCCCTGATAGGCGTTTATGGCTCTGTCTGTACGGGGGATGTGCATAGTAAATCCGACTTGGACTTGTTGCTTCTTGTGAACGATGAGACAGGGCGGAAGTTATGTGACGGTTTTATATTGGATGACGGGCAGATTGGATACGATATATATTGTACGGACTGGAAGATGTTGGAAGAGGAGGCGGGATGTAAACATGCGCATCTGTCGAAACTGATGGATTCGGAAATTGTCTATGTGGGAGACCCAGCGGCAGTGGAAAGAATCTCTAGGTTGAGACGAGAAGCAGGGGAGATTCTCAACTCCGAAAAACGCTTTCTATGCGTGGACACAATTGTGGATGAGGCGAAAAGAGTCTATGCGGATGCCATGATGTCAGACACGACTGCACAAACCCGCACGCTTTCGGCTTCTTGTATCAGCCTTTTGCTCGATGCGGTGATGTTGGAAAATGGACAGTATTTCAGGAGAGGGGTAAAAAGGGCATTTGAAGAACTGGAAGGGCTGCGTATTCCGTCACGTTTTATAGACCATATATATGATGTAGTCAAGGCTCCTCAAATAACAGGGGTGAAAGATGCACTGACAAAGCTGTTAAAATCCGTTATCACGTTTGTAAAACGCACCCGGGATAAGGAGACGCCGTCAGCGGATAATCTGTCCGGGACTTATGAGGAGATGGTTTCTAACTGGCGCAATAAGATGGCTGAGGCGGCGGCAAGAAGCGATGTGTTTTCGTCGTTTATGAATCTGGCGTCCTTACAGACGATGTTAGATGAAATAGCGGAGGATGTGTCCATCGGACGGTTTCCTATTATGGAAAAATATGACCCGGACGATTTGTCGAAGAATATAGAAGTATTTGACGGCGCATTGGATACCTATTTGAAGGAGTATGCGGCGGTTGGAATACAGCCGAAGCATTTTGCGGATGTGGACGAGTTTGTCGATTGCTATCTACAGGGTTGATATGGTGTCAAAGCAAGATGTTTTTCTGTATTGTCCGGAAGGAGATTGTTGAGAAATGAAGGAATGTGAAGACAATAAAAGAAATGAAATTCTGGCTGGATACGATGAATTGTTACAATCTTTTATAGAGAAAAGCTGCACTATCCTGGGGAATAATCTGACAGGTATTTATCTCCACGGCTCCGCTGTGATGGGGTGTTTTCTTTCCGGGGTGAGCGACATTGATTTGATAGTCGTCGTCAAAAGAGAGATTCCCGATGCGATAAAGAGACAGTATTTGGAGATGGTGGTATCACTGAATGAAAAAGCTCCGTCGAAGGGGATTGAACTTAGTGTGGTGGCGGAAAGTGTATGTCGTCCGTTTATCTATCCGACTCCCTTTGAACTGCATTTTTCTATTGCCCATTTGGAGTGGTATCGGTCGGAACCGGAAGGGTACATCGCCAAGATGAAAGGAACCGACAAGGACTTGGCGGCGCACTTTACGATTATCTATCATAGGGGAAAGACGCTTTATGGCAAAGAAATTGCGGAAGTCTTCTCTGAAGTGAGCAGGGAGGACTATTTTGACAGTATCTGGAACGACATAAAGGATGCAAAAGAGGATATTATGGCACAGCCGGTGTACGTGATTCTTAATTTGTGCCGGGTGTTGGCATATGGAAGGGACAGCCTCGTTTTGTCGAAGAAAGAGGGCGGGGAGTGGGGGCTTGCGAATGTCTCCGCAAAGTATACGG
The DNA here is from genome assembly GCA_947172645.1 of uncultured Lachnospiraceae bacterium. GTDB lineage: Bacteria > Bacillota > Clostridia > Lachnospirales > Lachnospiraceae > UBA3282. The sequence continues at coordinate 1,377 of CAMWBY010000019.1, read as the reverse complement.
GTTTGATTTCCGGTGCGCTTGCAGAATATCAGTCAGGCGTTCCTATGCAGTTGGATGGGCACGGACAGCTTGCAGAAGAGTATACAGGGTATATGCTTGAAAGAATTCAGGAAGACGCAGGGAAGCCTTCCGACTGATACATTGTTCCGTCTTTCATAATAAAGAGCGCTTCCACGCCGTCCAGCGACTCAATCAGTTTCATACCGTCGGCTATACCCAGGAAATAGCAGGCAGTGGACAATGCATCGCCTTCCAGAGAGGAGGCGGACAGGATTGTCACGCCTGCTATATCATTGTCGGCAGGATAACCGGTTTGCGTGTCTATCAGGTGATGGTACAATGTTCCGTTTTCATAGAAATAACGCTCATATACGCCGGAAGAGACGACGGAAGCATCATTTACAGGGATGGCAGTGATGGTTTCGCCTTCCTCTGCGAAGGGCTTTTGGATGCCGATTCGATAAGGCTGCCCGTCAGGTTTGCCGTTGATGGTCACCAGATTGCCGCCCAGGCTGATACAGGCATTTTCCACACCTTTTGCAAGCAGATGTTCTTTCAGGCGGTCGGCGATATAACCCTTGGCGATGAATCCTAAATCGATGGCGGCAAGCGGGTCAGACAATGTTACCGTGTCGCCTTCGACATGCACTTTATGGTAATCCACATGGGACAGGGCTTCGTCAATGGCTTCCGGCTCCGGTATTTGCCGGCTTCCTTCAGAACCGAAATTCCACAGGCTGCTCAGTGGCAGAACAGTGACATCCACACGGCCGCCGGACAATTCGGAATAGTAGAGCGCCGTTTTTAAAAGATTTGCGGTATCATCGGACACGGCGACAGGCTTACCGCCACTGTGGTTGACGTTCCAGACGTCGGAACCTTCTATGGTAGCGCTGAATAAATGTTCGTATTTGTCTATGATACCGAAACATTCCTGGATATTCCTGTCGCAGGCTTCCTTCCCATCCGTATCATACAATGTGATTTGGACGACTGTGTCAAGATAGAATCCTACTTGGGATACTGGCTGTGCAACGCGGGCGCAGCCAGACAGAGGCAGGATGAGAATGCTGCTTATAAGATAAAACGGAATGAAAAAACGTCCCAATATGGCAGTATGGTGTCTATCTTTTTGCAAAGTGTTTTTCCTCCTGTTCTTGTCATGCTTTATCTATGGCGGACAATAATATTAGTATAGCATCTATATAAACCCAAGACAATGCGCTTTGCAGCGCCAGAAGGGAAACGAAGGGAAAGACAAAAGACAGACGGGGCTGACTTGAAATTTTAAATTCCAGTGCAGAAGTAAATTCCACTGTAGCTTAAAATTTATATGAAAATAAAGATTTTTAAGAGTCAAAAAACCAGAATTCTGTT
>CAMWBY010000018.1 GCA_947172645.1 uncultured Lachnospiraceae bacterium | reverse complement strand
AATTTCACTTTACAGTGACCATACTGACCACGTCCACCAGACTGTTTTGCATACTTGTATTCCTGGTCAATCGGCTTGGTAAACGTTTCTTTATATGCTACCTGCGGTGCGCCTACATTCGCTTCTACTTTATATTCACGAAGCAGACGGTCTACGATAATCTCCAGATGCAGCTCGCCCATACCGGCGATAATGGTCTGGCCGGTCTCCTGGTCTGTGTGTGCACGGAAAGTAGGGTCTTCTTCCGCAAGCTTTGCAAGCGCCTCGCCCATTTTGCCCTGGCCCGCTTTCGTCTTCGGCTCGATTGCCAACTCGATAACCGGCTCGGGGAACTCCATAGACTCTAAGATAACCGGATGCTGCTCATCACAAATAGTATCGCCAGTTGTTGTAAGCTTAAATCCAACCGCGGCAGCAATATCGCCGGAATATACTTTGTCTAACTCCGCTCTCTTATTTGCATGCATCTGCAAAATACGCCCTACACGCTCTTTTTTATCCTTCGTAGCATTCAGTACGTAAGAACCGGAGTTCACAGTACCGGAATACACACGGAAGAATGCAAGCTTACCCACAAACGGGTCAGCCATAATCTTAAACGCCAAAGCTGAGAACGGCTCGTCATCGGAAGAATGTCTCTCGACTTCATTGCCGTCCGGGTCCACGCCCTTAATTGCAGGGATATCCGTAGGCGCCGGCATAAATTCCAATATAGCATCCAAAAGCTTTTGAACGCCCTTATTCCTATATGCGGAACCACAGCATACAGGAACAGCCGTACACTCGCAAGTACCTTTGCGGAGCGCTTTCTTTAAATCTTCTACGGAAGGCTCTTCACCCTCCAGATACATCAAAGTCAGGTCATCATCCAACTCACATACTTTCTCCACCAATTCATCATGGTAAAGAGCAGCGTCATCCGCCATATCGGCAGGAATCTCTGTGATAGTAATGTCGTCACCCTTATCATCATTATAGATATAGGCTTTCATCTCGAACAGGTCGATGATGCCTTTAAATTCATCCTCCTTGCCAATCGGCAATTGAAGAATAATAGCGTTTTTACCTAATCTGGTTCTAATCTGGTCTACAGCGCCATAGAAATTGGCACCCAAAATATCCATCTTATTGATGAATGCCATTCTCGGTACGTTGTAGGTATCAGCCTGTCTCCAAACGTTTTCTGACTGTGGTTCAACACCACCCTTAGCACAAAATACGCCTACAGCGCCATCAAGTACACGGAGTGAACGCTCAACCTCCACAGTAAAGTCAACGTGGCCAGGCGTATCAATAATATTGATACGGTGCTCCAATGCACCTTCCTTCGGCTTGCAGTTCTCTTCCAAAGTCCAGTGGCATGTCGTAGCGGCTGATGTGATTGTGATACCTCTTTCCTGCTCCTGCTCCATCCAGTCCATAGTCGCAGTGCCTTCATGAGTATCACCAATCTTATAGTTAACCCCAGTGTAATACAGGATACGCTCTGTCAATGTCGTCTTACCGGCATCGATATGCGCCATAATACCTATATTCCTGGTTCTCTCTAATGGATATTCTCTTCCAGCCAAGGTTTTTTCCTCCTTATATTAATCCAAAACCTTCGTTTTTTAGAAACGATAATGTGCAAATGCCTTGTTCGCCTCTGCCATTTTGTGCATATCTTCTTTTCTCTTAACTGCTGCACCCGTATTGTTTGCAGCATCTAAAATCTCATTCGCGAGTCTCTCCTGCATGGTTTTCTCGCCTCTCTTACGAGAAAACAATACCAACCAACGAAGACCCAGAGCCTGACGCCTATCAGGACGCACTTCAATCGGCACCTGATAAGTAGCGCCGCCGATACGTCTTGCCTTAACTTCGAGTACAGGCATGATATTATTCATAGCCTCCTCAAATACGTCAAGCGCCGGTTTACCGGCCTTCTCTTCTACTCGTGCAAACGCCCCGTATACAATCTTCTGGGCTACGCCTTTCTTACCGTCCAACATAATGTTGTTGATAAGCTTTGTAACAACCTTATTATTGTATAAAGGGTCTGCCAATACATCTCTCTTTGCAATATGTCCTTTACGTGGCACGTTTCTTCCCTCCTTATTATAAGTTCACCACAAACCATCAGCCTATGGCGTGCGCGCATTGCCGGACGTTCTCTCTGTCCTGTGCGCAAATAATTCAACGGTACTCACATGTGTCCTCTAATTCAATGTGTTCGTGCGGTTTTCCCAGAAAAAGCTGCTACGCAGCATTTTCAATCTTATCTATATAAGAATCCCAACACCAAATTAGTTCTGTTTGTGGTACTAAAGCTTCTGACCCAAATGCTTTTCTCAGCCTGAAAGTTTGCAGAGCAAACCCCCAAAGCCGATTTACTTCATAAATTGACTTTTTTATTTTCCAGCTTTAGGTCTCTTAGCGCCATACTTGGAACGGGCCTGCTTTCTGTTTGCAACTCCTGCAGTATCCAGTGTACCTCTGATAATATGGTATCTTGTACCTGGTAAATCCTTTACCCTGCCGCCACGGATAAGAACAACGCTGTGCTCCTGCAAGTTATGTCCCTCACCAGGGATATAGCTTGTCACTTCAATTCCGTTGGAAAGACGTACTCTGGCAATCTTTCTCAGCGCTGAGTTAGGCTTCTTAGGGGTTGCTGTCTTAACAGCAGTGCAGACACCTCTCTTCTGCGGAGAAGCAGTGTTGATGGCTGTCTTGTGAAGGGAATTCCATCCTTTCAGCAAAGCAGGTGCTGTTGACTTCTTTGCAGATGTCTGACGTCCTTTTCTGACTAACTGATTAAATGTTGGCATTCTTTTCACCTCCTGCGATATAAACTGTATGCCTCACTGACATTCACGTGCACAAAGAAAAATGCATCCACGTGCACACTATGATAGTATACTTGCACGTGAATGCATTGTCAATACATTTTTTCTTATTTATACGCCACATTCTGCGCATAAATGAATTACTTATTCCACAACTTCCATCTCTGGCGCAAGAACCTCTTCCTCTTCCATCTCGATATCATCCGCCAGATCCTCTTCCTCGTCAATATCAATCAGCTCTTCGGTCTCATCCGTCTCGTCCATGTCATCATCTATTTCATCATCTATGAATCCATCATCGAAATTCAGCTCATTTTCTGCCGCAAGACGGCTTAAAAGATTCTCATCCGTACTCAGTTTCGTATCACGGTAGCGTTTCATTCCGGTTCCTGCCGGAATCAGTTTACCGATAATAACGTTCTCTTTCAAACCAATCAGAGAATCCACTTTACCCTTAATCGCTGCTTCTGTCAGTACTTTAGTTGTCTCCTGGAAGGATGCCGCAGACAGGAAGGAATCTGTCGCCAACGCCGCTTTGGTGATGCCAAGCAGAATCTGCTTGCCCTCCGCAGGCTCTTTACCGTTCTTAAACAACTCCTCATTCATGTCCTCAAAATCCAAGACATCCACAAGCGTGCCAGGTAAGAAATCCGTATCGCCGCTGCTCTCAATCCGCACCTTTTTCAGCATCTGGCGCACAATGACTTCAATATGCTTATCGGAGATGTCAACGCCCTGCAGACGGTATACACGCTGTACTTCCCTTAACATATAGTCCTGCACGGCACGAATGCCCTTAATCTTCAAAAGGTCATGCGGATTCACACTTCCCTCTGTCAGCTCGTCACCCGCTTCCAGTACGGCGCCGTCCATAATCTTAATCCTGGAACCATAGGAAATCAGATAAGTCTTAGACTCCCCTGTCTCATCATTTGTAATAACAATTTCTCTCTTCTTTTTCGTATCTTTAATGGTCGCTACGCCGCCAAACTCGGCAATAATTGCGAGTCCTTTCGGTTTACGCGCCTCAAAAAGCTCCTCGACACGGGGAAGACCCTGTGTGATATCGTCGCCGGCAACACCGCCCGTATGGAAAGTACGCATGGTAAGCTGTGTACCCGGCTCACCGATGGACTGCGCCGCGATAATACCGACAGCCTCACCTACCTGTACAGCCTCGCCTGTGGCCATGTTGGCGCCGTAACATTTCGCACAGATACCTACGTGGGAACGGCAAGTCAGAATCGTACGAATCTTCACTTCCTCCACCGGCTCACCCTTATCATTCACCCCGGCGCTCAAAATTCTTGCCGCACGGGCAGGCGTAATCATATGGTTTCTCTTGACGATGGTATTGCCGTCCCTGTCCTTAATATCCTCACAGGAGAAACGGCCCGTGATTCTGTCCTTCAAGCCCTCGATGGTCTCTTTCCCATCCATGAAAGCCTTGACTACAATGCCCGGAATCTCTTCCCTTCCTTCGCAACAGTCTGTCTCACGGATAATCAGCTCCTGTGAAACGTCAACCATACGTCTGGTCAAATATCCTGAGTCGGCTGTACGCAGCGCCGTATCTGACAGACCTTTACGCGCTCCATGGGCGGACATGAAGTATTCCAATACGTCCAAGCCTTCACGGAAATTCGATTTAATCGGCAACTCAATGGTACGTCCGGTAGTATCCGCCATCAGTCCACGCATACCTGCAAGCTGTTTAATCTGCTGGTTGGAACCACGGGCGCCGGAATCCGCCATCATGAAAATATTGTTGTATTTATCCAAACCGGACAAAAGAACCTCTGTCAGTTCCTTATCCGTCTCATTCCACGTCTCTACGACAGCACGGTATCTCTCTTCCTCCGTAATCAGTCCACGCCTGAAGTTCACGGAAATCTTATCTACCGTAGCCTGTGCCGCCTCAAGCATCTCCGCCTTCTTCGCCGGCACCGTCATATCCGAAATCGATACCGTCATTGCCGCCCTGGTGGAATATTTATATCCTGTAGATTTAATCAGGTCAAGCACCTCGGCAGTCTTTACCGCGCCATGGATGTTGATAACCTTCTCCAAAATCTGTTTCAGCTGTTTCTTGCCTACATGGAAATCCACTTCCAGTTTCAGCAGGTTTTCCGGATTGCTCCTGTCCACGTATCCCAAATCCTGCGGAAGTATCTCATTGAACAGGAATCTTCCCAATGTAGATTCCACATTGCCGCTCACCACTTCACCGTCAGGCGTTTTTTTGCTGACCCTTACCGTGATTCTTGTATGCAGCGTACATGCGCCGTTTTCATAAGCCAGAATCGCCTCGTTTACATTCTTATAAAACTTACCTTCTCCGGCCGCTCCCGGTCTCTCCTGGGTCAGATAATAAATACCAAGCACCATATCCTGGGAAGGAACCGCCACCGGGCCGCCATCGGACGGCTTCAGCAGGTTGTTCGGGGAAAGCAGCAAGAACCGGCACTCTGCCTGTGCTTCCACGGACAACGGAAGATGGACAGCCATCTGGTCGCCGTCAAAATCGGCATTGAACGCCGTACACACAAGCGGATGCAGTTTGATTGCCTTACCTTCTACCAGAATCGGCTCGAAAGCCTGTATGCCAAGCCTGTGCAGCGTAGGCGCACGGTTCAGCATAACCGGATGCTCCTTAATAACCTCTTCCAGGACATCCCACACCTGGGTGTCCAGTCTCTCTACCAGTTTCTTGGCATTCTTAATATTCTGTGAAATACCCTTGGACACAAGCTCTTTCATTACAAAAGGCTTAAACAGCTCAATCGCCATCTCTTTAGGCAGGCCGCACTGATAAATTTTCAGCTCGGGCCCCACCACGATAACAGAACGTCCGGAGTAGTCCACACGCTTGCCAAGCAGGTTCTGACGGAAACGTCCGGATTTACCTTTCAGCATATCGGACAGGGATTTCAGCGCCCTGTTGCCAGGCCCCGTCACCGGACGTCCTCTTCTGCCGTTGTCAATCAGCGCATCCACCGCTTCCTGCAGCATTCTCTTCTCGTTGCGCACGATAATATCAGGCGCGCCTAACTCCAACAGCCTTTTCAGACGGTTGTTTCTATTAATAATTCTTCTATATAAATCATTTAAGTCGCTGGTCGCAAAACGTCCGCCATCCAACTGTACCATCGGACGCAAATCAGGCGGAATCACCGGAATGGCATCCATAATCATCCATTCAGGCTGGTTTCCTGATTCCCTGAAAGCCTCGATTACCTCCAGTCTCTTGATAATGCGGGCGCGCTTCTGCCCTGTAGAATCTTTTAAACCTTCCTTTAACTCTACCGCTTCCGCCTCCAAGTCGATGGCCTGCAGCAGTTCCTTGATTGCTTCAGCTCCCATGCCCACACGGAACTTATGTCCCCATGTCTCCCTGGCGTCCTGGTATTCTTTCTCGGAAAGCACCTGTTTATATTCCAAATCGCTCTCTCCGCCATCCAACACAATATAGGAAGCGAAATAGAGAACTTTCTCAAGCACCCTGGGGGACAGGTCAAGAATCAGTCCCATACGGCTCGGAATCCCCTTAAAATACCAGATATGGGAAACCGGCGCAGCCAGTTCAATATGCCCCATACGCTCCCTGCGGACGCTGGCTTTCGTAACTTCCACGCCACATCTGTCGCAGACTACGCCTTTATATCTGATTTTCTTATATTTACCACAGTGACACTCCCAGTCTTTGCTAGGCCCGAAAATTCTCTCACAGAACAAGCCTTCTTTTTCAGGCTTCAATGTTCTGTAATTAATCGTCTCCGGCTTCGTAACCTCACCCCTGGACCACTCCCTAATCTTCTCAGGTGATGCCAATCCAATCTTGATTGCATCAAAGGTCATAGGCTGATAAGCTTCTTGTTTCATATCCGACATATTCAATCACCATGCTCCTTCCAGATTATACATCAGTCAATGATTCTATATAAAATCTCTTTGTCCATCTATTCCTCAAAAGATTCCTCGAAATCCGTCTCCATCTCTAAATCTTCATCTGCAAGGTCTTCTTCCTCTTCATCACTGCTGACAAGTTCACCGCTGTCTTCATCAAATTCCTGTTTCTGGTATCCCATAGAGCCGAAGGAATCTTTCTCATAGTCATAATTCCGGGAATCGCCTTCGATTTCATAGCGGTAATCGTTCTCGCCGTAATCGATTGTCTCCATAATCTCTACTTCTGTCTGGTCATCACGCAGCACGCGCACGTCCAGGCCCAGGGACTGCAGCTCCTTGAGCAGCACCTTAAAGGACTCAGGCACGCCGGGTTCAGGGATATTGTCTCCCTTGATAATTGCCTCATATGTCTTGACACGCCCTACCACATCGTCGGATTTCACCGTGAGGATTTCCTGCAAAGTATAAGCCGCGCCGTACGCCTCCAACGCCCAAACTTCCATCTCTCCGAAACGCTGTCCACCAAACTGCGCTTTACCGCCCAAAGGCTGCTGCGTAACAAGGGAATAAGGGCCGGTGGAACGCGCGTGGATTTTATCATCTACCAGATGGTGAAGTTTCAGGTAATGCATGTGGCCAATCGTAACCGGTGAATCGAAATACTCGCCTGTCCTTCCGTCGCGCAGCTTTACCTTGCCGTCGCTGGATATCTCAACGCCTTTCCATACCTCCCTGTGCGCTCTGTTCTCATACAGATATTCCATCACATCAGGCTGTAGGTCGTCTTTATGCTTCTCTTCAAATTCTTCCCACTCCAAATTGACATAATCGTTCGCAAGCTTCAATGTTTCGGCGATATCGTCCTCTTTCGCACCGTCAAACACAGGCGTCGCCACATTGAACCCAAGCGCTTTAGCCGCAAGGGATAAGTGAATCTCCAACACCTGCCCGATGTTCATACGGGAAGGAACGCCAAGAGGGTTCAACACGATGTCAAGCGGACGTCCGTTGGGCAGATAAGGCATATCTTCCACCGGAAGGACACGGGATACAACACCCTTGTTACCATGTCGGCCCGCCATCTTATCACCCACGGAAATCTTCCTCTTCTGGGCAATATAGATACGTACCGCCTGGTTCACGCCCGGGGAGAGCTCGTCTCCGTTATCTCTCGTAAATACCTTGGCATCCACGACGATACCATACTCTCCGTGAGGCACTTTAAGGGAAGTATCCCTTACTTCTCTTGCCTTCTCGCCGAAGATAGCGCGAAGAAGTCTCTCCTCCGCCGTCAGCTCCGTCTCTCCCTTCGGGGTAACTTTCCCAACCAGGATATCTCCCGCACGGACCTCCGCGCCGATACGGATAATACCTCTGTCATCCAAATCTTTCAGCGCGTCGTCACCTACGCCCGGAACATCCCTCGTAATCTCTTCCGGCCCAAGTTTCGTGTCGCGTGCCTCCGCCTCATATTCTTCAATGTGCACGGAAGTGTAAACATCTTCCTGCACCAGTCTCTCGCTTAAAAGGACAGCGTCCTCATAGTTATAACCCTCCCATGTCATGAAACCAATCAGAGGGTTCTTGCCAAGGGCAAGCTCGCCGCCTTCCGTGGACGGCCCATCCGCAATCACTTCTCCCTGCGCCACATGGTTGCCCTTAAACACAATGGGCTTCTGGTTATAGCAGTTGGACTGGTTACTCCTGGAGAACTTCGTCAGACGGTACTCGTCTTTCTCCCCGTCGTCATAAGTCATCCGAATCAATTCCGATGATACATAGTCTATCGTCCCGGCTTTTCTTGCCACCACGCAGACGCCGGAGTCCACAGCCGCCTTAGGCTCCATACCCGTTCCGACAACAGGCGTCTCCGTGAAAAGAAGCGGCACTGCCTGTCTCTGCATGTTGGAACCCATCAGTGCCCGGTTCGCATCATCATTCTGTAAGAAAGGAATGAGCGCCGTCGCAACAGAGAATACCATCTTAGGCGACACGTCCATGTAATCAAACATTGCCTTAGGATATTCCTGTGTCTCTTCCCTGTAACGCCCGGATACATTATTACGCGTAAAGTAACCGTTCTCATCAAGCGGCGCGGATGCCTGCGCCACATGGTAATTATCCTCTTCGTCTGCGGTCATATAGACAACTTTGTCTGTGACACGCGGATTCTGAGGGTCGGATTTATCGATTTCCCGGTAAGGGGCCTCCACAAAACCATACTCATTAATCCTTGCATAAGACGCCAAAGAGTTAATCAGGCCAATGTTGGGGCCTTCCGGCGTCTCGATGGGGCACATTCTGCCATAGTGCGTATAGTGTACGTCTCGAACCTCGAAACCAGCCCTGTCTCTGGACAGACCGCCGGGCCCAAGGGCTGAGAGACGTCTCTTATGCGTCAGCTCGCCAAGAGGGTTGTTCTGGTCCATAAACTGGGACAACTGTGATGAACCGAAGAACTCTTTGACAGCCGCCTGCACAGGTTTGATATTAATCAATACCTGAGGTGAAATCTCCTCCGCATCATGGGTGGTCATCCTCTCGCGAACCACTCTCTCCAATCTGGACAAACCGATACGGTACTGATTCTGCAAAAGCTCGCCCACCGCACGGATACGGCGGTTGCCTAAGTGGTCAATATCGTCGTCATTGCCGATTCCATACTCCAGATGGATATTGTAGTTAATGGAAGCCAGAATATCTTCCTTCGTAATATGCTTCGGTATCAGCTCATGCACATTCTTCTGGATTGCCTCTGCAAGCATCTCAGGCTCGTCGCTGTACTCATCCAGAATCTGCTGTAAAACAGGGTAATACACCAATTCCGTAATACCAAGTTCCCTGGGGTTACAGTCAACGAAGTTCGTGATGTCCACCATCATATTGGAAAGTACCTTCACGTTCTTCTCTTCTGTCTGCAGCATGACAAAAGGAATGGCCGCGTTCTGGATGGCATCGGCCATCTCGGCAGTCACTTTCTCCCCTGCTTTCGCCATCACTTCGCCTGTCAGGACATCTACCACATCTTCCGCCAGTATATGGTGCCTGATTCTATTTCTGAACATTAGCTTCTTATTAAATTTATATCTGCCGACTTTAGCCAAATCATATCTTCTGGGGTCAAAAAACATCGAGGTAATCAGGCTCTCTGCGCTTTCAACACTGAGCGGCTCACCCGGACGGATTTTCTTATATAATTCCAACAGACCTTCCTGGTAATTCTCGGAAGTGTCTTTTGCAAAACTCGCCTCAATCTTCGGCTCATCGCCGAACAGTTCCCTAATCTCATCGTTGGAGCCCACGCCCAAAGCACGGATTAATACCGTAATCGGAACCTTCCTCGTTCTATCCACACGCACATAAAACACATCATTAGAGTCCGTCTCATACTCTAACCATGCGCCACGGTTCGGAATGACTGTAGATGAAAATAATCTCTTACCAATCTTGTCATGCCCGATTCCATAATAAATGCCCGGGGAACGTACTAACTGGCTGACGATAACACGCTCCGCGCCGTTGATGACAAACGTTCCGGTTGCAGTCATAAGCGGAAGGTCGCCCATGAAAATCTCATGTTCCGTAATCTCGTCTTTCTCCTTATTAATCAGCCGGACCTTAACTTTAAGGGGTGCTGCGTAAGTAGCATCTCGTTCCTTGCATTTCTCAATAGAATACTTCACATCTTCTTCGCATAGTTCGAAGTCTACAAACTCCAGACTTAAATGCCCGCTATAGTCTGAAATAGGAGAGATGTCATCGAAAACTTCCTTCAAGCCCTCGCTCAGAAACCATTGATAGGAGTTCTTCTGAACTTCAATCAGGTTTGGCATCTCCAGAACTTCCTTCTGTCGTGCATAGGTCATACGCGTATTTCTGCCCGCGGCAGTCTTACGGATTCTGTTCTTTTCCATCGACAATTTCACCCCGTTCTTCTTGATTTATCGCTTATCAGATTGCTTGTCAGCAAGAAATCATCATCCAAATAAGCATACCATACCACAATAGTGCATCTTCCATTCTACTACAAGTCTTTTTGCACGTCAATAAGAAACTTCTTAAAAAATTTTTAAAGACATGCACAAAACCGCTCATGCCGGTCTGCAAAATGCATGCCGGACATGAACGGTCCCCATTACTTATCATTTATCCTTCGGATTATTTCAAAGTAACCTTAGCGCCTTCAGCCTCCAACTTAGCTTTCAGTTCATCAGCCTCTTCCTTAGATACTGCCTCTTTGAGTACCTTCGGAGCAGAGTCAACTGCATCCTTTGCCTCTTTCAGGCCAAGGCCTGTCGCCTCACGGACAACCTTGATAACCTTAACTTTGTTCGGGCCAACTTCTGTCAGCTCTACGTCGAACTCTGTCTTCTCCTCAGCTGCCGCTGCGCCTGCGTCGCCGCCTGCCGCTGCAACCACTACGCCTGCCGCTGCGGATACGCCGAACTCTTCCTCGCATGCTTTTACCAAATCATTTAATTCCAATACTGTCAACTCTTTGATTGCATCAATTAATTCCTGAGTAGATAATTTTGCCATTACTGTTTACCTCCATTATTTTTCATGTTGTCAATTACTGTGTATAGCGTTTTCTTATTCTGCTGCCGGTGCTTCCTCAGCCGCAGGCGCTTCTTCCGCTACAGGCGTCTCCGCAGCCGCACACTCGGATGCGCCGCCTTTTTCCGCCAACTGGTTCATGACGCGCGCAAAATTGGTAATCGGGGACTGGATGCTTCCAAGCAGCTTGGAAAGCAATTCTTCCCTGGACGGAATCTTGGATACGTTCTCGATTCCTTTTGCATCATAAGCCACACCTTCCACAATACCGCCCTTTACTTCCAGAGCAGTCGCAGTCTTAGCGAATTTGCATAAGATTCTTGCAGGCGCCGTCGCATCTTCTGTGGAAATAGCAACCGCGCTAGGCCCTGCCAGATAGGGGGCAAGCGCTTCACAATCCGTGCCCTTGAATGCAAAATTCATCATCGTGTTCTTGTAAACCTTGTAAGTAACCCCTGCTTCACGAAGCTGCTTGCGCAGTTCCGTATCCTGCTCCACCGTAAGCCCGCGGTAGTCAACCAACACAACTGACTGCGCGCCTTCAATGGCAGCTGAGATTTCCTCTACGACAGGTTTCTTCAGTTCGACTTTTGCCATTACATTTACCTCCTTATAGATTCTACGCCGAAAGGAGTACTCTATTTATTTCACAGGACTATACCCGGTGAAACAGAAAAATCCTCCCCAAGACAGGAAGGACTCACTCAGCAAAGTAACTCTTCTCCTCGGTAGGCGCATCGCTTACGCCGTTATTACGGCACCTACTGTCTTCGGCATGGTTTAATAACCTTGACCAATATAGCACAGATTGCACAAAGCTGTCAACCCGTTTTTTCTTCATACAATGTACATTCTGGCGACTGTTACTCTTTTATGGCACCTCATTCTCACTTTCTTTTTGTGCTGCCTTCTTCTCGGCCTCTGCTTTGGCAGCTTCCAACTCAGCCTCAAGCTGTTCCCGTAAGTCTTCTTCCGCGGCGTCTATCTTCTCAATGAGGTCCCGCCACTCTTCATGGGTAAATTCCTGGGCGCCAATCTTGAATTTCGGCTGAATCGTTCCGTGCTTGATATTCTCAAGCATCTGCGCCATATGTTCCTGAAGCTGCTTCCTGTAATCCAAAGCATCGTCAGGCTCGGGCCGTGTGGTTTTTTCCCCGGCCGGTTCCTCCGCTTCTTTCCTCTGCGTGCTTTTGTCTTCCTCCGAATGCAGGAATTTTCCAAAATCGCCGGGCTTCCCGCTTGTTTGTGCGCTGCCCCTATACTGCCTGGCAGCGAAAGAACCTCCTCCTATAACTCCCATACCGTTTCCCATATCCTACCTATCCCCCTACTATATTATTAATTCTTTCCTATAATATTTCCATATTCAATACGAATGAAATTTACAAAAAGTTTCATCCCCCGCAAATCCTGATTCCCTTACCAGCTCACATACCCTTCCTCGTCAATCTGCACGCCCCCGGATATGCCCCGCATGAAATCAAGAACCTTCTTCTTCTCTTCCCCCTGCAGAAGTGTCGTCTGGCTGCCGCTCTGCCTGCAAGGGATAAACCGGCAGCTCTTAAGTCCGTTTGCGTCCAACGTCACTTTGAACATGCCGGTATCCGTCTCTTTGGAATTGAACCAAAAATTGCCCAGGCTGTACATCACCGGCACGCCCCCTGTGACGCCAATCTTCTGCAGGCAGTGTGGATGCGCGCCGATAATCAAATCCGCCCCGGCCTGCGCCACCTCCGGCGCCTGTTTCTCCTGCGCCCAATCGGTCTCCGTCTGGCTTTCCGTCCCCCAGTGAAGATAGACTATCACGAAATCGCTGTTTTCTTTCGCCTCCCTGACTGTCTCCAGGAGATTATCGCCGTTCCAACATCTGAACACACCGGGCGATACGTCGGTAGCCCCTTTCGTATCGGGATTGTCCAGTCTCTCAATCTGCGTAGCCGCCACGAAAGCAATCTTCATATTATTCACAATATAATAAACCGGCCTGCGGGCTTCCTGCAGATTGCTTCCGGCTCCTACATAGGCAATTCCTGCTTCTCCCAGAATATCCATCGTATCCATAAAAGCAGCTTCACCATAATCGTAAGCATGATTATTGGCAAGCGATACAAGGTCAACGCCCAAATCGTTGAGATAAGACACCGCAGAGGGCTTCGCCCGGAAAGTAAACTGTTTGCCCTCCGTGGGCGTCCCCCTGTCCGAATATGGGAACTCATTGTTGAGCATCATGATGTCGGCGCTTTTCATCTCATTTATCAAATCAGGCATAATACCGTTGGCAATATTACCGTTCCCTGCCACTTTGCCCATAATTGCATAGTTCTCGTCAAACAGAATATCCCCCGCGAACGTGATTGTCACCTGTCCGGGAGAAGACGCGTCTTTCACATAGATATTGTTCTCTATCATGTATTCCGGGTCGCTTAACACATCCGCATATTTATTGTTGGCCTGGATGATTTCTTTAATCTGCATCTGCTCAGAAGGCTGGCTCCCGTCTTCAATGCTTTCCCAGGTCAGCTGAAAATGGCTGTTCTTCCCTACTTTCGCCGGCTCCATAATCCACAGATAAGCGATGATGACAAAGGTTCCCGCTATGAGAACCATAATAAGCGTGACAAGAAACGGACCCATAAAATTGCGCCCAATGCTCACTCTATGCTGTTTTCTCTGCTTCCTTTTCTTTTTCCCCATAACCACATTATATCACAAAAAAAATTCTCCGCAAGAAAACAGGACGCTGCGCGCGTCCTGTCTTGCCTCTGATTATCAGATTAATATTTAGCCGTGTTAACTTTCACGCCAGGCCCCATCGTAGTCGCAAGCGTAATGCTTCTCAGATACTGGCCTTTCAGTGCCGACGGTTTTGCTTTCACAATTGCTTCCATCAGCGCATTGAAATTCTCCTGAAGCTTCTCTTCATCAAAAGAAACTTTCCCAACCGGAACGTGGATGATGTTCGCCTTATCCAACCTGTACTCAATTTTACCTGCTTTGATGTCATTGATGGCCTTTGTAACATCCATTGTTACCGTACCGGCCTTCGGGTTCGGCATTAAACCTTTCGGTCCAAGTATCTTACCAAGACGACCCACAACGCCCATCATGTCAGGTGTTGCAACAACCACATCAAAATCAAGCCAGCCGTCATGCTGAATCTTAGGAATCAGCTCTTCGCCGCCTACATGGTCAGCGCCTGCCGCCTCAGCCTCAGTCAGTTTGTCGCCCTTAGCAAATACCAATACTTTTACAGTCTTACCTGTTCCGTTCGGCAGTACGACAGCGCCGCGGACCTGCTGCTCTGCATGGCGTCCGTCACATCCGGTCTTGATATGAACCTCTACCGTCTCGTCAAATTTTGCCGTTGCCGTCTTCTTAACCAATGCAATCGCGTCAGCCGTATCATACTGGATAGTACGGTCTACGAGCTTAGCCGCTTCTGCATATTTCTTACCATGTTTCATGTCAAATCCTCCATTACTCTTCTACTGTGATACCCATGCTTCTGGCGGTTCCTGCAATCATGCTCATAGCCGCTTCGACGCTTGCGGCATTCAAATCAGGCATCTTGGTCTCGGCAAGTTCCTGCAGCTTCGCCTTGGAAATCGTAGCGACCTTTGTTTTGTTCGGAACTGCAGAACCGGACTTGATGTTGCATGCTTTCTTCAAAAGAACTGCCGCCGGGGGAGTTTTTGTGATGAAACTGAAACTTCTGTCTGCATAAACTGTGATGACAACCGGGATGATTACATCGCCTTTGTCGGCTGTCCTTGCGTTGAACTGCTTCGTAAATTCAACGATGTTCACGCCGTGCTGTCCAAGTGCGGGACCAACCGGCGGCGCTGGTGTAGCTTTACCAGCAGGAATCTGTAACTTGATGTATCCTACTACTTTCTTTGCCATAATGGCACCTCCTAAAATAATGTGGTACGGGCGCATCAGATGTCCCCGGTTTAGCCGGGGTGATACTCCCACAATATATCTAATCCGCCAAGGCACACCGAACCTTAATCCTGCAAGGATACGCCCTCGCTGCCATAAACGGAATAAATATCATCTATCCATTACATCCTTCTAACTTCCGCAAAGCCAATCTCTACAGGCGTCTCTCTTCCAAACAATTCCACATTGATGGTTGCCACCTGCTTGCCATAGTCGATTCTCTGCACGACGCCAATCGTATCTTTCCATACGCCGGCGACTACTGCAATGGTATCGCCCTCCGCAAAGTCGACGCTTACATTCTCCATCTTAATGCCAAGCGGCTTCATCTCCGCTTCGGTAAGCGGCACAGGCTTGCTTCCCGGCCCGACGAATCCTGTAACACCCCTGGTATTTCTTACGACATACCATGTATCGTCATTCATGACCATATTAATCAGAACATAGCCGGGGAACATTTTCTTCTGGACAGTCTTTCTGGCGCCGTTCTTCATCTCCATAACATCCTGCATGGGCACCCTGACTTCCAGAATCTCTTCTTCCAAATGTCTGTTTTCTATCGTCTTCTCAATGTTGGCTTTTACCTTGTTTTCATACCCGGAATAAGTATGCACAACATACCAATTTGCTTCTGCCATACTAATACCATGCCTTTCTTGCTTCCTGTTTTCAGAGTTTGCCGTATCATGTTCCCGAAATCCCTGTCCCAATCCCGGGCATGGCGCTAGAACGATAATGTCGTAAGGAAATCCACACCATACTGTAAACCAAAATCTAATATCGTAATGATTGCTCCGACTACAACAGAAACAACAACAACCGCTATCGATTGTTTCAAAAGGGCATCTTTGTCAGGCCAGGTGATTTTCTTAAACTCAGCTTTCACGCCGCTCCAGAATTTTGAAACCTTGGATGCCGCCGTCTGTTTCGCAGAATTTCCCATCTTGCTTTCCATACCTTTCTTAATTTCCAAATTACACAGCCTGTTTTCTGTCAGAATTACAGACAGTTATTTTGTCTCCTTATGCAGCGTATGGGTCTTGCAGAACCTGCAGTATTTCTTGGTCTCCATCCTGTCCGGATGAGTCTTCTTGTCCTTCGTTGTATTGTAGTTACGCTGTTTGCACTCTGTGCATGCTAAAGTAATTCTTGTACGCATCTTGCTACCTCCACGTGTATTCGTCAGTCAATTAAACCAATATTTTTAAGCATAAAAAAAAGACCTAAATCTTATCTTGCCCACATACTATACCATACCCCAGGCTCTCCGTCAACTAATTTAAGGACTATTATTTTTATAATTTTTTTACAAAACAACTGCATATCCTCTTTATTTTTTATTTTTACTTTACGATATATAAACTATAGCATGAATATCAGAAGAAAGATACCATGCTGCAATATCCACAGATGATGTTCCGCAGGCTACGGACAGCGGACAGGAACATCAGTAATCAGATATGGTTCTGAGAATATTTCATGGAAGAAAGGAGGGGGACTATGTCTTATAACGGTATCAACAGCGTAATGAACGTCTACAATTTCTACATGCCTGCTTATGCGCCGAAATCCAGCACTCCTTATGATTCCCATAAGAAGAGCGAACTGCGCCGCGTGTATAATTCCATCGTTAAAATGAATAAAGAATCCCCCCTGTATATCTTGGACACCAGCAAAGACTCTCAGCGGTTTGCCGTCAGTATCAAGGAAAACGCACGGGAACTGCGTAACACGATTGCTTCTCTGGGTGGATTGGATGAAGAAGAGCTTCTGGATAAGAAGGTGGCGTACTCTAGCAATGAAAATATTGCGAAAGCCTCTTATATTGGCTCTGCCAAGCAGGATGATGACCTGCCCACCTATGACATCGGAGTAAACAGTCTAGCTTCTCCACAGGTTAATACAGGGAAATTCCTTCCCAGTGACGAGCCTATAGCACTTGCGCCCGACACTTATTCATTTGATATCGGAATTGAAGGACTGAACTTTGAATTCCAGTTCAGTATCAAACCTACTGACACAAATGTGGATGTACAGGAACGTCTTGCCAGGCTGATTACCAATGCTAATATCGGCATGTCCGCCCAGGTAGTCCGGGGCGAAGGGAATACTTCTTATTTAAGGATGGAATCCAATTCCACCGGCCTGAAAGATGATAAATCCTATATATACAGGATTTCCGACCACAGGACGAGCAAGACATCCGGCACGGTGGAATATTTTGGCTTAAACCATGTGTCCACACAGCCGTCTAACGCTTCTTATGCAGTCAACGGCACAGAGCGCACATCTACCTCTAACCGCTTTACGTTAGGCCACACCTACGATGTGCAGTTAACAGGCGTCAGCAGCGAAGAGGGAGAGACCGCTTCCATCGGACTTAAGACGGATGTGGAATCACTCACCGAGAACGTTAACACTTTGGTGAACGGCTTTAACTCATTCCTGCAGTCCGTATCCGAATTCAGCGATAAGCAGCCTAAGAGCAACCGGCTTTTTCACGAGATGAGCAGCGTGGCGCGCGTCTATGCCCGGGACCTCACTTCTGTCGGGCTGAATCTTAACCTGGACGGCACTTTGGAAGTGGACGACGGCACTCTGCGCCAGAACGCTATGAGCGACAATGCCAAGGATATTTTTTCACCTATGAAACGTTTTACCAATTCGGTTCTGCGCAAAACAAACCAGGTTTCCTTAGACCCGATGAACTATGTCAACAACACGGTCGTGGCATATAAAAACCCGGGTAAGAATTTTGCCAGTCCATATATCACCAGCGCCTACAGTGGCATGATGTTCAACAGTTACTGTTAAGGCAGCCGGAGAAATTTCCTATATTAAAGTATAAAAGAGACAGTGCTTTTTGACCTGTCTCTTTTTTATATTCACCTTACAGCGGTATGTTGCCGTGCTTCTTCTCCGGCTGCTTTGTCTGTTTGTTTTTTAATCCTCTCAAGGCTTTCACGATGGCGTCACGTGTCTCTTCCGGCTTAATCACCTGATTCACGTATCCTCTTGCCGCCGCCACATAAGGATTCAGGAATCGCTCCTCATACTCCGCCTTACACTGCGCCCGCATGGCTTCCGGGTCGGGCGCGGCCTTAATCTTACGCTTGAAGGCAATGTTCACCGCGCCGTCCGCCCCCATGACTGCAATCTCGGCAATAGGCCATGCGAACACAATATCCGCGCCCATCTCCTTGGAATTCATGGCAATATACGCCCCGCCGTATGCCTTGCGCATAATCAACGAAATCTTGGGCACGGTGGCCTCAGAATATGCATACAGAATCTTGGCCCCATGACGGATAATCCCGTTATGCTCCTGCGCCGTACCGGGCAGGAACGCAGGCACGTCAATCAAGGTTACAAGAGGGATATTGAAACAATCGCAGAAGCGGATAAACCTGGCAATTTTATCGGAAGCATGGTAATCCAGTGAACCGCCCATGGAATTAGGCTGGTTCGCCACGATGCCCACTACCCTGCCTTCCATCCTGCACCAACCTATCACGGCATTCGTAGCGAACTCTTTCTGTACTTCAAAGAAGCTACTCTCATCCACAATACAGTCGATTACTTCTTTCACATCATATGCATGGCGGGAATTATCCGGGACAATATCCATAATCTTGGCCGCTTTCGCCTTCATGACAGAAGCAACCTTGACATTATCCACCTTGCCAAACACTTTGCCAACCCGTGGCAGAATACTCTGTCTTTCTTTGTTATTGATGACCGGAGGTTTCTCCGTCCAATTGCTTGGTAAGTAAGAAAGCAGTTTACGCACGCCCATCAGGCATTCGTTTTCACTGTCGTAAGTAAAATGCGCCACCCCGCTTTTCTTGGCATGTACTTGCGCCCCGCCAAGCTCTTCCACGGTCACTTCCTCATTGATTACCGTCTTAACCACGTTGGGCCCGGTAATAAACATCTTGGAAATGTCTTTCACCATAAATATAAAATCACAGATGGCAGGCGCATAACATGCGCCCCCGGAACAAGGGCCTAAAATCACCGCAATCTGCGGGATAACGCCCGATGCTTTCGTATGGCGCAGGAACATTCCGCTGTAACCGCTCAAGGAAGAGATACCTTCCTCAATCCTGGCGCCGCCGCTGTCATTGATACAGATTAGAGGGGCTTTCATCTCCATCGCCATATCCTGGATACGGCAGATTTTAAAGGAATGGTATTCTCCGAGCGTGCCGCCGATTACCGTAAAGTCCTCGCTCGCCACAAATACCTGGCGGCCGTCAATCTCACCATATCCGGTCACCACGCCGTCGCCCGGCACTCTTCTCTTATCCAGGTCAAAATCATCGATACGCGATTCCATGAACCCATCCACTTCCACGAAAGTGCCCGGGTCAAGCAAAATATCTATTCTCTCACGGGCAGTCATCTTGCCGATGCCGTGTTGTTTGTCTATCTTGTTCTGTCCGCCGCCCAAAAGAGCCTTCTGTCTCCTGGTGTCCAGTTCTTTAACCGCATCATTCCAGTTCATAATCCTTCACTACCTCCGTTGCCAAACCAGATTCATGTCTGCATTTCATTCGATATTCGAATACTTTGAATTTCAAACTATCATCCTATATTATAGGCGGAGTACTAACTCTTGTCAATACTCCGCCTGTAGATTTTTAACCTGCTGCACTTTCTGTGCTGACCGCATCCAGAGCCGCCGCAATCACTTTATCCATATCATAATATTTATACTGCCCCAGACGGCCGCCGAAAATAACATGGCGGCGGCCCGCTGCCAACTCCTTATACTGCCCAAACAGCGCTTCGTTTCTTTGGTCATTGACCGGATAATAAGGCTCGTCGCCTTCTTTCCATTGCATCGGATACTCTCTCGTAATCACAGTGTCCGCCTGCGTTCCAAACTCAAAATGCTTATGCTCTATAATTCTTGTGTAAGGCACTTCACGCTGCGTATAATTCACCACCGCATTGCCCTGGTAATTGCTGCATCCTGCCAGTTCCTCTGTCTCGAACCGCAGGGAGCGGTATTCCAGATGTCCCAGGCAATAGTCAAAATATTCATCCAACATACCTGTATAGACTACCTTACGGTAACTGTTCCCTTCTCTGTCCAACACCCGTATTCCCGTATCGGTCTCCTGTTCCACGGCAAATTCTTTGTAGGAAACTCCCGTCCGTACTTCAATGCCCCGCAGCATATTCTCCGCCATGGCAGTATACCCGCCTATGGGGATACCCTGGTAACGGTCGTTAAAATAATTGTTGTCATAAGTAAACCGCAACGGCAGCCGTTTAATGATAAAGGCAGGCAGTTCCTTACAGTCTCTGCCCCATTGCTTCTCCGTATAGCCTTTCACAAGCTTTTCATACACGTCCGTGCCTACTAACGACAGCGCCTGTTCTTCCAGGTTCTGCGGATTCTCAATGTGCAGTTTCTCAATCTGCCCATTGATTTTCGTCCGCGCTTCTTCCGGCGTCACTACGCCCCACATCCTATTAAATGTGTTCATATTAAAAGGGAGGTTATACAACTCCCCCTTATAATATGCAATCGGTGAATTTATGTAGTGGTTAAAATCGGCAAACTGATTGACATATTCCCAGATAGTCTTGTCCGAGGTATGGAAGATATGCGCGCCATACTTATGCACCTGGATTCCCCTCACATCCTCCGTATAGATATTGCCGGCTATATGCTTCCTGCGGTCAATCACCACTACGCGCTTGCCCTGCTTTGTCATCTCGCGGGCAAAAACGATACCAAACAGTCCAGCGCCCACTATCAGATAATCGTACTGCATCAATTCTCCTCTGCCGCCTTATATTTGTCTAACTGTGCATAATCTTCCATCAGCTCCAACGCTTTCTTCCTGCCAGTCTTATTTAATTTCACATAATACTGCATCACGCGGTTCTCCATGATTTTACTGCCAAGCACGCTCTTCTGATTAAGAGGTGTAAAATCAACCGGATTTAAGTTGAGTTTGTCACACATTCTGATTACAGTGCCATACGCCATTCCTTCGATTCCTCTGTCCAAGGCGGTAACCAGGGTTGAGTATGGAATTTCCATCTCGATTGCGAACTGTCTGACACTCTTATACTGCTTTAAAATTTCTGCTTTTAAAATTTCTGCCTTTGTCATGTTAGCCCTCCTATAGTGTATGATTCTGATTATCCACGTCAAGAGTATATCATATAACTTTTCAAAATGGAACCACCAAACGCGTATTTTAAACGGAATATCGTCATCCTCGTCAAATTGCTAATATTTAGCACTATTTTTTGTTTAAAAATTCTAGTACTTTTTTCCCAAGCCGACAATTATCTGCTTTTTTCTGACAAAATCCGTCATTACCGTATTGCAATTCCATAAAATATTTTATTGTCGTAACATGCAGAAAATGCTAATATATATGATAGAAATAATTAACGAGGTGATAGCATGATTCCCATTTCGGTATGCATGATTGCGAAAAATGAAGATAATCACATAGAAGAATGCCTGAAACGGCTCCGCCCCTGCAAATTTGAAATTATTGTAGTAGATACAGGTTCTGTGGACAGAACCATAGAGATTTCACAGAAATATACAGATAAGGTGTTCCATTTCGCATGGTGTGACGACTTCAGCGCCGCCAGGAACTTTTCCATCGGGCAGGCGAGCAACGACTGGGTGCTCATCATCGACTGCGACGAATATCTGGAGAACGTTAACCTGGCCGAACTGGAAGAGGTTCTGGATGCAAACAGTCATTCCGTCGGCATGATTGTGCGCAATAACCCCTATATCATCCAGGGAGTACGCTCCATCATGTCCGAACGCATCGGCAGGCTTTTTAACCGAAACTTCTGCCACTATGAAGGCAGCATCCATGAGCAGGTATGCGCCCTGGACGGCAGCGAGCCGGATTCTTTCCATATCCCGCTGACCTTCTACCATGAAGGATATGTGTCCGAATCCGACAAGCGTATGCGCGCCACCCGTAACCTGGAGATGCTTCTCCATGACCTGGCGCTGAAGGGCCCTAGCCCTTACATTTACTTTCAGCTCGGGCAGAATTATATTTCCTTAAACGACTTGGAGAAAGCCGCCCACTACTACGAGAAAGGGCTGGAGCTAAATGCCGACCCCCATGCCGCATTCGTGCAGAGTATGGCGGAAACCTACGGCTACTGCCTGATTGAACTAGCCAAATATGACCTGGCGATGACACTTCGGGACAAATATGAACTTTTCTCCCATCATGCCGACTTCGTCTATCTGATGGGAATGATTTATATGAAAAAGGGCGTCTACGACAAAGCAATCGAAGAATTTAAGAAAGCCACTGCCCTTACCGCCTATTCACGTAAAGGAGTGAACAGCTACCGCGCCAACTACAATATTGGCTCTATCTACGAGAACATGGGTAAGTTAAAAGAAGCCAGGGCATATTATAAGAAATGCGGGGATTATGAACCTGCCGTAAAGAAATTGAAAGAGCTGAACCAAGCATAGAAAGAGGATATATTTTGCAACCTGTATCGGTCTGTATTATAGTGAAAAATGAAGAAAAGCATATAGAAGAATGCTGCAAATGCCTGCAGCCCTATGGTTTCGAGACTGTCATCGTTGACACCGGTTCTACAGACCATACGATAGACCTGGCACGGAAGTACACCGACCGGGTCTATTCTTTCAATTGGTGTGATGATTTCAGCGCCGCCAAGAATTATGCCATGCAAAAAGCCTCCCATGACTGGATACTTTCTCTCGACTGTGATGAGTATGTGGAGTCCATTGACCTTGCCGCACTGCAAGAATGTATGCGCAGGCATCCCAAATCCGCAGGACGCATTCTCATCCGCAACCGGTTCACGGAGAACGGGCAGACTTCCTATGAACAGGTACGGGTCAGCCGTTTTGTAAACCGCCTGTACTATCATTTCGAAGGGGCAATCCATGAACAGTTAGTGCCAGGCACCCCTGTCAAATATGTCTACCCCGCGCCCGTCACCGTGCTTCATGTAGGATATGACGGCTCCGAGGAAGAAATGCAGGCCAAGTCCCGCCGCAACATCTCATTGCTTGAGAAGGAATTAGAAAACCAAGGCGCCGACCCTTACCTGTACTATCAGTTAGGCCAAAGTTACCGCAAGCTTCACGACTACGAGAATGCACTCCTATATTTTGACCGCGGGCTCGCCATGGACGTAGACCCTGCTTTGGATTATGTCCAGACAATGGTAGAATCTTATGGCTACACCTTGCTTGACTTGAAACAAAACAAAGAAGCGCTGAACCTGCTCGGCGTATATGACATATTTGCAAAGCGTGCGGACTTCCTGTTCCTGATGGGGTTGGTCTTCATGAACAATGGACTGTTCAACGAAGCTGTCGAAGAGTTTCAAAAGTCTACTAACATGTCAGAGTTTTCCGTGGATGGTATGAATAGTTATAAGGCATATTACAACATCGGCGTCATCTACGAATGTACCGGCCATACCGGAGAGGCGAAAGAAGCATACCAAAAGTGTGGCGATTACGCCCCTGCCAAGGCACGTCTTAGCGTCCTTGCGCGAGACAGACGCCACACATGAAGAGCTGCAAAAACGCATAACATCCGTGCAGACATTTCCAACATCCTCACTTGCCCTGTTGCGCACGGAAATCAGAGAAAGGCCGGAAAGATGAATCTACACGAATCCGCAGAAGATTACTTAGAGACAATACTTATCTTAAGAGAGCGTAACGGGCAAGTCCGTTCCATCGACATCGCTACGGAGATGAATTACAGTAAGCCCAGTATCAGCGTGGCCATGAAGAAGCTGCGTGAGAACGGGTATATACTGATGGACAGCGACGGTTTTATCACTCTCACCGACTCAGGCTATCAGATTGCCTCCAATATCTATGACAGGCACAAGGTATTGACCGCCTTCTTCATATCCTTGGGTGTAAATGAGAAAACCGCCGCCGAGGACGCCTGCAAGATTGAACACGACTTGAGCGAGGAAACTTTCGAGAAAATCAGGAAACATGCAATGACGCATTAGAAGAAAGGACCATTGATATCCAAATGAAAATATTGTTTATTGAATGGAAAAGTTTCGGGAATGACGACATGAAAGAGGCATTTGCCCTGGAAGGGCATGAAGTGGCCTGTTATCCCTTTTCAAATAAAGACTCTCGCAGGGACGACGTGTTGGAAAAAGATTTCGCCGCGCACCTTCGCAGAGAAACTCCCGACGTTGTCTTTTCTTTTAACTATTTCCCGGTCATATCTAACGTCTGCAAAAAAGAAAAAATCCGCTATATCTCATGGATTTATGACAGCCCCTATGTCATGCTCTACTCATATACCGTCATCAATCCATGCAATACTATCTACGTGTTCGACAAGGAGCTGTATATGGAGTTCCACAATGCAGGCATACAGACCGTCCGCTATCTGCCGATGGCCGCCAATACGGCACGGTTGGATAAACTATGTCCTGACGGCATATCCCAGGACGGCTTTCCGGCTTGTACCCGATTACCCTATTTGTATGATATATCCTTTGTCGGCTCCCTCTATAACGAGGAACACAACTTCTTTGACCGTATGACGACGCTGTCCGACTATACAAAGGGCTATCTCGACGGCCTTATGTCCGCGCAGATGAAGGTACAGGGATATAACTTTATCCAGGAATCGCTTACGCCTGTCATGGATGACCTCTACCGTGCGCTTCCGATGGACCCCAATCCCGACGGCGTGGAATCGAAAGAATATCTCTACGCGCAGTACGTGATTAACCGCAAGATAACCGGATTGGAACGGGCAGACCTCATCAGTTTCACGGCCAAACATTTTCCTTTTGACCTTTTTACCCCCAACCAGGATTTTACCTTGCCGGGGCTTACCAACCACGGAACGGTCGATTACTATAGTCAGATGCCCCTGGTCTTCAAACAGAGCAGGGTTAATTTAAATATTTCGCTGAGAAGCATCAAAAGCGGCATCCCGCTGCGCGCCTTCGACATCATGGGCAGCGGCGGCTTCCTTCTCAGCAACTATCAGGCTGATTATCTGGATTTCTTCACGCCCGGCGAAGATTTCGCCTACTACGAGAGCAAAGAAGACCTTCTATATAAAATCGACTATTATTTGGCACATGAAGAAGAACGCATGGCGGTGGCGAAGAGCGGCCATGACAAGATTGCCGCAGGACATACCTTCCGGGACAGAGTCAGGGAGATGCTTGCCTGAGCATCTCTGCGAAAGGAACCAATGTTACCCGCTGCCTCTGCCCGCTATACGCTACAGCTGTTTCCTGAAACCCGGATTTCGAGAATACAATATAAAATTTTTCGGGATAAGAAAACAATTCTCCCCGTTTTATCAATGTTTCTATAATATCCTGTCCTACTTCTCCATTTCTCCATTTACATTCCCCAAACAACGCCTTGTCTCCGGCTGCCGCCATTAAATCAATTTCCTCCTGCCTTCTCTCCCGGGCATTGTTCCCCCACCAGCGTCCAATCTCTCCTACTGTGAAAGGAAGCTTTTCATATACACCGGGCAGGAAGAGGTACTGCTTACAAATCAATTCAAATACCGTACCCATAAAATCATTCATCTGCGGCAGCACAAGCCCCTCATAAACCTGTCGCCCCACCCCGCGCACAATGCTGCTGGAATTGGGCCTTACAAACCGATACCAAAACAAATACATACTGTCAGCTAAAGCATATAATGTTTTCCGGCTGTTAGGCGGCTCCGTAACCGGAATTTCTTTTTTGACAATCTGCAATGCCATCAGCGAAGCTAATTGGTTGCTGCAGCCGCCAGACTCCAATCCCGTCTTTGTAGCAATTTCATTTAACCGGCTTGCCCCCGATGCAATCGCCGCAATAATAGAATGATAAGTCATCGGTTCTCTCAGTTCCTGTTTCATCAGATTCATTGGCTCTTCAAACAGACGTCCGCTTTCGTCAAAAAACAGGCGAATCAGATTCTCATCAACGCTAAGCTCTGCGTTTATCCGCGATAAATATTCGGGAATGCCTCCTGTCGCCCCATACAGCACCGCCTGCTCCTGCCCGTTAAAAGCTTCAAGCATTCCTCTTGCCTCAAAGAAAGTAAACGGTTTTATTTTAAATTGTGCGGTACGACGCCCATAAAGAGGACTTTTATACCCTAAAACCTGTTCCTCCATAAAACTCATAGACGAGCCGCATAAAATCAAAAACAGCCTGCTCTCCTTCCAACATTCATCTATATGCTTCTGAATCATAGAGGAAATAGCCGGGTATGAAGACGCCAGGTAGGGATATTCATCAATTGCAATAATGATACGCTTCCCTGTCTTGGCCAATGAATCAACATAGCTTAGAAACGCCTCATAATCCCGAAACTCGGCGCCATGTCCTAAAGAACCGCCCTCCGCCAAAAACACAGCGGACAAGCCGCTTAAGTTTTCTTTTCTGGCGCCCTCAACCGCCATATAATAAATACCCTCTTTTCCTTTCATAAATTCCCGTATAAGCGTCGTCTTACCTACTCTTCTTCTTCCATAAAAAACCGTAAACTCAAACTGTCCGCTCTGATACAGCGTATCTAATTTATCTCTCTCTCTTTTTCTCCCTACAAACATCCCCTTACCTCCCGTCCTATAATTATATTTTACCATTTATATAATTGCTAATCTTTTAATTAGTAATTTAATAAATAGTAATAATACAAATAGATATTTATAGTATACACCTATGTATAAAAAAAGCAACTCAGTATGACAGTGAAACCGAAGGCTGAACTGTTATATGATATCGCACCTATAGCAAGATGACTGCTGACAATTCCGTCGGAATATGATAAACTGTCATCAGCATTATTGCAATTTTCGTCACCACAAAAAATTTTGTAACCGCCTAATTTTCTGTATAACAAAAAGAGGAAAACCATGTATCCAATCTCTGTATGCATCATAGCAAAAAATGAGGAAAAAAATATCGAAAAATGTCTGACTGCCATCAAACCATACGGCTATGAAATTATCGTCGTGGACACTGGCTCCACCGACCGCACCAAGGAAATCGCCGCAGGATACGCGGATAAATTGTTGGATTTCGCATGGATTAACGATTTCAGCGCCGCCAGGAATTACTCCGTCTCCCAGGCGTCAAACGACTACATACTGTATCTGGACTGCGACGAAGTCCTGCTGCCCATGGACCCGGAAGAAGTGGACAGAGCAATCCGGCTTCATCCCGACGAAGTAGGCATGATTGCCATGAACAACCACTATACTTCCAATGGCACGGACGCCGTCTATCAGGATTACCTTGGCCGCCTTTTTAACAGAAAGCTGTATCACTTTGAATCCCCCATCCATGAACAGATAACAAACAATTTATCCGGCATGAATTATGGCACTTATAAGCTCCCTATCCTGACCGACCATATCGGTTACAATGGCACGCCCGAAGAACTTCGCGCCAAAGTGGAGCGCAATAACGCCCTCCTGTTTCATGAACTGGAAAAAGACCCGGAGAATCCATATCTTTTCTTTCAAATCGGCCAGTCCTACAATATGATTTATGACTATGAAAATTCTTATAGATACTACGGAAAAGCGCTCTGCTATGATGTGAACCCTGAGGAAGAGTGGGTACAGATGATGATGATTGCCTATGCCAACGCCCTGCTCCATACAGGACGGGAGGCCGACGCCCTGCAATTGGAGGCAGTCTATGACGCGTTCGCCACCACGGCTGATTTTTTCTGTATTATGGGGCAAATCTACCTTGCCAACGGACAGTATATCAAAGCAATGATGGAGTTTGTAAAGGCAATCCACTGCCCCATTGCAAGAGAAGTAGGGACAAATTCCTTTATTCCTACTTATAATATCGGGTTGATTAATGAAATGATGGGAGAAAAAGAGGCCGCTCTGACCCACTACCGTAACTGCGGCAACTTCCCTATGGCCTTGGAGAAGGTAAAAGAATTAACCGAATAATTTCAACAGCCCCTCCCGGTAAGAGAACGCTTCTTTTACTTTCTTATATCCTGCCTGCGCAATCTTCTTACGCTCCTCCTCGTGCGCCAGGTAATAACAGACCTTATCCACACATTCTTCCAGGCTGCTATATGTGGCAACCTCCGCCCCATCCTTAAAATGCTCTGCAATCTCCGGCTGCCGGTTCGTCAACACGAAACCGCCGCAAGCCATAATATCCAATACCCTGAGAGGAATGCCGGAATGGATGGAGCGCAGCGTGATGTTCAGGTTAATCCTGCTGCCCGCAAAGACAAGCGGCATCTGCGTGCGGTAATCCACCCTGCCCCGGTTATGCCTGTGAAGCTTCGGCAAATCCCTTGTATCGGAGCCCGTATACAGCCTGAAATCCATCTCCGTCCCCCGCAAGCATCCTGCAATCTTGCTTAAAAGCATCCTCCGCTCTTCCACAGTCACTTTCTTCTCCAGGACAGCCGCAAGCAAGATATCCTCCGGTCTGGCATAATAATCCTCGCCAAGCATCAATCCCTGCCTCTCCATACCTTCCTGTAACACGGACAAGTCAATCTGCCCGCCGGTAACCGCCTGCCTTAAATAATCTTCCTGGTAGGAAAAGCATTGCCGGCTGACTGTATCCAGTAACATACCCTTATAACGGGAGCCTGCATCCTTCCCCGGACGGTTTCCTAAAGCGCTTCCTCCTGTGTTCGGAAACAGCATATCAAAATAATTGTGCTCATCCGTATACAAAGAACCAACAAAAGAAACATCACACCGGTATTTTTCCCTCTCCTTTTCCGGCGCACTGCCCACCACCTTGCCAAAATACTCTGTATCCGCCGACAACGGCACATGATAAGCCGTGGAAATTCCATACCCCTCCAACTGCCTGACCATATCCCGGTCAAAAACCCCGATATGGTTGCACGCGTCATTCATCTGCCTTGCATACAGCGTAAAGTGGGGGCAGTCATATACCCACGCGTAATAAGGAATCTGACAGGTATGGCACACCATGGATATAATCGGAAAATAATTGAAAGAGACCACCGCCTCCGCCCCTCCTGCATGAATCTGCTGTATCAGCTCCATGGCAAGCTCCATGTCCCGGGTATAATGCCTGCACTCCTTCCGGAACCATATTACCTCGAATCCAAGCCCCGTTAAATTGTCCGATAGTACCTGTTCATTGTTCGCGTTCCATGAATATAGAATCAGTTTCATGAGAGTTTGCTCCTATTATAACCTGTTTAACAACTTGCAAATTCCATATATTTATCTCCATTATAATGTTTTTATTTGGTGTAATCAACTGATTAACAGGATTTTTCCTTTCTATGCCACAGTCCTGCTTTTTTGCCCACGGTAAATTCCAAAACCTGCAAGGACAGCGGCCAAGCCCAAAACAAAAACCGCCATAACCGGATAGCTGACACACATACCGAACACATGAAACATTTTAAATCCCCCAAACACTTCCTTTATCAGTGTGACATTCGCCAGTCCAAAGTCAATCAAAGGCTGGAACCTCTGTGTGACAGCATCACCCATTGCCGCCAGACCTACATTAATAAACAGAATGGCAAGGCTTATCCCCACCGTGCCCATCTGGCTTTTCATCCGTGATGAAATAAAGCCAATGATAAGGCTGTAAACCGCCCCTGTAAAAATAAGCCATACTGCCCCGACTACAGCAAGCTGCCACGTCTGAAATCCAAACATGGACCTTGCATATGTCGGAATAGATTGAATTGCAGCGTTCCAGCCATGCAGGCTGGCATGTGGAAGAAAACCAAAAATAAAAGTAGCCGCCACATAGATAAACGTCACAATAACGGATACGGCCAATATACTGAACAGCTTTGCGGTGACAATTTTCCGTCTGCCGCTTCCAGAACTTAAAATCAGGTGGTCCATACCTGTTGACCGTTCCACGGCAAATACCGGGGCAATAATAAACGCCAGCGGGATAAACAGCAGAAACTGCATCATATGTTCGCCCCAGTTGACAAACAGATTCTCCCATAGCAGAATATTTGCAAATTTTGGTTCGCCAAGCGCAGTCAACCTTTTTAAAGAATCGGAAAGTTTTGTGTACGCAAATGTATTCTGTTTCCCCTGCATTTCAAGTTCAGATAACTTCGCCTCTAAAAGTGCAATCCCATACGGCTCATCAGCGCTTTCCGGCGGCGTCCCATTCCAATATTCATCTACCCTTTCTGTAAATTCATTGTATTTTAATGCCAACATTATTTCAGGCTGATCTTTGACGCTGCTGGCAATCATCCGGGAATCTGTACCGTAACGGGCGCTTACTTCTTCATATATTTTTTTCGCCCAGACGGCCTTCCCTTCATCAATCGTTCCCTCATAGTCGGCCGCCAGTTCCTCATAAACGCGGTAACTGTCACCGCTTCCAATCAAAAACATGGAAGTCACGAAACCCATCAGACTGTAAAGGATAAACAGGCAGACGAGCAGGCTTACCGTTTTCTTATTGAGCAACAGCTTTCGGAATTCAAAATAAAATAATGACATCACGCTACCTCCTGACCTTCGCGGCATTCGCCAAGCCATGAGACATGGCTTTATCCCCATACAAATATGGCGCTTGGCTCATTGTCCGTGAAAATTGAAAATATACAGATACGCATCTTCCAGATTCGGTACAGCCTGCACCGCATTGTCCGCAGGTCTTGATTCCGCAATTACCCGTACTTCCATAAGCCCATCCTTTGCCGCCACATTACTGATTACCGCCTGCTTCTGGTACTCCACAAGCTCTTCCGCAGACATTTCCACAAGCCAGACTTTACCGGCCATCATTTTGACATATTCCTCACTGCTATGCATATGATGAATCACACCATACTCCATCATCATTATCTGCGCGGCAATCTGCTCCACATCAGATACGATATGCGTGGAAAGCAGCACCAGACGGTCTTTTGAATAGGCGGATATAATATTCCGGAATTTGATACGCTCAAAAGGGTCAAGCCCGGAAGTCGGTTCATCCAGAATCAAGATTTCAGGATTATCAAGAAGCGCCTGCGCAATGCCAAGCCTGCGCTGCATCCCTCCCGAATAAGCGGAGCAATGCCGCTTCAAGTCATCCTGCAATCCTACGCTGCACGCCAGTTCCTCAATCCGCTTTTTTGCGTATGCTTTTTCCATACCCTTTAACGCGGCGGAATATTCCAGATAATCCCTTCCGGTAAAATCACTGTAAAAACCCACATCCTGCGGCAGATACCCTATTTTCGCCCTATATTCGTCGCCCACATCATGAATGTCCCTGCCATTATATAAAATCCGTCCTTTGTCCGGGCGCAGCACATCCGCCATAATCCGAATCATCGTCGTCTTTCCCGCGCCATTGAGCCCAAGCAGGCCATAGACCCCCGTTCCCATTGTGACAGAAATGCCTTTCAGAACCTTCTTGTCCTTATAGCTTTTCTCTATATCTTCAAATTGCAATTCCATAAATGTTTCCTTTCTGTGCTTATCTTGGCGCTCCGCCTCCCCGCATTGTCCTTGCCACTTTTACCGTGGAAAAATCTGCCTGATTAAACTTTCCAACACTTAACACAAAGAAGACTGTTCCGATAAGAACCGTAATAATAAGCCCCATGGCCGGCGTTATGATAAAACCATGAATGTTAAATGCCATTCCCTCCCGCACAAGTTCTGTAGCACTCATTTTGTATGCCCCAAGCGCAATATACCGGAAAATAGACGTCACATAGGTAAGCGGATTCAGATATACGACTGGCAAAAGAAAACCCGGCATCATCGTAGTCGGTATATATGCGCCGGAAACAAACGTCAGCGGCATCATAATCATGGAGCTTATGGTCTGGAATGAAGGTGAGTTGCGTGACACGGTCGCTAAAAACAAGCCG
The DNA here is from genome assembly GCA_947172645.1 of uncultured Lachnospiraceae bacterium. GTDB lineage: Bacteria > Bacillota > Clostridia > Lachnospirales > Lachnospiraceae > UBA3282. Next base: position 47,531 of record CAMWBY010000018.1, on the reverse strand, counting down.
ACTGCACTGAAAGTCATCGCTGAAACCAACATTACCACAATCAGCAGTAAAACCTGAAGCACATTGATTCTAAATCCAATAAGCAGGCTAATCATCATAGTAAGAGCCCCCTGCAAGGTAGAAACGACCGCTCCCGATATGATATTTCCGATAGAAATCTGGGAACGTGCAATCGGCGCAACCATAACCTCTTTCATATATCCGTCTGAAATATCCGACAGGATATCTGACGAATTATTGATACCCGTCTGAAAAACAGTCATAATAATGACGCCGGCAATCAAATAATTCATTGGTTCGCCGAATCCACTCATGGAAGATTTCATCATAAAAGAAAACATCACTAACATGAACATGGACATAACGATGCTCCCTATCATCCTCCCCCTGTTTCTGGTGTAATTTAATAAATTCCTTTGTATAATTGCTGTAATTGGATTCATGACTGCCTAATCTCCTTTCCTGTGATTGCGAGGAAAACCTCGTTCAATGTTCCGTTTTTTGCCTCAAAATCAAGAATCGTATCTCTGCATCCTGACAAAACAGGAAGCGCATCAGACGCTTTCTTTGTGTGGAAAACAATCCTGTTTTCTACTTTCTCGTAAGGAATCTTCTGCTCCTTCAATATATTTTCCAAGGTTTCTGTATGCGTACAGCTTACATCCACCTCGGTTCCGGTATACCGGTGTTTTAAGTTCTCCGGCGTGTCATGGGCAACAATCTTTCCATGATCCATGATTACAACTTTAGAGCATACCTCCGCTTCATCCATATAATGAGTGGTCAAAAAAATTGTCATGTTTTTCTGCTTTTGCATTTTCTGGATATATTCCCATACGTTTGCCCTTGTCTGCGGGTCAAGCCCGGTAGTCGGTTCATCCAGAAATAAGACCTTGGGAAAATGGACAAGCCCTCTTGCAATCTCTACACGGCGTTTCATCCCACCGGAAAGACTACCGACCACCGCCTTTTTCCAATCCGTAAGCTCCACCAGGTCAAGGGCAAAATCAATTCGCTCTGTAACTTCATTTTTCGGAACCTTATAAAAGCTGCAATGATATTTCAGGTTTTCTTCCACCGTCATTTTGACATCCAGCGTGGAATCCTGAAATACAATACCGATATCTTTTCTGACTGCCCCCTTTTCTTTGGAAACATCATGCCCATTGATTCGGATACTTCCTTCCGTTTTATCCAAGATTGTACATAGGGTATTAATCGTGGTACTCTTACCTGCCCCATTGGGCCCGAGAAACGCAAAGATGCTTCCCTCATCTACAGTAAATGAAATATCATCTACTGCCTTGAAATCTCCGTATGTCTTTGAAAAATGTTCTACTTCAATGATTGGATTCATTGCTCTTCCTCCCTGTTCAAAAAATTAAGCCCTATGGATTTTATTCCCATAGGACTTATCGCTATAGATTCTATAGTGCCTTTAAGTTATTTATTTCCGCGGGCAACGAGCCCGTCTGCCACCAAACCTGCCCCTGTCCGGAACGAAACCGTCATAATCTGGTGAAAAGCGTTCCGGTCCCGGTATGTCCACCGGGCTTCTCCCTCTCCCAAAAGAGCCGAATGCCCGCTCCCGCATAGACATCAGCTGCTCAAACTGTTCCTCACCCATACGCTCCTTTGCCTTATCCATCCAGGCTGTTATATCATCTTCCTCCCTGCCATCAACCTCCTGTATCCCAAACGCTGCAATAATCCTGTCTAAATATTCTCCAAACTGCTGCAGTTCCTCCGCCGACAGACAATCCAGGATTTCCTGATAGTCCGTTTCCGGCTGTTGTACTTCTTTGCCTTTTTCTGTCAGCCGGACAACCATAACCCGTCTGTCCTCTTCAGAGGGCCCGCGTTCCACATGCCCGCTTTTTTCCAGCTTATTCAACAGCTCGTTCAGCGATTGCTGCCGAATGCCCAACAGATACGCCAACTCTCTTGTCTTAATTTCCGGCTGGATTTTCAGCATAGCAAGGATTCTCCCCTGCCCTCTGGTCGAATCAGCAAATGGTCCTGACTGCGCCTGACTGAACATCTGGCGACGTTTCATGAGCCATTGCAACGTAGAGAGTTTCTCATATACCGCTGTATACAAATCATCCATATAATACTCCTTTCATTTTATACTGGTACTTGTTCCTTTTCTTATACAATATAATACAGGTACCATTCTAATTTGTCAATAGTACCTGTAAGAAAATAAAAGCATGGCATCACCTTCCACTCAAATATTCCTCGACAAACTTCCGCCGCTCCATCTCATAATTGCTCAAATTAATAAACCCGCAGTCATGCACGCACCATGGCGCTTTCATATTCGGAACAACCACACGGTAGCCGTGCCTGATAAATTCCATGCTCTGGGAACAGTCATAGAAATCCCATTTGTCAAACAAATCCTCCCGCCACGGCAGGTCATACTGGGTAACCATCAAAAAACCGTCTATGGCATCCACTTCCAGATAGGCAAGCGCAGAGTCAAAAGTATTCGCCAACAGCTCCGTCTCATAGATATGCTGCTCATACACCATGCCATAGCGGTCAGCGTCCCACATGACGCCCGAAGCAGGCATCGTCTTGACGCCCACATTACCTAGCATGCCAATTTGCGGATTTTCCCGGAAAATATTGACGCAGTCCTTTATAAAATCCGGATTGACAATAAACGTATCATGATGCAGATACACCTTGTACTTGGCTTTCGAACACTGCATGGCTTCATTATAGCCTGCCGCCAGGGAGGCCGCCTCCTCCACAGTCAATATCTCTGTCCGGAAACCCTCCGGCACATTTAAATGCCGGATGTAATAGATACATTCTTCCGCATACACGGGATTATTCGTACAGATAATAAAACAGACCGACTGTGCGCCGTCATTCTCGTCAAAACCTGTCCTGCACCCGCCAGGCTCTTCCACATTATCGGACTCTGCACCGTCTCGCGCACACTCTGCGTCCCGTGCGCCACCCTGCATCCCGCCATTCATCATCTGCAAAACCCGTTCCCGGTGCACCACGCCAAAATCCATGGCCCGCACCAATTCATAAGAAGAAACCCTGTTCTGCGAAAGGAACTGATAGAACAATTCAGCCTCATCCATAACGTCGAAATCAATTCTGCGCAGATAAAATTTCAACGCAGTATACCGTCTAAGCAACTCTTCCATATCCGAGACTTTAGAAAAAAGCGTCTCCTGCCCCGCCACCTTCTCCTGTTCATAGATGGTGCAAAGATAACAGACCATGGCAAGGTCATTGTCATGCTCCGTCGTATCTTTGTAAGTAAGCAGCGTATCTTTGATATCCTCATACCTGCCTTCCGCAATCATTTCATCTACTTGCCTCTTCAACTGTAGCGCGTCCATTTTACCCCTCGTTCCATTCTGTCTCAATCCAATCCCTGCTTCCGTGCCCTGACTACATACTGGAACGTCTTATACATCCATGCTTCTGTATTATCCGACAGGGCAAGCAGCGTCTCCATGATTTTCTCTTCTTTCTCGGATATCGGGAAAGTAACCCCATCGATATCCTCCACCTTATAGCCTGTCTTCCGGAACAATTCCATAATCTCATAATAAGTAAAGAAATGTATGTGTGTCCGGTCTAACAGTCCCACGTCCTGATAACGGAATCTACCTTCGATTAGTTCTTCCATGACAGATATATGCATTACGTTCGGAATACTGGCAATGATACGCCCGCCTTCTTTCAAAAGCCCACGGCACATCGCAACCACTTCCTCCGGATGGCGTAAATGTTCCAACACGTCCCCGAATATAATATAATCAAACTTTTCCCCGAAAGGGATTGTAAGTTCGTCGATATTCCCGTACTCAGCCTGCGTAAGATGCTTCGCTATCTTCACCGCCGCTTCATTGATATCGATTCCATAAGTAGTGCATCCCGGAAAAGTATCCTGGATTTCATACAAAGTCGCCCCTAAATCACAGCCCACCTCAAGGACTGTAAATTCGGCGTCCCTCTCTTCCTGAATACGTGCAACCAATGACTGGTTCGGCCGCAGGTTAAAATAATTCATCCCCCAGACCATCTTCATATAAATCCTGTCCTGTGACTGCCACAGCTCCGCTTCTTTGTACACCTCGCTGCACCGGAAAAAACTTTCGTAAGCGCATGCCAGTCGGCATACATCCTGACGCAGCCCGCTTTGAATCAGCCTCAGAGAATAATCGGTTAACACCTCCTCGGGATGCTTCAATTCCTCTTTAAAATGCCCCACTTTCGCTAATGTATCTTTACGCACCGCCCACATTTTCCAGTTGGAGCGCAGCGATTTATGATATAATTTTCCATTACCGTTCCTGGCGTTATACCGCCGTACCTGGGAAAGCGCCTCCCTGCCGCTTATTGTGCCGCTTTCCTCCTGGAAAAAGAAATTCGTAACCGGACTGGCAATCCCCACATCCTCCGCCTGCAAAGCCGTCCAAAGCGCACACAGGCTTCTTTTTTCAGGGTATACGCCTGCCTCCAGGAAAACAATACAGTCTTCCGTCTCGAAATTCTCCAGAACGGCATTCCACAGCTTCCCATATCCCTGCGTACCCTCGTCGAACCAGACATACTCATGCCGCTGCCCGGAAAGCCACTGTGCCGAGCCGTCCCGGGAACCGTTATCTGCTATGATAATGTTCGAAATACCCCCCCCGCTCTTTCCAGCCAATCCACAGTATCCTGCAGCTGTCCCATCCTGTCATGGGAGGTTACCACCACTGTAACTTTACATTCTTCCTGAATCGTCTCTTCCTTTTCCCCAAAATATTCTTCCTGAAATTTCAGCCTTTCTCCCTCGTATGCGGATAAGTTCGCAAGGGTACTGTCATGATAGCACCATGGTTCCTCTATATCCGGAACCACCACTTTATAGCCTCTGCGCAGAAACTCCTGGCTCTGGGAACAGTCATAGAAATCCCACTTGTCGAACAAATCTTCGCGCCACGGAATATCATACTGCGTAGCCATAAGCAGCCCGTCCACCGCTTCCACTTCCGTCAATCCGCATCTTCCTGGACAGAATAGCGCGTCATGGAAATACGCAGGCACATAAATCGCACCACACCTGTCCCCTTCCCACATAATGCCGTTGGCCGGAAGTTTGGGTGAGCCAATCATGCCAATCATTCCTATCTGGCTGTCCTTTTGGAAAATATCCAGAATATCCGGTATAAAATTGTGATTGATAATGAATACATCCTGATGCAGGTATACCTTGTACTTTGCATCGGAGGCCTGCATTCCCTCATTATATCCGGATGCCATGGATTTGGCGTCTTCTACTGTAAGGGCATCCACCTGATATCCCTCCGGGACATTCAAATGATTTATGTAGTGCAGGCATTCTTCCGTGTACAGACGATTGCTGCTGCATATAATAAAACAGATTTTTTTCTCATTCATACTTTCAGTTTTCCTTCCGCCGCTTTCTTCTGCAAATATGCCTGCACCTTCTCCCTGTACACCGCACTACAAAATGCTATAATCAGTAATTCCGACAAAGACACGCGGTTTTTCTTACAATATCTGAAAAAGACTTCCTCGTCGTCCATGACGTCGAACGCTATCCTTCTGAGATAAAATTTTACCCTTGTTTCCCGCTCCAATAACTCTTCCAAGCCCGATACCTTACTGAAAAGCGTTTTCTGTCCTGCCTCCCGTTCCGCACTGCACACCGGAAGCAGAAAATATATCTTTAAAAGGTCCCTGTCAGACTTCGCGATATCCTGGTTCGCCATCAGCAGGTTTTCCGCCTCAATATGTTTCTTCGCGGCGAGAAGCCGGTCTACCTGCTCCCGCAAACTCTCTTTATCCATACTAATCCCCCAATTTCCTCTATCTGTCCGTAAGCCACTCCACCATATCCCGCATCTTCTTCTCATAGGTATAACACTGCATCACCTTCTCATATCCACGCCTGGCAATCTGCCTGCGTTCCTTGTCATGAGCCAGATAATAGGCTACCTTCTCCGCCAATTCCTCCGGTGTGCGAAACATAACGATTTCTTTATCCTCTTCAAAAAGCTCCGCCGTCTCAGGACAATAACTTGTCAGGACAAACCCGCCTGCGCCCATAATGTCTATCACCCGCTGCGGTGTCCCGCCCTCTATACCCTTCAACGTGATATTCAGGTTTATCTTACTGCCCGCAAAGACAAGCGCCGTAGCCTTGCCATACTCCACCGGAGGGCCAATATTCACATTCTGGAGTTTCTCCTGCGCCTCTTTCCTGTCTGACGTATACAGCGTGACAGAATACTCCTCCGCCAAAAGATTTAAAACCGCAATCCGTTCTATATGGGCAATCTCCCGCACCAATCCCATGCCTTCAAAATACCGCACATCCTCAATCTCCTGCCTGTTTGGAACCGAAAATTCCGGGCTGACACGCTTAATGTACTCTATCACTTCCGGTCCCGTCTTTCCATATACCCTGTTGACGCCGTCCCACCGGAACACCGCATCCTCAAAAATACTGTTAAAATAATATTGCAGTTCCACCGGGATATACTTCAAATTCTGTTGGTATAAATTACAGGAATACAGATTGCCGATAAAACTGATGTCATGGATGTACTGTCCCTGCAAAGTCTTCCGGATATCCTTGTTCCATGCCGTGACATCCCTCCCATTGACAGAAAGCGGCTGATATAAGACATGCTTCATACCGTATTCCTGGAAACGCTTCTGCTCCAGTTTATCAAAAGTCGAAATCCAGACATTATCTATTTTGCTCAATGGGTTATAATGCTCCAAATACGGCGCATCCCACAGAACAGAAACATATTTGATTCCCGTCTTGTAAGCGGCCATGGCTGCATTCATGACAAAATATATTGTCATCACTACATCTATCCGCTTCTCTTTTATGTAAGTGACAAGCCCGTCCACCTCATCGTCCGAAAGATAGGAAGCCATTTCCAACTTCACAGGATATTCCTCCGCCTCCTGCCCTAATTTCCTAAGTGTGTCCGCCATATCCGTAATTGCGCTCTGAACCCACAATGTCTGTACCGCTAAAAACCTCAAATCATGCCTCCCCTTCCACCCATTCCATAAGCTGTTTCAGCTTCTTCTCATAGGTATAGCAATTCAGTACCTTTCTACGCCCCGCCTTCGCAATCTCTTCGCGTTCCTTGTCATGGGTAAGGTAATACCTTGCCTTTTCCACCAGTTCTTCGGGCGTCTTAAACATGACAATCTCCCGGTCTTCCTCAAACAGCTCCGCCGTCTCCGCGCAATAATTCGTCAGGACAAATCCGCCCGCGCCCAGAATATCCATAATACGCTGCGGCGTTCCTCCTTCGATTCCTTTCAAAGAAATATTCAAATTAATCTTGCTCCCCGCATAAATAATGGAAGACGCCTCTCCCGGCTCCACCGGAGGCATAATTTTCACATTCCCAAGCTGCACCTGGTCCGTCTTCGAATCCGTATAGAAAGACACGTCGAACTGCTCCGCCAGAGCGCTCAGGGTACATATCCTTTCAACATTGGCAATCTTCCTGATGAGATACTGCACCTCAAAATACCTGACATCCTCAATGTCATATATATTGTCCAAATCAAATTCCGGGCTGACAAGCTTCACATAATCAAGCACTTCCTTGGCAGTCTTACCATAAATGCGGTTCTCTCCGTCCCACCGGAACACTGCTTCCTCAAAAATACTGGTAAAATACTGTTGAATCTTTTCCGGCATTTTACCCACATTGTCATCATACAGGTTATCCTCGTAGAGCCTGCCCACGAAGCAGATTTCATTAATATAATTGCCGCCCAGTTTTCTCTTCACGTCCCATTTCAGCATATCATACTTGTTGACCGCAAGCGGTTGATACAGCACATGCGGAATCCCGTCCGCCTTGAACCTTTCATAATCCAGCTTATCGAAAATGGAAAACCAACAATTGTCCAGTTTGCCAAACGGCGTATATATTTTCAGGTAAGGCGCATCCCAGATAACCGAGACATACTTAATCCCGGTCTGGTATGCCGCCACCGCAATGTTATAAATTAAATGGGTGGACATCAGGTGCGTAATCCTGTGTTTCCTGACGTAATCTTTCAATTTCTCTATCTCTTCGTCATTGAGAACAGAGTTCTCCTGCCTGTGAGGATACTCTTCCACCTTATACCCGAGCTTGCGCAAATTATAGACAATGTCCTTCAGCGTCGACATGCCATATACATATAGAATCTTCATCACACGTAATTTCCAATCTCCTGCCGCCAGGTTCCGTTTGCATCTGGAAGTTTTCCTTCCGCGCCGACATTATCTATAGTATAATAAAAAACAGTATAAAAGTAAACTTACATCTTATATTGCCCACAGAATACACATCAGTTCAGCTTTCTGAACTGATGCGGCAATCATCATACATGAAGTGAGGAACCCGCATGTCTATATCCATATTTACCGTTACACACGTACCTTTCACACCGCCCTCAGACCTTATCTATATTCCCTTACAGGTAGGGCGCGCCCTCCATGAAGACTATGGCTACCTTGGTGATGATACAGGGGATAATATTTCGGCTAAGAACCCCTATTACAGCGAACTAACCGGACTTTACTGGATTTGGAAAAATTATTCAGGTGCGGACTATCTCGGGCTGTGCCACTACAGAAGGTATTTCCTGAACCAAAATGGCTCCCGGATGACCGAATCCGATTATATGGATGCCCTGTCCGGACACGATGTCATTATAGCCAGGCCCGGCGTCGGGAACTATGACTACCGTACCGTATACGGACGTTCCCATGATATCCGCAACCTGGAACTGACAGGCGAAGTCATACGGGAACTTTACCCGGACTACTATGAGACTTTCCAGGCAGTATGCGACGGAAATCTTTGCTATGTAGGCAATCTTTTTGTCGCTCCCAAAAAATTGTTCCATGCATACTGCGAATGGCTGTTCAACATTTTCTCCGCCCTGGAACCCCGGATTGACGTCAGCGGTTATGATGATTATCATAAGCGGGTATTCGGTTTTCTTTCTGAGCAGCTATTGATTGTCTGGATAAAATATAACCGTCTTTCCTGCTATGAGGCGTCTTACAGCTTAGACCAGGAAAAGGCTGAGACCCTGCTCCTAAAAGAAACTATCAGGGATTATCTGAAAAAGAACGACCTGGAAAAAGCATGCCAATGTCTCTGTGACACGCTTGACAAACGACCTGACTTATTGCTTGAAATGTCAGATTTCAAGCAACAGTTAAAAACCACGGAACATATCCTGAACGTGTGCAGAGTTGAAACGGAAGCCGGCCTTCCTACTCTGCTGGAATTTTCCCGCGACCTTGACACCCTTATCAAACATTTTCGACTTTTAGTAGGGATTCTGGGAAAAATCAAAGATGGGACGGTTTCTGAGGAAGAATTGCGATATCTTATCGACTGCAAAGTCTCCTATAAGGGAATAGTTTATATGATTCAGAATTTCCCGAAGCTCGCTTTACAGCCACTGGAACTGCTAAACCAACTTGCCGTTGTCTACGCCAATGCCGGATTATCTCTCGTCTCCCTGTCTTTCCTGGAAGAAGCCCTTTCCATCAGCGAGACAGACAAAACCACGCTGTCTAATATTGTGGCTGTGCTGCAGAACATGGGCCAGACAGAAATGGCGGAAGAATACGAACAATTATTAACTGCCCACTCGGTAAAAAGAATTGTTGTATTCACCGGATTTGAAATTCCCGTTTTGACCTATATTTCCAGACAATACGCTTTTGCACTGGAATCACTAGGGCACACGGTGTTCCGTTACAATATACAGAAGTTTGAAGAAAGCTATGAGGCTATGCTTACTTTTCAGCAATCCGGCATGGATGCCGTGATTGTTTTTAACAACGTCGGCTTCCGAATGCAGGTTCATTCGGGCGAAAGCCTCTGGAGCCTGTTAAATGTTCCCTGTTACAATATTATTGTGGACCATCCCATGCACTATGCCCAGACATTAGACAATGCGCCTGACAGTGGCATCGTGGTGTGCGCAGACAGATACCACCCGGATTACATCAAGCGTTTCTATCCCACCGTGAAAAGAACGCTTTTCCTCCCCACCGCAGGAGAATGCCTGAAACCCTATGCTGACTTAAAACTTTTCGGTGAACGCTCCATCGATGTGCTCTTTATCGGAACATACAAATACGATGACAGTTTTCCTTACAGCGAATTCAGCGTGGGGCTGACAGAATATCTCATCACCCACTCAACCGAAACATTCGAAGCCGCCGTGGAATCATATCTGTCCGACAATCAATACAGCCTGTCCGACAGCGAGTTAAAACAATGCATCCAGGCACACCGCTTCGCATGCATGAATACCGAAGCCCTGTTCCGGGCAGAAATCTTAAGAACGCTTGTTAATGCCGGAATCACCGTCACAGTATATGGGGACTGCTTCGAGAAAACCGACTTGCTCCATCATCCGAACTTCATCTATAAAGGCCGCTGTTCCACGGAAGAAGGCATCCGTCTGATGGAAGACAGCAAAATTGTACTCAACCAGCTGGCATGGTTCAAGGACGGCGCAAGCGAGAGAATCTTCGAGGCAATGCTGCAAGGCGCGGTTTCCCTCACGGATGACAGCATTTATTTAAGGGAAAACTTTACGGATTCCGTAGATATTAAGTTTTTTTCCTTATCACAATTAGCGGCTCTGCCCCATATTGTACATGCCATACTCTCTGGCGGTGAAGCGATAGAAACGCTGCGCCAGAATGCCTATGACAAAGCAAGAAGTCAGCATACATGGGTTCACCGCGCTGCTACGCTTCTGGATGATTTAGGATAAAAAAACGAGCATAGCTCGTTTACGAGCTCCGCTTCACGGGCTCGAATAGTCTGGGGATTTTCCTATAAGCTAAATAAGGGTTGGCATATGCCAACCCTTATCTGGTAGTTCTTCAATATTCTCCGTTTGTCTGCTATTAGCCAAGCAAGGACAGTGCCAACTGGTTGGACTGATTTGCCTGGGACAGCATAGATGTACCTGCCTGCTGCAAGATGTTGTTGTTAGCGTACCTAACCATCTCTGTTGCGATGTCCGTATCACGGATTTCTGCCTCAGCCGCTGTCGTGTTCTCTACGATGTTATCCAGGTTGCTGATGGTGTGCTCAAGTCTGTTCTGGATTGCACCAAGGTCTGAACGCTGTTTGGATACATCCTGGATTGCACTCTTCGCAAATGCATTCAGCGCTGCAAAGTCTGCTGCTGTCGGAGCTTTGTCTAAGCCCTGAGGCTTTGTTGCCGCTGCCACACCTGTAAGTGCTGTGTCAACTACTTTCGTCTTGTCATAAGTATAGAACTTGGATAACATATTAGCGTCTAACGTGTTATCAGCGCCTTCCTTATAACCCATATCTGTATCGGAATCTTTCTTTCCAACATTGGCTGTACCAAATTTTGTGCCTTTGTTAATTGCACTAGCAACCAACTCGTTGGTGTTCATGTTCTTGATTGTGATACCGATATGCTGTCCGGACTCTGCACCTACCTGTAAGCCCTTGTTTGAGAAAGAGCCGTCAAGCAACTTCTGCTCGTTGAATGTGGTTGTGCTCTGTACACGGTCGATTTCGCTCATCAGCTGCTTTACTTCTGCCTGGATGTAGCTACGGTCTACCGATGTCAGTGTGCCGTTCTCTCCCTTTACTGCCAGCTCGTTCATTCTCTGAAGCATATCCTGTACTTCATTCAATGCGCCTTCTGCTGTCTGTACACAGGAGATACCGTCCTGGGCATTCGCGGATGCCTGCGTAAGGCCTCTCACCTGTCTCCTCATCTTCTCGGAAATAGATAATCCTGCTGCATCGTCTGCTGCACGGTTAATCTTGTATCCAGAGGATAACTTCTCTGTGGATTTTGCCTGTGCGCTTGTGGTCAATCCAAGCATTCTGTTTGAGTTCATCGCTGTAATGTTGTGTTGTACTACCATACTATATTCCTCCTTGAATTTTATGCGGCTTCCTTGCCGCTTGCTTCCATCCGTAATGGTTCCTCGGGCTCGTACGCTGCCTTCAGTTCCACTACTGTTTCAGTAAATACACCCAATACAATAAATATTTTAGGTACTTGGTATATATATCGGACAATTCTTTATATAATGAAGGATAATTGTAACTTTTTTCATTCACTTAACCAACATTATCCAAGCAGCGACAACGCCAACTGTTGCGACTGGTTGGCCTGGGACAGCATGGATGTACCCGCCTGCTGTAAGATGCTGTTATTCGAGTAAGTAACCATCTCGGTAGCAATATCCGTATCACGGATTGCAGACTCGGCTGCCGCAGTGTTCTCGGTAACATTGTCCAGGTTGCGGATTGCATATTCAAGCCTGTTCTGGATTGCACCCAAATCGGAACGCTGCTTAGACACATCTCTGATTGCGCTTCTTGCAAACGCGTTAAGCGCCGCAAAATCCGCCGCTGTCGCTGCCGCATCCAATCCCTGGTCTTCATCGCCTGTAGCTACTGCAACACCCTGCAGTGCGGTATCAACCACGTTGGCCGCTCCTGACTTGAAAGTATAAAACTTAGAAAGCATACCTGCCCTAAGTGTATTGTCATCATTTTCTTTATATCCATAAACCGTATCGGATGTCTGTTTATCAATATTCGCTGTTCCGAATTTTGTCTCTTTATAGATGGCACTTGCAATCAGCTCATTGGTATTCATATTCTTAATGGTAATGCCCACATGCTGTCCTGCCTCAGCGCTAATCTGCAAACCCTTATTTGAAAAAGAACCGTCCAACAACTTCTGCTCATTGAATGTGGTCGTGCTCTGTACACGGTCAATTTCACTCATCAGCTGCTTTACTTCCTGTTGGACATAGCTGCGGTCCACGGATGTCAAAGTACCGTTCTCACCTTTTACTGCAAGCTCATTCATTCTCTGGAGCATATCCTGCACTTCATTCAGTGCACCTTCCGCCGTCTGCACGCAGGAAATACCATCCTGGGCATTGGCCGATGCCTGGGTAAGCCCCCTTACCTGGCGTCTCATTTTCTCGGAAATCGCCAATCCTGCCGCATCGTCTGCCGCACGGTTAATCTTGTATCCGGAAGATAATTTCTCTGTAGACTTCGCCTGTTTCTTAGTAGTAAGACCAAGCATTCTGCTAGAATTCATTGCTAAAAGATTGTGCTCAATAATCATGACCCTGTTCCTCCTTGAAATCTCACGGCCTCCCTGCCGTCTTTATTCTCTTTTCTTCTGCAATGGTTCTGTAAGTTTGTACTTAACTTTTAAGCCATTCCCCTTCAGATAAAAATAATTTATCTGTTTTATTTATCGGGAATTTTTCAATTTACTTTAGCAGTTTACAACACTTTATTTTTCTATTTTCTACTACTTTTCTGTTTTCTTCTTTGATAGCTCTAAATTTTTACTGCACGTTTATTGCCAGTATTCTGTTCCCGAACTCCTCTCTGGTTAAAATTATCTATAATATCAACCCCGCCGTCTTCTGAAAATATCAGCGCTATGTATACCTTATCGCTGTGTTTCTGGCATATGTAATTGTTAATAGAATTATATCTCGCCCCTCTCCCTGAATTACCCTTTTTCCTCGCAACGCCATCCACAATCACCCCAAACGCTGTACACATTCCATTTAAATCCATATAAAGCGCTCCGTCTATCTGCGTAACGCCAAGAATCCTCTCCTTAACAAATTCGTTTGCTGCCGTCTTAAATGCCTGCTTTTCACCCGCCTCAAGCAATATGCCTCTGTCCATCCTGCATAGCCTGGGAGCCTCTTCTTCGTCTTCCGTAAGGATTACTGCCGTGCCATGTCTTTGTTGCTTTAATATATTCACAAGGTTTCCTATTATTTGGACAGTTAATTCACTTATCTTTCCCTTGCTTCTTTTTCTAAATTCATTGACTTTCATTTCATAAGTGTCTTTGCCGCCGGAACTGTTAATATAATATTTCCCCTGCCTGTAGCATATTTCTTCTTTTCCCTTAATGTATATGCTCCACTGCATATATCCATTAAAACAGATATAATTACTCTGCCCATTAATTTTATCTTGCGCCTCCTGACAGACAGATATTAACCCTATAATTTTCATATCACAATCTGCCAGTAATTGCAGTTTCCTACTTTTGGACATCTCCATCAGCTTCCTTACTGTTCTGAGGTTTTCGCTTTTTAAGACCCGTTCTTCACTTCCCGTTTTGTCAAAAATACATACTTTATAATTATTTTCTATGCTTGCATTATCAACATATATTTTTGCCTCGCTCTCACTGCCTTCATACCTCCGGGCTGACAATTCAATAAGCAGCTCTGCTGTGGGCAAGCCATTATCACTCAGAAATTTCTGCGCATAATTTTCCATTAGCAGAGTGCGGTTGCCCAAGTTACGGCACTCAAAAAAATTAAGCAGCATCTGCTCGTCTCTGAGTTCAGGGTAATCCGCCCCTTCTTTGATTTCATTAAGGACAAACTGGACTATCCCATAATAGTTTACCGCCTCATTCAGCAGTTGGCATTTGACAATATATTTTTTGTCTTCATTTTCACATGCCGCGCACATCTTCGAAATGGCCTCGTTATTTTGGCACACGTCAGCAGGCACCTCTCCAAACATTTCTCCTATTTCATCTGTACAGTTTTCCGAAAAATATATTTCCCTAACAGGAGCCCCTCCTTCATCATTCTTAGGCATGATTAATACCTTCATATCACCCTCTTCTATATCTTGCTCATTTACTTCGGAAATTTTCTTTGCCAAAAAATTCTTAAGTGATTTATCTGTCTTTATATCCTTCATCTGTGCATAATCATAATCCATTTGTTTATTCCTTTTGTGTTCTTTTATTTCATATTTTTTTGTTTATCTCACATGCTGTTTCCGCCAACTCAGCGTAGAGTTCTTTTTCATACTCTACAATCAGCTCCATCACCTCTGCATAAAACCTGTCCGCACTATCACACTGTGTTATGCCTTTAAACTTACCTATCATCTCCCGTCTTTTTATATCGGTATGCTCATAGAATTTTGCTCTGCAATGGAGCAAATAGGAAATTACTTCCCGCAAAATCACACGGTCATAGAATATACATGCACTGTCCCTTACTATGACAGCAGGGTCATAATCCACATCATTGCATATATAAATCCACATAAAATCCAAGGCCTCCTGCTGTAGCAGCATAACATCACTGTCTTCCAAATCCGCTTCAATATCTTCATTCTCCCATCTATAATAGGTTTCGCTTTTATCATCCTTATAGTGCATGACAGACATTACGACTGCAATCCTGGCAATAATTGCAGTTTCCGGAATTTTTTCTATACTATATCCGGCATTTACAATTTCTTTTACCACTATCTTTAAATACTCTTCTAAGCTTAATCCCAGAGATAATATTGAGATTAAATCGGCATAACACTCCTTTAACAAATATACTTCTGCATCTAACACCTTTCTAAGGCTAAAAGCCGTAGTGACATCTGTATTGTCACCAACAAAATTCTCAATTATTTTCTCTAAAAATTGCTGGCAATCAGCAATATATTTATCCTTTTCTTTATATTTTATATCATTATTCTCTAACCCCGTTTTAAAAAATGTCCAGATAACATCTTCAAATATCTCTTCTCCCTGCATCTGAAGCATATCCTTTATGGCTTTTTCAAATGCACTCTTCACATTTTCCGTATAGTACCTATATTTTTTCGACTCATTAATATATTTCTCTACAATCTCTTTTGTATTTTCCCCAAAATCAGCCCTTTCCTCCCAATAGCTAGTATCCCAGTCCCTTGCAATATATTGTTCTATCCACCCCACAAACTTAGATTCATACTCCTGCCATATATCTGAATTATATACTTCATCCATAAATTGTTTCTGTTTAAAAAAATTATAAAACTCCAATACAATCACGCGGCTATTCATCTTCAGCATGTGCTGATATCTATTCTCACGGCTCCGAATTTCCGTACCTACTAAATGCGCAACCTCATGCCCCAGAATACAGAACATGGATTTTATATCATACATTCTTGTCTCTGCAATCGCCACTTTAACAAGTCTATATGTATCACTTTCTTTTTTATGGAACTCCTTAACTTCTGTCCTCTCACTCATCCCCGGACATAATATAAACTCATATTTATTGCTTCCCGCGTCATTTAATAACTGTTTCAGGCGATATATGTATGCACTATACAGGGTAAAATATTTCGTCTGCATCTCAAAATAACGAGTATTGAAATCAGCCGTCTGCATATAAACTCTGTCAGGCTTATCATAATTCTGGGTACATATATTAAAATATGTCAGAAATTCGTAATATTCATTCGAGTGGTCATCCGCATTAGTATGCAAAACAACAAAAAAATAAAAAGGGAGAAATAACGTAAAAAAATTATACTCAACCACTGTCCCATTTCTGTTTCTTGCATATTCTATTTTTCCTAATGCATTTATAATTTTCATCAGAGTTTTCTTCTCTGCATACTCTGAAGTCAGCTTCCTGTCTTTATAACACTGCTCCGTATACCTCCTCAACGCTTCGCTAAATTCCTTATTGCTTCCAATATCCGGATTCCTCTTATTAACACACGAATGTTTATCTATTGAATGCATTATTTTTGTAGTGACAGCAAACGCATACTTTTGAACCTCGCTATTAGAATTACACAGTATACCACCGTCCTCCATATAAAGTTTCAAAAAATCTTTACATGGGATATTTTTTATTACAACTGCCTCATCGTCCGTCCCAAGCAAAGCATATCTATCCAATACGATTCCTTCTGTTGGTTTTAGTTCCTCTTCTAATTTATTGTATAAAAAATTAATCGAACCCTGATAACTTTCTATAATCCGAAGTTCAATCTTTCCAATGATTTCATCTGTCTTGTATTCATCATACTTCCGTCCCATAGGGTATTTTTTAAATGCAAGAACTGTATAACTGTTACTTAATTCAAACGGCTGTAATCCGTTCGTATTCTGATGCAATTCATTAATAAAACGTACCCCTGCATCATATCTGTCACTTTTCACAACAATTATGCTGTCATTATGGTCTAACGTATAATAGGCCCTGATTCTCAACCTGCTTTCTGTCTCAATACAGATTCCTTTTTCCAAATAACCGTTATATTTATGTACATCTTTCTCTTTAAATTGAATGAATGAGACAAATGTAAAAACCGTCTCCTCCTCCCAAAACTCAATCTCCTGGCCATCATCATTATGCAGACCAAAGTAAGCCTGTGTGGCATAGTCCATAGCTTCATCAATCTGCATATGCTTATCAAAGACACTTTGAAAAGATTCCGTCGTCTCTATATAATCAGGCGCTCTCACATCCATTCCGTCATGATGCCCTAAAACTTGATATTGCCACTTTCTCTTACCAGTAATTGCCGGTACATATTCATTATACATCAATATAGGCCTGCATATTAATCCCATCTCTTCTCTTTCCTTCCTTAACAAGAATAAGCCCATGTAACCATGGGCTTATAAATTAATACTCTATCTTTCCAAGTTCAGCGAATTTACCTTGCTGAGGCTTATTCTTGCACTGTTCCAAATCACGTTTCCTATCCCTCTTGCTTTGGTAAATTCCTCTCAAATCCAGAAATGTGCTTGCAGGCTTTTCATCTCTATACCGGAAAATCAACTGTTCTTTAATCCATTTCTCTTTATCCTCATTCACATACGTAACCGGATAAATTCTCTGTTCAGCCATAATCCCACCATCTTTCTACTTGTCGGTACCATATTAATATATGCAGGAACAAATATAAATACCATACAAGATTCACAAGGTAAATTCCTGTGCATTGTATTTATTGCCTAAAAAAGCACAGTAAATACAGTTAAATTGTACCATAGGGTCATCCCAATTACAAGAACCAAATACGTAATTTGTAATTATAACATTTCAGCCATACACATCAATTCTATATGGCGGACGCCCGACATAAAATAAGTCATCAATCAGTAATATTATTGACCAAAATGTATATTCTGATAACTTATGAATGGCATAGCTGAAATCTTACTTATAATACATACAACAAAAAACCCAAGCAGCATCAAATTACTAACACTCTATGCTGCCTGGGTAATTTAAAAAACATTTCCACATCATAATACCATACTACCAATTGACTATATATTTCCATTCCAATCCGCTACTTCTTATTATCATAAAACTGCGGCGACACATAATGAAGATTGTTCATACTGTTATAATAATTTGTGGCCACTCTATTCTTCGAGACGCCGTTGCCAATCTCATGTTTTTTCTTCTTAAACTGGTTCTCCGCCAACATCTTATTACGCATGTTTCCTGCATTCAGAGTTACAATTTTATCGGTAATCTGCTGAATCTGCTCTTTCATACGCAAAATTTCATCTCTGTAACGGTCTTTATTCCCAACGATATCTTCCCGTAGCCTGTCATAGACAGCCTCAAACCCACGGTCCAATCTGTCAAGTTCATCTACATATGCGCTCTGTTGGTCAATCGCCTCGTCAAAAGCGTCCATATCAAATTCGTCTTGTTTCAGGATATTCTCCTGTACGCTGTTCTGTCGAATCATCTGGTCTAACAATGCATTTTTCTTCTCTAAGCTCTGCAGCAAAATCTGTGCACCACTCTGGTTCATCGCCATACCTCTCTATGCCTTATTACACTTCCTCATAACTTCTTTCCAGGTATCCCTCATACTGCGCAAATGCATGTTTACTTCTTCCAGAATCTCCTTATCTTTCTTGATGTTCGCCTCAAACAAACGCTGAAGCACATAGACATAGATTCTGTCGAAATCTTCCGCGACATCATACTGACGGTCTAATGTATTCCGAAACTCCTCGATAATGCGCTGGGTCTTCCTGATATTCGTATGTGCTTTCTCCATATCACCCTGCTCAATTCCCATAATGGCAATATTACAGAATTTGATTGCTCCCTCATACAGCATCAAAGTAACTTCCGAAGGTGTAGCCGTAAGAATCTTATTCCTCTGGTACTGTTCAAAAGGATTCTGTGCTGGCATAAGTCTGTTCCTCCTTGCTTGCTCGTAACTTACACTCTTATTATCCTGCACTGATATAGTACCGCACAGATACATGCGGTACTATAGTGCTACATCTAATATACACAATTTTTCAACAGACTGCAATATTTATTCGCAATATATCAATATCAGCACTGCAGACCCTAACAGTTAACCAAAAGCTTATCAACCGCCAAACATACCGGACACGGCATTGTTCTTGGATTGCAGTTTCGCAAGCGCTGTCTCCATCACGGAGAACTTCTTATACCACTTATCCATCAAGTCGTTTAACTTCGTCTCTTCCTTCTTAATTCTGTCCTTATAGTCGTCATATTCTGCCTTGAGCGTCTTATCATTGTATACGGTGAAAGCGCTACTCGTATCCTTCACGCTCTTCATCTTATCCGCCAACTCATTGTGCAGGTTCTCTGCAAGGCTTGAGAAGAACTTCGTAACCGTATCGGGGTCAGCAGCAATCATTGCCCTCAATTCATCATCTTCTGTAGATACATTAGAATCATCCTTGTCGCCATTGATGTGGTATGCGCCCTTCTCATTATCCGCCGCCTTGAAATATCCCAATGTATTGATACCGAAGTCTGACAGGTACATCGTCTTGCCATTCACTGTCGCGCCCTTCATCATTACGGTCTTGATGGCGTCGCTCACATCCCGCAGCGTGGAATCACGGCGAAGAATGGAGTCTTTAATCTTCTTCTCCCACTCCTCAATCTCGGAATCGGCAAGCTCTGCTTTCTCCTCCGACAGAAGCGGGTCAAATCCCTTGGAGGACTCCGCATTATACAAGGTACTCATCTCGTTAATGAGCTTATTGTACTCCGTGAAGAAATTCTTAATCATATCATAGATACCATCGGTATCTTCCGTCGTCGTCACGGTGATTGGCTCTGACGTCTCCTGCTGCGCGGTGATTGTCAGGCCGTTAATTTCAAACGTATTCTTGCTGCTCGTATAGTTAACGCCGTTGAGGGTAATCTCCGCATCCTGTCCGTCAATCTTAGTCGCATATTTCTTCTTCTCTTCATCAGAGAGCGAAGGGAAATTAGCTGCATCATTCAGATAATCATTCGCAGCGGCAATCTTGTCATTGAAATACTGCGTGACTTCATCCGTTGCTTTCTGTGTAGCCTGCAGTTTGTTATCCATGCCTACCGTATAGTAAGACTCATTATCCGCAATGGTATCCCTGTTGGCTTCTATCGCATTCTGGGTGTTCGCCACAGCCTGGACATAACTGTAATGCGCATTCTTCTTATTAAAATCAACTTGAGCCTGGGTAGCCGCCGAACTTGCATCCATGACTTTCTGCTCTGCATCCTTGACAGCCTGGGAATCCGCCGGATTATCCTTCTTAGCCTGTTCGAGTTCTTCCTGGGCTTTCTTAAGAGCCGCCTGGGCATCATCTAATGCTTTCTTAAGGCCGCCGTTGCGCTCTGTTTCATAGACAGGATTCCCATCATCATCCACCATCGGATTGCCATCCTTATCTACCTTCTGGACATAGACAGGCTGACCGGCATCAAACACAGGATTGCCATCCGCATCCACTTTCTGTTTCGGCTTCTCCTCTCCGTACAGCTCGTCATACATCTTCTTCGCCTGCTCATTAATCTTGTCTTTATCGGCAGGGTCATAATCTAAATCATATTTGTCGTTCTCGTCATTCTCTTTCAGAATATCTTCTAAACGCTTCTTCAGTTCTTCATTGGCTTTCAGGAGCGTATCCGTACTCCCTTTCTTGCCTGCAATCAGCTTCGCCACTTCATCCGCTTCAGCTTCTTTACGGGGAGATGCGGTGGGGTCATTTCCATAGTTCGCCCACTTCTCATATTCTTTATATTCATTGCTGTTCGGATTATAAGCCGTAATCAGCCCTAAACTCTTCAGGGCATCCTTACCGCCTGCATTGTTGCTCGTGATTGTGAAATCACCATTTAACCCAGAATCTTTGGAACTTAAATAGAATCTCTGGTTCTTCGCATCGAAGTTCGCATTGATACCCGCAGACTGCAGTTTCTTGACTACGTCAGATATCTTCATATCCTTAGTCACTTCGATGTCCATGGTCTTATTGCCAACCTTCACACGGAAGGAACCCTTCCCGTCCGCATCGCCGACAAAACCTAAATCCTCAAGCGTGGAAGACTCTGATACCTGCCCGCCGTCCGCCTTAGCAATCTGGCCGCTGGTCAGATAACCCTGCTTCGCCAATTTATCAATCGTCATCGTCTGAACGCTGTTGGGCGCATCCGAACTGGTGACAATGCTGACCGCGTTAGTGTTGGACACACTGGTCATCTTCTTCCTGTAAGAACCCTGCCAACGCATATTGTCGAGCGTATTCGTATAGAAATTATAAATCTTGGTATTCAGGGCTTTCCAGGCATCCTGCTTCCAACTAAGCCTTATCTGGTCTTTCACAAGCTTGTTCTTCTTCACACTCTGCGCGGAAGCAAGCTGAGTAATTATGCTCTCTGTGTCCAAACCGGAATACATACCTGTTATTCTAATAGACATTGCTTTTCCCTCCTGTCATGTTGCCTAAAGTTTCTTATCTACAAGGATACCTGCCATCTCCCATATCCGCGCAATCATGTCAAGCGTCTTCTCAGGCGGATATTCTTTGATAACTTCCTTCGTATCCTTATCCAATATCTTAATCATAATTCTGTTCGTCTCTTCGTGAACGCCAAACACTGCCTCCTCATTGCTGTTATTAATCTTCTTGTTCATCTCAGCAATCATCTTCTTCAGATGTTCAGGGGCTGCCTGTTTGTTCACCATCGACTGTTGCTGCTGTTGGCTTCCGTTCCCGTCACTGCCGTTCTGTTCTTCTTCTGCCTGCACCTGCTTTACGGATGCGGTCGTTGCGTCAACATTCACTGTCTGCCCATCTTCAGGAACATCCGTGTTCACTGGTGTCACTGCCTGCGGTTTTGTTGCCGTCTGTGCCTGGTATGTCATGGCACTGCTTAATGGTTCGATTGCCATTGCCCATCACCTCCGTGTGATTATTATGAATTTTTAGAATCGTCTTATGATAACGCATCGCCGCCTGTGTTCATATGGACACGATAATATAGTTTCGCACAATAACAAAGAGACTCTACGTAATCTTTGATATATATATCGGAAGGAATCCGAATATATTTAGGGCAGGGTATATGAAAATAAGCCTGGAACTACAAACAAAAATCACTCTTCCATCAATGCAGGAACTCATTATGAAAGAGTGATTCTATAAATATATAAAATACAACGAACTATCCTAACAGATTCTTCAAAGCCTCCATGCTGTCCGCATCGACCGCCTCTTTATTGGAATCTTGAATCTGTGCATATACTTCTTTACGGTATACAGGAACTTCCCGCGGCGCGCTGATGCCTAGCTTTACCTGTTCTCCCTTAATCTCAAGCACTGTAATTTCAACATTATTGTTGATTACAAGCGCTTCATTCTTTTTCCTAGATAAAGCTAACATTTACTCACCTGCTTTCTTCTTGTTTAAAATATCGTAAATCGGGAATTTCACCTGGTATTCGTCCCCTTCCACTATTACCTGCAACGCTTTCTTCTCAGCCGCATTAATAATAATGGGACCTTTCAGATTGACAGACATCTTCGTCAAATCCTTGGGCACCGTCACCGTAACAAGCACCAACAATTCCTCCGGAACAATCTGCCCCAGGACATTAAGCAATTCGTCGTCCGCCTCCGGATTATAATCAGGGCACACAATAAGCGGGTCCATAACCGGTATGGCAAATGCCGGCTCCTGGATGGACTGGAGCCAATGAATCGAATCCGTTCCCTTCTCCTCGTCATGCACAAGCGCAAAATCCACTAAATCCGGAAATCCAATAATACCATTCGGGAAATGTATAATTTTATCATCATCTATTATAATTTCACCAAAAATCTTCGTCGTAATCTGCATATTCTGTAACCGCCCTTCTCTTCGTATCCATAGACAGCGAATATTTTAAATATAGTTCATCAAATTCGTCTGCATAATCTTGCCAGTTGCCATAAGCGCCGCCTGATATGTCAGTTCGGAACTGGACAGCTCCACCGCTACCTGCGTAACGTCGATTCCTTCATTGTCCGTCTGCAAATCTTTAAAGGTCGCTTTCTGGTTCATAAGGCGTATATTCACCAAATCCAGACGACTCCCTCTCGTGGCATTGTTCGTGATTGCCAGGTTGTTATCATCCATATAATTCTGGTATTTGGTAATCTGGTTCTCGAACTTGGTATGGATATTCTCCCGGATATAGGTCTGCGCCTTCTCCGCGCCTTCCAGTTTCTTCGTCCAATTCGCGTAGTCGTCGCTGTCCTCGGCAAACTCCTCTCTCTTCTTCTTAATATCGCTAATTTTCGTCTCGATATCGCGAAGCTGTGTCAGGCAATGCTGGAAATCATCCATATCACGTTTCGCATCGTGGTGAAATACTTCCGTCGCAAGGGTATTCACCTGAATCTTCTGGTTAAACCCTACATCGTAATAGATATCCTGGTTCTTAGTCGTGGTATTGTAAGCCGTCTTCTTCGTCTCACCGTCACCGATGTCCTTCGTCTCATAGCATTCGAAGTAGTGGGCGGGGTTGATGTCGCCTTCTATCCAACTGGACTTATCATAAGAGATGCCGAAGGTATCGCCTTCTTTAAAGTTCGCCTCATAGTACTCTTTACCGAATACCACTTCTCCTGTAGAGGGGATGAATGCAATGCCCTTCTCCGTATCGTTCGCAATCGCTTTATATGCCTCCTCCGGGTCATCATACTGCGTGTAATTCATATATACAGTATTGCTTGCGTCAAACAGGGAATCATATTGAATCGGATTGCCCGCTTTATCCAATACCTGATTACCGTACTCATCAATCAAATTACCGGCCGCGTCTGTAATAGGCGTAGCAGGGTCATTATTATACACCAATGCAGGATTGCCTGCTGCATCTTTGTTAAGTGGATTGCCGTCCTTATCTGTTAACGGCCTTCCATCCCTGTCCACCAGAGTCATATCTACCTTATATTGTTTCTTCCCATTGGCATCCAACTCCGGATTTCCATTGGCGTCTGTCACCATATAATATGTCTGGACTCTCCTAACCGGGAGTTTGGACGTATCCACATTGTTATTATTGGTAAAAAGCAGTGAACCATCGCCATCCACCTCATCATAAGACAGTCTGAACCGATACAGCGTATCGGTATGCACATACTGTTCATAACTTTTCCCATCCGCCGCAGCTGTCGGCGGCAGACCATCCGTCAGCACACTGGAATCCGTGTAATTAATGGTATCGATATCGGAATACTTGAAATTCTCCTTAATCTCATAGGACACCGGATGCTTCTTCATCTGCGCAACGTCTTCCGCCGAGAATGTAATCGCCGTATCCGTCCTAAATCCGGAGAAGATATACCGCCCCGCATAGTCGACGTTACCGCTTGAATAAAACTCTTTTGTCAGGGAACCCATCTGGGTCAGGTAAATTTCCAGGTCATCCGCGGTTAAATCCTTGTTCGCCGCGCTGCTCGTCTCCTCACACATATTCCTGAGCACTTCATCGATTGTGGTGAGCGCATCTGACGTCAATGTCAGCCACTTATCTGCATCATTGGCATTTTTATCATAATACTGTGATATCATCGTCACATTTGTTCTTAAACGAAGCGCCCTGATTGCCACCACCGGGTCATCCGACGGCCTGGTAATCTTACTCTGGTTCGTCATCTGGTTCGTCAGCTTATCTTCCAGAATCTTATTCTGGTTAATATTATACAGCGAATTGTTCCGCATAATCTTATTGGTCATTCTCATAGCTTATCACCCTTTTCCTTCTCTTAACCTATACGCCCGTCTGCAGAATCAGCCTGTCATAAATCTCTGTCAATACAGAAATCATCTTAGACGCCAATGTGTAAGAATTTTCATATTTAATCAGGCTCACCGCTTCTTCATCTTCGTCCACGCCCGAAATGGAAATCCTCTGGTTATCGATATTGCTCTCCAAGCTGAAATAAGTACTATATAAAAGGTCTGCATTGCTGGCATTCAGCGCCGCATCGGAAAGCACGCATTCCAGGAATCCGCCCGCATCCCTGCCACGGAATACAAACTGGTTCTTATCTGTCAGCATGGAGATAACTTTCCTGACCTGCTCGCACTGTTCAACACCATCGATTTCCTCGCCATTCTCATCCACTTTATCAGACTTATTAGCTCTCGTGCCAAGCAGGGACGCGTTCTTCATAAGCGCATCTACAATCGTCACATTTCCTGCAGTCAGATAATAATATCCCTTACCGTTCTTCGCCGAATCGTTCAACTGCTCTTCCGTAAACTGACGTTCCGCCAAATAATCCGTACTCTTCGTCCCGTCAAGACCGGTGAACAGAATCCCGGCATCCTGGTCGTCCGCCGTGATACCTTCCGTGAAAATATCATTGACCTTCTTTGCAAAATCACGCAGCCATTCATTCATCTGCGCCATATAATAAGGAACGCCCTGGTAATTGGTCTCACTGCCGATGCTTGCCTCAGTCTTATTCTTAGCTGCGGTAAGCGCCTGGTCACTCGCCTTATTGTCTATGGTGAAAGTATATTGCTTCTTCTCTGCGTCATAACTCCAGTCCGTATAGTAATACAACTGGTCACCGATATTGATAATGCCGCCCGTATCGGACAGGTTACATTTATTCATATTGTTCAGATAAGACGCTGTGGAAGTAATCGTCACTGTACTGTAAGCGCCGTTATATGCGATATTGCTGGCTGTTCCGTTAAAATATTCCCCGTTATTGCCGTCCCGCATCTGAACCAAACCACGAAGAGCGCCGCCCATCGATTCATTATACAAACCAAAATCATTGCCGTTTGTCCAACGCACATCATACAAACCGTCAATGTCCGTCATATTGACTTTCTCTTCCTTACGGCGCGCAACACACTCTAACTGGTTATAGTCATTCATATCAACCAACGTCTGACCGCCTGCGATTCGCACAATACACCTGTTGGCGCCTGTGGCATTGCCCTGCTGGTCATATAAAGGGGATTCCTCCACCTTCACATCCACGATGGCTGACAATTCATCAAACAGGACATCCCTCTTATCCCGGAGCTCATTGGCAACCGCGCCGGATATCTCTATCGTATTAATCTGCTTGTTGACAGTCGCAATGTCCTGTGCGATAGAGTTGATATGGTCTATACGTATTTTAATCTCGTCGTTCACATCCGCCTGCAGGTTCTGCAAGTCACCAAACATGTTATTGAAATAATCCGTCAGGCTCATCGCCGCCGACAGGAAAGTAAGCTTGGCGTCATCGCTGCTGGCATTGGTAGTAATCCCCTGCAGCGTCGTGGAAAACTGGTTAAATACTGTCTTAAAACCGGTCTTGTTATCATCCGTCAGATATTCCTCAATCATCTTGCAATAATATGCTTTGGTATCAAACTCGCCCAGTTTCGTCTCATTATCACGGAACTTATTGTCGTAG
This sequence comes from uncultured Lachnospiraceae bacterium, assembly GCA_947172645.1. GTDB lineage: Bacteria > Bacillota > Clostridia > Lachnospirales > Lachnospiraceae > UBA3282. The sequence continues at coordinate 20,924 of CAMWBY010000018.1, read as the reverse complement.
AACTGGTCACGGATTCTCTCAATCGCCAATGTATTGACGCCCGCACCCGCACAGCCATATGTTGCGAACACTCGCAGAGGATGCATCGCCTCTGTCTTCACTGACTGACGGCTGTAGCCTTCCGTATTAACATTACTTATATTATTCGCTGTCGTATTGAGCGCCGCATTGGAAGCGCGCAGCCCTGACGACGCAATCTCTAATCCAAAAAATGTAGATGGCATAAGTTTACTCCTCTATTCTATCGGCCAAGTGTGGTCAATATATGTTCCAACATCTCACTGATTACATTGATGTAACGGCTGGATGCGTTGTATGCGTTCTGGAACCTAATCATGTGGGTTAACTCCTCGTCGGAGGATACGCCGACAACCTGCTCTCTGGCATTCATCAAAGCGTCTGTCGCCTGTGTCTGGGTAGCCTCGATACCTCTTAACACAGAGCCGGTGTTTGCCACCTGCGCCACCAGGTTCTTATAATAATCCAAAAATCCAACCGGTGTCTCCACATTGGGGTTCAGCGTATATATTTTCTCTTCAAAAGCCGCCTTCAGCTTCTCCATCGCCGGGTAATCCTCGGAATGCTCATCCTTACGGAATGTCAAAAGCGATGGATTCTGGCGCAAATCCGAGTTAATCTTCAAATTGGATACCGTGAACTCTCCGTTATCATTTAAAAGCTCGAACATCTGATACGGGTCGCCATTCTCATCCCGCAGGTAATTCGACTCGTTCACACGCCCTGCTTCTTCCGCCAGAATGCCGTTAATCTTGCTCACCACAATATTAACCAACTGGTCAAACTCCGCCTGGATGTTCATGACAACGGACTGTGATACATGTATATCATACCATTCATCCTGTGCCTGGCTCGGGTCGTTCGGGTCGGCATCCGGAGGAAAACCATTAATCTCTTTGTAGGTAGCCCTATGGTCGCCCCTGTGGAGCAGCATGCCCTTCAGGGAACCGATATCGGTATTCAGGGTAGTGGAAATCTCCCTCGTCAGGTCAAATACCTCGGCGCCCTCAATCCCTTTCGCCGTCACGACGCGATTGCCATCCTGGTCATAATCAAAATTGGCAAGCATCGTCCAATAGGGTGAAAAGAATCCCGTCTTGGGATGGGTGTACAGCTCCATCTTATTGACCAATCCGCCTTTGACAAGGTCGACTCCCTCGAATTTCACATTTACATATCCCACCATATTCTCTTCATAAGATATGCTTCCCAACTGGGCCAACTGGTCTAACAGATAGTTGCGGCGGTCGCGCAGGTCGTTGGCATGTTCCACATCGCCTGCCTCAATGGTCACGATTTTCTCATTGAGCGTCTCTATTTCCTGCGCATACGCGTTGATATTATTTACTTCCTTGACAATCTGCTTATTCAGGTTGTCCTGATACTGGCACAGGCTTGTATATACCGCCGATGCCTTCGTTATAAATTCATAAGAGCGGGTCACAAACAGATTCTGGTTCACTGAATTCGTAGGGTCTTTACTCAGCTCCTGCACCGACGTCCATAAATTCGTCAATGACCTGGAAAACTCATGCCCTTCATTGGAACCGCCTTCTCCTGCCTGGCTCTCGCCCAAAATATACTCTATTTCTTCCATCGCGCTCGACGAAACACTATAAAAAGCGCTCCGTCCCGATTCGCGGCGGTAGTTTTTATCCAAAAATAAATCTCTTTCCTGTCTTGTTCGGGAATATTTGACACCCAGACCAATCTGTTTCCAGTTTGTTTTATTATCCTTGGCAATAGTCACATAGGGCCTCGTCGCCTGTGCCACCTGCTGCCTGGTATAACCTATGGTGTCTAAATTTGACATGTTATGCGCCGTCGTGTTCAGCGCATTATTTGAAGTTTGTAAACCTGATACGCCTGTATAAAGGCTTCCCATTAATGACATAATTCTACCGTCCTTAACAATTATTGTTTTGCATCGAAGGACTTATGGTTCGAGCCAATCATATCGCCCGTACTATAAGCACCTTTATTATAGTTGGCAGTTTCCGGAGCCTTGTTCATAGACTGGAGAACCGTCATATTGAACTGAACCAATTCCAACGCTTCCTGGATTAACTCCCGGTTCTGCTCATTGACCCGCTTCACACCGCGTACATTCTCCTGCAGCCTGTCGAATACAGCCGCCAATTTCTCCTGCTCTTCCGGTCTTGCTGCCAACATATCAATCAAATCAACGATTTTTAACTTGCTAACATCCTTGTTAAGTACATCCGCAATATCATTAATAGCTTCATTTCTCTGATTATCCAGATGATTGATTCTGCTAACTATGATTTGCTCCTCATCCGTGATTCTCGCCAATTCGCTTAAGTCCTCAGACACAATGACCGGAGTTTTCTTCATGGACAAATCTAACAGTTGTTCGTACTCCCGGCTCTCCTTGTCTAAAACATCGATTAAGACTTCCATCAAACTCGCCACGTCAAAATCTCTCCTTCACTGTGTCCTACAGACTTTCAATCTCTTCGTACTTTCTCATCAGCTTCTCTGCAAAGCTCTCTCCGCTCACCTGGTAAGTCCCATTCGCAATGCTTGCTTTGAGAGGAGCCGTCAGTTCTTCTCTGATATCATCTGCTGCCGCCACTGCATTCTTGGCAGTCTGGATATCCTTACCAATGCTTGAAATGTGTATCTGGTCAGAAACAGAAGCCTTCATCTTCCCCTGCACTTTAGCAGGTTTATTCGCGTTGTAAAGCTGCTGTACCTGTGTATATGATTCAATACGCATCAGCAAACTCCTCCTTTCATAACGTAATTCCCTTCATTACATGTATCGGATAAATCCTACGAGACTTTATAGCCGAATTGACTTTTTATGATTTTGCCCTCCGCGGCTTATTACCTATTTCTTGCCGGCCGACAGATATCTCTGATTCTTGCTATTTGGCTTGTCCGGTATCGTCATTACAATTCTCCCCTCTTCTATTAAAGGTCTCAAATAATTCTGTGTAAAATGCTTCACGTCCTTATATCCACAATATTCCGCAATCTCCGCCCGCTTCCGCGGCGTCATACAAAACGCAACAATCTTATCTTGGGGGGTATCTTGGGGGGTATCTTGGGGGGTATCTTGGGGGGTATCTTGGGGGGTGTTCCATATCTTCTCCCAAGACACATCATGAATTATCATGTCCTCCCTGAAATCCTTACCCACCCCATAGTCATAAGAGTACGCATCGTCCAAAGGCACAACAATCCGAAATACATCTCCCTCCTGGAATTCAGGCGCCTTCCCCGAATAATAGCGGCTGTATTTAAACAAATTTCTCACACCGGACCCCAAACGGTCAGCCCGCCCAATATTCCTGAAAAAAGACGCGATTATCGGATTCTTCGGATTAGGCTCCAAATTCTCTGGTGTAATCAATCCGCCTCCTGCTGCCCGGTTCGCATTCTCTACATACATTCGTTCACGCTGAATCACAAATTTAGCCGCATATGAACTTGTAAATTCTCGATGCATCAATGTATTCCCCACCATTTCTCTCACTAAAATATTTCTTATACTTACCCGGTTCTCATTTTCCAGGAAAAATTTATCCGGCAAATGCTTCCTGCCAAATTCCATCAGTCCGTCAAAACTCTCAATCAGGTTTGTTCTGATTACCTCACGGTCATCATATCTGTCCACATTCACTTTCCTCACAAGCGCATCCGTCTCGTAAGCAGGACAGGCATTTAAAATAACGTCATCCTTCCCTAAAAGTAATATGGCGGCTAAATTGAATCCCCTTTCTCCGGTAGCCAAATCCATTCCATACAGTCCCGCGCTCTTAAACAATTCTTCATCCGACATACCTTCCCACGGATGCTTGCCGCCCGCATGGTTCACCGCCATCTGCCTTATTCTCGGAAGCATGTCCAACCGTAAATCATCCTGCACCACATAGGGGTATACCTTCTTCTCCGTATATATATTCTGTTTCCGGATATATAACTGTGCAATCTGTGACGTAGCCGTCACCTTGACATCTGCATCCTCCACACGGTCATATATGGTCTTCTTATAACTGTGGACTTCCGCGCTCGGAGGCACATGGACATGAATAACCGTCTTGCCCTCATATGCAATCAACTCTGGAATAAGAAACGTAGTAGGAGAAAAAGCATTGGTATTGCTAATCACGCTGATAAAGTTCTTAACCATATCAGAAGCTGCCATAGGAGAAACGCCGCATACATTCCCGTCATCCGTGACTCCCATAAATATATCCCCGCCAAACCGGTTCAAAAACGAACATACAGTCTCATATACATCAGATTCAATTCCGCTTCCACAACGTTTAAATTCGATTGCTACATTTTCCCCGATAGCCAGCATCGTCTCAAAAGCTTTCTTATCCATAGACACCGCCTCCTTATGCCACAGTAAATAATTTTCATTTCGTTATTTAATTAATTATAACCCGTTATTTTCATATTTGTCAATATAACAGTGCACAATCACAAAAAAGGGATATGAATAGACTATCCCGGAAAAATACAGCCTATACTTAAAATAACAGCTGTATTTTCCCGGAAAATCCTTCATATCCCATCTATCCTAAAAATCATCCCACAAAATCAGGCGCAAAGATACTCCGAGAATGCATATGTATTCTTCCTACCTGGAAGGCACCATCCTGATAATCCGCCCTGCAAACTCATTGAAGTTCTGCGTCTGCAGAATCACCCTGCCCGGCCCTGTCAATTTCGTTAAGAAAAGGCCCTCGCCGCCCAGGAAGATATTTTTCAGTCCCTTTACGGTTTCTATCTCATATGCCACTGACCGCTCGAATGCAACCACATTTCCTGTGTCCACCTTGAGCACCTCGCCAGGCGCTAAGTCTTTCACCACTTTATTGCCGTCAATCTCAAGGAAGACCATACCGGTTCCGCTGATATCCTGTAAGATAAATCCTTCCCCGCCGAACAACCCAGCGGAAAATTTCTTGGTAAATGTCACATTCAGGTTTACCGTCTCCTGCGCGCAGAGGAAGGCGCCCTTCTGGCAAATCATGCCTCCATTCTGCCCCACATCGATGGGAAGCACTTCCCCGGCAACCGTAGAAGCGAATGCTACCATGGTGCCCGGACGTTCCGCCTTATACGTGGCCATAAACAAAGATTCCCCGGAGAACATCCTGCCAATGCTTTTGCCAAGCCCGCCTCTCATGTTAGAATCCATAGAAATCCCGTCTGACATCCACGCCATACCGCCCGACTGCGTATACATCGATTCTCCCGGCGCGTCAAAAACCACTTCCACAGCCGGCATCGTGTCTCCGATTATCCTGTACCTCATAATAAATTCCCCCTTCGTAGCATACTAATCATCTTCCAGCATTGACTGAAATATATCTTTTAATGGCTGAAGGCTTTTACCATCCTTTCACCGCCCTTAAATTGATATAATTGTCATATGACTGTCAATTAACACATTTATTATAGCGGTTTTGCCGGGAAGTGTAAAGCCTGTCCAATCATAGCCCATGGACACTTGTGGGCGCAGTGAAACCGGAGTCCGGCCTGTTACGGGCGCGGATTGCGCAGCAGCCAATGATTCTCCCTGGCAGGATAGGTGGCGCCCAGCGTGCCATAGGTCTGCCTCTGCGTGGCGTCCGCCAACGCCTGCGCGTTGGAGTACTTCCCAAACATATTGGAGAAACAGACCATCAGCTTTAACGGCCCGTTTCCACCGCCTACGATATCCGGATATTCCCTTGTCAGCGCGGCAATAAACTCCCTCTGGTACATAAAATGCATCTCTCCATTGATTACCGGGAAGAAACGCCGGCCAAGCCCATGGACCGCGAGCACATCGTAATGATTCCCGTTGAGCGCAAAAGGATTTATATCATTTCTTAACATATAATTTCCTATGCGCACAAACTGTTCCCCAGGTATAAATGCGACGAAATTGTTCCCTCCAAACTGTCTGTACATCCTTCTGTAATTTGGCCGAAGCGCCGGCTGCGCATCATACAAATCCCTTATTGCGACATTTGCGCCTGCCGGAACAGGCATAATATTCATCAGCCCAAAGAGAGCGTTACTGGAAAGAAACGCCGCCCCCATCCCCGTTAATGCGCCGATTCCAACGGAAATCCAGGTTTTTGCATCCTTAAAAGAACCTCCACCGATAGCCGTTTCCGCGACACCGGCGGCTCCGCCCACCACTCCCGCAGCGGCGGATACCGCCAACCCTACCCTGGTCAGCTGGCTGATTGTGCCATATCCGGCCTGGGCCGCCGCCCTCATAACCGGCTGCCCAATTCCGCCCAACCCTCCGGCTGCTCCGCCGATAGCGCCTGATGCCAAAGAGCCAAGCAGCATAGACGCGGTGATAGGTTCCGTATCAATAGCTGCTGTTACCGTTGTCCCCACGACGCTTCCCGCCGCCCCTGCAACAGCGCCTGCCACACTCGCCGCCACCGACGCGCCAATATCGCTTGCTGCGGCTGCGGCTGCCACAAAACCGCCCACTCCCGCCGTCACTATGGTCGCCACAAGGCCGACTATGATGCCAATCAGGCATGCCCACCATGAGCTTTCCCCGTCCGGGTCCACCATGGAAAAAGGGTCATTTCCGCAGTACACATAGGGTGATGCATACTGCCGCTTCGGGTCAGCCCCGTAAAATCTCCGCAGCGCCGGGTCGTACAGTCTTCCTCCCGAGAAATAAAGTCCTCCCGTCTTCTCCCATTCATAGCCCGCAAAGCCCTGAATACAGGACGGCTCTTCCCCGGATAAGACGCTTGGTTCCCCAAAAGGCGCATATTGGTATGCGGACAGCACCGTACCGTCGGCCCCGGTGATTCCTCTCAGCGAACCGATGTGGTCTACATGGGCATACCGGAAGACTCCGTCCTTAAAATAGCCGGAGAGCCCGTTACTCCCATAGAGGTACTGCATGCTTCCCTCTTTTTCCCCTTTGGAAAACCGGATTTCCTCGATGACATTTCCCTCTGCGTTTCGAAGATAGATAGTCTGCAAATCCCCTTCCGCCTTGCCGATGCGCCGCCCATTTTCATCATACCAGTACTCCGCCGTCCCGTCCTCTGTCTCCAGGCGGTTTGGAAGGCAGCCGGACTCAGGATACGAAACCTTGATGATGCCGCGCCGGGGAACCCCCGTCACCCGACCATTTTCATCATAAGTAATATCACCCGCTTTATCCGTATGGCTAACCTGGTTTGTCCCTGTATTGTAAAGATACCACTCGATATCTTTTCCCGCCTGGATTTTTATAATATTCCCGTTGGCGTCATACTGAACCGGGCTCGATGCCCCCAAGGACCATTCCGGATACTCTTTCCCGTCGGCAGTGCATAGTGCGCTGGCAAGCCTGCCCGCCTTGTCATAAGTAATATCATACCGGACAACGGAAGGCACTTTTCCTTCCCCTGCCTTTTTCCGCAACTGCTCCGGCAGCTTCAGTTTCACTTCAATCCGGCTCAGTTTTCCCTGGAAGGGCCCCTCGCTGTCTGATTTCGCATAGGTGAGGTTCTCCTCCAACAGCGGCCCGTCGATTCTAAGAGGCCAGCCATTGGGATGGTAAGTATATGTTATCCGTCCCTGCCCTTCTGTCCCCTGCGCCACTTGCTCTATCTGGTCGCTTTGGTTGTAGGTATAAGAAAGAAGGCTTTCTCCCTGCTTGTTTTTTACCTGCTTTATCTTTCCCTCCTGGTCGTATTCGAAGAACACCTTGTTTCCGTCCGAGTATGTGATGCCGAGCAGTTTCTGCGCCGTGTCATAAGTATAGGACTGCCGGAAAGCCGCTTCCTTCCCCGGAACACCTTCCCCGGATAACTGCACCTGTTTCGCGCACATCCTGTGCTTACTGTCATATTCCATCCGGGAAAGAACCGAAACCTGCCCGTCCTGACTCTTCGTGGCTGTCTGGGTCAGTTCTCCCATTTCACAAAGCGTCCTGTTCCCGTCATAACAGTACCGTATCCTGGGCGCTGCCCCCTGCTCTTCTCCCGGCCATTCTCCGCAGTCCCTCCTATGGCTGCGGAAAAGTTCCGTGTTCCATGTTCCCGGAAAACTTCCTTCCTCCGTGACCTGCTTCGCCTCATCATATTTCCGGTAGCCAATCATCCCCTTTTTTCTCTGTGCCTCATCCTGTGAAAAACGCAGCCTGCCATCCTCCAAATAGAAGAAATTGGTAACGCCCGTATCCGGTTCGGACATCTCCGAAGCCATCCCCGCGTAATCGCCAGTCTGCCGGCATACGAACTTTTCATGTCCTTCCCGCTCTTTTTCATACCATGCCGGGAACCGGATTTCTTTGACGACACCCTCCTTGCGGTATTCTGTTATGTAGGAGGTAATCAGCTCCTTATCCGACAGGCGGACTATTTCCGCCACTTTCTCCCCTCTGCTGTCCTGATATTGAAGCGTAACATCCCCATTAGGGTTGGTTATCTGTATCTTATAGTATTTTCCTGCTGGAAGCGGAAGCCCATCCGTCGCCTCCTTGTTACAGCCGTAAACATAACGGGTGGTATGGGAAGTCCCCCTCTCCTTTCTCATCGCCAGAAGCCTGCCCGGCGAACCGGATTCCGCCAACCTGCCGTTGGGGCTGTCCTCGTACCGCTGCCCCGCATAGGGATACCCTTCGTCCTCCGGGTGCGCCTCCGCCGCTTCCCCGTGCATCACTCCTTTTTCATCGACGCCTGTTACAAAACTCTCCCGAAAACGCAGCGGCTCTTTGCCAGGGACGCCCGCAAAGCGAACCGGCTTCGTGTGGTAAATCGCCCTCCCGCATCCGTCATAACCCATTGCCGTCACTGTAAATTCCGTCCCATTCAGGGAATGCCCTTGCAGAAAATGCCCGGTTTTGTCGAAATACTGCATCCCTGCCTGAGGCTTCCCGCCAAGCAATATCCCGCCAATTTTCACTTCCCCGGACGCCCGGACGCCGAATACGCCGTCCCTCTTGCCTGCCGGAAGATAGCTGAAAATTAACGCGCCGTCCGCCACCAGGGCTACCGTCTCCCCAAAGAGGAGAATCCAGTGACGCCCCGGCGTCTCTTTCTTCACTTCTTTCTTCGTCCCGCTGTCGGAATCACTGAGACAGTATGTGCCGTCCTTCCAACAGACCGTCAGCCCCGGCGCAAGGGTGACTTCAAACTGCGACGCACTGTCCAAATCCGCCAGGAAACCTGCCGCATAACCGTTGTACAGCATCGGCGCCGCGTTATAAGTGAGGGACGCTTTCTCCCCGCCCCTATGGCAGAGCACCCATTCTCCATTATCCGCATCCTGCGCCGTCGTCCAGTCCCCTTCCACGTTCCAACGCGCTCTCCATCTCCCAAGCCCGTCGAACTTCTCGTATGCGCTGCTGCCGCAAGCCTTGGCCATAAAAAGCGTATTCCACACGGCATTCGCCAAGCTGCCAAGCCCCGCCGCCTTCCATTCCGTCATCCCCATATCGTGGCTTGTGCTTCCTATTTTCCTGTGCCAATCATCATATACGGACTCTTCGCATTCATCGTAAGCGCCCACCATACCGGTAAAAAGGGTTCCCTTCTGATGATAGATTCTTGCGCTGACCGGCATTTTCGGAAAGCTCATACTCAGGTTGTCCAGATAGACCGGCGAACTGCCCCTGTTGTAGAAATAAATCCGGCAGACTGCATTGCCTTGCCGCCCCGGCGCAAGATGGATAAAGAATATGTTTGCCTGCCATCCTTCGCCCTGGGATAATTTTTCCTCCCTGACTGTCCCGTCGGAAAATACAAACCTTACGCCCGCCTCGCAGCCTTGCCCTTTCTCCGACCAACATTGCAGCATAAATTCCTTTTCCGCCGAAAGCCCTCTCACCGTGCGGACAAGAGGTTCCGTCTCCGTCCCCGGCAAGAGACACAGACATCTGCTCCCCGTATGGGCGTAATCCCGGACAACTGGCGTCTTCTTCGGCAGCAAAGGCCAATCCGGCGCCTCTTCATACTCTTCAAAACCATAATAGAACGCCTCCCCCAGGGACACTCTCGCCCCGGAAACAGTGGCCGTAATATTTTTCCCCTGGGCGTCATAGATACTGGAAAAATATTCTCCCATAGGTTCCTGTTTTTCCAATACAAGCCCGTGGCTGTTTCTCTTCTCCACGGAAGAAATCTGTTCCCACCCTGGCGTCAGGTTTTGTTCCCCGGCATGAAATTCCCGGTATTCTCCGCCCCGCCACCGGTATGTCCCCTGTTGGGCGAACACCCAGGGCCTGCCTTCCCTTTCCCATGCGCAGTAGCTCCGGGCGGACGCCGAAATCACCTGCTCTTCCCCCTGTGCCTTGCTGTAGCGCATTTCCTGCCCAGCAACCGCAGTCACATCGTTTCCAAACCTTAAACTGTCATACCGTTCAAAACCATATTGCACGGTTTCCCGGTAGGTCTCCGCCTCCCCCAATGCATTATAGTTTTGTTTCCGGCTCTGCAGCACAAGCCCGTTCCCCGGGTGATACCATATCTCTTCCTGGCTCTCCACCCCGTCAATCCGGGTTTTTGTATTTGCCTTCTTTAATATAACACCCGCTATGTTTCTTTCTTTTCCCTCTATAAAGACTTTACTGTCATACACATAATCCGCCTCAACCCTGGATACTTCCTCCCGCCTGGAATTATATTCTACGGTACAGATTAACTGTCCGTCCGCCAAAGATGCCTGCTCCTGGTTCTCCTGCGGAGACACCAACGCCAGGCTATTGTGGTAATAATAGTCCGTATACCCATAATCATATCCGGGCCCCAAATCCGGATAGACGCGGGTTCTGTAATAGCAGGCGCTTTGTGCCATATTATCGCTGACCGCATAGTCGGTGTCATATTCGAACCGCTTCCCACGCCGGAATAAACCGCCCTCAAATACGACCGATTCCACCTGATAACTGCTTCTGTATTCCTCCACGCCCCGTCCGCCTAACCAGCAGAGACTGATATCCGTTACATCATTTTCTGTCCGCGTATAGGTATAGCAGGCGAAAGCGTTACCCGGAAGTTTTCCCTCCGCTCCTGCCTCTCCCTGCTCCTGGTTAAAACACTCTCTCCGTTCCCGTTTCTCCAGGATTTCCCCGTTCTTAAACACCATAATGCAGGACGCGTCCTCATCCCTGAGCTGATATGCCGCATAATTTTCTCCCCGGTTGAACAAGGAGAAAGTGTCTGTCTTCTCCGGGAGCTTCGCAAGCTCTTTCTGAAAAGGCATGTCGCCCTTCCGAAATTCCTCCATGTTATAAAGATTTAAATCCCAGGAAACCATGCTGCCCCATGCCGTCGCCATGCCCCGCTTTTCTTCCTCTTCCTGCACAGTATGGAATTGTTTCACTGGAACGCTGCCCCAACGGACGCTGTCCTCTTTTGCCCGATACGTCAGATATTGCCCTGTTATCTCATTCCCGTGGTACTCTGTCTTTAACGCGCAGCCCTGAGTATAGGCGTAAACTACTTCCGTTTCGTCTGTCTGCCCGCTCTCTTTTGCCAGTCCGATATTTTCCTGCCAGTTTTTTCCATTGTAAGCGTACAGCCTGCCGCCTGCCATGACCATGTTGTCGTCCACAATCAGGGCGGCCCACCGTTCTTTCTCTGACACTTCTCCCGCGTCATGCCCGTATTGTGCCCGGAAGCTCTGGTAATCCCCTAACCGGTACTCCCCTTCTTCCTGTCTCATCACCCAGAGATAGCCATCATAGTAAAATCCATTCTGGTATCGCCCGGTTATCACGGACAGAGCAATCATATCCCGTTTAAAGTCCAGATACAGCCCGTCTATGTCTCCCTTATCCGGGAATATTTCCGGCAAAGGCACATTCTGCACCGTGCAAAAGCCTGAAGGCTCTTCCAGGGCGCAGAGGCACAATGCCGTCTCATTCCGGTTAGCATCCAGCCGGAATACCGCCGCACATCTCCCATTACTGCAAAGAAGCCGCTCCTCATGCATCTCCGGCTGCGGCAGCCCTGGCGTCTGTTCCTCCCAACGGCGCATGCGGCGGTTCCACATTTTGCCCTCAAAACGCCGTTCAGAAGCGCTCCATAACAGGTAAAAATCTTCCCCAGTGCACACAGTCCACCCGCTTCCCGTCAAATCCGTCTGCTCCGGCTCCCCGAAACTGCACGCCACGCTGTCATCTTTATGGAAGACAAGACAGCTGCTCCCGCTTCCCGCTGTCCATTCGCCTAACAGAAGCAAAAATCCCTCTCCCTGAACCGCACGCACGCTGTCCGGTTTCATCCCCCGGAAATGCTCTCCCGGATTCCACTCCTGCCACCTGCCGGAAAAGGTATAAAATCTGCCGGACATCCTGTCGCCGTCAACCCACAGTACAAGGCAGTAGTCATCCCCAAACCATATCTTCGGCGCTCCCTTGCCATAGGGATTTCTAAGGTTCACCCTGGTATTTTTCGCAAAAGGCAGCTCCTTCTCCATATAGGTGTATTTCACTGCCGTCCCATTGGGGTAAACAATCCCGCTGATTGCCCCCGCGTTCACTTCCCCGCTTTTTATATAGGTAAAAGAAACGCGCTGCTGCCTTCCATGCCCGTTGACAAGTGAAATCGACGTGAGGAATCTTTTTACCAAATCCCCCCTTGTCTTTCCGTCCCTTGACGGATAAGGGCAGTCCAGTTCATACGACAGCGCCACCTTATTCATCACCAAACCGTCCGGATGGCGGATTTCGATTCCCTGCAAATACTTCGTCTCATAGCAAGGCTGCCATACGTCTGCACAGTCGTCCGGCGCTTTCTTATATGGGTCTTCATATTCCCTGGGGTCCTCCGGGTCAGAGGCATACTGCTTGTCCTGATACTGCAATACAACCCGATGACCAAACATGTCTGTCATTTCCTCTAAATAACATGCTTTGGTATATTCCAATCCGTCTGCGCCCACCTGTTGGCGCACCTGTCCGTAACGGTATCTGACCTGGTCTCCCCACTGGTTGTATTTCCTGCTGATATGGTAACGCCACGGAACCTGCTGCTGCATGCTTTCCCCATTGTCATCTCTTGTACAGGAGGAAGCCCCCTTCCATCCGTTCCAGACAACTGCCAGGGAGCACGTGTCCGCCTTTTCTCCCTCTCCCTTTCCTCCGTACACAGATGTGATTCCGTTCTTATCCGTGATTTTCCACACTTCCAACGCCTGATAATAGCGGATTCGGGAAAAATCGAAGGCGGCATTCTCGTATGCTTCCCCTCCGTCCAGAATCGTGTATTCTGTCCCTGCTTTTTCTATTATCAGCACTTCCTCCTCCTCTAAGTCCGTCAGGCATACCCGGTTCTGCCCAACCGCCGTCAACGATGCCCCCGCCGTGACAGGCAGTCCCTGGGACTGCAAAGCCTGTGCCAATCGCTCCGAAACCTGGTTCCTATGAAGCTCTTTCTCGAAGGATGCCCCAAGGGTTCCTCGCTGCCAGGGAACCAAACTACGGTACAGCGGCGTCCTGGAACCGTCTGTGCCGTAATAATACTGCCGTTGGCAGGGAAGAAGATAAATTTCATCCTGATTGCACGAAATAGATTCCTCCTCCAGTTCCCAGCCCAACCCCATAACGGAGACAGGCGCTTCCTGATTCCTGACGGAGGCCAACTGGCAGACCTCCCCCTGGTACATCGCCCGAAGCCCGATGCCAATGCCGCCCCGGGCGGGCAGCTCTGCCAACTGGTAGCAGAAGCTTACCGCCCCACGGAAAAGATTTACATTCTCCTGTACGGATTCCTGTGCGGAAATATCGTATTGAAACGGATTGATTGCAGCAATATCATGATTTCGGTATAATTCTCCCATATGTCTCTCCTAAAATTGTTTTTCAATCACGGAAATATGCCCCGGCATTCCTTTTACCTTACTGTCCTCTCCTGGTTCCCCCGGTTCTCCGCCGCTTCCGGTTCCGCCGTTTGAGCCGCCGTCATGATGGTTTCCGCCGCTTCCGCCCGTACCGCCATCGCCGCCGTCGCCGCCGATACCACCCTTGCCGCCTTTACCGCCGTTCGCTTCCTCCGTTACAGTCTTGATGATTCCCTTGCAGCCCTTCGGCACATTGACGATAATCGCCTCACCGTTTACGCCGTCGCCGCCCGGCCCGCCTTTGCCGCCCTTGCCACCTTTGCCTCCTGTACCGCCATTGCCGCCGGAGGTTCCTTCACAGCCGCAGGTTGCGCCTGCGCCGCCGTCGCCGCCCGTGCCTCCCTTGCCGCCTTTGCCTCCTCTGCCGCCGTCACCGCCGGCTCCAGAACAGGTATAGATAACAAATTCCGTCGTATCCTCGCTGAAAGAACGGATGGTAATCTCTGCCCCCATGGCTTTCTTCCCATCCTTTCCCCGAAGGCCCATGGGCCCTTCTGCGCCTTGCTCCCCTGTGCCGCCAGGTTTTCCGTCGTCTCCCTGGATGCCCGGGGAAGAGCAGGTTCCCTGGGCGCCGTTGCTGCCTTTGCCACCCTGGTGCCCGGTCTCCGACTGGTCTGCACCTTGCTCCCCGTCCACTCCAAGTATGGCCAGGTCATAAGGATTGCTCACGGACCCCCTCTGCCGGTCAAGCTTCTGGATATCCATAAGTAAATGGGTATTCCGGATTACCATGGAAGAGCCCGGCTTCATGGTCAGCGTGCCCACCTTGTATATTACCATCTGCACGCTTGTGCCGAAATCTTTCTTGACATTTTTCTCAATGGTCTCATCTTTTAATTCCACCACCTTAACCTGCATAGGGAAAAGACGCCTGAGCACACGCTCCTCATACTCCGTCAGGCTGCCATTGTAAAGCACATAGTCCGTCAGCCTCTTAATCAGCCGCTCCTCCTCCGTCTGTTCCTCCTCCCCATAGGCGGCGGACAGGCTAAAGGACTGGGCATTGTCCTCCTCTTTTACTCCAATCAGACTTTTTAGCGCCTCCGCGCTCTCTACCGTGACCAAATCCCCTCTTGTCTCCAAATAAGTTTCCATCGCAAAATCCTCCTTGTTTTTATTTTTGCTCTTTTACCGTTCTTTCTCTTACAAAATCTTTTTCTCATTCAGGAAAACAGGCGGCGCAGGGCGGGCATGTCCGTCTCTTCCCCGCTTCCCCGGTTTTCCGCTTTGTCCTGATTTTCCTTTTTTCCCTATATTTCCTAGGCCTGCACTATACTCTGCACGGTAACTATCTTCTTTATCCACTGCCCCAGGGGGTATCTGCACGCTGCCCTGGCCCCCGGCGCCTCCTTGGCCGCCGCATCCGCCCTGGCCGCCATCGCCGCCGCATCCGCCCCGGCCTTCCAGGGAAATGCACCGGATTGCCCCTTCCTGTTCTTCCGGCACACAGATATAAATATTCGAGGAAATCCCTCCGTTGCCGCCGTTGCCACCCTTTCCGCCGTCGCCTCCGTTGCCGCCGTCACCACCGTCACCTGCTGGATAGTCCTCATACAAGGTACGGTATGCCGCCAGTCCATTGCTTCCGTCTCCGCCAGTCCCGCCGTCTCCGCCCCGGCCGCCATTGCCGCCATCCCCGGCCTTGGCCAGAATCGTGACCTTCTCATCACCGCAAATAATTTTGCGGATATTCAGTTCCGCCAATTTGCAGGCGCCCCCACAGCCTCCCGGCTTGCCTGGCTCTCCTGGCGAGCCGTCCTGTCCTCTTTTTCCACATATCTCTCCTTTTCTGTCCCCTGTGTAGATTGGCCCGAATATAGTAGAAGTCATTTCCAGTTCGTGCTCCTGCACGCCATGCCTGCCGGAGGCTCCAGGCCTGCCCTCTTCCCCTTCTATCCTGTCCATCTTCCCCTGGGTATAGGAAAAAGGTGTGGGCAAGATTCCTATGTCAAAGGGCGGAAGTTCCCCTTCCGTGCAAGGCTCTCCCATCCAATCCGGTGATTGTGCCCCTTTCCTCTTTATCAGTTCCTGACATACAAAGATAAACACATTTCCGCGGATTGCCAACGAGGCGCCAGGATTCAGAATTAGCCTGCCGACATTTACGATGCAATACAGCTCCTCCCCATCGTCGACGCCCCATTCGACGCCCCGTGCACTGACGTCCCAACAGACTCCCGCCGCAATCTCCTTTTCTTTCACCGAAACGGTCTTGACCCGTATGGGGAAATGCCGATTCATTCCCGCGGCGTCCTGGGGCCTCATCTCCCCATACGCGAAGCCGATTGCCTCTCCCCTGTCATGCATCCCCTGTCCAAGCCCCTGCCTTGCGGCGATTGCATCAAAAAATGTTTTGGCCCTCTCCCTCCTTTGGCCCGGCGTCGCCCTGGACAGGGTTTGGGCTGACTCCTGGGGGCTTCTGATTCTCATCCGCCCTGTGACCTCCTGGCCTCTTTCCAACGCATCCAAATCGTGGGATAACTTCCCAGCCACCTCGTAAAATTCCTCCCATGCCATTTCCATGCTTCCTCCATGTCAACCGACTTATCTTTCAATCTTCTCGTCATGCCGCCGTAGCGGCACAAACAGCCTGTAAGATGTATTTTTACTGACAATTTGTCTCTGTTTCTATTATTGCATTACTTTTGTAGAAAATAAACTATTTTTTTAGATTTTTTGACTATAAATTAAATCTATCATCTATGTGCCGTCTGGAAACAAGCATGCTTGAACTTTTTTATTGGTTTTTGTATTTACCCGTGGTATGCTTGAAAACAAGGGAAGTGAAACTATATGACGCAAAGTGAACGTGTCAGAGAAATCCGGAAATCTTTTGGTCTGCCAAAAGGAAGTTTATAAGGTGACAAGATTCGCATATAGAAATGAGCCACATGCAGCAGCATATAATTTACCAGATTCAGTATAATAAAATCTAATAGGAGGAACGTCTATGTCAACTTTAGAAAAAGCAATAGGATTATTGCGGGAAATGCCGGAAAACAAACTAGAGGCGGTATATATGTATATACGTCTTGTTGATTCACAATCAGACAGTAATGAGGCTATACCCGCCCCAAACAAAAGTATAGATTCCCTTATGGGGATAGCGCATGAATACGCAAACCCCTCATTAACGGAAAAAGAGACGGATGCTTTTGAAAATGCAGCCATTGAAAAATTTGCTCACGAAAGCACCCTTGAAGAAAGACAACGTGGTTTTCAAGGTCTTATGTCTTTTGCGGGAACATTGCCGGAGGATTTTGATTACAAAAAAGAATTAGAGGAGGCAAGAAAGGAAAAATATGCTCGTTTTATTTGACACTAACATCACCTGCATTCCATATCAAACATTTTTTATATTTTGAGGAAACGCTATTCCGCAATAGACCGGAGGAAACTCTTGCTTGATATACTGGATTTACTGCAAGTAGCAGGTGCAGACCATGAGAGTGTCCGGAACGCCTTGCAAAGAGAGGATTTTTCCGACTTTGAAGACTGCTTGCAGGATGAATGTGCAAAACAGATTCACGCCGACTACATCGTGACCCGAAACATAAACGACTTTTCCACGTCGGATATACCTGCCATTATTCCGGATAACTTACTCAAACTTCTTGACAACGGCAAATGAGTGCATATGAAACACCGCCCCTTGCGGGCAGTATAAAAGCCCTCCACGGGCAGAAATCCATTGAGGGGCTGTGAAAAAAATAGGAGTTGAAAAACTCTGATATGATTTCATAGCCCTGTCAATTCATCGGCTGCAAAAAGCACCTTCTCCATCTCAAGCCTCGGCTCGTCCTCGCTGCATATCCCGTAGCCGTGGGAGCATACCGCGTAGACCATATCCTTGCCCACGCCCGCCTCACGCAGAAGCCCGAGTGCTTTCTTACAGTGTTCCTCCGGATAAAGCCCAAAATCTATGTCGTGAAGAAGCCCGGTGATTCCCCAGAGTTCTTCTTCCTTTGCATTTTTTCTACAACCTATTACGCGGTACTATGCAAACAAATTTTTTGTGCCTGTAATTTTTAATTTTCATACTCACAAATATACCCTACGCTCCCGGAATAAAACTCTGCGACTGCAATCAAATCGTCAGGCACGTCGTTCCATACCCAACGTTCTTCTTTACTGATATAAAACATATTCATATACATTTCATCCTGTGATATGGAATTGTCATAAAAGCTTGGTTCTCCGGTCAGCCAGTAGGAAACAAACGGCTCCTCTTTATTCAGAACCATGTTTCCATATGCCCCCTCCCCATTAATCCAGCGGTATTCTTCTGAATCCTCCCCATTTCTTGTTCCGCCTAGCCAAAACTTGATATTACCCTTACCTTCCTCTTCAATCTGCCGCAGAATCGTCTGGTATTCCTCTTCCGAATTGATTCTGACCAAATGGCCGCCTCTCCTAAGACAGTCCTGGTACGCCTCCGTCCAGGTCACATCGGCAACTATCAGCTCGTAGGTATTGATTGCCCCATTATCTTCTTCAAAATATCCAGATTCCGGCGCGCTCGCCTCATCTTTTTGTATTTCCTTGGTTTCCGGCTCATTCTCGCTTTCAGCAACTGCCTCCCCTTGCTGAATTTCGCTCTCTTCTTCCTCTGCTTTTTCCGGAGTGTCCTTCACTTCTTCCGGGTTTTCCTTCTCCTCTTCTTTCAAATCCGGTTCCGCTCCCCTGGCAGCCGTATTGGCTTCCCGCTTATCCTGATTCAGCCGGAACATAAATATTCCGCCAACGCCAATTGCAAGAAGGAGAAAAATGCACAAAACCAGAATACCACCAATCTTCTTCCCGCCTTTTTTCTCCTCATTTTTCCAAGCCTCCTCCGCCTGGAAAGAAGGAACACCATGGCTTTTCTCCACACTGCCGCCAATACCAGGCGCAGTATTTTGATTTATCGTCACAGGCGCGCCGCAGTTTCTGCAAAAATTAGCGCCTTCATCTAATTGCTTCCCACATTTTTTGCAATACATACTTGCCTCCTCTAAGTAATTCAACAAAAGGCTCCCCAACAGAAGCCTTTCGTTTTCTCAATCCTTATGTATAATTTGTTCTTACTCTTTCTTCATCAGTGTTAATTCCTGTCCTAAAACTGTCACTGTCATGGAGTCGCCTTCTATTTCATAGCCCATCTTCAGGCCAACTGTTCCAATCGGATTATCGACTTCCGCCTGTAACTGCAGCGTATCGCTATCCACTTCCGAAAAAGTAAACGCATTAACCGACAAAATATCCCATCCGGAAACACTTAGTTTGCCATCCTTAGTAAAAGTTAAAGAGATTGTACCGGAGCTATCCGTCCACGTTCCGTAAAGAGCATATATCTGCACCGTATCAAGTGTATCTTCCGCCCAATCTTGCACTGCCTCCTGTACATCTCCCAGATTGGAGCCTCCCGCTTCGGAGCTTTCCGCATCGGAACCACCCAAATTGAAATTTCCCAAACCGGGGCTTTCCTCATCAAAGCTTTCCAAATCAGAACTTTCCGCACGGTAAAGCGTCATATTCTGCCCGCCAATGCTTATATGCAAGGCATCTCCAGAAATTTCATATTCTAAATCAAGTCCAATACTTGCTAATCCCTTTGCATTCAGATGCAAAACGCCTTTTTCTTTCGTAAACTGAAAAGCATCCGCCCCAAGTATATTATTCGCTCCTGCAACCCACAAAGTGCCGTCTTTATTAAAAGTAAAGGTTACGGTTCTGTTTGCATCCGTCCACGTCCCATAAATATTTGTCCTTTTTTTCACAACTTCTGTTGCGGCGACAGCCACAATTACGATAAGGACAACCACTAATAAAGCTCCCGCCAAATTCTTTGGCGCTCTCTTGCTGTTCTTCTTGGGCGACGAAACAGGCTTCTTTTGGTTTATAGCAACATTTGACGCTTTCTTCACGGGCGTCCGCGCCGTATTTGCACTTTTCCTTAATGCATTCCCGCACTTATTGCAAAAGCTGGCCGTATCGGGTAATTGCGCCCCACATTTTTCACAAAACATATTGTTTTCTCCTGATTATGTAGTAAAATAATTTGTTACGACAATTTTGTACCGCAGCCCTGGCAAAATAAATCCCCGTCCGCAATTACGAAGCCGCAATTCGGGCATACGGCCGAACCGGAAGCCTCCGGGGAATCACCGCTGTTTACTGCCACATCGATGCTAAGGTTACTGGAAATCAAATTGATTTCTTCATCATAACGGCCTGTCATTTCTTCCCTCTTTGCTTCCTGCCCTGCAATTTTATCCGAAAGCTCCTGCACCTGATTCCAATAGCTTATCAAATCTGCCTGTTTCTTATCATTGCACCAGGTATCATACGCATACTTTCCGGCCTCTAAAAAGAGTGTATTCTGCGCTGACTGTAAATTTGCAATCTCTTTATTGATAGACGCCAATACGGATTCCTTTCTAAATTCCAGACTTTTAATCTCTTGCTTTAAATTCACTTCTCTTTCATCTTTTTCATCTTTTCCTAATATTTTGTCTAAAAATGCCATTTGCTTTTCCTCCGTTTGTATTTTAAATTCCTGTTACCATCCTAATCCTGAAAATGGGTCATCCGTTATTCTTATCCCACCGCCCGATGTCTCTGTTTCTGTTTGCGTCCCACTGCCTGTTGTCTCTGCATCTGTTTCTGCCTCGCTGATGGGTTCCCCTGTCCCTGTCAGGTTACTGCATCCTTCAAATGCAGTGTTCGCTATGAATGTCACACTGTCCGGAATCTCTATGCTTGTCAGACTACTGCAACCTTTAAATGCACCCGAACCTATTCTTGTCACACTGCCTGGTATCTCTATGCTTGTCAGTCTGCTGCATTCTTTAAATGCCTCATCATCTATTCTTGTCACACCGTTAGGTAACTCTATGCTTGTCAGGCTACTGCAGCCTGCAAATGCACGCAAGCTTATTTCTGTCACACCCTCCGATATCTTTATATTTGTCAGGCTACTACAGCCATAAAATGCTCTAGCTCTTATTCTTGTTATGCTGTCGGGGAGTTCTATGGAAACACTGATTAATTCAAGTATTTCCAGATAATGTATGATAAAATGTAAGCAT
>CAMWBY010000017.1 GCA_947172645.1 uncultured Lachnospiraceae bacterium | reverse complement strand
TAAATGAAATAGTATCCCCCACATTTATTATCCGTTTACCTAAATTGCCATTTATTTGTTTAGATATATTTACTTTGAAAATAAGACCTTTAGGGGTCTTTATTTTATATATTATCATTTTAAATTAGAAAAGGAGGTCATTGTATGAATAATGACAAAATTGTGCTTAAAGATGGCACAGAAGTTGCCCTTCATTCAAGCCAGGGATTAGGCGCGTTAAGAGTATTCGCAGGGGATATTGAGGAAGCGTGTCTGAGATGGAAGGGGTTCACAAAAGAAAACTTGAAAAAGGTCCTGGTTAAAAATGCGGAAGGCCTGACGGTGGGGGATTACTCTGATTTGGTGTTAGACCACATTAGTGCAGAAGAGGCCATGGGCGGTATATTGGTTACATTTAGTTTGCGCAATAAGACCGCAGAAGAAATTACGAATGAGAGGATGCTTGCGATTGAAGCAAGTCAGCAGACACAGGATGCAGCGATTAGCGACTTGGGCCAGACTGTATCTGATATGGCAGAAGGGAGTATGCAATAATGGGAGTTTTTTATGGTAATAAGATTAGAAGCGGTGAGATTAATCCGAAGACAGGGGCACCCTGGAAATTAGGTGATGTTCCGACACTCTGGAGGAAAAAAGCAGAGCAGTGGTTAAAAAATAATTAAAAAATGGTAGCGTAGAAAAAAAGCACTTATGTAGCGTTGGGATATGGAAGCCACATAAGTGCTTTTTGTATACGAAGAAAGGACGGAAAAAATGAAACAGAAGATTTTAGTTTTTATTGGCATGGCAGGGAGTTGGATTACATCTCTGTTTGGCGGGTGGGATGCTGCATTGGGCACACTACTGATTTTTATGGGGATTGATTACATAACCGGGCTAATTGTTGCCGGGGTTTTTCATACGAGCGAAAAAACATCAAATGGTGCATTGGAGAGTGGTGTCGGATGGAAGGGGCTTTGCAGAAAAGGCGTGACGTTGCTTGTCGTATTGGTAGCATGCCGGCTTGATTTAATTATGGGCTCTAATTTTATCAGGGACGCCGTGGTAATTGCTTTTATTGTAAATGAAACTATTTCAATAGTTGAGAATGCTGGCCTGATGGGCATCCCGATTCCGAAAGTTATCATAAAGGCTATTGAAGTGCTGAAAAATAAAGCTGAAAAGGAAGAGGACTAAATAATTTATGACAATAGGGATTAATTGTGGGCATACCGCTAAGGGGCCCGGATACGGCGCGGTAGGGATTGTTAAAGAAAGTGAGCACACAAGGCTAGTAGGGCGACTGCTTATGGATTTATTCCGTGCTGCGGGGGTGAAAGTGGCAGATTGTACTATAGACGAGGCAAATACACAGGGTGAATATCTTTCGGCTGTGGTGGCTTTAGCAAATCGGCAGGATTTAGATTGGTTTGTTTCAATACATTTTAATGCATCTAATGGGCACGATGGGCAGGGAGTGGAAGTATATACTTATGAGGGCAGGCAGTATCAGGATGCCATATCTGTGTGCGAGAATATCTCTGCCTTGGGGTTTAAGAATCGTGGTGTAAAATCTGGGTCAGGGCTGTATGTGATAAGAAAGACTAAGGCCAAATCTATGCTAATTGAAGTGTGTTTCTGTGATAATCAGGAGGATGCGGCTCGGTATATTTCAATAGGGCATAATAAGATAGCGGAAGCAATATTTTATGCTGTATGGGGCAGCATGGAAAAGACTGCGGTACCGGATGATGGGACGGCAATCATGGGCAGGAATATTGGAAATGCAGACTGCATGAATGAACTGTTGCTGTCTGTGAATCCTGAGGCTGTTAGATACATCCATCTTGCAGATATTTTTTTGGAGGAAGGGGAAAAAGAAGGTGTACGGGGCGACGGGGCTTTCTGTCAAGCGCTAATTGAAACAGGCTATTTTAGATTCAATGGCGACGTGCGGCCAGAGCAGCATAATTATGCCGGCCTCGGGTCTACAGGCGGCGTGACTGGTCTGTCTTTTGTTGATGACCGCACAGGAGTTAGGGCACAAATACAGCATTTGAAGGCATACGCTTCCACGAAGCCCCTTTGTCAGGCCTGTGTTGACCCGAGATATAGATATGTAAATAAGGGATGCGCGCCTACTTTTGAGCAGCTATCGGGTAAATGGGCGGTGCCAGGTTATTCGGGTTATCCGACTCTTGAAAAGGCCAGGGTGGTAAAGGATAGTTATGGAGACCATATTGTGAGGCTGCTTCAAAAGGTAGAAGGAACGGAAACTGTTGTTCCGGCGTTGGATGAGGTTTCGGAAGCAGATAAAATACTTCCGGAAGGATATTTGTATGTCGTACAGGTAGGGGCATATAAGAACCTAAGCGGGGCAGAAAAATTGAAAGACAAGCTAGAGAAAATGGGCATTACCTGTATAATTAAAAAGTACCACTAAGATACGGTGACAGTGCCACCCATTTGCCACCCGCACAAAAAGCTTTAAGGAATTTTAAATGCACTAAAATGCTGAATAGGGCGATATTTAGCGGGTAGATAGGGCTTATTGGGTTTTATAGAATCGCTAAATCTGAACATTGCAGTACAAGGGGTATAGTTGGTATAAGGTCAATAGATTATGTGAAAAATATGAAAAATTTTCTCCATAGTAAATATAATGGCGTGCCTGTTGCGCAAATGCCGATGATATCAAGAATTTAACTTGACAACAGCCCGAAAGGTATTATATATAATATAGGTAGAAAAGAAAATGGGTTGGATGAATACAGATACAGCCCATTTGGGATAAGCGACAGACGTTGAAGAAGACAGTATCTGATTTCTCAAAGGCACAGCGAGCCGGCGAGGGTGGGAGACCGGCGCAAGTAGGAAATCAGGGAAAATCACTTCCGAGTCTCAGACTGAACTTTTCTGTCCCGCGGCATGGCGCCGGGCGATATATACGCTGTATATGGCGAAGTGGCGAATATGCGGTGGATTGCAGCGGATGGAAGACAGTAGGGAATGACGGCGTCCCGCCGTTACCGGGAAACGTATAGCCGTTTTTTTCGGCTGACGGTCCGAATCAGGCAAGATAAGGCTTGGTGGGCGGTCAGTTTGGCAAAGAGGTGGCGGTACGTCGTAACAGGTGGTATCACGAGCATTTTGCCTCGTCCTTTTACGGGACGGGGCTTTTTTTCGTCACTTATTTTTAGGAAAGGAGTACGCTATGTACCAAAAAGTCGACACAAGCCTCAATTTTGTAGAGAGGGAGAAGGGAGTCTGCCAATTCTGGAAAGACAACGATATTTTTAAGAAAAGTATGGACGCGCGCAAGGAGGGAGAGACATACACTTTCTATGACGGTCCGCCTACGGCAAACGGCAAGCCCCACATCGGGCATGTACTGACCCGTGTAATTAAAGATATGATTCCCCGTTACCGCACCATGAAAGGGTGTATGGTGCCCCGTAAGGCGGGATGGGACACGCATGGCCTTCCGGTGGAACTGGAAGTGGAGAAACTTCTGGGACTGGATGGCAAAGAACAAATCGAGGAGTACGGGTTAGACCCATTCATCAGTAAATGTAAGGAGTCTGTCTGGAAGTATAAAGGTATGTGGGAGGATTTCTCCGGCACGGTCGGTTTCTGGGCGGATATGGATGACCCTTATGTGACATATCACGATGATTTCATCGAGTCCGAGTGGTGGGCGCTCAAACAGATTTGGGATAAGGGACTGTTATACAAGGGATTTAAGATTGTGCCTTACTGTCCGCGCTGCGGTACGCCTCTGTCTTCCCACGAGGTTGCGCAGGGATACAAGGCAGTGAAAGAGCGTTCCGCGGTGGTTCGCTTCAAAGTAGTGGGGGAGGACGCTTACTTCCTGGCATGGACGACTACGCCATGGACGCTGCCTTCTAATGTGGCGTTGTGTGTGAATCCGGGAGAAACTTATGTGAAGGTAAAAGCGGCTGACGGTTATACCTATTACATGGCGCAGGCGTTGCTTGACAATGTGTTAGGGAAACTGGCCAAAGAGGACGAGCCTGCTTACGAAATCCTGGAAACTTATGTAGGAACAGATTTGGAGTACAAAGAGTACGAACCGCTTTTTGCCTGTGCAGGAGAATCGGCTGCGAAACAGAAGAAGAAAGCGCATTTTGTGACTTGTGATAATTACGTTACCATGACGGACGGTACGGGAATTGTCCATATCGCCCCGGCATTCGGTGAGGATGACGCCCAGGTTGGGCGCAGATATGATTTACCTTTTGTCCAGTTTGTGGATGGCAAAGGCGAGATGACGCAGGAGACGCCTTATGCGGGCATGTTTGTGAAGAAGGCCGACCCGGAAATCCTGAAAGATTTAGACAAAGAAGGCAAGCTGTTCGACGCGCCGAAATTCGAACATGATTATCCGTTCTGCTGGCGTTGTGATACGCCTTTGATTTATTATGCCCGGGAGTCTTGGTTTATCAAGATGACGGCGGTGCGCGACGACTTGGTGCGAAACAATAAGACGGTAAACTGGATTCCTGAATCTATCGGTGAAGGGCGTTTCGGTAACTGGTTGGAAAATATCCAGGACTGGGGCATTTCCCGGAACCGTTATTGGGGCACGCCGCTGAATGTATGGGAATGCGAGGAGTGCGGGCACATGGAATCCGTAGGCTCCCGTGAAGAACTGGAGAGGTTGTCCGGTAATCCGGCGGCGAAGACGGTGGAACTGCACAGGCCGTATATCGATGAGATTACCATCACCTGCCCGGACTGCGGCAAGACGATGCGTCGTGTGCCGGAGGTCATCGACTGTTGGTTCGATTCCGGTGCGATGCCTTTCGCGCAGCATCATTATCCTTTCGAGAACAAAGAGCTGTTTGAGAAGCAGTTCCCGGCACAGTTTATCTCCGAGGCGGTTGACCAGACCCGTGGATGGTTCTATTCCCTGATGGCGGAATCCACGCTTCTCTTTAACAAGGCGCCTTTTGAGAATGTCATTGTATTGGGACATGTGCAGGACGAGAATGGCCAGAAGATGAGTAAATCCAAGGGCAATGCGGTTGACCCCTTCGAGGCGTTGGAGACTTACGGCGCGGATGCAATCCGTTGGTATTTCTATATCAATTCCGCCCCGTGGCTGCCCAACCGGTTCCACGGCAAAGCGGTGCAGGAGGGACAGCGGAAGTTCCTGGGTACGTTGTGGAACACCTATGCGTTTTTCGTGTTATATGCGAACATTGACAATTTTGACGCGACGAAGTACAGCCTGGACTATGACAAACTTCCGGTAATGGATAAATGGCTTTTGTCCAAGTTAAATACAGTCATCGGCGAAGTGGACACGAACCTGGACAACTACAGGATTCCGGAGGCTGCCAGGGCTTTGGATGAGTTTGTGGACGAGATGAGCAATTGGTATGTGAGAAGGAGCAGAGAGCGTTTCTGGGCGAAGGGAATGGAGCAGGATAAGGTCAATGCCTACATGACGCTGTACACAGCGCTTGTTACCATCTGCAAATGCGCGGCGCCTATGATTCCTTTTATGACGGAAGAAATTTATCTGAATCTGGTCAAGAGTATCGATAAGGATGCCCCGGAGAGTATCCACTTGTGTGATTTCCCGGTGGCGGACGACAGGATGATTGACAAGAAACTGGAAGAGGATATGGAAGAGGTGCTGAAAATCGTCGTGATGGGACGTGCGGCGCGTAATGCGGCGAACATTAAGAACCGTCAGCCAATCGGAACCATGTTTGTTAAGGCAGACCATGCCCTCGATGCATTCTATCAGGAAATTATCGAGGATGAGCTAAATGTGAAGAAGATTGTATTTAGCGACGACGTATCCGATTTCACAAGCTATAGTTTTAAGCCGCAGCTTAAGACGGTAGGGCCGAAGTATGGCAAGCAGCTTGGCGGCATTAAGGAATATTTGAGTGCGGTGGACGGTACCTCGGCGATGGAAACCCTTAAGGCGGAAGGCGCGTTGAAGTTTGAGGTGAACGGCACGGCGGTTGAACTGACGGAGGACGACCTGCTTATCGAGACTGCCCAGAAGGACGGTTATGTGACCGAGGCGGACAACAGCGTTACGGTAGTGCTTGATACGAATCTGTCGCCGGAACTGATTGAGGAAGGTTTTGTCTACGAAGTTATCAGCAAAATCCAGACGATGCGTAAAGATGCAGGCTTTGAGGTGATGGACCATATCAAGGTTTCCATCAGTGGCAACAGTAAGGTGGCTGAGATTGTGAAAAACAACGAGGAAGCTGTCTCCGGCAAGGTTCTGGCGGAGGCGATTGTGACGGAAGAAGCGCTTACCGTTTCCAAAGAGTGGAATGTAAACGGCGAGAAGGTCACTATCGGAGTCGAGAAGCTGTAACAGGCGAAGGTTGAACTGTTATGTGGATTTAGATATTTAGGCACATTTTGTATAGTCAAAAGTATAAATACAATATATAATAAGAAAATGGAGTTAGGACAGAAAGTGTTATTTAAAACAAGAACAAAACGAGGAGGCACAGAAATGGCAAAGAAATCTGTAACATCAACCTTTGATACAGAGCTTTTTAAAAGAAGCGTTCTGTATAATGTAAGGACACTTTACAGAAAAACCCTTGAGGAGGCGACAGACCAACAGATTTTCCAGGCAGTATCCTATGCGATTAAGGATGCGGTCGTGGACCAGTGGCTTACGACACAGAAAGAGTATGACAAGCAGGACCCTAAAATGGTGTATTACTTATCCATGGAGTTTTTGATGGGCCGTGCCCTTGGCAATAATATTATCAACTTACAGGCTTATAAGGCAGTGGAGAAGGCGTTGGAAGAACTGGGTATCGACATTAACGTGGTGGAAGACCAGGAACCCGACGCAGCCCTTGGCAACGGCGGTCTGGGGCGTCTTGCGGCTTGTTTCCTGGATTCCCTGGCAACATTAGGGTATGCGGCTTATGGCTGTGGCATCCGTTACCGTTATGGTATGTTCAAACAGGAAATCAGGGACGGCTACCAGATTGAAGTGCCGGATAACTGGCTGAAGGACGGCAATCCTTTTGAGCTGAGAAGGCCGGAGTACGCGAAGGAAGTAAAATTTGGCGGATATGTCAACGTCTATGTGGACGAGAATGGCAGAAGCAACTTCAGGCAGGAAGGCTATCAGGTAGTAAGGGCGATTCCTTACGACCTGCCTATCGTAGGTTATGGCAACGGCATTGTGAATACGCTGCGTATCTGGGATGCAGAGCCTGTTGACTGTTTCCAGCTCGACTCTTTCGATAAGGGCGATTACCGTAAGGCTGTGGAACAGGAGAATCTTGCCAGGAATATCGTGGAAGTGTTATACCCCAACGATAACCATTACGCGGGCAAAGAGCTCCGCTTAAAACAGCAGTATTTCTTTATCTCCGCCTCTGTACAGGAAGCGGTTGCGAAATATATGCGTAAGCATGACGATATCAGGAAGTTCTACGAGAAGGTTACATTCCAGCTTAACGATACGCATCCGACCGTAGCCATTGCAGAATTGATGCGAATTCTGATGGATGAGTATTACCTGACATGGGACGAGGCGTGGGATGTGACGACGAAGACTTGCGCATACACAAACCATACGATTATGTCCGAGGCGCTTGAGAAGTGGCCGATTGAGCTTTTCTCCAGACTGTTGCCCCGTGTATATCAGATTGTGGAAGAGATTAACCGCAGGTTTGTTGCCCGTATCGAACAGCAGTATCCGGGCAACCACGAGAAAGTGCGCAAGATGGCGATTATCTATGACGGACAGGTGAAGATGGCGCATCTTGCTATCGCGTCAGGCTATTCTGTCAACGGTGTGGCCAGGTTACATACAGAGATATTAAAGAATCAGGAATTGAAGGATTTTTATGAGATGATGCCGGAGAAGTTCAACAACAAGACGAACGGCATTACTCAGAGGCGTTTCCTCCTTCATGCGAATCCGCTTCTCGCAGACTGGGTGACGGCCCATGTAGGCAACGACTGGATTACGGACCTGCCGCAGATTGGCAGGTTGAAAATCTATGCCGACGATGCGAAGGCACAGCAGGAGTTTATGAATATTAAGTACCGGAATAAGGTGCGTCTGGCGGAATATATTTTAGAGCACAATGGCATTGAAGTAGACCCCAGGTCTATTTTCGATGTGCAGGTTAAGAGACTCCACGAGTATAAGCGTCAGTTGTTGAATATTCTGCATGTTATGTATCTTTATAATGAGTTGAAAGAGCATCCGGATATGGAGTTTTATCCCAGGACGTTTATCTTCGGTGCGAAGGCGGCGGCGGGATACCAGAATGCCAAGCTGACAATCAAGCTGATTAATGCGGTGGCGGATGTGGTGAACAATGACCCTGCGATTAACGGCAAGATTAAGGTGGTATTTATTGAGAATTACCGTGTGTCCAATGCGGAGATTATCTTTGCGGCGGCGGATGTATCAGAACAGATTTCCACTGCAAGTAAGGAAGCTTCCGGTACAGGCAATATGAAGTTTATGTTGAATGGCGCGCTGACGATTGGCACGATGGACGGCGCAAATGTGGAAATCGTGGAGGAAGTCGGTGAGGAGAACGCGTTTATCTTCGGCTTAAGTTCCGATGAAGTTATCCGCTATGAGAATTATGGCGGCTACCATCCGACGGAAATCTTCAACAATGACCCTGATGTGAGAAAAGTCCTGATGCAGCTGATTAACGGGACATACTCGCCGCATGACCCTGATTTGTTCAGGTCGTTGTACAACTCTCTGCTGAATACGCAGAGCACCGCGAAGGCGGACACCTACTTCATTCTGAAAGATTTCAAAGCCTATGCGGAAGCGCAGAGAAAGGTGGAAGCGGCGTACAGGAACGAGAGCGGTTGGGCGAGAAGCGCAATCATTAACGTGGCATGTTCCGGTAAATTTACTTCCGACAGAACTATCCAGGAGTATGTGGATGAGATATGGAAGCTTGATAAGGTGGTGCTTCCGAAAGAGCCCGTAGTGACGGATAAGAAGTCTATCGGCAAATAAGTTAGTCCTAAACTGACAAGGCTGCTGCCCGAAGGGCGACAGCCTTTATGTACGTGTATGGGGTTGACAATCCGGCAATGCCGTGGTATATTAATCGAAATTTATATTGTAATCTATATTAGGAAGGTGGTTTCAAAGTGGGAATTTTTATTCGTTGTGCCCGCATCCGTGTGCAGGAGCAGTAAAAGCAGATATCGTATCTCATTGTAATGGGATTTTTTTGCGTGCGAATAAAAATTACCATATGCCTACCATACAGATATAGCGGAAGCCATGTCTGTGTCGTGTATCCTATTGTATCGTTTTAGCAGGAGAATTCCGTTCAGGGATTGTGCCTGCTTTTTTCATGCACACGGGCACCCAAAGGAAGAGCGTCAGCAAAGGCTGACGGGTGCCCGGCGCGCGAGTAGGGGAAGATGGCTCTTCCCCTACTCGATTGCGCAGGCTTGCATATGGAAGATTTATAGCAAATTTATCAAGTTAATTTGTGAAACAAATTTACCAAGTTAATTAGCGAAGGGAATTTACCAAGTTAATTAGCGAAGGGAATTTACCAAGTTAATTAGCGAAGGGAATTTACAAAGTTAATTGGCGAAGCCAATTTACTTTTAGGAAAGGACGGTATCATGATGGAAAAAGCATTTTTGGTAGGTGTAAATTTAAACGATGGAGAGGACTATCTGCTTTCCCTCAAAGAATTAGGGGATTTGGCGGAGGCGTGCGATATGGAAGTGGCAGGGACGGCCTGGCAGACGCTTCCGGAAGTGCATAAAGCATTTTATATCGGTACAGGAAAAGTGGATGAGGTGAAAGAACAGGCTATAGAATGTGAGGCGGACGTCATAATATTCGACAATTCTCTTTCTCCTATGCAGTTGCGGAATTTGCAGGAACGCCTGGAGAAACCGGTTATGGACAGAAGCACTTTGATTCTTGATATTTTCGCCAGGAGGGCACGGTCCCGCGAGGCCATGCTGCAGGTGGAGGTGGCAAGATTGCAGTATATGCTGCCAAGGCTTGTAGGGCTGCATGCCGCCCTCAGCAGGCAGGGCGGAGCCAGCGGCGCGATGAGCAATAAGGGAACCGGAGAGAAGAAACTGGAACTTGACAGGCGGGTATTGGAACACCGCCTGACGCAAATGCGGCGGGAATTAAAGGATGTAGGGAACGAGCGCATGACCCAGCGCAAACGCCGGGCGGGGTCGGGAATGCCGCGGGTGGCGTTGGTGGGTTACACCAACGCGGGAAAATCTACCCTGCTCAACGCTATGTTGGATTTGTACGGCGCAGATGAGGGGGATACGGAAGAGAAGAAAGTTGAGGAGAAGGATATGCTTTTTGCGACGTTGGACACTACCGTGCGTAAAATTGTGCCGGTGAACCAACATGCATTCCTGCTTTCGGATACGGTCGGATTCATCCATAAGCTTCCCCATAATCTGGTGGAGGCTTTCCGCTCTACGCTTGAGGAGGCGAAGGAGGCTGATATTCTGCTCCAGGTCATAGACTACAGCGACCCGCACTATAAGGAGCAGATTGCGGTTACCAATAAGACCTTGCAGGAACTTGGGGCGGATGCTGTTCCCATGATTTATGTCTATAACAAATCAGACCTGGTGTCCCCGGATGACATACCGGGGTTAGCGGGCACGAGCCAGGAGCAGGTTAAGGCGAATCTGCCTGCCATGACGGACAACAGCATCTATCTGTCGGCCAAGGAGCAAATTGGAATGAAGGAACTGGTTGAACTGATTGGCAGGAAACTGTCCGGCGGATACAGGGAATGTACGATGTTGATTCCCTACACAGATGGCAGAGCGGTGTCCTATCTCAATGAAAACAGCGTGGTGCTGGGCACGGAATATCTGGAAGAAGGGGTCAGGATTCAAGTAAACTGCAAGGAGAAGGACTATTGGTTTTACCAGAAGTATGTGGTATCATGAATGGGTATTACATTGACGGAGGATACCTTATAAGCTATACTGAGAAACAGGATAAGGAGACAGGTTGAAAAATAAGTCTGATACAGAAATGGGGGATTATTATGATTAAATTGACACAAGGCGGCGCTTATCTGCTGAACGGGACGGAGATTATCCCGGAAGGTGCGGATGCGGCGGCGCAGATTAAGAGCAAGACAGGACGGGAAGTATCGAGAGAGCAGGCGGCTAGAGCTACCATTGCATATGGGATTTTACAGGCGCATAACACTTCCGGCAACATGGAGAAGCTTAAGATAAAGTTTGACAAGTTGACTTCCCATGATATTACTTTCGTAGGCATCATCCAGACGGCGAGGGCGTCGGGGCTTGAGAAGTTTCCGATTCCGTATGTGCTGACGAATTGTCACAATTCTCTGTGCGCGGTGGGCGGCACAATCAATGAAGACGACCATATGTTCGGGCTGACTTGTGCGAAGAAGTACGGCGGCGTCTATGTGCCTCCTCACCAGGCGGTTATCCATCAGTATGCCAGAGAGATGATGGCGGGCGGCGGGAAGATGATTTTGGGTTCCGATTCCCATACCCGTTATGGTGCGCTTGGAACGATGGCCATGGGCGAAGGCGGGCCGGAACTTGTAAAACAGCTTCTGTCCCAGACTTATGATATCAATATGCCGGGCATTGTGGGCGTGTATCTGACCGGTGAGCCTGTCAAGGGCGTAGGCCCCCAGGATGTGGCGCTTGCGATTATCGGCGCGGTATTCGGCAATGGTTACGTGAAGAATAAAGTGATGGAGTTTGTTGGCCCCGGCGTGGCGTCCCTCAGTGCGGATTTCCGTATCGGCATTGATGTCATGACGACGGAGACGACCTGTCTTTCTTCGATTTGGAGGACGGATGGAGAGATTAAGGATTTCTATGATATCCATGGCAGAAGCGGAGAATACCAGGAATTAAATCCGGGTGAAGTGGCATATTATGACGGTATGATTGAGGTGGATTTGTCCAAGGTTCGTCCTATGATAGCCATGCCTTTCCATCCGAGCAACACATATACGATTACAGAGGTGAACGATAATCTGTCGGATGTGCTCCACGATGTGGAGGAGCGGGCGAAAGTCAGCCTGGACGGTGCGGTTCCTTACTCATTGCAGGATAAAGTAGTGAACGGCAAGTTTATGGTAGACCAGGGTATCATTGCAGGCTGTGCGGGCGGCGGTTTCGAGAACATCTGCGCGGCGGCGGATATTTTAAGAGGTTCCTATATCGGTGCGGACGGTTTTACGCTGAGCGTATACCCCGCTTCCATGCCGGTGTATATGGAACTGATTCGGAATGGCTGCGCGGCGGCCATTTTAGAGACGGGCGCGGTCTTGAAGACGGCATTCTGCGGGCCTTGTTTCGGCGCGGGGGACACGCCGGCCAACAATGCGTTCAGTATCCGGCATTCCACCAGGAATTTCCCCAACAGGGAAGGCTCGAAATTACAGAACGGGCAGATTTCTTCGGTGGCATTGATGGACGCCCGCTCCATAGCGGCGACGGCGGCTAATAAGGGCGTACTGACCCCGGCTACAGAGTTTGACGGCGAGATAAATAAATACCGGTATCATTTTGATGCAAATATCTATAAGAACCGCGTCTTTGATTCCAAGGGCGTGGCGGACGAGAGCGTGGAGATTCAGTTTGGCCCTAATATTAAGGACTGGCCTGCCATGGGCGCGCTGCCGGACAATCTGGTGTTGCGCGTGGTGTCGGAAATCCATGACCCGGTGACTACCACGGACGAACTGATTCCTTCCGGCGAGACGTCTTCCTACCGTTCCAACCCATTGGGGCTTGCGGAATTTACGCTGTCCAGGAAAGACCCGGAGTATGTGGGCAGGGCTAAAGATATCCAGAAGGCGGAGAAGGCGAGAATGCAGGGAGAGCATCCCTGTCAGGCGCATCCCGATGTGAAACCGGTGATGAATGTGATAAAAGAATCGTTCAAGGACGCGTCCCACGAGAATACGGGATTCGGTTCCACGATTTTTGCGGTGAAACCGGGTGACGGTTCGGCCAGGGAGCAGGCGGCAAGCTGCCAGAAAGTGTTGGGCGGTTGGGCGAATATTGCCAACGAGTATGCAACCAAACGTTACCGCTCTAACCTGATTAACTGGGGTATGCTTCCATTCCTCATTGAAGAGGGGACGCTTCCCTTCAAGAATCTGGATTATCTTTTCCTCCCGCATATCAAGCAGGCGGTGGAAGAGAAGGCGGATGTGATTAAGGCGTACAAGGTATGTCTGGAAGAAAATAAACTGACGGAATTTGAGTTGCGTCTGGGTGAGCTGACGGACGAGGAGAGACAGATTATCCTGAAAGGATGTCTGATTAACTATAACAGAGTCGGGCGGTAAAATTTAAACATACGAAATTCTATGTTATTACAGTAAATTAAAATCATATGTCATCCGATATATAGTATACGGGGGATGGTTGCTCTTGGCCAGACGATTGTTTCCTGAATTTGAATGATGTATAGACCATGGACGGTGTTTTTGAGGGAAAAGGATTTCCTTTGGGGATGCCGTCCTTTCTATTGCCATGCATCATGGAAGGTGTAGTCGGTGGCACAGACAGGCATAGATTGGGTCTAGGCAAAAGGAGGATAGAGTGAGAATCGATTCCAGTGTAGTAGGGATGGAATCTGTCAGAAGCTATACTTCCGTGACGGCGAGAAGCGCCAGAGCCTCTACTGTGCGCCATATGGGTAATTTGAACGGCGGGCTGGGAAGTTTGTTTGGCAACCTGGTAAGTTCCGATGAGAATACGGGACTGGAAGAAGAAAATGAGGAGACCAATGCCAGCTTAGAGGATATCACGGCGCATTTCAGAAATTTATCCAACACAGGAAAAGTCAAGGAGCGGAAGACGCCGGAGGATGTTGTCTTTACGATTAAGCAGCAATGCGTACAGTTTCTGATGGAGCTGTTCTTTAATTTCCGCGGGCAGCGGTACGAAGACACGGCGCAGATGCTGGAAGGCAGGAACAGCGGCAAACAGCCGGTATATGAGACCAATGTATTTACGAACCAGTACTATCATAGGGAAGAAGAGTATACAAAATTTTCCACCACCGGAACGGTAAAGACCGCCGATGGAAAGGAGCTGTCTTTCAATCTGGAGTTGTCCATGAGCCGCAGGTTCGAGGAGTATTATGAGTCGAGTTACAGTACCGGAAGGGTGAGATATTGCGACCCGCTTGTGATTAATCTGGACACGGATGTGGCGCAGGTTTCAGACCAGAAGTTTTTCTTTGATTTGGACCAGGACGGCGTCCAGGAGGAAATCTCTACGCTGAAAAAGGGCAGTGGCTTCCTGGCGCTTGATTTGAACGGAGACGGGGAAATCAATGACGGAGGCGAGTTGTTCGGCGCGAAGTCGGGAAATGGTTTTGAGGATTTGGCGAAGTATGATTCCGACGGCAACGGTTGGATTGACGAGGCGGATGAAATATGGAAGAAACTGTTAATATGGACGAAGGATGACGAAGGCAACGACAAACTTTACCACTTGTCGGATTTGGGCGTGGGGGCCATCGGGCTTGGAAATGTAAACACGCAGTTTGCCTTAAATTCCGAGAAGGATAACCATACCAACGCCATGATTCGCAGGACGGGCATTTTCTTATACGAGAACGGAAATGTATCTACGGTGCAGCATCTTGACTTAGCCAGATAAACCGTTGGGGCTGTATCGGTTCTGGAGATATATACGGAAAGAAGGAGGGGAAGCCCAGGGAAAATAAATCATATGTGTGCCGGAATGCGGCGTAGAGATTTCGGATGCAGTCCAAAGCCTGACGAGGCAGGAGGCTACAGAGGAATAAGAAAGGGAACACGCACATAGGAATAGAATAGCCGTGGCATGAACTGTGCAGTCAAGCGTGCATGGGGCCGCGGCATAGAATATGCGGGGTGTTTCCATGAATGAAAATAGAATCGTCTTACAAGGAACAAACAAAAGAGATGCTTTGGGATTTCTTTTGTTTGTTTTTTTGCTGCCTTATGTGTGCGCCTGCCTGTGGGGGCATGTGGGTGAGGAGACAGACATGCTAGATGGGACAAAGACGGCAGGGGAAGAAGAATATCAGGTGGGCATTCAGATGGATTGGGGCGTCTGGAATATCTCTATGGAAGAGTACCTTACGTACAAACTGGAATCGGTGATGCCCTCGTCCTATGAGCAGGAAGCGTTGAAGGCCCAGGCGGTGCTTCTTAGGACGGAACTTTTCCAGGTGTTTCGGGAACAGGGGAGCGACCGGCTTGAGATAGAGGGGGATGGCCTGGAGAAATGGTATCATGCCAAGGAAAATCAGGAAGAGACGCGGCCTTATAGACAGGCGGTGGAGGATACGCGGGGAGTATATCTTTGTTACCAGGGGGAGCCGGTCCAGGCTTCTTATTTTAAAGTGAGCAACGGGCACACGAGAGACGCCGGGGAGGTATGGCATACGGAGAAAAGCCCGTACTTGTCCGGCATACCCTGCGAACAGGATAAATCTGCGCCGGATTACAGCAGCGAAGTTACGGTTTCTAAAGTAAACTATGTTTATGAAATCCGCGCCCGGATAGGGGAGCAGTATTCCGCCCGGGATTTATGGGAGGGAATACGGTTTTCCTATGACAGTGCAGGATATGTGACGGATGTGTCTTTTTTTGCGGGGGAAACGGAAATAGGAGAGATTGACGGGGAGACTTTCCGATATATTTTCGGACTGCCTTCTGCTTCTTTTCAAATGGAGCGGGAGGAGGCGGAGATGGTTTTCTATGTGACGGGCGTGGGACACGGCTTTGGGATGAGCCAGTATGGAGCCAACAGCAGGGCGTTAAACGGAAGTGACTACAGGCAGATACTGGAAGAATTTTTTCCTGGAACAGAATTAGCAAAATTTGAATAACCTGTCAAAAATGGGTAAGACTAACACCATGTAAACTTTGATGAAAGCGGATTGGTACAGGTTTAGAGCCGGTACAGTAAACGCGAAAACAGGAGGCAGGTTTCATGGGAAGAAAAAATAGAAGTGGTGTTAGGAAAGAAAGAATCGTTATGTTGGCATCATCCGTACTTGTTCTGACGGCACTGACGGTAACCGGTGTTTTTGTGAAGCGGAGCAACAAGGCGGAGCGTGAAGACTATGTCGTGGATTTTGAGACAATCGAGAAAGGCAGCGATGTAGTTACCGAAAATCTTATGCCGGGCGAAGAACTGGACACGCTGTTTGCGGAGGTGGGGACGGATGACTTGGATTACGACCCTAGTTTCCAGGAGGCAAATTCACAGAATGTGGAGAACACCGAGGATAAGCTTCTGACAGGCCAGAAAAAAGACGATGGCAAAACAGATATTAATCAAAAAGAAGATAAGAAGGAAGAAAACCAGGAAGCGGACGAAGAATCGGCCAAGAAAGCGGAGGAAGACGAAAAGAAGGACGAGGAATCCGCACAGGAAAAGAAAGACAGCAAGAAGGATGTGACCGAGCAGGCTAAGAAGAAGGAGAAAGACGAGGACGAAGAAGAGGAAGGAATGTTTGACGAGACTGTGGATACCGCGCAGGGGATTGAAGAGACACAGACTGCGGAGGCAATCTCCACGACAGTACAGCCGACTCTTGACTTTAAGGAAGAAGACGGCCTGGTATGGCCTATTGTTGGCGATGTACTGATTAACTACAGCATGGATAAGACCATTTATTTCCCCACATTGCAGCAGTATAAATATAATCCCGCAATCGTGATTGCAGCGACACAGGGCGCGAATATTGCTGCGGCGGCCAACGGGCGCGTAACTGCTGTGGGGTATGACCCGATTATTGGAAA
Source organism: uncultured Lachnospiraceae bacterium (assembly GCA_947172645.1). Lineage (GTDB taxonomy): Bacteria > Bacillota > Clostridia > Lachnospirales > Lachnospiraceae > UBA3282. The sequence continues at coordinate 68,219 of CAMWBY010000017.1, read as the reverse complement.
TATGGTAGTGATGGATTTGGGCAACGGTTATGAGCTGACGTATGGACAGTTGGAGAATATTACTGTCTCGGAGGGCAGCTATGTAAGCGTTGGCGACGGAATCGGCACTGTGGCTTCCCCGACAAAATATTTCAGCCTGGAAGGCACGAATGTATATTTTAAGCTGACGAAAGACGGTGCGCCTGTCAACCCTATGGGACAGCTCAACTGACAGCATAGATTTATTGTATAAAACAGGGCATTTGGCGGAGAGACGGACATGTTAGTCATTATTCATGGTAATATTAAGACGATGGAAGGGCAGGATTACAAGGACGGCTACATTCAGGTCGAGCATGGTAAAATCACTGCCATCGGAGATATGAAGGAATGCGCGTTGGAGACACTGCAGGCGGGAAACGAGGTGCAGGTGGTCAATGCCAAAGGCAATCTGGTTATGCCGGGCATTATCGAGGCGCACTGCCATATAGGCATTACCGAGGAAAAGAAAGGGATGGAGGGTGATGACTGCAATGAGAATGTGGATGCAGTCACGCCATGGCTGCGAGCCATCGACGCCATCAATCCTATGGACGATGCGTTCCACGACGCGCTAAAAGCGGGGATTACCTCGGCTATGATTGGCCCGGGCAGCTCGAACGTAGTGGGCGGGCAGTTCGCATTCCTGAAAACCCATGGCAGATGCGTGGATAGGATGATTGTCAAAGCGCCTGCTGCTATGAAAGTGGCGTTTGGGGAAAATCCAAAAGTCAATTATTCCGGACAAGGCGTATCGCCCGTCACGCGTATGTCGATTGCGGCGCAGCTTAGAGAAGAGTTGTATAAGGCAAAGGAATACGAGAAAAAACGCCGGGAAAATCCGGATACCTTACCGGATTTCCGCTATGAATGCTGGCTGCCCGTGCTGCGCCGGGAGATTCCGCTGAAAGCCCATGCCCACAGGGCCGACGATATTCTGACAGCGGTAAGGATTGCCAGGGAATTTGGACTTAAGATGACTCTGGACCATTGCAGTGAAGGGCATCTGATTATAGAGGAATTACAGGGAGCAGGGTTCCCGGCGATTGTGGGGCCGGATATGGCAAGCCGTAACAAGATTGAGGTGCGGAATATGGCTTTCAAGACGGCGGGGCTTCTTAGCCGGAACGGTATCCTGACAGCGGTTACGACGGACCATCCTGTATCCAAAATACAGTTTCTTCCGATTTGTGCCGGGCTGGCGGTCAAGGAAGGGATGGCCATGGAGGAGGGCTTGCGTTCCATCACGGTGAACGCGGCCAAAATCTGCGGGGTATATGACAGGGTTGGAAGCCTTGCGGTGGGTAAGGACGGGGATATTGCCATCTTCGACGGCAATCCCATGGAAGTGTTTACGAAAACCTTGTGTACGGTAATTGAAGGAAAAATAGCATATTATGATGAACAATGCGGACTTTTGTGGTAAGATAGTAAGAGTTTAGCAAAATGGGGATATTATAAACGAAAGAGTTTGAGTAACAATGAGAAGTAGATATTACAAAGGAATTATCTGTATAGCAGTTTCCGTTATCCTGCTGATAGGATGCATTTATATGTCTGACGGGTCTTTTGAGAGGAAGTCCCCAAGCAATGAAGGTGGGATTACGACGCTTGGGCTGACTCCGGAGTTCGATTATGAAGTTCCGGAGAGCCTCCCGAGCATACTGGTAGACCAACTTGGATATGCGCAGAGCGGGAATAAGATTGCGGTTTTTAAGGGAGAATTGATTCCCGACATGTTTACGATACGGGATATGGACAGTGGGCAGCGGGTATATACGGGCAAAATTATCCGCAAAGGATACGATAAAGAAGCGGGGGAAATGATAAGTTACGGCGATTTCACGTCATTCAGGACGCCCGGTACATACTATATCGAGGCGGCGGTAATCGGGCAGTCTTATCCGTTCGAAATTGCACAGAATCCCTATAACGACTTGTTTGACGTAGCGCTCAAACAGTATTATTATAACCGTTGCGGCTTGACGCTGTCCACGGAATTGGCGGGGGACGCGGCGCACAATGCCTGCCATTCGAAGGAAGCGCAGATGAAAGATGCCGCATCGGTGAAAATGGACGTATCGGGCGGCTGGCATGTGGACGAGATGTCCAACCGCGACGTGGGAACGGGATGCCGTACCGTGAATCATTTGCTGTTGGCGTATGAATTGTACCCGGAGGTATTCACCGATGAGGTAGGCATACCGGAGAGCGGCAACGGCATACCGGATATACTGGACGAGGTCAAATATGAGATAGACTGGCTTTTGAAAATGCAGGATGCCAAGAGCGGCGCGGTATACAGCGCGGTGGGAAGCGTGGACAATTCTACCCTGGGCTACCTGCTCTATATCGATGGAATCACTATGGATGCGACGATTCAGTTTGCAGCAACCCTGGCGAAATTCAGTTATTTATACCAGGGCTATGACAGAGAATTTGCAACCAAGTGCATACAGGCGGCGGACAGGGCATACCGCTATGCCGGGCAATATCTGGCGGATGTGGCGCCGGAAGAATATTTCTATGCCTCCACGGAGCTTTACCGTGCCACCGGGGGATATGGGTATCACAATGTGGTGAGAGATTATCTGACACAGAATCCGGTGAGAGATATGGATGATGATTTTGAGTTCTGGGGATGCGTCACGTACTTAAACACGAAACAGAAAGTGGACGTGGAATTATGCGAGAACGTAATCAAAGTGCTGATGTTGGAAGGGGAACAGATTTCATACTCTTCCAAGAACTCTAAACTGCTTGTGGTGATGGACGAGAAGAAGAATGGGAGCGCGCCGCTTTTGCGGGACGTCACCCGGCTTGCTGTGGTGGACCATATTATTACCAATCATGAGTATGCCACGGTGCTGCAAAACCACCTGCACTATATGCTTGGACGCAATTACCAGTCGGTCTGTTATCTGGATGAAGCGGGAACACGCAGCTATAAGGAAATCGATGAGAAGTTCGGCGTTATGAAGCAAGTGGAACTGAATGCGGAACTCGTGCTGATGATGAGTTCGGTCATGGAGGAGCTTCATATTGTGGAAGATTAACCTCTTTTTGGTACCCTAATTGATAAGGAGGCCCCTCCTTCTGTCATTCATGTACTCTCGGAATCGCTTTTGTCAGGAACAAAGAGACTCTGAGAGTACATATTTCGTGAACAGGCTATGCCTGTTTTTTTACTTTTTATAGGAAAGTCCGTCGTTAGACGGACAGGGAATCACGAGTTTGCGAAGCATTCTTTTTTAATGATACGGCGCCGCCTGCGGGCACAGGCACAGTGCAGATACCGGAGAAGGTTAATTCTTTCTGACAGACGCACTCCCCCGTGCAGTCCAGGACGGATAGGGCATAAGAGCACGGTTTCCGGGCTGATAGTACAACCGACGACCCAAGGCAGCCGTTTAGAATCCAATATTCGTCCAGTGTATCGTCCTGCGGGAGGCGCGCGATGCGGTCGTTGTCATAAACTGCGATGATGCATACGTTTTCGTTTCGCGAGGAGATGACCGGGTACGACGCAAGAGGATTCTGGGGAACAAACTCCCCCTGTTGCAGCACATCCCTGTATCGTATGGAGAAATCCAGGTAGTGCGTTAACACTTTACGCTGTTTGGCGGACAGCGTATTGATTTTTACGGAAATCTGTAAGGTGGCAAATATACAGTTGATGAGTTGGACGGCTATGTCCTCCGGCGCTTCTTCTTCATGCCACATAAGCATATCCGAGTGTATGGCGGTATTGCCGCTTGACAGTTTCAGGTCTGTTATGGCCACCCGGTTGGTGATTCCCGAAAGAGGGCAGTCGCCTACCCGGAATATGTTGCCGAAGCGGCGCATCTGCGGGCCAATATAGGTCTGTCGGAATTCTATCAGCAAGTCCGGCTTGATATTCTTTAATCTGTTGTAAATCCCAATCATCAGGCAATAGACGGCGTCCTGCACTTCCTGGAAATCTTTCCCGGTGCATTGGAGCGTATCTGAAACCGGAGATTCACAGCCGGTATGGCCTGTTTCCTCGCTCAATTCTTCCGGCGCCCGGAAGGAATCAATAAAATCCAATTTTAACCCGTCTAAATTCCAATCCGACACCGCTTTTTCATAGGTGGAAATCAGGTATTCGCGCACTTCAGGATACCTGGGGTCCAGGACACCGGCGTGGAGAGTGGCGTCAAAACTAAGAAGCATATCCTTGAAACGTTCCCATAGGCCGGAGTACTCTCCCACAAAAGGCACACTATACCAGATAAGGCATTTCATGCCCAGTGAATGGATTTTTTCTACATGGGAGCGAAAATCCGGAAATTTAGGAGCAGCCGGTTCCCAGTCGCCGCAAAATCCATAGCCGCGGCTGTTGTCCGTGGTCTGCCAGCCATCGTCTATGATGACTGCGCGCATCCCCATTTGCGCCGCCTGTATGTATTCCTCATATAAAGATTCGTCCGTCATGTCCTGGTGATAGGAATACCATGTGGAATACATGGGCAGCCGGGCGCATTCCGGCACAGGCATGGGCGCGTCGGGGAGCAGGGCGTCCCACCATTCGGATACTTCATGGATAACCTTATGGAAAGGCAGGCAGCGGCAGTCGACTCTACAGGAAAAACGGCAGTTTTCCATAGGGCGCGGTACGGTTAATATCAGGTCTATATGAATATCCCCGGTTTCTTCGTGTATTCCGGCAATATACGAGATATCTCTGCTTACTTCGCTGAAGGCGACAGTAAGACGGTTTTGGCCAGTATAGTCGAAAAAGCAGATGACAGGTGCGGAGTGGCTCAAATTGACGTGTTGGGGAATTGACCAGTCGCCGGTGAGATTCTTGCGAAAGCCGGAGTCGGGTTTCCATACGCCTGCAATGCCGAGCGCCGGCGCCGTGATATGCAGACAGATGCAGGGAGTATCTGACACGGGCATTTGCGCAACGGTGGTAACCTGGGAGCCTGTGGCCGCGTCATATTGGAGTTCATAGCAATGCTCTGTCAAATCTGCGCAGAGAGAGTGCGTTATATGATGTGAGTTTAGCATGTTTACTTGATGCGTTATTGTAATTTTCTTCATATAAAATTCTCCTTTTCATTTATTTATTTACTAAACTAACATATATAAATATAAAAATCAACATGTTTTTAGTCAAAAATAGCAAATTATTAGAAATAAATACAAGAATATTGTTGACATTGCCACGAAACAATGCTATATTGAGTTTACAAAACATATGAAAAGTTTATTTGATAAACAAGATATGTTTACTAAAAGAAAGGAGACAAATAAACATGAAAAAGAAAGTAGTTTATGCAATGGCGGGTATTCTTGCCGCGATGACAGTGCTAAGCGGCTGCGGCGGAGGAACCCAGGACAGCGCCGGTTCGGAGCCTGCTTCTGACGCATCGGCGGAAACCGAAGCGCCCGCGGCAGCAGAAACCGAGGAGTCAAGCCAGGGAGGGGCGGAAGAATCTTCGGAGGAAAGTACCGGTGAGAAGGTAGAAATCGTATATACTGCCCGTGGTAATGCGGATGAGATTAAAGTATACCAACAGGCAGTGGATGCATACAACAATGCACAAGACAGAGTCCATGTTACTTTTGAGGCGGCTCCGTCGGACGGATATAATCAACAGTTGATTACGCAGCTTGCAGGAGGTACGGCGGCGGACGTAATCTTCGTGGAAGACCTTATTATCAGCCAATTAGTCAAGAATGGCACAGTGGCAAATCTGAGAGACTTTCTTGCGTCAGACGCTTCTTACATAAAAGAATCCGACTTTGATGACAGCGTATGGGGCGCTTCCAGGACAGACGAAGGCGTTTACGGGCTGTCTGTAGACTGTAACCCTATGGTACTGTATTATTCACCGAAAATGTTGAGCGATTTAGGTTGTGACGACCCTCAGGAATTATTTGAAAAGGGAGAGTGGAACTGGGAAAATTTCGATAAGATTTGTAATACCCTGAAGGATAACGGCAAGAGCGGCATGATTCAGGGCGGCGACAATATCAGGCTTTACAACTGGGTATTTGCTAACGGCGGCACGGTTTGGAACGGAGAAACTTACAAATTTGACGATAAGGCAAAAGAGTCTTTGCAGTATATTTGCGACGGCTTGAAGGATGGTAAGTTCGTATATGGCGGAACGCTGCCGGATGGGCAGGGCGAAGATGCGATGTTTATGTCGGGCCAGACAGGCTTTATTGCGGCAGGCCGTTGGCTGACGAAGACATTCTATAATGAAGGTATTGACTTTGACTATATTCCTTATCCTTCCAAAGACGGGGCGCAGTATTCTCCAGCGCAGGTATGTTGCGGTTACTTAAGCGTCAATGCAAGTTCTGAACATCTGGAAGAAGCTATGGAGTTTGTGTCTTTCTACTGTGGTACGGAAGGGCAGCAGGCAAGAATTGAAGGCGTGGGAACTTCGGTGCCTTCTGTTAAGACGCTTGACAGCCTTATGACAGATTCCCAGGTGCCTCAACATGTGGAACATATTTTAAATGTACGCGCTACAGGATGGACTATGGGCGATGCGGAAGTGAGGGACGCATTATATCCGGGATTTGCAGACGCAACAAAGTCTATTTTTGAGGAGGCTTATGTCAGCGGCGCAGATGTGAGTGAAGTTTTGGCGAAAGCAGAAGAGAAGGGTGCGGAAATTATTGCTGAGAATCAGTAGGATAAGACCGTGAAAGAGAAAAGGGGCAGTCAGCCCCTTTCTCGTATCATAGGGAGTTATTTGTACTTCCTCGTGATGAAAAGATGGTTTTCGCTTTTGTTCCGTAGGAAAGTGAGGAGGAAAAGGATGCAAAAAAAACGTAGAATGTGGGGATGGGTCTTTGTGGGGCCGCAGTTAATCGGGTTGGTTACGTTTGCGGTCATACCCCTTTTTATGAGTTTTATTATCAGTTTTAATACATGGGATGGTATCGCTCCTGCAATGGAATTTGCCGGACTGCAAAATTACATCCATCAACTTGGGGATTCGGATTTTACGAAGTCCCTGGGCAACACGGTGGTGTATTCGTTAATGTTTATCCCGGTTGACATGGTGTTGGCGTTGGCGCTTGCGTTGGCGGTACAGAAGATTAAAGGAAAGACTTTTTACAGGCTGTTCTATTTCATGCCGGTGGTCACGGGCTCGGTATCGGTGGGCGTTATTTGGACATGGATTTTTAACGGAGACTTCGGCTTGATTAATTCTGCGCTGGCGGCTATCGGCATCGAAGGGCCGAAATGGCTGACAGACCCTAAGATGGTGCTGATTTCGATTGTCATCGTGTCGGTGTGGTGGAATGTGGGTTACAACATGGTCCTGCTGCTTGCCGGGCTTCAAAATGTACCGGAAGTGTACTATGAGGCGGCCCAGATAGACGGGGCGAACAAATGGAATACATTCTGGCATATTACTATCCCGATGCTCTCTCCCACGCTGTTCTTTGTGTTGATTACGACAATTATCAGTTCTTTCCAGGTATTCGACCAGGCCTTTGTCATGACCAAGGGAGGACCTGTGAAGGCAAGTTACACGCTTGTATATCATATTTACCAAAACGCCTTTGTAGATTTTAAAATGGGCAGGGCGTGTGCGGCTTCCATGATGTTGTTTGTTATTATTCTGCTTATTACATTGATACAGATGTATGGCTCAAAGAGGTGGGTGAATTATGAACAGTAAGAAGATAAGTATTGGAAAAGTGGTTTTATATATTGTCCTAAGCCTGGGGGCGGTAGTGATGGTGCTCCCGTTCCTGTGGACTATCTTAAGTTCCCTCAAAAATATGGGACAGACTTTTGCGGTTCCGCCGAAGATTCTTCCGGACCCTTTTGTGTGGGAGAACTATCCCGAGTCTTTGCAGGCGCTGCCTTTTGGGAGGGCTTACTTTAACAGTTTCTATATTGCGGCAGTGGTCGTGGTCATTCAGCTATTGACGGCTTCCATGGCAGGATATGCGTTTGCCAAGTTGAAATTCAGGGGCCATAACGTAATCTTTATGTTGTTCCTGGCGACGATGATGATACCGTCACAGGTGACGATGATACCGCTTTTTATTATCATGAGGAACCTGGGGCTTTTGGGGACGCATATGTCCCTGATACTTCCTGCCGCGTTGTTCAATGCGTTCGGCGTATTCCTGATGCGCCAGTTTATCGCCGCGCTTCCCAACGAGTTGGAGGAAGCGGCCATCATCGACGGGGCGCGGGTGCCTTCTATTTTCTTTAAGATTGTACTGCCTCTGGTAAAGCCTTCCCTGGCGGCGTTTGGAATTTTCGTATTCCTGGGACAGTGGAACAATTTCCTGTATCCGTTGATTTTCCTGAACAAGACGGAAAGTTTCACGGTACCGCTGCTGTTAAATTTCTTTAAAGGGACTTATGCGACGGATTATCCGCTCCTTATGGCAGGGACGGTCATTTCGATTCTGCCCGTGCTGGTGGTGTATATGTTCTTCCAGAAACAGATTATCCAGGGTATTGCCGTAACGGGTATGAAGAATTAGTATAGATGAAAAGCATATCAGAATATGAGAACGCGAGGGCATGTGAAGTGTCCTCGCGTCTTATGATGCACAGAAACTTTCCCTATTCGGTTGGGAAAGTTTTGCCGGACAAAAGCCTGCAGCTTTTGCGCTCCACCAGGCGGATAGGGGGATGGATGGTCAGAGGATAGGCGCGCCCCTGAATCTGGGACAGCAGCGTATCGGCGGCAACGGTGCCGATTAAGGGTATATTTAGGGACACTGTTGTTAACGGCGGACTTAAGAAACTTGTAAAATACAGGTCGTCGATGCCGATGACGGAAACGTCTTTTCCAATTTCAATATGATGTTCCTGAAAAGCCTTATAGGCGCCAAGAGCCAGGTCGTCCGAGGCAAACAGCAACGCGGTGGGAAGCTGTTTTTTTGCAATAATGGATTTGATCATACGGTATCCGTCTTCGGAAGCGAAAGAATCGGTAATCCAGATTTTCTTCTGGGGGTCAATCTGATTGTGAAGACAATAATTGATAAAAGCCTTGTGGCGGTAGTCCAGGGTTTTCTCTATTTTCCCGGTACTAAAATCCGAGATGTAATCATAGGCGCCGACATAGCCGATGTCATAAAGCTTTTGGGAATGGAAGTAGGAGATGGCGGTGTTCACTGCTTCATAGAAGTTTATCCGGACGGAATCAAACAGGTTGTCCGGCGCTTGATAATCCACAGCCAACTTATACTTAATCGAAGCTATGACGGGATGGGAAGGGTCCAGGCGGAGCTTTCCCAACACAATTAAACCGTCCAGGCCTTCCAGTTCTTTATAGGAATCGTGGAAAGAATGTCGGAACTCAAAGTGGAAAGGCAGGGACGGATTGTTCAGGGTGGAAACAATGTTCGAAAAAATTTGGTTATAGTAATCGTCACAAGTCGGAATCTCGCTTAAATCATGGGAGAGAATTCCGATTTTTAAAGTGGACTTGCCGGTGTTTTCAGAGGAAGCGGTTGTATTTTGCTTTTTCTTGGAGCGGAGCTGCCTGTCTGTGTCATAGTTCATAGAAGCCGCGGCGGAAAGAATGTCGTTTCTCGTCTGCGGAGAAACGGAAAAATCAGAATCGTTATTCAATACTCTCGATACTGTGGCTTTAGATACACCGCAGGCGACGGCGATGTCAGTTAGTGTTGCCATGGGACGCTCCTTTTTTATGTTGTAGTTTGGTGGTGCTCCGTCACTGCTTCCTATATTTTATATTGGTAGGCGGCATAAAAATCCTGGATATTATACCAGGTCTTTGTTTTTCATATAATTCGTTTTGATGATTTCCTGCACCATCGGACTGATACGGCGTCTTTCTTCTTTGCTCAGGTCCTTCACGTAGATGGGCTTGCCATATTCAATAACCACATGCGCTTTCTTAATTCTGGGAATATGGTCCTCAAAGATGGCGCCTGCATTGTTGATGCTGACGGGAACAATCGGACAGCCGGATTTCTCGGCAATCTTGAAGCTGCCGTCGTGGAATTCCAGGAGCGTTTCGCTTGTCTTGTTGCGGGTTCCCTCCGGGAAAATGCAGATGGAGATGCCGGATTTAATCTTCTCTATGGCATTTAGAATGGATTTCATCCCTGCCTTGATATCGGTTCTGTCTAAAAAGATACAGTGGAGATATTTCATCCATGTGCATAGCGAGGGATAACGCAGCATCTCTACTTTTGCCATATAGCCGGTAGGCCTGGGCACACGCACATAAGTTAAGAGGATATCGAAATAGCTTCTATGGTTACCTACATACAACACGGCCTCGTCTTTCGGGACATTCTCTTCCCCAAGCACGGTTACGGAGGTGCCTGCCATAAATAAAACAACACGAAAAGCCCAGTTGACAATTGCCAATGAGCTGCGGTCTTTCAGTTCCGGATTGGATTTGCCGATAAGATATTCCACGAGTTGGACCGGCAGGCTTACAATAAGAAATATCACGACAAAAAGCGCAATGCAAGTAAAACGTATCATGTCACACAACCATCCTGTTCTAATTGTTTACGGAAATTGTTTGGAAAAGAAATCCCCATAGTTTTTAGAAAAACGCTAAGACTCCTTATCTATTATATAGGCTGTGGCTGTATTAATCAATAGACATAGAGGAGGAAAAGTATATTTGTCGTAACAGCTCAGCCATGTACTATTCAGACGCGAAAGTGAAGACGAAGGCTGGACTGTCACTATCTGCCATAAAATAGTGCGGGGCTTGCAGTAGTAGGAATAGACTTTGCCGTTTGGTAATAAATTAAGTAATAAGAGTTAATTGTCGGAGTGGGAAAACTATGGGCAGATTGTACGAGTATCAGAAAAGGTTTGTAAGTGTGTGTCTGATTTGCTTAATGTGCATGGGCGTGTTTGCATGTGGAAAAAAGCAGGATACGATGGAGAAAATCAAAGACTTGGAATGTACGGTGATTGCGGAGGATAATTTACCGGAAGAACTGTTCAATATGATTGAGCAGAAAAAGAAAGAGGCATTCAAAATGACTTTCGAGGACAAGGGGTTTCTTTATATTTGTGTGGGTTATGGCACGCAGGGGACAGGCGGTTACAGCATAGCCGTGAATGATTTGTATGAAACAGCCAATGCAGTTTATGTGGACACGAATCTGATTGGCCCGGAACCGGAGGAGAAAGGCAAGCCTGTGGAAAGTTATCCTTACATAGTCATCAAAACAGAGTTTGTTGACAAACCTGTGGTTTTTGACTGATAATAGCATGAGAAGAACTTCTAATCACTCGCAGCAATGGCTGATTTCGCCAAGGCAGCTATGCTGCCTTGGAAGTTCTAGGAGTTGCATTGCAACTCCGTCTCATGCCAAAGAATGCCCAAAATGCGGGCATTCTCCGCACTGATTTGAGTCATAGCAGAGCTGTGATATGGCGGTTGGTGTGAGAAGTATGGCAAGCAAGAGGAGATAGGATAAAATGTTATATTTGAAGAACGGTTATTTGATTGACCCCGCATCCGGGACGGAGGGGTACAGGGATATCATCATAAAAGAAGACAAAATATTCCGTATACTGCCGCAGGGAGAAACGGCTATGGCAGCGGAGACGAAAGATAAGGGTGGCGAGGAAAACACGGAAATAATTGACCTAAAAGGTCAATATGTTGCGCCGGGCCTGGTAGACGTGCATGTGCATTTTCGTGACCCCGGATTTACCCATAAGGAAGATATTTTCACAGGTGCGCGGGCGGCAGCGAAGGGCGGTTTTACGTCTGTGGTGTTGATGGCGAACACGAAGCCGGCGGTGGATAATCCGGAGACGCTTTCCTATGTGATGAATAAGGGCAGTCAGACGGATATCCACATCTATACATGCGCCAACGTGACAAAAGGGCTTCTGGGCAAAGAATTGACTGATATGGAGGGCTTAAGCCGGTCGGGGGCTGTGGGATTTACCGACGATGGGATACCTCTCATGGATGAAGGGCTGCTGCGGGAGGCGCTTAGGCGTGCGGCCCGGTGCGGGAAGCCTGTAAGCCTCCATGAGGAAAATCCGGCGCTGATTACAAATAATGGGGTGAATGCAGGTAAGGCGTCGAGACATTACGGCATAGGCGGTTCGCCGCGGGAAGCGGAAATTTCCATGGTGGAGCGGGATTTGCGGATTGCGGTGGAGGAGGAAGCGGATTTATCCATCCAGCATATCAGTACGAAGGAAGCGGTGGAACTGGTGCGGCAGGCGAAAAAGCGAAGCGGACATATTTATGCGGAGGCAGCGCCTCATCATTTCACACTGACAGAGGAGGCGGTCATGAAGTATGGCCCTTTGGCTAAGATGAATCCGCCTCTGCGGGAAGAACCAGACCGTCTTGCGGTGATAGAAGGGCTCAGGGATGGCACCATCGATATGATTGCCACCGACCATGCGCCGCACAGCGCGCAGGAGAAGGCAAAACCGCTTACAGAGGCGCCCAGCGGTATTATTGGATTGGAAACTTCTTTATCGTTAGGGATACGCGAACTGGTTAAGAAAAATTATTTGTCTATGTCGGAGCTGATTCGGAAGATGAGCCTGGCGCCGGCGAGGCTGTACGGCTTTGACGCAGGATACGTGGCGGAGGGCGGCCCTGCTGACTTGGTAGTGTTTGACCCCGGGCGTGAATGGGTGGCCGATACGTTTGTTTCTAAATCTGCCAATTCTCCTTTCACAGGGGAGAGGATGCCCGGGGTAATCAGCTATACTATCTGCGGCGGCAAGGTAGTCTATGGAAGTTTTTAGTCTTCAAACTCATCCATGGACAGGGTGGTGTTGCTCAGTCCGTAGTAGTAATTGACCGTTTCTGCATGGAATCTGTAAACGCAGTAGTCTTCGTCGTCGATGCCGCCGGGATAATACATCTCGTCTCCGTCCTGCCACAGAAATGCCTTCGTCTCATGGTCGGTACAGACTTCCATCGTGCCAGTGAACAGCGCGCCCTTATACTGGTCCTTTGTATCATCCACATAATATACGGAAGCTTTTGGGTTTTTTAAAAACTGGGCCACTCTTTTTGAGCTGGTGTTGGTTGAGAAATAATGGATTTTCATGCTTTCGTGTTCCGGAACGAGCATACCTTTAATCTGTGGGAATCCCTCTTCGTTTACGGAAGCCACGTAGGCAACCTGTGCATTTTTGCGGAGTGCGCGCACTCCTTCTTTAATGATGCTTTTCATGATAATCCTCCTTTTCTGTAAGGTTCTTAAGCACTTTCCTAAGGCCTGTTTCCAAAGTGAGTATTTCTTCATCGCTAAATCCTCTGTAAAAAATATGACTCATTTCAACGGATACTTGTTCGTATTGTTCCCGGAAATTTCTTGCAGCTTCTGTCAGCCGTATCTTTACGCTCCTTCTGTCAGTGGGAGAATAAATCCGTTCGATATGTCCCTGCTTCTCCATCCGGTCTAACATACTGGTCAATGTCGTCTTGGCAAGTCCGGTTTTCTCCGCTAGCTCCGTGATGGAGATATCATCTTTTTCCCATAGGATAAATAGGATTCTTCCCTGGGCGCCGTTAAACTCACTGATATTGTGCTGCGCAAGCAACTTTTCAAAGATACGCCCTTGCAGCTGCTTGATTTTTGTAATCAGAAAACCACCGTTTGTCTGGTCTAGCAAATGAATCACCTCTCACTATATAGTATAATACTATATAGTACTAAATGTCAAGGCCGCTTTTCCTTGACTTTGCCTTACGGCCCGGGGTAATATATTGTCAGTACCTTCGGTGGTTATCAGGAGCCTTATGATAATGTGACGATGACGGGGCTTGTGGGACTATATGAGATTTGTTTTGAGCAGTCGTGGAAGATGATGAAAGATAGTTTGGGTAGGCATGGGTTTGAGGATGCCGCAACGGGTGATGAAAGAAAAATATAGATGAAAACTGGCTGTAACGATATGAACTTGTGCTAAAGCGTCACAGGTTCTCTTTCTGGCAGGGCACAGAGTAGGAATTTCTGTACCAATTTAAATTATGTATGTGTCCTCAGTGAAAAACGCTTTGGAATGGAGAAAAGATGGAGAAAGAATCGGTTCACAAGAAAAAGGTTAAAGCAACAGTTGTGTCACAAAAAGAGATTGCAGAGCAGGTCTATGACTTGTGGTTAGAGACGGAGTTGGCGGAAGACGCCCACGCGGGGCAGTTTGTTGCGGTATATCCGCACAATGCGGCGACTCTCCTTCCCAGGCCCATCAGTATCTGTGAAGTTGACAGGGCACAGTGCAGGCTTCGCCTTGTATACCGTATTGCGGGCAAGGGAACGGCGGAGTTCTCCTCCTATGGCGCGGGCGATACCTTGGATGTCCTGGGCGTATTGGGTAACGGATTTCCGGTAGAACTGGCTAAGGGGAAAAACGTGTTCCTTATGGGCGGAGGCATCGGTATACCGCCTATGTTGCAGCTTGCAAAGGAGTTAGACGGGGAGAAGCATATTCTTCTGGGATACCGGAACCAGGACCTTTTCCTGCAAGACGACCTGGGGGAACATGGACAGGTTTATATTGCAACGGAGGATGGCAGCGTGGGGGTACAGGGTAATGTGATGGATATCATCAGGGTCAATGACCTTCAGGCCGACCTGATTATGGCGTGCGGGCCGATGCCGATGTTGCGCGCAGTGAAACAGTATGCTAAGGAGCAGGGCATAGACGCCTATATTTCCCTGGAAGAGCGGATGGCATGCGGTGTGGGCGCCTGCCTGGGCTGTGTGTGCAGGACGAAGGAAACCGACCGCCATTCCCATGTAAACAATGCGCGTATTTGTACCGACGGGCCGGTATTTGAAGCAAAAGAGGTGGAAATCTGATGAATACAAAGGTGGAAATTGCAGGAGTGGTATTGAACAATCCGGTTATGACGGCATCCGGGACATTTGGTTCCGGTATGGAATACAGTGATTTTGTGGATTTGAACAGACTTGGGGCGGTGGTGACCAAAGGTGTGGCAAATGTGCCTTGGCCGGGGAACCCGACGCCGCGGGTGGCGGAGACTTACGGCGGTATGCTCAACGCCATAGGTTTGCAGAACCCCGGGGTCGATGTCTTAATCGAGAGAGACATTCCTTTTTTACAGAAATACGATACGAAGATTATCGTCAACGTGTGTGGGAAGACGGTGGAAGACTATCTGGAAGTGGTGGAACGGCTTGGGGAAGAACCGGTGGACTTACTGGAAATCAACGTATCCTGCCCTAACGTCAAAGAAGGCGCCATCGCTTTCGGGCAGAAGGCGGACAGCTTGTATGACATTACTTCCCGGATTAAACGTAAGGCAAAACAGCCCATTATCATGAAGCTAAGCCCCAACGTGACGGATATCGCAGAGATGGCGAAGGCGGCGGAGGCAGCCGGAGCGGATGCGCTGTCCATGATTAATACGATTACAGGCATGAAGATTGATATCCATAGAAGAAAATTTGCGCTTGCCAATAAGACAGGCGGGCTTTCCGGTCCTGCTATCAAACCGGTGGCGGTGCGCATGGTATACCAGGCGTCCCATGCGGTGAAGATTCCGGTTATCGGTATGGGCGGCATAGCGGATGCGGAGGATGCGGTCGAGTTTTTGCTCGCCGGGGCAAGCGCGGTGGCAGTGGGGGCTATGAACTTCGTAAATCCATACGCGACGGTGGAGATTGTGGAAGGGATAGAAGCCTATATGAAGAGATACGGGGTTGAAAATGTGACGGAACTGATTGGGGCGGTGGAAGATTAGTATAGTAAAGCAAACGGTTCACCTTGTTAATTGGTATTTATCAAAAAAGCAACCAATCACTTGGGCGAGCGGCGGTTGCTTTTTTGATGCCTTTGTTTATCATAAGATTGTGTAATACTGATAAGCGTAACAATAATACTAATAATTGTTACTGCAATACCAACAATTCCTATGACTGATGTTCTATACAGCCTCCATGCGGCATACACTTATACTAAGTATACGCATGGAGGTTTATTTTTGTGGAATTAGTAAAAAAGAAGATACATATGGACCGGATTAGCAGCAGGGCGGGAACGCAGACTGTGCTGGAAGAGGATGTGAATATTTCAGATAACAAACCCGATGCCAGTTATCTTTTAAACAGCAAGGGCGAAATCATCATGGAGGAAATCCGTGCAGGTGAGAATGTAGTGAATCTGCGGGGCAGGCTTGTAGTATCTATTCTGTACCTTACGGACATGGAAGGGACCTGCGCCAGCATGGAGGCGGTAATTCCTTTCGAGGAACGGGTCAATATGGAAGGGGTGACAAGCGGGGACATTATCCTGACGGACTGGACGATAGAAGATTTGACGGTGGGATTAATTAATTCCCGAAAGCTCAGCGTTCAGGCAGTAGTGACCTTTGGGCTGGAACTGGAAGAACACGTGGAGCAGGACACGGCGGTTGACCTCTATCATGATGAGCCGGTGGAATACCGTAAAAGGGTATATCCTGTAGTGCAGCTTGTGCTGCAGAAAAAGGATATTTTCCGTTTGAAAGAGGAGATGGAGCTGACGGGAAATCTGCCCAATGTGTTTCAGACCATATGGCACCATATTACGTTTGACCATGTGGAATTTAAGGCCTTGGAGGAGAAACTATCCATCCAGGGAGAGATGAAAGCCTTTTTCTTATATGAGGGAGAGGGGGACAACGACAGGACGCTGTGGTATGAGAATACGGTACCTTTCAGCGGGATTATCGAGTGCCACGGATGCAGGGAAAACATGATTCCTGATATACGCTACAGCCTGGGGCAGTGCAATGTGGAAGTGCGCCAGGATTTTGACGGTGAGGAGCGGGTTTTCTGCGTAGAACCGGTGCTTGATTTAGAGATTCATCTGTACGAAGAAGAAAACATGGAAGTGTTGTCGGATATCTACGGTGTGGATAAGGAAATTGAGGCGCTGACGACGGAGGTACAGCTTAAGAGCCTTCTGTTAAGCGGAAGCGGCAAGTGCAAAATTGCGGAACACGCGAAGATACAGAATGCGGAGATGCCCATGTACCAGTTGATACATTCCGAGGGAGACATCCAGATTGAAGAACAGGCAATCGTGGAGAACGGGATTGCCATTACGGGAACATTGGCGGTGACCACGCTGTATCTGTGCAGCAACGGTTCCAAATCCATCTATTCCACGAAAAATGTGCTTCCGTTCCAGTACGTGATTGAAGCGGAGAACATTACGCCTACAAGTATTTTTAAGCTTCATTACAGCATTGAACAGCTGACCGTGACGATGCTTGACGGAGCGGAGCTTGATGTGAAGGCGGCGCTGCAATTTAAGGTGATTGTGTTTGCAGTGCAGAAGAGCAGCTTAATTACGGATATTAAGGTTGAGGACCTGGATTTAAATAAGCTTAGCGAGCTGCCGGGAATGGTCATTTATATTGTGGGGCAGGGAGATACGCTGTGGGATATCGGCAAGAGGTATTACGTGCCGATTGCGCAGT
Organism: uncultured Lachnospiraceae bacterium; assembly: GCA_947172645.1. Classification (GTDB taxonomy): domain Bacteria; phylum Bacillota; class Clostridia; order Lachnospirales; family Lachnospiraceae; genus UBA3282. The sequence goes on along the minus strand of CAMWBY010000017.1, from coordinate 50,763 downwards.
TAAAAGAAGTCAATGAGCTTACTTCGGAAGAGGTGAATGCAGGGGATAAGATTTTGGTGGTAAAAGGGAGTGTCTAAGCGATTGTAAAAATGGGATGTTTCATATATACTATGAGATAAATATAAGGCAACTACTAATATACAGGAAGAGGACGGCAAATGAACACGACACCTATCTTAAAAAATAAAGTATTCTTATATCTGACGGAATTTTTCGCAGGTATGTCGGTAATGGCAGTGGAATTAGGCGCCAGCAGGCTTCTGGCGCCTTACTTCAGTTCTTCGCAGATTGTGTGGACGATTATTATAGGAACCATCATGATTGCCATGGCGCTAGGCAATATCTATGGAGGGCGCAGTGCGGATAAGAATCCGAACCCGGACAAGCTCTATGGCAGGATATTGATTGCAGCGGTGTGGATTGCGGCGATTCCGGTGGTGGGAAAGTACATTATTTTGGGGATATCCGCGCTTCTTATTTTCACGGTCAGCACGAATTTTCTGATTTGGGCGGCATTCGCGGCTTGTATGGTAATCTTTGTATTTCCGCTCTTCCTGTTGGGAACCGTCACACCCTCCCTGGCGAAATATTCTGTGGACAGCCTGGCTGACAGCGGCAAGATTGTGGGGACACTGGGGGCGTTTAATACCATCGGCAGCATCATCGGCACGTTTGTGCCCACCTTCATCTCTATTCCGGTGGTAGGCACTTCCGTTACATTCCTGATTTTTGCCGGGATTCTTCTGGCGCTTTCCATGGCATATTTTATCAGCGGGAGGAGAGGCATGGCAAAAGGCATTACGGCGGCAGTGGCGTTCTTAGGATGCTGCCTTCTGGGAAAATCTAATAGTTTTGCCTTTTGGGAGACGGGGCTTGCCTATGAGGGAGAGTCTATTTATAATTATTTGCAGGTGAAAGAAAATGACAGAATCGTCATATTATCTACGAATGTCCTTTTTGGGGTGCAGTCCATTTTGATGAAGGATGAGGGATTGACCGGTATGTACTATGATTATGCCATGGCGGCGCCTCTGATGGCGGGACAGGAGGAGCCCGCCGACTGTAATGTGCTGATTCTGGGAATGGGGACCGGGACATATGCCCATCAGTGCCGCAACTATTATGGCGGGATGGCAATTGAGGGCGTGGAGATTGACGAGAAGATTACAGGGCTTGCACGGGAATATTTTGAACTGCCGGAGGATGTGCAGGTGGCGACCTATGACGGCAGGGCGTATCTGAATGCCATAGAGGGCAAGTATGATGTGATTATGGTGGACGCCTATCAGGATATTACGATTCCCTTCCAGATGTCTTCCGTGGAGTTCTTTTCGCTTGTAAAAGACCATCTGGAGGAAGATGGGGTGATGGTAGTTAATATGAATATGCGGGGCAGCAGCGAAGGCAGCATCAACCAACATCTTGCAGACACGATTGGAAGTGTGTTCGGGGAAGTGTATACGGTGGATGTAAAAGGTTCCACGAACAGAGAGCTTTTTGCTTCCGATAACCCGCAGATGTTGGAGAATTTTGAAAGCCGCCGGGGAAAGATTGGGGATGAAAACCTGGCGTCAATGATGGGAACTGTTTCCCGTAATCTGGCGGCTTATGAGGCGGGGGACTATATTATGACGGACGATAAGGCCCCGGTGGAGCTTCTCGGGATGCAGGTCATCGATGAACTGATTCGGGATGAGGTGGCATACTATAAGAAAATCTATGAGGAGCGGGGTATCCAGGGGGTTATCGATGCATTATAAGTTGCCGGATACGATGAAGAAAATCACAGTTTCCCGCACAGGTCATCGATGAGAATATTTTGTACACTATAAACGTACCCACGTAGGAGGGCAGGGACATGGCAATACAAGTTACGGAAAATATGGAAGAGAATAAGATTGACAGGCTCCTTGCGGCAGGCGGTTATACGGCGGATGAAATCGGGATGTCCGGTTCGTCCGTTCTGCTCTTTGAAGACCAGGTCCTGAAAATCCAGGATGACAGCGCAGAGGCTGAAAACGAGTACCTTATGACCCGGTATCTGCAGGGAAAGCTTCCCGTACCCGCCGTGTATGCCTATAAAAAGTCGGATGGCAAGTCCTATCTGTTAATGGGCAAATGTGCCGGGGAGATGGCGTGCAGCGATGGGTATATGGAGAATCCGCATATACAGTGCAAGCTGTTGGCCAGGGGACTTAAGATGCTTTGGGATGTGGACGTATCGGACTGTCCCAGTGACCAGAGGCTGCAATATAAACTGAAGCAGGCGGCATATAATGTGGAAAAGGGACTGGTAGACTTGGAGAATGTGGAGCCGGATACGTTCGGAGAAAATGGTTTCGCCAACCCGTCACATTTGCTTGACTGGCTGTATGCAAATATGCCCAAGGAAGAGGCTGTCCTGTCCCATGGGGATTACTGCCTCCCCAATCTGTTCGGCAGGGGCGAAGAGGTGACCGGCTATATCGACCTTGGCAGGTCAGGCATAGCCGACAAATGGTGTGACATCGCAATATGCTACCGGAGTATCTCCCAGAATTACAGCGGGAAATACAGCAGGCAGGCATATCCTGGCTATGACGATTTGCTTTTGTTCCGGGAATTGGGAATAGAGCCGGACTGGGAGAAAATCCGGTACTATATTTTGCTGGATGAATTGTTCTAATGAGCAGGGTCATTCCCCAGACAGCGCTTTTCGGTATTTCAAAGGCGATATTCCATAATATTTCTGGAAGGTTTCGCAATAGTAGCTTGCGCCGCCAAAACCGTGTTCATATGCGATTTCCGTGATGCCTGAATCAGATTCCAACAAAGCGCCGAGGCTTTTCCTGAGCCGAAGCTTTGTCGTGTACGTAATTGGGGTATCACGGAGATACTTTTTAAAGAGAAGGGAGCACCTGCTCTTGCAGCAGGCTCCGGCAAGCGCGATTCCTTCAAGAGAAATATGATTTGCATAGTGTTCTTCTATGTAGGTAATCATACTTCTGAGCGCGGCAAGGTCGGAAGATTCTTTGTCGGTTGTCTGCGTTCTTGTATCCAGATTTTCATAGATTGTCTTCATTATCCGTGCAAAATCCATGATGACTTCATAACAACATTCTGCCTGTACAAGATTGGAAGGATTTCCGCCGAAATTCCGGTACAGGTTTTCCAACCGTTCTAAAATTGTCTTTTGCCAGCCTTCACAATCAAGGTAGATATAAGGAATTGAGGAATTGGCGGTGATGCACTCAATAAAGTTGTGGTAGAACCATTCGTTTCCCCGGAGCAATTCTGTGGAAAGAAGGATACAGATAAACGCACATTCATTGTGCTGTGCAGAAAATCCGTAGTGCAGCTGCCGGCTGTTTACCATGATTCCGTTGTTTTCGGTCAGTTCGACCAATTCCCCGTTTACATTGTAAGTCATTTTCCCACTTTTAATAAGAATAAATTCCAGGTCTTCGTGCCAGTGGCTGATTGCCGAGTAATCGGGGTAGGACGAAAGAAGTCCATATTGAACGTAGGCAGGAAACAGCGGATTGTTATACGAGACAGTTTCCGAAAATTCCTGGTTAAAGGCGGAACAATATTTTGCCGGTATTTTCATAGGTTAAAACTCCTTATTGCATAGAAGATTGTTATATAATTATAGACTATTCTGAAAGATTTGAAAAGAAAAATATGATATTGTTAAAACATACCTGCAGGAGAACAAGATTGGGGTTTTTCGGCCAGAGGAAATCCTATACTGCGTGGGGATTTCCTGCTGGCCGGGGCCAATCCTGTTAGATAACAGGTGCAGATTTGTGGGATGCAGAGGGGATTATTGTGAATATAAAAAATAAATATGGCAGTGACAGCGGAAACAATTCGGGGCAGGCACATCCCTATATGAGCAAAATGATTCGCCTTGTACTTCCGATTGCATTTCAACAGTTTATGCTTGCGCTTGTGGGGGCAAGCGATGCGGTAATGCTGGGAAGGCTGAACCAGAGTTCTATGTCGGCGGTATCGTTAGCCACACAGGTAACTTTTGTGTTTAACCTTTTTATGGCGGCGTTCGTCATCGGGGAGAACATGTATGTGGCGCAATATTACGGGAAAAGGGACTATGAACAGATTTCAAGGATTGTGGTGTTGGTCTTGCGCATTTCCTGCTTTGTGGCGGCCATATTTTGCCTGGCGGTTTTCTTTTTCCCGGAAAATATTATGCTGTTCTTTACGGATGACCCGGAATTGGTTACAATGGGAAGTGAATATTTAAAGGCAGTTGGAGTTTCCTATCTTTTGTCTGCGGTGTCACAGGTATACCTGACGGTTATGAAAAACTGTGGTGCAGTCAATATGAGCTCAGTAATTAGCAGCGCGGGCGTTATCCTGAATATTATGCTCAATGCCATCTTAATTTTCGGGTTGTTTGGAGCGCCCTCCATGCGGATTACGGGGGCGGCGTTTGCGACTGTGGCGGCGACTGCTATCCAGGTTGTATGGAGCATAGCTTATATGGCCATGGCGCGGAAGAAAGGAAATTTTCACATACAGCTGTCTTTGAGCGGGTTTTTGTCCGGCACTGACCGGGAACTGATGAGACGTTTCTGGGAAAAGACCGGGCCGGTGCTTCTCAATGAACTGGCTTGGGGCGGCGGATTTACAATGTATTCTGTTGTTATGGGACATTTGGGTTCCGATGCGGTGGCAGCCAATGGAATTGCCAATATTTCCAAGAACCTCGTGATTTGCCTCTGTATGGGATTGGGAAGTGCAGGCGGTATGATTGTGGGAAATGAGTTGGGAGCCGGACGGTTCGAGGAAGCGAAAACGGCCGGGCGTGTTTTGGTGAAGGCGTCTGTCCTGGGCGGAATCTTATCAGGAGCCTTATTGCTTCTTCTGTCGCCTGTAATTACGGAACTTGTCAGCCTGACGCCTGCGGCGAAAGAGTATTTGAGGGGGATGTTGATTATCAGCTCCTATTATATTGCAGGCAAGTCCGTTAACAGCATGACCATCGGGGGGATTTTCCCAGCCGGAGGAGATTCGAAATTTGGGCTTTTGTGCGATACGGTGACATTATGGTGTATCACGGTGCCCTTGGGATGTGTCTGTGCATTTGTGCTGAAGCTGCCGGTGATGGCGGTGTATTTCGTCCTGAACCTGGATGAAGTTGTGAAGCTTCCGGCGGTATACAGACATTATAAGAAATACAGGTGGGTTCGAAATATTACATAACACGCAATCATTCCACAGCAGAAGGAAGTGCGGCATTCGGATATAAGGCTGAAAGATAATTTTTCAACATTGGTTTGAGAGGCAAAAGAACATGCCCGCATGTTCTCTTAGCCTATGATACAAGTATAGTAAAAATAAAAAGAAAGGCATGGTAAAAAAGATGACACACAAAGAAAGACGGGACGCACAGATGGCTTATATCTCAGACGACAGCATATTTCAGGAACAGTTGGTATGCAGGGAAATATTGCAGAGATTAAATTTTATGGACCGGACAGATTTTGACGGTATTGGCAAAGTTGTCAAGGAGCTTTTGGGCAAGTCCGACGGCGCATTCATTAATCCGCCGTTCTACTGCGACTACGGCAAGCACATTGAAGTGGGGAAGAACTTTTTCGCCAACTATAACTGTACGCTGTTAGATGTGGCGAAGATTAAGATTGGGGACAACTGCCAGATGGCGCCGAATGTGGCGATTTATACGGCAGGACACCCGGTACATCCGGTCAGCCGTAATTCAGCCTATGAGTATGGTAAGGAAGTAACCATCGGCGACAATGTCTGGCTTGGCGGCAACACGGTTGTCTGTCCTGGCGTACATATCGGTGACAATGTTGTGATTGGCGCAGGCAGCGTGGTGACGAAGGATATACCGGATTGGAGCATCGCGGCCGGGAATCCTTGTAAAGTTATCCGTAAGATTACCGACGATGATAAAAAGAAACTGTTCCGGGATGAAGAGATTGACGAAGAGGCCTGGAATGATATTGTTGCACGGATGGAATTTTAAATTTCCTTTTCCGCCTTGCAGGGATACCCATATGACGCCACGGAAATTCCGGGGCATCGTATGGGTATGTTTTTTATAGCAGATTGGACTTACATTATTTTAATCGTTATAACAGAAAATACTTGACATAACGCTGACTGAGATGTATGATAATTTCAACAGGAGTAATCAATGAACCGTGCGTTCGCACATTCGGGCAATTTCTGCCGCTTTACTCACAATTACAATTTCATGGCGGCAGGGGACATCCATAAAGGTTCCGGCCGCGAAAGGAGGACTTTTATGGGAAATGCAGTGTTAAAAGGAGAGAGGATATTTATGGGAGATGATGGAAAGAAGATTTATACGGTTGCAGACATTGAGGCGCTTCCGACAGGGGAGAGGGCTGAGCTGATTGACGGGGAGATGTTCGTTATGGACTGTCCCACATTGACGCATCAGGATATGCTTAGTTGGCTTAATGTGAGAATTGGGATATACCTGATGGAGCGTAAGGGGCCATGCAAAGTGCTCCCGGCGCCTTTTGCCGTGTACATACGCAATGATGAGCGCAATTATGTGGAACCGGATATTACAGTCATCTGCGACAGGGATAAGCTTGATGAGAAGGGCTGTCACGGCGCGCCGGACTGGGCAGTGGAGATTGTTTCGCCTTCCAGTAAGTATATGGATTATGTGAGGAAGCTTTCTTTGTACGAGGCAGCGGGCGTGCGGGAATACTGGATTGTTGACCCGATACAGAGAAGCGTTACGGTGTATGATTTGGAACATAAGGAAGGCCCTGTGCTGCATACTTTTTCCGAGAGGATTAAGGCAGGGATTTATGAAGACCTGTATCTGGATTTCGGAGAATTTGAATAGTGGATACATAGCCTGTGATACTCCTTTTTAGGCGGACAAGTAGTTGACAACGCTTGTCGAAGCTTAAGAGGGAGTATTTTTTGCGCACACTTTTTTGTTTTGACTTTTTATGCCTGTCAATCGTTGTATAAGGCAGAGGGAGGTGATTGCATGGTTGAGAGGGCAATAAGGAAGTATTATGATGAAATCTTCCGTTATTGTTACCACCATGTGGAGAGCCGGGCCGTGGCGGAAGATTTGTGCCAGGATACGTTCCTTAGTTTTATCGAGCGCTATGGACAGTGTCGTATAGGGGATAAGGTGAGAAATCTTCTCTATACGATTGCAAAAAACAAGTGCAGGGATTATTACAAGAAGCATACGCCGCTTATTATGGGTGAAATCCCTGAACAGGGCACAGGAGAATGTATGGAGGAGGCAGTCATTGTAAGGCAGATGGTTCTGGGACTGCCGGAAGAATACAGGGAGGCGGTCGTGCTGCGGTATTTCCAGAATCTGAGATATACGGACATAGCGGCTATTTTGGATGTCAGTCCCTCACTCGTTAAATACAGGGTAAAAAGGGGTCTGGAGCTGTTATCTGCAATGGAAGGAGGCGGACATGGGACAAGGAAACATTAGAAAGAGGCTGCGGCGGTACGCACGGGCAAGCAGGAAAGTCGTTTCGGAGAATCAGGAAATCAGGATTCAGGAACTTATGCAGGCGGCAGGTCTGGGAACGGGGCATGGAGATGAAACGGTTTTCTTACAGGGAAGGGGCGCAGAGCATACAAGAGGGACACTGTATCAGTTTTTTCTGGAGCAGATTGGCTATGTGGGAAGATATTGCCTTGTATGGCAGGCGTTGTGGAGTGTAGCGTTCTTTTGGGTGATGCAGGCGCAGATACCACAGTTTATCGGTGGTGGTGAGGGAGGCGGCGCTCTGTTGGCTATATCGCTGCTTGCACCGCTGCTTGTCCTTCTTACGGCGGAGGAGGTTACAAAAGTGTACCTGAAAAGCATGTTGGAGATTGAGTATGCCACCAAATATTCTTTGCGCAGCGTGGTGATAAGCCGGATGGCGATTTTGTGCATGGCGCATTCGGTTGTCTTGGCAGTGTGTACCGTCTGTCTGCCCGAGAAGGAAGCTTTCGGCGCTTTGCATCTTCTCGTATATGGGTTTACGCCTATGATTTTGATGACAGGCATTCTTATGAAGCTGATGCAGTATTTCCAGGGAGAGTCGCTGCGTAGCGCCGCCGTGGGCGTCTATGTGCTTATGGTTATCCTGGCGGTAGTCGGCAGCAGGGAATATTTCGGATGGTATCAGCCTTCCTGTTTCAGAATATGGTGCCTGGTATGTGTAGTGGGGGCGATGTTTGGGACGTGGCAGTTTGTATGCCTGCATAAGAAACTGTCCAGTTTTGAACAGATTGCTCAGAAATGGAGATTAGAATGGAATTGATATTAGACCGAGTGACAAAACAGTATAAAAACAAGATTGCAGTGGACCGTCTGAGCGCCAGGCTAGGGGAGGGCGTCTATGGCCTGCTTGGCGCGAACGGCGCCGGGAAGACGACACTGATGCGTATGGTGTGCGGTATTGCGGAGATTACAAGCGGAGAGATTCGGCTTGGCGGGGAGGAGATTGGGAAGATGGGGGCGCAGTACAGGGATTTGTTGGGTTATCTGCCCCAGGATTTCGGCTACTATCCTAATTTCACCGCCCTGGAGTTTATGCTGTATATCGCTTCGTTAAAAGGTTTGGAGCGGGGCTTTGCCAAGAAGCGCAGCAGGCAGCTCTTACAGGAAGTAGGTTTGGCGGATGAGATGCGCCATAAGATTAAAACCTTTTCCGGCGGGATGCGGCAGCGTCTGGGTATTGCCCAGGCACTTTTGAACGACCCGAAAATCCTTGTGTTGGATGAACCTACGGCGGGGCTTGACCCGAAAGAGAGGGTGCGTTTCCGAAACATGATAGCGGAACTTGGAAAAGACCGAATAGTCCTTCTTTCCACCCACATCGTGTCGGACGTGGAGGAGATTGCGGATTGGATTTTCCTGATGAAGCATGGACAATTTATTGCCCAGGGCACATTGGAGGATTTAAAAGAACATTATCTGAAAGTGTCCGGCGGCGGGGAGGCGGAAAGCTTTAATCTGGAAAAACTTTATCTGTTATATTTTGACGAGGGGGAAGATTAATATGGTACGTTATGAATGGAAGAAGCTGTTTCAAAGCAGGCTGAATGTGTCCGCTATGTTAATCGGGTATTTGCTCATTGGGGTATGCACCTTTAATTATATTTCACAGGAAAACTTTTACGATAAAAATACTGACAGCTATATATGCGGGACTGAAGCATTCCGCTTAGAGCAGGAGAATGCGGCCAGGCAGACGGATATGATTACGGAAGAGTATGTCACGGAACTAATCGGAACGGTACAGGAGCGTGGGATGGACATGGAAAGCGATGACGCGTACCTGGAGATTATCCGGCCGTTGGGGGATATTTACTATATGGTGGTAAAAAATTATTCCGACATGCGCTCCGACAGGATTGACGGAAATGTATTAATGGACATTGAACTGGCAGGCGGTGCGGATTTCTATGGACGTCGCATAGAGAAAATCAGGGATTACTTGAATATGGATTTTTCTTACGGCAATTATAAGGAGGCCGAGAAGGAATACTGGATTCAGAAAGCGGAAAAGATTCCGGTTCCGTTCCGGTGGGGAAGCAGGGCAGAGATGAACGTTGTAAAAGATATTGTCGCAATCGGATTTTATTTATGGTTTGTCATTGTGATATGCGCCAGCTCCGTTTTTTCGACGGAATATGAGTCAGGGGCGGCGTTTTTGTTGCTGACCACAAAGCATGGGAAGGACCGACTGGTCTGGTCAAAGATTGCGGTTATAGTGCTGTTTACACTGGGGTATCTTTCTGCTGGCCTTCTGACGGCTGTTAGCGTGTCCGGTTTGCTTCTGGGATTTCCGGGGGCAGATTTGCCGGTTCAGTTGTACAATTCTGTGATACCTTACAATATGACCATTGGGCAGATGTGCATCGGCTCCTTTGGAATCATATTGCTGCTTGGAACTGCGATTGCACTGGTGGTACTGTGTTGTTCCGCCAGGCTTCGCTCTTCGCTTGCGTCGCTTGTCATCGGGGTGGCAATGATTATCGCGCCCGCTTTTTTCCCGATGAGTAAGGAAAGCGGACTGTGGAATCATATAAATTATCTGTTCCCCGTGCGGGTGGCGGACTTCAGAGAGATGTTACAATCATTTGTCAGTTACACGATAGGGGATTTGGTGATTCCTTATACGGTGATGGCAGTGATAGTGTATGTGGCAGTGGGCATTACCGCCCTGTTGGCGGTCAAGGGCGGATTTGTGAAAAGCAGGTAAGAAGAAGGCCGGAAAAGCCCTGTATGGAACAGTCAGTAAAAAATTATCATATAGAGAATTGTAATAATTTATGGCAGGGTTTAAGATAAGAAGGAAGGTGTATATAGGAAAGGGGTATCTATGCGTAGCGAAACAGTTATGTATCAGTTGTTTTTGGATATTGCAAATGCGGACAGCCGGATTTTAGCTATCTATATGAATGGTTCAAGAACCAATGCGAATGCGCCGAAGGATATTTTCCAGGATTATGACATTGTGTTCGTGGTGACGGAGACGAAGCCTTTTATCGAGGACAAGGAGTGGATTCGCAGGTTCGGCGATATCCTGTATATGCAGTATCCGGATGAGGGACCGGATGCTTCTTGCGACAGAGAGAATTTCTATGGTTGGCTGATGCAGTTTACTGATGGCAACCGGGTGGACTTACACGTAGAATCGGTTTTACATGCCAAAGAGCATATAGGGGATGATAAGCTATGCCGGATTTTACTGGATAAGGAACGGATTCTGCCCAAAATACCGGAGTCCACGGATGCAGACCGCCATGTGAGGAAACCTACCCGGGAGCAGTTTCTGGCATGTGCCAATGAGTTTTGGTGGTGCAGCAATAATCTTGCCAAGGGTCTGTGGCGTGGGGAGATGCCTTATGTACAGGATATGGCGAATTTTGTCGTGCGCAAGCAGCTTGAGAAGATGCTTTCCTGGAAGGCCGGTATCAATACGGATTTTGGCGTGAGTGTGGGAAAGTCTGGCAAGTACTTATACAGGTGGATTAGTGACGAAGAATATCATTGCTATCTGGATACTTATTTTGGAGGGAGCGCGCAGGACGGCTGGCGGGCAGTTTTTTCCATGTGCGGCCTGTTTGATTCCACGGCGAAGTTTGTGGCGGAGAAATTGGGCTATATCTATGATGCAGAAGAGGCGGAAGCCGCCAGGGGATTTTTGGAGCATGTGCATAGTCTGCCTAAGGACGCAAGGGAGATATATCCTTAATGCATTATGGGAACAAAATAAGGATAGCGCGGATGGACAAGCGCATGTATGAATTTACTGTCCGGCGGCTTTTTCCCTGAAATATTGATACAGTGTATCCGCCGCAAGGCTTTTCCCGCGTCCCTGGTCGGACACCATCTGAAGGGAACGTTTGGGAATTTTGCAGTTTATGTGTATCGGTATCAGTTTCTCTTCCGCAAGAAACGGCAGGGCAAGCGTCTCGGGAACGAAACCGATACCAAGATTATTTACAATGAGTGGCAGGAGAAGGTCGGAGGTAGCCACTTCCATATCGGGTTCCAAGTCAATCTTATGTCCTATGAAGAAATTTTTATAAAGCTCATAGGTTGCCGTTCCTCTTCCCAATCCGACCCAGGGATAGTCTTTCAAGTCTTTTAACTCCAAAGATGCATGGCGAAGATTTCGGTATTGCATTCCGCCCACCAATATTTCATTAAAATCTAAGATTTTTTCACTGCGTACGGCTTTGGGAATTTCAAAGGGCGACGTAACGACGGCAAAATCCAGTTTCCCGCCGGTTAATAGCCTGAGGGTTTCCGGCGCGGTATGGTTGTGGATTTTGATTCTGACTGCCGGGTATTTCTTCTTGAAACCAAGCAGCGCATCCAACAGGAAAAGATGCAGCGCCGTCTCGGTTGCCCCGATTTCCACGGTGCCGTAACCTTGGGTATTCTGCCCGCGTATTTCCTCCTGTGCATTTAGTAAGTGGCTATAGGCGATTTCCACATGGGAGAAAAGAAGTTCCCCCGCTTCCGTCAGGCTGATGCCTCTTGCCTCCCGGATAAAGAGTTTACAATTTAGTTGTGCTTCCAGTAATTTCATAACCCTTGTCACATTTGGCTGGTTATTTCCCAGTGCGGCGGCAGCCTTTGTGATGTTCTTGTATTTTGCTACATAGTAAAATATTTTGTAGTATTCAAAGTTGATATCCATATGCGTTGTGTGCTTTCTTATATATAAAAATTAGATATTTATTATATCATATATATATTTTTCATATTTCTTTGCGGGTAGTATAATGCATTCTTGGTAAGATGTAAAGAGAGGACTGTCACTTTTAACAGTCCATACAAAAGCAATAAAAGGAGTAAAGAATGATGAATAAGGATATGACGCAGGGGAATCCTCAGAAAGTTTTGTGGATGTTCTGTCTGCCTATGTTTGGCAGCATTGTATTTCAACAGTTATACAATATAGCCGATTCGTTGGTGGCGGGCAGGTTTATCGGAGAAAATGCGTTGGCTGCCGTGGGGAACAGCTATAATATTACGCTTATTTTTATCGCTTTTGCGTTTGGGTGCAATATCGGATGCTCTGTCATGACGTCGCAGCTGTTTGGGGCGAAAGACTATAAGACTATGAAAACCTCTGTCTATACGGCTTTGATTGCCAGCGGGGCGCTTTGCGCGGTTTTGATGTCGGCAGGATTGTTGTTATGCGATACGCTGCTGCGGCTGATGAAGACGCAGCCGGAGATAATGGGGGACTCTTCTCTATATTTGAATATCTATATTTGGGGATTGCCTTTTTTGCTTTTTTACAATATTGCCACAGGAATTTTCTCAGCGTTGGGCGATTCCAAGACGCCGTTTATCTTCCTGGCCATGTCGTCAAGCGCCAATATCGTGCTTGATATTGTTTTCGTGAAATATTTTGATATGGGTATTGGAGGCGTCGCGTGGGCGACTTTTCTTTGCCAGGGCGTAAGCTGCATGTTATCCGTTGCATTGGTTTTAAGACGTTTGGCAGGCATCCGGACAGAAGGAAACGTTCCTGTCTTTTCATGGAACCTGCTTGGGAAAATAGCGGTGATTGCCATTCCGAGCATTCTGCAGCAGTCTTTTATATCTGTGGGAAATATGATGATTCAAGGCTGTATCAACGGTTTCGGCGTCAGTGTTGCCGCGGGATATTCCGCCGCGGTCAAGCTGAACAATCTGGTGATTACCTCTTTTACGACCATCGGGAACGGTATTTCCAATTTTGCGGCGCAGAATCTTGGCGCGCATAAATTTGAGAGAATCAAGGCGGGATTTAGTGCGGGGTTGAAGTTAGTGTGGTGTTTGTGCATCCCTTTCTGTGCGGTATATGTCTTCTTTGGCAAGTATTTATTGTTGCTTTTTATGGAAGAAAGCTCTTCTGTTGCACTGTTGACGGGCAGATATTTCCTGTGGATTGTGTCGCCTTTTTATTTTGTGATATCCGTTAAACTGGTGGCGGATGGGATTTTACGGGGTGTCAGCGCGATGCGGCAGTTTATGATTGCCACTTTTACGGACCTTGTTTTGCGCGTTATCCTGGCGTTTGCGCTTTCGGCATGGTCTGGTTCTTCGATTGGAATATGGTGTTCGTGGCCCATAGGATGGATGATTGGGATGGGCATTTCAGTGTTTTTTTACCGGAGAGAGTGTCGTGAAAAATATATAACACAATCATAGTAGAAAGTGGTATAATAAAAAAATATACTTACGAAGGAGAAGGAATGTCATGGAGAATATCTTAAATCAGCATCAGGGAGACCTGAGCGTATGTGGGACAGATTGCAGCGCGTGTTACTGTTTCGGCAATCTGTGCACAGGCTGTAACACATGTAACGGCAAGGTCTTCCATGTGCCGGATGGGAAAGTTTGCGCCATCTATGATTGTACGGTGAATGGCAAGGGATTCAAAAACTGTGGAGAATGCGGCGAGGTTCCGTGCGCCGTCTGGATGAAGACAAGGGACCCGAAATATTCCGATGAGGAATTTGCCGAGAATGTAAGAACGCGCGTGGACGCGCTGAAGAGAAACGAGGTAAAAGATGACAGAAAATGAAACTACTACAGCTCTGCCACATGCAGGGAAGAAGCGCAGTACTTTTTCCGGGAAATTAGGGTATGTCCTGGCGGTTGCCGGTTCGGCGGTCGGTCTTGGCAATATCTGGAGATTCCCCTATCTTGCGGCGAAATATGGCGGCGGAATTTTTCTTTTGACTTATTTGATTCTGATGTTGACTTTCGGCTATGCGCTGATTGTGTCGGAAACTGCCCTGGGGCGTATGACAAAGAGAAGCCCGGTAGGCGCGTTCCAGTCTTTTGGCAAGAAGATGCCTTTTAAGATAGGCGGATGGGTGAACGCGGTGATTCCTATGCTGATTGTGCCTTATTACAGTGTCATTGGCGGGTGGGTGGTTAAGTACCTATTTGAATATCTGCGGGGGAACACGGAGGCTTTGGCGCAGGACGACTATTTTACCGGGTTTATTTCGGACGGGTTCAGCGCGGAGATATGGTTCCTTTTGTTTAGCTTTATCGTTGTGGCGGTTCTGTTTGCAGGGGTAAAACATGGCGTGGAGCGGGTTTCCAAAGTGATGATGCCGCTGCTTGTCATTTTGGCAATTTTTGTGGCCGGTTATTCCATGACCAGACCGGGGGCATGGGAGGGCGTGAAGTACTTCCTGATTCCGAACTTCGAGAATTTCTCGTGGATGACCGTGGTTGCCGCTATGGGACAGATGTTTTATTCGCTGTCCATCGCCATGGGTATTTTATATACCTATGGTTCTTATATGAAAAAAGAAGTGGATATTGAGCAATCTACGAAACAGGTGGAAGTTTTTGATACGGCGATTGCCATGCTTGCAGGACTTATGATTATTCCGGCTGTCTTTGCTTTCTCCGGCGGCAATCCGGACACATTGCAGGCGGGGCCGTCCTTGATGTTTATCACCATCCCGAAGGTTTTTGCAAGCATGGGTTTCGGAACCGGGGCAGGGATTATGTTTTTCCTGTTGGTTCTGCTTGCGGCGTTGACCAGCGCTATTTCGCTTGCGGAATCAGGCGTCTCTACTTTTGAGGACCAATTCGGTTTTAGCCGTCATAAAGCCACGGTACTGATGGGCGTCATCATGGTTGTGCTTGGCTCGGCTTCGGCCCTTGGTTTTGGCGTGCTTGATTTTGTCACGGTAATCGGAATGTCGATTCTTGATTTCTTCGATTTCCTGACCAACTCGCTTATGATGCCTTTGGCGGCTCTGGCAACCTGCCTTTTGATTACCCGTGTGGCAGGGCTTGACCGGATTACGGAGGAAGTGGAACAGTCTTCCGCATTTAAACGCAAGAAGATGTACTGCTTTTTTATGAAATATCTTGCGCCTATATGTGTCGTAGTTATCCTTCTCAGTTCCATTGCAAATGTTTTCGGATGGATTACGATGTAGAGGGATTAGCGCATCGATTTCTAAAAAACTAAACAGAAGATTCGATAACATTTTAACACCCCCGGGACGGTATACTCATGTCTCCGGGGGTGTTGGTTGCACAATAAATCTGCTAAACGGTCACCAGTATCGTTGCCGCATCCGGCGTCAGCACCGTATCATTTCCTTCCACAGCCATGGAAGCGCCGTCGGCGGACTTTGCCTGTATGTTGATAAGCCTTAGCGTGTAAGGTTTGCCACCTTTATTGTCTGCCTGGATGGTAATTTTAGAACCGTTCTTCAGGGCAGTTACACGGAGCGATTCGTTCTGTGCCATATCATAAATAATGGTTTCGGCAGCCTGCCCGTCCTCCAGTGCGTATATACGCAATTGGGCGCCATCGGCATAATCGTAGTCAGGCTTATCGTCACATGCGCCCACCGCCACGATGGAGTTTCCGCGAACCATCAGCGGCAAGTGCAGGTAATCATAGGTTTTCTCAACCCATACACCGCCTTCCGTCACCTCTCCTGTGAAGAAATCCGTCCATGCGCCTTTCGGCAGATAGAAAGAGCCAATGCTCTCATCGTTAAAGATGGGGGCTACTAAGAGGTTGTCGCCCAACATATATTGTTTGTCCAGATAGTGACAGTTCTTGTCTTCCGTAAATTCCAGAACCATACTGCGCATGGTTGGAACGCCGGAGCGGGAAGTGTCTATGGATGTCTCATACAAATACGGCATCAAGGATGCCTTTAGCCGGGTAAAGGTTCTTACCACATCCACGGCTTCATCGTCATAAAGCCACGGCACACGGTAAGACTGGCTTCCGTGCAGTCTGCTGTGGGAAGACAACAGACCGAAAGCAACCCAGCGTTTGTAGACGTCAGCGGTGGAAGTATGTTCGAATCCGCCGATATCATGCGCCCAGAAACCGAAGCCGGACATCAACAGGGACAGGCCGCCCCGAAGGCTTTCCTCCATAGATTCATAATCGGACCAACAGTCGCCGCCCCAATGCACGGGGAACTTCTGTCCGCCTACGGTTGCAGAGCGGGCGAACAGTACGGCTTCGCCTTTGCCGCGTTTTCTCTCCAACAGTTCATAGACGGTCTTATTGTACAGGTATGTGTAGAAATTGTGCATTTTCTTCGGGTCGGAACCGTCATGGTAGACGCAGTTTACAGGAATCCTCTCTCCGAAATCCGTCTTGAAACAGTCCACGCCCATGTCAAGCAGGGCTTCCAGTTTATCCTGATACCATCTGCATGCTTCCGGGTTGGTGAAATCAACAAACGCCATGCCGGGCTGCCACATATCCCACTGCCATACGTCACCGCCAGGGCGTTTGATAAAGTAGCCTTTCTCTTTCCCTTCCGCAAAAAGTACGGACTCCTGGCCGATATAGGGGTTAATCCAGACGCAGATATTTAAGCCTTTCGCTTTGATTCTCGACAAGAGCCCGGCGGGGTCGGGAAATACCTCTTCATCCCAGACAAAATCAGACCAGTGGAATGCCTTCATCCAGAAGCAGTCGAAATGGAAAGTGCGCAGCGGAATACCGCGGTCTAACATACCGTCAATAAAACTCATGACCGTCTCTTCGTCGTAATTGGTGGTAAAGGAAGTGGACAGCCACAATCCGAAGGTCCAGGGCGCAGGCAGGGCAGGCTTGCCGGACAAGTCGGTATACCGTGTAAGGACATCCTTCATGGAAGGGCCGTTGAAGAAGAAGTAATCCAGGCTGCCTCCCTCTACACAGAAAGAGGCTTTGGTCACGTTCTCGGTTCCAAACTCCATAGACACCTTCTCAGGATGGTTTACCAGCACGCCGTATCCCTTATTGGAGAGATAGAAAGGGATATTCTTGTAAGCCTGGTCGGTGCTTGTGCCGCCGTCTTCGTTATAAATTTCAACGGACTGGCCGTTTTTGACAAAAGGGGTAAAACGTTCGCCTGTCCCGTAGAGCAGTTCGCCTACGCCGATGCCAAGCTGTTGGCGTATGTAGGTATTTTCCAAATCTCCGTCCACCTCATAGAAATCGCCCCTGTAGTCTGTTTTCATCAGGGCAAGGTCATTCCTGCCACTTTTGGTGAGCACTTTGCCGTCTCTTACATAGGACATAGACCAGGGGTTTTTCGTGATGACAAGAGAAAGGGAACCGCTGGTGACGGTGAGCGTTTCTTTGGTATCTTCTACCTGCAAAACCTGCGGGGTGTCTAAGTGAAGTTCAAAAGTCGGTGCTTTATCCGTCGTACCCATGTGATGGTCGGCCTGCACGCGGATGACATCCGGCATAGGAGAAGAAATACGGACGGTAAGATTCACGAGTCCCAATGTATCGCCCCTGGATGTGATTGGGCGTGTCGGTGCGCACAGAGTCACTTCGGTGTCCCTGACTGTGGTGTAGTAGACTTCATGGGGTGAGAAGCAGGCAGTCCCTTTCTTGAAGAGCCAACATCCGTTACTGAATTTCATAATGAGTATCCTCCTGTCAAAATATGTTGATGATTTATGAAGACAATAGCCATGCAAAGTAGCGGTGTATATGTCTTTACAGTACATTGGAAACAGAGCAATGCCTTAAACGTATTTACGAAAACGATATAGCTTTTTTCTATCATACACTATGGCAGCCTTATCTTACAACTTCTTTCCATAATTTTATATCCGACAGGCATTTCGCTCTTACCAAATCTGCTGTTTCCTTTGTGCCAACATATTATAGGATGGGCTTTTAAAATAATAGTGTATTTTTTAGAGGTAAAATACGTAAAAATTTTGCTATGGGCAAGAAGTATGTACGGATGGTAAAATAGGGTCAGACATATAGAGGACACTAATTAGATTAGGAAGGCCATATAACATTTATGAATAAAAGAATCCGTATTTCTTCATTATTAAAATTAAACAGATTAAACAGACTTACCATTAAGCGGCAGTTGTACCTGATTTATATGGCGGTCATAGTCGTGCCGATTGTTCTGATTGGAGCTTTCTTATTGTTTTACACATACCATCTGATGGTCAATTATTATACGGATATGCTGAAATCCGATAATCACAGGGTACGTAATATTTTGTTTGAATTTACCACGGAGGTCTACAATATTTCCAAGGATATCGCTTTTACAAATGATGTCAGAAGGACTCTGACGGGGGAATTTGATACCAGACAGGATTATATGCGGGCGGTTGACCAGAATGTGACGTTGGACCAATATGTGAGGGCTTACGGTGAAATCAGTGAGATTAATATTTATACGGATAATCCGGCATTGACAGACTATAAACAGTTCAAGCGGGTCGATGAAGAGATTGCAGAGACGGTATGGTATCAAAAGGCTGTCTCCCAGTCCAATGTTTTCTGGCAGGAGATTCCCTGGGAATACGGATATCGGAACAGCTATTGGAACCTGTGTCTGGTGAGGAAAATACCACTGTTTGATTCTTCCTACAATGCGGTGCTTGTGATTCATATCAGCAATGATTTTTTGCGGATGCGGGTGGACAGTGACGGGTACCTAAGCCTGTTGGCGGTGGATGAGGGACCTGTTTTCTACAGCTCGGACAGGGAAAGGTATGGGAATGCGCTGCCTGTCTTTGTGGATTATGGAGAACCCTATTTCCAGTATACAGGGTTGGCGGAAGTGGACGGGGATAAGTGTTTCGCCAATGTATCAACTTTCCATGCCTACCAGTCTGATTCCAGAGTCTATATCTGCACATTGGACGGACAAGGGTATGATAATATCAGAAGCATTCTGTATATGTGCGGCATGGTCATCCTGTCAGCCCTGGTCATTCCGGCGATAATGATACACTTTTTTACCAATTATTTTACGGGCAGGGTAGGGCTGCTTAGGCAGGAGATGCATAAGGCGAGTAACCAGGACTATGAACTTATACCTACGTTTCAGGGAAATGATGAACTGTCCGAAGCATTTTCCGATTTGCAGGTTATGGTGTTCAATATTAAAGAACAGGAGGCGAAAGTATACAAGGCGCAGATTAAAGAGCAAGAATTGTTAATCAGGCAGCAGGAGATGGAGTTTAAGATGCTTGCAAGCCAGATTAATCCGCATTTTTTATATAATACATTGGAAACTATCCGCATGAAAGCCCTGAAGGCGGGGGATAAAGAGGTATCGACCGCAATTAAGCTTCTTGGCAAGGCTATGCGGTATGTTCTTGAAAACACAGGAACTTCATTTACTACTTTGGAGGAAGAGCTAAACCATGTGGACGAGTATATGAAGATTCAGCAATTGAGGTTTGGGAACCGTATCCAGTTTGGGAAACAGATTGAGGAGGGGATTGACTTGTCGCAGTACCGTATGCTGCCTCTCATCCTGCAGCCGGTGGTGGAGAATGCTATACAGCATGGGATGGACGAAGTGGATGAGGGCGGCCGGATTGTCTTATCTGTTTACAGAAGAGAGGTGGAGGGCGGACAGGTTCTGTTTATCGATGTGGATGACAACGGAAGCGGAATGACAGAAGAGGCACTCGGCAAATTGCGCAACGATATAGAAATACGCGATATGAGCCGCAGTAAAAGCATCGGGCTCTATAATATTAATCAGCGTATGAAGCTGTATTATGGGGACGGATACCGCGTGCATATTTATTCGGAACTCGGCGCAGGCACGCGGGTGAGGCTGATGATTCCGACAGAAATGAGAGGGAAGTAAGAATGAAGATAAAAAAATGACAGTATTTTTTATCAATTCTTTTCGGTATTTTTATATTTTTAATTTTTTTATAATAAATGCATCAAAGGAAACGAGACAGAATAATTTCCTTTGGTGTATTTTGCTTTATGGGAACAAAATAATGTGATGAAAGGGTGAGAAAGCATGAGTGTGAAGAAAGCTCAAAAAGAGAAGATAGTCAGACAGAAGTTCAGTGGACAGCTTATGTGGAAACAGCGGTATCTGCTTATGATGTCGGTGCCATTTGTCATATGGCTGATTATTTTCAAGTACATTCCTCTGTGGGGATGGACGATGGCATTCCAGGAGGTGAAGCCTAAGACTTTCCCATTGCCAATCTGGCAGCGTCCCTTTGTGGGATTCGACAATTTTATCAAGGCATTCCAGGATCGTATTTTCGGACAGACGCTGATAAATACAATCGGCTTGAGCGTCCTTGGAATTGCGCTTGGCACGGTTATGGCGATTCTGTTTGCGCTAGTATTGAATGAAATATGTTTTGTACGGTTTAAGAAAATTACGCAGACGATTTCCTACCTGCCCCATTTTGTATCCTGGGTGGTTATCGCCAGTATCGCGAAGATGGTATTAAATGACGGCGGTATGTTGGATACGCTTTTTAACACGAAATTAGGGCTGATGAGTACAAATTCCCCTCTTTTCTGGCTGACGGTATGTATCATTAACATATGGAAGGAAGTCGGTTGGGATGCGATTGTATATCTTTCTGCGATGGCAGGCATTGATACGGGCCTGTATGAAGCCGCTAAAGTGGATGGCGCCAACAGACTGCAAAGAATCTGGCATATCACGCTTCCGGGCATCAAACCGCAAATCGTGGTGCTGCTTATCATGGGTGTGGGCGGCGCGTTGAATGTAGGCATGGAGCGCCAGATGCTGCTCAGCAACGGCATTGTACAGGACCATGCGATGGTGCTTTCCTGGTTTGCATACCTTAGAGGTATCGGCAACAGCAACTATGGTTTAGGTACGGCAATCGGTATGTTCCAGTCATTGGTTGGAATTACGCTCCTTCTTCTTGCGAATAAGATTGCAGGTTGGCTCGGCGAGAGTAAATTGATATAGGGAGGAAATGACGATGGCAAAAATAAAAAGCAATAGAATAAAAAGCCGTGACAATATATTGGATTACATATTATTGGTGGTGTGCCTGTTTCTTATCGTCATCACGCTGTACCCGTTCTTAAACGTGTTGGCAATATCGTTCAACGACCCTATTGACACGATGCGGAATATTAACTTTATTTTCCCGAGGTCCTTTACCTTAAGCAACTATATATATGTGTTTAAGGAAAACGACTTGCTTAAACCGATTATATTGTCGGTGGCAAGGACCGTAATCGGCGCTGGGGCAGGCGTCATCTGCACGGCAATGCTTGCATACGTGCTGAGCAGGAAAGATTTCTACTTTAACAAACTGTTTACCACTCTGTTTGTCATTACCATGTATGTCAGCGGCGGCTTGATTCCGGAATACTTGCTTTTGATGCGGGATTTGAAACTTGGAAATAACTTCCTTGTCTATATTATTCCTGGGTTGATTTGGGTTTACAACGTGATTCTTGTCCGTTCCTTTATCGAAGGGCTTCCCATTGCTTTGCAGGAAGCGGCGAAAGTGGATGGCGCGAACGATTTTATCATATGGGCGAAGATTGTCCTTCCTCTGTGTACACCGGTTATGGCCACCGTGGCATTGTTCCAGGCAGTGGGACAGTGGAACTCCTTTATGGATACTTACCTGTATGCAAAAGAGCTGCCCACGCTACAGTATGTACTGTATGAGATTATGGAGAAGGCGACGGTTAAGATTGACCCGCATGCGGCGGAGCAGTTAAAAACGGCGGTATCGCCCATGTCAGTGCGTATGGCGGTGACGGTCATCGCGACAGTCCCGATTATCATCGTGTATCCGTTCTTACAGAAATATTTCGTCGGCGGCATGACGGTGGGAGCGGTAAAAGATTAAACGGCAGCGGACAGGTTTAGCAGAAGGATATTCATATGGCTGTACGGAAACGCAGCCATTGCAATATAAATGATATGTTGTTCCAAAAACAGAAGGGAGAGAAAATATGAAAAAAAGAAGAGTTTTTGCATTGCTGTTGGCAGTGACAATGACTGTAGGGACACTCGCCGGATGTGGAGGCGGCGACACGGCGGCAAATACAGACGGCGCAGGCGGCAGCTCTGAGTCTGGGGGTGTGATTGAACTGACTTTCTTCAGTGCGGACGCAAACCAGGATGACCCCTGGACAGACCCGGTGGCGGAAGCAATCACGGAGGCGACAGGCGTTAAATTGAAGACTACCCGTCCGGTGGGCGGCAATGATGAGAGTGAGGCAGTTGCGTTGATGATTGCCGAACAGAATTATCCTGACCTTATTTTTGCAAAGGGCTCGGCCGGGAACCTGATTGACGCGGGCGTCATGATGGATATGACAGAGCTGATTGAGGAGTATGGCCCTAATATCAAGAAACTTTACGGCGATGAGTTCGAGAAGTTGAAACAGTCTGCGGACGACCCGGCAATCTACCAGTTATCCGCTTATGCAGTAGGCGGGGAGAAGTTCAAACACTGCGGGACTGCCCAGATTCAGTGGGATGCCTTGAAAGCCAATGACTATAAACTTCCCGACACCCTGGAAGACTTTGAGGCGATGATTAAGAGCTATATGGAGGCAAGTCCCACCACAGAGGACGGGCTTGACAGAATCGGAATCAGCTTATCCGCTTCAGACTGGCACTGGATGATTACGGTCGGCAACCCCGCCGGGTTTATCGCCAATGGGGCGCCGGACAACGGGCAGTGGATTGTGAATGAGAATAACGAAGGTATCTATAAATTCCGTTCCGATGAAGAGAGGGAATATTTCAGATGGATGTGCCGTATGTACAATGAAGGTATCCTTGACCCTGATTTTGCCACACAGACGCATGAGGATTATATCGCGAAACTGGCCTCCGGGCGTGTGGTGGCAATCTTTGATTCGGACTGGGATTACCAGGATGCAGAAAAGGTGTTGAAGGCGGACGGAAAACTTGGCGCCACCTATGCAGGTATTCCGCTCACCATGGATAAAGATACGAAGTGCGCATCTCTTATGTATCAGGGTTTGACCACCGGAACGGGCGTGGGCATTACGGAGTCCTGCAAAGACCCGGTTGCAGCAATCAAATTCTTAGATTTCCTCTGTTCCGATGAAGGTCAGGTGCTCAATAAATGGGGCATCGAGGGAGTTAACTATTTTGTCGATGATGAAGGCCACCGTTACAGGACGGAAGAGGAGATTAAGTATTCCCAGGAAGACCAGGACTATGCCAAGAAAACAGGCGTAGGCTTCCACAACTATCCGTTCCCGACTTATGGTGACGGCATCCTGGACCCCACGGGCAGCACATATACGACTACAAGTAAGGATGCTGTCATTGCAGAATACAATGCGGAAGAGAAGGCGGCATGTGAAGCCTGGGGCGTAGAGCTTCTTGTAGATGTATTCCCTCAGGCGGATGAGTTCCAGACACCGGATTATTCTCCGCTTTGGGCATATGCGATGCCGATTGAATTTACGGAGATTACCGATAAATTGGATGAGATTTCATGGTCGGCGCTGATTGAGTGCATTACCGGGAGCGAGGCGGACTTTGACGCCAATTATGACGCGATGATTGCCGAACTGGAGTCCACGGGAATGAGCGAGGCGGAACAGATGATGACAGATATTATTGCCGAGAAAGTCGCGGTGGTACAATAAGTAATATTCGCTGTATGAGTTTAAAAAATGCCGTACCGGTAAAATGGGTACGGCATTTTTTATGCACAGCCCCGTGCAGATGAGATATGCCGCTAATGCGGCGCACGGGGCGCGCGGCGAGTAGGGGAAGAATTTTATATAGGAGATTGCGTTGCGGCGTCTATATTTTAGCCGGGATTTTTTGAGGGGGGGGGTATTTTTCTGCCTCCGGCTCAAAACCTTGTCTTTTACGGAACTCGGCAGGGCTTTCCCCTACATATTTCTTGAATTTCTTGTGGAAATAGTCTACATTCTTGTAGCCGGCCTGCTCGGCGATTTCGTATACTTTCAACTTATTCTCGATAAGAAGCTGTTTGGAATATTCAATCCGTTTATGGTCCACATAGGAGTTGAAGCTTTCCCCGGCCGACTTAGTGAAAATTTTCCCCAGATAGGCGCTGTTATAGCCAAAGAGCGGGGCGATGGTTTCCAGTTTGATATTGCTGCGGAAATTGTGGTCGATATAGTACAGGACATCGTCGAGAATCGTATCCCTGGAAGGGTTCCCCATGGCGTTCATAATCATTTCAAACTGTTCTGAGAGAAAACGGATAATTTCGTAAAGGTATTTTCTGTTTCCGATATATTCAATTACTGTGGAATTGGCGGCAAAAGGTATCTCCAGCGAGGCATAGTTCCGGCTCACGTTTTCCCGGATTTTTAAGTACAGGTCTGTCAGGAAGAGTTTAATCTCTGCAATGCCGGACGGCGCCTTCAGGAGTGTATTTTCTAATTCCGATAAGGATTCCACCATCATTTTGCGGTTATAGGATTGTATATAACCTGTCAGGCGTTCAGCCAAGGCGGAATATGCGGTTTCGTCAAGCACATGACCGGCATTAGGAGCAGCTGCGGCGGCCAGAGAAGCAAAATCCGGAAGCGTATCGTATCCTATGGCATGCTGTTCCTGTGCACAGAAGAAACGCCGGTCTAAGAGCGTGGATGCGTCCTGGTAGGATAGGTATATATCGTTTAAGGCAGTGACCGGCCTGCCATAAGCCAGGAACATGGATTCCAACGGGCTGCCCGCCTGCGGCGCATTCTCTTCAAAGCGTTCCAGAAAATCGGTAAGTCTGTTAAGGCCAAGAGAACCTTTTAACAGAACGATGTCTTTGTGGTCTACTACCAGGTGGTCAAATATATTGTTGTCCCGGTTCGTCACCCGCAGAAGCTCTGCAAAAGTGTATGGCGCAGCAGCGGACAGGGTATGGAAATTTTCACAAAGTACAATTTGATACACGTCCGAACGCAGATGAAAGTGGTCGATGTCTTCCTCGGAGAGAGGGGTGTTGAGACCGCCTGTAATTAGTTCGTGTAGCACCGCGTTTTTGGCCTTGGTCTGGAAAGCCTCGAAATGGCAGGAACGCTCTTTTTCCTGAAGGAGTTCTTCCTTAATCTGGGAGACGGTTTCTGTCAGCTCCTCTTCGTCAATAGGCTTGGTGAGATAGGAACTGACGCCGCTTCTGATAGCCTCCTGGGCATATTTGAAATCGGAATAGCCGCTTAAGATAATGCATTTGCCCTGATAGCCGGCTTCCCTGGCGAGCCTGATAACTTCTGTGCCATTCATTTTGGGCATTTTGACGTCGAGCATGACGAGGGAGGGATGCAAGTCGAGAATCTGTCTCAGGGCATCCTCCCCGTTAGATGCTTCGCCGCATATGGAAAACCCCAGTTCATCCCAGTCAACGATGTATCGTAGTCCTTCTCGGATGGAGATTTCGTCGTCGGCAATCAATAATGTTTCCATTTCTGTGTTCATCGGCAGTGTCATGCTCCTTTCGTGCGGTGATTGTGCGGGTTTTACTCCACTTGAATCTTTATGACCACAGGGAACTTGCTGTGGATGGTTTTAGTTGTGATATGCATACCCTCCCCGTCGACACGATAGGCAGGTTTTTCCTCAAAACCGAGCACGGATACGTCGCGGATAATACCCTGGAAATTCGGGCCGCCTTCATCTGTCAGTTTCGCCATGGAGCGGATGGTTAGCGAACCGCTTTCTGGGTAGCGCAGGCAGGCCGCATAGATTGAGCCGTTTCCTGCGGTAAAGCGGAAATCTTCACTGGTATAAAGGGTGGGCGCTGCGTCGCTGAACGGGCCGTCTGTTTCCTGTGTCGGCCCCTCCGCCGCATAACGCCAAGGCTTTGCATGGTAGACGGCTTCTCCGTTGACGGAAAGCCAGTTCCCTATATCGTGCAGGATGTCCAAGTCTTCCTGTGCAAAAGAACCGTCCGCCTTCGGTCCCACATTCAGAAGAAGGTTGCCGTTTTTGCTCACTACGTCTATCAGGTAGCAGAGAAGCTCGTTGCTGCTCTTATAATCCAGAGAGGTGGTATGGCACCACGAATTGCGCGCCACAGCGGTGTCGGTCTGCCAATGATAAGGTTGGGAGGAAGTGAACTTGCCCCGTTCCACGTCCACAATCCCGCTGCCGAATGCCATAGCGTCATATTTATAACAGACGGCGGTAGGCGCGCCCCACTCTAAGCCGCGGTTATAATAATAGGCCGCGATTTTGCGCAGATAAGGCTTGTATGCTTCATGCTGAATCCACCAGTCGAAGTAGATGACCCTTGGCTGATAACGGTCAATAATTTCGCAGGTGCGGCACAGCCAGTCCTCCAAAAACTCCTTGTCGGGATACGGTTTGGCAAAAAGGTCCTGATGGTCAGGCTGTTCTTTCTGTGCGGGCCAGTAGAAATCACCGCACTGCAGTGGCTCTTTGATGTCGCTGTCGAAGTTTTTGCCATGCCCCATAAACCAATGGTGCTCCGCACGGTGGGAGGAAGTCCCGAAGACCAGTCCCTTTTTCTCAAACGCGGTTTTCAGTTCTCCCAGAATATCACGTTTCGGCCCCATCTGCGCTGCATTGTAGACAGAAAGGTCGCTCTGGTACATCTGGAAGCCGTCATGGTGTTCGGCCACCGGCACGATATATTTCGCACCTGCGGCGGCGAAGGTTTCCGCCCAGTAATCGGGGTCGAATTTTTCCGCCGTAAAAAGCGGGATGAAATCCTTGTATCCGAAGTCTTTGTGTGGCCCGTAAGTCTTGATATGGTGCTCGTACTCGGGAGAGCCTTGTACGTACATATTCCGGGAATACCACTCATTTGCGAAGGCAGGTACGCTGTAAAGCCCCCAGTGGACAAAGATGCCGAATTTCGCCTGTGTGTACCAATGGGGAATTTCGAAACCTGTCAGGGAAGCCCAGTCATCGTGGAAAGCCCCTTTGGCGTTTACTTCGTCGATTTGTGCAAGGTATTGTCTTTTGTCTGTTATTTTAAACATTGCGTTACCACTCCTTTTTGGTAAACGAGCTATGCCCGTTTTTGTATAATCGCCACATCTTTTGCAGGCAGACGCAAGATATCTCCGTCCCCATATACGGCGTCTTTCAGGATATCTTTTCCGGCGAAGTTTAGCGTTATGTCATGTTCTTGGCTATCATGGTTCAGGAAGAAGAGGAATGTGCCATTTGCATTGCTGCGTTCGGTTACCTCTATGCAGTCCGGTGTGTCGATAAGCGGGCGGATGCCTGACTCTTCGCAGATATCTTTGATGATGGTACGGTAGAAACCGGCGTCGGAGCTTGTGGCGACATAGTAGGCGGCGCCGTCCCCGAAAGTGTTGCGGGTCACTACAGGCATACCGGCATAGAAATCCTGTTCATAGGCGCACAGCGACTGCGCATTCTCGGTGTGCAGCAGGTCGCAGAGCATCTTGGCAGGATAAGTAATGCCTTTATAAGTAAAGTTGTTGTGCGCCTCTTCGGGAAGGGCGTCTTCTTCTTCCACCCAGATACCAAGGATATCCCGCAGCTTGCCTGGATAGCCGCCTGTGGTGACTAAGTCGTGGTCATCCACATACCCGCTGAAGAAAGTAGTCAGGAAACGTCCGCCGTTCTGGACGAAACGGCGTATTTTTTCATCGTATCCGGGTTTTACCATATACAGCACCGGGGCGGCGACGAAAGAGTAGCCGGACACATCGTCGTCTGTGCCGATGATGTCAACGGGAATATTCAAGTTGTTAAATGCCTTGTAATAGTCTAGTATTTCGTTGCAGTAGTCCAGGTTGACGCTTGGGCCTGCCGAATAGTGGATTGCCCACCAGTTATCCCAGTCGAAGACGATGGCAGCCTTAGCGCCTGTCCTGGCGCCTAATGTCAAGGCTCCAATCTTTTCAAGTTCCGCGCCTAGTTCGGCTACCTCGCGGAATACACGGGTATTCTCATGGCAGGCGTGGTCGATTACCGCGCCGTGGTATTTCTCACATGCTCCAATGCTGCGCTTGAGTTGGAAAAACATGACCGTGTCTGCGCCGTGCGCCACCGCCTGATAACTCCACAGACGCATGACGCCGGGACGTTTCAGAGCGCAATACGGATGCCAGTTGGTGACGCTGGGAGTCTGCTCCATCAGGGCGAAGGGCATACCTTGCTTTAAACCGCGCATCAGGTCATGGTTCAGGGCGGCGTTTTCCGGGACGGCGTCGTATGACGGGTAGTTATCCCAGGAGACGAAATCCATATATTTTGCCCACATCTGGTAGTCCAGAGGCTGATAGGCGCCCATCAGATTGGTGGTAATCGGAATGTCCGGCGTGATGGCATGTACCGTATCATATTCCAGGCGGAAACAGTCTAAGATGCTTTCCGAATTGAATCTCCTATAGTCTAAGGAAATTCCCTGGAAGGTGGTTCTGTTTTCCGCGAAATGCTCGGACAGCATATTAGGCAGGACGATGTCTTCAAAATCATAGAAAGTATGACCCCAGAAAGCGGTGTCCCATGCCTCGTTGACTGCGTCGATGGTTTTATATTTGTCCTTTAACCATACGCGGAAGGCGCGCTCACAGTTTTCACAGTAACACTCGCCGCCATATTCGTTGGAGATATGCCAGGCTACGATATTGTCACAGGATTTGTAGCGTTCGGCAAGCTTCTGCGCAAGCATTGTGGAATATTTGCGGTAGGTCGGACTGTTCGGACAGGAGTTGTGGCGGCTGCCGAATTTGTGTTTCATACCGTGAAAATCTGTCCTGAGGATATCAGGGTATTTGCGCGCCATCCATGCCGGATGTGCGCCCGTGGAAGTGGCAAGGCAGATTTTCATGCCGTGTTTCGTTACGGTTTCTATGATTTTGTCTAATTTGTCGAAACAGTAGGTGTTTTCCGAGGGCTGCAACGCCGCCCAGCTAAACACGTTCAGCGTGACAACGTCGATGTGCGCAAGCTTTAATATGCGCATGTCTTCTTCCCACGTCTCCTGCGGCCACTGCTCTGGGTTATAGTCGCCGCCGTATAAGATTTTATGTACTTTACTGTTGTGAATCATCTTTTCCTCCATTCCGAAGCATTGTGTTCTTGTGTTGTCAGAGTGCCTGTAGGCCAGTATACCGGGATATCTCAGTATGCGGACCCCGATAAGGACAGTATACCTTATTTATAGAGCAATAGCTACTTGTTAATAAAAAAGCGGGCGAACACATAATAAAAGCCAGGTCCGGAAACCTGGCTTTCTGTAGTGCCTTTATGAAAGAGCTTAGATTTTAGTTTGTTGTTGTAAGTCCGGCTTCCTCAGCCATCTTGTCAAATTTCTGCATGACAGCATCGTAAGTTTTCTGCGAGATATCAGGAAGCTGTCCGCCCCATGTCTTCTCAGCCTGCTTGTAGCCTTTCTTGAAGGCATCGCGCATCTCTTCGATTTTGTCCGGGTCGCCTCCGGTCAATGCATTTGCAAAATCGATGATTCTGTCAGATGTCTGCTCAACGCCCCAGTAACCGTCCTCAGCGATATCTTTCTCAGCCTGTGCCTTGGTAGCGGCATCTACCGTAAATTCGCCGCTTGCCAGGAAAGACCAGATACCGTTGGCACTGTTGTAAGTCTGTCCCTGCTTGGTCATCAACTGCTGTACAATGTTCTGCAGCTGCTGTGCATGCGCCTCAGCGTCCGCTTTCATTTTATTTACTAAGTTGGTGTTCTGTGTGTAGGTCTTGCCAGTCTTGTTAGCTGTGTCTGTAGACGGCTCATAGACAACACCCGATTCCTTCTTATCTTCGGAAGCGTTGGTTTTGTTTTCTTCATTTACCTTTCCGGCAGTGGATTGGTTTGCCTGATAGACATCATAAGCACTTGTTGCACTTGTAACTCCGTTTACGCTCATGGGTATCCCTCCTTGGAATTTATTCATTATTTGTTTTTGGTTGCATATTGGGGATATGTCCCCGCTTCTACCTATTATATCGTAACATCTGCCTGGAAAAATTAGGTTCATCTCTTATTTTTTTGCGGTTCCCTGGGCTTTTTATGTCAAAAATGTTCCCGTTTATTACAATATGTGTGTACCTTAGGTTTTGCCGTTGTCAGGAGGCTTTGTAATGATTGATTATAGCAAGTGTAAAATGCCGCTCTTGACGAAGAGTGGTTTTATTAGATATAATTTATATATCATTATTGTATACAAAATGCAATCCGTGAGATGGACAGACGAGGCAAGAAAGGCGGGACTTCCCATGAGTTTGGAAATGACTACGCAGAAAGCATACGCAAAGATTAATATCGGACTGGATGTGCTGCGGCGCAGACAAGACGGTTATCACGAGGTCAAGATGGTCATGCAGACGGTGGATATATGCGATGACCTGTCGTTTGAGAAGATATCCCGGCCAGGGATAGAGATATGTACGGCGTGCAAAACTCTTCCTGTAGACAAGGGAAACTTGGTGTACAGGGCGGTGGAACTTCTATTTCAAGAACAAGGGATTGCGCCAGGGGTCAGGATTACGTTGGAGAAGAGGATTCCTATCGCGGCGGGCATGGCGGGGGGAAGTTCCGATGCGGCTGCCACGATGCGCGGGCTGAATGAACTTTTCCAGATGGGTTATTCTATACAGGAGTTACAGCAATTGGGCGTCAGGCTAGGGGCGGATATCCCCTATTGTCTTGTGGGCGGCACAATGCTGTCGGAAGGAATCGGCGAGATACTGACGCCGCTGCCTGCACCGCCGGAATGTTTCCTTGTGGTGGCGAAACCTGATATAGACGTATCTACTGCCTTTGTGTATGGGAACCTTCATGCGGATACGCTGACGGAGCATCCTGATATAGACGGTATGGTCCGGGCGCTTTATGACGGAAGCCTGAAAGGGATAACGGAACGGTTAGGCAATGTGCTTGAGACTGTCACCGAGAAGGAATATCCGGTGATTGGCAGGCTGAAGGGGCTGCTGCGGGAACAGGGGGCAGAAAACGCGCTGATGAGCGGAAGCGGCCCGACGGTGTTTGGCATGTTTACGCAAAAAGATGACGCCGAGAAAGCAGCCTGCGCTGTTCGGGAGAGACGGCTTGCAGGGCAGGTTTTTGTGACGGTGTTCCATGGCGGCACAGGTGAGGGCGGTTTATGAAAAGTAAGGGGAGCATTGAGAGTTAAAGTGTAAAAACGGGAGTTCAGAGAAGGGTATATGTATGGGAGATAATTTTGAGGTAACGATGGATGAATTTCTTCCCCTGCGGGATGTTGTGTTCAACACGCTGCGAAAAGCAATCCTGACGGGAGAATTGAAACCGGGCGAACGCCTGATGGAGATTCATTTGGCGAACCGGTTGGGGGTCAGCCGGACGCCGATTAGGGAAGCTATCCGTAAACTGGAACTGGAAGGGCTTGTCATCATGATTCCGCGCCGCGGAGCAGAGGTAGCGCAGATTACGGAAAAGAGCTTAAAAGATGTGTTGGAGGTACGACGGGCGCTGGACGCACTCTGCGTGGAGCTGGCATGTGACAGAATCAGTGCAGAGGAGGAGAAACAGCTTGGGAAGGCATGTGATGAATTTGAACGTGCAGCCCAGAGTAAAGATGTGACCACGATTGCGGGGGCGGACGTGGCATTCCATGATATTATCGTCCGTGCCACGGGGAATAAGCGCTTAATTCAGCTGATTAATAATCTGTCGGAACAGATGTACCGGTATCGTTTTGAATATATTAAAGATGAAAGCCGTCATGACAACCTGGTTGACGAGCATAGAATGATATACGAGAGTATTGTCAGGCGGGATAAAGAAAATGCCGCCAAGGCCGCAAGGCTTCATATAGACAATCAGGAGAAATCCATTATCCGGCAGCTTCGGCTTGAGCAGGAGCAGACGGCAAAGCGCAGGAGATTGTGAGACGCGAATCGGGAAAAAGTGTCGGATTAAAGTGTATAGACATCTGCATAACGGTTACACTCCTTATGAATACAGTGCAAAGAAACAGGAGTGTGGCGGAATGTGGAATAGAAGGAACAATCAGAGGTTTTCGACTTTTTATTTAAGCGGTATGGCGTGCAAGGCTGCCCTGTGTGTGTCGGCTTTTGTGTGGTGGGGCGTCTTATACCCGGAATTGTGTTTTACGGAGGGCACCTGTGAACAGGTTATCCTGGAAAAAGGGCAGGAAATTGTGGAGGAGCAGACAGATTGTTCCGGTATACTGGATGCGTCCGGAGATGAAGTCGTCATCAGAAGCAGGCTGCTTGAATGGATAGAAGAGAAAAAGAACGAGTATGACTGAAAAGGGAATATAGAGATTTGTTTGAAAGATGGTATGGTGATGAGTGAAAAAGAAGAATTGTGTAACAGGCCTATTGGGGTCTTTGATTCGGGAGTGGGCGGGCTGACCGTGGCAAGGGAAATTATGCGGCAGCTTCCCAATGAGCGGATTGTATATTTCGGAGACACGGCGCGGGTGCCATATGGGAGCAAGTCCCGGGAGACGATTACGAAGTTCTCTAAGCAGATTGTGCGCTTCCTGCAGACCCAGGAGGTGAAGGCGATTGTGGTGGCGTGCAACAGTGTCAGTGCATGTGCGTTAGGCGAGTTGGAGAAAGATGTGGATATCCCGGTGGTGGACGTGGTGAGACCGGGAGCAAAGACGGCGATTGGGGCAACGAAAAACGGCAGGATAGGCGTCATTGCCACAGAAGCCACGGTGGGAAGCGGCATATATAGCCGGTACATAAAAGAAAAAGACCCGGGCGCCACTGTGTTGAGCAAGGCGTGTCCGTTGCT
Organism: uncultured Lachnospiraceae bacterium; assembly: GCA_947172645.1. Classification (GTDB taxonomy): domain Bacteria; phylum Bacillota; class Clostridia; order Lachnospirales; family Lachnospiraceae; genus UBA3282. The sequence goes on along the minus strand of CAMWBY010000017.1, from coordinate 17,741 downwards.
TGTGCCGTTGGTGGAGGAAGGGCTGTGGGAAGACCCTGTGACGGATGAGATTGCGGGAAGATATCTGGCGGAGCTGATTGATGTGGGGATTGACACGCTCATACTCGGATGCACCCACTACCCGATTATACGCTCGGCCATCGGCAGAATCATGGGGGACGGGGTGACACTGGTGAATCCGGCCTATGAAACCGCGCGGGAGTTAAAGCGGCTTTTGCAGGAAAAAGGGTTGGAGAGCGGGCACAGGCCGGAACTGGGCACAGGAAGAGAGCTGTACAGATTCTTTGTCAGCGATGCGGCGGATAAATTCCAGCGGTTTGCCAATTCGATTCTTACATATGGGATTCTGTCGGCAAAAGTAATTAATATTGATGAGTATTGACCAAAAGGATAAGAGGTATGGATATGACACGGGAAGTATTGTTGACGCTGCGTGGGCTGCAGTTCGACCAACGTGAGGAAGACGCCGACAAAATCGAAATGGTGACGGTGGGTGATTACTATAAGAGAAATGATAAACATTATGTGGTCTATGAAGAGATTACGGAGGGCTTTGCACAGCCTACCAAGAACAGGCTGAAATTTAGTGAAAATATGCTCGAATTGTCCAGAAACGGACTGGTGAACGTACATATGGTTTTTCAGGAAAATAAGAAAAACCTGACGAACTATAATACTCCTTTCGGGCAGATTATGATAGGCATCGATACGAAAAAGGTACAGATTGAAGAAAAAGAAGACAATATTGCCGTGGATGTGGATTATTCGTTGGATGTCAACTACGAGTTTTTGGCCGAATGCCATATCAGGATTGATGTTTGTTCAAAACAAAACAGCAGTTTTTCCTTAAATTAACAAAAGATTTAAGGGAACTGCTGTTTTCTTTTACTATGTTACTTGACAGGCTTAGCGCCGGCTTTCTCCTGGGCACGTTCAACCAACTGTTTGAATTTGCTCTTTTTTTTCTGTTCCACGATAACCGGTTTACCATGCAGGCCTTTCACGCCTGTGATATAGATGCCGCTGACGACGGCTTTGACTTCTTTCTTGACCGGTATAGAATCAAAAATCTTCTCTTCGCAGATTAGAGTCATGATTTGCGGGCCAACCTTAGCCTTGACAACGGGAAGTTTGGAACCGCGCAGCCACTTCGGCGTCTGGTCAATGACCATCTGGGGAAGCCCGGCGTCTTTGAGCTTCATGCGTTTCTTGTCAATAATCAGCATAGAAACGGTCTGTTTCATGGCATCGATTTGTGCCTGCTGTTCTTCCTGTTTCTTCTGCGCCCTTTTGCCGAGGAAATATAAGGTGACTACGGCAATGGTTAAGACTGCCAGAATGACCAGCAAAACAATTGTCACTGTATTCATGGGGCTACCTCCGAACATACTATTGCATTCCATATTTTATCATTGATTGAAGCTTTAAGCAAGGAGATTTCTTAATTGTAGATAGAAACTCTTTTAAGAAGGGTGGATTTGTGTTAATATAAAGCTCAGGTGTTTGGGAGGGCCTGGCATTGTGCGCGGCCCTGGCGTGCAGGCGTGGATTTGCGCTTGCTCCCAAATGCGCAGACAAAGCAGGAATGGGGGATATTATGGAAAATACAGGTAAAAATACAATGGAAGGGAACAGCGATGCAGGAAGGATGAAGAAGATTGCTTCCAAGAAAGCATCTGCCCTGACGGCCGTGCTTATACTGGCATCTGTCCTAACCGGCTGCGGAAGCAAGAAATATTTGAGCGACATCAAGGCCGCCGATTATGTGACGCTGGGCAATTATCTTGGTATTGAGGCGGCGGCGCCAGAGCCGTCCGTGGAAGACGAACTGGTAGATTTGTACATTGAGTATTATATTCTTCCGGAGTATATTACTACGGTGGAGATTGGCGATACGGCGAATATTGATTTCGTGGGATATCTTGACGGCGAGCCTTTTGAAGGCGGCACAGGAAAGGGAACCGACCTGACAATCGGCTCCGGGCAATTTATTGACGGGTTTGAAGAAGGGCTTGTCGGTGTGGATGTGGGCGAGACCGTGTCTTTAAACCTGGCGTTTCCTGACCCATACAAAGTAAATCCTGACCTGTCGGGCGCGCCGGTAGTATTTGATGTCACAGTCAACCGGATTGTCAGGCCCATTACGCCCCAGCCGACGGATGATTTTATAGCGTCCCTGGGCATCGAAGACTGCAAGACGTGGAAGGAATTGCAGGATTATTCATACGATACGCTCTATGAGCGTGCAACACAGATTTATGAAAGCACCATCGAGACTACATTGGCGGATAAAGTTATGGTGGACTGCACCTTTAAGGAGCCGCCTGCCGAGATGGTGGAGCGTTTTAAGCAGAACCTGAAAGATGCGTTGACCACGGAGGCGGCCATACAGGGCATGACCCTTGCGGCATATATGCAGACTTATGGGGGAATGACCGTAGAGGCATATGAATCGCAGTTCCAGGCGGACGCCCGCAAAGCAGCGCAGCAGTATATTATGCTTCAGGCGATTGCAGACGCGGAGGGGCTTAATCCTACGGATGAGCAGGTGCAGGAAGAGATTGCCGACAGAGTGGAAGCCTATCACTATGATTCCGAGGAAGAGTACAGGAAGAGCAACGACGTGGAGATGCTCAAAGAGCAGCTTATGGAGAAGAATGTCCTGGACTTCCTGAAGGAGAACGGCGATATCCAGATGACATCTGTTATAGAAGATTAACGGATTGTTTTGAAACAGGGTTTTGGCGTTTTGCAAACGCCTATTAAAGATTAAGGGATAAAAGGAGAGAAGAGCAGAATGAACAGTATGAATCTGACAGACATCAGGGAGCTGTACCGTAGTACAGATAATTACATTGACAAAGAAGTGACAGTCGGCGGATGGGTGCGCAGCATTAGGGATTCCAAGACTTTTGGGTTTATTGTCCTGAATGACGGCACTTTCTTTGAGCCGCTCCAGATAGTGTACAACGATACCCTGGAGAACTTCGGGATGGTTTCTAAATTGAATGTCGGTTCGGCAATCGTGGCGAAGGGACGGATTGTGGCAACGCCCCAGGCCAAGCAGGCATTCGAGATGCAGGCGGCGGAGATTATCGTGGAAGGCGAGTCCACGGCCGACTACCCGCTGCAGAAGAAACGGCACAGCTTTGAATATCTCAGGACGGTTTCCCATTTAAGGCCGCGCACGAATACTTTCCAGGCGACGTTCCGTGTGCGCTCTTTGATTGCTTACGCAATCCACACCTTTTTCCAGGAGAGAGGGTTTGTGTATGTGCATACGCCCATCATCACGGGAAGCGATTGCGAGGGTGCGGGGGAAATGTTCCAGGTGACCACGCTTGATTTAAACAATTTGCCTATGACGGAAGACGGACAGGTGGATTACAGCCAGGATTTCTTCGGGAAACCTACCAATCTGACAGTGAGCGGACAGTTAAATGTGGAGACATATGCATTTGCATTTAAGAATGTCTATACCTTCGGGCCTACATTCCGTGCGGAAAATTCCAACACGACAAGACATGCGGCAGAGTTTTGGATGATTGAGCCGGAGATTGCATTTGCAGACCTCACCGACGATATGATGCTTGCGGAAGCGATGTTAAAGCATGTTATCCGTTATGTGCTTGAGAATGCGCCGGAGGAAATGAACTTCTTTAACCAGTTTGTGGATAAGGGGCTGATTGAGCGCTTGAATCATGTACTCAATTCTGATTTCGCCCATGTGACGTATACGGACGCAATCAGTATTCTTGAGAAGCACAATGACGAGTTTGAGTATAAAGTATCCTGGGGCTGCGATTTGCAGACCGAACACGAGAGATATTTGACTGAGCAGGAATTCAAAAGGCCTGTATTCGTGACTGATTATCCGAAAGAAATCAAGGCTTTCTACATGAAGCTAAATGATGACGGAAAGACTGTGGCGGCGATGGATTGTCTTGTGCCCGGGATTGGCGAGATTATTGGAGGAAGCCAGAGGGAGGATAATTTGGAGCTGCTTGAAAAGAGGATGGAAGAGCTTGGACTGAATAAGGAGGACTACAGATTCTATCTTGACCTTAGAAAGTATGGTTCCGCGCGTCATGCAGGATTCGGGCTTGGATTCGAGAGATGCGTTATGTATCTGACTGGCATGGGCAATATCAGGGATGTTGTTCCCTTCCCGAGGACGGTCAAAAACTGCGAATTATAGAAGTGATGGAGGGTCAAAAAGAAGAACGATGTCGTGTAATGTTTGTATCCCCTATGCAGTTAGGGATTGATTGGAAGGTTTTATAACGGTAATGAGATACAGCGGGATGAGAAGAAGATGCACGCAGGCGCTGTGCATAGCAATGTCTTTCATATTATTTTTATTAGTGGCGGACCCGGTGGCAGCCACCACTATTTCTGATTTGCAGAAGGATATAAAGAACAGCCAGTCACAGCTTAACAATGTCAACCAACAGATTGCCGGCTACAAAGGGGCGCAGGCGGACATTGGAGGCGAGATTGAGGAACTGGACTCGGAAATGGTGGCGCTGCTGACGGATATCAATTTGATTAAGGAAGCCATAGAAGATAAGGAAGAAGATATTGCGCAGACACAGGTTGAATATGAAGCGGCGGTGGCGGACAAGGACGAGCAGTATGAGTCCATGAAAATCCGTATCCAATTTATGTATGAAAAGGGGGATACTTCTTATTTGCAGATGTTCTTCGGCGCGACGAGCATGGGCGATATGATGAATAAGGCCAGTTATGTGGAAGAGCTTTATGAGTATGACAGGAGACTTCTTGACGAATATGAGGCCGTAGTGCAGCAGGTGGCTGAGCTGCAGGACAGGCTGGAAGAGGAGAAGTCCGAGCTTATCACTTCCCAGACAGAACTGGAAGAGGAGCAGGCCTATGTGGAAGAGGTTCTTGAGCAGAAGCAGAAGGAGTATGAGAATTACACGGTTATGCTCGCCAAGGCAAAACAGGAAGCGGCGGCTTACACGGCCAGAATCAAGCAGGAGACGGCACAAATCAGGAAGTTGGAGGAAGAGGAGCGTAAGCGCAGGGAAGAGGAAGAGCGCAGGCGCAGAGAGGAAGAGGAGCGCAAGAAAGCAGAACAGGAGGCGCTGTTGGCGGCGCAGCGGGAAGCCGAGGAGGCAGACAGGGATTCGGACCACAATGATGACAGGGACGATGACGAAGATTCCGATGATGATTCCTCAGACAGTAAAGAAGACAAGGAGGAGACGCCAAAGCCTTCTTCCTCCGGAGGTGGGAAAGGGCAGCAGATAGCGGATTTTGCGTGCAAGTATATTGGAAGTCCTTATGTGGCAGGAGGAACGAGCCTGACAAATGGGGCGGATTGTTCAGGGTTCGTGATGGCAGTCTACCAGGCGTTTGGCTATTCGCTTCCGAGAAGTTCCTACGCGCAGTCGGGGGCGGGCAAGTCGGTGTCCTATTCAGAGGCGCAGCCGGGAGACATCATTTACTATGGCGGGCATGTAGGTATTTATATTGGAAACGGACAGATTGTACATGCCAGTACAGAGCGGTCAGGAATTAAGATTACCTCCGCCACATACCGGAGTATTATTACAGTTAGGAGAATTGTTTAAAAAACATTGATTTTTTGAAGGGGGTTTAGTACAATAGTAACAAGCGCGAGAGATTGGCAAGCTCTTGTGCAAATTTTTTTTAACTTATAGGAAAGTTCTCGGACTATTCGAGTTCGCGAAGCGGAACTCGCAAACGAGCTGTGCTCGTTTTTTATGGAGGTAGGGGTATGAAGATTAGGGCGAAACTGACCACATTCTTTTCCGTTATTTGTATCGGATGTATGTTGGTTGCAATCCTGTGTATATTGACGGTTGCCAAGAACCGGATTGCGGACATGAATAACAAACAGTATTCATTGGCAGCGGAATATTATGCTACGAAAGTCAGTGAATGGCTGGAAGGAAATTCCTCGGTAATCGATACGGTCAATGTGTACATGGATGCGCAGGAGCAGATTGACAAGCAGAGGCTGTGGGATTTTCTGCAGGCGCTGACGGAGGCTAATGATAATACGACAGATATTTATGTGGCTTTTTCCGACGGGGAGTATTATGACGGCGCGGGATGGATTCCGGAGGAAGGCTGGTCTTGCCTGGAACGCCCATGGTATAAGGGAGCGATTGAGTCCGAGGAGAAGGTATGCAGCGACCCTTTCCTGGATGCCATCACTGGCAATATGGTAGTTCCGATTGGACGGAAATTTACACTGAAAGACGGCAGCACGGGCGTTATCAGTATGGACTTACAGCTCCCGGTTCTGTTTAGTATGCTGGATGAGGCAGTGGATACTTCCGACGGCAGTTATGCATTCCTTGTAAATAATTCAGGTTCCATTCTGATGCACCAGAACGAAGAGTTTATATCAAGCGAGGCGGAAACGCATAGAATGAAAGACGTCTTGGACGGCGCTTATGTCAATGCAATCAGCACCGGGGAGAGGATGACGGACTATGACGGTGAGGAAAAATATCTGCATGCAAGGGCGGTCGGAACAAGCGGATGGAATATAGTCGTTGTTACGCCGGCAGCAGTTTATGACCAGGTGGTAGTTCAGCTTCTGAAATTTGCTGTGTTGGTTATGGCTGTCTCCGCAGTGATAGCGGCCTTTGTGGTGGCAGTGTTCAGCGGAACGCTTTCGAAGCCGATTCTGGCAATGCAGAAGGAAGTTACGGAATTAAGAGAGTTGAAGCTCCAGGTGAAGGAGAGCGCGGCCAACACGCAGCGTAAAGATGAAATATCCGTTATGGACCGTGCGGTTCAGGAACTGCGGCGTACACTCAATGAGATTGTCCAACAGATGATGGATGCTTCCGGCATTCTGAGAAGACAGTTTGAGAATGTGGAAGATGCTGTGGAGAGTACAGTTTCTAACAATGAGTCCGTAAAAGATACGGTCGGACAAATTGTACTGGCCATTGATGATGTAGCGCAGCAGACGCAGGTTGCGAATACAAATTTGGCTGACTTCGCGGACAGACTGGCGCAGGTTGCCGAGAAGATGGAACAGATGAACGAAGTTGCAAATGCGGCTGTCCAACAGTGTAACGACGGAATGCATACGGTCGGAATTTTGTCTGAGAAGATTAACCAGAGCCGTGAGATGCAGGATATTACATATGAGTCTGCCAACAGCTTGTCACAGAAATCGGTTTCTATTGACGGTATCAGCAAGACTATCAGTGAGATTGCGACTCAGACATCACTTCTTGCGTTGAACGCGTCCATTGAGGCGGCCAGGGCAGGCGAGGCAGGACGCGGGTTTGCGGTAGTTGCAGAGGAAATAGGACAGCTTGCAGGACAGACTACTTTGGCGACGCAGAACATTAACCAGATTATTACAGAGATACAGAATGAGATTAAGAATGTCAGCGGACAAATCGGAGAGATTCAGGAGACGACCACCGATTGTATGGGAGCCATGGAAGAGACTCAGGGCGCATTCCAGAGGATTAGTGACGATATCTCAAGCATGGGAACCGACATTAATGAACTGGAGGGGGCTGTTGACACGTTGAATATGAACAAGAATGAGATTGTGGACACGTTCTCCGGTATATCCAGCGAGACACAGGAGCTTTCGGCAGCTAGCCAGGAAGTGAACAGCAGGGTGGAAGACCAGAATGTTCAGATGAACAATATCAGCTCGTCCATGCATGAATTGGATGGAGTTGTCCGGCAGCTAGACGAAATTATCGGTAAGTTTAGTATTTAAATCAAGGCGTTTAAGTTAGTGATGAACAGTGTATGAAGGAGCTTTTGCGAAGAAGGGCGGATGCCCTGGATTTGCAAAGGCTCTTTTGTATAGGAAAATTATTTAAAAAATTGATTGCTTTGCTGTCACACAGATAAAGGAAAGTTGTCTAACTAAACAGGAGGAGGTAAGAATATATGAATAAAAACACAAATGAAGAATTACAGTCTCTGGTTAATAAAGCGACAGCAGGGGATAAAAAAGCCCTTGAAACGCTTGTCGCCGGGGTACAGGATATTGTATTCAATTTATCCTTGCGTATGCTCGGCACATTTGCAGACGCGGAGGATGCCACACAGGATATTTTGTTGAAAATGATTACGCATCTTTCTTCTTTCAGGGGCGACAGCTCGTTTACAACGTGGGTATTCAGCATTGCGGTAAACCATCTGAAAAATTATAAAAAGCATATGTTTGCCCGTTATCCGTTGAGCTTTGAGTATTATGGCGAGGACATAGAAGGCGGAAAAATACAGGATGTACCGGATTTAACGCAGAATGTGGAAAAGGATATTCTGGCGGAGGAACTAAAAATGTCCTGCACCAATGTGATGCTGCAGTGTCTCGATACAGAAAGCAGATGTATCTTCATATTGGGAACAATGTTTAAAGTTGACAGCCGTATTGCGGGGGATATTTTGGAGATGACGCCGGAAGCGTACCGTCAGCGGCTTTCCAGGATACGCAAAAAAATGGCGGATTTTCTTGGACAATATTGCGGGGAATATGGCGGCGGTAGGTGTAAATGTAAGGACAGAGTGAATTATGCGATACAAAGGCATAGAATAAATCCGTTGCAGTTAGATTATACAACGGCAAGGGAAATCCCTATCCAGACCATGGTAGATGTGAAAAATGCGATGGAAGATATTGATGACTTGTCACAGGATTTTTCTTTCTGTAAGCCCTATCAATCGCCTGACCGCACGAAAGATTTGATACAGGAGTTTTTAGACTCTACGCAGCTTTCTATTATCCAGAAATCGTAAAGGAGATGACAGATTATGAATACACAGTATATGATGGATTATTTATCGGCTCTTGGCGCGAATAATAACCGTGAATGGTATCACGCGAATAAGGATGACTATAAAAAAGCCAATGCTGAATTTGAAGAGTTATTGCAGGCGTTAATGATGGAAATCGGAAAATTTGACAGCAGTATTTTACATCATCAGCCCAAAGACCTTACGTTTAAGATTGTGAGGGACACTCGCTTTAGTCATGATAAATCGCCTTATAATCCTGCGTTTCGCGCCCATATTTCCGCGAAAGGCAAGCTGCCTGTTCCTGTCGGATATTATCTTATGATAAAACCGGGTAATCAATCTTTTTTAGGCGGCGGCTTGTTTGCGGATATGTTTAAGGATGCGACAACAATGATACGGGATTATATCGCACATAACGGTGTAGAATGGGACAAAATTATACATGAACCGGAATTTGAAAGATATTTTACCGTGCAGGGAACGGCCCTGAAGAATGTTCCGGCAGGATATGAGAAAGAACATCCTCAGGCGGAATATTTAAAATACAAGAGTTGGTATCTGGAATATCCGGTAAAGGATGAAGAGTTAAGCGATGCAGAGGCGTTTCTCATAAAGGCCGCAGAGATATTTCAGGTTATGAAACCTTTTAATGATTATTTGAATAAAGCGCTTGCGGGGTTCCAGATGCCGATGCGGCAGTGAAATACCTAATCATCCATATTTTTATACCTTGCGGTGGTGTGAATTGTGGAAAAATGGCAGGAAATAAAGAGGCATAACCCCTCAGAACACTTCATACAATGTAAAAAAGTGTTCTGAGGGGTTACCTTTTGAAAGATTATATTGAGGAACGTGCAATTCAGATTGCCAATTATATCATTGAGAATAATGCCACGGTGAGACAGACTGCGAAAGAGTTTGGGATTAGTAAGAGTACGGTACATAAAGACGTAACAGACCGTCTGGCGCAGCTTAATCCGTCCCTGGCGGCAGAGGCAAGGAAAGTATTGGACGTCAACAAATCGGAAAGACATATCCGCGGAGGATTGGCCACAAGAGAGAAATATTTGCATCAACATAGTTTTTAAGACGGCGCCCATGGATGATTAAGGTTGTGAAAAGTTAGGCGGAGGGCATGTTGAATGTGCTTTACATTACTTAAGAATAGGCATAGAATAAATTGTGAATCATGTATGCGGATGCAGATGATAAAATAATTTCAGAATTTATGCGAGGACAATGACGGCAATGCACACGGAAGAAGAAACAAAGGGAACGTTTTATAGTAATGCTGACCTTAAGAAACTGATTCTGCCTTTAATCATGGAACAGCTTCTGGCTATTTTAGTCGGTATGCTGGATACTGTCATGATTTCCGGCGTTGGGGAAGCAGCGGTGTCGGGTGTCTCATTGGTGGATAATATCAATATTTTAGTTATTCAGGTTTTTGCGGCGCTCGCCACCGGCGGCGCCGTTGTGGCGGGACATGCATTGGGGCAGCACAATGAAGAAATGGCGGGGCGGTCTGCGTGGCAGATGGTTCTTTTCCTGCTGTATGCTTCGGTAGTCACCACGGTTGTGCTGCTCGGATGGCATACGACGATTCTACGGGCAGTTTTCGGGCAGGTGGAGGCTGAGGTCATGGAAAGCGCCACGACCTATTTGATTATTACGGGATTGTCTATCTGTCCGTTGGCGTTATATAATGGATGCGCCGCACTTTTTCGTGCAATGGGCGACAGTAAAACCACAATGTACATATCGTTGTTGATGAACCTGTTAAACTTAGTGGGCAACGCACTCTTGATTTTTGGTTTTCATATGGGCGTGGCAGGCGCGGCGATTTCCACTACCGTGTCAAGGACGGTTGCAGCGGTTATTATTTTCTGTATGTTGTTCAGGGAAGACCGGGTGATTCACTTTAAGCACCGCATCACCGCGAAGCTTCATCTGCGGCAGATTAAAAAAATTTTATATATCGGGATACCGAATGGGTTGGAGAACAGCCTTTTCCAATTAGGGAAAATACTTCTCTTAAGCCTGGTATCCACTTTTGGCACATCGGCGATTGCCGCAAATGCGGTCTGTGGCACGATAGCCAATTTCAACATTTTGCCGGGTGTGTCAATTAACCTGGCGATTCTGTCGGTGGCTTCCTATTGCATCGGCGCCGGGGATTATGGACAGACAAGGTATTATACGAAGAAACTTATGAGGCTGACAACTGCAGGTATGATAGCGGTATCTCTGGTGATGATTCTTTTGTGCAGGCAAATGCTTCTGCTCTATCATCTGACGCCAGAGACGGAAGAACTGGCAGTACAGGTAATACGTTATCATGCGTGTATGTGCATGTTTGCGTGGGTGCCGTCTTTTTCACTGCCCAATACGCTGCGTGCAGCGGGGGACGTCATGTGGACGATGGCGATTGCCATTATTTCCATGTGGGTATTCAGGATTGGCACGGCGTACTTTTTCAGCAATGTGTTTCATATGGGGTTAATCGGCATATGGATTGCTATGACCATTGACTGGATGTTCCGGGGAATTTGCTATGAGGTTCGCTATCATGGCGGCAAATGGGAAAAAGCATTGGGGAAAAACAGCAAATAAGAATGGAGAGAAAGCATGGGCAGAGAAACGGTTATTGTATTAGATTTCGGCGGACAGTATAATCAGTTGATTGCACGCAGAGTGAGGGAATGTAATGTATATTGCGAGGTGCATCCGTACAATTTGAGCCTTGATACAATTAAGGAGATGGAGCCGAAGGGAATCATTTTTACGGGCGGGCCTAACAGCGTGTATGGAGAGGATGCAGTGCTGTGCAGCAAAGAAATATTCGAGCTGGGTATCCCGATTCTTGGAATATGTTACGGTTCACAGCTTATGGCTCATCTGCTAGGCGGTAAGGTGACCACGGCGCCTGTCAGTGAATATGGGAAGACTGAGGTGGAAGTGGATGAAAGAGGGGCCTTGTTTGCAGGCGTATCGGAGAAGACGATTTGTTGGATGAGCCATACCGATTATATTGAGAAAGCGCCTGTGGATTTTCGGGTGACGGCGCATACGCCAGTCTGCCCCATTGCCGCCATGGAATGTCCGGAGAAAAATTTATACGCGGTACAGTTCCATCCGGAAGTCATGCATACCGCGGAGGGTATGACGATGCTGCGCAATTTTGTTTTGGGTATATGCGGATGCGGCGGGGATTGGAAAATGGATTCCTTTGTGGAGACAACCATTCAGGCGGTACGTGAAAAAGTGGGGGACGGAAAGGTATTGTGCGCTCTGTCCGGCGGAGTGGATTCTTCCGTGGCGGCAGTCCTTTTGGCAAAAGCAGTGGGGAAACAATTGACTTGCGTGTTTGTGGACCATGGGCTTTTGCGCAAAAATGAGGGCGATGAGGTTGAGGCGGTGTTTGGGCCGGAGGGCCCCTACGACTTGAACTTTATCCGCGTCAACGCGCAGGAGCGGTTCTACCGGAAGCTTGCCGGGGTGACAGAGCCGGAGCAGAAGAGAAAAATTATCGGGGAAGAGTTTATCCGTGTGTTTGAGGAAGAGGCGAAGAAAATTGGCGCGGTAGATTTCCTTGTACAGGGCACTATTTATCCCGATGTGATTGAGTCCGGGTTAGGCCAATCGGCGGTGATTAAGTCCCATCATAATGTAGGCGGGCTGCCGGATTATGTGGATTTTAAAGAGATTATCGAGCCGCTTCGTATGCTTTTCAAGGACGAAGTGCGCAGAGCAGGATTGGAGCTTGGCATACCGGAGCATCTGGTCTTCCGGCAGCCGTTTCCGGGGCCGGGACTTGGCATTCGTATTATCGGTGAAGTTACGGCGGAGAAGGTCAGAATGGTGCAGGACGCGGATTATATTTACCGGGAGGAAATAGCCAAAGCGGGCGTGGATAAAGGGCTTGGACAGTATTTTGCGGCTTTGACCAACATGCGTTCCGTGGGCGTTATGGGAGATGAGCGGACATACGACTATGCCGTGGCGCTGCGGGCGGTGGAGACGAGTGATTTTATGACTGCCGAGGCGGCGCAGATTCCGTGGGAAGTGTTGGGAAAAGTGACCAACAGAATCGTGAATGAGGTAAAGGGGGTAAACAGGGTGCTTTATGACTGCACTGGAAAACCGCCGGCCACAGTGGAATTGGAATAACGATGAATTGTATTCGCAATGTATATAATATTGAAGGGAAAGTATCACAGCATATAGCACGGATATTGTTGGGTTTATTTGTCTGTACCGGAATTTTTTTATCTGGATGTGCGGGGGAAGGCGCCGAGGACGGCACGACATTTGTTGGTGGTGCGGACAGGCATTCTTCGCCTGAAAAAGGCCAGGTAAAAGTGACTTTTTTTGACGTGGGAAAAGGGGATGCCATTCTGATTGAAACGATGGAACATTCTATGCTGATTGACTCCGGTTATGATGATACGTCGGAGATTCTTTTAAGCTATATGGAGGAACAGAGTATTTCCTGTTTGGACTATTTGGTGTTGACGCATTTTGATAAAGACCATGTAGGCGGCGCTGACTGGATGATAAATAACTTGCAGGTAAAAGAGGTGCTGCAGCCTGATTATGAATCTGATAGCGGCCAATACCTGGAGTATGAATGGGCGATGGAAGCAGGAGGAATGGTTCCGGTCTTGGTGACGGAGACGATGGAAATATCTTTTGACGGAGTGGATTTTCTGATTATGCCGCCAGAACGGGGAAGCTACGAAGAAGAGAATGATTTTTCTCTTGTAATCAGTATGGTTTATGGGGAAAAAAGCTTTCTGTTTGCGGGAGATTGTGAAAAAGATAGGTTGGATGAACTCATGGAGCAGGAAGAGTTTGCGCTTTCCCACGATGTATTGAAAGTTCCACATCATGGAAGAAAAGAAAAAAATTCGGAGGAATTTCTGCAGGAGGTCAGTCCTTCCGTGGCAGTGGTTACAAACTTAGAAGAAAAAGTAGCGGACGATAAGGTGTGTCGGATGCTGGAGGATATTGGAACGGAAATTTATTTTACGGGAAACGGTACGGTCACGTGTCTGTGTGATGGGGAAAAGCTATGGTTTAGACAGGAGAGCAAAGGGATAAAATAGAATGAAAGACCTTGTGGAAAGAGAGATGCCAGGCTTTCTGCAAGGTCTTTTTATATAGGAAATTTTCACTTATTTTTCGCTTTGCAATGTATGGATTCCTTTTTCAATAATTCCGAATCCAAGCGGGTAGGGACCGGTGTGTACGCCGATGGTAGCCCCGATTTGGTAGAGGGGGAATGTTTCTATATCATATCCCTTTTCGCGCAATACGGATAATGTCTGCTCGCGGAAAGCAAGGGCTTCATCCTTATCATACCCATAGCCGATGGCGAGGCTATAACATTCGATGCCAAGAGGGCTTTCCTGCAAATACTCTAAAAGAAGATTCAGTACTTTCTTTACGGTGCGCTTGCGGCCCCTGTCAAGCCCGGAGGGAAAGATTTCTCCTTGTTTTAGCGTGATAACGGGGCGAATGTCCAGTGCGCCTCCTGCCAGGGCGGCCACTTTGCCGATACGCCCGCCATGTTTCAAATATTCCATATTGCCTACGGTGAAAAAGATTCTTCCGGTGCTTTTTATTTCTTCCAGACGGGCTATGGTGTCCTGATAACTGATACCGGAATCACGAAGGTTAGCGGCTTCCAGGACATATAGTCCCTGTAGGACAGTATTGATGGTAGCGTCGATAACGGTAATTTCCGCATGGGGATATTTTTCCAGCAGAAGCGACCGGGCATTGAGCGCCGATTGCATGGAACCGCTGAATTTTGTTGTAATGCAGATACAGACAATAGGAGTGCCTTCTTCCACAAAGGGCAGGAATGTGTCTTCATAATCCTGTATGGATGGCATGGAAGATTTGGGGTATACGCCCTTTTTATCTACCATCTGCTGATAAAAGTCTCTGACGCCAATTTCTGTAATTTCTTTAAAATAATGTTCATCATCAAAAGATACATAGAAAGGCACGACCGTAATGTTTCTTTCCTGTACCAATTCCGGCGGCAAATCGCAGGAGCCGTCGCTGATAATATGGAATGCTTCTTTCATGTTGGGAAATCCTCTTGTTATATTCTATTTCAGTAATATAGTTCTACGTTAGGGGCTATGTGTCTGCGTTACGGTATGCAGGCAATATGCCAGGGTAAAACAGATATCGCAGTCATGGTTGCCAGGTAACTAGCATACTGACTTTACTAAAATATAGGATACTACGTTTATACAGCAAATGCAATTGTTTTGCATATAAATATTACAGAGTGAAGTTATATAAACTTTTTTTAATAGTTTTTAATACTATGTATTGTCTTGCGGCATAGAAATTACGGAATTACGGAGGAAAAGGCATGCTTAGAAGAAAATAGTTAGACCGGTTTTTATAAAAAAGTGTTTATATGTAGGAAGAAGAAACAGTTCAGGCTTGCGTGATTTTGTGAGCCGCGAAGGCGCCAAAATGTGACTTTAAAGCTTTTTGTGCGGTAATCCAGAGCTTTTCAGCGTGAAATAACATCCTTTGCAATTATGGTAAAAGGAAGAATTTCGTTGCTTTTCAGGGGAATTATACTATATAATAAATGACAATAGAATTTCGTGCTTATATGGGCGGCGGAATGAGACGGAACTGAGACGGCAAAACGGAGGACAAGGAGGCTTCCCAATGAAACAAGATTTAATCGTAATTTTAGATTTAGGCAGTACGAAGAATACTGTTGTTGCACGTGCAATCCGTGATCTTGGAGTGTATAGTGAGATACATCCCCACGATATTACAGTGGAGGAGCTGAAAGCTTTAAAAAATGTGAAAGGCATTCTGCTAAATGGCGGGGAAAACAGGGTGGTTGACGGAAGGGCAGTGGAAGTAAGGCCGGAGCTTTACGATATGGGTATTCCTATGCTTTCTATAGATTATCCGCAGTCACGGTGCGCGACACAGTTTGGCGAGATGCCGGATGAGGCTGCGCTTAAGAAGTTTGTTTTCGAGGATTGCGGGGTGGAGGCCAACTGGAATATGAAGAATTTTATTGCCGACCAGGTAGAGCTGATTCGGCAGCAGGTTGGCGACAGAAAAGTGCTGTTGGCGCTATCCGGCGGCGTGGATTCGTCTGTGGTGGCTGCGATGCTGATTAAGGCAATCGGGCAGCAGCTAGTGTGTGTGCATGTGAACCATGGCCTGATGCGTAAGAATGAATCGGAAAGTGTCGTGAAAGTGTTCCGTGATGAATTGCACGCAAATTTGATTTATGTAGATGCGTCTGAACGTTTCTTAGGCAAACTTGAGGATGTGGCTGACCCGGAGCAGAAGCGCAAGATTATCGGAGGAGAGTTTATCCGCGTTTTTGAAGAGGAAGCAAGAAAGCTTCAGGGAATCGATTTCCTGGGACAGGGAACCATCTATCCTGATATTATTGAAAGCGGCACGAAGACGGCTAAGATGGTAAAATCCCATCACAATGTAGGCGGTCTTCCGGAAGATTTGAAGTTTGAACTGGTTGAGCCGCTGAAGCAGCTTTTCAAAGATGAAGTGCGTGCCTGCGGCGTGGAGTTAGGTCTGCCCCATGATATGGTATATCGTCAACCGTTTCCGGGACCAGGACTTGGCGTGAGATGTCTGGGAGCAATCACGAGGGACCGATTGGAAGCCGTCCGTGAGTCCGATGCAATCTTGAGAGAAGAGTTTGCGAAAGCCGGACTAGATAAGAAGGTTTGGCAGTATTTTACGGTAGTTCCGGATTTTAAATCGGTGGGGATGAAGAACAACGCGAGGGTGTTTGAGTATATGGTGATTATCCGTGCAATCAATACCATCGATGCGATGACGGCATCGATTGAGAAAGTGGATTGGGATGTGTTGGAAAAGATTACGGAGAGAATCTTGGCGGAGGTGGAGAATGTGAATAGGGTGTGTTATGATATGAGCCCGAAGCCACCGGCGACGATTGAGTTCGAATAGCGGATAAAATCCTGGAAATGCTGATAAAATGGGTGTTTCCGGGATTGTTTTATGCCTGTTGGCTCTAAAATGGCTCTATTTATAAAAAGAGTGACAATTGTTTAGGAGAAATATATGAAACGTGATGAGATAATTGAGAGTAATAAAACATATTGGAATGACCATGCTGATTTGTGGTTTGGAACAACGTCACTCCCGACATATGGGGTACGATTTCCAACAGAAGATGACTTACATTTATTCAGTGATGTTGTGGGAAAGAAAATGCTGGAGATATGCTGTGGTAGCGGGCATTCATTGAAGTATAATGCTGAAAAAGGCGCAGGGGAGTTATGGGGAGTTGATTTGTCTCAAAAGCAGCTTGATAATGCAGCAAAACTTTTAAGTGACAGTGGATATTCGGCAAAGTTATTATGCGCAAAGATGGAGGATGAACTTGATGTGCCTAAAGGGTATTTTGATTATGTATATTCCATCTACGGCATTGGTTGGACAACCGATTTACAGGGAACATTTGATAAGATTGCTTCTTACTTGAAGAAGGATGGCATTTTTATATTTAGTTGGCATCATACATTGAATTATTGTGTAGCATGGTCATGTGATGAACGTAAAGATGTTTTTGAAGATGAAAAGTTGGTAATGATGAAGAGTTACTATGACGAATCATACTTCAAAATGCCTGTGCATGATAGTGAAATTATTTTATGTAACAGAAAGATGTCAACATATATTAATGCATTGGCAAAAGTAGGATTTGTAGTAGAGCAGTTAGTGGAAGAGTCAGACAACAAATCATTAAATGCTATAGGAGATGTTGACCCTAAAACAAAGAAAGCTAAAATGCTGCCTATTTCGTTCTGTATCAAGGCAAGAAAACTTTAAGTTAGCTTAGAATAAGCGATTGGTAGCTGACTTGAAATTTTAAATTCCAGTGCAGAAGTAAATTCCACTGTAGTTTAAAA
>CAMWBY010000016.1 GCA_947172645.1 uncultured Lachnospiraceae bacterium | reverse complement strand
TTCCCTTGTAACTTGCTGATAAGGGCAAAAACAAGGGAAAAGGATACATATTTTGGGATTATGCATACCGCAAAGCCTTGAAAATAAAGGAAAGTTACGACAGTTAGTAGATAAACTGGAATTTGTTAACGTAACGCCTGGTCTTTGTAATAATCAACTTGCTGCAAAATATGCTCGATATTACACTCTCCCGCAAAACGGGTCATATCACAAAAGTTCTCCGATCTATCTATCCAAAATAATTTATTTTCTTCTTCCCTCAATGATACGTTCGCTTTAAGTTTACCTGCATAAACATCAAGCTCATTTTTAGATAAATGATATATAAAATTCATAATATGCGTAAGGATAATATCATCTGACGATATACCTGTTTCTTCAAACAATTCTCGATATGCTGCTTCCTTATCTGTTTCGCCTGACTCTATTTTTCCGCCAACAAAATTCAGCATATCTTTGTATGGTTCTTTTGTTCGCTTACACATTAATAGCTTTTGCTCATTCCGGTCATATACAACTATTAAGTTGTATCTCCTCATAAATCATACCTCCGCAAACTCTGATTTGTTTAATTGTTCAACGCTGTCATTTTACCACAACCACACACAAAATTCCATTATATTTTTTAATCTCCTAATCTCCCTTTGCCTTATTCTTTGCAACCATCATCTGCCTTGCCCGTTCCGGCTGCTTTGCCTGCCGCAAGATACTGTCATTTTTAAAAAATTTTCAATAAATGTTGCCTGTTTTGACTTTTTCAACGTAGTAAGGCGTAAAGGGGTATTTTTCGCTATTTGCATGAGAGAAACTTTTTAATAATATCCCTAGCATAAAGTTTGAATGTTCTGTTTGCATTGCTATAGTGTACTTGCCGCTTCTCATAAAATTTAGGGAAACCATCAAAGGAGAAAGTTTATGTCAAAAACTGATAACTCTCCTACACCCGATACCCAAATACAAATGGAAAGTCTTTCCAATGAAGAAAAGCATCTCATGGAAGAAAGTCTTTCCATAGATAAAATGAGGCTGACCGTTACCAACATCTACCCCGCCTTTCAGAAAAAATCAGAGCAGGAAACCCGACAAGAAATCGGAGCAAGGCTCTATCAGATTTTCAAAAAATATGCGTAAGTCCCTTGCAAAACAATCATGGAAACGATATGTTCTGTTTGTGGTATTTGCGTCTTACGTTTTAGGAGGTAGATAAAATGTACGACGCATTATATGCAAGACAGTCAATCGAGAAAAAGGACAGCATATCCGTGGAAAGCCAGCTTGCGTATTGCAGATACGAAACCCACGGGGAAGCCTGTATTGAATATACGGACAGAGGTTTTTCGGGCAAGGACACCAACCGCCCCGGCTTTGAAAAAATGATGAATGATATTCGCGCAGGAAAAATCAAACGGGTTATCGTCTACAAACTGGACCGTATCAGCCGTTCCATTTTGGATTTTGCAAACATGATGGAGATATTTCAGAAATATCATGTGGAGTTTGTTTCTTCCACGGAAAAATTTGACACGTCCACGCCAATCGGCAGGGCGATGTTAAATATCTGTATCGTGTTCGCCCAACTGGAACGGGAAACCATACAAAAGCGGGTAACGGACGCTTATTATGCACAGTGCAAGCGCGGCTTTTACATGGGCGGGCGTATTCCCTACGGCTACCGTCTGACGAACACGGTCATTGACAATATCCGCACTTCCATGTATGAGGAAGTCCCGGAGGAAAGCGGTAAGACAGACTAAACAGCAAGAACTTCTATGCATTTAATCCGGGATTTGACTGTTCTAAATAACTTCTTAACTGCTAGCCAAATCAAATATCTACTATATACAAACTTTTCTTGTTAAATAAATTTAAGAGGCTGTGAAAAAATAAGAGCTGAAAAGCTCCAACTTTCACAGCCTCTCTACATAATAGAAAAATTCAACTGATGGGGAAATGCGGAATGTACATCGATGATAAACCTGACTACGGAAAAAGCACCGGCCATTTTTCGCCGATGCTTTCTTACAACGTAAAGTTTATATATGGTTTGCCACCTCAAAGGCATCCCATATACCATACATAATGTTGCTGACTTTCTTGGCATCCCCCAGAAGATATATCTCGGGGACTTCAAATTCCAGCTCATGATACAATGCATTATTCTCCTGATACCCAATTGATAAAATCACACTGTCACAGGGAATCGTTCTCTCTCCTTCCTTTGTCTGCATCGTCAAAACGCCATCTCGATATCCGCTTACTTTCGCGCCTGTCACGGTCTTGATTCCATGATAGGGAATCAGCCTTTCCAGCATCTCTTTATTGGCGCTACACAACGGACCGTTTAGGGCCAACAGTTTATCCATGGCTTCCACTATGGCCACCTTTTTCCCTTGCTGTGAAAGCCAGAGGGCTGTCTCGCAGCCAACCAGGCCGCCGCCAACCACAGCAACACTTAAGCCGCAATCTTTTTCTTTCAAAAGCACCTGCTCCGCCGTATACACGCGGTCGTCATCCCCCAACGCAAACCTCTTAGGTACGGAACCCGTTGCGATTATTACGGCATCATAGTCCTTACCTACAACATGCTCTTTACAAACCTCTGTGTTTAAATGAACAGGAACGCCCAGTTTCTCCATCTGGACACGATACCAAAGGGCAAGGGCAATATCGTCTTCTTTAAACTCCGGTGCACCACCGGGAAGAAGATTCCCTCCCAGGCAGGAATTTTTCTCATAAAGCTCCGGTTTATGCCCACGCAGCGCCAGTACCCTTGCGGCTTCACAGCCTGCCACACCGCCGCCCACAATCAGGATTTTTTTGGAACGTAATATAGGTTCATAAGCGGTAAATCTTTCCCTGGCCGCCTGTGGATTCACGGCACAGTTAATCATGGAATACTCCTGTAGCCTTCCCATGCAGCCTTCCTGACAGGATATGCATGGACGAATCTCGTCCACCCTTCCGGCTCTTAATTTATTCACATAATCCGGATCAGCTAAAAGCGGACGTCCCAGATTCACAATATCGCAGTCCCCCTCTTCGATGGAACGAAGCGCCATCTTGGGATCATCCATACGGCCTGCGCACAACACGGGAACCGTTACCACATCTTTCACCATTTTACAGTATTTACGGTACAAACCTTTCTCCTGGTACATCGGCGGATGCGTCCACCACCAAGCATCATAAGTCCCCACATCGGTATCCAAGGCATCGTATCCATACTGCACAAGCAGCTTCGCGGCCTCTAACCCTTCCTCAATATCCCGTCCCTTTTCCTCAAACTCTTCTCCCGGAAGTCCGCCTTCCCGCCAGTCTTTAATCATACTCTTTAATCCAAACCGTAAAGAAACCGGGAAATTCTTCCCACAGCGGGATTTGATTTCTTCCACAACCTCTTTGGCAAAGCGCAGGCGGTTTTCCAAAGAACCGCCATACTGGTCATCGCGCTGGTTAAACATGGAAATCGCAAACTGGTCCAACAGATATCCCTCGTGTACGGCATGGATTTCCACCCCGTCAAATCCGGCGCGCATCGCGTTATACGCACCGTCACCAAACGATTTTACAATGCTCTGAATTTCTTCTACCGTCAACGGACGGCAAATTTTATCAAGCCACCTGTGCGGGATTGCCGATGGCGCAACCGGCGGAAACTCACCCAGGTTCGTGGGAATTGTCACGCGTCCAAATCCTGCGGACATCATTAAGAATATCTTGCTTCCGTAAGCATGAATCCGCTCCGTCATTTCACGGCTCGTGCGCACAAAATGTACCGGATTGTAGGTAGAATTAGGACAATTGGGCATACTTTGTGTTTCCACCTTACAGTCGGAGAATGTCACTCCCGTAATAATGAGCCCCGCACCGCCTTTTGCCCGTGCCGTATAATAATCAATTCCTCTCTGGTTCCAGCCTCCTTCGGAGTCCGAAAGTCCTAACGGCCCCATCGGAGCCATGGAAAACCTGTTTTTAATCTCACAGTTTCCAATCCTAATTGGTGTAAATAATTTCTGATAACGCATTTTCCCTCCATTCCGAAGCTTCATAGGCTTCCTGCAATAACCCCTCGCCGTAAAAGCAAGACGTAAAGCTTGTGAGCAATTTCGTCTGATTACACGAAACTATAAATACTGAAAAGGCTCCTTCGCATCGACAAAGGATACCGGAAAATCCGTAAACCGCTCTTTCAGCCACTTCTCCATATACTTCATCCCGAACTCTTCGCTCCTCTCATGGCCAAGAGTAAGCATTCCCTTATTAAATCCCATCTGGTAAGCATCGTTTAAGTATGCGCAGATAGTCCATTCCGTGATATCCCCAACCACCATTAAATCCAGATGATTCCTCTCCATAACCTGCATAGGCATCACCTCCACACCAAGACCCAGACTTCCGCCTCCCACCAAAATTCCGACCCTGGACACTTCCATATCCGGGGAACCAATAATCTGTATGGTATCCATATGGAACACACTCTTAAATTCATCCGCCAGTTTCTTTAAGGTTGTTTTGGGAATCTCATATATCCACGGCTGCGGTTCGTCCTGCTTAAGAAATTCGCGCCAGCCCAGTTCTTCAATCAGGCCCTCATAAATATAATCGACCTCAGAACCCATATGCATATGGTCATGGAGCCGCCAAATCGTTAGGCCATGTTCTTCTATATATTTCTTCTTGGCAAGATAGATGCTGTCATTTTCACACCAGTCGGTTTGATCCATACCATTAAACCAAGTTGGTTCATGGGTGATAATAAAGTTTTTGCCCTGCCTTACCGCTTCTTTCAAGACATCAAACGTGGCCATAAAGGTAGTAACCACCCCCGTAACTTCCGTATCATTGCTTCCGGCTATGATAATATCGCAGGTAGGGCTAATCTTTGGCCCACCGCACATATCCATAAGGATTTTATCAATCACCTGCTGTACCGTCCATTTTTTCAATCTTATTTCCACTCCCTTCATTGGTCTGCACTCCCATTAAGTGCTATTAAATTCCCTAAAAATATCATTGCATATATCATAGCATATCACATGGCGTTTCTCTCCCAATCCCAAGCCCTTTTTTCCATTTTTTACTCTTTTTTCCGAATCTGACCGAAACAAGACGTTATATTTTGCAACAATCCGTGATTGTTTTACGCCCAAATCATGATTTATACCCATGACAAAAGCTGGTAGCAGGCTTTCACCGCAATGGTCATTGACTTCTACCCCCCCCCTATATATAATGAAACAAAACTCTTTGGGACCAGGAGGCTGCTATGTTATGGAAGAAATTCGTTTTGAATCCGACTGCAATACGTCCATTCCTCACTTTCACAGTGAACTAGAGATTTTATATGTACTTTCCGGCCGCATTGCCATTATCGGTTCCGGTTATAATTATGTCCTGGAACCGGAAGATTTCATTGTCCTAAACCCTTACGAACATCATGAGATGTATGCTGAGGCCGGATGCCACACCGTATCCGGCTATATTTCGCCGGACATCCTGCGCCAGGCCGAACTTGGCCGGATTTCCTGCTGCACCAAATCCGTTCCCGAACAGACCGACTATCCCAATCTTATACGGGCCAGATTTGCGATGCTTTTTAAATATTCTATTAATCAGCCCGCTCAGAAGCTTTATATATTAAGCCAGCTTTTCAGTCTCCTCGCCATACTGAAAACTCAATACGAAGTTGATAAGAACCGTCCTGTATCCACATACCGTGACGCAGACCGCATGCAGGAAGTACTCTCCTACCTAAGTATGCATTTTTCCGAAAACATCTCTATGCAGGAAGTTGCCGACCGTGTTTATCTTTCCAAGAGCCATCTGTCCCGTGAATTTCAGAAAAACATGGGGATTCCTTTTTCAGAATACCTAAGGAAGCTGCGTCTAAACCACGTAGCCTATCTTCTGTGCCACACACAAAAAACCATCACGGATATTGCCCTGTCCAGCGGCTATTCCAACGTCAATACCATGATTCTTAATTTTCATGAAAAATACGGCGACACTCCCAGTTCTTACCGAAAGAAATATTATGAGAAGGAATCCCACTTTTCCGCTTCTTCCTCTCAATGCCCGGAAGCGGCGCCGTTACACATAAACTCTTATGTGAGTCTATTAAAGCATGCGGCATCCGAAGAAGTATCCAGGCCCTTAGACAAAAAGCAGCAGGCTCCTATGCATATTCAGGCAAGCCTGCTCACGGACATGGGGCCACTTCATCTGTGCCACAATGATACCATAAACATTGGCTGGGCAAATTCTTTGATGACCAAAGCGCTCCATCAAGTTCTGGAACGCACCGTCAGGGAAATCCGCTTCCGTTATATTCGTTTTCACGGAATCTTAGACGATTCCATGGACCTGTATCATGAAGATGCCGATGGGACTCCATGGCTTAGTTACACTTACCTGGATATTGTAATCGATGAGATTCTGGAACTGGGCTTAAAGCCTTTCTTTGAATTCGGCTATACTCCCTACAACCTCGTGGAAAAAGTGCAAAATATTTTCGGCACCTCCTGTATGAATATTCCAAATACGCCTATTCTCCTTGATAAATGGCAGTTTGTTGTGGAGAGCGTCATGGCGCATCTATTGGAGAGGTATGGCTCTGAGGAAGTGCTGCAATGGCGTTTTTGTCCCATCAATGCACTGTATATCTTCTATCAGATTTTTTCTACTGAGGAATATCTGGTTTATTACGAAAGAACCTTCCAGGGCATCCGTAATCTTACACCGGATGCGCAGATTTACGGTTTCGGTCTTGACACGGGGTTTCTTTCATTAAACGGGCCCAAAGTCCTAGAAACAATGCTGGACTACTGTATAGAACACAACTGTATGCCAAACGCTTTTACCTTCCAATGCTTTGGCTGTGACTACTCCAAAATTCCTCTTAATAAAACAGAAGACAAAATCTCCTCCGATGCCAACAGGCAGTCCGGAGAACCGGCTTCTGTCAGCGCAGACCCCGATATTTTAAAACACGAAATTGCCCTGTGTAAAAAGATTCTGCAAAAATATGGTCTGGGGGACCGCCCTTTTCATATCATCGAATGGAATTCCACCATCTGGCAGAGCGACCTTGGCAACGACACCTGTTTTAAAGCTGCTTTTATCATGAAAAATATTCTGGAAAACCGGAACATCGATGGGATTGCCTATACTCATCTGACCGACCACTCCGAGAAACGGGTACTGAAATCCAGTCTCTATCATGGGGGATACGGACTGCTTACCTACAACGGAATCCCCAAAGCCGGTTATTTTGCTTACCAGTTTTTGACCATGCTGAAACAGGAAAAAGGGATTATCGCCGCTTCGGGTAACGGGTATTTGATTACCCGTTCCAAGGACTATAAACGCTTTCAAATCGTGCTCTACCACTACTGTCATTATGATATGCAAAACCGTATCGATTACGCGGTTTCTTCGGAAGAACAGCGCACGGCCGACCGTTATTACGGATTTATGCAAAGCGGTACAAAAACATTCCACCTGCATCTGACAGACATTCCACAAGGAACTTATCTAAAACGCTGTTTCTCTATTACAAGAGAACATGGAAGCAGCTATGACACCTGGATGATGTTGGGCGCACCGGAATTAAGGGGCCGGCAGCAGATGGACTATTTAAGTAATATCAGTACATTCGGGCTCCACTATGAACCAATCCATATCACCGACACCCAGGAGTGGACCTATTCCACCCTATTGGACGAGCATGAAGTACGTCTGATACTAATCGACAAAAAATAAGAGTTTATAATCCCTTACGCTGGCCCATGGATACGTGAATCATGATTTTCCTACTTTTTAATCACGATTTGTTCCGTCATAAGACAGGACAAGTCGTGTTTTTTTATGGAAAAGAAATCATCCGGTACTTACTTCCCCTTATGCCCAACAGACATAATACCCTGCCCCTATTATAATAATGGCAAGAAGGTTAGAAATTAGTGTACTGTCTTATTTAACGAAAGACAGACGATACACGAACAGAAAGGAGAACTAAATACATTATGGAAGTCAAAGAATGGACTTATGAAGAATTTCCGGAATTCACCGGGGAGGTGGAGGGTGCCCAGGTCATTCATACCACAGGCGATGAAATGGGCGCCATCTACATCCCAAATGTAGAATATGCCGAGATTGACGGCGTAAAGCTGCATTTACAAATTTTGCTTCCGGGAACGCGCAACGAACCTGAAAAGAAATGCCCCTGTGTGGTGTTTGTCCAGGGGTCGGCATGGATGCCCCAGGATGTCTATGCCCAGCTTCCCAGAGTAGCTAAGCTTGCGGAGCGAGGATATGTAACTGCGGTCGTAGAATACCGCCACTCCGGTATTGCACCTTTTCCGGCCCAGATTATGGATACGAAAAATGCCATACGGTTTCTTCGCGTCAATGCCTCAACCTACCACATCAATCCTGACCAGATTATCGTTTCCGGCGATTCCTCCGGCGGCCACACCGCCATGTTTGCGGGCATGATGAACGATGATACCAAGGATACTCTCTATCCCGGCGTGTCATCCCAGGTAAAGGGTATTGTCAATTACTACGGAAGCACCAGTGTGATGGCGGAAGATTCCAACCCGACCCAATTGATACACTGTCAGCCGGACAGTCCGGAAGGCATGGTAATGGGACACGTGGACCTGCGCAGCAATATAGAACTGAAGAAGAAGCTGTCCGTGGAATGCAATATCAAGGAAGAAACCCTCATCCCGCCAACCATTATCCTCCATGGCACAAAAGACCGTACCGTAAACTGTGAGGGCAGCGTGGTGCTCTACCGTCAGATGATAAAATGCGGGAAAGATGTGAAACTTTATCTTATAAAAGGCGCAGACCATGGCGGGCCTGAATTTTGGAGTCCGGAAGTTGTAGACATCGTTGACAGCTTCATTCAGAACTGTATCCGTTAACTGACAACCAACCAGATACATTTTTAACGATTACAAGAACGATTAAAAGAGGAAATAATTATGCCAAAAAAATCAAACAAAATCAGTTTATTTGAAAAAGTCCTGTATGGTTCCGGCGATGTGGGACTGAACGCAATGTACACCTTGTTCAGTTCCTATGTCCTGTTTTTCTACACCGATGTCATCTTCATGAACGCTGCCCTGATAGGTACCGTTATCATGATCTCCAAAATATTTGACGGTGTATCCGACCTAATTGCAGGCCAGCTAATTGATACCCATAAATCCAAATTAGGACACTGTATTCCTGTCCTGTTAAAATGGACGCTTCCCATGGTCGCTTCCGTTGTACTTGTGTTCACCGTTCCGGATTCCACCGTTGCGGTCCGCGTCGCTTATATTTTCGTGACCTATAACCTGTTCAACACCGTTCTTTATACTTATGTATCCATGGCGCACGGCTCCCTGGCTACTTATGTTACCAACAATTCCGAGGACCGTTCCCAGATGTTGATTTTCAAGATGCTCTTTGCCGCCCTGACACAGACAATCATGGCAAGCGTTATGATGCCTATGGTCAATTATTTCGGCGGGCAACAGTCACAGAGCGCATGGATTAAGTCTATACTGGTATTCGGTATCATCGGCCTTATTCCGTTGGCGTTAAACATCCTGTTAGTCAAAGAGCGGATCGATAACGACGCGCCGCCGGAAAACATCGTGGAAGGCGTCAAGTGCGCCTTTGTGAACAAATACTGGTGGATGGCATTCGTGGTAAACCTTTGCGCAAACTTCATCCTTACCTTTAACCTGTCCATCTCCGTATATTATCTTAATACGGTAATGGGTAACATGGGATTGATGGGAACCTTCGTTGCCTGTTCCAATATGCCCGGTGTTGTGCTGTGTATCGTGTGTCCTTTCCTGTTAAAGAAATTCACGAAAAGGCAGATGGTGCTGTTTGGCAGCATCCTCATGATAATTGCCCAGGTAGTCTTTATTGTGGCGCCAAATACAACTTCCATCCTATTTGTTACGGCGCTGATTCGTGGAATCGGTATGGGATTCGCGATGGGCATGGCGGGCGCATTAATCGGCGATACCATTGACTATGGCGAATGGAAGACCGGAACCCGTGTCCAGTCCGTCCTGTTCTCCGCAAGCTCGGTAGGCGCCAAAGTCGGCCAGGGAGCCATGACCGCCCTTTTCGGTTTCGTGCTCACCGCCATCGGTTATGACGGAAAAGTTGCAGCCCAGACTGCACAAGCTGTCTCAGGCATCAATGGGTTCTTCAAATTCGGCCCCCTGGTCATCGCAATTATCCTTCTAATCGATATATGGTTTTTGGACGTGGAGACAAAAAATCCGCAGTATATCAAAGAAATTGAGGAACGCAAGGCAAAAGCCGCGCAAAAAGCATAACGTTTCAACATATAAGGGGCTGTTGCAAAAGCAGATGAATGAACACTGCTTTTGTAACGGCTCCCAGTTATTCCCCGGTGTTTTTCTTCCCTTGCAGACGCTTATATTTTTACATACCGGGTCAGCAATAAAGCATGTACGTTAATATGCCCCCTGGCGTGGATAATGGGATAATGATTTTCTATTCTTTCTTCCGCGTCAAGAAAATTCCAACGATTGCACCAATAAGGATAATCGGTACCGCTCTGACAAACAGCCATTCAAATGAGTGAAACGCCACTCCAAGAATTGCGGTTTCAGGAACGCTGTAATCCCAACCCAAATAAGGACTTTCTAACTCCAACAAGATTGCAAAAACTGCTATTATCACTGCGCACAATGAGATAAGAAGCCAATGCAAAATTTTTCTGCTTGTGATTTTTCTCTGTGCAAGCTGCAGGTTTATCACCTCCAATTTGGCAGAAATGGCTTTCAAGTCGTCAACTTCCGACTCCATAACGTTTTCTCCAAGCAAGGTGCTCACGGGTATTTCAAGCGCTTCCGAGATGGCAATCAACATATCCGAATCGGGGACTGACAATCCCCTCTCCCATTTAGAAACCGTTTGCCGCACCACGTTCAGCTTGACAGCAAGCTCTTGCTGTGAAAGTCCTCTTGATTTTCTGGTTGCTTTGATATTTTCGTTAATCATCAGTGATAGCCTCCTTTCCAGTTGCTGTCACTATTGTAGGTAAAACTGCCCATTGCCGCAAGCAACGCATTTTAACATTCAGGTAAAATAATAAATTCCGCTTTTTTTCAATTATATATTAAACAATAATCACATCGAAATTACAAACAATCCCTGTTCTATCTTTTATACAAATAACTTCTGCACAAGAACCATATAAAAAACCGTTCCGCCTGCAATGCTAAGCAAGGTATTTCTCTTCCATTTATGTAATATGAAAACAAATCCGATGGCGATTATCTCCGGCAGTCCATGATAAGCCGAGAACACTGCGTCTTTCAGGCAGTAAACCACAAGCAGCCCAATGACTGCATGAGGCAGGACTGTGCCGAGCCAAGCAATATATTCCGGCGGTTTCTTTCCTTCCGGGAAAATAAGAAACGGAAGAAACCTGGTAGCCATTGTTCCCGCCACCACGGCGGCAATGGTTATGATGCTTTGCGCTGTCGTCATACTTCACCTCTCCTGTCTTCTTTCTTCCTGCTAAATGTAAAACATAAGATAATAAGCGCCATCGCCGGAATGATAAAACGGCTGCTCCCAAACACCGCCAGACAAAGAAAGGAACAGCCAAGCCCCGTAAGCGCAGAGCGATGGTCAGCACTCTCCTCCCACTGGCCGAGAAACATCACAACAAACAGGGCAGTCATCACAAATTCAATGCCTTTTGTGTCAAACCGGATAACATATCCCAAAAATCCGCCAAGCGTTGCGCCTGTCACCCAGTAAGCTTGGTTGAGCAAAGTCACAAAAAACATAAACCATCCCTTGTCCACATCATCCGGCGGCGTCACGCTGCAATTGACCGTAAAGGACTCGTCACACATGCCATATATCAAATAGAACTTTTTCCATCCAACGTTCCTGTATCTGCCTAACATGGAGATACCGTAAAACAAATGCCTGGCATTGACCATCAGTGCAAGAAAAAAAGCGTAGGCCGGCTGAAAGGCTGACAGCAAAAGATTAACCGTCACAAATTCCATAGACCCGGCGAAGATAAAAAGACTCATCAACATTGGATAAAAAACTGAAAATCCTTTGCTGCGCATTAAAAAACCATAGGACATCCCAAGAAATAAAAATCCGACCGCAATCGGCACCGTATGAGGCAAGGCAGCCTGAAAGGCTTTTCTTTTCATAGATACTCCTCCATAAATGCCTCTTCCGATATAATACGCACGCCTAACTCTTTGGCCTTTTTATTTTTAGCCGTCTGTGACATCGTGTCATTGTTAATTAAACACGTCGTCTTACCCGTGACGCTGCCTGTCACCTTGCCGCCCCGTTCTTCTATCTCTGCTTTCAACGCATTGCGGTTCTCATAATGCTCCAAGCTCCCTGTAATGACAAAACTCATCCCTTTCAGTGTCTGCGTCCCCTCATCCACTGTCTCCTGGGCAATCCGAAGCTCCGCGAGCAGATGCTCAAGTTGCTCTGCTTTTTCTTTATCATGGAAAAATTCGTAAATCCCGGTGGCGATGACCTCTCCGATACCGTCTATATCGCTCAGCTCTTCCACGGACGCCGTCCGCAGCCCCTCCAGTGAAAAATTAAAATATCTACACAGAACACGGGCATTCGCCACACCCACATTCTCAATGCCAAGCCCGTAGACTATCCTCGGAAGGGTAGTGATTCTGGCATTTTCAATACTTTCCATCAGATTTCCATAGGACTTCTCACCGAAGCCCTCCATCTGCGTAATCTCCTCTTCATACCGGCTAAGCTTGAACAAATCGGCAAACTCATGTAAGAATCCTCTTGCAAGAAACTTCTCCAAGGTTGACTCCGACAGACCGTCCACATTCATCGCATCCCTGCTCACAAAAAGGGTAAAGGACTTAATTTTCTTCGCATCGCAGGCAGGATTGTTGCAATAAAGCGACTGCACGTCGTTGACCTGCCGCACTTGGGTAGGCCCCCCGCAGACAGGACATGTCTCCGGAATTTCTAACGTATCGCTCTGCGTCAGATTCTCGGCAATCTGCGGAATAATCATATTGGCTTTATAGACCGTGATACGGTCCCCGATTCCAAGCTTCAGGCCTCTGACAATGCTGATATTGTGCACGGATGCACGGCTGACGGTAGTGCCTTCCAACTCCACCGGTTCAAATATAGCCACCGGATTAATCAAGCCGGTCCGGCTTGCACTCCACTCCATCTCCATAAGCACCGTCTCACACAATTCGTCTGCCCACTTAAAAGCAATAGAATCCCTGGGAAATTTCGCCGTCCGTCCAAGCGACTGCCCATAAGCAATATCCTCATAGGTCAACACCAACCCGTCTGAGGGAATGTCGTAAGTCTGTATATGCTCTTCAAAATAAGTAATCGCCTCCCCCACCGTATCGGGATTCACCAATCGGTATTCCACCACATCAAATCCCTGCTCTGCCAGAAACTTAAACTGTGCTGCCCGCGAATTGCCGAATTCTTCTCCCTCAGCCTTAACAAGGCTAAAAGCATAGAAATTGACATTCCGTGAGGCAGTAATCTCATTGTTGAGCTGCCGCACGGAACCACTGCACAAGTTCCTTGGATTCTTATACTTTGCCTCCACATCTTCTATCTGGCTGTTAATCCGCCCAAACTCACTGTAAGTAATTACTGCCTCGCCACGCAAGATAAGCTCACCCTGGTATGGAATCGACACCGGAACGTTCTTAAATACCTTGGCGTTGTTGGTAATGACCTCTCCCACTTCGCCATTCCCTCTTGTAACCGCCTTCACAAGCCTTCCGCCAGAATAAGTCAAAACAATAGTCAATCCGTCCAGTTTCCAGGAAAGCAGACCTTCTCTCCCGTCCAACCAGTCACGCAGCTCTTCCCTGCTCTTCGTCTTGGCTAAAGATAACATCAGTTTTTCATGTTTCTCTTTCGGAAGTTCGTCCACTGCCTCATATCCCACATGCACAGTGGGGCTGTTGGAGATGATAACGCCCGTTTCTTTTTCTAAACCCATCAGTTCATCATACAGACGGTCATACTCGAAATTGCTCATAATCTCCGTGTCTTGTGCATAGTAAGCCTGAGAAGCCTTATTTAAAAGAGAGACCAGTTCTTTCATCCGGTCTGTTTTGTTATCCAATATCTTATTTTCCATGCTAACCTCCATGTCACAGTATGCTATATAGCTCTTCTATTTCATCCTGTGTCAGTTCTCTATACTCCCCCGGCTTTAAGTTGCCAAGGGAAACGTTTATAACACGTGTTCTTTTTAGCGAGCTCACTTCATACCCCTGGGTCATGCACATACGGCGAATCTGCCTGTTCATCCCCTGGGTCAGCACCATACGGATTGTATGGCTTCCTACCCTCTCAATCATACAGGGGCGGGTTGTGGCATCCAGTTCTTCCAAATATACACCGCTGCGCATATTGGAAATCGCCTCTTCCGTCCACTCCCCGGATGTCTTGACAATATATTCCTTTTCATGCTTATTCGCACTGCGCATCATATCGTCAATCAATGCCCCGTCATTAGTCATAAGCAGCAGCCCTTCCGAATCCTTGTCCAGTCTTCCGGCATAGGTAACCCGTATAGGATACTGTATCTCGTCGATAACGGTGCGCTCCGCATGGACATCCCGCTCCGTACAGACAACCCCCACAGGTTTATAGTAGGCAAGCACTACCTTCCTGGCACATCCTTCCACTTTCTTCCCATGGACGCATACCGTATCCTGTTCTCCCACTTTCATCCCCTGAACCGCGGCTGTGCCATTGACTGTGACTACGCCCTGTTCTATCAATCTGTCCGCATCCCTTCTCGAACATATCCCGCAGGATGCCAGATATTTATTGAGCCGTATTTTTTCCATAACAACCGTTCTCCATTTTAGAAGCCGACAACCCCGCCGCAATGCCTGCACCTGCCTCATCAGATGATTCCTGCGCCTCCACAGGTTCAACAGCATGCTCTAACAGAAATTCCCTCCACGCTTCATAATGCTGCGCATAGAGATGCACACCGTCGAATGATATTTCCGCATTCAGGCAGCCTTCCTCGTCTGTAAAAAGCGGATTTGCATCCAGATAAAAAATATCAGTCCCGTTCGCCAGCGTAGCCGACGCCGCATTCTTGGCATTGATATTCATATTGTTAAACTCTGTCTCCAAATTATTCTTCTCTTGGCTGACATGGAGATTCGCCATAATATAAATAATCGCCCCCGGCTGCCACTCTCTAATCTGTTCCACAACCTCCCGGTACTGTTTCAGATACATTTCCGTGTTGCCATAACCCAGTTCATTCATACCAAGCATCATATAAATTTTTCCATATTGCTTCTGCTGCAACACCTGCGTAAGATTTTCCTTATTCCCCGTCTTCTGGTAAGTGACCCCGTCTTCTCCCAAGAGCTTAAAGATTGTCATTCCGCTGTCACAGTAGAAATCCGCTTCATCTAATCCCGCATAATCTGATATGCCCAGAGTACGCGAATCGCCTAAAAATGCCGCATCTTTAAAATAACTCTCGTTTTCTTTTGTGTACGGATACTCTGTCGTCAATGCAATTTTTCCTGCATCGCTGTAATATATGGAATCCGTCACTCGTGGCTCGTATGTTTCAAATCTTGTAATCCCTACGGGCGTTTCCTCCGTATTATCAGCCTCTTCATCTTCCTCCGGTTCGTTATCCAGTCCATCTTCGTTTATTTTATCATCAGATGTCTCCTTGCATTCTCCTGCATTTTCCAATTCATCCGTTGTTTTTTCTTCTTCTTTTTCCGCTCCTTCTTCCTGCTGCAGGATTTCACCGTCTTCCGGTGTATATTCCGTCGACTGGTCAGAGGCATATTCCTGCGTGGGTACGCTCTTCCCCATCGTCTCCAATGCCACCGTATGCGCCTCCCTTGCTGCCGCACGTATTCCGATTTCGTCAGAACAGACCATGGCCGCCAGGGACGTGGCCGCAACAATAATCAGATAAGGACACACGCTTATCTGCTCTTTCCAGGTTTTCTTTCTCTTCCGGCCTCTCTTCTTTTCTTTGACAGCTTCCTCGGCTTTATTAGTTTTATTTTCTCCGTTATCTTTTACGATATCTTCTGTTATTTCTTCTATTTTAATATCTTGTGTTATTTCAATAGTTTTCTTGTCTTTTTCAGGCTCTTTCGCCCTTCCTTGCCCGGCCGCTTTTTGTATTTGCTGTGTTTTTTTATTATTTTTCTTCCGTGCACTGACATTATTCTTCTGTGCTTTTTTCTTTTTATTTTTATTCTTTTTCATACGTAATCAACCCCATCGCTCCCATACCAGACAGTTACCGCTTATTAAAACCTAAAATATAAGAATGGATTGTTGCTTCCCACCATGATTTCATGTACCGAAAACCAAAAAACAAAAAGCAAGATAACCACCATAAACCATTTGTCCTTCCATTTATGATACAGCTTGCGCGGAAACGGTGTCGCAAATAGAATACAGAAAAATAGTAACACAAGATATTCCTGCATATACCGCATGAAATGTTGGTTGCCTACCATGGCCGCCGTTTTATGTATTCCAAACATATTTCCTATGTAAGCGGCAAGCTGCCTCACATCGGTTATGGCGAACACTACCCACGTAACCGGGATAATCAACACCGTATATATATGCCCAAGCGCTTTCGTCTGCTCAAGCCATTTGCCGTAACTGTTCTTTTCAATTGTCAAAATTACAAAAAACAGAAGCCCCCACAGCAGGAAATTCCAATCCGCCCCGTGCCATAGCCCTGTGAAAGCCCACACGGCAAACAGATTGCATATTGTCCTGAAACTGCCTTTGCGGCTGCCGCCCAAAGGAATATAGACATACTCCTTGAACCATCTGCCAAGCGTGATATGCCACCTGCGCCAAAATTCGGAGATGGACCGGGAAGAATATGGGTCATCAAAGTTACGTGGAATCACAAATCCAAGCATCTGTCCAAGCCCCATCGCCATCACGGAATATCCCCAGAAATCAAAATAAATTTGCATGGAATAGGCGGCTGCCCCCATCCATGCCACGGCAGCGTTTAAATTACCCGGGCCTGCCGTCATAATCGTATTCCACAACGTACCAATCTGGTTCGCCAGAAGTACTTTCAGTCCCAAGCCTACCGTAAAAAGCTTCAAGCCTTCTTCCAAATCGCGAAACCTTATTCTCCGGCTCTGCATCCTGTCCGCCACTTCGTCATACCGTACAATCGGCCCGGCAATCAACTGCGGGAACATGCCTACATAAGCTGCAAAGGGAACGAAACCCGCCGGCGCTTTCATCGTGCCGCGGTAACAGTCAATCTGATAGGAAACCATCTGAAACGTATAGAAACTGATACCAAGCGGGAGCGCAAGCATAAGAAGAGGCACGACTCTCTGTCCTGCCAGTCCGTTCACTGTGTTCGCCGCAAAATCCCAATATTTAAATACAAACAGCATTCCAAAATCGATAACCAGTGATGCAATCAGCGCAATTTTGCGGCGCCTCACCCTCTTTAAAGAACGGTTTTGCTGCGGAAAACGCGGCTCCCAGAACATATATCTGCTGAGGCCGTAATTCATCAGGACAGAAAGAACGAGCAGCAGAACAAAGAACGGTTCTCCTACTCCATAGAAAATAAGACTCCCCGCCAACAGAATAATATTCCGGTATTTTGCAGGGACAACTAAATATATCAACATAAAAACCGGCAAAAACCGGAATAAAAAACCAATACTGGAAAATAACATAGACAACGCTCCCCTAAATACGAATTAGGGTATTTTATCCGAAAAAATAAACCCAAACCTAGTATATTCCAGTCAGAATCATTTTACAAGAGGCTATTTATGTCATCTACGCAGCCCTTTCGGATAATGATTCTTTATCTGCCCGTTCACCGCCTTGCCAAAACCAAGCGGATAACCCTGATAACAGAGCAAGCACCATCCCTTCCCAGGCTTATCGGACAGACTCTCGCCATGCAGATACTTCTTTGCCTCTTCCTGCGTCAAATCCACCGTTTTGTCTGTTTCTTCTATATTAAGCGTAAGTGCAAGCGAATGTGACGGCTCCATGCGGTTTTTCTTGTCTGTCGCCAAATGCAGTCCCGGACGCACAATTTTCATACCCTCCATGGACGGTATGGCCGCGGGCGTCAGATAAACCTGTTCCCCGAAAGTCCGCAAAACGCCGCCGTTTCTCTCCAACCACTCCGCCGCCAGTCCCAGTTCCCCGGTAAGAAAATCCTGTACCCGGCCTTCTATGTCAGATGCCGCTGTCTTCTTTCTTCCTTTGCCAACCTGTCTTGTTTCCTGTTTCACTTCCGGATTGGGACAAAGGACACCCCCTTTTCTCATTTTTGCGATGAAATGTCCTTCCCCTTTCAGAAGGTGGGGCCACAGCCGCATCGTATGCTCTATCCCCTCCGGCGCACCGTCAATCCAGTCAGGCCGCCCGGCAGCAAAAAAATGCCCGCAATCCGCCTCTTCAACGGAAAACTCCGTATGCTCCCTCAGAAACCTACTGACCACGCCCTCATTTTCGTCCGGCGCAAATGTACAGGTGGAATAGACTAAAACGCCGCCCGGTTTTAACATGCCGGCCGCTTCCTCCAAAATCCCTAATTGACGTTCGGCACACATACTCACATGGGCCGCGCTCCACTCCGCCACCGCCGTCTCGTCTTTGCGGAACATCCCCTCCCCGGAACAAGGGGCATCCACTGCAATCCGGTCAAAAAAGGATGGGAAAAACGCAGACAGACGCTCCGGCGTCTCATTGCACACCACACAGTTCCTGATACCCATGCGTTCCACATTCTGTGACAATATTTTGGCACGGCTTGCTATCATCTCATTGGATACAAGAAGTCCCTGTCCCTGCATCTTCCCGGCAATCTGCGTACTCTTACCGCCCGGCGCGGCACATAAATCCAGAATATATTCTCCGGGCCTTGGGTCCAAAACCTCCGCCACTGCCATGGCGGAAGGCTCCTGGATATAGTACGCGCCAGCCTCATGCAGAATATGTCTGCCCGGCTGCTCCTGCGGCTGATAATAATATCCTTCCGCCGCCCAACTTACCGGTTCCAATTTAAAAGGAATCCTCTCCAGGAATTGCTTTTCCGAGGCCTTTAACGGATTCCGGCGCAGCCCATAATGCCGCTCCATGCCATAGCTTCCCAGGAAATCATCGTATTCTGAACCCAAAAGCCTTTCCATCCTTGCCAGAAACTCTTCGGGGAGTACCTTCCTTGCGTCCATCTTCCACTCCATTTCCGCGCTGCTTTATTCCCGCAGGCAACGAGCCAAGTTAATGCCAATCAATTAAAATACTAACGTCTCCCTCCCG
The DNA here is from genome assembly GCA_947172645.1 of uncultured Lachnospiraceae bacterium. Lineage (GTDB taxonomy): Bacteria > Bacillota > Clostridia > Lachnospirales > Lachnospiraceae > UBA3282. Next base: position 88,675 of record CAMWBY010000016.1, on the reverse strand, counting down.
CGCTGTCAAATCCAAAAACAATCCGTTTGCTTCACTCTTGCATACTTTTCCGAGAACATATATAATACAAATACTGTACTAGCATACAAATATAAAGCTACAGATAAAGGAGAATCCTGCAAATGCCAAGGAAAGACAGTCGAAATACAAAAGGACGGATTGTAGAATCTGCATGGGAACTTTTTTACGAACAGGGCTATGAGAATACCACCATAGACGATATCGTAGAGCACTCTGAGACGTCCAAAGGTTCCTTCTATCATTACTTCGACAGCAAGGATGCGCTTCTGTCCTCTCTTTCCTATCTCTTCGACCGGAAATACGAGGAACTTCTTCCTACGCTGGAAGAATACCCTTCCGCCACGGATAAGCTCGTGTATCTGAACCATGAGCTTTTCCTGATGATTGAAAACCGCGTCCCACTTGACCTGTTGGCAAGGCTTTTGTCCACACAGCTTGTGACCGCCGGGGAGAAACATCTGCTTGACCATGACAGGCTGTACTATAGACTGCTTCGCAAAATCATCATTAACGGCCAGAAAAGAGAGGAATTTCGCACCGACCTGTCCGTCAATGAAATCGTGAAGGGCTACTCTCTTTTCGAACGGGCCATCATGTACGACTGGTGCCTGTGCAACGGCGAATACTCCCTCTATCAGTATTCAGGCACTCTGCTCCCCACCTTCTTGCGCGGATTTACAAATAACATAGAGGCAAATATCCCGCGGGAATAAAAGCGCTTCCTTCGGCAATTTCAATTCTGTACTACAGTTCATATTTTATTCCGGTGCAGCGTATGGTAGACTGGTCAATGGTTTGTGCCAGGCATTAGACTCCGGGCCAAACGCCGCAGCTAAATGCCAGACGATAAACCAACCGTGTATATTACACAAGAAAATAAGAAACGAGGAGAACTATTATGACATCTCAAATCTGTATTATTATTGCCATCCTGGTCTACTTGTTTGGAATGATTTACATCGGTATCTCTTTCTCCAAGCAAAATACGCAGACAGACGAATTTTATCTGGGCGGCCGGAAACTGGGCCCTTTCGTCACCGCCATGAGCGCGGAAGCCTCCGACATGAGCAGCTACCTGCTGATGGGGCTTCCCGGGCTTGCTTACATCTCCGGTATCGCGGATGTGGGCTGGACCGCCATCGGCCTTGCGCTGGGCACTTACTTTAACTGGCTTTTCGTATCGAAACGAATCCGCCTCTATTCCAGTAAATTGGGCGCAATCACGATTCCTGACTTTTTCGCCAAAAGATACGGCGACGACAAGCACCTTCTCACCTGTATCGCGGCCGTCATCATCGTAATCTTCTTCGTGCCTTACACGGCTTCCGGCTTCGCTGCATGCGGCAAGCTGTTCAGCACGCTCTTTGGCATGAATTACATGCTTGCCATGCTCTTAAGCGCAGCCGTAATCGTGCTGTACTGTACCATGGGCGGGTTCCTTGCAGTAAGCACCACAGACTTGATTCAGGGCATCACCATGACAATCGCCCTGGTGATTGTAGTGGGATTCGGCGCTGCCGTAACCGGCGGTTTTGACACCGTGATTGCCAACGCGCAGGAGCTTCCGGGCTACTTGAGCATGGTACAGACTTATGTGGCGGACACGGCATCCGCCAAGCCGTACACGGCTTTCACAATCGCATCCACACTGGCATGGGGACTTGGCTATTTCGGAATGCCTCATATCCTGCTTCGTTTTATGGCGATCGAGGATGAGAACAAATTAAAGCTGTCCCGAAGAATCGCCACCGTATGGGTTGTCATTTCCATGGCTATCGCAGTGTTTATCGGCATCATCGGATACAGCATGTCCAAGGCAGGCATCATCCCTATGTTGGAAGGAAACAATTCCGAGACGGTCATCGTCCAGATTGCATCCGTGCTTAGCAGCCACGGCATCATACCTGCCTTCATCGCCGGCGTGATTCTGGCAGGTATCCTGGCAGCAACCATGTCCACCGCAGACTCGCAGCTTCTGGCGGCTGCATCCAGTATTTCACAGAACCTGGTGCAGGATTTTGGCAAGAAAAAACTGGATACGAAAACTTCCCTGCTCATTGCAAGGATTACCGTTATCGCAATCTCCCTTGTTGCCGTAGTCATCGCGCAGAACCCGGACAGCTCCATTTTTAAAATCGTATCCTTTGCCTGGGCGGGATTCGGCGCTGCATTCGGCCCTGTGGTACTGCTTGCGCTGTTCTGGAAACGCTCCAATAAGCAAGGCGCATTGGCCGGCATGATTACCGGAGGCGCCATGGTATTTATATGGAAATACGGTATCGCCACATTGGGCGGCGTCTTCGCCATCTACGAACTGCTTCCGGCTTTCGTTGCGGCGCTGATAGTCAACGTCCTTGTTTCACTCGTGACGGCTGCGCCCGCAGAACATATTGTCAAGGCTTATGAGGAAGTAAACAGAAAGAACTGAAAACCATAAAAACTTGTTGGAGGAAGATACATTGCTGCATATTACTTCACTGAATGAAGGATTAGATATTTTCAAAGCGCTTGGTTCCGATGTCAGGATTGAAATTCTCAACATCTTGTTGGAAAACAATAACATGAGCATGAATGAGCTTGCGTCCCGCCTGAATATTACCGGCGGCGCCCTGACAAGCCACATCAAGAAACTGGAGGGCTGCGGACTGATTACCACATCCGGCGAGTCCGCCGGACACGGCAACCAGAAAGTATGCTCCATCCGTCTGGACAAAATCTTAATCGAACTAGAGAAGCCTGAGGCGCTCCAGAACGTATACAGCACCGACCTGAAGGTCGGCCATTACTCCAACTACCGCATCTACCCCACCTGCGGCCTTGCCTCCGACAAGGCCCTCATCGGGGAGGTGGATGATTCCAGGTATTTTGACCATCCTGACCGTTACAACGCCGATATTCTTTGGTTTACCAGAGGATTCGTGGAATACAATATCCCCAATTTTATCCCAAGGTCACAGAAAATCACCCAGATTACGGTCTCGGCGGAACTATCTTCCGAGGCTCCGGGCGTCAACAATATGTGGCCCTCCGACATATCTTTTTACTTGAATGACGTCTGTATAGGCCATTGGCTTTCCCCAGGCGATTTCGGCGATACGCGGGGACTTTTCACGCCCGACTGGTGGTTCCCGAACTGGAATCAGTACGGGCTTTTGAAACTTATCGTCATCAACACACATGGTACCTATATCGACGGCCTGAAAATCTCCGATGTGACAATTGACAACCTCAGCCTCGACTACCGCGCCAGCATCCGTTTCCGTATGGCCGTAGACGACGACGCGGAGCATATCGGCGGTCTGACAATTTTCGGCAAAACCTTCGGCAATTACGGCCAGGATATCAAAGTCAATATCTACTATGCCCCGGCTAACTCCTGACCCGACAGCCAACTTTTTTATTCATTGATTGCAATGTCAATCCTGCTCAACTTCTCAAGCAGTATCTCTTCCTCTGTGGGAATATCCTCCGACAGCTCAATTTGCTGCCGTACCTGCCACATCTGCTTGTCGATGGACGCAATCTGATGGGCGCACTCCGTCAGCCTCTCCACGATTTCCTTCTGGTTCGGCACCTCCTGTTTGTATTTCAGCTGATGCTCCAGGCTCGCCCAGAAATCCATGGCAATCGTGCGGATTTGCACTTCCACTGCCATCTCTTTTGTCTGGTCGGAGAAAAAGACCGGGACGCTCACAATCATATGGTAGCTGCGGTACCCGTTCGGTTTCGGATGCTTGATGTAATCTTTCTCCTTAATGACAGTGATGTCGTCCTGCTTAGCCAATGCCTGGGCAAGCACGTAGATATCATCCACATAAGAACATACCACGCGTATCCCCGCCACGTCAAACAGGTTATTCTCCACATTTTCCAACGTAAAATTTAGATTTTTACGCGCTAATTTATTCATAATACTGGAACTGCTCTTCAAACGTGAGCTGATGGAAGTAATCGGATTGCGCTGATACCTCACGTTAAACTCTGAATTCAATACATCGAATTTCGTCCGCACCTCCTTGATGGCACAACTATACCGCATACGCATTTCTTTGTAATCTACTACCGTGCCTGCCATCTTCTTCCTCCGGTCATAGATTGATTTATCTACCTGCGGAAATATCATCATTTCGGTTTCATTTGGTTCTATGCTTATCTCATCTAATGGGAAAAAAGGATTTCCACTCATTCTTCTTCCGTCCTCCATAAATTATCGTCTGGGCTAACACCCATTGTTACTATAGACCATAAATGTGACGGAAACAATAAAAGAACTGTGAAAAGTGTGTGAAAAAGAGATGAAGATTTTTATGACTTACCTAACATATTGTACTGTCCGTTTTTGTCATAAGAATCAAGCAGGTAATGATTCTCGGCCTGCATGGACAATACTTGTTCTTTATTCGCTTTCCTGGTTCCCTGATTCTCCTTCCCGGAAGGATTACGGTACGCTCCCTGCTTTACCGAATTTCCTCCTGCCTGTCCGGGTTTATTCTTGTACAGGCCGCGAAACACCGCCGTGCTTTGACGGATACGGCCGCGCAGTCTCATAAGCGACTGCCTTATACTGCTTACTGTGGCATGTATCCCGTCCGGCAGAATCTGCTGTAGCGTCTCCTGCTGCGCCATCATCCCCTGGCTCTGGTGCCCTGCTTCTCTTCCGGAGGCCGATAACCGCACATTGTCTCTGGCGCTCTTACTTCCATCCTCCGACAATCCGTCCACTCCAAGCCCGCCTGTCTTCCATTCCCCGCCTCTTATCTTGTCCGACAATCCGAAGCCAATTCCGTCCGCCTGGCTTTGCGCGCCGGAAGCGGCCGCCACACCGCTTTCCGGTTTCATGGCCGCCGCTCCCCCGATGACAGTCCGGTTGGGCTTATGAAAATGGGATGTCCGCCACGTAAGCACATGGTAATCCGCCACTTTCTGCTCCTGTTGTATCCAGTTCAACCGATTCATCATAACAATGCTACTCCTTTTAGCCAAAGAAGTTAAAATAATTTCCTTTGCTTCCATAATTATTAAACAGATTGCTATAGCTGCTGCTCGCTTTTGCTTCCATACTGCGTTCTGCCGCAGATTCGATGGAATCCGCCCAGAGCCCGGTACGGCTTGCAAAGCTGCTTCCGTTCCATACTTTTTCCAGTGTTTCCACATCCGCGGAACCCAGTTTCCCATCATCCACCGAAAGGGTTCCGTCTGAGTTCCTGGTGATACCGCAGGACGCAAGCTCCGAACTGTTTACGCTTGAAACGCTGTTTAGCTGAGCCGCATAATTGTAATATGCCGCGCCGCCCGAATCCTTAAGGTTTTGTAACATACTGTTGTACTGCCCTACAAATCCTTTAATGCTCGCCACAACCTCCGCCGTGCTTCCGCTCTCCTTCGCTTTCGCAAAAAGGGATTTTTCCCCCTTCTCTGTCAGTTTCTTCGCATAGTCCGACACTTGGCCTGCATGGTATTTCATATTATAGTACAGCTTCTGCGTATTCCCTGTACTTTTTACCGTACTGCCAAAAAGAGCGTTTTTGTTACTCTTGTTGTTTTTCAAGAACGGGCTGCTGTTAAAACGCCTGCCCTTGCTGCTTCTGCTCAACGCCCGCTGCAACAAAGAAGAGGTATTGTTTATGCTGTTACTCCCGCCCAACAGTGAATTCATGTAATTCCTTGTGACTCTCATGTATACTATATCTCCCTTCTGCCAAAATGTAAAGTTGTGCTCCGGTTTTCCACAGCGTCGCACAGGACATATGTAGACGCGGTAAACCGTCATCTTTTACCTTACACTAAGTATATCGTTCGGCTCTGGCAAGAATAAAGAGGTTTGTAATAAACAGTGCCGTTTTGGTTATAAAGCGATTAAAGCTGTCATATACAGGTCAATCAATCCCCTTTCATCCCCTGCAGCATAATCGTCAGACTAAATAGGCCGTCTGCTGTTTCAAACTGCATTGTTCCATAATATTTCTCCACACAACTTTTCATATTGCTCATTCCAAGCCCATGCCGCCACTCATCCTGTTTTGTCGTCTGCAACATACCGCCTTCTTTTGTCCCCGGTATTGTATTACATGTGTTCTTTATTTCCAGGAAAAACATTCTTCCCTTCACATAACCGCGAAACATAATCTCTTTTTTCTCATCTATCCCAAGTTTCTTGCAAGCTTCTATGGCATTATCCAACGCATTATTCAATAGAATCCCCAAATCAAAAACCTCTATCCCAAGACAGGACGGATAGAGCAAGTCCCCGGACAGCACAATGTGCCCCTGTTCGCACATCTGCCATTTCCGATTTAAAATAACATCCGTGACCGGATTGCCTGTGGCAAAACGCATGGTCAGTCTCTGCGCCGCGGACTGCATATTTTGCAGATATTGTCCCGCTTCCTGCCTGACTTCTTCCGACAGCTGCTCTCCTTCGCCGCTTATAAATAACAGTTGTTCCATATCCGCCACATAATTATTGATATCATGTCGCATCCCACGTATTCCGTCATAGAGCTGTTCCAGTTCCCTGACATGGGCCGTCATGTCTGATAACTGCTGTCTATAAAATAACAGGCTGTTTTTTTGTTCTTCCGACCGCATCAAATCGCTGTATATCTTCCTGCTCATCACAATACATATGAGGCACAGCGCGGCAAAAACAGGCACAACCACATACATACTCCCATGCCTGTCGTACATAAACTCAATCTTGGCCCCTTCCTGGTAATAAAAGGAAATCCGCCACAACACATCAAACACCATGCCGATTACCGGCGTAAGCATCAAAAACCACAATCCCTGTCTGCCTATTTCATCTACCTGCTTTGCAAGATACCGTTTATATATCTTGAAAACCGCAAACATAAGCGCCAGATACCCTACCGCAAATAGCAGGAAACTAAAAAACTGCAAATATTCTATCAGTATGAAAAACCGCTCCGTCTCTAAAGTCTGCGCTATTATCTCCGCATTCAGGCGGTCGATGCACCAATGAAGCATAAGAGACCATATACTGTGCCAGATAAAGCGCGACATCTCCTGCACCGTATAAAAAACCAACAGCAAATACAGCTTGGCGAGCTTCCTGCCGCAATAAAATATATCCACCACAAGAAAACTGCAACAGAATGTAACAGTCAGTTTGATAATACTATAACTGCTGTTATTTATCATTCCATCCTCATTCCCATAAAGCATCCTGTCCACCCACGCGGAATGGGAAAGCCAATATCCAATCAATAACGCCTGTATGAAAAAAAGCACCTTCCCTGTGGAACGGTACTTTTCCTTCACCATAATGCTGTCTTTGCACAGATACAGCAACAATCCGGCTTTCACTGCATATTCTGCCCAATCAAGCGCATATTCTGCCATCTGTCTACTCCTTAAGAAATTTATAGTACAGCTTCACGAACTCGCCATACTTTTGTTTTGCCAGATATATCCTGTCGTTCTGCCCCACCGTGATGCTGTCATGGTCATACCCGCTGATGGCGGACAACGCCACCAGATATCCCCTGTGGCAGCGGTAAAACCCTTCTCCAAGCACTTCCTGCAGATGGTTCATCCGCTCATAGTATTCCAGGCATTCCGTCTTCGTATGCAGAATCACCTTGCGCCCGCTGTTCTCCGCATAAAGAATATCCTCCACAGGAACTCTGCGGTGAGTCCCCTCTGTCTTAACGAGAAGATACTTTGGAGAAGCCTGTCTCTTCTCCGCCTCCTGTACAGCACGTTTCAAAACATCTGTCATTTTATCTGGGTCCACCGGTTTCATCAGATAATGGAACGCGCCCACGTCAAATGCGTCGAAAACCTGCTCCTTCACCCCCGTCACAAAAATCAGGATGGAATCTGCCAATTCCCTAAGCCGTCTCGCGGTCTCCATCCCGTCCATACCTTCCATCGCTATATCAAGCAGCACGATATCCGGCCTGTAACCTTCTTCCACACTGTCAATTAATTTCATCCCTGAATCAAACTCTCTTGTCTGTGTCTGAGAAAACTCTTTCTCAAGTAAGGTTAGAATCCTTTCTCTCCCTCTTACCTCGTCATCGCAAACCGCAATATTCATGTTTCCCCCATACTCTCAGCCGTCCGTTCCATGTAATACAGGATGGCGAAATCCACCATCCTGTATTATATCGGCATAAATATGGTTTTTATTCTTTTGCATGTCATGAAACATATTTTTTTTGTCATAAACAGGTGGCATTGGTGTCAATCACGGGACTAAGCCTGCTCATCCACCGTACTGCCCTTTAAATCTTCCTCAATAAGCTTCATCTTGTTGAGCATATTCTTAACCTCTGTCTGCGCATCGGAAATACTTCCTACATTGCCCACGCCGGCGTCTATCATATCCCCCAATAAGTCTGCATCTTTCCTGGAACGCTCCGCTGATTCCCTGCGTAACCGCTCCTGCTCCTCGTTGCTCTCATGGGTTTCATCAATACGCTGCTCCAATTCCTCCTGCTTCTCTTCCCGCTCTTCGATTTTCTCTTCCTGTTCCGCCTTCTCCTCGGCTTCCTCTTTGGCCTCTTCCCGCGTCTCCTCCATCTCTTCATCCACATGGTCTTTCGCTTCGTCCACCAACATGCCGAAAATCTCATCGCCTGCCGCTTTCATCACTTTATCCGCGTCCTTCTGGGCATCCACCATCCCGTGATGTTTCAGCCGTTCCTGCTGGATAGCGCGGATTGTGCTGTTGCAATTCATGACTTCCTCATCAATCTGCGTATTACGCTTCTCATATCTCTGCTGATATCTGTCAATTTTCATGCAACGTTCCTGATATTCCGTCAGCGGTACGCCCTCTAACTCCGCAAGCTTCGCCTCTTCCTCCTCCGTCAGCTTCACCGTGCTTCCAGGCATCTCCGCTTCAGCCTTCTTCTTGAGAAGCTCTAAATCCTCGGCCGTAGGCTTACGCCCGTCCAATACTTCTAACCTGTCTAATTCTTCCTGGGTAAACTGCACTTCACCCGCAGGGCTTATCCCGGCTTTCTCCCGCTTCTCCAACAGCTCTAAATCCTTCTGCTCCTGGGAATCCAGGGCAACGCCGTACTGCTGCCTGAGCGCTTCCTTCTGTGCATCCCCCTGCGCTATATATTCTAAGTTCTCTTCTTTTTCAGCCCACAGTCCAAGTATCCTGTCCCTGATATCTGTTATGCTCTGGTCAACTTTCTTCTCTCCGTCCCAGGCGTCTCCTACAATCTTAAGCGCTTTCCTCTGGGCGCGCTGCCTGCGCAGGCTAATCATATCCCCATGTAATCCCAAATCGCCCGCAAAAATGCTCTGCCTTCCCTTCGTCTGCCTGTTCTCTCTGGCCGCGCGTTCTTCCGCCCTCGCCCGCGCGGCAGCATTGGTATTAATAATCTGGTTATCGTTCGCATTTGCCCTAATCTGCATAGTAAACCTCCTTGTCCATAACGGGCAAATTCCGTTTCACCCGCCGATTTCTTCCCCTGTTGACACTACTGATATATTTATCGGAGAGTTATATATGCTTTCTTAGCAAAAATAACTGTTTTATTGTTTTTTCTTGATTTTACTGATTTTTCTTTACCTGCTTAAGTAATAAGGCAGGAAAAAAGGCTCTGCATCTTCCCATGCAAAGCCTTTCCCATACTATTTATTTCAGTCCGTTCTAAACTCTAATCCAAGACGTTTCTACCCTTGGAAGCCGCCGTCCTGGGAATCGTTTCCGTACATATGATTATCCGGCTGTCCCATCTCCTGATAGCCCTGGTCAGACTGTCCTGACTGATAACCCTGATATTCCTGCCCCGGCTGTTGGTAGTTCTGGTATCCCTGGCCTGGCTGCTGATAATTCTGGTACCCCTGGCCTGGCTGTTGATAGTTCTGATAACCCTGGCCTGGCTGCTGATAGTTCTGATAACCCTGGCCTGGCTGCTGATAATTCTGATAACCCTGGCCTGGCTGTTGGTAATTCTGATAACCCTGACCCGGCTGCTGATAACTTTGATAACCCTGGCCGTTCTGGAATCCCCCGTTATGATTACCGAACGTAATCTCCTTCAACGCCACGTAAAGTTCCGCGTCCGTCATCAGCATATAAGGATTCACATAGAAAATCGCCAGAATACCGCATGTAAATATACTTAAGATAACCCAGCCCATGAAGGACATATCAAGCACAAACGCATTCCACTTATTGCCGTCCATCATCTGTTTGCTCATGGCAAAAGCATCCTTATGGCTAATACCCGGATTCTCTGCAAGGATATACGGAATCATACGGTACTCATATCCTTTAATGATGCCCGGGACAAACAACAACAGCGACCACAAAAAGGTAAATAACTCCTTTAAGAACATCGTCTTAACCACATTCATATAAGAATTGGAAAAAGCGTAGCCGAGTTCTCCAAGTTCTGCCTTCTGGTAATGACTGACCACAAAAAAGCGCTGTGCGCCCACCGAAAGCGGATTGAACAAAAAGGCCGACAGTGCGAAGGCAATCACAAAAATCACCAAAAAAATTACTAAAAACCCAACTATGAACCCTGTCATCTCTGCGGCAGAATGGGGCCTGTACCCATAATTATCCAGGTTGCCCGCGGAAGTGCTATAATTAAAAGATACGCCTCCTCCTCCCCCGCCTACCATCGATATAACAAGTGCGACCAATACCATCTTCCAATAATTAAACTTAAAGTATTTCTTCGCGTTTTCCTTCAATTCCGCTCTTGTCCACATAAACAAATTCTCCTCTCCCCTTAATATGTTTGTTTGAACGTCAAACCACTATAATCTACTTTAATATATTACACTTCATATTGCAATAAAAAGTTTTTATCGTCCAAACAGAACCGTAATCCGTGTCCCTTTGCCGGGTTCGCTCTCAAGGTGAAGCTGCGCACGGTGTATCGCCACAATGTGCTTTACAATCGCAAGCCCAAGCCCTGTGCCGCCCGTCGACTTGGAACGGCTCTTATCCACTCTGTAAAACCGTTCGAATATCCTGTCCTGGCACTCTTTTGGTATACCGATTCCATTATCCTCAACGCACAAAAAAGGGCTTTCGCCTGCCACGCCCGCCCTGACCCAAACCTTGCCGCCTGCATTGTTGTATGAAACCGCATTGTCGCACAGATTGTAAACCAGTTCTTCAATCATCTGCCTGTCGCCCCACACGCTGCACACCTCTCCCTCTATCGTCAGTTCCACTTTCCTCTCCTGTGCACGAAGCTGCAGCATCTCCACACTGTCCCTGGCAACGGCATACAGGTTCACTTCCCCGAAGGGAATCTCCTTGTCCATCACATCCAGCTCCGACAGCCGCAGGGTATCGTTGATAAGCGTCAAAAGCCTCCTTGCACTCTTGTGTATCTCGCCTGCAAACCGCACCACATCCTGTCCCGAAGCCATACCGTTCTCAATCAGTTCGGAATAACCGGAAATTGCCGTGAGCGGCGTCTTCAGCTCATGGGACACGTTGGCGCTGAACTCCTGTCGCATGTTCGCATTGTCCAATATGGCTTCGTGCTGCCTGCTGATGGTCCTGGCAAAAGGCTGTAATTCCTCATAAATATTCTTTTCTTCTATGCAATCCATATCCGCCACCATCTGTTCGATGGGCGCAAGAAGGCTTTTCGTCAAATACCTGGACACAATCAGGCATAGGCCAAGCAATGCGCAGACCGCCGTAAAAATCGCCGGAACCGAACTGTAAAGGATACTCCATATGTTATGGGAATCCTTGGACACTCTAAGCACATTGCCGTCTTTCAGCAGCAATGTGAAATAGTACGTGTTCATTTTCATCGTATCGGACTGTCTGACAGATTGTCCTTCCCCGTTCGTGAATGCCTCCTGCACTTCAGGCCGCCCGGCATGGTTATCCATGCTGACCACATCCGCATTGCTGTCATAGAGCACTTCCCCCGCCGGGCCAATGACGGTTGAGCGCACTTTCCCATCGATGCCCACGTCATGCCCTCTGTAGTCATAGCTGCCTGCCGCCCCCTCTTCCCCGATACTCTGCGCCATGGCATAGGCATAGAGCCGTAAGTCGTCCATAACCTGTTTTTGGAAAATATGGTAAAAGACAGCGGCCATCAAAAATAATGTAATGACAACCGCCAGGGAAGACAAAAGCATTAAATACAGGTTAATCTTTTTTTTCATATTATTACACTGATCCCTCATCCAGAATATATCCTACATTGCGAACCGTCTTAATCATCATTCCGGCGTCGCCTAATTTCTGTCGCAGCGTCTTGATATGCATATCCAATGTCCTGGACTCCCCCTGGAATGCGGTGCCCCACACGTGGTCCAGTATTTCATTGCGGCTTGTCACAATGCCCGCTCGCTGCATTAACATTTTTAACAGCTCATATTCCTTGTAGGTAAGCTCGCATGCCCGGTCTCCTGCATACACGGTATGCCGCTCGCTGTCAAGCGTAATCTGCCCAATCCGTATGCATTTCTCTTCCTGCCCTTCACCGCTCCTGCGAAGCAGGGCTTTCACTCTGGAAATCAGTTCCATCACCCCGAAGGGCTTGGTCAGATAATCGTCAGCCCCCATGTCAAAACCTCTGACCTTATCCATTTCCGTGGTCTTGGCCGTCACAAGTATAATCGGGATTTTCTTCGTCAGCGGATTTTTGCGCAGCTTCTCCACAACCCCAAGTCCGCTCTCGTCAGGAAGCATAATGTCCAATAACACAAGACTCGGAATCCTGTCCTTCACCGCCTTATAAAAGTCTGCCGCATTCTCGTACACCGCAACATCATAACCGCTGTTTTTTAGAGAAAAACTTTCTATCTCACTGATATTCTTATCGTCCTCAACGACATAAATCACACCCATATTTCTGCTTTCCTTTGACTACTCTTAGTTCTATTTGACCCTGACATCATCAGTATAACAAATAATCCGCAGTTGTGACAGTAACCACGCCCTGAAAAAATCTCTGCCTGACATTCCGAAATCTTAAGAAACATTATGGCAGCTGGTATTCCTGCCTGAATGCATCGTAAATTTCCCGGTATCCTTCCATATTGTTGTCTCGAACTTCTTTATTATAGGTATGCATTTCCAGGGAATCCTCCTGAACCTGCACGATGCCCGCCGCAATATGGGAACAGTGGGCGGCAATCCTCTCATATCCGTTCACAATATCCGACAGAAGGAACCCAAGCTCAATGGTACATTTTCCTTTCCTGAGTCGTTTGATATGCCGTCTGTGCACTTCCGTGGCAAGCTCGCCGACCAATGCGCGCAAAGCCTGCGCCTCATAAATCCGGTCTGTCTTTTCCTCTTTAAATATCGCAAACGAAATCTCCGCCATCTTAATAACCGCACAGGAAAACACGCTCAGCTCTTCCTGAGCCTTATTCGAAAACTGCTGCTCTTTGTTCCGCATCTTTTCAAAAGATATGGCTATCCCTGCCGCATGGTCAGAAATCCTCTCAAAGTCCCCTATACTGTGGAGATACAGCGTCAGGGCGCGGCTGTCCTTCTCGGACAAGTCTTTTCCGGCAAGTTTCAAAAGATAAGTTCCAAGGACGTCCTCGTAGCGGTCCGTGTCCTTCTCCATCTGCCGCACCCGTTCTACTTCCTCTTGTACATACGTTTCAAGCAGCCCCGTAGCTTTTCCACAGGATTCCCGCGCCGTATCCGCCATATGTCCAATCACCTTGCGGCACTGCTCCATGGCAAGCGCCGGGTTGTTCATAAACCTGCTGTCCAAGGTCCGCACGTCCTCGTCGATATACCGTCTGTGCTCATGCTCGCCCTCATCCTCCCGTATGGTCAGATATGCAAGCTTCTCCAGCACCTCGGAGAACGGAAGAAGCAGGCAGGTGGCAAACACATTAAAGACCGTATGGACAACGGCGATTCCATAGGGCTGCGCCACATCATCCATAAAAGGAAACTGCACAACCGTGTTAAGCCCATAGAATGCCGCCATAAATACCACCGTGCCAATCACATTAAAATACAGATGCACAATCGCCGCCCTTCTGGCATTCTTAGATGTTCCCACACTGGACAAAAGGGCCGTCACGCAAGTCCCGATATTCTGGCCCATAATAATCGGCACCGCCGTGCCGTAAGACACCGCCCCGGTAGCGCACAAAGCCTGTAAAATACCGACGGACGCCGAAGAACTCTGTATCACTGCCGTCAGAATCATGCCCGCAATCAACCCTGGAATAGGATTGGAGAACAGTAAAAGGATGTTCGTAAATTCCGGCACCTGGGCCAACGGCTTGACCGCCGCCGACATAGTGTCCATCCCAAACATAAGCACTGCAAAACCCACCAGGATTGTGGCGACATTCTTATGCTTGTCCTTCCCTGAAAAAAGCAGCATCATCACGCCTATCAGCGCAAAAATCTGTGAGAAGGCAGTGGGTTTGAGCAGCTGCACAAAAAAATTGCCGCTCTCAATGCCTGTCAGGCTTAGAATCCATGAGGTAATCGTCGTTCCCACATTGGCTCCCATGATAATGCCTATCGCCTGGGACAGCTTCATAATGCCTGAATTGACAAATCCGACCACCATCACCGTCGTGGCGGAGGATGACTGAATCACCGCCGTAACGCCCGCCCCCAACAAGACGGCGCGCCACTTACTGTAAGTAAGTTTCTCCAGAATCTGTTCCAGCCTTCCGCCGCTTGCCCTGGACAATCCCTCTCCCAGCACATGCATCCCATACAGGAATAAAGCAAGTCCGCCAACCATCGTCAGTACGTCAAAAAAATCCATGATACCCTCCCATAATGCCGCTAAGTACTCCTGAAATCTTTTTATGCCGGATTCCGAAAGTCCATCGCTTTATGTTTTCTTCCTATCTTTATATGGTTTGAAAATATCATGGATTTATCCGTCCCACTACCATAATTCTGTAAAAGAAATGTAAAATTCAAGTAAAATCAATGCTCTCATCCAAATCTGCCGTTAATGTAATCAAAGGTTCTTCTGTCCCTGGGTTTAGAGAAGAGGCTGTATGTGCTGCCTGTCTCCACCGCTTCCCCCATCAGGAAAAAAAACGTGTCATCCGACACGCGGGCCGCCTGCTGCATATTGTGGGTGACTACCACAACCGTATATTTTTTCTTAAGCTCTTTCATCAGCTCTTCAACTTTCACCGTGGAAGCTGGGTCAAGCGCGGAAGTGGGCTCATCCATCAACAAGACCTCCGGCTCCACTGCCATGGCGCGTGCAATGCACAACCTCTGTTTCTGCCCGCCGGACAGTCCCAGTGCAGACTTACGCAGCCTTCCCTTCACCTCATCCCAGATTGACGCCCCTCTTAAGCTTTCCTCCACAATCTTCTCCAATGTCCCATGGTCTTTTATCCCATGGACCCTCGGTCCGTAGGCAACGTTGTCATAGATACTCATAGGAAAAGGGTTCGGCTCCTGGAATACCATACCCACCTTCCGGCGAAGTTTAGCGACGTCCACTCCCGGCGCGTATATATCTTTTCCGTCCAGATAGACACCGCCCTCAATCCTGACATTGCCGGACAAATCGTTCATCCTGTTTAGCGTTTTAAGGAACGTAGATTTTCCGCACCCTGAGGGGCCAATCAACGCCGTAACCGCCTGGGCGCGTATCTTGACGGAAACGTTTTTCAGAGCGTGAGTCCTGCCGTAATACAGGTTTAAATGGTCCGTCCTAATCTTGATATCATCCATACCTTCCCCTGTCCTGCTAAAATATCCTTTTCGTATAGGCCGCAATCAGCCTGACACACAGATTTATCGCCAAAACAAGGCACAAAAGCACTACCCCAATACCGAAAGCCTCTCCATACCGTGCCTTCGACATGCTTAGATACATCTGTACCGTAAGCGTGCCGCCGGATTCCAGTACCTTATGTAAAAGCCCTCTCCCGGATTGGGGCAACAAGTACCCGCTGCCCGCCGTAAGAAGAAGCGCCGCAGATTCTCCTACAATACGTCCCACCGCCAGGATAATGCCTGTCACAATGCCAGGCATTGCCGCCGGAAGAAGTATCGTCCGTATCATGTACCATTTCGTAGCCCCCATCCCCGCCGCCCCGATACGATAGCTGTCCGGCACAGCTCTCAGGGCCTCCCGGGCATTATGGGTAATGAGCGGAAGCACCATCACGGCAAGGGTCAAGGAACCTGTCAGCACCGAATAGCCAAGTCCAAGCGTACCGCCGAAAAACACCATCCCGAACAGGCCGAAAATGACGGACGGCATACCCGCAAGCGTCTGCGTCGTAAATTCAATCAGCCTTACTCCCCATCCGCCGCCTGCATATTCATTCATCCAGACTGCCGCCCCGACTCCCACCGGCACGGCAAAAACAAGCGTCAGAACCGCCACATAGAAAGTGTTCACAAGGTTGCCCGCAATTCCTGTAGAGCCCCGCAGGATGCTCGTCACCGTAGTCAAAAATGTCCAGTGAACAAACGGAAAACCTTTTACAAACACATACCCGATGATACCCACAAGCAACATCACGGAAAAGAACGCCGCCCCGTAAATCATCCCAAGTATAAAACTATCGGCCAGTTTCCTAATCATCCTGTCTCTCCCTTTCTTTCAAGATTCTGTTGAGAGACAGATTTATCAGCATAATAAAGACAAACAGGACGAGTCCAACCGTAAACAATACCTGTCTGTGCAGACCGCCTGCGTATCCCATCTCGCTGACAAGCGCAGTCGTTAAGAATCTGACCGACCGGAATGGCAGCGGTACGTTCACCGAGCCGCCCGAAACAAGGCTGACCGCCATGGCCTCCCCAAGCGCCCTGCCGACTCCCAACACGACCGCCGTGGCAATGCCCGGTTTTGCCGCCGGAAGAACCACCCGGAAAATTGTCTGCACGCGGGATGCCCCAAGGGCGTAGGAAGACGCCCTCAAATGTGCCGGAACCGCCCGAATTGCCGTCTCGCTTATACTGATGACCGTGGGCATAATCATCACCGCAAGCACAAGCGCCGCCGAGAGCAGATTGGCCCCGCCCGTAAACTGGTGTCCGGGCGTCCGCGCAAAAATCCGCTGTTCAAGGCGGTACATAACAGGATTCAGAACCATCATGCCAATCATCCCATAAATAACCGAAGGAATTCCCGCAAGAAGCTCCACTGCCGCCCCGACTGTCGCCGCCAGTTTCTTTGGCGCCACCTCCGCCAGGAAAACGGCTGTCAGAAGGGCAACCGGCACTCCAAGGATTACTGCCATGGCAGTGCCCGCTATAGAGGAAAGAACTACATAGAATATTCCAAAAGATGGCTCCTTGGCCACAGGTTTCCATGTGGAAGAAAACAAGATATCCTTCAACCCGACCCGGAAAACAGCGGGCGTTCCATTCACAACCATATATAGCGTAATGGAAGCTACCGCCAGGACAGAGCAAAAAGCGCAGAAAGTAAAAACAGTCTCCGCCACAGTCTCCACCAGTTCTGCACGGCTCCTATCCCTATAACGTTTTTTCTCCGCATTTCTGTAACTGTTTCCATATCTTTCTGCGCTGATATACTGCATATATGCATTACCCTTCTGCTCA
Source organism: uncultured Lachnospiraceae bacterium (assembly GCA_947172645.1). Taxonomy (GTDB): domain Bacteria; phylum Bacillota; class Clostridia; order Lachnospirales; family Lachnospiraceae; genus UBA3282. Next base: position 71,139 of record CAMWBY010000016.1, on the reverse strand, counting down.
TTTTGACTCAGCGTCTACAGGAACCAACCCTACAGACCGAATCAGCTTCTGCCCTTCCTTAGATTTTAAATAGGAAAAAAAGGCCCTGACTTCTTTACTTTGGACGGATAGTTCCCCGTCGGTAACCATAATAAAAGGACGCTGCAACAAGTAGCTGCCCGACTGAATCGCTTCCTGCGTGGGTTTAATGCCATCTATGGCAAGAACATGCACCGTATCGTCCAGTACATCCAAAGAGACATAACCCACCGCTCCCGGAACGGTGGCAGCCCTCGCCATCACGGCTCCCGTGGAGTCCAGTTCGTTGGCATAAGCGCATCTTTCTTCTATCTCGAGCAGCTTCTCGAAAGCGCATCGGGTCCCGCTGCCCGCTTCCCGCCCAATCACCACGATTGCTTCGTCCGTCCCGCCCACTTCTTGCCAATTCCTGATTTTCCCCGTATAGATATCCGTCAACTGCTCTGTAGTTAACGATACAACCGGATTGTCTGCATCCGTAACCACCGCAATCCCGTCAAGCGCCACAATATTCCCTACCGCACCGCAGTCTTTCTCATCTTTCCGCAAACTTCTGGATGAATTACCGATGTCAGCGCTGCCTGCAAGCACCGCCGCAATCCCGGCCGACGAGCCTGTATACTCCGAGGTAACCGTCACACCCGGATACCGGAGCATAAAACTCTCGGCTAAGATTCCCGCCATCTTCTCCATGGCCGTCGAACCCGCCATTGTAACGGAACCGCAAAGCTCCTCCCCGGATGCTTCTGACCTATTCCTGTTCTGTTGATTTGGCACTGTCTGTATCGGCTGCCCGCAAACCATACTGTCTGCCGCCTGCGCTATTTTGTTTTCCTTCATTTTTACTACAATAACAAACACCACTGTTATTAATAGCCACCAGACACTCTTCTTTTTTATCCTGTGAATACACATGGTTACCGCCACGCTCTTCCCAAGCAGATTAGCTCATTCTTCTGTTCTTTCTTACACTCTATGCACATGGAACCTTGAAAAAGAACAAAGCAATTTCATTCGTTGGGGAATTTAAAATTTCGTGATGCACAAAGCAGTCTTGATATGATACAATAGATTCCACAATCAGGCAAAAAAACATAAACAGCGAAATGATTTATTTTCAATGCATTGCAGCTATTGATAAATACGGAGATGGTAAAAATACTTTTCGTGTGCCACGGCAGTATCTTAAAGAATCCCGGAAAAATCAGAAAAACCAATGCTTTCACAGCGAGGAAAAGCGTTTACTACACCACTACTACACCATTTTTGAAAGAGCCTCGATGTGACAAATGAAAATAAAGATGGAAATTTAAGATTCTCTTGTAAAGTAAAAACAATTGGGTAGACGCTGTCTACCCAATTTGAGAGGAGAATATTGCATGAAAAGTGACATAACAGGTGATTTCTTTGATAGAGTTCTAAAAATTCTTGAAAACGCCAGAAATCAAGCAAGAATGGCGCTAAACATTTCTATGGTCTATTCTTACTACGAAGTAGGCAGAATGATTATGGAAGAAGAACAAAATGGCGAACAACGGGCTGAATATGGCAAGGCAATTCTTAAAGAATTATCAAGGCGATTAACGGAGAGTTTAGGAAAAGGATTTTCTGTAGAAAACTTGAAGCTGATGCGCAGATTCTATGTTGTATATTCCCAGGATCAGATTGGGCAGAAAGTGTCTACCCAATTTGAAAATTTACCTGTAACGAAAGAAGGTAGAAAGTTTTGTCTTAGTTTTTCTCATTACGTGATGCTTATGCGTATTTCAAATATAGAGGAACGCCATTTTTATGAAATTGAAGCTATTCAGAATGGTTGGGGAGTAAAAGAGCTAGGCAGACAATATGACAGTGCATTGTATGAGAGGTTGGCATTGAGCAGAAATAAAGAGGAAGTAAAACGACTATCAGAAGAAGGACAGATTATTGAAAAACCAGAGGATTTACTGAAAGACCCATATGTGTTGGAATTTACGGGCTTGCCAGAGCTTGCGAAATATTCAGAAACAGATTTGGAAACCAAGATCATTGATCATTTGCAAGAATTTTTGCTGGAATTGGGCAAAGGGTTTACATTTGTTGGGCGACAGGTAAGATTCACTTTTGAAGATGAGCATTACAGAGTAGATTTAGTTTTTTTCAATCGTTTGTTGCGGTGTTTTGTGCTTTTTGATCTGAAAATTGGAAGATTAAAACATCAGGACATAGGACAGATGCAGATGTATGTGAATTATTATGACCGTAAAGTGAAGCTGGAAGATGAAAATCCCACAATCGGCATCCTTTTATGTAAGAATAAGAATGATGCCGTAGTGGAGATTACTTTGCCAGAAGATAATAGTCAGATATTTGCAAGTAAATATTTGACAGTGTTGCCAAGTAAAGAAGAATTGAAGAGGCTGATGGAAAGTGAAGAATAGAAGAATAAGATTGCAATAGGATTGTTCCTGGAATAAAGATTTTCTTAAGCGTAAGATAAAGGGGATTAAGACGATTACATCTATTAGGAACTTAAACTTTAAAGTGTTGACAACGTCAGAAGAATCACTAACGCCAGATATACAAAATTATGAACCACTCTATATTTCTGGTTTTCTAGGAAATTATTTTCAGGAAGAAAGAATGTTTCCGGCTACGCTTGAAGTAAAGAAAACCAAAAAAGAGGGTGGGAATTACCCGGCGGTGTAGTCGAGCAGGGTGAATCCATATTAGACGGGTTAAGACGAGAAATTTTAGAGGAAAGTATAGAAGTGGATTGGTTTGCCCCAAATGAAGTAGAAGAAAAATTAACTGACCCATATATAAAAAAAGCAGTTCTCGTAGGCCCGTAACAAATATTAAAATCAAGTCTTTTTAGAGCATGATATAAATTTCAGTTTTTGAGAGTGAAGTTATATATAAGGAGTTTTGTTATGATAAAGATATTATTTATTTGCCACGGCAATATCTGCCGCAGCACCATGGCCGAGAGCGTCATGACCCACTTAGTCGTCCAAAACCACCTCGCAGACCAATTTCAAATCGCCTCCGCGGCGACCAGCCGCGAGGAAATCGGCAACAGCCCACACTATGGCACGGTAAACAAACTGCGTTCCGTAGGCATCCCTGTCGTTCCTCATCATGCAGTACAGATGACAAAAAAGGACTACGATAAATACGATTACCTTATCGGCATGGACGACGCCAACATCCGCAATATGGTAAGAATCACAGGCGGCGACCCGGAACACAAGATTCATAAGCTGTTAGAGTATGCCGGCAGCAGCCGGGCCATTGCCGACCCGTGGTATACAGGAGACTTCGATGCGACTTATATGGACGTGATGGAGGGATGCAACGCATTCCTGGATTTTCTCGTTAAATGAAATAGAATATATAAATATTCTGCAATTTTATCCTCTTTCCCATTCCTCCCTTTCCCGCATCAGTTCCCTCTCATCTATGCTCTCCAGTCCAATCTGTTCTTCCGTTCCGACCGTGATAATGATGTTGTCACTGCTGTATTTCCTGGCAAGCCTGTTCAGTTCTTTTATCAAATCGCTTTTCTCCATCTTGAGGATATCTTCGATGTCTGTCTCATCCCAGAATGCCTCTATCGCTTCCACCATGCCGCCCACGCACCTGTCGCGCTCCCCCACGGTCGCTTTCTCCCGGTCGGCAACATGATAAGAAAACTGATAGTACATCTGACACCACGCATATTGCACCTCCCCGTCCTCCAAAGATTTGGTACACGTATCTCCTAAACTCACATCCTCTGTTGGCGTTCCCTTATAGATACTCCTCACATACATGGCGTTTTCCTGGGAAGAAAGATTCACCGTACAAGAGATAAAATCCTTCTCCTCCGCAGACAGACTCACCCGGAAATCATCCCATATCCTGTCGCACATGATTCTGTCGTAGCAGTCGTAATTCTCATTTCCCCAATCTAAAAGCGCACTGTTAAACTCTGCCAGAGTCATCTGCTTATAGTCCGGCTTCTTTAAAGAAAATATGGCGCGGTAATCTTCCTTCGTTCCGGGTAAAAACTCCCTGACTTCCTGTACATTATTGTAAAAATCGTCCGTATTCTTTTTCCGCAGCAAGTCCCATTCTTCCTGTTCTTCCCTGGTCGCCGCCCGCAGACCCGCAAGCTTCCCGTCCTCGTATACCGTATACACTTCTATGGCGTCCTTGGCCGCTTCGCCGTATAAAGTTTCACCAGTCCCTGCATGCCCCGCAATCCAGATATCCTGCTCTTCATCCATGATGCCCTGCACAGCCTGTCCCTGGAAATACATTCTGCAATCGCCGGACAATGTGTCATACTCATAGGTAAGCCCGAAAGGCTTGTAGCATGCAAGCAGAGTATCCCACTGCTTCCGGATTTCTTGTTGGACTTCTTCTTCGATTTCCTCTTCACTATCCTCCGGACTTCCAACAAAGCCCGCCTCCAGATACATTTGCTCTTCCGTCTCGTCTGCTTTCAACGTTTTAGGAACCGCACCATGTTGGCCTTCCATATTCCCGGCGCCCTTTTCGACTGTTTGCTGCGTACCGTCCGCCGCAGAAGTGGCAAACACCATAGAAAACAACAACGTCACTCCTGCTGCCAATATTGCTATACCCAAAGATTTTTTCTTAATCCCCATAACCGCCCGAATCCTTTCTTCCGCCGCATTCCTTCCAAAGTAACTGCAAAACGGCGCCAGCCCGCTCTTTCTCGCCTCCATGCCAATCAGCATATCCGCATACAAAGCCTTGCTGTCTATGCCGCAATGCCGTACCACGCTCTCGTCGCAGGCAAGCTCGATATCCCTGTTGATAAGCACATACATCGCCCACACAAGTGGGTTAAACCAGTGCATACAGACTGCGGCGACTACAATCAGCTTTAACAGGCAATCCCCATGACGGATGTGCATATATTCATGCCAGAGAACATAGTTTAGCTTTTCCGGCTGCTTCGCGCCTTCCTGTTCTATTTCTTTCGGTAACAGGATAACCGGTTGGAAAATCCCATAAGTTAAGGGCACGTCGGTCCTGTCTGACACCCGCACCGTAACCGGCCTTACTGTTCCCCGCCGTCCGCGTTCCAACCGTCGACGCCATGGAAAAGAACCCTGCGCCAAACGCAAGCACTCTTCCCACCTGGCCACGCAATCACTGCGCGCAGGCAGCGACATCCTAAATTCCCTGAGGCTGCGTATATATGCCGCCAGGAAAAAGATGCCACATGCCGCCGCACCGGTTCCCCAGATAATCCATGCCAAATGACCCGTCCCTTTCGTGGCTCCCACCTTTGTCAGCAATGCACCGTCGTCCATCTTACTCTGTTCGGACAGCTCCCCGCCGTATGCCTCTCCTGCCTGCCGCACCTTCGTTATGCTATCTGTCTGCGCTTGCGGCCGCAGCATTCTGTCTTCCGCATCGTTCTGCCGCCAGATTGCATTACCGTCTGCCTCCGCCTGCTTTCCCACGAAAGAATAGACACTGAACCGGGATGGAATCTCAAGCGGTACAAGCAGCCTTGCCAAAGCAATGCACCATAAAATCACCAACATCCGCTTAGGTAAAAACCGCAATACCGCCAAGCGCACTGCCACGATTGCCAGAACCATCACGCCGCCGTAGACGCTCATCTGCAATATATCCATAGCCATCCCCCTCTACTCCGATTCCCCAACAATCTGCCGAAGCCTCTCTATCTGTTCGGCCGACAGTTTTTTCCTGCTAAGCAATGACGCAAACAGTTTATCGGCACATCCGTCATAAACCTTATCAATCAGCTCGTCCGTCTCGTCCTCCTGCACCTTCTCCTTCGGAATCAGCGCATGACATATGAAATTCGGCTCCAACCGCTGGATTGCCCCTTTCTTCATACAGCGTTTAATCAAGGTGTAGGTCGTATTCTTGTTCCACCCCACTTCCTTGTTCAGGCAGTCCGCGATATATTTCGCCGGGACATCGCCTTCCCGCCAAATCACCCCCATCACCTTTAACTCTGAATCAAATAATTTTATACTTTCCCTCTCCATACGCTTCTTCCTCCTGCACAGAAATAAGACTGTGGTAGTCTATTCGTATCTATAGACTACTACAGTCTTATACACTTGTCAATATAGAACAATAATTTCTGTCTCAACCTAGTGTTCCATTTGTCAATTGAGTACACTTTGGAGCACTATTTCACCTATTGCCCAAACTCCACGCTCTCTACTTCTCCGATCAAATCATCCAGTGCAGATTCCGAAATCCTGCGTGACGTATCTGTAATCAGACCTAAAAATGTCTGGTCGTACCTGGAAAAAGTCATGCTCACAATTTCCCCTCTCTTCCCAATGACGTCCACGGTAATATCCGGGTCATTTCCTCCGTACCCCTGGCAGTTGTACTCTACCCGGTCTACCGGACCGTCTATCAGGCCGCATTCCTCTGTTTTCTTCCTGGCAAGTTCTGCATAGACACCATAGTCCTTCTCCAATGCCGCATCATAGCCAAGCGGAGGATTGGCATCTAGCTGCCTGCCATAGGAAAGATTAAAAAGTTCTCCCGTCACGGCGTCAATCATATATGTCCATCTTGTGCTTTCCGGTTTCTGCGCTTCCTCAAACAGCACATCGCCTGACCAAAAAGCGCGCGGGAAAGTTTCTGTCCCCGGATAATACATCATATATACATACGCCCCTTCCAAATCCAATCCATAAATACTCCTCAGATACCCTGCGCCTGCCTCAGCCGCCTCCTCCATAGTCATATCCACATCCGTGGGCGCCCCGGTATTTAGGCTGTCCATCTTGAGATGATAATTTACTTCTCCTCCACCCACTTCCTTCTGTTCAGGTGCCGGCAAGGACGGCGCCACACTGTCCGAGACCTGGTAACTGGTGGGAACCGTCTCAACCTTGCCCACCTCTGCAGCCATAACCGCCTCCGTAGCCATATTGAAAAAGATTGTCCCTGCCCCAATAATGGCAAATGTCGCCGCCGTCAGTTTTAAAATGTTTTTGTTTTCCATAGTGAATCTCCTCTCTGTGTCTTTTTGATTAGCAGGCGTTTGTGAAGCGCCTGTCCTTTTGATAAATACACTTTAAAACCTCCCTGTATCCAAAAAATATCGGAGTTGTTAGGAACTTGTAAAACTTTCCTCTTCCACCGCTTTCGGAAAATACAGCCTCACCGTCGTACCCTCGCCCGGTTCAGAGGCAAATATCATCTCGGCGTGATGGAGCTGCACAATGCTCTCACAGATAGAAAGCCCAAGCCCCGTCCCGCCTGCCGCACGGCTGCGCGCCTTATCCACACGGTAAAAGGCTTCTTTAATATGGGACAGAGAATCCGGGTCTATGCCAATGCCATGGTCCTCCACCTCCACTACCGTACCGGATTTCCGGGAGTATGCCGAAACACGCACTTCTTCTCCCGTTTGACTGGCTTTCATTGCATTGTCAATCAGATTGTTTAGCAGAATCAAAAGCTGCTGTGCATTTCCTCTGATAAAAAGATTTTGCGGCAGCGTATAAAATAACTTGATGTTCTTTTCCGCCGCCTTCACATTCATAACCTTCTTTGACTGCGCAAAGAGTGACGAGACCGGACATGTCTCCTCCTCCATATCTTCATTCCTTAAAAGCGCGATATTAAGAAGCTGATAAGCCATATTTTGCAGTCTGTTACATTCGGACATGATAAACTGCGTACACTCATAACGCTCTTCTTCCGGTACGGACGCCTTCTGGATATATTCCGCATACCCGTAAATTGCCGTCAAAGGAATCCGTAATTCATGGGAAAAATTATCGATAAACTGCTGTTTCTGCCGCGCGGCGTCCCGCAGTTTTTGAATCTGAGTCTCCACCTGCCCGGCCATAAGGTTAAAATGATGCGCCACGCTGGCTATCTCATCTTTTCCCCGAACAGGAATCCTGCTTTCGTAATTTCCGTTTGCAATCTTCGCCGAGGCACGGGAAATCTGCCTCAAGGGACGGAAAATAATATTCAGGAACTGGAAAAGAAACAGCGCCATAACAAACATGGCCGCAGCGCCCGTCAGGAAAAGGATGTTTTTCGTATGCCGCCAGGATGAAACCATACCCTCCAGATTTCCGATATACATCAGTCCATAATCCTGCCACGGCGCCGGGAAATTTCCATAGACACAAAGAATAGGCGCCGGTTCATTTTCCAAACAGACAATCCTCTCTTGCCTGCTGCCTGTATCCGGCGCAAAACCCAAGTTTTCCGTAGGCATGAGCGGAGAACTCTCATAAATCCATTCCCCGCAGTAAGACACCGCAAGCCCGTCCCCTTTTCCTTGCAGATAACGGGAATAGACGCGCATCAGTTTACTTATATTTTCCTGCACTTCACTTTCCCGCTGTTTCAACGCCTGCATATCCCCAATCAAGGAAGTAGCAATGACATAATGTTCCGACAGGCATCTGTCCCTGTCGGCGGCAAGTTTATCCTTCAGAATGACGATGGAGACAACCAGAATCATAGAATTTAGAAAAATAAGAAAAAGAATCAACATAACGAAGAAAGTGCGTTTTTTCATTCTGAAACCTCCAGCCGGTACCCAAGCTTGTACACCGTCTTGATATAGTCTTCCAAATGCAGCTTATGGCGCAGCCTCTGTACATGGACATCCACCGTGCGTGTACCGCCGTCAAAATCATATCCCCATACCATATCCAACAGTTTTTCCCTGGAAAGGGCGATATTCCGGTTCCTGATAAAAACCTCCAACAATTCGTATTCTTTCGGCGTACATTCTACAGCCTGCCCATCCAGGAATACCTGACGCCCCTCAAAATCGCACCGCACGGCTCCCAACGCAAATTCCGCCTCCGTCTTTTTGGTCCGGCGCAGCACCGCTTCCATCCGCGCCGTCAGCTCCAGCATCTGAAAAGGCTTGGTCAGATAGTCGTCCGCCCCCAAAGCCAATCCTTTTAACTTATCAGACAGTTCGCTTTTCGCCGTGAGAAAAATAGTGGGCGTCCCGGAAGCCCTCGCAAGCACCTGATAGCCGTCCAGCCCGGGCAGCATAATATCAAGCACAATCAAATCAAATTCTTCCTTTTCAAGCAAATCAACCGCCGATAATCCGTCGAACGCCTGTGTACAGCGGTGCCCCGTAAGATTTAAATTCCTGCGTATCAATTCGTTAATAGAAAGTTCATCTTCCACAATCAGTATCTTAGCCACTTTTCATCCATCCTTTTGCCTTACACGCGAAGTATTCTCCCTCAATAATTTACACTGTCGCAATTTCCTATACAATACAAAGTATACATCAAAAATGTTTCTAAGTTGTAAAACAGTCTTGAAATTTCCGCGCCAACTGAAAAATAATGACAGCGCGTCCAAATTATGTTAAAATTTTAGAAATATGTATTCTTGGTTTTTATATAAAAAAATTCCAGGAATACATTTGACAATACAGGAGGCGCAGTCCAATGAATACACATATCATAAAGCATAATTTAATAGAGAACATGTTAATGTTACTGAGCACTGCCCAAGAAAAAAATATAGATACAGACCTGTTGCTGCAAGGAAGCGATTCTTCCGCCTACTCCTCCCTGCCTGACCAGACAACCGCCGATTCCGTATATGAAATCATGAATTTTATGGACGAAATGCCCGGCGGCTTCCTCATCTATCAGGCAAATGAAGATGAGACAATCCTTTTTGCCAACAAGGCGCTGCTTCGGATTTTCCAATGCGATTCCCTGTCCGAATTCCAGACGCTGACAGGCAATTCTTTTAAAAGTATAGTATATCATGAAGACCTGGACGCCGTAGAGCTTAGCATCGTGGAACAGATTACCCACAGCCAGTACGACTTAGATTACGTGGAGTACCGTATTGTCCGCAAAGACGGCAGCATCCGCTGGGTTGAGGACTACGGACACTTCGTCCGGAGTGAGGCCGTGGGCGATATCTTCTATGTATTTATCAACGACGCCACAGAGAAGCGCGCGCAGCATCTTAAGGAAAAAGCCGCCTTAATCAGTGAAAAAGAAGAAAAAGAGGCAAAAATACAAAACCTTATCGAAGAATACGACCAGGAACGAAAACTTATCAACCAGGAACATCTGCGCCGCTTGGAAGTCATCGAAGGGCTCAGCGTCGACTATGCCTCCATCCTCTATGTAGATTTGGACGCCGACAGCGTCCTGCCCTACCGCTTAAGCGTGCGCACCAGACAGCAGTTTGGAGAAGAGTACAAGACCCTTAAATTCTCCCAGTTTTCCAGAGATTATGTCAATTTCTGGGTCCATCCGGAAGACAGGGACTTGATAACAAAAATTATTTCCCCGGAATACATCCGCAACAAATTGATTGCATCCAAGACTTATTACATAAATTTCCGCATTATGAACGACGGGCGGCCGCAATACTTACAGCTGCGCATCGTAAACGTCGGGAACGGGCCGGGCGTCTCCCAGATTGTCATGGGATACCGGAGCGTGGATGAAGAAATCCTGCGTGAAAGAGAACATCAGCAAGTACTGGAACGTGCGCTGAACAATGCCAAACTTGCGAATAACGCCAAGAATACTTTCCTCTCCAACATGTCTCATGACATGCGCACGCCCATGAACGCCATTTTCGGTTATACCGCCCTTGCCAAGCAGCACGTACAGGATTGCCCTGCCGCCCTTGGCTATATCAATAAAATTGAGTCTTCCGGCAGCCAGCTTATGGAATTAATCGAAAAGGTCCTGGAAATATCGTGGATGGAATCCAAGGATTCGAAGCTTACCGAAAGCGAGTGTAACCTGCGCGACATCCTCCAGGATTTACAACAGGTTCTCAATCCCCAGGCCTTCGATAAGGATATTACGCTGAGTATACATTTCAAAGATTTACAACATGCCGACGTATATGGCGACAAAGATAAAATCAGGCATTTCTTACTCTACCTTGCCAACAATGCCATCAAATATACGAAAAACGGTGGGGAAATTAATATTACTGTCGTAGAATCAACGCAGCTTCCCAACAACCGCGCCACCTATAAATTTATCGTCCAGGATAGCGGCATAGGAATCAGTAAGGAATTTTTGGAACATATTTTTGAGCCGTTTGAGAGAGAACAAAACACCACCTTCAGCGGCATCTACGGCACCGGATTGGGACTTACCATCGCCAAGCATATCGTGGAAATGATGAACGGAACCATCGAAGCCGAAAGTATCGTCGGTATCGGCAGTACCTTCACGGTTACCCTTCATCTGAGTGTACAAACCTCTCCTGCCCTGCCCGAGACAGACCCGGAGCAGATGCTGGCGCAGCTTAACAATAAGAAAATCCTGTTGGTGGACGACAATGAGATTAACCTGGAAATCGAAACCGAGATTCTTCAGGATTTTGGTTTCATCATCGAAACCGCCACAGACGGAAGCATCGCCGTGGAGAAACTGAAAAACTCGAAACCCGGAGAATTTGCACTTATCCTGATGGATATACAAATGCCCGTCATGGACGGAAGACAGGCAACAAGAGTCATCCGCCAGCTTGACAACCCGGAGCTTGCCAACATACCAATCGTCGCCCTGTCGGCCAATGCTTTCGAGAGCGATAAAAACCTGTCTATCGAGAGCGGCATGAACAATCACCTGACAAAGCCAATCGACGTACCGCTCCTGTTAGATACCATCGCCAGTATTTTGCATTCCTATAAGCAGACCGATTAGTTAACGATACAGAAAAGCCGGAATTTTCTCTCAAACGAAAATTCCGGCTTATTTTTCTGTCTTTTCTTATGCCATCGTGGACGCAATCATCTGCATATTTCCCTGCAAATGCAGCTCCCCATACCCATTGGGCACAATAAAATGGTCTCCTTTGCGCAGCATATGTCCGTCCGCCAATCCCTCTCCCTCAATCACGCTCATAATTAAGAACGGGTGCTCCTGTTTCACCGTGACAGGTTCCGTCACATCCAATTTCCACACCTTATAATAATCGCATGAAATAAGAAGGTTCATCCGGTTCGCAGGAAGGTCTCCGACTTTGATGATGCTCTCTTCCACCGGTTTCGCAGGAACGGTGATGACATCAATGCTCTGGTCGATATGAAGCTGTCTGGGCTTTCCGTTGGTCAGTCTGCCGTAATCATACACACGGTACGTGATATCGCTGTTCTGCTGTGTCTCAAGAATCATCAGCCCGCCTTTGATGGCGTGTACGGTGCCCGGGTCAATCTGGATGAAATCACCCTTTTTCACGGGAATCTCACGGATGAGCTCATCCCACCTGCCACTGTGTATCATGTCGGCAAGCTCTTCCTTACTCGACGCATTATGTCCAATCACAAGGCTGGAGTCCTCGTCACAGTCAAGCACATACCAACACTCCGTCTTGCCAAGAGAGCCGTTCTCATTCACCTTGGCATAGGAATCGTCGGGATGCACCTGTATGCTCAAATCTGTCTTCGCATCGATAATCTTAATGAGAAGCGGGAATCTGTCTAACCCTGTGTCGCCGAAAAGCCCCGGATGACTCTCCCATAACCGGGAAAGCGTCATCCCTGCGTATACACCGTCCTTCACCGTACAGTCTCCGTTCGGGTGGGCGCTGACAGCCCAACACTCCCCCGTGTCATTGCCCGGTATCTCATAAGGCCAGTCCCTGCCCAGGCGGTCTCCGCCCCAAATCATCTGCTTAAACACCGGATTTAAAAACAGAATCGGTCTTTCCGATTGATTGATTGATAACATTTTACCATTTCCCTCCATTATTTTCTGATACCAGTAAGCGGAATCCTTCGCGATACGCTTCTGAGTCGCAAAATCCACATATACGATACCGAACCGCTCCGTGTAGCCCTTGCTCCACTCGAAATTGTCTAAGAAAGTCCACAGGAAGTAGCCTCTCACATCGGCGCCGTCGTCCGCCGCCTGCTGCAAAGCGGATAAGTACCTGTCCAGGAAAGTAATCCGGTTCGGGTCATGCACCTGCCCGTCACCGGACACGATATCATGACAGGACATACCGTTCTCCGTTATGTACAGCGGCAGCCTGTATCTCTCATACAGGAACTTCACGCCCCAATACAGGCATTCCGGCGTCACCGGCCATCCTGCGGCGGTCTTGGACGCGCCTGCGGGCCTGTCCACAAACTCCGGCTCCCCGTTCTTTCCGGCGCGTATCATATAGCCGTTGTAAATATTCTGTCCCATAAAATCAAGCGGCTGTGCAATCAACTCCATATCTTCCTTGGTAATCCTGGGAAGATATTCTTTGAACCGCTCCAATCCTTCTTCCGGGTAATGCCCCAAGAAAACCGGGTCGGAGAACCATGCCACGTTCCATGTCCAGTTCTCTATCGGATTGCGGAAAGAGAACAGCGCTTTCCTCGCCGCCTCGATATCCTCCGGCCTGCCGCTTGCCGGATATGCCATACCGCAGGTCGGCGCATAGCCGACTTTTATCTCCTGCTTCGCATACTTTCTCAGGTTTATTACAGCCTGTCCGTGGGCACGCAGCGCATTGTGCGCAATCCGGAAAGTCTCGGCATATCCGAGTTTCAAGCCAGGCGCATGCTCGCCGTTCAAATGTCCTAATCCCACGAAGCACTGAGGCTCGTTCAATGTAATAAAATACTCGCAGATATCGGAAAAGTTCTCCGCCACCGCCTTCGCGTATTCCCCGAACCACTGGACCGACTCTTCATTCAGCCACCCTCCTCTGTCCTGCAGGGCCTGCGGGAACTCCCAGTGGTACATTGTCAGATAAGGCGTAATGCCGTTCTCCTTCATGGACTGAATCATGTCCCTGTACAGAACCACCGCTTTCTCGTTCACCCTGCCTGTGCCCTCCGGCATAAGCCTGCTCCAACTGACTGAGAAACGGTATGCCTTGACCCCCAGGAGACGCATCAGCTTATAGTCCTCCTTATAGCGGTGCATGTGGTCGCAGGCAACGGACGCGTCTTTCCCATCCGCGATATGCCCTTCTTCTGCAAAAGTATCCCATATCGATTTGCCGGCCCCATCCTGCGCGTCCCGACCTTCCACCTGATAGGCGCTGCTGGCAACACCCCACACAAAATCATCCCTGAACATCTATGTAATCCTCCTCTCTTAAAACTTAATACGACCCAATCACCGACACTAGATAGAACGGAACGGCATCCTCCTCATGCGCCTCATTCAACCTTATCTCCACACGGTGCGTCCCTGGCGGAATATGGCGTGCCGCCGTATCAATATAAAGGCAGTCTCCCCATGTCTCATCGAAATTGGCGTCCAGTGTCACCGCGCCCGCCTCATCGCCGTCCACCACTGCAACCGCCACCGGCGCAGGCAGATTGACCGACTTCCTGTACTGCACGGCAATCTCCGTGCCTTCCACCTGAAAGACTATCCTTGCGCCTTCTTCGGACGCCGTCCACCCACACCGGAAGATATCCGTCACATACTTTTTCAGCGATGTATCCGCCGTAAACCCTTCCTGTACTATCGGGCTGCAATTATAGTTCTGGTATCTCTTTGCATGACTGTATCCGTTGGCAGTCATCGGCTTGGGCATAGTATACGGCGCTTCCTCTTCCCACCTTATCATGTAGATGCGGTCCAGACAGTCCGTGATGACCTCTGCAAGCAGTGCATGCCCGTCGGCGTTCGGATGAAGGTCATCCGGCGTCACTTCGCGAACCGGGATAGCCCCCGACTCTATCTGCGGATAGATGGACGTCTTCATACTTACGCTTGGAAGCCCATAATGCGCCCCCACGGCACGGTGCTTCTCCTCCGCGCTCTTTCCTGTATCATAGAACATATTATGTACCAGGAGAACCGCCGGTTCATAGGCGTCTCCATATATGCGCCGCACAAGCCCCTCATATGTCTCCTGATAGAAATCGTTATTTTCATCGTTAACCGAAAACTCAATGATGACGAAATCCGGTTTGTAGGACAATACGTCTTCCTGTGCCCGCGCCGCACCGAACTGTGAAGTCGTCCCTCCCACACCTGCATTCACATAAGTAAAAGCAGTCTTCGGAAACCTTCTCACAAACCAATCATAGACCAGATAGGCATAACAGTTCGTATACTGCGTGGACACGGCGCCCTGGGTAATCGAACCACCCAGAAATACCAGTGTCATACGGCTGCCCTGCTCCGCCCGCCGCATCAGTTCTTTCATACGGTAGAGATTCCCCCGGTTCACCCATCCGTCCTTCGCCTGTATCTCATATCCCATAATTTCCCTCATTTCTGCGCCGCATGTATCCTTATCCTGTCAAGGGCGGCGCATTGTACTAGTATGATTCACTTTAATCTTCGTAAAACATTATGGTAAATAGAGCGAATCATACTAGTTGATATTATAAGGCATTTTACTATAAATTGCCACCTCTTATCTTATGGGGTTGTTCTTTATTTCTTCGCCTCCGGCAGCCTGAGCCTGAGCAGCCTTTTCGCCAACTGTTTCGGGTTAAAAGGCAGAAGCGGATAAATATAACTCTTGTCCGACAGCGTCTTATTGCAGACAATGGACAGGACAAAAATTGCGATTGCCGCAATGTACCCGTATACGCCAAACATCGCCGTCAGCACCAGATTGATAATCCGCATAAACTTCAGCGCGTATCCCAATTCGTAATTCTGCTGTGTGTAGTTCGCAATCGCCACGAAGGCCATATATAGCATGACCTCGGAGTTAAACCATCCACTGTTGACGGAAAACTCGCCAAGCACCAAAGCCGCCATGACACTAAGGGGTGTGCTGAGCATATTCGGCGTATTGACCGCCGCCAGTTTCAATCCGTCAATGGCCAACTCTAATATAAGAAATTGCGCAATCAGCGGAATGTTGGGCGGCTCCTGCAGCATAATGAACCGGAAGGATTCCGGCACCCATCCGGGATTCATCATCAAAAGCAGGAATGTGGGCGTCATAATATAGGTTAAAATCGAAATAATGAACCTGGAAAGCCGCAGGTAAGTCCCCGTTATCGGCGGAAAATAGTAATCGTCCGCCTCCTCCACAATATCGAATATAGAAGTCGGCACAATCATCGCGGACGGCGAATTATCCACAAGAATGACGATATCCCCCTCAAGCACCTGTGCCGCCGCCACATCCGGCCGTTCCGTAAACTTGAACTTCGGAAAAGGATTGTACCATTTACAACGGTAAAGACATTCCGCCAGACTCTCCTGGTTCATGGTCAGGGCGTCCACCTGGATATCCTCAATCCTTTTTTTCACCTTATCCAAAAAGGCGTGGTCCACCCGGTTTTCCATATAGCACAGGACGATGTCCGTGCGGGAGCTCTTTCCGGCATTCATCATCTCCATACGGAGTTGTGTGCTTCTGATACGACGCCTGATTAACGCCGTATTGAATACAATGGTCTCCACAAATCCATCTTTGGAGCCGCGCAGCGTCTTATCTTTATCCGGCTCCTCCACACCCCTGGCAGGATAAGTCCTGGAATCAATCAGGATACACCTGTCATAGCCATCAATAAAAAGGGCAAATACCCCGGACAGGACAGCGTACAAAATATCGCTCCAGGAATCCTTTAAGTCCACTTCCACGTAGGGAGTCGCCCGCTTCGCCATCTCATGGACATTCTCTGGCATATCCGCCGGCTTTAAACTGATGAAATACTGCAAAATTTTCATCATCAACTCATCTTTGCAGAATCCGTCTATAAAATAAATACACGCCTGCCTTCCGCCCACCTCAATGACACGGTAGACAACATCGAAACTGGTGTCCGGAGACATACGCTCATCCATATAGGACATCGTCTGCTGCAGCGACGGCGTCATTTTGCTGTTTTGGTTCTCTTCTCTTTTCTGCACGGTCAAAAACTCCTTCCAAGACATTACTGGCATTTTCCATATTATGTCTTGAAAGGAGTTTTTTTATGCGTCTAGTACAGCGAAAAAGTTTTCCGGAAACAAAGCTTTTATGTAACAGCGCAATTATTGCTTCCCGGTGCTTCCGTGTCCGCCACGGTCGGCGTTCCCCAGACACTCCACTTCATCGAAAGCTATCTTAGGCTGGTTCTCCATGATACGGAACTGGCATATCCGGTCGTTCACATGAATCTGTGTATCGCGCACGGCGTATACCGGCATAAACCACTGGTCGTTGTCGCCGTTGTAAGAACAGTCAATCACACCCTGATGGTTCGTCTGGATAATGCCAAAGTTCTTGAAAGTGGAGCTGCGCGGAACCACATGGGCTTCATATCCTTCCGGAAGCTGCATCGCGACGCCCAGGGGAATCAACCTGAATTCTCCCGCCTTTAAGTCCACATCCTCCGCGGCCCGCAAGTCAATCCAGTCAGACTTACCGTCAATATACGTTAGCTTTTCTATTTTATCCGTGAAATATTTAATCTTGATTGTCTCCACACCTGTTCCTCTTCTCCGTCTCATTCGGTTACCATCTATGCCGTAGCTTCACACGTTTTCAGGCGGCGCTCTCCACCGCCTGAAAACCACATATAGCTGTCCTGTCTCAATCTGTACAATATAATACCGGTGCCGACGGGTCAGGCTGCTTCAAGCTTGCCTGCACGTCAATCACCCTCTGGTTACTGCTCCCGCGCCAATGCAGCTTTGTATTCTTTAAATCATTCTTAAATTCACCGTCAACTAAAACATCTACATATTTCATCATGGAATACTGAAATATCTCTTCCCAGCTATCCCCCGTATAAAGCCACACTGTCTTGTCAGGATAGCGGCTCTTAACCTCCTCCATCAGTCCCCGCACATCCATACGGTTAGCGGCATGTAACGGGTCCCCGCCCGAAAAAGTAATCCCGCTGATATAAGGCTTATCCAACTGGCCGAAAATCTCCTCTCTTGCGGCGTCATCGAACAGAACCCCGCCGTCAGGGTCCCAGGTAACCGGGTTATGGCATTCTTTACAGCAATGCGTACACCCGGCAACCCATAACACTACCCGCAGGCCATCGCCGTTGAGCATGTCGTCCTTCGTTATGTTGTGATATCTCATTACATACTTTTCCTTTCTGCGATTTCCGCCATCTTCGCATCGCTTAACCTGGTATCCCCATGCACACGTGAGTATGCCAGATACCCGTTCATACGGTCGATTTTCGTCAGATTGCGGCTGCCGCATACCGGACAGACATCCATTTCAAGTTCCTGATGCCCACAGTCGTCACAGTAGGCCAGGGAGAGATTGACTCCTTCATAAAATCCCATCTCCATGGCACGGCGGATTAATGTCTTGATTGCCTCCATATTATAGTCGATGGGGTATTTCACATACTGTATCTTGCCGCCGTTGGCAAGTTCCCAGAAGCGGTATTCCAAATCCTGCTTCTCGATGGGCGTGATATCCTCTGTCACATGACAGTGGAAACTATTGGAAACATACTCCTTATCGGACACGCCTTCCACAATCCCGTATTTCGCCCGAAACTGCTTCACCTGCAAACCGCACAGATTCTCCGCCGGCGTACCGTAAATAGCATAGAGGTTCCCGTCCTCTTCTTTGTATTCGTTAATTTTATTGTTAATATGCTCTAACACTTCCAATGCGAAAGCGCCGTCCTCCACCAGGGATTTGCCGTTATAAAGTTCCTGTAGTTCATTGAAGGCGGTAATACCGAAACTTGCCGTCGCTGTTTTCAGAATCGGCTTAATCTTATCGTGAAGCTGTAAATGCCCGCCTAAAAAGCCTCCCTCGCAATAAGCAAGCGGATTGGTGGACGCACGCATCTCGCCCAAATACGCGTAAGTCCTGATATGAAGCTGCCTGATTAAGTTCAGATAGTAGTCTAACACTTCATAAAAATCCCGGCTCTCCTGCCTGGACTTGGCCAAAATCATAGGTAAGTGCAAGGATACTACGCCAATATTAAATCTACCTACAAAAATCGGTGAATCCTTGTCGTCCGCCGGATGCATACCACCCCGCTCATACCACGGGGAAAGGAACGCCCTGCACCCCATGGGCGAGATTACCTTGCCATATTGCTTGTACATGCTCGCAATATATCCCTTGCCGGTAAGGCTAAGCCAGTCCGGATACATCGTCTTGGCGGAACACTCCACCCCTGCCTCGAAGACATCCTCCAGTTCCTTGCCAGGCCCGTGTAAATTCTCGTCATACAAAAAGACAATCTTTGGGAACAGCACCGGTTTCTTGCACTCTTTCTTCCCCTGCCCCTTACGGCGCACATTCAGCATGATAATGGTCGCCATCCTGGCAAACCTGCCCGTTCCAATCCCTGCCGTCACAGTGATAAAAGGATAATCGCCGCGGCTGCTTGCAACGGTATTGAATTTATATTCCCATCCCTGAAATCCCTGTTCAAACTCTTTTTGCACATCCGCCAAAGACTGTGCCTCGGCAGTCTCCCTGCCGATACCCAGGCCCTCATATTTCTCTATATTGCGCGCATAAGATTTCTCCGCATAAGGTTCTAAAATCTTGTCCACTTCCGGCACCGTGAAACCGCCGTACTGTTGGCTTGCGGCGCTCAGCACGATATCGCCAATCACGTCGAAAGCCACGTCCAGCGTCTTAGGCTCGTTATACCAGATATTGCCCATCTCGAAACCGCCGCTCAACACTTCCGCCACATTAAACAGACAGCAGTTCATCGTATCGCGCCTGGCGGACATATCATGCACATACAGATAACCGTCACGGCATGCCTGTATCTCCTCCGTCGTCATAAAAAATTTCTGGTACAGCTCTTTATTGAACTGGTTAAAAATAAGGCTTCTCTTCGTTGAGACAAGAGCGCTGTCCGTATTCGCATTCTCCTTGTCCCCGATATACATAATCGACTGGCTCTTCTTGTAGACATCGTCCATCATCCGCACGAAATCCTGCTTATAATTGCGGTAGTCCCGGTAACTCTTGGCTACGATGGGCTTTACGTCCTCAAGGGCGCTCTCCACGATATTATGCATAATCTGAATCGGAATCTTTTCTTCCCCGAGTTCGTTGACTTTATCGATTACAGTCTGGCATATATGCCGCTTCTCTTCCTCAGTAAATTTTGTCAGCGCACGGTATGCACTCTTCCCCACAGCGTCAATGACCTTCTGTACATTAAAAGCCTCTAAACTGCCGTCCTTCTTAATGACATTGACAATCCTGTCCGGCTTATATTCCAACTCAAAACTTTCGTCAACCGTGTTATCCGTCCCAAAATTACCATTCATTCATTCTACCTCCGCAGCCTTCTTATAATCAGCATACCGTAAATAATTATCCGTATGCCCATCTGCATTCCGTCTGTTTTCCCCATCTTTTATACACATTATGCAACATTTAATGCAATAAAATGCACAAAATATAGTGTCGCAAAACATATGATTACTATATTTTGTGGTCTAGGATTAGTATAAAGTAAGAAACACCTGATGTCAATGTCTCTTCACACGAAAAACATACAAAAAGGGATATGTCTTTTTGTGACATATCCCAAAGTTGGCCTTCTATCAATTTTCTCCCTAATTTCCTATTGACATTTCTTGCAAATTATGCCAGATAGTGCAATCGCCTCCACTGCCTCTTTTATCTTTTCCACAGGTACGGTCAGCGCGAACCTCACATGTCCTCTGCCAAGGGTCCCGAAACTGCTCCCCGGCGTACACAAAACGCCAGTCTTCTCCACCAGTTCCATGACAAACTCCACGTCGTCCGTATAACCGTCCGGAATCTTCGCCCAGGCAAACATCGTTCCCTCGCTGTCCTCCATCTGCCATCCAATCTCCCGCAGGCCGCCGCAAAGCGCATCCCGGCGTCTCTGGTACTCCGCACACTGGTCCTTCACCATCTGGTCGGAGCCGGTCAATGCCGCCACCGCGCCATACTGTACCGGAAGGTATGTCCCATAATCAATCTGGGAACGCAGTCTCTTGAAATTCGCCACAATATCCCTGTTGCCCACGAGGAAACTGACCCTGGCGCCTGTATAATTATAAGATTTCGACAGAGAATAAAACTCCACTGCCACTTCCTTCGCACCTGGAATCCGCAGGATTGATTTGCCCACCCGGCCGTCATAGATAATATCCGAATATGCATTGTCATGGATAATGACAATGCCATGGGCCGCCGCCCAGGGGATTAACCGCTCGTAAAACTCATCCGGCGCCGCCTTACACACCGGATTTAGCGGATAGGACACTATCATACATTTTGCCCGCGCAAGAAGCCCCTCGTCCATGCCTTCTAAGTCAGGCAGATACTGGTTCTCCTCCGTCAAATCGTAAGCGACAACCTCCGCGCCCGCCAGGGAAGGCCCGATGCCAAAAATCGGATATCCGGGATTAGGCACCAAAACCACGTCGCCGGGATTGCACAGCGTCATGCAGATGTGTGCGATTCCCTCCTGGGAACCGTAGACAGACATAATCTCATCTTTCTCAAGTCCCACGCCGTATCGCTTCTCATAACGTTTCTGTACGGCCTCAATCAATTCCGGTATATCCACCAATGCATATTTAAAGTTCTCAGGCTTCTTCGCCGCCTCCGTCACCGCATCTACCACATGCTTCGCCGGCGGAAAGTCCGGCGTTCCCACCGACAGGTTGAATATTTTCCTGCCGTTTTTCTCCGCCTCGTCTTTCTTTTCATTTAATACCTGGAAAATGCCCGCCTCATAATCTTTCATGCGGTCCGCAAACTGTATCTCCATGTCAAATTCCTCCCTTGTCCTCTACCCCGTTCCAGAGCATCACCGGAAACAGAGTAACACTTTACTCCCTCAAATCTATCAGTCCTGCCGTCCTTCTCTATACTGCGCCGCCGTCCGGCGCAGATAGTCGCAGTACTCTTCCACCACGTCGTCCGGCCCAATGATTTTCGCCCCCACGCCAAGTCCTGTGAGCCAACCGTAGAACTGTCCGCTGAGCGCCACCTGCACCCTCACCGAAAAATGTTCCCCATCACGCTTCCTGACAGGCACTTCCCTCCCAAACCGGTCCATCACGACACCGATAAAACGGTTTTCGAACGCCAGCGTGACCACTTCCTCCCTGCCGCCGAACATGCCGAAAGTCTTATTCGCATAGGCGGCGATGTCGAACCGTTCAAACAGTTCCGCCCCCTCCCGCACAATGCCGGAAAGGACTTGGATATGTCCCATCTTATCCACACGGAAATGCTTAATCGCATTGTTCTCCCCGTCATGGGCAATCATATAATAGTTCTCATCCTTACATGTCAGCGCCCAAGGGCTGACACGGTAAATTTTGCCGTCTTTGCGGGGTACAAGCTCCCGCTCCAGATTCCACTCTAAATATTGGAACGATATCTGTTCATTGTTCTGTATGGCGCGGTGAATATCGTCCACTATGTAATAGATACTCTCGTTGGCAGTCTTAATCCGGTTCGCCACATATACCTGGCGCTGAAGCTGCCCTGCCTCCGCTTTAGACGCCAGCCTTTCAATCTTCCCTATCAACTCTCTGGATTTCTTCACAGTCAAAAACCGGGAAGCCTGCACCGTCTCCACCAACAGCTTCAATTCCGCCAGTTCAAACTCCCTGCCTGCCAGATAGTAACCGCCGCCCGTCTTCGACTTGACCAGTATGATGTCATAACCAAAATCCGTAAGCTGTGCGATATCGTCATAAATGCTCTTGCGTTCCGCTCTGACACCATATGTCAAAAGTGCGTCAATCAATGCCTGGGCGCTCATACAGTGCTCTTCGTCAGACTGTTCGGTCAGTATCTTTACAAGGTATAATAATTTTAACTTCTGATTCGCAGATTTGGGCATCACACACTCTCCTGTGCCAGAATCGGAAGCAGTTCTTCGAGGGCGTGTATCTCATAGTCTATCCTCACATCAATGTCTTTCTCCCTGCGGCCCGGATTAAACCAACAGGAGGCAATCCCCGCATTCTGCGCGCCCCGCATGTCGCTGGTCAGGGAATCTCCCACCAGAATGCATTCTCTCCTGTCTATGCCGGGCATCGCCGCGAAACAGGCGTCGAAGTATTCCTTCATCGGTTTCGGATATCCCATCAGCTCGGACACAAATACGCCGTCCATAATCTGATGAAGTCCCGACCTCTTCATTTTACTTTCCTGGGTCGTATTGACGCCGTTGGTCACCACATATTGCCTGAAACCTTCTGCTTTCAGCCTCGTAACCAGTTCCTTCGCCCCGTCGATAAAGAAATAGACATTCCCAAGCTCCTTCTGGTATACCTCCGCCATCTCCTCCGGTGCGATATAGGTAATACCCAATTCCCCGAAAAGTGTCCGGAACCTGCCAAGCGTCACCTCTTGTTTCGTAATCTCCCCCAACTCAAACCTGTTCCAATATCCTCTGTTGATGACATCATAGCGCGCCACAATCTCATCGCTGACCGGAAGATTATATTTCTTGAATGTCTCCCTGATTGCATAGTCCATAGACATATCAAAATTCAGAAGTGTCTGGTCCAGGTCCCAGAGAACCGTCGTATATTTTCTCACATTATCCCCATTTCTGAGCGACTTGTCGCGAAGATGCGACGCAAATCTCAAATTTGCGTCTGCCATAAAAGCTATTTGCTTTCGCTCTGAAACAAATAGCCGATTGAAAAATAAGGTCATCAGACTTATTTTTCAATCTTACCTCCATGCTTATACTTATAACGGAAGAAAAGGTGTTCTGTCCACGAACACCCTCCCCATTCTATACCACAATGAAAAACAACTTTAAACCGCCGTATTGCCGCCCATCGTCTCCGCCTGTCCTGCACCGTTTGCCGCCTCCTTGGCGTCCTTACTCTTGCGCCACTTCACGCCAATCACGCAGGCAACAATCACCAATGCGATAATCAGTACAAATATCAATAAATAAGATAAAAACGCATTTACAAATAAAATCAAATTGCTCATCTGCCCTTATACCCCTTTTCTATCAAAATTTGATTCCTTATGTTTTACATCTTAAATTCTTTTCACCCTATGATACCACCAATCAGACTGTATCGTCAAGTAAGTCCGTTCCGTCGGCGGCCGTTGTCGCCAGTTTGTCGCACCGCTCGTTCTCCGGGTGCCCGTCATGACCCTTGACCCACTGGAAAATCACCTGATGGGGTTCCTTCGCCCGCAGAAGCCTCTCCCAGAGGTCTCTGTTCTTGACCGGCGTATTCCCTGCCGTTTTCCAGTTCTTGCGAATCCACCCGTCCACCCAATGCTTATTGAATGCGTCGGTCACATACTTAGAATCCGAGATTAACGTGACTTCACAAGGCTTCGTCAGGGCTTCCAGACCCACAATCGCCGCCATCAGCTCCATACGGTTGTTCGTCGTCTTCTTGTAACCAGCTGAAAATTCTCTCTCATGCAGCGTTCCCCTGGTGTCGATATATTGCAGCACCGCGCCGTAGCCGCCCGGCCCCTCCGGGTTGCCACGGGCCGCGCCGTCCGTGTAGATTGTGACTTTCATATTTTGCACCAAGCCTCAAGCGAAAATGCTTGCATTTTACCCTTTCTTCTTTTCTTCCGCCTTTTACTCCATTTCAACGCTGCCATCCGCCGCCTGCCAGGAATCTCTCCGCCATCGCTTCCGCGTCCGTGATAATCCGCTTATCGTATCCCAACATCTTAAGGAGAGCGATTGCATTTCTCGTCGTCGCGGGTCCCGCCATCAATTTATATGGGAAGAAAATATCATCCCCCTCGATACGCTCCTCAAAATGGTAGTTGTCATATTCTTCCTTTAGCAGTTTCGTCAGCTCCACGTCATGCGTCGCCGCAAAGCAGAGCGCATTGTCCGAGGATAGCATCTTCATAATCTGTGTCGACGCCGCAATCCGTTCTACCGTATTGGTTCCCCGCAGCACCTCGTCCACGAAGCATAGCACATGGACGTTTTCTTCCGCCGCTTCCCTCACTTCATCCAATATCCGCTTGATAGACTTAATCTCCACCATATAATAGCTCTGTCCGCCTACCAGGTCGTCTTTCAAGGACATGGAAGAATAAATACGCCAGGCTGGAGCCTCATAGCGCGCCGCAGTACATGTGTGTATGGTCTGGGCCAGCACGGCATTGACTGCCACAGCACGTAAGAAGGTGGACTTTCCTGAAGCGTTGGAACCGGTCAAGAGCACTCCTTTTTCCGCCGATATGGAATTTTTCACGGGTTCCGTAAGCAACGGGTGGTATGCCTGCTCTATCATCATATGTCTGTCCGCACCCTGCCCGAACCGTATTGCCGGCACACAGTATTCTCCTTGCAGGCTGTTCCTGTAGGAACCCACGGCTACCGCCGCGTCAAGCCGGCCGAGCAGCGTAATCATCTCGTCAATCTCCGACATATGCCCCCGCACAGCCTTTAACGCCTGGTTGAACTGAATCAAATCCAGATAAAAAACCATGCGCAGGTAATCAACCAGGACGCCTAACGGATTGCCATTGCCCCTCTCCGTAAAAACAATCAGATACGTATCCCTTATAAATCCCTTCATGCTGCCAAAGCAGACAAGCAACCTCTCTTTCTCCGCAGATATCCCGCCTGTCCGGCTGCGTCCCAACTGCTCTGCACCGGCCAAAAGCCTGTTAATGTAACGGAAACTCGTAACGTAGGGTTCTATTTCCTTATACTCCCTGAAATATCCTACAATATTATAGCACACCACGCCAAGCAGGCATATCACGCCAATGGGAAGAGACCCGAACATCATCGCGATACAGACGAAAATCATAAGGTCGCCAAGCAGATATTTCACACTGCTCCGTTCTCCCAACGTATCTAAATTCTCCAGATATTCATAGATAGAATACCTTCCCATCCTTCCCAGGCTAAAAAGTATTCTCTGCACGCCATGCCTGTCCTGCTCGTTCTCCATGAAGTGACTGATTAACGATTCCATACGCTCCGTCGCTTCCTGTTCATAAACAGGCGTCCGCAGCATATAATACAGATACTCATCTCCCGCCGCGCTACAGGATGTGTTCATGCTCTGGAAGATACTGTCCATATTCAAATCATTCCATGTGATATCATCAATCTGGTGCGGAACCGGATGTTTGCGGTAGTACATCCTGATATGTTCCATCTCTTCCGCACCATAATCCCTCTCCGGTGGCATGCCGTAACTTGCATAAACTTTTTCCAGATACCTTCTCTGTAAATTCCTGCTGCTTATATATTCCTTGCACATCACAAAAGTAACAAGCAGCAACAATGTACATGCCAGTATGATATATTCCATATCTATCTGAGACTGCCTATAATCTCATTTGCCTTTCTGTAGATTTCCTCCACATCATAAGAATCTGCAAACTTCCCATTCTCATACAGGATTTTCCCCTGAATCATCGTCATCTTCACATTCTGCTTGCTGCCGCTGTAAACCAGATTCTTGGGGATATTATTCATCGGCTGCATATTAGGCTGATGCAGGTCTATCATAATCAGGTCGGCAAGCTTGCCCTCGGCAAGCACATCCGTATCCGGAAGCCCCATCGCTTTGGAACCGTTGACCGTCGCCATCTTAAGCACTTCCCATGCGTCCACCGCAGAAGCGTCCTGCTCGCGCAGCTTGGCAAGCCCTGTCACCAGAAACATCTCCCGGAACATATCAAGACAGTTGTTGCTTGCCGGGCCGTCCGTACCGATTGCCACATTGATGCCCTTCTTCAGGAAATCCGAAATCGGCGCGATTCCGCTTGCCAGTTTGGTGTTGGAGCCCGGATTCGTCACCACGCTTAACCCCCGCCTGCGGAAAATCTCCATATCTTCATCATCCAGATATACACAATGGTATCCGCCACCGCCATAATCAAAGAGACCCAGACTGTCAAACAGCTTCACCGGAGACATACCGTGACGCCCTTTGCATCCCTCCACCTCAAGCTTCGTCTCCGCCAGATGGGTAAAGACCGGAGCCTGGTATTTGCGCGCCATTTCGGCAACACTCTTAATCAGCTCTTTGGAAGCCGTATACTCTGCATGGAATCCGATACAGAAACTGAGGAGAGGGTCGTCATGGTTAAATTTCAGATAATATGATTCCATCTCTTTTAGAGACTTTTCAAATCCCTCCTGCCCGCTTAAGCCGCTGGTCTGCACGCAACGCATGCCCATATCCACACATGCCTTCGCGATAGTTTCCGGCGTCAGGTACATGTCAAAAATTGCCGTGATGCCGCTGGTCAGATATTCCAAAACAGCCAGTTTCGTCAGATGGTAAATCATCTCTCCATCCATTTTGTCCTCAATCGGAAAAACCTGCTTCGTCAGCCAGTCTTGCAGCGGAAGGTCGTCCGCATAGGACCGTAAAAGAGTCATCCCGGAATGGGTATGGGCATCTTTAAAGCCCGGCATCAGAAGATTGCCCTCACAGTCAATCTCCCTGTCCCATACAATACTGCCCAGATTCAGCTTCCCATAAACGGAATCCACATTCTTGCCGTCCCCCACATAAAGAATCCTGTCGTCCTGTACCCAGAGTTCGCCTTCGATAATGTCCTGTGTCTCCATGGTAAGTATTCTGGCATTGTAAAATTTATAATTCATGTTTTGATTCCCTTTCCTCAATTCCTTTTCAAAAATCACTGTAAATTCTCCGGGCCAAACCCTTCCGGTAAAAGTTCCCGCAGCGTCATCACCCGGTATTCTTCCAGGGACCGCGCCACAATAACCTGAAATGTTTCAGGCGGGCAAAATTCCATCATCACCTGCCTGCATACGCCGCAAGGATATGCATACTGTGTCAGCGCGTCCCCCTCCGGGCTTCCCACAATGGCAATGGCCATAAAGCCCCTGATTCCCTCGCTGACGGCCTTGAAGAAAGCAGTCCTCTCGGCACAGTTTGAAGGGCCATACGCCGCATTCTCAATATTGCAGCCCGTAATTATCCGACCATCCTCCGCAAGCAAGGCCGCGCCAACCTGATAGTGGGAATACGGCGTGTACGCTTTCTTCCTTGCCTCCATGGCCAATGCAATCAATTGCTGTATTTTCTCTTGTGTAAGATTGTTGTTTTCTTCCATATAAATCTCCCAGATTGATTAGGGCGTTAAAATATGTTCCGAATTACAAATATTTCATAAATTTCGTAACAGACTCCGCCAGTAATTTCTCGAACTTAGGCGCTACGGCATTGGCCGCTTCCTGCACTTCCTCATGGGTCAAAGGCGCGCTGTTCATGCCTGCCGCCAGGTTGCTGACACAGGATACGCCGCAAATCTTCATCCCCATATGGTTGGCCGCAATCGCCTCCACCACAGTACTCATACCTACCGCGCTGGCTCCCAATTTATGTAACATCTGAATCTCGGCCGGGGACTCGAAAGAAGGTCCGGTCAGCTGCGCATAGATACCCTCGAACAATTCGATACCGTTATCTTTGGCCGTGCCTCTAATTATCTCCTGCAAATCTTCATCATATACATGGGACATATCCGGGAATCTGGTTCCCAGTTCTTCAATATTAGCCCCAATCAACGGGTTCGGCGCGAAACAGGAAATATGGTCCTTGATAAGCATCAGGCTGCCCGCATGGAAATCCGGATTAATTCCGCCGGAAGCGTTGGTTAAGAACAAAATCTGCGCTCCCATCATCTTCATCAGACGGGTAGGAAGGACAACGTCCGTAATCGGATAGCCTTCATAATAATGGACACGTCCCTGCATCAATACAACCGGAACTTCATTGATATAGCCGAAAATAAATTGACCTGCATGTCCCGGCACGGTGGATACCGGAAAGCCCTCAATCTCACTGTAAGGCAACCTGGCCCGTACATCCACTGTCTTTGCGAAGTTGCCTAACCCGGAGCCGAGGACAATCGCCACCTTCGGCTCAAAGTCTATCTTTGCTTTGTAACATTCATAGCATTTTAAAAGTTTTTCGTATACTGGGTTCATCTGTTTTCCCGCCTTTCTGTTGATTTATTTTTTATATATTTTATCTTCATTTCTATTGTTTCTTTATTCCTGCTTCGGCAATTATGACCGATGCGTCCGGCAGCTTGTGAAAGCTCCTGTCTCAGATTACAAATTACATCTTTTGATATATTAATCCACTATTTTACCATAACATAACCGCCCTGTTTCTTCAAGAATAACTTTCGTCAAAACCGGTTGCAAACCGCCTCTGATTTCAGTATGCTATAATTAATATGTAATTATGAAACAACACACTAACGCAAAAAGATTCCGAGAAACTATAAATACTTTAGGGAGCAGCATATGGTACGTCTGGCAACAGTAAGCGATGCAGAGCAACTGAAGGTTCTGAACACGGAATTTAACGGTCCCGGCGATATGACGGTTCAGGGGATAAGGGAATCCCTCCTTGCCAACCGACAAGAAATTGTTGTCGTGGATGACATGGATGGACGCCTCACAGGATTTGTCTGCGTCCAGTTAAAAAAATCCTTCTGTTACGGTGAATATATCCCGGAAATCACAGAAGTATATGTCAGACCCGATTACAGAAAAAGAGGCGTTGCAGGGCAGATGATTTCCTTCGCGGAACAATATTGTATCAGGAACTATCCGCTAGATGGTTTTGAGCTTTTCACCGGAGCGGATAACTATACCGCCCAGTCGGTATACAATAAGCTCGGATACCGTAAAGACGGGGAAATACATATGGCAAAACAAAAACAGGAGGACAGATGATGGAACTGAGACAATTTAAATGGACAAGAGAACCCGGAGAATACCATATTGACAAAGACAAGATGGAAATCATATCAAAACCGCATACCGATTTGTGGCAGCGGACTTACTACCATTTCCAAAACGACAATGCGCCTGTATTCCAGATGGATACAGACGAACAATATTTCAGCTTTGTTGTCAAAACAGACTTTACGGAAAGCCATCACCGCTTCGACCAATGTGGTATCGTCATGTATCTTGACAGCGAAAATTGGCTAAAAGCTTCTGTGGAGTATGAAAATGACAAATACCAGCACTTAGGCAGCGTGGTGACAAACGGTGGATACTCTGACTGGGCAACGACGGTGATAGACGCTTCCGTGAAGTCTATGTGGTACCGTCTTAGCCGCAGGGAAGACGATTACTGCATTGAATGCTCAGAAGACGGCATAACTTTTAACCAGATGCGAGTCTGCCATATGAACAAAGGCGGCGGCACAATCCGGTTTGGCATCTATGCGTGCTCCCCCGAGGATTCTTCTTTCAAGGCGGTCTTTACGGATATGGCAATCATAGAATGCCAGTGGAAAGCGCATGACGGGCAGCAACCCGATTAATTCCGTGGCACAGCGCCGGGCAGGGAGTGGACCTTCTTCTCTGCCCGGCACGCCGCATGCGCCATATCTGTAGCATACTTTCTCTGCATTGTGTATCAGATAATAATGCACACCATGCCGCCGTTGCTGTCGTTGACAATCTTCTGCATAGTCTCCTGTAATTTAACCTGGCTCTCCTCATTAATCATCGATATCTTACCCGTAATGCCGTCATTCACAAGCTGTTCCACAGTCTTCCCAAAGATATTCGTCTCCCAGATGCCCTCCTCACTTGTCTCCGTATCCGATATAAACTGAATCAAATCCTGCGCCTGTTCCTCCGTGCCCACGATAGGGGAAATCTCCGTCTCTATGCTTGCCTTAATCATATGGATACTGGGACTCTCCGCCTTAATCTTCACGCCGAACTTGTTGCCCTGGCGTATCAGCTCCGGCTTCTCCAACATAATCTCGTCGCGGTCTGGCATCACCACGCCATATCCTTTATAGCGCACGGATTCCAACGCATGGAGCACCTTCACATACTCCCTCTTCATCTTTGCCATCTCTTTCAATGTGGCGAGCATCTGGTATTCGCTTCCGATGGACTCTCCTATCAGCTCGCTTATCATCTCATAGTAATAAGCGTCATCCACATCGAGAATCACCCGCACGCTGCCGTCGGACATATTGATGCCGTCCAGTTTACACTTCTTGATATATTCGCTCTCCGGCATGAAATGATTCGTCGTGATGTCACGGATATTGCTTAAACTGTTCATAAGCTGCTTAATCTGCGCCACAATATCCTGTTTCATCTTGTGGTCGTAGGGAAGCATTTCGACCCATTTCGGCATATAAAACTCAATCATCGTCAACGGAAATTCATAGAGGATATTCTCCATAATATGGTTGATATCTTCCCGCTTCAACTGTTCACAGTTGACAGGCATCACGGTCACCTGGTATTTCTCACTGATTTCATCCGCCAGCATTCTCGTCTCTTCCGCATAAGGCCTGGCGGAATTTAGCAGCACGATAAAAGGTTTGCCAAGGCTCTGCAGCTCGGTAATCGTCCGCCCTTCCGCTTCTAAGAAATTGTTCCGTCCAAGTTCGCCGAAGGAACCGTCGCAAGTCACCACAATCCCTATCGTGGAATGGTCCTTGATAACCTTCCTGGTTCCTATCTCCGCCGCCTTCGTAAAAGGTATCTCCTCCACGGACCAGGGCGTCTTCACCATCCGCTCCATATCCTCTTCCATATGTCCGGAAGCGCCTTCCACCATATAGCCTACACAGTCAATCAGCCGCACATCCACATCGATATCCGTCCCAAGCTTAATATGCGCCGCCTCTTTCGGGATGAATTTAGGTTCCGTGGTCGTAACCGTCCTGCCGCCTGCGCTCTGAGGCATCTCGTCCTGGGCCCGTTCTTTCTCATTCTCGTCTTCCATAAAGGGAAGCACGAGCAGGTTCATGAACCGTTTGATGAAAGTTGATTTCCCGGTTCTGACCGGCCCGACTACACCCAGATAGATTTCTCCCCCTGTGCGCAGCTGTATATCTTTATACAGGTCATATGTACTATTCTGCAAAAAATCCATATAAAAATCCTCCTGCTTATACTTGTAAATGTATATGCAGGAGGATGTTCTTCTATTCGGCATATTGCATAAATTCACAAATTTTAATCACCGTTCCCCGCCCTTTGGGGCTCTTAACTTCGTATTGCCAGTCTACTCCTCGATTTTGTGGAAAATAATGCAGTTAGGCTGGTTCACTTTAATCTCCTTGCCGTTCATGACAAGCAGCCCTTTCTCTAAATCTACCGTAAAGAAAGTCATCGTATTGGACTCATGGTTTAAGGATACCAAATGCTTGTTGTCCGGGAACAGGTTCGCATCCTTCGGATAATCACCGCTTATCGGCAGACACAGTATCTTCTCGAGCATGCCCGTACTCTGGTCAATCCTGTATATAATGGCGCTGTTATCCCCGGCATTGGAGCTTACAAGATATTTGAAATCTTCCGAAATATTCAGCGCGCTGGCCGCAGAACCGCCTGCATGGTAGTCGTTCAATGTGGAGATTGTCTGAATCTTCTCAAATTCCGGGTTCCCGTTTCTCTCCTCATAGGTATAGACATCAATGTAATTCTTCAGTTCATGCACAATATATGCTATCCTGCCGTCCTTGGAAAACTTCATATGGCGGGGCGCCGACTCCTGCTCGCTGCGAATCATATCTATCGGTTTCAGCTTGCCGTTCACATGGTCAAGGCGGTAGACATTGACATGGTCAAGCCCTAAATCCGCGGCGCACAGGTAATGGTTATCCCTCGTCATCTTCACGCAGTTCACATGGGGCCTGAAATTCCGTTCTGCAATACTGCCCAGTCCCTTATGGTATATCTCGTCCGTAATCTGCCCGATGCCGCCGTCCTCCTGCAGACGAAGCACCGTAATCTTGCCATCGTGGTATCCGCCCACAAACAGGAATTTGTCTTCATAATCCGTAGACAAATAATGTCCTCTCATACCGTTAATGCTGCCCGAGTTGATAACTTCCAGGTCACCGCCCGGCATAATCTTATATGCCTCCACTCCAAAATCCGTAATTGAATAGAGAAATTTCCCGTTGTGGGAAATCGAAAGATAGGAAGAATTGGTAATCTTCACCTGATTCTTCTCCGTCATCCTGCCATTCTCGATATCCACGTCATAAATTTTAATGCCATATTTCTCCGCATTGCCTACCGTGTAAGTGGAAACATATGCCACGTATTTTCCCTTCCCCATAATCCAACCATGCCTTTCTCGTTTCTCTGTGATTCTTAAGATAGCTTGATTTTATCACAAATCCCATGCTTTGTTAATCTTTTTCACAAAAAATGCTTTTATTTTTAAAAACCCCATTGACACGCCATCTCTTTTTTGTATAATGGGATTCAACGTCTGTTTAGTTTTAGTAAACTTTATGTTTATTATAACTGATACAAATATATAAAAAAAACGAGCATAGCTCGTTTGCGAGTTCCGCTTCGCGGACTCGAATAAACGGAGGAATTTCCTATTATATAAAAACAACGACAGAAAGCGTACATACAATTATGGAAAACAATTCGGCCCGAATAGAAATCGGCAATAAAATAAAAGAACTGCGCAACTTAAAGGGACTGACACAGGAAGAACTGGCGGACCGCTGCGAACTGTCCAAGGGATTTATCAGCCAATTGGAAAACGACCTCACCTCCCCTTCCATTGCCACCTTGATGGATATACTTCAGTGCCTTGGCACAAGCCTGAAAGACTTCTTCGATGACGCGGACGACGAACAAATCGTTTTCGGCAAAGAAGACTTTTTTGAAAAAATAGATACAGAACTGGGCAACAAAGTGGAATGGATTATCCCCAATGCCCAAAAAAACATGATGGAGCCCATCCGCGTCACTTTAGAGCCTGACGGCTCCACCTATCCCGACCAGCCCCACGAAGGAGAAGAATTCGGCTATGTGCTGTCCGGCTCCATTATAGTCGTCGTCGGCAAGCGCAGCATCAAGGCGAAAAAGGGGGAGGCTTTCTACTATACCCCAAACTCGGAGCACTACATTAAGGCATCCGGCAAAACCGGGGCCGTTTTCCTGTGGGTCAGCACCCCGCCTAATTTTTAAACTTCCGGAGGAATCTACCATGCCAAAAGAATTGATTCATTTAAACAACCTTTCCAAATCCTTTGACGGGCAGATGGTATTGGACGAACTAAATCTAAAAATACATGAAAATGAATTTGTGACGCTGCTTGGCCCAAGCGGCTGCGGCAAGACCACTACTTTGCGTATTCTAGGCGGTTTCGCCGTCCCGGACGCCGGACAAGTCATCTTCGACGGGAAAGACATCACTCATGTCCCGCCGAACTTAAGGCCTCTTAACACGGTGTTCCAGAAATACGCCCTTTTTACCCATATGACCATCGCGGAGAATATCGCCTTCGGACTCAAAATCAAGAAAAAGTCCAAGGCTTACATACAGGATAAGATAAAATATGCCCTGAAACTGGTAAACCTGGAAGGTTACGGCAACCGTATGCCGGATTCCTTAAGCGGCGGGCAGCAGCAGCGTATCGCCATCGCCCGGGCCATCGTCAATGAACCCAAGGTGCTCCTGTTGGACGAACCCCTTGGCGCACTGGATTTGAAGCTTCGCCAGGAAATGCAGTACGAGCTTATCCGCATGAAAAACGAACTGGGCATCACTTTCGTCTACGTGACCCACGACCAGGAAGAGGCCCTGACCATGTCCGACACCATCGTGGTCATGAACCAGGGATATATCCAACAGATTGGCTCCCCGGAATCCATATACAATGAACCTGAGAATGCCTTCGTGGCGGATTTTATCGGCGACAGCAACATTATTCCCGCAACCATGGTGGAAGACAAACTGGTAAGCATCCTGGGATTCCGTTTCCCCTGCGTGGATACAGGGTTCGGGCGCAACAGGCCTGTGGACGTAGTTATCCGCCCGGAGGATGTGGAACTCGTAGCGCCGTCAGAAGGCACGCTGCAAGGCGTTGTGTCCCATCTGATTTTTAAGGGCGTACACTACGAAATGGAGGTTATGGCGGGAGGATTCGAGTGGCTCGTCCACTCCACTGTCCTGCATCCTGTAGGCGAAGAAGTCGGTATCCGTGTTGACCCTTTTAACATCCAAATCATGAACAAACCGGAATCCGAAGACGAGGAGGCTGTGGCAATTGACATCTAATAATAAGAAGAAATGGCT
The DNA here is from genome assembly GCA_947172645.1 of uncultured Lachnospiraceae bacterium. Classification (GTDB taxonomy): domain Bacteria; phylum Bacillota; class Clostridia; order Lachnospirales; family Lachnospiraceae; genus UBA3282. The sequence continues at coordinate 36,169 of CAMWBY010000016.1, read as the reverse complement.
TTCTGCGCCCTATGCGCTGTGGTCCGCCGTTTTTATCATTATACCCTTATGCATGATTTTCTACTACGGCCTGACCGACAAGACAGGCGCATTTACCCTGGACAATATCGTCGCGATTACAACCGTGGGGCACGCCAAGGCGCTGCGCCTTTCCATTCTGCTTTCCCTGGCATGTACCCTGGTATGTTTCCTTCTCGCCTATCCCTTGGCGATGATTCTGGCAAATAAAAAAGGGAATAAACACCAGTTTATTATTCTGGTCTTTATCCTGCCCATGTGGATGAATTTCCTGCTGCGCACACTGGCCTGGCAGACCTTACTGGAGAAAAACGGCGTCATCAACAATGTGCTTACCTTCTTGGGAATACCAAATATCAAAATCATCAATACGCCCGCCGCCATTGTGCTTGGTATGGTATATAATTTCCTGCCCTTTATGGTGCTGCCATTGTATAATGCACTCTCGAAGATTGACGAAAATGTTATCAATGCCGCCCGCGACCTGGGCGCAGGCGCGGTATATACGTTTATCCGCATCACCCTGCCCCTCTCCGTGCCAGGCATTATCAGCGGCATTACGATGGTATTCGTGCCCGCCCTCACCACCTTCGTCATCAGCGCGCTTCTTGGCGGCAGCAAGCTTCTGTTAATCGGCGACGTCATCGAACAGGAATTTACGAGAGCATCCAACTGGCACTTGGGAAGCGGACTGTCCATCGTGCTGATGGTCTTTATCCTGTTTAATATGATTCTGTCCGCTGTCTTCGATAAGGACGGGGAGGGTTCTATGCTATGACAAACGCATTGAAAAAAATATATATCGGCTTGATTATTTTCTTCCTCTATGCCCCCATAGGGACGCTTATGGTGCTGTCCTTCAATGCCAGCAAGGCAAGGACTAAGTGGGGAGGATTCACCTTTAAATGGTATGCCGCCCTATTCGAAAATGAAGAAATACTGTCGGCATTATTCAATACGATGCTGATTGCGCTGCTCTCCGCACTGGCTGCCACTCTCATCGGAACCGTGGCGTGTATCGCCATGACAGGCATGAAACGCAGGACGAAATCCATTATGATGGGGATTACAAACATTCCTATGCTGAACGCGGAAATCGTGACCGGCATATCCCTGATGCTTCTCTATATCAGCCTGGGAATCAAGTTCGGAATCGGGACAATCCTTTTGTCACATATTACTTTCAACATCCCCTATGTCATCTTAAGCGTTATGCCCCGCATGAAACAGTTAAACCCAAGCACCTATGAGGCGGCGCTTGACTTGGGGGCGTCCCATACGACCGCCTTTTTCAAGGTGGTATTACCCGATTTGACGCCCGGGATACTGTCCGGTTTCCTCATGGCGTTTACGATGTCGCTGGACGATTTTATCATCACACACTTTACAAAAGGCATCGGTGTGGACACACTGTCCACGAAAATCTATACCGAAGTAAAAAAAGGAATTAAGCCGGAGATGTACGCCTTGTCCACAATCATTTTCGTGACGGTGCTTGCGCTTCTGCTTCTTGTCAACCTGTCGCCGGAGAAAAAAGAGCAAAAATAAACGCCATTTCATTTTGGGAAGGAAACAGAAATACACTATGAAAATCCACATGAAAACATTCCTGCGCAAACAGCAGGGGATTCTAATTCACAACATAGCAAATTTCCTGTGGGTGTGCGGTGCATCCACATTCCTGTCACTGGCCTCCACAGGCTGTACTTCACCGGAAAACGGTGTGAACGGACAAGTCATCGTGTACAACTGGGGGGAATATATAGACCCCGAAACACTTGAACTGTTTGAAGAAGAGACAGGGATTAAAGTCATCTATGATGAATTTGAGACAAATGAAAGCATGTATCCGAAGATAGAGGCCGGCGCCGTCTCCTACGATGTGGTATGCCCGTCCGACTATATGATTAGCCGGATGATTAAAAACGATATGCTTGCGGAACTAGACTTCGACCGCCTCCCCAACGCCAAGGCAAACATCGGCGCACAGTACTATGAACAGGCGAAAGGATTCGACCCTGAGAACAAATATTCTGTCCCCTACTGTTGGGGAACGGTAGGCATCCTCTACAACAAGACCATGGTGGATGAGCCTGTCACAAGATGGGCCCAGCTTTGGGACGAGAAATATGCCGACAATATTTTAATGCAGGATTCCGTCCGGGACGCTTTCATGGTGGCGGAGAAATTAAATGGCTTCTCCATGAATACCCTGGAGCCGTCTGAACTGGAAACCGCCAAGAATGCCTTGATTGAACAAAAACCCCTTGTCCAGGCCTATGTGGTAGACCAGGTGCGGGATAAAATGATTGGCTCCGAGGCGGCAATCGGCGTCATCTACTCCGGCGAAGCAATCTATACACAGCAGGAAAATCCTGACCTGGAGTATGTGATTCCCGAAGAAGGCACCAATGTCTGGATTGACGCATGGGTTATCTTAAAAGACGCACCCAACAAAGAAAATGCCGAGAAATTCATAGATTTTATGTGCCGCGGCGATATCGCCCTGAAAAATTTCGAGTACATCACTTACTCTACCCCCAACGACGCGGCGAGGGAACTGATTGAAGACGAAGAAATCCGCAACTCTCCCATCGCCTTTCCCGACCTGTCCCAGTATGACAACTTAGAGACCTTTTCCTATCTGGGCGAGGAAGGGGATGCGGTTTATAATGAATTGTGGAAAGAGGTTAAGGCGTATTAGGCTAATAATGCCATTTACCAATTAACTACACTTTTTTGCGTGCCAGAATTGCTTTCCGCTGCGCTTTTTCAGTCAACGATGTCACCCGCATCGCTTCCCTCAAACGCCTTGCATAAGGTAATCCTGGACTTCGCAAAAAATGTATGCTTTTGTATTAAATTGCCCTATTGATTATGCAAGCTGCATCACCTCGGCCTCGATTTCCTTTAATTCATCAAGCGATAACGCCGGAACACAAAGCGAAATTTCGTCAAGTGTTAGTTTTCCTATTTTTATCATTTTTTCTGCAGTTTCCCGTGCGGTATTCGCCTTAATGTCTTCTGTATATGCTTTCAGAATCTGCTCATCGTCAAATAATGTCATCATAATATCCACAACCTCCTTCTCCCTGTTTTCAAGATACTCCTTCAAAACATTCCTGTCCTTGCACATGCGGATTGTCTCCGTCACTGCCTCTTTCGTATTCCCATATAGCTTTCTCTGCCCATTATACACCTTGGAGAAAATGATATACTGTCCGATTATGTCCTTTCCATCCTCCTGATACAGGACTTTCACTTCCGCATCAATGGCTGCCTTCTCCCCACCAAAAGCTTGATGGTGACATCCGCAATCTCATCCTCCGTCACATCTATATCCTCAGGGTGCAATGCTTTATATAGTTGAAGCAGATATTTTTTATCCTTGAATAAATCCGTGAATACACTGTCTTTTATCTTGCGCTTCGGCATACTCTGCGCCATCTTACCACCTCGCTTATTGCAATGCATCTTTATTGGTCTTTGGGCTTCCAATCCAATATCCCCAGGCAAAACATATAATACAGACCATGGCTTGATTCTATCTATGTCTTAATTATACAAAAAAATACGCGTGTTTACAACAAAATTGATATTAAATTTCCTGTCAGCCGCCGGCCTATACTTTCAAAAATCCTAATTTACGGAAATATTCCACATATCCCTGAAAATGCGCAAAATCTGTTTCCTCCCACTCAAACCCCAACTGGTTTAGGAACCACAACGTAAAATCGTTCTCTATATGGATATTCGTATCATACAGAAGCTGCCTGTTCTCATTCTGCTCCCGGCTGCTGACACGAATGTATCCGTATATATTGACCATATTTTCTCCCTCCTGGCTAAATTAGAAAAGCTTACTCCACAGTTTGCCAATCTACCCTATAGTTTTCCTCATACTTTATACTCCTATCAGAAAATAATCAAAAAGGATGTTATGTTCCAAACCGACAATCCGGTTGAAACCCCATCCCAAATACGTTATATTAAAAGCAATAATAAAAACGTCTTGACTCTTATCCAAATACCTATGTGAATTATACCGAAAGGAAAAAGAAAAAATGAAAAACAACAATATCCGGCAATTTATGATACAGGCTGCCACAGTAAAGCCCTCCGCCAGACAGTTAGCCTGGTTTGACAAGGCATTCTATGCATTCATCCACTTCGGGGTAAACACCTATACAGACCGTGAATGGGGAAACGGCGACGAACCGGAAGAATTATTCGCCCCGCATCAACTGGACTGCGAACAGTGGGTATCTGCAATCAAGTCTGCGGGAATGAAAGGGATGATACTGACAGCGAAACATCATGACGGGTTCTGTCTATGGCCCTCCAAATACACGGAACACAGCGTCAAAAATGCCTCTGTAAAACGTGATATCGTGCGGGAAGCTGCGGAAGCCTGCAAGAAAGGCGGCATAGGATTCGGCTTCTATCTGTCCCCCTGGGACCGCAATAGTAGCCTGTACGGCACGGAAGCATATAACGACTATTTCTGCAATCAATTGACAGAGCTGCTGACGCAATACGGAGATATTTTCTGCGTCTGGTTCGATAATGCCTGCGGCGAGGGGCCAGGCGGGAAGAAACAAGTCTATGACTTTCCCCGCTATATTGAATTAGTCCGGAAATATCAGCCGGGAGCTGTTATCTTCAACGACTATGGCCCGGATGTAAGATGGTGCGGCAATGAAGCAGGAAAAGCCAGGCACGCAGAATGGGCGGTAGTCCCCGGAGAGCTGTGCCGCTACAGCAAGATACAGACCGAGGCCGGCCCAATGGCGGAGGAAGGAACTCTGTCTTTTCTATATAACACCTGTGAAAATCTCGGTTCCTTGGACAATATCCTATATTCCAAAGGGCTTACCTTTACGCCTGCAGAAATCGATATGTCCATACGGCCAGGCTGGTTCTGGCATGAGAAGGAAAACCCACACAGCTTAGAAAGGCTGTTTCGTACCTACCTGGACTCGGTGGGCGGTAACTGCTGTCTGAATCTGAACCTGCCCCCTGACCGGAATGGCAGAATCGATGAAAGAGACGTACAGCGTCTGTATGAACTTGGACAGCTGATTGAAAAGGAACTGGGGAACCCGCTTCCGTCACAAATGGCACAAGAGCCTTCCTGCTCTCCTACCCAACCCAGATACATAATCCGCCTGGAATCTGAACATCAGGATATACGTTATGTGGAACTGCGGGAAGATATCTCCAAAGGACAGAGAGTGGAAAGCTTCCAGATTCTGGGCGAGGCGGAAGACGGGAATCAGTATCCTTTTTACCAGGGAACCACAATCGGGAACCGGAAAATCTGTCAGTTGGTCAATCCCTTCACCGAGCAGCATCCCCTAATTCCCAATATCCAGGGCAAAATAAAGAAATTTATCGTGCAAATTACATCAGCCAGGGACAACGTTTTTATGAAGAACATTGAAGTATATTAAAAAGTCAACGAAAAACAGACACCTTTCATTCCCCTCCGCTATGATGCTTCCCATGATGGTTCTGTTTTCCTCCAGAATACCCTTTTCCCCCGCCTGACCCATCGTGGTTCTGGCAGCTTGCAATCCGGTTATGGATTTCCCCCATCGTCATGCCATGGCAGTCCTCCACCGTGATATTGACATCATACTGGGACAGCTCCTGATAAGCCCTGTATTTGCCAAACGACATCTCATGCTGATGTGCTTCTTCCATGCATGTCCTGTCACTGGTATAAGTCTTCGTTCCATATATGCGCAGGGCTTCATCCGCATCGATTGTCTCCCTGATTGTATCAGAGTCTTCGGAGACAATGGTAATGACCACCAATGAATCCTCCGCCAGAAAATGACTGTAATCTTCATCTTCCAATAACCTGTCGATAGCCTTTATATAAGAAATATTTTCTAATGATACATGGCTAAGTATCTCCTGACCGTCCGCATTATAAGCGTCCGCGGACACCACCTTCCCGAAACGGTTAATACTAAGTTCTATGGATGGATTCACATCTATACTGATATAGGAAACCGGCTTGCGGTAAACAGAAAATCCACTCACTGTCAATATCAGGAATAGACAGACCGCCGCCAAAACATATCCGGGAACCGAATACGTCCTGAAATCATGTCTTTTCTTCCTCCGCTCCTCCAAGTACAGCAACGTAGACTGCTTCATTTCTTCCGACGCCTGTATGTTTTCCATGCTTTCACGAATCACATTCATTCCCATTCACCCCCTAATCTTTCCCTCAGCATACTCTTTGCCCGGGCAAGCCATGTATAGATTGTATTTTCCTTCTTCCCCAATATACCCCCTATCTCTGCCGCCGAATATCCCTCATAGTAATGAAGATAAATTGCATTCCGATACTTTTCGGGAAGCCCTAAGACCGCTTCAAGTACTTCGGCAAAACCGTCATCCAACATGCCCCTCTCCTCGTCAATGACGTCGAGCGGTACCCAGCTTCTGCGCGAAAAATACCTCAGCCAGTCAGTACATGCATTGATTGTGACTCTTGCAAACCACGCTTTTTCATGTTCACTGTTCTCGAAAGACTCTTCATGAAGCATATATTTCATATATACGTCCTGAAATACATCCTCCGTGTCATGCCTGTTTTTTAAATGTACGAAACATATCCTCCGCACCATATCCGCATAGGCCTCCATGACACGGTTTATATCTTCTGCGCTTCTCAAAGGTTCCCCTCCCCTTTTATCTCTGTACACGCCAAAAACCCCGCAGTAAACTGCGAGGTTTCTGATTAGATACCTTCTTTAGTGGTGATGGCCTGACCTGTGATGGCCTGAACCGCCTCTGCTGTATGTCTGTGCATGATGCACTGACCCGTCGCAGGAAGTCCCGTTCTGGCACACGCCGTCAACGTCGCAGCTTCCATCCTCGTAACAATATCCAATCTGCCCAGATGTATGCGACGAACCCGAATGATGCGCCTCCGCCACAACATCCGTGTTCACCAAAACAACACCCGCGATTGCCATTGTCGCAATAACCTTTGCCAGTTTCCTTTTCATGTCTCCGCCTCCGTATTTCTTCGTCTCTATTTACCGTTTCATAAGTAATACGTTCGACATGGAAGAATCCTTTCAAAGATTCAAAAATATTTTTATATTTTTCGTGAATCTTCCATCAATACTCCTGGAAGGCGCTGTTCATTGCATAGACCGTGTCATTATCCCCCATAATAAAGAAAATCACATTTCCTCTGCTCTCGATAAGCATCGTCTCCGCGCTGACACAAACCCATTTATTCAAATCGGCATTGTCCTTAAGCTGTTGCTTCACCGTGTCCACCTGGTCTTCCTCCACCCTGAGCAGTACACACTGGTAAGCATTTGGAGAAATCATCGGTATAGAAGCCACGCCTTCCGTATATGCAATGTCTTCTGTGCCAAGAATGGATGCATTCAGTTCGGCCGTCATCTCATATGTCTCGAAGCTGTCCATCCCTGCCCTGAAATCCTCTGACAAATCAGCCTTCTCATAAAGCCCGGCCATAATGTCTGTCAGGCTACCCTCCAGATTATCCCCCGCCTCTTCCTTCTTGCCACAAGCGGTGCAAAGAAATGTCACTACCAATACTATACAAATATAACCTATTGTTTTTCTCGTTTTCATCATTATCCCTTTATGCCTTTCTGTACAATATATTATATCTATGCCATAAAACTTACTTATTCCTATTTAGCATAACCATTATATCCATTTATAACCATCATCTTGCCATCTGAGCCATTCGCCTTTCAAACTGCTCATAGAAATCCGCCATAGTATCGTAAGGATTCTGATAAAATATACGAAGCATCCTCACATTTATCTCCTGTGCGTAAGAATCCGACTGTCGCTGCGCAATCTGTTCCTGAAGGCTCTTGCGCAAGTCATGCCACGAAATAAGAAATCTCTCATAGTCTGCAAGCGGTTGTACACCTAACCATTTCTTAATCTTTACTTTCGTCCGGTTCTGCACCCGGCAAGCATCTTCCAACAGAAAATACCACAATCTGTTGTCTTCATACTGTCTTCCAAGAGGAAAAAGCCTGCACAAGCCAGGACGATATGCATGGATATTGCACCTGCCTTCCTGGTTCAGGAAGCCACAGGCATCCGTATCTTCCTGCATTTTTAAGGAAGGTAAAATCAGGCCGTCTTCCACATGCAGTTCCGCCTGCTTTTGCATAAGCTGCGCAAACCCTAACCCCGTCGCGCCCTGTATCCGATAAATATCGTATGGGTCTAACAGGATTGACTGTCCCATTCCCCGGCAGCACGCACTGCATCCGTCGCATTCATTGCAGCCTAATTTCGCCATGTCATTGCTACTGTATCGTATCATTGTCTTAGCCTCAGCATATGTATCCGTCCATTACTTCGCATATCCCAATTTTTCATGGAAAAACATATTGATACGCTGCCATATCTCCTTCTGAAAAAACTGTAAGTCTGCATGGTCAGCTCCTTCAATCGCAATCAGCTTTACATCACATCCTGTCTCTTCCAGTCTGTCATGCAGCATCTCACCCTGCTTAAAAGGCACCGTATTATCCTGCGTGCCATGGATAATCATAAAAGGCGGCGCGTCTTTCGTTACATAGGTAACCGGGCATATCTTAAGCGCATCTTCCTTATATAACATAACATTTCTTCCAAGCAAAAGCGATTCCGGAGATGAAGCCGAATCCACAGGCGACTCATAAGGGAAACAAGAAACATCTGTCGGCGGATACCATGGACATGCCGCCTGTACCTTACTGGAATACTCCAAATACTCCCCTACGTCATAGGCAGGGTCATTGACAAGCGCAGCCATCGCCGTCAGGTAACCTCCCGCCGATTCTCCCATCACGCCAAAACGCTCCGTATCAATATTGTATCTGTCGCTATGGGCACGCAGATAACGTACCGCCGCTTTGATATCTTCAAGTTGGGACGGATAAACCGCCTCGTTGCTCGTGCGGTACTCTGCACTTGCCACCACAAAGCCACTCCTTGCCAGTTCCGTCAGATAGGCCAAATGCGCCGCCTTATCCATCATAAGCCATGCACCACCGCAAATCCACACAATACAAGGATATACTCTCTCCTTATCTTCCGGATAGATAATATCCATCTTCAAGTCTTTTCTTGTATGCCCGAACCAGGCGTCCACCTGGGCAAAAGCTACATTTGATGCTACAGAATATTGCGGTTCTTCTTTTTGAACGGTTATTGTCTCACGCATAATCAATCTCCTTTATCATCCTTAATCTTACAAATCATACTCCTCAATGTAAACTATTTTACCAAAAACACCTTAGCTTGTAAATCTCCATTCGAGGCAGCCCTTTCGACAGCTATCCAATCAACAACTTTGCTGCAAAGCAATGATGAAGCTTTGCTTAATCAGGCATCAAACTTGCAGAGCAGCGGGGTTCGTGACCCTCGCGACAATCTCCAAATATCCGTACAAGCACATCTACTTGGCTCGTTGCTCACAGGAATAAAGTGTCCATAATATCTTGCTCCGCATTCTGTCGCTTATCATCCATAGCCAACGATAAAATAGTAATAAAATAAAATCCGCTATTTAATATCATATGCTATTTACTTAACATAACACCGGATATATTTACTAGTGACAATTTAAAATAGTCTTTTCCTTCCTTCATTCCATCCGTATATCTGATTTCAAAATGGTTCATATAAAAGACCGTATCTTTATCAATCTCGACCCGGATATAGGGACGCATGACATCACTAAGTTCTTCTTTTCCTGCATCCGGATGCTCCTTCTCGTAGGCAATGCACCGATTGGCAAAATCACTGATATCCACTGTAACCATATCCTTCTCCCCGCTCCCTCTCCTATAAAACCGAAAAGCTGCAAAGTCCACGGAAAGCGTGTCCTCCCCTGAAACATCATATTTCTCATCCTGGTTGAGCATATCCAGGCTGGTATAGCCGTCCGTCTCAAGACTGCCGACTAGTTGGCAACAATGTATCGTATGGCGCTTCGTCTGTGTCAGATTCTTCCCCTCCACTCCCGTTGACGCTAGCGCCCTGACAAATTCATCATCATAAATATCATATGTTACTATAAGTTGCTCCGTACCTGGGAGACGTTTCAAATACTGATACGCTCCCTCCAAACGCGTATATTCCTCCTGCGTAAGCTCTCCATGTGAAACCACTTGATTGTAATAAGATTCCAGAAATGCTTTCTGCCATCGGAAAGACATGCTGTACATATTAATCCCCGGCACAATTATAACGATAGTTATTCCAATTGCAAGAATCAATAACACTCGTTCTAATTTCTTTTTCCAGAAACGCCACGCAAAAAGCGCTACAATCTCAAACACAATCATAAATATGCCCATGTAGCGGCTAGGCGTCAATCCGTTATGCCAGACTCTGACTCCCATGGCATATGCCTGCACAGGGATAAGCGGCAGCAGGCCATACGGCACTTTTTGCAAAAAATGCATGTACTTTGTTTCATCTTGGTAATAGTAGGCGACTACCCATATAGGCATCCCAAACCAGAACAATCCCGAAACAATCCCGAATATTTCATTGGACGGCAGCTCCCACATGACCAGGATTTTAAGCAGATACACATATACCACTGCCAAGGCAATCACCGTCAATCCGGTGAGTACATACTTCACCAGCGATATACCTGTAAAATCCGAAATATCATTGTCCAGGTTATTCAGCGCCATAATACATGCCGGCGCATAATATATTCCTGTCACCAGAATCGCTCCATAACCGCCCAGAGAAGAATATCCGTCAAAAAACAGCAGATTTACAATCAGTATCACAGAATTTATACCGATAAGCAATACGAAATAAACCGCTGTCGCAACGGCCAAATTCACAACCACATGCAGCGCATATTCTATAAAATCCAACCCGCTTTTTCTGTGGCAGACATATACGGCCATCAATAGCAAAAATAAAATATATCCCGTTATGAAATGTCTGCACCATTCACCAAAGGCATCTCCTGGTATACCAAATACAGATATGGACGCCTCCGCTCTGATTCCATATACCATAACGCAAGCTATTAAAATATTCAAAAGAAGTCCGAGCACTCTCGAACACACCGTTTTCCGGTCTTGTTTTCCATATGGAATCAGACTTTCTATGAACATCTGCGCCACAATAAAAAGAGGGAAAAAGGCAGCAATCCCCCAATCATAAAAAAGAAATTCTGTTACCGGAGACTTAAGCATAGTATTTGATTCATATGACTCTCCTATCATCAGCCCTATTATCGCATACGCTGTAAACAATTCTATGGCGGTTACCGTCACCCGGTACGCAGAACATGCCTGTATGATTTTCTTTAATAACGAAAGGCATTTCTCGCGTATTGTTATCATACTAATCCCCCATTCTTGCTCAACCTGCGAATTTGGGCGCAAGCACAAATTTGCGTCCGAACTTTGCTTTTTTACCCTTTTAGGAAATGGCAATCTACGGTTTCCGTTCTGCCTTAGTTTTACTGCACAACGCTATAGATATCCCGCCCACACTTCTCTTCAAAATATACTTTCAATTCCATATTCTTGTCCCATTTGGACTGCGGATAAGCACCGTATCTTCTCTTGATATCACTCATACGTTCCTCCATAGGAATTACGCCTTCTGCCGCCGCCATAGAATCGCATAATTGAATCAGTTTATCATAGTCATCAAATTCCGTCTTACTTAATGCCTGCCGTATTGCCTCGGTCTCCTGCTCTGTAATATCGAACTTGCCGATATAGTTATCTAAACTTCCTTCGTTGAAAGAATGTGTCAGACATATCTTCGCCGCATCATCATATCCGAGCCTAAGCATATACTGCCACCCGTCATATACATGCCCTAAATGCCTCACTCCGAATTTTCTTCCAATATCATGCAATAGTCCCAACACATATGCCTTCTCAGAGTCCATCCCTTCGCATGACTGTGCAATTTTCTCCGCGCACCGGGCCGCCACACGGCTATGGTCTTCCCACGGTCCCGGATTACATTTTCCCGCGTCTATCAATAATCTTTCCGCTTCTTCTCTTGTGGGATACATACTTTTCTCCTCCTGTCCGAAATCGTAAAATGGTTTAATGACATTATCTTACCACAAGTACGCATCCAATTCCATGGGACAACCCACAAAAATGCGCTGATATTATATATAAAAACGCCACAATTCAAAAGAATCATGACGTTTTTAATGTCTTTATACGTTATTTTTTCAAATAATAGAGTTTAATTAGAACTTCCCGGACTTAGCCGCTTCCTCAATGGACACAGGAATCCTTGATTTTACGGCGCTTACAAGCCGTTTGGGTACTACGCGAGGGTTACCAACTTGATTTATCTGAGATTATCTTGCATTATCTTTCTTTTATGACTTGAATCCGCCTGACAAATATGTTATATTTTAAGCATAAAAGGAGTAACCGCCCACAAAGTGGTTAGCCTCCAGAAGACGTAAAGCCTACCTTCACCGGCCAAGTGACAAGGTAGGCTTATTTATTTTCGCTTGTTGTTCCTATCTATGTAGGCAAGCAATGCGACAAGAAACGTTCCGAACAGTATTAACAATGTTAAAACTTCGTAGGTACTCATCTGCACCACCTCCCTTCTTGTTCAAGTTAGGGAGGCTACCACCTTGCAACACGATTACTCCTTTGCCAAATTATAACACGGACTATGCTTTTCGACAACTTATATTCAAATTTTCATCATTTTATTTTCTGTCTGAAATATTCCCCTACTGAACTCCCTATAAATTGTCTTGCAATTGGAATTTTTGGTTGCTAAGGTTGGGTACTGTACGGGTGCTACTTAGGTGCTACGAACTCAAATTATCTCGAATTATCTTAAACACCATAAACAAAAAAACCCCAGAACTCGTGCGGTTTCAGGCAATTTTCCCTTTTCGTTATGGTAGGAGCACACAATGCCTTTGCATTGCACCAACCATTGATTTTTAGCAAAAATGCGCCGATATTGTTTGTAAAAACGCCATAATTCATACGAATCATGGCGTTTTATGTGTCTTTTATATGCTATTTTGCATTCTTTAACTCAAATCAATCAAAATTTGCCCGCTTTTGCCGCTTCCTCAATGCTAACCGCCACAGCTACCGTAGCGCCAACCATCGGGTTATTGCCCATTCCAATCAGACCCATCATCTCAACATGGGCAGGAACAGAAGAAGAACCTGCGAACTGAGCATCGGAATGCATACGTCCCAATGTATCCGTAAAACCATAAGATGCAGGACCTGCAGCCATGTTATCAGGATGAAGCGTACGTCCTGTACCACCGCCGGATGCAACTGAGAAATACTTCTTGCCTGCCTCTATTCTCTCTTTCTTATATGTACCTGCTACCGGATGCTGGAATCTTGTAGGGTTCGTAGAGTTACCGGTGATGGATACGTCTACATTCTCTTTCCACATGATTGCAACACCTTCCGGAACGGAATTCGCACCATAGCAGTTTACTTTGGAACGAAGACCTTCGGAATAAGGAATTCTCTCGATTTCCTTTACTTCATTTGTGTAAGGGTCATACTCTGTCTCAACAAAGGTAAATCCATTGATTCTGGAAATAATCTTCGCAGCATCTTTTCCAAGGCCATTCAGGATAACACGGAGCGGTTTCTGACGAACTTTGTTAGCCTTCTCAGCGATACCGATTGCGCCCTCCGCCGCTGCAAAAGACTCATGGCCAGCCAGGAATGCAAAACAGTCTGTCTCCTCTTCCAGTAACATCTTGCCCAGGTTACCATGTCCAAGTCCTACCTTACGTGTGTCGGCAACGGAACCGGGAATACAGAATGCCTGAAGTCCCTCACCGATTGCTGCCGCTGCATCCGCTGCCTTCTTGCAGCCTTTCTTGATTGCAATCGCCGCGCCAACCGTATATGCCCAACAAGCGTTCTCAAAACAAATCGGCTGGATTTTCTTAACCTGCCCAGAAACGTCTAAGCCGGCATCTTTTGTAATTTTCTCAGCTTCTTCGATTGAAGAAATGCCATAACTGTTTAAAACGGAATTGATTTTATCAATTCTTCTTTCATATGATTCAAATAAAGCCATCTTATCTTAATCCTCCTGTTTGTGTTAGAAAGTCCCGGCAAACATCGAAACATAACGGGTTTGCCACAGGCATACTCAAAATCCCATATACGACTTAAGCCCTCTATCCTTCTATTCGCATCTGGGATCGATAATCTTAACAGCATCGTCAACACGCCCGTACTGGCCGCATGCTTTCTCGTAAGCTGTATTCGGGTCGTCGCCTTTCTTGATGAAGTCTGTCATCTTGCCAAGGCTTACAAACTTGTAACCGATAATCTCATCGTTAGCATCCAATGCAATGCCTGTCACATAACCTTCTGCCATCTCAAGGTAACGGGGCCCTTTCTTGAGCGTTCCGTACATCGTACCAACCTGACTTCTCAGGCCCTTGCCCAAATCTTCAAGCCCTGCGCCTACCGGAAGCCCTTCCTCGGAGAATGCAGACTGTGTACGTCCGTATACAATCTGTAAGAACAATTCTCTCATAGCTGTATTGATTGCATCACATACAAGGTCAGTATTCAATGCTTCCATAACAGTCAATCCCGGAAGAATCTCAGATGCCATAGCAGCGGAGTGTGTCATACCGGAACATCCAATCGTCTCAACAAGAGCTTCCTGGATGATGCCCTCTTTCACATTCAGTGTCAGTTTACATGCACCCTGCTGAGGAGCACACCAGCCTACACCGTGTGTCAAACCGGAAATATCCTTTACTTCTTTCGCCTGAACCCATTTTGCCTCTTCTGGGATAGGAGCACAGCCATGGTGAACGCCCTGTGCCACTGTACACATTTCTTCAACTTCTTTTGAATAAATCATGTGATAACTCCTTTCGATTATGTATAAATTATTTCATAACAAGCCCTGAAAAGCCTGTCATAACCGCTAGCCTTATTTTCGCATATTACAGACAAAAAATCCAGTCATTTCTATGAATTTATATGCTGATTTTACAAAAAAGTTACCAGAAAAACACCACCGCTGCACATGTCTTTCCCGCCATCATGTCAAGGATGGCCAAAGTAAAAAACACTAACCGATAAAATATTCTGAAATATCGATACTGTTCATCAGCGCGAGGCCGTTTTCTTCCCTGCACTCCAGCCAGCTTGCGCTGCACCGTGTCCAACATCTGATAGAATAGTTGAAAAGCTCTTCCGTAAATCTGCAATGAGGGTCATTTTTATCCAAATGCTTTAAGATGCACTTCTCACAAGGCGATTCCCTGCTCTGAAGCGCCTTATAACATATGTCCCCAATCTTTACGTCCGGCGAACTCATCAACACTTTCTTATTGATGAAACTCAACTCATATGTATCCGGATTTACGATGTATACATAGCTGTCCAGATTGTCGAAAATTGCAATCTGGGTGACGAAATCCTGCAGGCGGTCCATGAAGCCAATTTGCAAAATATGCGCTTCCATAATACGCATCAGGGAGCGGATTTCCTCCATCTCATTTTCGTTAAACTCAAGCTGCACATCCTCGTGGTTCTCAAATATGATGGCTCCCTTAAACTCCCCATTGGCCGTAATCGGATAATAGAGCATACTCTTTATGCCTTCCACATGGAAATAGTCATGCATTTCCACCGCTGTCAAGTCATAGTCATGGATAACCGTCACATTGCGGAAAGACTCGTAGAGGATTTCACTGACTACACGCTTTAACTCATAATGTTCCTTCGTCTCCCGGCCAATTTCATATCCTGAGGCGGCAAACTGTACCGTCATGGAAATCGGAAGCGTATCATTGCCGCATACATACCCCCTGTGGAAGCGGTATTTCTCCGTAATCAGCTCAATCGCCGACTTCAGCGCGGACTCCATGATTTTATCCTCATACAGTACCTGCATCACAAGGTCTTCGATGCTCCTGTCCATCTCCATGCCGTTTTCCGGATGATACCCTGTATTCTTCCTGTTTGCATGGTAAACCATCGTAGTGGCAGCATTGTAAATACGGTATCCGCATTTTCCGTTCGCTTTGGCCGTGTAGACAGCCTTATCCGCCTTACCAAAAAGCTCCTCATAATCACTGCCATGGTAAGGGTAGATTGCAACACCCACGCTGCAGGTCAGATGAATCTCATTCTCTTCATTGCCGAAAATATAATTTATATTTTGGACGACTTTCTCCGCCAGAATTTCCGCATCGGATATCGCGGGTATGTTTTTCATAAACACAACAAATTCATCACCGCCGATACGGCCCACAATATCACTGCCCTTAAAAATATCGTTCAATGCCTTGGCCGCATCCACAAGCACTTTATCGCCCTTCGCATGTCCCAAATGGTCATTGACTTCTTTAAAATTATCCAAATCCACAATCATCAGCGCATGGAGTGCGTCCGCCTTGCCGTCGCTCAACGTATTCTGGATTAACTGCATGGTTGCGCCCTGATTGTACAGTCCGGTCAGCGCGTCCTTCTCGGCACGGAGAAGGAGTTCCATTTCCTTGATTTTCTTCTCCTGGATATTAATCATGCGTCCTACAACTCTGGTCACATAACCTTCCGGTCCAAGCAAGGAAGTCAGGTTCGCCTGATACCACGTATACTCATTGTCAAACCGTTTCGTCCTATATTCGATTGCCTCATGCTTCGGTGAGATGAGAAGCCCTCTGAAAACCGACCTGTAATAAGGTATGTCTTCCTCGTGTATCATGGAAGAGTCAAACTGCTCCATATAATCTCGCTGTATCTGTTCTCCGGCTATGCCGAAATCCTTGGAAGACCTTATTACCATCACGTCCGTTTTGGCGTTGTAATCTATGATTCTCTCACCTTCCGCCGCAGACAGGATGTGTAACCGTTCCGCCTGCTTGTGCAGCTCCTCTTCCACATTCTTCCGCTCGGTAATATCGTGGATAACTGACAAAATAATATACTTGTCTCCCTCCCTGGAATAGAGATTGCCTCTGATTCCAAGCCAGCGCAGCCCGCCGCTGCCTGTCACAGTACGGAATTCAACATCTACAGCGCCGTCATCCTTAAGAATATCTTCAATCCCCTGCTGGTAAATCGGTAAATCCTCAGGAATAATATTCCTCTCGACTTTCTTTAAGTATTTGGCTCCCTGCGTCCTCGAATAGCCCAACATACGGAACAACCCTTCATTCACGAAAAGCGGCGTCATTGTCCCCTTCGCCTTATCATACTCAAAGAAACAGATTCCCGCAATCACATTGTCAATCATTGACCCGAAGTTTTCCATGTTTAATTCCATAGTTTTCCCTTTTATCCCCAAATGTCCTAAATTTAAGAAACCATGTACCAACCCTTCCATGCCACACCTGACGCTGTCTGATTGATATTGCCTTTTACACGGATGGTTTGTTACAATACAACCTGTTACTCTAAGTCTTAATATTCTTGCCTGCCCCACAGCACAGACTCGTTTCCGCCCTTTTCTACTTTACCATACTACCATACTGCAATGTAATTTACCACAGTCTATTTGCTGCCTGCTTCGCCATTGTCAAATTTTTCTGCAATTTCTCCCTGCTTTTTATAGATGCTTCCCGCAGGAATAAAGCCTCTCACCATGGAAGTCGGATATACATTCGACTGTTTCCCGATGACTGTCCCCGGGTTCAGTACGGAATTACATCCTACTTCTACATTGTCACCGAGCATAGCGCCGAATTTCTTTAGTCCGGTTGCCAATTCTTCCCCGCCTGCCCTCACTGCCACAAGCGTCTTGTCACTCTTGACATTGGATGTGATGGAGCCTGCCCCCATATGTGCCTTATACCCTAAGATACTGTCACCTACATAGTTATAATGCGGCACCTGCACTTTATTGAACAAGATTACATTTTTCAGCTCAGTGGAATTGCCGACCACTGCCCCCTTGCCGACGATAGCATTGCCCCGGATAAATGCACAGTGCCTGATTTCCGCATCTTCATCGATAATGGCCGGCCCATTGATGCAGGCGCTTGGATAAACCTTCGCCGACTTTGCAATCCATACGTTTTCACCTTTTTTCTCATAAATCTCTTCCGGAAGCGTATTGCCGAGTTCTACGATATAGCTTCCAATCTTAGAGAGCACCTCCCACGGATAAACCGCCCCCTCGAAAATTCCTTTTGCTATTGTCTCCTCCAATGTGTAAAGCGCGCTAATCTGCGTATCTTTTAAACATGCCATTTCCATTCCCCTCCTTCTGTCAATCTCCATTCTGTTCTCTTATACACAGCTCAAATACTGATAGATTATATAGTAGAACATATTGGAACAACGACGTTAAATATGTATCCTACTTTTTATAAAATTGCGCCAAATAATGAAACCTATTGTAAAGCGCCGACTGGTTGTTAATCTGCTTCACGGTGTTGGTTCTTCTCGTAACGAAATCATCCAGCTTCACCATATATTCATCTTCTGATATTTCACCGTCCGCCACAAGAGTCAGCCCTTTTTCCCAACTGGCAGTCAGCCTGGGGTCGAGAAGCGGCTTGATGGAGCCCGCCACTACTTCATAAATCATCTCTCCAAGCTGCGTGGGCGTGATAATCTGCGTCTTCTTATTCAAGGCCAGATACTTGATATTCACCAGTTTCTTAAGAATCTCCGCCCTGGTGGCAGAAGTCCCGATTCCGCTTCCTTTTATCTGGGCGCGCAGTTCTTCATCTTCAATAAACTGTCCTGCATTCTCCATCGTCAGAATCATGCTTCCCGAATTGTAGCGTTTAGGCGGCGATGTCTCCCCTTCCTTCTTGTCTAAGCTTATCAAGCCAAGCTGTTTTCCCTTCCGCAGCGTTTTAAGCGCTTCCATAAAAGAACTGTCGCAGGAAGCTTCCTGTCCTTCGTCCTTCTTTTCCTCCTCCGCCCCACTCTCCGCTTTCTTTTTCGCAAAGGAATTCTGGCTGACTGGAAGATACCCCTCTTCCATCAGCACCTTAAATCCGGCATTAAAATATTCGTCCTTGATTTTAACACCCAGGCTTATCTTCTGATAGACCGCCGCAGGATAAAAAATACTTAGGAAACGTCTCACAATAATCTCATATACTTTAGCCGAAGCAGGGTGCAGCCCGTTTAAAGCTCCAAGCCCTTGTCCGGTAGGTATAATCGCATAATGGTCGGTAATCTGCTTGTCATTCACATACCGTGTCTTTCCGATTGTCTTATGCCGCCCTGATAAAAGCACCTGCTCCGCGTAAGGCGCCACCACATCATAGCCCTTAAGCCCACCGATATTTTTATGTATCTCTTTGGCCACTGCGCTGGACAGCACTCTTGCATCCGTGCGAGGATAAGTCGTCAATTTTTTCTCATAGAGCTCCTGTACAATCCGAAGCGTCTCATCCGGACTGATTTTAAAGAGCTTGGAACAGTCGTTTTGCAGCTCCGCCAGATTATACAGAAGCGGCGGATTCTTCGTTTCTTTCTTTTTCTCGATTTTTTCAAGCACAGGCTCCTCTGTCGGTTCCTGTTTCAAAAACCGGATGAATGCATCCGCCTCTTCTTCCTTCAGGAATCCATTGTCCTTATAGAGAAGCGGCGACTGGTAATAGCGGGAACCTTCCACCGCTTTCCACTCGCAGGTGCACTCTTTGCCATCTATATCAACCTGTGCCAACACCCTGTAAAAAGGCGTTTTCACAAATTCCCTGATTTCTCTCTCCCTGTTGACCACCATACCAAGCACACAGGTCATCACGCGCCCTACGGACACTACGGCCTTGTCTGTTTTCAGATATGACTTGATGGGATTGCTGTACTTTAATGTAAGCACTCTGGAGAAATTAATACCCATTAAGTAGTCTTCCTTGGCGCGAAGGTATGCAGCGTTCGACAGATTGTCGTAAGCCGATAAATCCTTCGCCTCCCTGATGCCACGCAAAATCTCTTCTTCCGTCTGGGAATCAATCCAAACGCGTTTTCTGGACTTGCCATGCACCTGTGCCTGCTGCTCCACCAGACGATAGATATATTCCCCTTCCCGCCCGGAATCAGTACAGACATAAATCGTCTCGATATCTTCCCTGTTGAGCAGGCCGCTGACAATCTGAAACTGTTTTTTCACACTTTCAATCACTTCATACTTAAATTCCGTCGGGATAAAAGGAATCGTATCCAATGACCATCTCTTATATTTCTCATCATATGCCTCCGGATAGCTCATCGTTACAAGGTGCCCGACACACCATGTCACAACAGCCTCCTCCGATTCCATATAGCCATCCCTGTTTTTCATATTACATTTCAATGCCTTGGCAAATTCCTTGGCAACACTGGGCTTTTCCGCTATATAAATACTCTTTCCCATAAACTCCTCATTTTAACCTAATCCCTATTCCGGAGCGTTTACGCGACGGGGCGACGCAAATATCAGATTTGCGTCTGCCATCAGGGCTTATTTGTGACACTCCGGCACAAATAGCCAGTTGAAAAATAAGGTCATCAGACTTATTTTTCAACCTATCACATATGGATTGACCACACTATTATAAATCTGAAATCTGCACCAGCCGCAGATTGGGTTTTACCTTGGCCTCCAAATTCAGCCTCTCGTCAAACCGGAACGCCGTATACATATAAATATAATCTGCATTAATCTTCGCCTTCTTCGCCTGGTTCAGGAGAGCTTCATAGTCTTCATACGCCATCGGCTTTTCCCAATTGCACAGTCCGATTAGCGTGCGTCCTTCTTCATCCTGGGCTATCATATCAAGCTCCCCCTCCTTGCCAACCCATTCACCTATATTCTCAAAGGCAATGGGAAGTTTACCGCGGCCGTTGAGTTTCATCAAATGCTGCCTGCATACTTTCTTAAAATATCCTGTCACATATTTTCTAAAATCAGGTGCGATATACCGATTAAAAAACTCGCCCACGGACTTCGTCTGTAAGTCGCTCAGATAAGGATACATATAAGTATAATAGAAGTCCACAAAAGGGTGGCTGATTCTGTAGACACCCTTCTGTACATTTTCTTTGCCTGCCGTATCATAGGAGAAAACTTTCTCCACAAGTTCTAGTTCTATCAGGTTTTTCAGATAGACACTGATTTTGGCCCGAGAAAATTCTGTGTGCATATGCAGGTTATTTAACTTACGGTCACCCGCCGCAATAGAAGCCATGATTGTGTTATAAACCCCGGGTTCCCGAAGCTGCTCAGTCAGCATACGCTCCCCTTCTTCGAAAAGAAAACTGTTGGCATCCAACACATGCCTGCAAATATTCTGTTGAATGGTAAGCCTGTCGTCAAACTGGTTCCACAACCCAGGAAAACCTCCCAGGACAGCATATGCTTCAACACATTCTTCAATACGGAAATTGGGAAATCTCTGCACCATATCCTCGAAAGGCATCTCCCGTATTTTCAGAAACCCTGACAGCTCATAAGCTGCTTCCCCAATCCGCGTTATCATGCTGTTCTCAATCCAGCCGATAGATGAACTGCACAACACAACCATAACTTCGTCATGGTTACGCCTGTTTCTCACAAAAGTGACTAATTCTTTCATAAACTGTCCGCCTGCTTTGACAATGTTCTGAAATTCATCAATCACCAACACTTTCTTGCCATTGCCATCATAGACGGACTTTGCCAGAATATCGTGAAAAGACGGAAATTCTTCCATATCATATCCGTCACGGGCAAGCTGCCTTCCCCACTGGTAAACCTGCTCTCTCTCGGAACATGCCCTTGCATGGTAATAATAACCCGGCTTATCCTCGATAAACGCTCTGACCAGTGTGGTCTTTCCGAGCTGTTTCTGCCCGTATACAACCAGAATCTGGCTGCCTTCCCTGTCGTAGTAATTATTCAGATACCTTAACTCCGATGTTCTGCCAAGTAACATATCTTTCGATGCCTCTTCTATTTCTTAGCGATATATCCCTTCGCTTTCAATGTCTCCGCACACAGTACCGCACCACCTGCCGCGCCTCTAACGGTATTGTGTGACAGCCCGACAAATTTCCAGTCATAGACACTGTCTTCCCTAATCCGGCCCACGCTGATTCCCATGCCATTCTCATAGTCCACATCTAATGTAACCTGGGGGCGGTTATCTTCTTCCATGACCTGGATAAACTGCTTGGGCGCACTAGGAAGCCCTAACTCCTGGGGCAGGCCCTTAAAGTTTACTAATTTCTCCACAAGCTGTTCTTTGGTCGGCTTCTTTTTAAACTTCACAAACACGGCCGCGGTATGTCCGTTTAGAACCGGAACACGGATACACTGACATGTAATCACCGGACTTACGGCCGGAACAATCTCTCCGTTCTCCACTTTACCCCAGATACGCAGCGGCTCTTTCTCACTCTTCTCCTCCTCGCCGCCGATATACGGGATAACGTTCTCTACCATCTCCGGCCAGTCTTTGAAAGTTTTGCCTGCACCGGAGATTGCCTGATAGGTCGTGGCAACCACTTCGTATGGCTCAAACTCCTGCCATGCAGTCAGCACAGGGGCATAACTTTGGATGGAGCAGTTAGGCTTCACTGCGATAAATCCTCTTGTTGTGCCCAGTCGCTTTTTCTGTGACTCAATCACATCGAAATGCTCCGGATTAATCTCCGGAATCACCATAGGCACATCCGGCGTCCAACGATGGGCGCTGTTATTGGATACCACAGGTGTCTCAGTCTTCGCGTAAGCTTCCTCTATCTTCTTAATCTCGTCTTTGGTCATATCTACCGCAGAGAATACGAAATCAACTTCCGCAGCCACCTCGTCCACTTCGTTAACATTTTTCACAATGATATTTTTGACCGCTTCCGGCATAGGCGTTGCCATCTTCCATCTTCCGCCCACTGCCTCCTCATATGTCTTGCCTGCAGAACGGGGGCTGGCCGCAACTGTCGTCACCTCGAACCATGGATGGTTCTCAAGCAGCGCGATAAACCGCTGCCCTACCATGCCTGTCCCCCCTAAAATCCCTACTCTTAATTTCTCACTCATCTCTTTATGCTCCTTCCTCATTTTATCCATTGATATCGTCAATCAGGGTAACATCCTTAAACATCTCATTCTCATGTTTCCATCCCTTAGAAAGATATTCCTTATGCATGCCAATCACCTCACGCATAACATTAAAGCCAGGCGCGCCTAAAGTCAGTCTTTTCTCCACACAGGTCTTTAAGCTGACCGCCTCATAGACATCCGCCTCAAAAACCGGACTTATCTTTTTCAATTCTTCTATGGATAAATCTTCGATACCACACTGCTTATCGATGCAGTACAGTACAAGCCGGCCGATAATGCCATGGGCATCCCGAAAAGGCACGCCCCTGCCCACCAGATAATCCGCCGCGTCCGTGGCATTGGTAAACCCTTTCATCGCACTCTTTTCCATCCTGTCTTTCCTAAACTTCATCGTCCGCACCATGCCTTCAAACAAAGCAAGGCAGCCTTTCACCGTGTCGATGGCATCGAAAGTCAGTTCCTTGTCCTCCTGCATATCTTTATTGTAAGCAAGAGGGATGCCCTTCATCGTGGTAAGTATCGACATAAGCGCCCCATAGACGCGCCCCGTCTTGCCCCGGACAAGCTCTGCAATATCCGGGTTCTTCTTCTGTGGCATGATGCTGCTCCCTGTAGAATAAGCATCGTCAATCTCCACGAAACGGTACTCGTCGCTGTTCCAGATAATAATTTCTTCACAGAAACGGCTTAAATGCATCATAATGGTGGACAACGCCGACAGAAACTCTATCACATAATCCCTGTCCGACACGGAATCCATGCTATTTAATGTCGGCCCCTCAAAGCCAAGGATTGATGCCGTATAATTCCTGTCCAAGGGATAAGTCGTCCCTGCCAATGCCCCCGCCCCAAGGGGACAGTAATTCATGCGGCGGTAAATATCCTCAAGCCGGGACCTGTCTCTCTTAAACATCTCAAAATACGCTCCCACATGATGGGCAAGCGTCACCGGCTGCGCCTTCTGCAGATGGGTAAACCCCGGCATATAAGTATCGATATTCTCTTCCATAATATGAAGAAGCGTACAGAGCAGTTCCTTCAGCAGTTCGTTCACATAGAGCACCTCTAGCCTGGTGTGCAGGCGCATGTCAACCGCCACCTGGTCATTGCGGCTTCTTCCGGTATGAAGTTTCTTGCCCGCATCACCGATGCGCTCAATCAAGTTCGCCTCCACAAAACTATGGATATCCTCATATTCCTCCGTAATCGCAAGCCTGCCTTCTTCCACATCCTTACGAATCTCCACAAGCCCTTTTAAAATTGCATCCTTCTCCTGATTCGTCAGAATGCCTTGCTTCGCCAACATAATCACATGTGCAATGCTTCCTTCAATATCCTGGCTGAAAAATTTCTGGTCGAAAGAAATGGATGCATTAAAACGATATACAAGTTTATCCGTTTCCTTCGTAAAACGTCCGCCCCATAACTGTGCCATGCAGTCATCCTCCGTTTTGCATTTGTTTTACATTTATTAAATTTAAATTTGATGATACCATAAAATAGTTTTCTTTTCAATCAGAACACATATTTTCTTGTAACTCATAGAATAACGTATAACGATAAGGAGTTGTTGTTCTATGGAGCCATTATTATCATTGCAGGATATCTCCTATTCATACCATAATCTCAAAGGGGAAACGCCTGCTCTCTCCAATATATCTTTTCAAGTGTCCCAAGGGGAATTTCTGGCGGTCGTAGGGCCTAGTGGGTGCGGCAATGCAATGGTTGGATTATGGATATTTTGGAAATAAATATACGCTGTCTCTCCATCCCAAACAACTTTCTCTATGATTTCTTTTAAAAAGTCCCTCTTTTGTGTCAGGGACAATTCTTCAAATACCTTTGAAAAATCTGTCAGCTTTTCCAAAATCTCCTTAACATAGTCTATTAATTCCGTCTTTGCGTGTTCATCCTCCTTTACCTCCTCCATTTGCTTCTTTAAAATAATGCATTCGGCGTCTATTTTCTGAATTTCTTCATTAATATATTGAATGGATACACTGTCCGCTTCCAACTGTTTAATAGACGCTACAAGCTTGCGAATTTCTTCTTTCTTTTTGTCATACTCCTGCATCATGAGTTGTTTCTCTGACATGACCTCAATATCAGAATCCCTAATCTGCCTTTTCAGTTCTTCCAACATCGGAATGATTCCCGCATTTGGCCACGCAAGACTAGTGATTTCATTGCAGACTGCTGCATCTATTGTATTTCCATGGGCATTCCTGTTATCACATTTCTCCGCGTGTGTCCTGTCTTTATATGGGCACCTGTAGGAGAAAGTGCGTTCCCCTTCTTTCGTCACTCTGGATGCCGGATAATTCTTTGGCCGCATCCGATATCCACAGGCACAGTACAATAGCCCCGACAAGAGAGAAACACTGTTTCTGCTGTTCCTGAAACTATCCCCTTTGCCCTTATTGCTTTCCAACAGTTTTTGCACACGGACATATGCTTCCCCGCTGACAATCCCTTTGTGGCGACCTTTGGAAATAATCCATGATTCACATGGAGTGCTCTGGTTTTTGTAAACCGCAGAAGTCGTCTTGGCATATCCCATCAGTCCTGATTCATGGTCCAACTCCTCCTTATCAATACATACCTGACATCCTAAATCATAAAAATACGCATATGCCTCTTCATCCGCAATACAGTAGACCGGATTTACCAGAATATCCCTTATTCCGGAAACAACAAATTCTTTTCCACACCGGGTTTTCATCCCATTGGCAAGAAGCCGTTCCAAAACCTTTGTAATGGAACGATTCTCCAGAAAACAGGAAAAGATAAATTTTGCAAGCTCAATTTCATCCGGGTTCTGCACCAGGCAATACATAGATTTCTTCTTTAACGCACCGACTTCCTTCTCCGTCTTCATAGAAGAATAACCAAGCGGCGTATTTCCTCCAAGCCACCGTCCGCTTCTGGCTAGCATAATCATATTGTCCTTGACGCGCTCCGCAATCTGCTCCCTCTCCATTTGGGCCAGCACACCGGAAAAATACAACATGGCTTTGCCGATGGGAGTCGTCGTATCAAACTTTTCTTTGATGCTGACAAAAGAAGTTCCTCTGCGGTTCAACTCTTCCATCAGGTTTGCAAGGTCTGCAAGATTTCTGCCAAGCCTGTCAAGTTTATAACAGACAAGATAATCAAAATGCTTCTCCTGCATATCCCGCATCATTTTCTGAAACTGTGGGCGCTTCGTATTTTTGCCTGAAAATCCTTCGTCTTCATATTCAATAATCTTTGCCCTTCCGCCTGCTTCTATGAACATGGCTATGTATTCCTTACACATGATAATCTGGTTTTCGACGCTCTCGCCCTTTCCGGTCCATTTGGATTTTCTGCTGTAAATAGCAATCAGCATAGGTAGATTCCCCTTTCGGTAAAGCTGTTTTGATATTACTTATCGTTCTGTTTGTCCTCTGACTGATATCGTCTTAATTCTTTCAGCAGTTCCTCGATAACATATAGCTGCTCCGCTTTAGAAAGACCGCTTTCCCGGATTGTTTTTTGGATATAGTAAACTGTGAAAGCATTTATGCTATGCTGTATATCCACATTGTTTTTTCCGCCTTTGACAATGCACTTTACTTCATGCTTTCGCATTCAGGGTACTCCATAAGTGGCTTTAACATAAGATATGCTCTTTTCCTCTTTTTCTATGATTCAATATATGCCAGTGGCTTGAATCATGCCGGTTTCCTGTTGTTTACAGCCACATACACATTTGTCTCCCCTATTCGCCGCACAGCCCGCACGCTGCGCCGGCAGCAATCTTCCATTATGCAGGCCTGGGCACGAAAAAGAGCCCTTCCCGCCAATCGGAAGAACTCCATAAAATTATATTATCCAAGACTGCCGCCATTGTTTCCATCCCTGCCGCTTCTGCCGCAGAAAGGCCAACGCCCTCCAGAATGCCTTAAACCCAATCTATAAGAGACAAGCCCATATCTCATAAACCAAAGCGAAAGTACCGGTTAAAAACCAATACCTTCGCTTAAAAATCGCCTCAGCTATCCCGGACTAAATTGGTTTACCGCACACAGACCACCATAACCCCGTAGCCATCCAATATCTTCTTACCGGAAACCGCCTGGCCGCTTTCTACGTCGACCACTTCTTTCTTAAATTCAACTGTCACTGCTTCCTTACTGTAATTTAAGAGGAACATATATTTTCTGTCCCCTTTCTTTCGCACAGAAACTTCACAAACCTCTGGCAATGTGACAATCTCCTGATAAGGCCTCGCCACTCCCAGCTTTTGCAGGAAAATACCGGCCGACTCCTCATCGAAAGCGCTGCCATAATAATAAGCCTTGCCGCTGCCGTAAGAATTGCTAATCAAAGCCGCGCTGCCTGCATAATAATCGGATACATAGGTCGCCTCAATCTTCGCATCCTTTGACAACGGTTCCAGCAAGTCCGCAAATACCTGGGCCTTCATCTTCGTTCCGTCCCAGTCCACATACACTTCCCCCGCATCCGGCGCTATGAAAGAATACTCAGGAATATCCGTACCGGTCACCTCCGCCAACAATCCGGGTAAATAATCCATCACACATTTTCCGTTCATATCCTTGTAGCCACTCCTGCAGCCCACCACGAGGATTCCGCCGTCAGCCACATATTTTTTCAGCAAATCGGCACGTTCTTCATTGATTAAAGTCGCATGCGGATAAAAGAGCACCTTATATTTTCCTAAATTCTCCGCTGTCTGTTCCTCTGTCAAATATACATAATCAAAAGGCGTATGGCTATGCTGCATCGCCGCAAAAAGCGCTTTCTTGCTTACCTTCTCCACGCTGCCATGCCATACGTCCAGATTAGCGTCCCATATATTATCATAGTCACACAGCACGCCAACCTCAGCCTCATAGAGACTCCCGGAAATCTCTTTCATATTCTGCAGCTTCTCATATACCTGCTTCACTTCCTGGATTCTCCTGTTATCCCTCCCGGAATAATCCAGAATACCGTGCCAGTACATTTCCGTTCCGAAGGTACATGTCCTCCATCTGAAATAGCTGACAAAATCAGCCCCATGGGCAATAGACTGCATCGTCCAGAGGGTAAGTTGTCCCGGCCTGGGCGTGGGAGCCGCCATACCCGTATTCCATCCATTGGCGCCCGACTGCTGCTCCATGATACCGAAAATCGGGGAAACAGAGCGCACTTCCGCCAGATTTCGGCTCCACTTCCTGTCCTTCATGGCATCCGCCTCATCATAAGCCTTCATCATGTAGGCAAAATTCGGATAGGAATCATATGTCATGAAATCCAGGCTTTCCTTCGTCATGGCATGATTGTCCAGATTGCCGAAAATACCGTTGGTAGTAATAAAATCTTCCGGCTTGATATATTTTCTTAGGATATCGCTTTGCAGCTTCGCAAATCCCCTGGCGCTGGCGGAAATAAACCTTGTGTAATCCAGTACTTCATGGGGATTGGTAGAGTCGCCGTAAGTCGGTCTTGGTACATAAATCTCTTCCCATGCCGTATAGGTCTGGTTCCAGAACACTGTCCCCCAGGCTTCGTTGAGCCGTTCCAATGTCCCATACTTATCCTGCAAAAATTTCCTGAAAGCTATGGTATCGCTCTCTGAATAAAATTCATTCTTTTCACAGTTAATCTCATTGTCAATCTGCCAGCCGATGATACATTTTCTTCCCCCATAGTGGGAAGCGGATTTCTCCGTAATCCGTGCGCTCAGCTCCTGATAAATAGGCGCATTATAATTGTAATGGCGCCGCTGCCCATGTCGGTATACTACGCCTTCCTTGGATACGTTTAATACCTCGGGATATTTCTCCGTAAGCCATGCCGGGGGCGTCGCCGTAGGCGTACAAAAGATGACTTTCATATCGGTCTCTTCCACCACATCCAGAAACCGGTCAAAAAACTCGTAAGTAAATGTCCCTTCCGTGGGCTCGATTTTACTCCATGCAAACTCCGCCACACGGATAACTTCAATCCCCGTATCAAGCATCCGCCTGATATCTTCCTTCCATAACTCCTCTTTCCAGTGCTCCGGATAATAACAGGTTCCAAGTACAAACCTTTCTCCATTCAATAATTCCATTTCCCTACCTACCTTTCCACTACTCTTTTACCGCGCCCGCTGTCAATCCATCCATAAAGAACTTCGACGCACATAGGAAACAAATCAACAGTGGCAGCACCGCACACGTATTTGCAAGCATAATCGCCCCGTAATCATTTCCCTTATCCGATACCATGGAACGCAAAAGCAAAGGCAGCGTATATAACTTCTCTTTACGCAGGATAATCAGCGACTGCATAAATTCATTCCACATATTAACAAACTGCATAATTCCCAAAGAGGCATAGGCCGGCTTCAATATCGGCGCGATGACCCTGAAAAAGATGAGCCACTCGCTGCACCCGTCAATCCGGGCGGCCTCCATCAGCGACCTGGGCACATTGTTCTGGCAGTACTGCCGCATCCAGAAAATACCAAAGGCGTTGGCACATCCCGGAACGATAAGCGCCTTAAAACTATTGACCCACCCAAACTTACTCATCATGATAAACCAGGGAATAATTCCTGCCGTCGCCGGAACCATCATGGTGCCAAGAAGAATCGCAAACAGTTTATTTTTACCAGGAAAATCATACACCGCAAAGGCATAGCCGCCCAGGGAACAGAATAACAATACCAGAACCGTATAACTGCCGGTAACGATACAACTGTTCAAAAAAGCCCTGGGGAGATTAATTGCTTTCACCATGTTATGGAAGTTTGTTATAAGATTATCCCCAAACCACATCAACGGCGGAAAGGAATAAATCTGGTCTGTCGACAATGTGGACATAACAAACATCATATAAAAAGGAAGCAGCATTGTCAGCGCAATTAACAACAGTATAGCATATAAAATTACTTTTTTAACGATTAACTTTGTTTTATCCATCCTGCCCCTACCTCCTATCATCCTTGTCCGCCGTCACCTTATTTAATACCGCAGAGATAATCACAATCATAAATGTGATGACGTAGGCAATTGCCGATGCATATCCATAGGCGTTACCGCCCTGGGGCGCTTTGCCTAACAGATAGGTCATTAACGTAAGCGCGCCGTTGTTAGGGCCGCCGTTCCAGTTACTTCCTGTTAAAATGAAAGGCTCCGTAAACAGATTGAACATACCGATACTTGACTGAATCAGGGTAAACAGAATAATCGGCTTTAGCAGTGGAATCAAAATACTGAATACCATTCTGGCATGAGTGGCTCCGTCTATCCTTGCCGCTTCATAGATATCATTACTGATTCCCTGCATACCCGCCAGGTAAATAACCATGTTCCAGCCAATCCATTTCCAGGCAAACATAACGATAACCGCGATTCTGATTAGGGAACCGTCGCCGCCAAGCCAGTTTACCGGCTCAACCCCGAAAAAACCAAGTATGTAATTGATTGTACCGTAGTTAAACCCAAACAAATTCATAAAGATAATAGAAATCGCCACGGAACTGGTTACCATCGGCATGAAATAGATGGTCTTAAAGATATTCTCACCTTTTACCAGTTTGGAATTTAAGATGTAAGCCAATACCAGCCCGCCAAGCAGAATCGGAATATGGGCGATGATGCCTATGAATAATGTATTGTACAGCGCTTTCCAGAATAACGCATCTTTAAACAGATTAATGTAGTTATTCAGCCCAAGGAAATGCATGGCTCCCAGGCCGTCCCACCTGAAAAAGCTCAAAATAAACCCGGCCACCATGGGAAACAGTCCGAATATCGAGAATAGAATATAGAATGGCGCTATGTAGGCATAAGCAACCCGGTATCTTTTTAATGTCTTCAAGTTTCTCCCTCCTTGCTTTGTCGAAATTTCCTGTTATATAAGTAAATGGCGGCCGAATCCATATCCGGCCGCCATAACGGTTATTTACTCTTCCCAAACACCGGCATCCTTCAAAGTCTGTATCTGCTGTTCTTTCAATTCTGCACATGCAGTCTCAATATCCTCGCCCAGTCTTTCCCTAATCTGTTCCGGTGTATCACCTGCTTCCGCGCCTGCATTGAAAGAGCTGTATAAATATCCCTCGGCCGTTGTATCCATAATCGTGTTATTTACAACAGGAACCTCCGCTGCAATCTTTGTGGCAATCGCGTTCGGCGCCTGGCCTCCGAAGTAATCATCTCCGTCCACATATAACTCCGGCGCCGCATCCCATGCCGGTTTATATGCCGGAAAATAGTCAATTGCCTTAAACATCCCGTTCTGTGCTTCCGAGGTTGCCAACATATATTTTACAAACGCCCATGCGGCTTCCTTATTCTCGGACTGTTCAGGAATAACCAGGAAGGAACCGCCCCAGTTCGTGGACGGCATACCTGCCGGCAATACGGTCGCACCCCAATGACCTGCCCCGTCAGGGTCAATATCTGTCTTTAAGAAACCGGAGAACCAGGAACCTGCCGCTACGGTAACGCATGTGCCTGCCGCATAAGCCGCGTAAGCTTCCGTACTCCACATATCCACGTTCATGTCCCATCCGTTCTCACGAATCTTCAAACAATTCTCAAGACACTCCAAATCTCCTTCTCTTTCCAGAATCAGGTTTAAATCATCGTCATAATAATCCCTGTTGATAAACAACCACTGATACGGATATGCCGCCGAAGGTAAAAACCAACGCTCACCTGGAATGGAAACCGCCTCTGCTACCTGTAAAACACCATCCCATGTGCTCATCAAGTCCGCTACTTCTTCCGGGTCGGTCGGAAGTCCGCACTCTTCAAACACATCCGTCCGATAATAATATAATGTAGGGCCCAAATCCCAGGGAATCGCTACCAGTCTCTGTCCGTCGGAGGAGGTAGCCTGGTCCCATTTAAACTCAACAAAGTCATCCTTTAAATCTGCCGCACCCATTGTATTTAAATCACACAGCGCCATGCTGTCCCTGTACTGTGATATGTATGCGCCTTCTACCATCGCCACATCCGGCGCGCCGGTTCCTGCCGCAAGCGCTGTCTGCAAAGCCTGATGGTGCGCTGTCGTATCCGTAAATACCAATTCTACTTCAATATTGGGATATACCGCATTAAATCCATCCATAACGGCCTCGAATCCGTCATCCCCTGAAGGCCATCCGCCTACCTCAATATGGCCTGAAATAGATTCCGCATCATTCTCCACCGCTTCCGCAATTGCCGCACCCTGTTCCTCTGTGGTTGTCCCGCCGGAAGAAGATGAAGATGAGCTTCCATCATCGCCTCCGCCGCAGCCTGCCAGCATAGACATCGACAAAGCCATCGTCATAACAGCTGAAATTATTCTCTTTGCCTTTCTCATAAATACCTCTCGCTTTCTGTTGTTTTCACTTTTCATGTTTCATATATTCCCGCGGGAACCGTCAAAATCACGTGCGTTTGACCTTGACGATTCCCGCGGAAGAGCAAATATCCTGTGGCCTTAATCAGGCCGCATCGCAGGTTTCATATTCCGCAACCTGCCGCAGAATATTTGACTACTTAAGCTGCGCAGCTTTTTCACCTTAATTTAATTGTTCTGACACTATCCCCTTCTACGATTTTCATGGGAATCTGCGTCACATGTTTATATTTCTTTCCATTAATCATATCAAGCAGGACTTCCGCACATTTCTCTCCCTGTTTCCTGGGATTTAACGCCAACGACGTCAATAAGATATCCGCATATTTTCTGGAAAATGCCCCGTCTATTCCTACAATCGATACATCATCCGGCACCCGATATCCCAGGGAACGTATTTTCTTGCAAAACCCTAGCGCCAACTCGTCGTTAAAACAAATCACAGCCGTCGCGTCTATTTTCCTCTCGCAGAACATCTCCGCAGCGGCTTCCCCTTTACAGAAAAAATCTTCCTCAACCTCTATCCCATTTTCATCCTGTCCCGCAAATGTAATAAATCTATTTCCTCCGGCCAAATCGGATGTAGGAATCCCCAAATAATAATCATTAATTTTATCACCCAGTTCATCCCTCAAAAATTCCCACCATGCCGAATACCTGACATTCTGCTTTTCCGTGCCTTTCTTAAAGGGTGTTGCAAGGGCAATCCTGCGATGTCCCCTGTTCCATAAATACTCCAGAATCATTTTGCTGCCTTCCCATAAATCGCATTCCACAAGAGGCAATGATTTCGACATATAGGTCGGGTTGCCGAAGGAAGCCGATACAACAGGCAGATAATATCTCTTGCCAATGACATCCATATAGATTGCCGCACAGTTATCATCAGAAAGGATGACACCGTCCACCATCATATTTTTTACGTCAGCGTAATCCAGTTTGCCATTCAATGTTGCCATATAGCCATTGCGGGAGGCCACTTCCAGCATACCTTCATACAGTTCTATATTGAAAGGGTTCTCTACATTCCTGCAAAAGAACATCATCTGCCTGGTTCTTCTGCTTGCCAGGGACACCGCAACAGAATTGGGACGATACCCCATCTCCTGCGCAATCCGTAGAATCTTATCCTTTTTCTTATGTTCCACATATCCACTATTGTTTAGAGCCCTGGAAACAACAGAGACGGATACATTTGCTTTCTGGGCAATATCTTTCCTGGTCACCATATTGTTTCCACCCCTCTATGTAATTCCTTATAGACAGCATATCCGTTTATCGTCAACCTGACAACTGCCCAATATGTGGTCGCGTGTCCACATGTACAAAGTGACTATATTGGTTTTTGTCTGTCATATTTGATTTGTCATTATCAACAATCCCGATACAAACATACGAGGCATCAAGCAAGTAGTGATGCAGAGCATCGGGGTATCCGTTCTTCGCTTCGGTTGGCGTTGGACATGCGCCACTGGCGCATAGCGCCTTCGCGGGAATCAAGATAAGGATACCCGGAATTTTCGTGCGGAAAGACAGTTTTATTCATTTAAAGTATCATAGAAATTATGAATGACAATACAAATGTCCGAAATGCTGCGTCAGCAGAAAACTTCCAGTATAAGAACCTGTGCATTAAAAAAGCGC
The DNA here is from genome assembly GCA_947172645.1 of uncultured Lachnospiraceae bacterium. Classification (GTDB taxonomy): domain Bacteria; phylum Bacillota; class Clostridia; order Lachnospirales; family Lachnospiraceae; genus UBA3282. The sequence goes on along the minus strand of CAMWBY010000016.1, from coordinate 2,095 downwards.
CTAAGATTTCTCCTAAGCGCCAGATGCCGATTCGGCAAATCGGAAGTATGTTTTCACTCCCTGCTTTAGTTTATATACAGTTTTATATATGACAGCATTTCGGCAATCCGCATACTTTCTTCCACGTACTCCAAATCATTATCTGCCATAATAGCACCATCTAAAATAATACGATACTGCATATCCCTTAATTCTACATTGTCTTTAAATCGGATTTTAGGAAATTCCACAATTTCATGGTACTTACTTACCTGTTGAATCAAATTATCGGATTTTGACACATCAATATACGGAAGAATACCAACACCAAACTCAAAAACAATATTGTTTACGTCTTGGGCTTTTATAATGGAATCAATCGTCACATGAAATATGACAGAGATTTTTTCTAATATCCCTATATCCGGAACAGCTTCTCCACATTCTCATTTAGAAACAGCTTGTGGCGATACCGACAACTGTTCCGCCAGCTGCTGTTGGGTCCACCCTTTCCCTTTTCGTAATTTAATAATATGTTTTCCCATTTTTTGCATATCCATAGCAATGCCTCCTTCTTGATTTGATACAAAAATTATATCATCTGTTTTAGGCGCCCACTATCAAATAGCAATTGATTGACACAACCTTTCGTTTACTATTACTCTGACTTGCAACTGTTTATCCCTGTAAATTCCGATTCATCAATTTGTCCCACACAGGAACAGTGTATGACAGTTCTTATCATTTTACATATTCTATTTTCCAAACTTCAAAAGATACTCCTGCGCCATCTGCATGGATATATTCAATTTATCTTGTAGTTTTTCCAAAATATCATTGTCAGATAGTCCATAATGAATATGCTCCTGTGACTCTATACCAAGCAAGACATATATCACCACTCTTCAATTACTTTTTCATAGAAAGCCAAATATTGCTTATATATTTTTTCAGGATTAAGGCGTTCTATTGCCTCTCTGGCTCTCAACTCCATATTGCTTTTTTCCTCGGCGCTCATTGCCAACGCCTGTTGGATAGCATGAAAGTAAGAATCCGGATTATCTCTTTCACATAAGAACCCACTTACCCTGTCCTCTATTAACTGCTCAAAACTCACACCATTTGTAGCCACAACTATTTTCCCCATAGCCATAGCTTCAATACAGGCATTCGGTAGGTTTTCGACTCTGGACGGCAGTAAACATACCTCGGCATTTTCTATTAACGGATACAACTGTTCTCTGGGTAATGCCCCTGCATAAAGGACTCGGCCAGAAAACTCCCCTGCACTTTGTTTCATAAATTCCGATGACTTTATTTTATTACCCTTCTCATCAACAAGCTCCCCATCTCTTCCTGCCGCCACTATCCATAAATCCGGATATTGCCTCAATAATTTCTCTGCAAGCTGCGCTACGATATGGGTTCCTTTCAAATATTTTAATGACCCGTAATGAATCACATATTTTTTCTTTAATAAATATTTATGAAAAACCGCGTAGTCCCATCCTTCTTTATTTAACACAAACGGGCTTTCTATGACAGTCGCTTTGATTCCCAGATTTTCTTGTAAAATCCCGGCCAAAAAATAACTGGGTGAGACTACATAACGTGATTTTCTAAGCGCACGGTTTTCCAGCCTATCACCCCAGGACAATGGATTGTCCTCATACCTGATACTCCCATCCGGCGTATCGGCCCCTTCCTGCCATATATTCAAAAAACCGGATATTCTGACAACATAGGGGATTTTTTTGTTTGAAATCCTACTAAAAGAGCCATGGTTGCAATAATGAATCATGTCTATTTTTTCTCTTCTGCCAATCTCGCGAATTGCGCTTTTAACCTGTCTTGTTTTATACAACTTCATGATTGCAATTCGTATATCTCCGTCCCTTTTGCTCACGTTTTTATTTAACTTACAGATGAACTTTGCAATCTTATCCATTTTAGTCCACGTCTGCATAGGTATATAGGAAGAACGGACAACTATATGGTTTCCAAGCTCAATGTGCTCTTTTCTCGTAGCAGAAAGCACAACGGACACGTGGTGCCCATGCTCTGCAAAAATTCTGGCCATATTTGCCGTAAAGCTTGCTAATCCGCCTGAAGAATG
>CAMWBY010000015.1 GCA_947172645.1 uncultured Lachnospiraceae bacterium | reverse complement strand
CAGAGGTAAATTCCATTGAATTGTCTAAAGGTGGAATTTAAAATTTCAATTTTCGCCGTATATTTTTTTGAGATTCTTAGTTGACAATATGACCATGCTGATATCCATTCCCCTTTCTTATAAAAAAATCTGTACCGTGAACCCATCTTGTTCACAATACAGATTATTGCATAATATTCTTTCCACAATCTTTCCCGGAAAGGAAAAAATATAACAGTTTTGTAAGAATTCAATACTAATCCGCCGGCAGATACATGGAAAAAACCGCGCCTTCCCCCTCCGTAGAGACAAGCTTCATATATCCCGACTGCTGTTTCAGGATTTCCCGGGCAAGATACAGGCCAATTCCGACGCCTTCCTTCTCAGATACATTTTGTGAGCGATAAAACCGGCCAAACACTTTGGCATGTTCCTCCTCCGAAATCCCTATTCCGGTGTCCGACACGTCGATACAGACAAAAAGCTCATACTGTTTCACGCTGACTGTAATCCCGCCGGTTTCCGTATACTTAATAGCATTGTCTAGCAAGTTTCCCAATGCCTCCAACGTCCACTTACTGTCATAACATGCCTTTATTCCCTGCGCCTCTTCATATCTGACATCGAGATATAGCCCCTTTTCTTTGGCGCGGTTCCAATATTGCCTCGATGCCTCCTCCAACAAAGGCGCGATAAGCGACTTCTCCGGATGCAGAACCAGGATTCCGGTTTCCAACCTGGAAAGCTCCACAAGCGAATAAATAAGGAAATTTAGTTTCTTAGCCTGACTTTCCAGTAATCCGATACTTTCCTTACACTTGGCCGGCTCCTCCTGTTCTTTTATAAGCTCTGTATAGAGAAGGATATTGGCAAGAGGCGTTTTCGTCTGATGGGAAATATCCGCAATCAGCGTCTTAATTCTGTCCCTCTCCACGGCAGTCTTGCGGGTGGATACTTCCGACGCATCAAGATATTCCGCCAGTTTATTCTCCACCGCCGCATAGAGTGATTCATCGAAAGTCTCCGCCCGGAAAGTACCGTCCATGGCCGACTGCAACATGTCATACATCCGTTGCAGACAATGTTTCCTGTGCCAATAATCAACCAGGACAGTAAGCGCCGCGCCACCCAGGCTCAATATTCCTGCAACGAATATGATAACCGCCATCTTTTCTCCCATCAGCACAACACCTTCCAGTCTGCCCACCTATTTCCGTTATTCCGGTTATTCAAACCGGTATCCGATTCCATACACTGTCCTAATCCGGTTCTGCATCCCCAGCTTATCCCGCAGGCGTTTCACCGTGACTGACAAAGCGTTCTCATCCACGAATGCTGATTCCACAGACCAGACATAATCAAGCATCTGCTCTCTGGTCAAGGTAATCCCCCGGTTCTCCACAAGAACACGCAGAAGCTTCTGCTCCGTCTTACTAAGCTCAATCCGTTCTTCCTTATGGGAAAAAAGCATTTTTGCAAAATCAAACTTGTAATCGTCTATTACAATCTCCTGTCCAGCCTCCTGCTGCATTTCCTCCGTGCTCTGCCTGGCCAGTGCATCTGTCCGGCGAAGCTGCGTATCCACCCGCGCCCGCAGCACCGCCAGGCTGAAAGGCTTCGTGATATAATCATCCGCCCCCATCTGAAGTCCCGCCACAATGTCCGCCTCCATATCGTTAGCGGTGAGCATTATGACATATATGCCATATTCCTCTTTAATCTCCGTAAGGAAATCAAAGCCGCTTCCGTCAGGAAGATTTACGTCAAGCACCACAAGGGTGAACTGCATATCCGCCGCCCGGCTGTCTTGAAGCAGCTTCTTTGCTTCTTTCAAGGTTTTACAGCTTACGGTTTCAATTTTTTCATTCTGCAAGGCACGACAAAGGCCGCCTGCAAGGACCGTGTCGTCCTCCACAATCAGTATCCGGTATCCCATGCTATCTTATCTCCAATACGCCGTGTTAAACCTGCCTGTCATCTTCCCTCTACTTTAATTCATTCGCCGTCATATAGAAATGATGATAGATGCCTCCAAGGGCAAGAAGGCTCTCATGGGTTCCTTCTTCCACAATGCCGTCCTCTGTCAGCACCAAAATCCTATCCGAATTGCGAATACTGGAAAGCCTGTGGGCAATGGTAATCGTCGTCCTTCCTTTGGCAAGCGCCTCCAAGGATTTCGCAACCTGAAATTCACTCTCATTGTCAAGCGCCGAAGTAGCTTCATCCATAATCAGGATGGGCGGATTTTTCAAAAATACTCTGGCAATGCTGATACGCTGTTTCTGCCCGCCGGACAACTTCACACCCCTCTCGCCCACGTAGGTGTCATATCCGTCTTTCAGTGCCGTAATAAACTCATGGGCACCCGCCCGCTTCGCCGCCTCAATGACTTCTTCCATGGAAGCCCCCTCTTTTCCGTAGGCGATATTTTCATACACTGTCCCGGAGAAGAGATATACGTCCTGCTGTACCATGCCAATGTTTTTCCGCAGGCTCTTGATTGTATAATGGTGTATGCTCTGTCCATCCAGTAGAATTTCCCCTTTATCGATATCATAAAACCTGGGAATCAGGTTGCAAAGCGTCGTCTTACCACCGCCGGACGGCCCTACTATGGCAATCTTTTCCCCTGCATGGATATCAAGATTCAAATCCCTGAATACTACATTGTGGTCATCGGGATATTCAAAGCTTACATCGCGGAACACAATATTACCCTGCGGGCGCACGCATTCCACCGCATCCGGCTCATCGAAAATCTCAATATCGCTGTCCATAATCTGTACAAATCTCTCGATGCCCGTCATGCCCCTCTGGAACTGCTCCGCAAACTCAATAATCCTGCGTATCGTGGCAATCAGCGTACTCACATACATCACATAGGCCACCAAGTCCCCGGGGGCAATTTTACCCTTTACCATAAAAATGCCGCCCGCAACCAAAAGCACCAGATACATCGCGCCGTCAAACGCCCTCGTTGTCGTCTGGAAGGCGGCCATAAATTTATAGGTTTCTTTCTTAATATGGTAAAAATTTACATTATCCTTCTCGAACTTCGCCTGCTCTTTTTCCTCATTAGTAAAAGCCTTGACCACCTTCTGTCCAAGAAGGCTGTCCTCAATCCTGGCGTTCAGCTCGCCAATCTGCACACGCTGTTTGCGGAACGCCTCTCTCATGCGCAGGTTGATGGCTGTACAGGTAACAGCCATAACCGGTACTACCGCAAAGAGTATCAGCGTCAGAGACAGACTGATTCTGGATAAGATAATAAAAGAAATAACCGCCTTGATTCCCGCAATAAAAAATTCTTCCGGGCAATGGTGCGAAAATTCCGTCACGTCAAACAAATCGTTCGTAATCCTGCCCATAATCTGTCCCACCTTTGTATTGTTATAGTAGGTATTGGACAACTTCTGTAAATGGGCATAGGCATCCCGCCGCATATCCGTCTCAATGCGCGTGCCCATCACGTGCCCTGTATATGCCATATAGAAATTCGCCACCGAATCTATAATGCGCAGACATAAATAAAGCGCGCCAAGACGCAGGATAACCGCTACCGTGAGGGATGACAAATCATTCATCCCCGCGTTAGTGATAAAGCGGATTATCATCGGCAGCACCAATTCGCAGATAGTCGTCAGTCCCGCGCAGAATAAATCCATAATGACAATATGTAAATACTTCTTATAATATGGAAGGAACCGTTGTAGCAGTTCCCCCGCTTTGTAAGTTTTTGTGCTTGCTTGTGTTTCCATTTGAATACTCCTGTCTGTTCGTATTGTTCTAAAATTCACGAAGTATTTCATCTCACGAAAAATATGCCCGGAACGCCATCTTTGTGTAAATCTGGTCATCTACCGCCCCAAATTCCCGGATGGAATGCATGGCCAGAACCGGCGCGCCCATATCCGCCGTCGGAATCGTAGTCAGTCCTGACAGCGCCGGGCCGATTGTAGAACCGCCCGGAATATCATTCCTGTTGACAAACTTCTGGAAGGGGACATCCGCCCGCTCGCAGGCATCTACAAAATACGCGGCGCTGAGCGCTGTCGTGGCGTACCGCTGGGACGCGGAATACTTAATCACCGGGCCGCCGCCCAGAACCGGACGATTCTCCGGGTCATGCTTATCTCCATAATTCGGGTGAACTGCGTGCGCCAAGTCGGCGGAAATGGAAGTAGAATTGGCAACCGCTTGAAAATACGCATCGTCTGTCATCCCCAGATTCTTACAAATCCGGTGTAGCACATGAAGAAACAGACCAGAGTTGGCCCCCTGGGCAGACACACTTCCCACTTCCTCATGGTCAAACGCTGCAACCATCCTGCACCCTTCTCCATGCACTTCGGCTTCCGTCAACGCGGATAGCCCCGCATAAACCATAGATAAATCATCGATTCGGGACGCCGAAATAAATTCGTTATCAATACCTGTAAAAATTCCCTTCTGATATTCATAAAAAAACAGTTCATAGTCCACAATACCGGATTTCTCTATCCCTGTTTCTTCCTGAATCATTTGCAACAGATAGTCGCCCTTCTCCATACCTTCCTTTTTCATGGATAACAGTGGTAAAATCTCTGTCTGCTTATTATAACCGCCCTTATCATTCACATCTCTATGCAGGTGGATGCATAGATTCGGGATAATAAAAAGAGGTTTGTCAATTTTAACTAACTTCTCCTGAATCTTACGGCCTTCTTTCACCGCCAATCGTCCCGCAAGCGCAAGCGGCCTGTCAAACCATGTACTCAAGATAGCGCCGCCGTAAACTTCCACATTCACTTTCACATACCCGTCCGGCGTGACAGTACACGCTCCCGGTTTCACCTTAAGCCCCGGCGAATCCGTATGCGCCCCTATTATGCGAAAACCCTCTTGTGCCAAATCCCCTTCTCCCAGGATAAAAGCAATCAACGCCGACCGGTTCTTCACCATAAAATATCTGCCGCCCTTACATAACGTCCAGGGTTGAGTTTCTTTTAACTCAATAAAACCATGCCTCCTTAGCATATCCGCCCCGTTCTCCACCGCATGGTAAGCGGTCGGACTGTCGTTCAAGTACCGTAGCAGCCCATTTGCATATTCCTGCTTTATATTCCTGTCCATTATCATGTACCTCCCAAAAGCAAAACTAACAGAGCACATTTATAAAACCTATCTTTTTGCGCCCTAATCCTGTGGCATAAAAAAACTACATGCGCGTTATAAATCTCATCATACGCACGATGTAGCTTTTTTATAGGTAATTCCTCTTTATAATCCTTTTCAGCCTATGGCAATCGTTTTACACCGTATAGCTGTTCAGGTATTTCTCCTGCTCCGGTGTCAGCACGTCGATTTCTTTACCGAGGAATGCCAGTTTGCGCTTCGCCACATCCCTGTCTACCTCTTCCGGCACATCAATCAGTTTCTCCTGAAGCTCACTGCCATGCTCAACCAGATATTTCGCAGAAAGCGCCTGGATAGCAAAACTCATATCCATAATCTCCGCCGGATGCCCGTCCCCTGCCGCCAGGTTCACGAGACGTCCCTCCGCCAATACGAAAATCCACTGTCCGGTAGGCAGTTTATAGCCCATAATGTTCTTGCGCTGTTCTTTCTTCTCCACCGCATTGGCCTTCAGCCATGCCATATCAATTTCACAGTCAAAATGCCCTGCGTTACAAAGGATTGCGCCTTCTTTCATCTCCGCAAAATCTTCCTTATCGATAACGCCGTCACAGCCCGTCACAGTGATAAAGAAATCACCTACTTTAGCCGCTTCCTTCATAGGCATTACATCGAACCCGTCCATAACTGCCTCAATCGCTTTAATCGGGTCAATCTCTGTGACAATCACTCTTGCGCCAAGACCCTTCGCCCTCATAGCAGTACCTTTGCCGCACCATCCGTATCCTGCCACTACTACAATTTTGCCTGCTACAATCAGGTTGGTCGTCCTGTTGATACCGTCCCACACGGATTGGCCTGTACCGTAACGGTTATCGAAGAAATGCTTACATGCCGCATTGTTCACACGAACCATAGGGAATTTCAGCTCCCCTGCCTTGTTCATAGCTTCCAGACGGATAATTCCTGTGGTAGTCTCCTCACACCCGCCGATAATATTCGGAATCAAATGGGGCATGTCCTTGTGTACCATCGTAACCAAATCGCCGCCATCGTCAATAATAATATTCGGTTCCGCCTCCAACACGTGACGGATATGCATCTCGTACTCTTCCGGCGTTGCGCCGTACCATGCGTGTACCTCAAGCCCTGCCTTGACAAGGGCCGCAGCCACATCATCCTGCGTAGACAAAGGATTGGAGCCCGTCACATACATCTCGGCGCCTCCTGCCGCAAGCACCAGGCACAGATACGCGGTCTTCGCCTCCAAGTGCACAGACAAGGTTACTTTCTTACCTGCGAAAGGCTTGCTCTCGGAAAACTCCTTCTCCAGTGTACGAAGCAGGTCGCAATTCCTCTTAACCCACTCAATTTTTCTCTCACCGGATTCGGCAAGATTAATGTCTCTGATTTCGCTACTCATTGATAGTTTCCTCCTTAAAATTAATCAGCCGAATTTTTATTATAGTGATGGTCGTCTGTCCTATCATCACTTTGTATCCATAACCGCCCACTAGGGGTTTTCCCCTGGGCGGCTGTTGGCAAATCACACTTCTTTAGAAAAACATTTCTTTATACCAGCATACCGCTTCCATATATGCCTTATAAATCGTATCTATATCAATACTCTTCACAATCAGCAGGCGGCATACTTCCTGCCAGTCCGCGTTCTCATAGGCAAGCATAAAGTCATATACATCTGCGAACTCACCCTTATGGTTCATAAGCGCTTCCGTGATATCCTTGGACACATTCACTTTACTAAGCGCTTCTTCCATAGAAACATTAAGAATAATATCAAGCACCGAGAACAAGCCCATCAAGAACAATTCCGACGCCTTTGCACCCATGCCAAAAGCAGGCGCCAAACACTCTGCAAACTTCGCTCTAAGCAATGAAAGCCGCGTAATCTCGTTCGGTTTATCCGCACACAATTCCTTGGTAATCACTGTGTTAATCCACTTCTTCAATTCCTTCTGCCCAAGGATTACTGCGGCATGGCGGATTGAGGTGACCTCGGAATTGATGGCAATGCGGTTCACCATCTCAAGAAGCGATAGCACAAGCGCAGTGTCACGTCCAATAATATCGGCCGCTTCCGTCAGTTCGTAATCGGCATCGTTTACAGTATTCATCAATTCCAGATAATTGACTTTCAGCGGCTCAATCGTCGTCTGCCCTTTGGTAACCGGCAACCGGTAAAACTTGCCTTCAAACAGCGGGAATGCCTTATCTTTCTTGAGCCTGTCAAAAATCTCCTGGTCTGTTACATTGCCAACGCATATCTTAATTCTCGGATACTGGTGGGCAAAGTAAATTTTCGCTTTTTGGACATTTACCTTCTGGCAGTCAAGGATAATATAGTTCATCAGTTTAAGAATCTCTTTATTATTCTCAAGCTCCGCCACCGGAATCTTATAAATTGCCAGTTTAAAGCCTTGTTCCTTCAATTGTCTAAGACGCTTACGATAATTGTCTGTATTTTTAATAGACTTATCACAAAGCAGAACCAGTCTGTTTCTCATTTCTTCATTGACTTGCGATTCAATATCAGAGAAAATATTAATCGGTCCAATCGGAAGGAAAACATTCGTCCCTGGTGATAATGTATCAAGCCCAATATTCTCTATAACTTCCAAACCGCCTATTCTTCCTGAACCGTCGAGCACAGCCGAACCCTGCAATTCCGGGTTAAGCAAGTAGTTCTCCTTCTGAGAAAATAATGAATAGGCAGACACCTTCATATCTTTATCAAAAAACGGAACTAATGTTGCAAGCATTAACATTCACCCCTTTCGGATTATTCACGGACTGCTTCCGTGTATCCACATATCTTTTTATATTATATCAAATCCTGCGCTAAATGGCTATGCTAAAATGCATTCAAATGTGAAACTATTACAAAAAAAGTAAATTTGCTTCGCAAATTAACTTTTCTTCCGGCGCACTAGGAAAAAAAGAATTGCTATGATACAATGATTAAACATAAATCTAAATGATTGCACAAAAACGCACATCTCTTATTATGCGTGAGAATCAAGGAGGACACACATGAAACTGGTTGTTTTAGAAAGAAACAGCGTAGGTACGGATATAGACGTATCTTGCTTTGAGAAATTCGGCGAGGTGACTTACTATCCCAATACAGTGGCGGACAATACTGCCGAACGCGTGGTGGACGCGGATATTATTATCGCGAATAAGGCGCCTTTAAATGAAACTACCCTGAAAAATGCGCCAAACGTAAAACTGATATGTCTGTTTGCCACAGGATTTGACAACGTAGACATTACATACTGTAAAAACCGTGGAATCAAAGTGGCAAACGTCATCAACTACTGTACGCCCGCCGTGGCACAGCATACGCTTTTGTTAGCCCTGGCGCTTGCGGAAAAAATCGCATTTTATGACGATTATGTGAAATCAGGCGCTTACGGCGCGCAGGACCGATTCTCTAATTTCGACAGGCCGTTTCAAGATTTGGAAGGAAAGACATGGGGAATTGTCGGCATGGGAACGATTGGGCGCAAGGTTGCCAGTCTGGCGCAGGCATTCGGATGTAAGGTTATCTTCTATTCCGCCTCCGGTAACAGCACCTGTACGGAATATGACCGCGTAGATTTCGCCACCTTGCTAAAAGAATCCGACATCCTGTCCCTGCACTGCCCGCTCACCGACCGTACAAGAGGGCTCATCAACAAAGAAGCTTTTGAACAGATGAAAAACACTGCCATCCTTATCAATGTCGCCAGGGGGCCTGTGGTAGACACTCAGGCGCTTTGTGACGCCCTTACAAATAACCAAATCGCGGCGGCAGGTCTGGACGTATTAGAAAAAGAGCCCATGGCGAAGGATGACCCACTAAGCCAAATCAAAGACAGCACCAAACTAATCGTGACACCCCATATGGCATGGGCAAGCACCGAATCCAGAACCAATCTTGTCATTGAAGTATGTAAGAATATCGAATCTTTCCTGGAAGACGGGAACAGAAATATCGTGAATTTATAAGCCAGGTAAATAACCGCAAAAACAAGTAATAGGCCAGGCTTACAAACAACCAATACATCGGTACAACAAATACCCTCGGCGAACAAAAAGACACATGCTGCGTATGAATGTCTGCTGAGGGTATTTTTCATAGGATGGTTATATGATTTTCCTAAAATTACGAATCTATTGACAAATACATCTCCGGGTCCACAAACTCCCCGTTCCGGCTCACGGCAAAGTGCAGATGAGACCCCGTAGACATGCCGGTACTTCCTACCGTCGCAATGACGTCTCCTTGCTTTACATATCCATCTTTCTGCGCGCTGACACTCTCACAGTGGCAATAATACGTCATATCGCCATTTTCATGAAGCAGCACTACATAATTACCATATTTCGCCGAGTATCCCGTCTCGTACACCTGGCCATCGGCTGCGGCAGTCACTTCCGTTCCTTTTTCCGCTACGAAATCAATTCCCTCATGCCGCATAACTTCCTGTGTCACCGGATGCACCCTTTCTATAAAAGTATCGCTAATACGAGAGTATGCACAGGGCACGGCATAGGAAGGTGACGTATTTTCTGCAGAGCCACTATGATGATAAGGAAACTCTTCCTGTGCGGTCGTTTCCTCTTGCCCTGTTGAATCTTCCCGCGTGTCTTCACTGCCCGGAAACATCATAAAAACCATATCATGCCATACACATGTCAGATTCCCTAGTTTCTGTTCTTCTTCATCAGGCACATATAAATATATGTACGCTGTCTGAATACCCTGTTCGTCCTCATATTCTTCATACAGATAATTAGAACGCCACCCAACATATTTTTGTAGCGTCTCTTCTATCGCTAAATATCTGTCAAATAACTCCTCCGCTTCCAAATCTATCTCGAAGTTCTTTACAAGCGGCACTTCATAAAGCCTGTTCTCCTCCACCTCATACCGGTACATATAGGGTTTCGACATAGGATGTAGCCAAACTCTTTGTCCGTCGGCGGATACCGCTACCTGGCAGGCGTCTTCACCCTGGGTCATATGACAGCCAATAGGCTCCAAAGCCATACTGCGCAATACCTTATAATTACTTAAATCATAGACTACCAACCCAAAATAATCATGGAAAATGACAACGCTTGCCCTTCCGTTTCCCATAGTAGAAGCATAATCCAAAACAGTCCCGTCCACACCAAGGGGCGTTTCCCTCGAAATCTGCGCGGGCTGTACCTCTATCTCCCGTGGTTCAGCTGAGTTCTTCGGTTCGTTCTCATTCACGAATGCAGTTCCGTTTCCGGACGTATCATTATATTCAGACGCCGCATCATCCAAATTTTCCGTATTTATATTCTCCCCCGCCGGATTTGTCAGAATGATAGTTTTCCCATTTCCTTCCATCTCTGTTGCTTTCCCGGTAAACGCACATCCCGTCATGACTGCCATAAACAGCCCTGCCACAATACCGACAGATATTTTGCTTTGATTCGCTTCTGTCAGCCGCACAATCCGCTCCTTTATCTCAGACTTGCCCGTCCACAGCATTGTGCCGTAAGAATACACTCGCCTCCCACCGTTTCCATGGGACAGCTCCAGAAGCATTTCGCTGTATGAAAAACGCTCCTTCTCACCCAATCGCCATACTGTGCCATAGTCACATGCCATTTCCCCGTCCCTGGCGGAAGCCGCCGCCGCAATCCAGACAAAGGGATGATACCAATAAACAATTAACAATGCCACACGCAAAAATGCCCAAATATAGTCCCTGTGCAGATAGTGCACATATTCATGGGTAACGATGTACCGGAAGCTGTCAGAATCTGTTGTCACATTTCCCCCTACATAAATAGCGGGACGTATCAAACCAACCAGGCACGGAGATTCCAATTTCTTCACGCGGTAAACCGGAACACGGCGCCTTATGCCCATGTCGGTATTTAATCTTCCCCTGTAAATTTTTCGCATTCTACGCAGCCTGAGCCGGAAACAAAAATATGCGCATCCCAGAAACCCTCCAACCAACAGACTTCCTGTCACCCTGATAATATCGAAAACCCTCTCAGCTGTAATCGATAACTGCTCCTGCTGCCCTTCTGTAGATTCACCATCTCTTTCCGGCATTACACTGTTACCGTTAGCCGACCGATTGTCATTCTCCCACTGCATGTCTGTCGCCGTGTCCTCAACCGCCTCCGCCTGTCCGTCGGCACCCTCCACGTTGCCATCGTTTTCTATGGATATGGTATTTCCTTCAAAAGCAACCTGCTCCGCCGCCACTATTTTGTCAAATAGATTTCCCTTGTATTGTCTTGTCATGGCATCCGCGATACTGACTGCGCTGAATGGACTGCCTGCTATATTCACCGGCAAAAGAAGCCTTAAAGCTACAAGCCCCCATAATCCATACCGTATGTACACATGCAGACTCCGCCCAAAGATTTTCTGTACCACAAGTATCGCAGTTACCAGAAGCGTCACCTGTATTATCATGTCCATAACTCTTCCCCTCTCTGTAACAACACTCTACATCGTGTTTTCCCACTTTCAAACCGTTTATGTTAAGCCTTTACCGCTTCCGTCTCCTCGCCTCTTTAATAATCCTATATAGCTCTTCCATCTCATCATCCGGAATTTCCTGTTTCTTGATAAGTGTGTTCACCATCAGGCCCAGACTGCCATTATAAATCCGGTTGATAAAATTACTTGTCTCCGATTCTATCACTTCCTCTCTCTTTAAAAGCGGATAATATTCCCTCGCCTTTTCCCCTTCTTCATAAGTAATATACCCTTTTTGTTCCATACGCTTTAGAACCGTCTTCGTGGTACTCTTCGCCCAGCCTGTCTCTGTCTCCATTGCTTTAACAAGCTGCGTCGCCGTCTTCGGCGACTCTTCCCAAAGATTTTCCATAATATGCCATTCACTGTTTGACAGCCCGATTGTCTTTTTTTCCATAACCGTCGCCTTTCTGATACAGCGTTCCTCTCCTCATCTGAAACGCAAAAATAGTTGACATATGTAACCTTCTTTAAAAATATCATGATGGGTTACATATGTCAACTATTTTGTAATAAATACCAAAGCTTAACTCAAAATAAATTACAAGCTTAGATTAGATTACTAATTGATTGCTTTTACAAATTCATTTACACTTCTGGTATGTACTGCTAACTTAAACCATTCACTTAAAATCTGCAAATCTGTCTGCTTAAAAATCTTTGATTTCAATTCCTCCGACACAATACCATATTCTCCGAGTAAATCAATTATGCATTCCGCCTTTCCTTCCGCCCGCGCATCATTCTTCATATCCTCAATCGCTTTACACATACCTTTGTCCCTCCTCCTGCTCTGCCTTTTCTCTTTAATTAAGTTCCTTATATCTTTTGAATCTGTTAGTTGGCCAAGCATATACCAACTCTCATCATCCATAGCCCAATTGCCTTCATTCCTTTTAATATATTCCATAAAATCTTCTTTTCGGTTCCGTCTCTGAAACATTTCAAGAAGCGGGCGCAATTCTGTCCTAAAATATTCAAAATGGTTAAAATTGGTTAAATCCAACAAATGCAGTGGATATTCAGGAATCATTCTTTTTAATTGTTCTCCCATCAAGGCATCTGCACTGCCAAAATCAATCATTTCATGCAGGCTCTTGGCTCCTCCCCAAGCATCCTCACCCCAATATACTATCAATGTCATTATTGGATAAAGACGGTCTTCTTTTTTCACTTTATATAAATACTCTCCACTGTCTTGATAAACCACCGTCTTTGTCTTATCGGTATGCTCTACGCGCATCGCCTGATATGCCCGTTCATTCTTACGCATAATTTCTTTTATCTGCCAGTCATACTCCAATGCTTCCTGTAGCATAATACGGACAGGCATTCCATAGTCTATTTTATCCTGGTTCTCTAAAGCCAGTATAAGAAATTTCTGTCCGTCGTAACTTTGCTTCATAACCAAATCGCCAGTCTTCTCCAGTATCGCTTTCTCATCTGCCTTGGAACGAACCGGTGAAATCTCCTGCAATACTTCCGGCCTGATAACCTGCTTACCTTGAAATACTGCGCCGTTCCATAAATCTGCATACCTGGCTGCATTTCCCAAATATGACTTTAAACCAATATCCCTCTTTCCCATGTTTCCCTCCTATGCAGGAAACACATAAGAAACTTTCCGCCAGTATATAAATCATATACCTTTTGCCGCCCTCACGAAATATCCTGCAATATTCGTATTAATATTGAATAAAAGCATGATTTCGCCAGACGCCCTATATAGGCTATAATAGCCTCTGCATGTAATAGCGGCAAGAAATGTAATAGAATTTTGAAATATATGCTTTGAATAGAGTATAACACCACATAACCTATTTGTCATCCCTTTTTTAACAAAAATACAATTTATTATCCTTTTAATACCATATTACAAAACACATCATTCCTACACTTTATACTGCCCTCCTAATGGTGTATAATAAAGCCAATCCTACAGGAAAGGACACTCTATTGCACATGACCACCTTATTGTCAAACATCAAAGAAAACATATCAAAAGTAATCATCGGCAAGGAACATGTAACAGAACTCCTTTTGGCGGCTCTTGCCGCGGGCGGACATGTCCTTCTGGAAGACATTCCCGGTACGGGCAAGACCGTCCTGGCGAAATCCATGGCAAAATCAATGGACTTTTCATTCGGAAGAATACAATTTACCCCTGATTTGCTTCCCAGCGATGTGACCGGGCTATCCTATTATCATCAGGAAAAGGGTTCTTTTGTCTTTAAAGAAGGTCCCGTGTTCACCAACCTCTTACTGGCGGATGAAATTAACCGCGCCACCCCAAGGACACAGTCAAGCCTCCTTGAATGCATGGGCGAAGGACAAGTCACGGTAGACGGTATCACAAGAACACTTGGCAGGCCCTTCTTCGTCATCGCCACCCAAAATCCAGTGGAGACGTTGGGCTGCTATCCTCTCCCGGAGGCACAGATGGACCGCTTTCTTATGAAAATCAGCATGGGCAGTCTGACCGCAGAACAAGAGCGTCTCATGATTGACCGTTACATAGACGCACAGCCTCTGGAAACAATAGAGCCTGTCTGCACGCTGGACGAAATCACAAAACTACAAGACGACTGCAAAAAAATATATGTCCATGCTGACTTGCGGGATTATATCGTAAACCTTATACAAGGCACCCGGAAATACGGCGTTGATTCCGGCATCAACCGCACCATCACCGAGGGAGTCAGTCCCAGAGGGACACTTGCTCTTCTGCGCGCTGCCCAAGGTTATGCCATGGTGCAGGGACGGGACTTTGTGGCGCCGGAAGATATCAAGTCAGTGGCCGTTCCTGTTCTCGCACACAGACTCATTTCCGAGGAGACCTATGCACTCAGGAAAGACTCTTTTATCAACGGACTGTTAAGCAGCATCCCGCTGCCCACTGAAGATTGGACGAAACCATGATTAGTTTATTTTTCTTAGGATTCCTGCTTCTGGCTGCTTTCTGGAATCTATATTATGCAAGACACTGGAATCAAAATCTGTCCGTATCTTTGCATTTCCTGCAAGACTTCGTCTATGCGGGAAGTCAGGCCGGGATGACAGAAAAGATAGAAAACAGGAAAAAACTGCCCCTTCCTGTTTTGGAAATCGCTTTCCACATAGATAAAAAGCTTTCCTTCCATGACTGTGAAAATACAAGCGTAAGCGATTTCACATACAAGAGGGATATTTTTGCGCTTCTTGGCAGGCAGCGTATAACAAGAAAACTTACTTTAGACTGTCCGAAAAGAGGCTACTTTCGAATCGGCTCCTTGGACCTGACTACGTTTTCTATGCTCCACAGACGTCGCTATTCTGTTGCCAGCCCGGCGGATACAGAATTATATGTATATGCCGCAAGGGCCGATGTATCGGAAATCCTCACTGTCTGCGAACGGCTTATGGGAAATCTGCAATGTGCAAAACGCCTTTATGAAGACCCGTTCGCTTTCTCCTCTATCCGGGAGTATACAACCACCGACCCCATGAACACAATTAACTGGAAAGCCACCGCCCGCACCGGGGAATTCATGGTAAACACCTTCGAGTCCACCCTCACGAAACGTGTGATGATTTATCTCGACATAGAGGACAGCGGTATTTTGAAATACGAACACTTAACGGAAGAATCCATCTCTGTTGCGGCATCCTTGTCCCAAAAATTAATCGGACACGGTATGGAAGTCGGTATCTGTATTAATGCCCACATAGATGAAAACAGACCACACGCAGGAAGGACAACCGTACATCCGTCCAAGGAACTTGTCCATGTCACATACATAAAACCTGCATGCAACAGGAAACATCTCACATGTATTGAGCAAACACTTGCAAAATGTAAAAATAACGAAGCGGTCATACCTTATACAAGACTTTTCCCCGAATTATGCGATACCGGCAAAGCCTTTCCGGGACGCATGGAATCAGCCTCTCCTATACCGCCTGAGGATGTAGTCATTATTTTTATTTCCAAAAATACTCTATTAAACCAACCTGTCATTGAGACACTGGTTGGCAAGGAAAAACAGGCCGTATGGGTTATCCCGTACACAAGAGGTGAGACCTGCGACATCAGGACGCCGGGAAATCTCCGGCTTATAAAACGGGAAGTAAATGTCAGTTAAAGAAGAGGATTCCTATGAGAAAACGAATCAAAAAATTTGCAGGATGGATTCATGCGTCACTTGTCATAGCGATAGTGATTCCCTTTCTCTATGCGCTTTGTGCCGAACAGCCTGATACCGTCGGACAAACCCTTTATGTAAAATGTCTGGTCGTCCTATTTCCTGTTATCATGACTGACATTATGATAGATAAGTGCAAAGGGCTTTTGGCTTATCTTACCCTATCCGTCTTTCTATCGGCAGCAACACTGGCCGCGGGCCTCTTTGCTGCAGCTTCACTACGTCATCATTTCTTTTATATTGTCTACATACTGGTTCTTCTATGCGAAACTGTACTCATTATTTTTAACCGTATGGCGGAACGCCTGAACAGAGCAAAAGCCGCCGCTGCCTCAAAAGGCGAAGACCGCTCCTGGCGGCCTGTTCGCAGCTTTTTACGGGAACCCTCTTTTGCGGTACTCATTTATTTTCTGGCGATTTATGCCGTTGCCCTGAACCTGGATAATCCTGCCGTTTGTAATGCGGCCTTATTCAGCGTCGCTTTATATACGCCCGTCACTTTCATATACCGCTATATATGTGAAACGGAAAAGTACCTCTCTCTCAACAAAAGGACATGCAATCTGCCTTCCAGAAGAATCTATGGAATCGGAAGCGGCATCCTTGCCATTTTCTTACTTCTGCTTATGACAATGGCTCTGCCTGCCCTACTCACCGTCTCCAACCGGCATTACCATGATATCAGAAAATGGTGGGACAACATCGTCATAGATTACTCTGACCTGATACCGGAAAACGACACGGAAAATATTGGCGAAGACCCCTTGGAAGCTTTCATAGCACAATATGGCAATTCAAAGCCTGCTCCTAAATGGATAACCGCTTTATTCCATATGGTGGAAATTGCCGTTTTTATTTTTTTCGCCATGATGCTTCTTAAAATAATCCGCACTACCTTTCAGGATTTCCGTAAGATAAGTGACGACAACGGCGATATTGTAGAAGAGTTGAACGACACTGCGGAAACAGCCAGGATTGTCCCGGTTCTTCCGGACCGCCGCAGACTGTCAGAGCGAGAACGCATTAGAAAAGAATACCGAAAAACCATCAGACGGCATCGCAAAGACTGCCCTGCCGTCTATGAATCACCAATTGAAATCGAGACGATTGCCGGAATTGCCGGAAGTGAAGAAGGCGAAAAAATGCACAGGCAATACGAATTGGCCCGGTATGGAAAAAACATTTCTGATTCCCACGGGCAACAGGCCAAGTAACAATATTATATCGTGGAACCGGACGCCCCTATACATTCCAATATTTCTTTTTCTGCCGGGCTACGTATCCGCTTATTTTCTCATCATAAGGCGGATACGGATACGCAAGGCGTCCTGCCACCTCCCCGGAAACTTCGCGGAATAATGCCATGCTCTCCTCCAAAGACTCCCACATATGTGCATAAGAATCCATGCGATATGTTGTCATTATCCTTTCCCACAATTCTTCCGAAACGTACTGGTCAAGAAATTTATAATTCTTGCCTATACTGAAATGAAAACCTTTCTCTGTACCGATAAGCCAGGAAACCATCCGCAACAGCTCCTTGCGCACAATTTCATTCAAATGGTCAATGGCAAACAAGATTTCCCGACGGCACAATCCCTTGACCACATAGGTTACCGTATTCCAAAATTCATTACAGCAATCATCGAACATTCCCGCGGTCGGACATTGCAAATGGTAATCTTCGTCCGTCGGTATAGGCGGTGAAGCAACACGCCCGTCCTTATCAAGCAACACTTTGACAAGTTTATCCCATGTAAAATATTCTTGCGTCAAATCAAGAGGCAATAAAGTTAAATCTATTTTCACATCATCATCAAATAACATCAAATAAGAAAAACCTCTTTCCACCGCCGGAAATAATTCCATATCTTCCGGTTTTTGCAGAATCAGACGTTCACCAAAGATGTGAAGCCAGGCGTCATCCGCCGTAAAACTATCCATGTCTGTCACAAAAAAAGTAATATCGTAATCTTGAAATTCATCCCGCGGAATATGAACATTCGTCCTAGAACCTTCCAGCGTAACCATACGGATGCGTTCGTCAGATTTGGCAAAATCCAAAATCATCCCATAAACTTGTCCTTCTGTCCTCATATAACTTCTCTCCTTCCAAATATCCGGCATTAGTGCCGAACCCCACTACGCCACCACATAATTGCCTTGGCAAAACGCCTCTCTATCTGGTGGAAATGTCCGCCGTCATTCCATTCAAAACAGACCGGCAAAGAATAATCTTCTTCCTCCCACATAGCCGCCTCATCGGCGGGCCAAGCTAAGGCGGACTGGCTTAGCAGAATACGCCTCGCCTCTTCTGTACATTCCGCCACTTTGGCCATCCGCGGATTTCTGCTCATCTTCTCTTTTCTTCCCAGGGAAAGGTACACCCTTACCCCTGAGTACATAGGCTTTGTCTTCTCCATAAACGCGCAGAAACCGTCATACCACAAGGAACCTGAGATGCTCCCAACCATACCAAAGCTGTCTGTCAAATATAAAGAATACAACGCCGTCAGGCCGCCCAAGGAATATCCGATTAATGCCGTATGCTCCGGTTGCGGCATAGTGCGGTAATTCGCGTCCATATAAGGTTTGATTTCCCCGGACAGTTTCTCGATGTACTTCCCCGCCCTTCCTTCCGGCGGCATCTCACCCCTACGAATTGCAGGGGCAGGCCAAGGCGTAAAATCATCATTCCAATCCGCCGGAGAGACCGCTAACACAATAAAATCTGTCCTCATTCCTGCTGCCGCAACCTCTGTGAGAACATCTTCAACCGGCATCTCACCATTGACATACACCACCGGATAACGGTCCGCCGACTTTTCATAGCCTGCCGGAAGAAACAAATCGCAAGACAAACCGGATATCATAATTTTTCTGATACTCATAGCCATCATTTCCTTTGACTGCAATACTTCATCTTCTCTACAATGCTTATTCATTCACTGAGTCTATTGAATTTCCTTATGTATTCCCCGTAAAAACAGTACAACTGCCAATACCGCAGTCAGTGCGTCCGAAACAGCCTGTGACAGTAATACGCCGGAATAGCCAAAAACTCTCGACGCAATAAAAATGACAATTGCAAAAATCACACCTTGTCTGGTGACAGATAAAAGGAAAGCCCCTCCGGCTTTTCCTGCCGACTGGAACGTGCATGTAGAAACCAGGACAATAGCTACAAAAACCATCCCGATTAACTGCATCCGCAGCATAGGAACCCCGGCGGCAATAATGGAAGCGTCCTGCATAAATATCCCAATCATTGCAGGGGCCGCTAACGAAAGAATCACCGTAAGCAAAGCCGCCATGCTGCATTCAAACCCATAACAGAAACGTAAAATTTCTCTCAGGCGGGCTTTATTTTTCGCACCGTAGTTATAACCAATCAATGGCTGTCCTCCGAACGCAAAACCTACCAGAATTAAAACGGCAATCATATTGACCTTCATCACAATTCCCATGGCCGCCACTTTCTCATTACCATAAGGAAGCAGATACCGATTGGTCATGGCTATGCCAAGACTTTGCATCAAATTAGTAATAGACGCCGGAATCCCAATGGCAAGAATCTGCCCAATTTCTGCAGATGTGATATAAAACCCTGCCGGGTTGACGGACAGCCGTTTACTCTTCTTTAACAGAAACCATACAAAAAAGATATCCGCACAAATATTTCCAATGACCGTGGCAATCGCCGCTCCTGCCGCCCCCAATCCCAGCACAGAGATAAAAACCGGGTCAAGAATCATATTTACCACCGAACCCAATATCGTCCCCGTCATAGATGCTGTCGCAAAACCTTCTGTCCGCAGTAAATTGGATGGCGTAAAGGATACAATAATAAACAGCGCGCCAAGAACAATATAAGTATAGTACTGGGAAGCATAAACCATCGTATCCGCATCGGCGCCTAACAAATGCAAAAGCGGCTGTCTGAACAGCAACATAACCACCGTTATAACAATCCCACATAGAAATGCTGCGTAGAAACAAAATACGCTTAACCGCTTGCCATCGTCATCTAGCTTCTGTCCAAAAAGACGGGAAATCACCGAGCTGCCTCCCAAACCAAAAATATCGCCCAGAGCAATCATCAAGGTAAAAACCGGCGCGCCAAGGGACACCCCCGCCACCAAATCTGTATTGCCCGTCTGCGCAATAAAATAGGTATCCACCATGTTATAAACTAATGAAATAACCATACTGAACACGACCGGAAGCGCAAATTTGAAATACGCCTTATGTACCGGAACTGTTTCAAATAATTCGTTCTGCATCCTAATCCTCCACTGCCTAATGTACTCCCGAAATCACTCTTGCCCCCGCTTTAGGTGCAAAGAAACTCTAAAAATATATGTATTATGTCTCTGTCAGCCTCTCATACACCGCTTCTATTTCTTCCTTTGTCGCCAACCGTTCCGAAAATGCGCTTGCGCTTCCTGCCGCAACTCCCATGGAAAGGGCATATCCGTAATCTTCTCTTTCCATCCAACCCGCCATAAAACCCGCCACCATGGAATCTCCGGCGCCAACACTGTTTATCAGCTTTCCCTCCGGCGCCGGACACTTGTAGACGCTGCCATTCGCCGCCGCCAATACGGCTCCTTTGTCGCCCATAGACACCAGTACATTGGCTGCACCCATCGCCTGCAATTTTTCGGCATACGGTATGGCCTCTTCCCTTGTCTTAATCTCTGCGCCAAATATTTCCCCTAATTCATGATGATTCGGCTTCACCAGAAACGGACGGTGCCGCAGCACATTAACCAACAAGTCCTTCGTGGCATCCACAACAGTCAGCACACCCCGTCCTGCCAGTTTTCCCATGATTGTTCCATAAATATCATCCGGCACGGAATCGGGAATGCTTCCTGCAAGAATGAGCGCATCCCCCTTTTCCAGAGCATCCAACTGACTGATGAGTTTATCGATGTCTTCCTTCTCTATCGCCGGACCGCATCCGTTAATCTCCGTCCCGTCAATGGATTTCAGTTTCAAATTAATTCTGGAAATACCGCCGCCAACCGGAATCAGATTAGATTGTACGCCCATCTTCTCTATCCGGCGCACAATTTCATCCCCCGTAAATCCGGCCACAAATCCCAACGCTGTATTCGCAATGCCCAGATTACCCAGTACCATAGACACATTAAGGCCCTTGCCGCCCGGAAGAAGTAATTCCGAACTGGTCCGATTGGTGAAGCCAACCCGGAAATCCTCTACCGACACGATATAATCCAGCGACGGGTTAAAAGTAACTGTGTATATCATTTTGTCTGCCTCCTATGGTATGCCTACAAGCTCTTAATCAGCCTGAAGCAGTACCCCTTATACATTTTAGTATAACAAAACTATCAAAATACTTGAAGCGCAAACAAAGAAAAAGAGCATGAGGTTCTCCCTCATGCCCTTGCCAAAAGACGGATTATCGTCTTCATCCATCCTGTAAAGATACTCCAGTATCCCGCCACATTGATATCAATTGCATGTAACATCGCCCGGTAATCAAAGCTGCCGTCCGCCGCCCTGATTTCTTCATAGACACTGCCGGTTGCCTCGCTGAACCCCAATGCAATATTACCCCGGGCAACATCGCCGACAGCAACCTGTCTTCCCAACGCGACAGCGCCAAAACTAAACTCTCCAATCGCAACCGCACCCATAGAGAATATCCCCAGGCACACGGCTCCGCCTGAGACAATACCTACTGCTAAGGAACCAAATGCGATACCACCTGCCGCCGCACAGCCGATTGCCAGAAGCAGTCCGATGCTTACCGGGGCAAACGTAACGATACCTAACCCTACAATCCCAATGGCAATTACGCCTTGAGCAATATTGCCGATTGCAATAATTCCCTTGGCTCTCACCGGCTTTAATCCAAAATTAACATGTACGAGAGGAAGATTTCCTATAGTGATTTTGCTTCTATATTCATAGTGGAAAGATGGGCGCTGTATGATAACCTGTGAACCATGTGAATAGTATTCCTCCTCACCGGATACACCGCCTCCTGTCGTCCACATATCCGAAACTCCCGGACGCCATGTAGACTCCTCCACGGTCTCTTTCAGAAGATAGTCTGTACTGACTCCAAACATATTGCTAACCGCCACAATCTTATCCAGTTCCGGCACCGACTGGTCTGTCTCCCATTTCGATACAGACTGCCTGGACACCCCCAACATCTCTCCAAAAGCTTCCTGGGACATCCCCCGTCCGGTTCGAAGCCTGTAAATTTTTTCACCAAGTGTCATATGAATCCTCCATTCTTACTTAATCTGCATACCTATCATTCTATAGAAGACCCTTTGAATTGGCTATAAAGAATGCTTGGAAATCTGTCAACTGACGGTTGCACCGGGCGCTTCCCCAATCAGCACCCTCTTCCCACAGAAAGCAAATCCATACTTGCGTATCCGGCCTTCCGGTATTCCCTTGGCCACTAAATTTTCCTGATACCCTTTCTCCTCTATCTGCCTCAGCGCCTCCTGCACTGTGTCTGACAGCTCCTTTTCTTCTGTGTCCTGTACTTTAAACTCTATAATGATGGCATCCCTTTCGGCCCCATTTCCCACATCTGCTCTGTCCCTCTTCGGCTCCAACATGACGTCATACCTGCCATACCCGCTCTCACGGTTTGATGTCACCACGTACCTGTCCGCCAAGTCAACCATCATCCCCAGCACAAAACCATGATAGAACCGCTCCGGCTCTTCCCCCGACGGCCCCTTCCCTGTATCGAAGTAGCTAAAGCTCTGCAGCGCCACTTTATTCATATAAGTGTTCATCCCCCTTATGTCCCCTGCTAGCAGCGCCCCCAGGAAGGCATTGCTCACCCTCCGGCACCCGTTAAACCACTTCCCTATCATATGCTCAAACATCACCTGCACTTCCAGGTTCGTCAATTCCAGCGTGTACTCCGCCTTTCTTCTGGCTATGTTAAATTCATAATGTACCGCTTTCAGGTAGCCGCTTGCAAGAAGCAGACTCCACACCGCATCGTCCCCCTCTTCTAACTGGCCAAATACAATCTGTTCATCCAGTACGGTATGGAGTGGCTCCCCACGCAGCAGCCCTTCCATCACCATCTTTATCTCCGGGCTGCCTTCCCGGATAAGCTTCCCTACCAGGCCGTTACTGCTCGTGTTCGCCCAGTACAGGTTCACTTTCCCTTCCCCAAGGAAATTAACAATCGACCAGGGATTATAGATGTCCCTCTTTTCCCCGAATTGGAACCCGTCATACCACTCTTTTACCTGCTCCTTCCGGTCAGACAGCCCGTATTCCTCTAGCGCATCGAATACCTCTTCCTCCGTAAAGCCAAAGCAGTCCCCATATTTCCCTGAAGTTGTCGTCACTACCTTTAAATTATTTAAATCAGAGAAGATGGATTCCTTGCTGACCCTGGTAATCCCGGTCATGATGGCGCGCTCCAGGTAAGGGTTCGTCTTAAAGGTGGAATTAAAGAGCCCACGGATAAAGGATACGATTTCCTTCCAATAACCATACATATACGCTTCCTGCATCGGCGTGTCGTACTCGTCCAGGAGGATAATGACTTTTTTTCCGTAATATCTTGTCAAATATTTCGCCAGGGCATTAAGGGAATCCACAGCCATATATTCTTCCATATCTGCTGAAATTTTCCGGTAATGCTCTTTTTCACTCTCATTTAACTTTTCACTCTCCAATAAAAAATCATATTCATTATATAAATCAGCAATAATCTGACATATTCTTTTTTTTGTGTAAAAAAATGAAGTTTCTTTTACCTTTGCAAAACTAAGAGAAATCACCGGCCATGTCCCCTGCATTTCACGGTATGTTTCTTCCTTCCATATGGAAAGTCCCTCAAATAAGTCACCTCTGTCTGCATAATCGACAGAAAAAAACTTCTCCAACATGCTCATATTCAAAGTCTTTCCAAAACGCCTTGGCCTTGCAATCAATGTTACCTCATCATTCGCTTCCCACCACTGCCTGATAAAATCAGTTTTATCCACATAAAAATTATTGCTTACCCTGATTTTCTCAAAATCCTGAATGCCAATGCCTGCTGTTCTTGCCATAAACCGCCTCTCCTTCTGCAACGTCATTTCCCACAGATAGCTCTGCTTTTTTCTTTTATTTAGTATATCTGTTTCCATTTTTAATATCAACAATCTAAATGCAATATGGAAATAATCTTTACTAATGTGCTCCCTCATCCGTTATACTAAGGTAAAGATATTGTATCGGGTTTTTGCCTGTCTTGTCTGCGTATATCACTTATCATTCAAGCTTTGCGTTTTTTCTCGTTCTGCTTTTCTATTTTGAAACCGGTATCTCTACTATCTCAGCTTTTTCATTTTCATACGGTAATAAAACAGTTAATGCAGCTATCTCATTAACATCGACAACTCGGACAAAACCTGCTATTTGATACGCGTTTGACTTGCTGCTATCTGTATATCCCAATCTGCCGGGATTCGTTAAGTATGGAATTCTTGTTCCGTCTTTTAATACAGCTCCCTTGACTTCGGGAATGCCAAGGTCATCTTCTTTTTCTACCGGAGCCGCACTGACAGAATAATTCACTTTGATGGAAATCGGTGAGATATTGATATCCTCCATTGTGAAATCTGTTCCTTCCACTTTTTTCCCTACCTTAATATTCTGAGTCGAACTGACATCAGAAAGGTTTATTTCAAAATTCCAGTCTCCAACCACTGCAGGAATAAATGATGCTTTTGAGAGCACCCCCAAATTTTTAAATTCGACGTGTATTGTCTTGCCAAGAAGTGAATCGTTCCTGTCCGCAGCACTTGCCTGAATAATGTATTCCATATTTCCATTATCATCAGTATAACGAGAGATAATGCTCCCATCTTCATAACTTTCTATGGATGTTCCATCTTCATATACTGGCATACCGTTTTCATCAGGGACAATTCCATCATACATGGTTCCACTTATATTGAGCCATGCACTTTCATTTTCAGGATTATCTCCCTGATATACATTTACCATATCAAATCCCGGCTCCATCCTATCCGTTACGCTATAACCGGAGATACGAAACGCCATATACACAAACCTCTCATCCACAATAACTGTATCCGGCTCTATTGTAACACCGTTATTTGTCACGGAATGTGACGGACTATCCGGCTCTTCACTGTACACCTTTGCTATATTCTTTTCTGTAAGCTCTTGCTGCTGTTCATCGGATGCCTGAATATTTCCATTCATGCCCCTCCCCCAATAGTGACGAATTGCTGCAACGGCACTTATACTGCTAACTGCTAATATGCAAACACCTGCAAAAACGGCAGCCTGCACTTTAAACATTTCTTTACCCCCAGTATGTGTCTTCTTCATATAAACAATATCCTCCTGCTTAATCATTTCAAAGGCTTGATTTGTTTTCTCCAATACAATTTCCGATAATTCTATTTCTTCAGAAAGTATAGTATTTTTATTTGCCATTTGTATCCTCCTAACAATCGCGATAATACTTTTCCAGTTGCTTTCTTCCCCTTGAAATCCTCGTTTTAATCGTATTTAATGGCAGCGACAATATTTCCGCAATTTCTCTCATCTTGAATCCCTGGCTATAGTACAATTCCATAGGCAATCGATATCTTTCGTCTATAGAAGCATATGCCTCCTTCAGTTCAAGATTATACTCATCGCATTTTGACGGTTCTTCATAAGATTCAATATTCTTGTAAACTGCATTGTCTCTTATGATATCATAGCAATGGTTTATCAGTATTCTTGTCATCCATGTCTTAAAGAACTCCGGTTTCTTAAGTGTATATAACTTTTCCCAACAAGTAAGAATTGTATCTTGAAGAGCATCTGCAGCATCATCTTCATTCATTAGAATTGCAATGGCAGTTCTATA
The DNA here is from genome assembly GCA_947172645.1 of uncultured Lachnospiraceae bacterium. Lineage (GTDB taxonomy): Bacteria > Bacillota > Clostridia > Lachnospirales > Lachnospiraceae > UBA3282. Next base: position 101,164 of record CAMWBY010000015.1, on the reverse strand, counting down.
CATATCCTTCAAATATAACTGCATTAGTTCGGTAAATGCATCTTTATCATGCCTCTGCGCCTTCTTTACCCAAAACTTTGTTTCAATGCTTTTCATTAGCTTTCTCCTACGCGCGTATGATTGTAAAACAAATACAAGCATCCTTCATTTGTTTTACATTGATTAGACGCCAGATATTACCTTTTGGTTTCAAAATATTTTTTCCACAGGCAAACTTTTGTTTCAGGGAAAAATCGAACCTATGGCCACAGTAATAATGCGGCTTATGGCAGTTGGTGCTTTGGCTGCCTTTGTATATTGGGAAAATATGTAAGTACAGAAATGTTTTAAGAGAATATTGAGCGCAGAAAGAATGATGCAACAGTGTTAGAGCATATAGCATCTGAAATCTATATGCTCTATTTTATGCCATTAAGGAGTGACAATGGGCAACAGTATTCAGGCTAGTATCCAAAACACAGAGGGCAGATTCTTACCGTAAATAACTCCTCAGAAACATGCATTCTTCATCATTACAAATAATCGCATCCTTTGACCGGATGTCCAAATGGAACACATGCCCCAGCTTGTTTTCCTTGTCGCCATAGAATTTCAAAACAAACGGAACTCCCTTTTCAATCAATGCTCCCACCATGACCGGCGCCTGCATTCTCAGGAAATCATCTACCGCCGTCATGATATAAGCAGGCGGATAATCTTCTGTCACATGGTTCACCATAGAAATCATACGCAGTTCTTCCTCTGCCCCTTTGTTCGGAAGGTAATCTCCCATCAGTGACTGTGTCATATCATTGGAATCCCCGGTGAACCGCACTTCTCCCATCCCACAGTTAAGCACGATTGCATTCAGGCATAGACCTTTTGGCAGTTGGAAAGGATACATCGCTGCATATCCCGGGTTTGTCAGCATGGCTGCATATAACCCTACCTGATGTGCGCCTGCAGAATCCCCTACCGCAAAAATGTTCTCCGTATCCATGCCATATTCCTGTGCATGTTCCATCACCCAGGCAAAAACAAGATTTGTATCTTCCATAGAACTGGGAAACTTAAATTCCGGCGCCAACCGATATGTAAAATTCACAACCGCAAATCCCTTCTGTGCCAGATGCATGCAGTAATACTGATATCTTTCTTTATCGCCATATACCCAACCGCCTCCATGCACATTGACAATAACAGGAAGAAGTTTTCCTTCCTCCTTGCGAGGACGGTATACATCCATCACCTGCCACTGCAGGTCTGTTCCGTACAGGATATCATCATACCGTATAATATCCTCCGGCGTGGTAAGCCCGGCATCCCGGATAGCATCTCCTTCTCCAAACATTTTTCTGATATTATCACTGACCAATGACATTTTGCTGCCCCCTTTCCGGGCGTACATATTCATTTTTGCCCAGACAATACTATATAATTTTAGCTTATTTTCCCTGCGCTGTCATCTGCGCCCTACTTACGCCTTCTGGTTATGTTTTAATTCCAAATCGGTCTGAATCTGCTTAATATGCTTATCAATATTCATGGCAAAAATGATAACCAGGCACACAACTGCCAGAATAGCGCCGAAATAGCCAAACCCGAAACGAATCGCATTCAATGCCGAAGCCGACTGCACTGCCGTGGTTCCGTCATACCCACCAAAGGCAAGAATCCAGCTTCCTACGGCGGAACCAAGGCCGATACCCACCTTCATGCCAAAAGATGTGCAGCTATTGACAAGCCCCTCCGACCTGACCCCTGTTTTCCATTCGCCATAATCCACCACATCTGCCGTCATGGCAAAAATACCGGACATAATAGGCCCGCTGCCAAATCCCTTTATCACTATGCCAACCATAATAAGAGGAAGGTTGACCCCTGCAAGCCCTATCATGATACTGCCAACTATCATCATAACGCTGCCGGCCATCATTACTTTTCTCTTGCCAAACTTCTGCACCAGAACCGGATTCGCAAAATTGGATAAAACCGCCGGAATCGTCTGTGCAAAAGAAGCAATAGACATAATTGCAAGGTTGCCCAATACGTTATTGTAAAAATAAAACCCCAAAGAGCCCTGTGCCACGGTATTGATATACAGAATCATAAACAGTAACGCTTGCAAGTAAAAATATTTGTTTTTCAGCAGTGCTGGAAACGCCACGCGGAAAGGTACTTCTTCAATCTGTATACTGCCGCTTTCGTCTGCTCCGATATGTTCCTTACAGCCAAAAAAGCTGATTAACAGCATCACTACCATCACAATGCCATATATCACGGCAAGCTTAAACCAACCAACCGACGCTAACACACTTGCTGTAACCGCATTGATAACCAGTGATGTAATCTGTGTCATGATAAAACGAATTGACGCTGTTGTCGCGCGGTCCTGCACATTCAATGTCATTCTGGACAGCAGCGCATTGTACGGAAGATTATTGGCCGTATAAACAATACAGTTAGTAAAAATATAGGTGATATACGCGTATGCCAGCCTCTGCGACTGTCCAAAGCCTTCCGGCACATAGAAAAGCAGAAGGAACCCAATAAACATTAGAGGCGCCGTCCACAATAGCCAAGGGCGCGCTTTTCCGTATTTGCTTTTCGTCCGGTCCACAATCGCACCCATGATTAAATCGGTGGCGCCGTCAAAAACACGGGTGATTAACATCATCGTACCCACTGCCGCTGCTGCAAGCCCCATTGTATCTGTGTAAAATGCTGTCAAAAACGACATCCCCATTGCAACATACACATTCGCGCCACAGTCCCCAAATCCATATGCAAATTTTTCCCCGAGGCTCAGGCGCCCTTTTTCCTGTGTCTTCATTTCTAATACCTTCCTTTCCTTTTTTTTCAGTGATTCCATCTTACCTTGTTTTCAGTTTGCAGTGACGCTGTTATTTGACATAAAAAATACACATTCATGACTTTTCATGTCAAAAATGTGTATTTTTATCTAATTTATCAAGTACAAATTAATTTTCTGTATACATTTTTTTGTATTTGGATGGCAATACTTGGTAATTCTTCTGAAATGCCCTAGAAAATGCCCTTCCGTCCGGGAAACCGTTTTTTACTGCAATCTCCATAATGCTGTAATCCGTATTCAGCAAATCCTCTCTTGCCTTCCGCACTCTGTAATCCGTCAGGTATTCCGTAAATGTAACCCCCATGGTCTGCCTGAAATACCGGGAGAAATATTCTCCGTTAAAATAAAATTTCCTTGCCACCTCTGCCTGTGTAATATGCTCCATATAACAGTCTTCCACATACTGAATTACGCCCCTAATCCGTTCAATATTCTTCTGCGTATTAATCTTCACAGAAGTATCCCTGTCATCCATCCCTGCTTCGCTTAGGAAATACAATATCTGCATAAGCAGCCCCGTCTGATACAAATTGATGTTCGGTCCGGAAGCCTTGGTACTTCTATTTTCCATCTCCGCCAATTTATAAAATACCTGCCGAAGTTCCTCTCCAACCTTGCTGTTATTGTCCCGAAAAACCTTCGTTTGATATTCCGGGAGGCAGTCTTCCACAAACTTCCTGCTAATCTGGAGCACAATCACATTGATTTCTTCTATTTTTTCTTCTGGGCTAATGGGTATGATACTATGTACACTTCCGCTGTTTACCACCATCATTTCACCGGTTTTATTCTCATATTCCACCCCGTCTATATAAAAAACGGCGCAGCCCCTGAAAGAATATGCAATCTCAAGTTCTTCATGCCAATGCGGAAGATAAGCCTGTTCCCTGGCCGTACTTCTGACAAGATTTATCTGAAACGGTTTTTTCGCACTGTAATTTAACTTTTCATGGACGAGAATCGGCCTGCTCATCTATTTCCACCCTTATATGTTGTATCCAATCTTGTCTGCTGTCCCAATCAATACCCTCTTCCCACAGACGCCCCCAGGAAGGCATTGTTCACTCTCCGCCTTCCTTCTGGCTACGTCAAATTCATAATGTACCGCTTCAGGTAGCCGCTTGCAAGAAACAGGCTCCACACCGCATCGTCTCCCTCTTCTAACTGGTCAAATACAATCTGTTCATCCGGTACGGCATGGCTCGGCTAATGGCATCCGCCGCCACATCGTGTACAGTCGCCTCCACATTGCAGCGACTTACCTGCCTTCTTATCTTTTATCATACTCCGTATGGCAAGCGCCGCCGCGCCTGCCACAATCGTCAAAACAATAACTGTCCCCATAAAATCAACTCTCCTTTTTATATACTTGATTATATTATAGTTATTTACTGTTTACAACATATAATTATAAGCTCTTTTTCTACGAAGGGAATCCGCTTCCTTATATGGTCTGAATAGCAGATACAGGAAACCTGCCGTCAACAAAACCGCTATGGCAGTTCCGGCGGTAAACCCGCCGCCCATGAGGAATGTCCCAAGCTGATAGATGCACATTGCCGTCACATAGGCGAGAAGGCATTGATACCCTATGGCAAACCAGAACCACTTGATATTGTTCATCTCCCTCTTGATGGCTCCCATCGCTGCAAAGCAAGGCGCGCATAATAAGTTAAATGCAAGAAAACCGAAAGCCGCAATGGGCGTCATAACCATTGCAAGATTTCCCCAGACTTCTGCGCCGTCTTCCGCCACTTCCGCAAAACCAAACAGCATACCGAAGGTTGCCACGACATTCTCTTTGGCAATCAGCCCGGTCACTGCCGCAACTGCCATCTTCCATCCTTCTCCTGCCTGTGTCCATCCTAAAGGCGCGAAAATCCAGGCAACCGCACCGCCAATTCTTGCCAGAATACTCGAATCAAGCTGTTCCGCCTCCAACATGCCAAAACCGCCCTCTGTCCAACCAAAACTCATAAAGAACCACAACACGATTGTGGACACAAGAATAATTGTCCCTGCCTTTTTGATAAAAGACCATCCTCTTTCCCACATGCTTCGCAGTACCGCCCCAACCGTCGGCATGTGATACGCCGGAAGCTCCATCACAAAAGGCGCCGGATTGCCTGCAAACATTTTCGTTTTCTTTAAAATGATGCCGGAGCAGACGATTGCCAATATGCCAATCACCCATGCGCCCCATGCCACGGCGCCGGAATTATCAAAGAAAGCTCCCGCAATCAGTGCAATAATGGGCAGTTTCGCGCCGCAGGGAATAAATGTCGTAGTCATAATCGTCATCTTCCTGTCTCTGTCATTCTCAATCGTTCGGGAAGCCATAATACCTGGCACACCGCAGCCCGTACCAATTAATATGGGGATAAACGACTTACCGGACAATCCAAACTTGCGGAAAATACGGTCCATAATAAAAGCGATTCTCGCCATATAACCGCAAGATTCCAGGAATGCCAGGAAAATAAAAAGCACTAACATCTGAGGCACAAACCCAAGCACAGCACCCACTCCCGCTACAATCCCGTCCAAAATCAAGCTTTGCAGCCAGTCTGCACAATTAATTGCCATCAAAATATTCTCAACCGCAAGGGGTATTATCTCCCCAAACAATACATCATTTGTCCAATCAGTCAAAAACCCGCCCACTGTCGTCACAGACACATAATATATGGCAAACATCACCAACCCGAAAATTGGCAGCGCAAGCCATCTGTTTGTTACGATTTTGTCAATTCTATCGGATGTTGTCATGGTATTGTGCCTGTTCTTGGCAACACAATCCTTCACAACGGAGGCAATATATACATACCTCTCATTGGTAATAATGCTCTCCGTATCGTCGTCAAAATCTTCTTCCAACCGATGAATTTCCATACTTACATCCGGAATGATATCTAACTGCTCTGCAATTTTACAATCCCTTTCGAGCAGCTTAATGGAGAAAAACCGTTTTTGCTCTTCCCTTACTTCTTTTAACAGTGCAGATACAGATGCTATGGCATTCTCCACACGCTCGTCAAATTTATACGGTACAGGCTGTACCTTGCTGCCTGCCAACGCCACGGCCTTGTGGGCTACCTCTTTAATACCCGTTCCTTTCAACGCTGAAATTTCTACAGCCTCGCACCCAAGTCTTTCCTTTAATTTTTCCAGGGAAATCTTATCGCCGTTTTTGTTTACCAGGTCAATCATATTGACTGCCATCACCACCGGAACGCCAAGCTCCATCAACTGTGTGGTCAAATACAGATTACGCTCGATGTTCGTACCGTCCACAATATTGACGATAACATCCGGTCTTTCATGAAGCAGGTAATTTCTGGCCACCACCTCTTCCAACGTGTAAGGCGACAGAGAATAAATACCCGGCAAATCTATGATAACCGCGTCCTTATTCCCCTTTAACGTGCCTTCCTTCTTCTCCACTGTGACCCCGGGCCAGTTTCCCACGAACTGGTTAGAACCTGTCAGGGCATTAAAAAGTGTTGTCTTTCCGCAATTTGGGTTACCTGCAAGTGCAATCTTTATTGACATACTCTCTTCCTCCTCATATCCACATTATTCCACTTCTATCATCTCCGCGTCTGCTTTTCGCAAGGACAGCTCATATCCCCGTACCGTCACCTCTATAGGGTCTCCCAAGGGCGCCACTTTGCGGACATAGACAGGCACGCCCTTTGTAATGCCCATATCCATTATCCTTCTTTTAACCGGCCCCTCTCCCGACAATCTTCTGACCATGACAGTTTTACCACATGACACATCTTTTAAAGTTTTCATAACACATCTTCCTCCTGAATGAGTATATACTCTGCTTTCCAAATAACACATCCTGTGTTATTCGCTTAAGTTAGTCATAACTTACCTGGTGGCATTAAATTAAGTTTGCACAGAGCAAACCTTTTCACACCATAATCCTGCTCGCCATGTCCCTGCCAATGGCAACTCTGGAATCTTTAATATCTACAATCAGATTGCCTCCCGCCGCAGAAATTACCGTCACATCGGCCCCCGCTATAAATCCAAGATTTTCAAGAAACTGCCTGGTATTCCCTTTTCCTCCCACCTTTTTAATGGAATTGGATTCTCCTTCTTTTGCAAATGCCAATGGCATTATATTCCTCTCCTTCTTCATAGATTTTGTCTTTTCTTTCCTATAAATAGATTGTAAATCGTATGTTAGTTATTACTAACCGCTCTGTAAATAATAAGTTAGCATAAACTAACTCATATGTCAATTATTTTTTATAAAAAAAGACGTATACCCATCATGATATTTCTCCTGCCACTTGACAAGAGGCATATCATGGATATACGCCTTTTACTATTTCTATGGCTTGACTCGTCGCACGTAGAAATTACAGCCTCTTAAGCAGCTCTTCCCTCTGTGCCTCATATCCAGGTTTGCCAAGAAGAGCAAACATATTCTTCTTATAGCTCTCCACGCCCGGCTGATTAAACGGATTCACGCCCAAGAGATATCCGCTGACACCGCAGGCAAACTCGAAGAAATAGAACAGCTCACCCAGATAGAACTCATTGACTTCAGGAACGGTTACCATAAGGTTCGGCACCTGTCCGTCCGTATGCGCCAGAATTGTTCCGTTCATGGCGCTCTTATTGACGAAATCCACATTCTTACCTGCCAAATAGTTTAATCCGTCCAAGTCCACAGGCTCTTCCCCAATGATGATTTCTTCCCTGCTTGCCTCAATGTTGATGACTGTCTCAAACATATTCCTGGAACCGTCCTGGATAAACTGTCCCATGGAATGTAAATCTGTGGTCAGGTCAACGCTCGCCGGGAAAATACCTTTCTGGTCTTTACCCTCGGACTCGCCGTAGAGCTGTTTCCACCACTCAGACACATAATGCACACTGGGTTCATAATTTGCAAGAATCTCAATTCCCTTGCCTTTTCTCAACAAAATATTACGGATTGCGGCATACTTTAACGCATCATTCTCCTCGAAGGAAGCTTCCAGGGCCATCTTCCTGCCTTCCGCCGCGCCTTCCATCAGCTTATCAATATCCGCACCGGATACTGCAATAGGCAGAAGACCTACCGCCGTCAATACTGAGAACCGTCCCCCCACATCGTCCGGGACAACAAAACTCTCGTATCCTTCCTCTGTAGCAAGATTCTTCAAAGAACCTCTCGCCTTATCCGTAGTCGCATAGATTCTCTTCGCCGCGCCTTCTTTGCCATATTTCTTCTCCGCCATCTCCTTGAATACACGGAAAGCAATAGCAGGCTCTGTGGTCGTGCCGGACTTGGAAATCATATTGATGGAGAAATCTCTGTCCCCAATCACTTCAATCAAATGTTTCAGGTAAGTGGAGCTGATAGAATTGCCGGCAAAATAAATCTCCGGCGTCTTCCTGATGGATTTGTCCACTACATTATAGAAACTATGGCGTAAAAACTCAATCGCCGCCCTTGCTCCCAGATATGAACCGCCGATACCGATTACCACCAATACTTCGGAATCATTCTGAATCTTAGCCGCCGCCTGTTTAATCCGGGCAAACTCCTCTTTATCATAATCAACCGGCAGGTCAATCCACCCCAGGAAATCATTGCCTGCTCCTGTCTTGCCCACAAGTACCTCTTTCGCATCAAGCGCCAGTTTCTTCATGGACTCTACTTCATTGTCTCCGATAAAAGGTGCCGCCTTTGAATAATCAAATGTAACTTTACTCATTTTGTCCTCCATTCCGAAGCGTTTCTATTGTAGGATGCCGCCATACTGCGCTTCCGGGAATGCATATCCTGTCCCGGCGGCCAGAGAAATTTACAACGCTTCTACATAAATAAGTGTAGCATCACGATTACTGTTTTTCAAGATTTTTCCATCCAAATCCTCTTACATGTAAACAGGAATCCATATCTATTATTTCCCGCATGCGGCATCTTCAATCAATCCTATAATCGTGCCAATGGCATCCCTCTGATTACTTTTTTTCATTGCATCAATATAAGTAAACCTGTTAAAATAAAGCTCCTGTATCTTCTCTAACAATAGTTTATTGGTCAAGTCATCCTCATCAATCATAATGCTAAATCCCTGGGATTCGAAAGACTGTGCATTCAAAATCTGGTCGCCCCTGCTGCTGCTTGAAGGCAGAGGAATCAAAATATTAGGTTTCTTCAACGCAAGCAGCTCACTGATTGCATTCGCCCCCGCCCTGGAAATCACAATATCTGCCATAGCGAAAATATCTTTCATCTCAGATTTGATATACTCAAACTGTTTATAACCGGAAGTAGTGAGAAGCAAGTTATCCATCTTCTCCTTACCGCATAAATGCACCACCTGGAAATCCTTCAATAACTCCGGAAGGATATCCCTGACTGCCTGGTTGATTGCCGCCGAACCAAGACTGCCGCCCACCACCATAATAACGGGCTTGGATGCATCGAAACCGCACAGCTTGTATCCCGCCTCTTTGTTGCCCATAACCAACTCTTTTCTGATTGGGGAGCCCGTCAACACGGCTTTGCTGGCCGGAAGCATGCGGAATGTCTCAGGAAAATTACAGCATACTTTCTTAGCCACCGGAATACAGAGCTTGTTGGCAAGTCCGGGCGTCATATCCGATTCATGGATAATGCACGGGATGCCAAGCGAATATGCTGCACGGACGACCGGAACGCTGACAAAACCGCCTTTGGAAAACACCACGTCCGGTTTTATCTGCTTAAGGTATTTCCTGGCTTCTCCCATACCCTTTAATACGCGGAACGGATCGGAAAAGTTCTTCGGGTCGAAATACCTCCTGAATTTTCCTGTCGCAATCCCGTAATATGGGATGTCAAAATCCTCCATCAGCTTCTTCTCGATACCGTCATAGGAACCCATATAAACGATTTCATATTCTAATTCTTTCAATCTTGGAATCAAAGCCATATTCGGGGTTACATGTCCGGCAGTCCCACCGCCGGTAAGTACAATCTTCTTACTCATTATGGAAGAAACCTCCTAATTGTCTAAGATTTCCTGCAATGCGCATGCCAATTGGTCAGGGCAGGAAGTATTCTTGAATCCGCATTTGATGCCGCGCAGCCTCTCCACCGCTTCCTCAATCTTCATCCCGGCTACCAGTCTGGATATTCCCTGCAGGTTGCCATTGCACCCTCCTGTAAACTTAACAGATTTAATTACGCCGTCCTCTACTTCCAAGTCAATTGCTTTGGAGCATACTCCCTGTGGATGATATACCATTTACATTCCCTCCCGTTTACAATATTATATTTTCTCCGGATAAATCCATTTTACACAATATGATTTAGTATAACATATTCTGCTATTTCTTTCCAGTATGGCGCCATGTTAATAGGAACGGAATTGTAACAGCGAAACTAGTGCACTGACTAGACTGTTACGCGGAATTTGACGATGCCTTACAGCTTTTACGCGGGATAATTACAAAATATAATGAATATAGAAAAATCATTTTGTGGGAGGAAATGGCGGATTATGCTTGCACTTTTTTTTCAACATAAGAATTTCATGATTGGCATTCTGGCATTGCTTTTCTGTAGTATCATATGCCAGATTGTGCTTGGAGTGATATACCATCGGCTTATTTGGGAGACAGAACACATGTCCACGACTACCAACAAGTCCTTACAGCAATTAAAATTGAAATTTTCAGGATGCCGCCAGATTAATGAAAAAATATCCAATGTGCCTGTTTTTGTGGACAAGTTTATAAGCCGCATTAAAATCGGTTGCGTATCTTTGTCTATGATAAAGCATTTGTCGGGGCAGCTTATGCTTCTCTCAGTCCTGGTTGCCGGCATAGGCGCTTGCCTTGGCATTATTCATAACGAGAACTTCTTTAGCATTGCGCCCTTTTATCTTGTCAGCTTCCTTGGATTATATTGTTATTTTGCAGTTTCTTCGTTTGTAGATATCTCTGGAAAAATCAACGTTCTGCGCATTAATCTGGTAGATTATCTGGAAAATCATCTGGCTAATAGACTGGAACAGACCGAGTTGGACATGCAGCTAATAAAACCCGAACAGAAAGAGAAAAAAGAAAAACAAAAAACAGAAACATATAGCAGCGATATCCCTTCCTTCTCCAATGAGGAAATGGAAGAACTGGAATCGCTGCTACAGGAGTTTTTATCCTAACAAATCCTGAATGCCTTCCGCTGCCGCCTTATCCAGAATAACTTTTCCCCCGGGAAGCAGCTTCAGCACAGTACCGGGAATCTTGTCGGTAGGCTGCGTATTATACATCTTTTCCACAATTTCCCGCTTAGCCGCCCCGGAAACTTGCAGGATAACGCTTTTTGCTTCAAACATATGGTGCACGCCCAGGGTAATTCCTCTTGTCAGCTTCATAGGACCGGAAAAGTATTTCTGCCCTACACTCATTGTGGTCTCAGACAGTTCTACGACCTTGGCGTAATCCTCGAAATCTCCTCCCGGCTCGTTCAGGCCAAGATGTCCGTTCATACCCAGGCCAAGCAGCATAAGGTCTATACCGCCGCGTTCTCTAATAATACCGTCGATTCTTTCGCATTCTTTTGTCAAATCCTCTGCGTGGATATCAAACAGATGCATTTTCTCCGGACGTATCCCGAGAGCGTCATACAAATGTTTTCTGAGGAAATTGGTACAGTTTTCGCTTTCATCTTCCAAATCAAGCCACTCATCCAACGCCACAAACTCGGCCTGCGTAAAATCAATTTCCCCACTGTCCTGCATTTCTTTCAGAATTTCGCATGTCCTTACCACAGTGCTTCCCGCCGGAAAACATAATAAAGCATCCGGTTTTTCTTCAAGACATTCCTTTACCAGTCGGGCGCACCGCATAGACATTTCTTCATAATCTTCCATCACTTCGGTATCCGGAATTTTCACCGGAAGTTTTGCGCCCAGATTCATCGCTATTTCTTCCATACAGTTGGGCAGCGTTCCTTCCGCTTTGCTGTGCGCAATACAGGCGGCACAGTTGCCTCTCCTCTTACAAGGTATGTATGGACAATTACAGTTATTTTTCATTTTTTCTCCATTTCTGCGCTATTTATGTCTCAACTTTGTTGAGGCTGCGCATTAGACAGGTTTATGGCAAGTAACGCACAGACACAAATCCCGCACTTTATTTTATCCCTTCACGGCTCCCATAGCCAGACTCTTCTGTATATTTTTACTTAAAAAGACATACAAAACAAGCGTAGGAATCGTGGCAATCGTAAGTCCTGCCCCAATGAGTCCCCATTTGGTAGAATATTTTCCTACCATGTCGTTAACCCCCACAGTGATTGTCTTATATTTCTCGCCGCTCACAAATGCGATTGCCAACATCATCTCATTCCAGGAGGATAAAAATGTCAGGATTGCCACCGTGGATAAGATTGGTTTCATCAAAGGCATTATAATCTGCCAGAACACACGGTAAATATTTGCCCCGTCTATAAAAGCCGCCTCTTCAAGTTCTTTCGGGAGGGACTCCAATGTTCCTACCATGAGCAGAATGGCCGTGGGCATGGCAAACGCCACATAAGGCAGGATAAGCGCCCAATAAGTATCCAGAATCGGCTTCATGTTCACAAACAGAGGAAGAAGCACCGCATGGATAGACAGCATCATGCCTGTCAAAAAAATAAAATACACCAGTTTGCTTAGTTTCCATTTCAGACGCACAATCGCATAAGTCGCCATGGCTGACAGAACAAGCGTAAAAGCTATGGTCAGTCCTGTAACCACCACACTGTTAAACAGATAACGCCCTAAATGCGCTTTCTCAAATATTTTAACATAATTATTCCACTCCCAGTTCTCCGGAAGGCCGATAATATTTCCGCCGAAAATTTCCTTATTGCTTTTCAATGAAAAGGTAAACATCCAGTAAAGTGGAAATAACTGGATTATGGTGACTATAATCAGACAGAAAGCAGTGATTCTTCCGGCTCTTTTTCGTTTCTCTTTTTTCCTTTTCATCCGGTTCCTCCTCTACTCTTTCTGCAAGCGGTTAAATACTTTCTGTACGATGAAAGTAAACAACAGACATTCTACAATAATAAAAATCGCAATTGCGCTGGCATAACCATATTCATTGGTAATAAATATCTTTTTATACATTAACAGGGACGGCACTTCCGATGCATGCACCGGACCCCCATTGGTCAGAATATAAATCAAATCAAAAGATTTCAATGAACCAATAATTGCAAAAATGACACATGCTTTTATCATCGGTATAATCATTGGTATAATTACTTTGCATGACGTCTGGAACTTCGTTGCCCCGTCCACCTGCGCGGCTTCTATAATTTCCGGCGATATGGATTTGGCCGCCGAATAAAACAGAAGCATATGATAACCAATATACTGCCATACCATGGGCACGAAACATGCCGCAAGAGCCGTGTTCCCGTCACCAAGCCATTCTCTTTGCCAAGTCTCCAGTCCAATGGCTTCCAGCCCAAGGTTCAAAAGCCCGTAGGACGGATGGTAAATTTTCAGCCACAAATGTGCAATAATCGTCCCGGATATAATCACCGGTACAAAAAAAGCATTTCTGTAGAAATTTTCTCCTTTGACGCCTCCTGCCAGAACCAGTGCAAGGACCATGGAAATCGGAAGCTGAATAAATACGGAAGCCGCCGCGAGGAGAAAAGAATTCCATACGGCCTTAAAAAACAACGGGTCCTGAAACATTTCAATGTAATTATCAATCCCTATAAATTTTGCTTCCCTAATCCCGTCCCAATCTAACAGACTATAGCCGGCAGACTGAAAAACAGGTATCAAGGCAATTGCACAAAACCAGGCAAGAGCCGGCAAAACAAAAAAACAAATCGCTTTCTTATCCCTCAACGCCCGTTCCATATTCCTGCCTCCTTTTTTCTTGATTACTCTAAGGCCGCTTTTATGCTGCCTTAGAGTTTCTTCATGTTCATCTTACTCGGCCGAACCGCCTTTTACTTCTTCCTGGGCCGCCTGCATGCCTGCAGCAAATTCTTCCGGCGTCGTTGTTCCGGCAATCAGGCCCTGCAGCAATTCATAATGAGCTTCGATTGCCGCACCCTCAAGGAAAGTATCCCATGCAAGCACATAGCCGTCTGCATTTTTAATCAACTCCTCAACCTGACGCAGCGTAGGACTAACCTCTGACTCATCTACGTCCACTTTCCAGGCAGGAAGGCTGTCGCCAATCTTGTAAGCTTCCTGTGACATATATTTGGTGATTCCTACTGCAAATTCGTAAGCTATTTCCGGATTAGCCGTATTGGCGTTAATCATCATCATATCAATGGCGCCGCCTGAGAAGCTGTTGATACCGCCTTTGCCGCCTTCAACCGTTGGCATGGGAACCGCTTTTACAAGTCCCTGAATCTCGTTTTCTTCGCTGTCACATCCCGAGGATACCCAGCTTCCGCCAAAATACATCGGAACCAAACCCATATAGAACTCTTCCTGTGACTCCTCGGAACCAAGACCTAAAGTTCCGTCCGGGAATGCGCCCGCTTCATTCAACTGGCACAACAGCTCAGCCGATTTTACGATGCCTTCTGTGTCTAATGTGGCTTCCCCCTGCAAAGCTTTATTCATATATTCCGCACCTTCCGTGCGCACGGCGAGGGCGTTCTGAATCATTCCGATGTGCCAACCTTCTTTTGCCCCAAGAACCATAGGCGTTACGCCTGCCGCCCGGAATGTCTTCACTGCCTCAAGCAGTTCGTCAAAAGTCTCGGGAATCTTCACATTATGCTCTTCAAACAATTCTTCATTACAGAACAGCGCGCCCGCCCACTGCTTTAAAGGCAGTCCATAAGTTTTTCCGTCATAAGTTCCATATGTGAGCGTACCGTCAAGAAGTTCATCCTTGGTTCCATATTTATCCATCAAGTCGTCCAAAGGCAGAACCACGCCTGCATCCACATATGCCTTGGCATAACCGCCGCCCCAACACATAAACACATCCCCCTGTGCGCCGGTAGCCGCCGCAACCTTCAATTTATTATTCTGGTATTCAACTTCCTGTGTAGCCACGGATTCAACCGTCACATTGGGATGTTCTTCCTCAAACATTTCCACATACGTTTCAACAATGGCGCCCATCTCTGCATCCGGCCAGATATGCCAGAAAGTCAGATTGATTTCCTCATCGGAATCCGCCGCCTGCACCGGAACCTCCACGTCCTCGGATGAATCTGCCACCGGCGCTTCCTGCTCACCGGAATCCCCTGAATTGTCCGCATTCTCTGCGCTTGTCCCATTGCCTGCAGCCCCACAGCCCGCCATGGACGCCACCATTACCCCCACTAACATAAGGCTTACTAATTTCTTCAATTTCATAATCTTTCTCCTTCCCTTTTCTAATTCTTTTCCAGTCTCCTAAGTGGAAATTGTTTACTGGTTTCTTCAATATTATCGTAAATGTCTTCCGCCAATTTTCCGTGTATTCTCTGCAGCGCCATGGTTACAGCCCCCATAACCGGTTCATAACGCGCTTCAATAATATTGGCATTCGGAACGTTACGTAATATTTCTCTTTTTACCGTTCTTTGGAACTCCTGGAACTTACATTTAAAAATGCTCCCCGAAAGAACGATGTCAACATCCTGGTCGGCGATGCCCATCTTCTTTATCCTCGCCACCAGGAAACCGGCAATCACATTACCATAATTTTTCCAGATATCCGCCGCCACCAAATCACCGGCGCATGCCTCTTCTTCTATGATGATAGGCAGGTTCAGATAATCGTTGTTTTCAATTCGCCCCTTCACCCGCATAAACAGCAGTTTATCCACTGTATCCGCGTGAAAATAATCAAGAATCCTCTCCGTCAATGTGGTCTCCGGAAGCAGTCCCATATGGGAATCAAACACTGACTGGACTGCTTTTTTTCCAAGACTGCATCCCCCTTGGTACTCATCCGGTATATAGAATCCATACGCAAAGCATTCTTCCATGTTCTGCACCGCGCAATTTAACCCGGAACCGGCGCATAGGATACCACATCTGTCTCCTCGCGTGGCCGCCCGCATAGCGATAATACTGTCATTCACTACCTGGACATCCGCCGACGAGAAAGGTTCTCTTAAAGATTTTTCCAATAATGCGGCTTCATAATCCCAATCTATTCCTGTCAACCCTCCTACCACTGCGCCGATATCTTTTCTTGTAACTCCACATGCGCCAAGCGCCTGGTCGGAAGCTTCCAATATTGCACCCATGGCATATTCCAAGCTGCTGCTGGAATGACACGCCCCATAGCTTTTGCCCATCCCCAGGATTCTTCCCTCCCCATCCGACAGCACGGCATGGGTTTTACTGCCTCCCTGGTCGATTCCTAAAATATATTCCATATTTACCTTCCATCCCTATATATAAATTTGACCCTACAGCAGTCCAAACAAACGCATCCGAACATGTAATCAGCTTATTTTTTCATATTTTTCCTTATTTAAAAAACTGCGGTAAGTATTCTTTGTTCGCCTCCAGAAGTTCAGGAACCAATTTTTCCACATATTCCCACTGGCGAACCAACGGATGCGCCAAAAGCGCAAGCTTCATTTTCCTGACATCTCCCTCTACCGCCGCTTCTACTGCCAACTGCTCATAATTTTTCACCGCCGCGATAAGGCCCCAACACATTTCAGGAACTTTCGCAACATGCAGCGGCTGCATTCCTGTCTTATTGACCAGGCATCCTACTTCCACCACGGCCGAATCCGGTAAGAAGGAAACCGCACCCTGGTTAGGCACATTCACTACCATCTTCGTGTCTATGTTATTGTAAACAGCATTTACAAATCCCATGGCAACTTCCGAGTATCCGCCGCCGCCCCTCTTCGCCAATGCCGCAGGTTTCTCACAATTCGTCTCGTCCGCATAAGCGGCAAACACTTCTTTCTCTAAATCCTGGACATACTCTCCTCTTGTCTTGGGAGCGGCCTTAAATTTCGCAACTTTCTCGTTGGTATGGTAATACCACTGGAGATACGGGCTGGGAATCACGCCCAGAAGCTTAATTAACTCCAAATCCACATCGTCATTCTGCGCAGCAATCTTCGCAAATTCCTCTTCTGATACCGGGCGTCCGTCAATCGTGATATTACTGATAAAGTTCATATGGTTTAGTCCCACATAATCATACTGTACTTTCTCATAGGGAATCCCCATCGCCCGTTTTGCCCACATCTTCGGAAAAATACCGCCGGAACAAAAGCCTGCGATGTTAGCCTTCGTATATCTTGTCACCGCCTCTGTCACAAGTCCGGTAGGATTGGTGTAATTAATCAGCCACCCCTCCGGCGACAGTTCCTCCATCTTCTCCGCAACATGTAACATTACCGGAATCGTGCGGAACGCCTTCATCATTCCGCCTGCCCCTGTAGTTTCCTGTCCTACCAAGTCATATTGGAGTGGAATTTTCTCATCCTTTACTCTTTGTTTATTCCCTCCCACGCGAATCTGCGTGTCCACGAAATCAGCCCCGTAAAGCGCCTTATCCAAATCAGCCGTACTCTTGATTTCCACCTCGAGCCCCATTTTCCGGGAAAATCTCTTACAGAACCCTTCCATAGTAGCCAGACGCTTTTCATCGATATCATAGAGCATGACCTCTTTCACCGGGAGCTGCTCCTTGCGCATTGACATCTCATCCAACAATTCCGGCGTATAGGAACTGCCTGCCCCTACAATGGTAAACTTCATTCCTTCCATATTGTATCTACCTCCCTTTCAATGTGTATCGTTACACATACTTTTTAAAAAATAAAACACACAATAAAATCCTGGTGTCTTGTTAACGATTGATTTATCATATTCAGACCTATACAACATTCATTTTCTCTTCAATATACTATGTGTATCGTTACACATTTTTGTGAGAAAAGCCTTTCGCAATGCTATTCTCCTCTGTATTCTCTGTTCGGAAAACTATGTGAAAAATCCACATACCTAAAATAATTCCGTTATCCGAAGAAAAGTAGGGATTACGTCGTCTCCCCGACCACTAATTCCGGTTTCATAATAATTTTCTGTCTCGGCGCATCCGGGTCGTGAATCTGTCCAAGCAGGATTTCCACAGCTTTCGCACCGACTTCATAAAGGGGCTGCCGGATAGTTGTCAGTTTCTTCACGCTCTTATCCAAATCCCAACGCTTGTCGTCATCGAAACCGGCAATCTTAATATCTTCCGGTATCCGTATTCCCTTCTCCTCCAAAGCCATCATGCCGCCCACTGCCGTGTTGTCGGCCCCGAAATAAATAGCGTCCGGCAACGCCTTGTCGCCGTTCTTTTCCAAAAATTGCTTAACCGCGTCATATCCGGTCTCCACACCAAACTCATCGCACTCAATCACTGACTGATACTGCTTTAACCCATGATGTTCCATGGATATGAGATAACCCTGCCATCTGCGTAACGCAGCTTTGGTGCTCTTGGCGCCTGTCACGTGCATAATGTGCCTGCAACCTCTCTCCACAAGATGGTCCACAATTAATTTAGAGCCGTAAGTATTGTCAATGAGGACATTATTCACATTGGCGTCCTCCACTTCATTCTCGACTACCACAAAAGGGAAATCCATCTGTGCCCGCCTGCGGATTAAGTCAGCGTCATCCAAATCACTTCCGTAGATAATCGCTCCATCGGTCGTCCCATTGCTGAAAAAATCTATGTACGTCTCTTTCTCTCTCCTGTCGTTTCTCCCGCTGCAGAAAATAACCCGGAAACCATTTTCGATTACCTTATCTTCAACGCCCTTAATCACATCAAAGAAATATGGCTCTGTCAAGGAATCCAATATCATTCCTATCACGTTGGTTCTCTGCAATACAAGGGACCTGGCAATCGTGCTCGGTTTATATTGCAGCTCCCGCATCGCTTCCATAATCCTCGTCCTGGACTCTACCCCGACTCCCGGTTGATTGTTAAGCACCCTGGACACCAACGTCTTGGAAACTCCGGCTTTTTTTGCTACATCATATATAGTCGCCATGCAGCTTTCCTTTCTCCTTATGCATAATATATCATGTGTATCGCTCCACGTCAATATATTTTTGTGCATTTTTTATTATTATCTATTTTTCGTCTCCCAGGAAAATCAGTCCCACAGCTCCCGGGCCGGAATGCGCCCCGATGCTTGGCCCAATTGGCCGAATCACAATATCCGTATATCCGAACCGTTCCCTGACCATATCCGCCACATACTTCGCATCTTCCTCACAGTCCCCGTGAACAATACCGATAAATACCTGTTTATTCCTGTATGCGCCAAGTCTTGCCTCCATGTTGTTTACCAATGTCATAAGGGACTTCTTGCGCCCGCGCACCTTATCCAACGCAACCAGTTTTCCTTCTCTGTCAAAATAGAGAATCGGTTTGATGTTAATTACGGTGCCCAGAATCGCAGACGACTTGGACAGACGCCCTCCCCTATACAAGAAATTCAAATCGTCTACCGTAAACTGGATATTCAAATGAGGACTATTCTCACGAATCCAGGAAGCCGTCTCTTCTATACTTTTTCCTTCCTGTTTCATCTCCGCCGCCTTACGAATCATGATACCCTCTCCCAAGGAACCGGAAAGCGTATCGATAACAATAATCTTCATCTCCGGGTGCTCTTCCATCGTCTCACTGGCGCCGTTAACGATATTGTTGTACCCGCTGCTTAGGGCGGAGGAGAAACTAATATGCAGAATATCCTTTCCCTGCGCGGCATACTCCTCAAACCGTTCATTGATAACCGCAGGATTACTGGCCATAGTGGCTGCTTTCTTGCCTGCGCGCATAGCGTCGTAAAATTCCTTTACAGTCAGCTCCTTATCTTCCCCGTACATCTCATCTTCCACCGTATAATAATGGGGAATAACGCCCACTCCCTGTTCTTTTAGATATGCCATGTCCATATCACAGTTGCTGTCCGTTGTAATAACAAATTCGCGCATTGTACTCTCTCTTTCTTAATATTAATTTATTTCATTAGGGTGTTTCTATTTTCCATAAATGGCAACGCTGGGCCCAATATAATATTTCTCCGGGCTGTACCGAAACATATCAAGATACCCGATACGGTATCTCCACTCTCTCCCGTAGGATATGCCTGCAAAATCCTGTAACAGCGTATAACTTCCAATCTTCTTCTCGTATGCATCCTTTAAGTCAGGGTACATATCCTTGCCCTGAAAAATCAAATAATCCTTACGTTGGTCAAAATATCCTGTGGCATATTCCACATCCACATAATATTCCTTATCGCTCAGCTTATCCGGCAAACTGCTGATATCCTCCCCTATATCTATCACCTGATACCGCTTGGAATCTATCAAAGGAGCAAAGGAAGTGCAATAAACGGTAGAACCCTCCGGAATCTGTGTCCTGATATAATGTTCCGCATGCGTATATGACAAGTGGTAACGGTAACCGTTGACAGCCACCCCCACGTTGCAGACTACCATCAAAGCAATCAATGCCGGAATCATACCCTTTTTATAATAACGACGGCCTTCAAACAGCCTTTCTATCTCCATCAGTCCATATACCATAAACAGAAACGCAAAGGGCAGTACCAACGACAGATTTCTTCCTAACACAATTTTATACTTTGATAAAAACAGTATGATACCCACCGGCATAATCAGAAACACAATAAGCTGCTGCCTGTCTTTCTTGCGAACCAGCCAAACAATTCCTAATACGAGCAACAGCCCGCCCACAATACCAAAACTTGTAAGCGCATAGGCTTCCAGATACCCCAGAAGAGAAAAGTTATGTTCTATCCCCGGATGTCCCCAGGCATAGTGGTTTAAGTTGTACAAGTTAT
Organism: uncultured Lachnospiraceae bacterium; assembly: GCA_947172645.1. Classification (GTDB taxonomy): domain Bacteria; phylum Bacillota; class Clostridia; order Lachnospirales; family Lachnospiraceae; genus UBA3282. Next base: position 80,492 of record CAMWBY010000015.1, on the reverse strand, counting down.
CCCATACAAATGTTTTAAAATGAAAAAACATCGAATAATTACACAGACAGAATACTAACGCAAGCACAATACAATTCAGGAAAAACAAATAATTGTTGCGATGGTTCTTCCAATATCTCTTTTTAATATGCAGCGCAAGCCAGAATACACCAAATAAAATCCCGTGGTATTTGGCCGCGGTGGCAAGACCAATACAGATTGCAAGGAGAGGATACCACAAGTAAACCACCCTGTCTTCCTGCACATCCTTGTAAATCACACACCCCAGAAGCATAATGACATTGGCAACCGCATACATCATCGTATCCGGGCCTGTATAATACAGGTAAGCGTATCCATAAAGCGAAAAGACAGACAGCACCAGACCGATGAATCCCCATTTCCGCTCCCCTGTCATTTTCTTAACTGCAAAATAAATACACAGATTAGACAAAACCGCCGTCCCGCACACCACATAGCGAAGCAGGATAACCGTATCCACTCCCCGGATTAGTTTTCCTAAAATGCGCACCCCCAGAACCGCATAGTAGAACGTCAGATGCGGATACCGGAAGAAATCCAATACATAAATATCACCCGCATAAATATGTTGTCCTAACAAGTCGTATATACAGTCTAAAGACAACTGTTCATCCACATTCGGATACAGTGGCAGTTCAAAATTCCAATGTCTGTAGAATATAAGCAATCCCGCAAGCAAAGTTGCTACGATTGCCGCCGCCATAACTATTTTTATATGTATTTCTTTGTTTGGTTTGTTCATATTAATCCACCATTCTTGCTCAGCCTGCACATTTGGGCAGCGCTTAAAGCTCTTTGGCACCAAATTTACATCCAGTCTTCTATATGGTAGCTCTTCGTGCATACCGCATCAAACACAATTTTCTGTTCTTCTATGTATTTTCTGTACGCAGGGATTTTCTCCTCCTGTCCTTCTAGTTCCGGCGACACGAAACATAGCTTATATCCTAAATCTTTCAACTCCCGGTAACTGTTGTAGTCAAGTGGAATTCTCGTGAAACAATCTACCCAGACCCAGTCCGCCTTGCCTGCCATATTACGGATTGTGTCAAGCCCTTCCAATTCACTGAACCGGAGCGCGATATCTTTTACTCCCATATCCGTCAGCAATTTTATCATCGGAAAAGACGAATCCAAGAAAAAATACTTTTCGATACGGTACTGCTTCATATATTTCAACACTTTATGTTCAATCCGCTCGCTCTTAATATTCAGAATCATCGTTCCATGATGATATTCTTTACAGTAATCCTCAAAATCCTCACCCGCCTCAAAAGGGTTATGGGAAATATAGATTCTGCCATTCAAATCATCTCTTAAATCTAACTCCACCCCATATTCCGGAGGCAATTTACGTAATTCATCTACCGTATTTACCCGATGCGCTATGTATTCCATATTAATCCCTCATTCCTTTACAAATTATAAGTTTCCATTTTTCTTCAGGTTCACACTAAATTCTATCGTCCTCTTAATAAACTTCCATTTAGCCTTTAACCCCGTATTCCACTTTGATTCCCCATAAATCCTCTCCGGGAAAAGCACCGGAAATCTGACTACCTTCAGATTCTTCTTGCGCGCCATATACAAGGCGTACAAATCCAGGGAAAAATCATAAGGAGGATTCTCCCATGCATCAAAAAATACCTTAGGGAAAATATTGGGCTGGGCATTGATATCATATAATTTCTTATGTAGATAACACGTCTCAAACAAGCTCATGCCCACCGTGAAGAAAACATCAAAAAATGGCCGGTTCTTGCGATTTCCTTTTACAAAAACCAATCCTCTCTCCCCTTCTATAATGGCCAAAGCCTTGAGAATATCCGCAGGGTCAGTCTGCATATCCGCATGTGTCCAACCGATATATTCCCCTTGACACTCTTTCAGTCCCTGCAGAATCCCGTACCCATATCCCTGGTTGACCTCCACCTTCACCGTCCGGGCGAAAGGATACTCGGGAAGAAGACGTGTAAGCGCCTGCGCGCTGCCATCCGTGGAACCGTTGTCCACAAGAATAACCTCAATATCATCCCTATCAATCATCTCCCCAAACCGTTCCAGGATTAACGGAATATTCTGTTCTTCATTATAACATGGAACAACAATAGATAGTTTCATAAATGGCTCTCCTCTCCCAAAATACCCCGCATCGCCTCCACAAACTGCGCCGCACTGGGTTTGCCCGCATCGAACCAAATCGCCTGTACTCCCGCGGCTCTTGCGCCTTCCACATCTTTCTCAAAATTATCCCCAATGCAGCATACTTCATCAGGCGGAAGTTTCAGCTTCTCCAAACATAACTCAAAAATTTCCCTGGAAGGCTTCTCTCTGCCCGCCTCCTCACTGGTTACCAAACAGCATATATCATCCGCTATGCCAAGAGCCTCTATTTTGCGGTGCTGGATATGCGCCGTCAAGTCAGTGCACACCATGACTCTGATTCCATGTTCATGCATGGCATCTAAAAATTCTCTTGCGCCCTCGCGTAAAACCATTTTTTCTAAAAAAGTACCCCAATATGTCTCATATAATTGTAAAGACATGGGCGCAGGATTTACACCAAGACGCTCCAATGTCTTTTGAAAATACAACATTCTGTTGTGGCAGGCCGCCACATCGCCCAAACTGCGCTTCGTCTCACTCCTGCCGTATAGAAATGCTTCCTCATACTGCTGCACAGTGATTCCCAATTCCGCACAGGCATACTCCTGTACCCTCCGACATGCTTCTTTGTCCAATGGCTCATAGGCATACAATGTATCGTCCAAATCAAATATAATTGCTTTTATCATCCTGCTAACCTAATCCCTCTTCATAATCTCTCCAATTACCACCAAAAGCACTACCTGTATCAATCCGTTGACGCCATCTTCCCACGTAACGTGCCCGCCTGTCAAGTCCTCCATCTGCAGAACCGCCGCGCGTGCAGTTTTTTCCCAGACTTCTTTTCCCACTGCCAAATCCTCACCCGCAAAAACAATCCTCTGGTGAAGCAGGTCATTGTCATAAGATAAGCTTCCGTGTACACCCTGCTCCTGTAAAAGAACAAGCACAGGCTCTGCATTGATACTCACATCCATCAAAAATTCTACTCCCAGTTGTGGTTTATGCGTACCCTTTATGTCCTTGAAGTCTTCCGCCAAAGCTGCGTCATAATAACGGATGACAAGGTCGGCATACTTTTTCTGCGGATGGATATACTTCTCGGCGTCCGGGCGTCTTTTCTCCATCTGCGCCGCAACTTCTTTTACCGTATGCCCTCTGTCACCCAAATCCCTGCTCATTTTCCAGTACCGTCTGAGCGCTTCATCGGTATCCAGGTAAATTTTTAAGTCAAGCACCTCTCTCATCTGAGGCAAATAAAGCGAATGCAGGCCGCACATAACAATATACGGTTTCGGAGATACCTTTTTCCTGCCTGTAAACGTTCCGGTATTATGGTCATAATCCGCCCGTTTAACCGCATTGTTCCCGCGCAGCACGCGCAAATCCTCCGCCTGCCTGTACAGATAATTGGCCAATGGATTTAAATGGGTCATGCCATCCCAATTGGCATCGCCCCGCTCCCACCTGTGGTCACCGTCTCCTTCAATATCCAGAATATTCTCCCCGCCAAACAGTTCTTCCAACATAGTAAGCAGCCTGTTCTTGCCTGCGCCGCTGTCCCCTGCTATACCCACCGTAAAAGGTCTGTTTCTTCTCCGGTAATAGGAATTACTCCCTACCCCGTACAGATACATGGAGACAACGAGAATCAGGAATACCCCGACCATCAATGTAAACACGATATCTTTCAGACCTGCATCATGATATTTCAGCCATCCCAAATCTTTTCCCAGAAAAGATAAGTCCGTAAATCCTGCGGTATGGAAACATATATAATAGATTAAGTATAACAGATGAAACATGCCATAAACCATAACCATCTTACTGCGGCTGACTGATAAGCCTGACAAGTACAGCATAAAAAAAGGCGCCACCCATATATACCATGCAGGCATGGCAGGCACAAACGCAAGAAATACAGAAAAAACCAACCCCGCCATACTGATAAGCAAATCCCTGTTCATCTGGTTTACATGGAAAGCCTGGAAATAAATCATAAGGAGTACAAGCACACATAAAAGAAGATGCGCGCTGCCATAATCAAGATATACATTATCAATGACATTCTGCTCCTTATTAAACAGCACCATGCTAAGAAAACCGCTTCCCCAAAAAGGAATCACGGCAACAACCGTAAACAAGACCGGGAGCCCCGTCATAATTATCGCTTTCCTGCCTCCTCTTTTTTTATATAGATAAAGGAAAAATAATGGGAAAACCACCGCAATATGGAACTTGGACGCCAGGGACAGCGTCAAAAACAGCACAAATTTCCAGTCATTGCGGGCACACTCTTCTTTCGATATACCCGCTTTCGTCAAATAGTAAATGGCCGCCACTAAAAATACTGTCGGTATGATGTCAAGCTGTCCATGCATATAAGAAGCATACAGAATAACCGGAGACAGGAAATATAACACCATAATATACTTACGCCTGGACTTTGAAATACGCATCAGATAGTACAGCCCCAACAAATCTGCGAAAAGAAGAGGCAGCTTAAAGAGAAAATTATGCAGAAAAACCGGAAGCTCACCGCCAAATTTAAGGAGAATCCCTCCAATACTCTCTATGAAAAGCATAACGGGCGGATAGGGAAAAGAAGGGAGAAGCCCATTATCATAATAATACTGGTATGGGTTCTCACCCCCTAGAAAACACTGGACAAACGGGATAAACATCATGTCCTGGTAATCCGATGAAAATAGCCCCATCAAGAGTAACTTAAATAAGACTGTCACGGTAACAGATATTTTTAATATTCTATGGTAATTCTTCTCCCAGTCCAGGGTTTCCAGTCTCTGTAACATAAATGCCTGTACCTCTCTGCTCGGATTTTATCAGCTATGAAACTATTTTGATTAGTTTCTGTTTTATTTTTCAGATGCAAGAAACCCCTCAAAATACTTCCATGTCTTCTGGTATCCTTCATAGTCCGCAGGCGTACCCCACCCCACGTACCGTTCTATGTCAAATATCTTCGCACGGTAACCTAAATCCAGGACGTGTTTTGCCACCTGATCCACATAGTATTCCCCGTTGATACGGTCATTCTCCGCAATCATCTTCTTCGTAGCCTCCAGGAATATTTTCGCTTTCTTAAACCAGAAGGTTGCCACCACCGCAGGGTCCTCCATCGGTGTTTCTGAAATTGCTTTTTTAATGGATGTGCCTGTAATATTCCCGTCCTCATCGGCAATCATCCATCCATAGGCATTGGGATTCGCCAGCACCGCCTCATTATGGCGATAAGTAAACACGATACAGTCGCATTCCTCTGTCAACCTGGAAAAAGCTTCTCTGTCAATATCCATGCCATTATCACAGCCCGCAATCAACAACGGTTCTTCCGGATTCAAGTCATTCTCCGCCAACATACATGTACATGCCTGTCCTTCGGTCAAATGGTCCACCGTAATAAAAGATACTTTCGGATAATATGCACGGATGACATCTTCCACCCCGTCAGATTTGTGGAAGGACCTGTCCACGTATATCACATTGCTTCCGTCCGGCGCAACCCCCGGTAAATCCGCCGTAGCGCATACCACCATAGGTTTCTCCTGCCCTGTCTTGCGGTCTACCGTCATAATTGCAGGTTTATGTACCTGATACCCCGCATCCGCAAACCGCTGCCCTGCACCCGCCATAGGGATTAAAATACGTCCAAGGCACGCATCCTTCTGCACAATATCCTGCTCACTCCCGGCTTTCCTTATCAAATCCGTCCAGTAGACAAACTCCTCCATATCCTCCGGCGTACCCCACTGGCAGAAATATTCCACATCAGCCGGAACCCATACTTTCAGCCCGTCCCGCACCATGAATTGATAGGGCAAAGACGCATAATACTCCCCATTGATTGCACATTCTTCATGCTCCGTCAATATCTGACAGTATTTCTCCATCGTTCCGCCATTCTTAAAATAGTAAACGCCCGGTGAATGCTTCGCCTTTGTCTTATCTTTTTCAAAGGAGTATTTCTCCCGAATCTCTATGAGATTGTCTTCTTCATCCGTCAGGCAGGAGGCATAATAATTCTTTTCCGGAAGCAAGTTCGGATGAAATCCAGTGTAACAAGGCACCGCGCCGTCGCAGCCGCGTTCCCTGGCTTTTTGGGCAAAAGAGGCATAGTCCCATTTCATATAGAAATCGCAGTAATTGATAATAAATCCGTCCTCTAAATCAATTCCGGCTATTTTTTCTACATCCTCGCAACACAACAGAACGCCGTCTATATTGATATCACCGCCGCACTCACGCTCCGGACACCTGTTATTGTGATGTCTGCCGTCCGCACTGCTGCCCTTTATGTTCTTCACCTGGCGGACAGCCTTATACGCGCGCAGCACATCGAAAACGGGCCCCTTCTTCACCCAATCTTCAATCGTCACAATGACTGCGCCAGGCGCTATACCCAAAAGCCTCTCTCGCATTGCCGGATTTTCCTTAAGATGTTCTCCCCGGCACACAAAAATAAAATTCACATCCTGGGGATACATTCCTTTCACAATCCACTCTATAACCGGCTTGCCCATCACCTTGATAAAAGGCTTCAAATCCTGGTAGCCTGCTGCCACAAAACGGGAACCGTAGCCCGTCATAGGAATCATCACATTCATATGTATATCCTTTCTTGCGCCAATCCTTACTTCCGGCAATACATGATTGTCACGCCATCCGTCTCCGGTATTTCTCCGCATCCCAGTTGAGAAGCTCGTTTTCCTGGGCGTCACTGAGTATATTCATCTTCTGCCCTATGTTGGCGTATTGCACTCTCGCCGCGAAACTCATCACATTCTCAATCTCCTGCGCTTTTTTCACACTCTCCGCCAAAATATAAAAATGCCCTTCATAATATACCAATGCCGGAGCGCCCGACTGCTCCATAAATTGTATAATGTCCTGCTTGCCATAATCCTTCTTAAGCCACAGCAATTTCTTATTCGCATAGACCACACAGTCAGGACAGAAGGCATGTTCCCACAAACCTTCTTCCGCCAACTTGCCGCCCGCATATTCATGAGATAAATACCTATTTTCAGAAAGATAAACAATATTCCCGCAAAGCCCCTCTATCTGCTGTATTGTCTGATAGAGTGCTGTCGCCGCCGTATAAGCTCTGTCATCTATGCCCAAGTATCCGGCAATCTTCCCTAAAACCTGCTCCGTCATACCGATTACCGTATCGCCATCGTCTCCGCTCACCACCAGGCCATGGTTTGCCAGGAAAATAACCGAGCCGTCCGCCCCCTGTTTCTGCTGTTTACGGTATATCTTATAATATGTTTCCGCCAGTGCCGCTCCTGGCTTCCTGTATGGCACAAACACCGCTTTCGGAAAAAGGTTGCGCAGAACTTCCATGCCCCCTGCCCTTGCCGTTAAAATATTGACAAGCGTAGGATGGGAATGAAGTGTATATTTTCCGGTGACGGCATGAAGAAAGGTCTCTATGGAAGCGCGCCCACCTTCTATCTGTGCCTGCTGCAACAATTCTTTCCCGCACTCTTCCGTAAATACGTCTTCTTTCTGTCCTTCCACACATTCTTTGAAATAGTCAATAATTTTTCTATAATCAACCTTGGAATAACCTGTCTGTTCGTCTACATCCGCCAATTGGAACCCTGAACTTTTCACAAGCATCACATTGCCGTCAAGCTTGACAGAAGTATTACCTCCCCCTGCCTGCGCCAGGTCGTTACGCATTCCCGCATATTTTGATATTTTAATAAAATCCTGCATGATGGTGGGTTCCTCCTGTAAATAATCTTTTATATTCATTTTATATAGTTTACCATATTTTTATTGACCTTACCACGCTAATTATATAATGCTACTATTGTACCATATGAAAGGCCATGATAAAATAATCAAAAAGAGAAATATTACTATTAAAAATAATACGTATAAAAACTATTTGTCCAAAATAGACAAATGGCAAATAAAAGATATTCCTCAATGAAAGGAAAAAATATGCCTGTAAAAATAGACAACATTTTAAAAAACTATGTCAAAGACATACAACATATATATGGTAAGCAATTAAAAACCGTAATCTTATATGGTTCCTATGCACGAGGAGATTGTAAACCTGATTCAGATATTGATATTATGATTTTAGTTGATTTATCAGACCGGGAAATTATAAATAAAGGACATCTTCTTTCTGATATGACTTTTGAATATAATTTCGACGACAACTTAAAAATAATGCCAATTGTTAAAAACTTAGAACATTTTAATAAGTGGCTGCGTGCATATCCATTTTACTACAATGTAAAAAAAGAAGGGATAGAATTATATGCAACTTAACTTAGACGATATTGGCGGCGCAAAGGAACTGGCTCAATACCGAATTACCATTGCAAAAGAAGATTTAGAAGCCGCTAAAATAAATTTCCAAATCGGACATTACCGTGCTTCTAATAACAGAGCATATTATGCAATTTTTAGGGCTGTCTCAGCCTGCCTTGCATTAGAATTTAAAGCATACAAACAACATGCTCAAGTACTTGGGAATTTTAATAAAGATTTTATCCATACCGGTATCTTTCCAAAAGAAATGAGTAAAAAAATTAATCGGGCACAAGAAATACGCCATGCTAGCGATTATGACGATTTTTATATTGTTTCCGTAGAAGATGCCAAAGAACAATTAGAAACAGCTAACTATGTAGTAGACATGATAGAAAAATATTTAAATCCAATCCAGTAAAAAATAAGCATAGCCTGTTTGCAAGTTTCACTTCGCGGACCCAGATTAATAAAATAATTTTCTATAGAATAAAGGCTATCGCAAAATTCTGTTAAATTAGCAGATTTTGCAATAGTCTTTACTCTTTCATATTTTTACAGGATTTCAAACTATCTACGCCTGTTTCTTGTCCTGCCTGATTAACTCCCGGATTGCCTCCACTGCCACCTGAATCGCCATATCTGTATCATGCACCACCGGATTCTCCAACCCAAGCTTCTCCCTCTCCTGATTGGCAACTACCAGGAAGCAGGAGCCGGTCCTGACATGCAAATAACTTGCCACTACAAATAAAGCCGCAGACTCCATCTCCGACGCCAGGCACCCAAGTCTCTTCCAGGCCTCCCACTTATTCATCAGCTCATAGCTTACCGGCTTCGTCTCCGGCTCATGCTGTCCGTAAAACGCATCCTTACACTGCACGACGCCTGTATGGAAAGGATATCCCTTCTCCTTCGCCGCCGTTACCAGCGCATTCGTCACATTGATATCTGCTACCGCAGGAAATTCGATAGGGGCATACTCCTTGCTCGTCCCTTCCATGCGGATTGCCCCAGTGGCAATCACAACATCCCCGCTTTTGACCTCCGGCTGCATACCGCCGCAAGTTCCGATACGGATAAACGTATCTGCGCCGCACCGGCATAGCTCTTCCATGGCGATGGATGCAGACGGTCCCCCGATTCCGGTGGATGTAACGCTGACCTTCACTCCATCCAAAGTCCCGGTATACGTTATATACTCCCTGTTATCTGCAACCAAAACCGGATTGTCAAAATATTGCGCTATCTTCACGCATCTTTTAGGGTCCCCGGGCATGATGACATACCGGCCTACTTCCCCTTGCGCCACCTGTATGTGGTACTGCCTGCTTGCATCTTCTGAATAATTTTTCATATTTACCTCCGTTTTTTCAAAAAATTATTTTTGCACCTTCTCAATCCCGTGCCGTTTGCGGAACTCTTCAATCGTCTTCGCCCCTTCATCCGACACCGGTTTTATCCATTTACCGGAATACATATGGCACTGCATAATAATGTACCGGACTGGCTCATCCACATAACACAAAGCAAATACCAAGAGAAAAGGCAGATGGAACGCATAGTTAGCCGCATACACACATGGAAGCACCATCAAATACATAAAGGTAATTTCCATGACAGAGCCAAAGGCTGCATCTCCCGCGGAGCGGTATGTATCGTTCTGCGTCCAGTTTCCCATCCGAAACAAGGCTGCTAAACTGTAAATCAACAGCATACCCGTTCCAATCCGGTAAGATTCCCCGCTAAGCCCCATTGCATGAAGTAACGGATTATGTACGGCAATCACCCCAAGGCAGGCCATGCCAATCAGTGCGCTGCACAGATATACCAACCGTTTGGCGCGCTGAAAAGCTACCTCGTGGTTTCCCGCCCCCACTTCTTTTCCTACAAGAACCGTAGCCGCATTGGAGAAACCGCTGAAAAAAGCAATGACAAGCCCCTCCAAAGTACGGAATACCGCCACGGCGGCGATAGCCTTTTCACTCTGATGGCCCAGGACAATATTAATCATCATATTTCCCACTCCGATTAACACTTCGTTGCACAGAATCGGAAAACACTTCTGTAGATACTGCCCGACAAATGCCCTATTCCAACGGAAATGCCTGGAAAATTCCAACGCATAGGGTATCTTATTTTTGATTATAAAAAACAACAAAATAAGCAGATTCACCATGCCCGCAAGCACCGTTCCAAGAGCCGCCCCGCGCACTCCCATCCTCGGGAGCCCAAATTTTCCGAAGATAAGCAGATAATTAAAAAAACAATTGGAAACAACCGAGGCGATTCCACCGTAAAGAGGAATCTTTACCTGTTCAATAGAACGAAGCAGGGCGCTCACCGCCATAGCCAGAATTTGAAGGATATAAGCAAAACCTGCAATTTTCAAATAAGAAATTCCTATCTGCTGGATTTCCGGCTTATCGGTATAGATATTCATAATAAAACCTGGAGCCCCCAGAGCAAGAAAGCTAAAAATAAGTCCCACCGCCATCATAAAAGAAAGAGTCAGGCCGAAAGAACGGTTGATTCCATCATCGTTTTTTGCTCCCCAGTATTGGGCAAAAAACAACATACCGCCGCCCACAAATCCCCAATAGCCTGCAAACATCAGACTGGAAAACTGGGCGCAAAGCCCCACAGCCCCCACCGTCTGTTCTCCCAGAGAAGCCAGCATCATCGTATCTACCATACTTCCCGTAGTCGTCAGAAGATTCTGCAATGCCACGGGCACAGCAATAATCGCAATATGCTTTAAAAAATAATTCCAATCAAACTTCTCCGGATTTTTCTGACCTCTCATTTTTGCCTCCATAAACCAAAGCTCATAAATATTTTCAGCCGTTATGTTATTTTCATTATCGTAATGCCTATTGTAACACAAAAAAGGAAAGTACAAAACAATTTCATTCTATCCGAAAACAGATAATTTAGAAAAATGACCGGAAACGACAAAATAAACCGGCACGAAATAATCTGTGCCGGCTTATCCTGTAGTGTAGTATATATAAGAAAGGGAGTTGTACTACCGATTTTATAACTATATCATCTTAAATTCTAACTCATACGCATGATACTCGCCCAACTCAACAGGCATAGGAATACCCGCCTCCATAAGCGCGCAGCCATAATAGCGCTTTTTGCTTTCAACCTCTTCGTAGACTACATCCGGTAACAATCCTCTTAGTCTGACATAATTTACTGTCATATTTCCGTGGTTTTCGAGCATAACAACATGTACAAGCGCACGGTCTTTCCCCTCCGACACGTGTGCCCATGCCGCATAAGCATCCCGGAATGGATTAGACAATCTATAATATTCCCCTCTACAAATTAAATTCTCATACTCTTTATACTGCCTAATCTGTGCTTTAATCTGCGCTTTTTCTTCCACGCTTAACTTGTTCAAAGATAACTCATAGCCAAACGCACCTGTCATAGCCACAATTCCTCTTGTATGAAGGCTGATATTGCGGCCTGTCTGATGGTTGGGCACTGCTGATACATGCGCCCCGATGACTGACATCGGGTAGAAGAAGGAAGTGCCGTACTGAATCCTAAGTCTGTCCAGTGCATCCGTATTATCACTGCACCAGATTTGCGGCGTGTAATACATCATGCCTGCGTCGAACCTGCCGCCGCCGCCGCTGCACCCTTCTATCAGAATATTTGGATATTTTTCCATTAATTTTTCCAGGAAATCATAGACTCCAAGGACAAAATCATAGGCTACCTTCCCCTGGAAATTCGTGGAGGAGAAAATATCCGCCATACTCCGGTTCATGTCCCATTTGATATATTCTATATTGCCCTGGTCTAATACGCCGCAGATTTCATCAAAAATCTGCCTGCGCACTTCTTCCCTGGAAAAGTCTAGCACGAGCTGATTTCTTCCCCGCACCGACTTTCTCCCCGGAACCTGCATAGCCCAGTCGGGATGTTCCCGGTATAGATTACTGTCTTCCGAAACCATCTCCGGCTCTATCCAGATACCGAATCTTACTCCCGTATCATTCACTTTACGAATTAATTCACCCAGGCTGCATCCTAATTTCGATTCGTTGACCTGCCAGTCCCCAAGACCGCTGTTATCATCCTCGCGCTTGCCAAACCAACCGTCATCCATAACTACCATATCGATTCCAAGCTCTGCAGCATCCCTGGCCAACTGTAAAATAGTCTCGCCGTTGAACTGAAAATATGCGGCTTCCCAACTGTTCACCAGCACGGGCCTGCTATTGTTACTATACCGTCCCCTGCATATATGTTCCCTTATACAACGGTGGTATTTCACCGACAAACCGCCGAATCCTTCCGAAGAGTAACACAGTATTGTCTCCGGAACAGTAAACGTCTCCTGCGGCTCAAGCGGATAATGGAACAAATCACAATGAAGGCCCATTATCACCCTTGTCTGTTCATACTGGTCTCTTTCCGCCTCGCACATGAAATTACCGCTGTAGACAAAAACCATTCCATAACAGCTTCCGCTTTCTTCTGTGGCGCTTTGTCCCGCTACAATCACCGCCGGGTTATACTGATGGCTGGACGTACCCCTGCGGCTTCCAATCATCTGGCTTGCATGGGCAATAGCGGTACGCTGGAAATTGCGTTCCATAGCATGTCTTCCATAGAAGCTGACCAAGTCATACTCTCCGTTCACAAAATCAAGACAAGCCGACGCTGCTTTCTCCACAACGATTTTTCCGGTGCCGAGATTAACAATCTGCGCACTTCTTGTAATAATATCTTCTTCTTCCAATACGCCGTATAACAAACGTACCTGTACTTTACTTGCGCAGTCCTCAAGAGTAATGATAAGCGTCTGCGCCTCTTTTTCTTTGGCATGGACTGCCGGAAGACCCGGCAGCCCGTATTTACCTTGTTTTATTTCATGCGAAACATAACGCAAGTCACAGCATTCCGATTCGTCATGGTTACGGATAATCAACGCACAATTCCTGTAGTCCCCTGTCCCCATTGTGGGATACTCCTGGGGGAGCGCATCCATAGAATATGTCCTGTCATTGCCCACATCATAAGGATTTCCCGAAAAACCCCTGTCATAATAGGTTAACAGATAATCCATGTTACCAGAGACCTTTTTTCCATAATATAGATGTAATAGAAAACCATAATCATCTACTTTCATCTGGTAAGTCGTTTGTTTTGTCTGTAAAGTAAAAATCCGTTTATCCTCTTGGAATAGAATCGCCATATACTGCACCTGCCTTTTCTATTTTTGTATATATGATATTACAATACCTTCCCATTGAAAATACTTTTTATTTCACCGCACCGTTTACGACGCCGTTCAGAATCTGTTTCTGACAGATAATATAGAAAATCAGAATCGGAATCAGCGAAAGTAAGTAAGACGCAAACGCCAGGTTATAATTTGTTCCAAACTGCGACTGGAAGTTTAACTGCGCGAGAGGCAGTGTGTTCTGGTCAGAGCCCGCCATAATAACAAGGGGCGTCATCACGTCATTCCATACCGCCAATGCCGTAAGAACCGCAACCGTCGCATGCATCGGACGCATAATGGGGAAAATTATCTTCCAGTAAGTTCTCCAAGTGGATGCACCGTCCACCTTCGCCGCCTCCTCCAAAGCCATCGGAATATTTACCAGATAACCCGAATAGAGAAGCACGTTCATCGGCATATAGAATACCATATAAAGCAGAACCACGCCAAACCAATTTGCAAGCCCCATCTCCGCCGTCTGTTTTGCAAGAGGCATCATCAGGATTGCGAAAGGCACAAACATACCGCTCACGATAAACAGATATACGAAACTGTAAAATTTGCTGTGCGCCTTATTCCTGCCAAGCGCATATCCCATAAGGGAATGAAGCAGTATGGACAATCCCACCGTAAGAAGCGTTATCAACAAGCTGTTTCCCAGAGAGTGCCAGAAGTTAGTAATTTCCATTGCTTCCCTGAAATTATCCAGACTCCATACTTTCGGGAGAGACAGGATACCATCGATGCTGTTGGTCATTTCCGAAGGTTGTTTGAACGCAATCACAATCGTTAAGTAAAGCGGAAATACAATCGTGGAAAGTCCCAGGATAAGAACGACCAATGCCGATTTATTTGATTTAATGTTTGTCATAGCTGTTCCTCCTTCTTACCGGAAAATTTCATCTGCGCTACAGAGACAACCACAATGACGATGAAGAAAACAACCGCGTTGGCGCTCTGGAAACCGAACTGTCCGCCTGACATACCGTTATTATAAATCAAGTAGGAAATTGATTCCGTACTCTGTGCCGGGCCACCCTTTGTCAATGCCATAATCTGGTCGAATACCATCAGGAAGTTCTTGACGCACAACACCATATTGATTGAGAAAAATGGAATAATCAAAGGGAAAGTCAGATATTTAAACTGCTTCCATCCGGTCGCCCCATCTAAACCGCCCGCCTCATATACATCCTCCGGAACCGTCTGCAAACCGGAAATGTAAATAATCGTATTCATCGCAATGGCCTGCCATGCGCATACAATCATGATTCCAATCCATGCCGCGTCCGGATTAGACAGGATACTGGTACGCAGGGAATCTATCCCAATCATGTCCGCCACCGCAGGCAATATGTATGTGAAGAAATAGTTGAAAATATAACCTACGACGAGTGAACCTAAGATGTTCGGCAAAAAATACGCCCCGCGGAAAAAGCTCTTCGCCCGTATTTTACTGTTTAATGCAAGCGCAAGAAGCAGACTGATTACATTGACTACCACTGTCGTCACCACAGCCAGTTTAAATGTAAACCAGTAAGACCTACCTACGCGGGCATCCGAAAATAAATCGATATAATTCCTAAACCCTACCCAATTATACTTCCCGAATCCTTTGAAATTTGTAAAGCTGTATATCACACCGCGGATTAGCGGGATGGTATTGAAACAAATAAACAAGGCGAGAATCGGAATGGTAATCAATAAGAACGTTCTTTTTCTTTCATTTTTCATAACTCATACTCTCCTTTCCCACTAATCTGCGTTTCCATGTTGTTTTTCGTACTCCTGTACAAGACGGATAATATCTCTGTTATACCGCAGCCAGTCCGTATCGAATTTCTGTAAGAAGGCATCCACATCCCTTTGAAGAAGGAAGGTCTGTATCTGCGCATCCACCGCCATCTCAGAAGGATAGTAATGGTCCTGATAATCCGTCATATTACCCGATGTAATATATTCCGTCATACCGTCGAGAATGGATGGAAGCTTGAAATCTCCCTTTTTACATGGAATAGCCGTCTGCGCATCGATATACTTCTGGATATTCTCATCTTCATAGAGGAAATCTAAAACCTCATATACCGCCTCTTTGTTCTCACAGCTTGCCGTCACGCAAAACTGCAGGTCGATTCCTGAATTGAGCGTGTTTCCATCCGCGGAATCATTCGCCGGCATTACGAAAGAATCCAGGTTCAAATCCGGGTTCACAGACAGAATCTGCGGTGCCGCGTAACTTCCGATTGGATACATCGCAGACTCGCCTCTGGCAAAAGCAGTACATGCGTCGTTATACCCATAGGCAAACGGATCCTCCGGCCCATATGCAAGCATCTCCAAATATTTCTCGGATACTTCCCTGTACTCGTCCGTAAAAGTCGTCTCGCCACGGTTTACCTGTTTTGCCGTATCCGCAGGCGCTAAATCCACCGCCATAGAGTTCCATGGAGCAAGGCAAGTCCATGTATCTTTGAAACCGAAATAAAACGGAAGAATACCTTCTGATTGTATGTTCTCACATAATGCAATCAGTTCATCCCAAGTCTGGGGTATTTCCCAATGATGTTCTTCAAACATGTCCTTGTTGTACAAAATACCTGCCGCGTTAGCCACATAAGGCACCGCATAGACGCCGTCCACCGGAACGAATTTCAATGCCTCGTCAATATCCAGATATCCCTGATTGATATCGGCAAGCCCTGCATAATCAGAAACATCCGCCAGGATTTCCGCATCTACGAAATAGGAATAATTAATGTCACCGCCAATTCCTATAATATCCGGATAATCCTCCCTGATAAACCTCGTTTTGAGTATTGTCATTGCATCGTTTGGCGAACTGATTTTCAGGTGGATATTATCGTGTGTTGCGTTAAATTCTTCTTCCACCGTGGTGAAATAATTTGCAGCTTCCGGCTTGTATTGCACAATTTCAATCTGAATCTTGCCGTCATCTGCCGAACTTCCACATCCACTGAGCGCCATTGATGCTGCCGCACAACATAATGCCGTTTCAAGGTATTTTACCTTTTTTGTTTTCATAGCATTTCTCCTTCCCTGTTCTGGTATCGGTATTATAACATACCATTTTGCTAGCAATAAATAGCAGCATTTTATATATTATATATCTTAATGCTACTTTTATGTTAATTATTTGAAGTCAAGTAGCATTTTGATATATAATAATATAAGAATTTTTTTCAATTTGAGATTTTAACACAATTCACAGGAAAATCATGACGAAAAAGAGAGACGAATACATTTTATACAAAACAGAAGCTGTTACATAAAAATCAGACAAAAAGAAAGGAAAAGATAAAATTATGAGCGAAGTCATCTTCTCGGTTTTCCCAAGCGAAAACTTTGTTGACCTGGGATTATACCAATTCGGTTGGGAACAGTGTGACCCTTCCCACTCCTTCGGCCCTGCCGCCAGGAATCATTATCTGTTCCATCTATGCCTGTCCGGTACAGGAACCCTGATTGCGCAAAACAGCCAGGGAGAATCCGTTACTTACCAGATTAAAAGCGGACAGGGATTTATGTTATTCCCTCATCAGATATGTACTTATATTGCAGACCATGAGATTCCCTGGGAATATGCATGGCTGGAATTTGACGGACTGCGGGCTAAGGAGACGATTGAACTGGCAGGCATTAACTGGAACCAGCCTGTCTATAAAGCACAGTATAAAGATATCGCGGAGATAATGAAGTCGGAAATGATGTACATTGTCAACCATAAAGACGCCTCACCTTTTCATCTGATAGGGCATCTCTACCTTTTTATCGACAGCTTTGTCCGTTCTTCTACTTCCACGCAAGTAAGTAAAGGAAACAGTCTCCGTGATTTCTATATTAAGGAAGCGTTTTCTTTTATTGAACAGAACTTCCAGAACGACATTACGATAGAAGACATTGCTGCCACCTGCGGACTTAACAGAAGTTACTTTGGAAAAATTTTCCATGAAAATATGGGAAAATCCCCCCAGGAATTTCTGATTTCTTACCGGATGACAAAAGCGACAGAATTATTGAAACTGACTAACTTATCTGTCGCCGACATTGGAAACGCGGTTGGATATCCGAATCAGCTTCACTTTTCCCGGGCATTTAAAAACGTATACGGCATTTCGCCAAGACAGTGGAGATATGAAAACGCCAGTGTACATTCCTAATCCAGAATTGCTTTTTCCAAAACATACAATGCCCTTTCATTCTCCTCCTGACAGAATGCGATGATTTCATCCTTACCCTGGTCCGCCACGATAGTCGTATCGGCGCCAAGCTGCACGAAACAGACATAATTGTTGATTGTTTCCATCCGGGAAGCCTCCGCCTTACACAGATTTTGCGGATAATTCTTGTTTTCTTCAATGACCCCTGTGCGGTAATGCTCAAGCGCCTGCTCAATCTCACCCACATGGGCTTCTTTGGCATGAATGATAATCATCGTATCGATGTGGGAGTCCAGAACCTGCTTTTCCGCCAGAAAATCGATATACATATCCTCCGTTATCCCCGTTTTCCGTTCCAATTCTTCTTTCGTCAAATCCACCTCCGGCCAATATCTGTCTCCCATCAGCTCTTTTACACTGTCCTTTAATTCAGACAACGTCACAAATTTTTCTTTTTCCTGGAAAGGGAAATTGCTGGCCTGCAAGTCTTCACTGATTTTCTGCATTTCAAAAGCCTGCCCGTTATTGACCAGTTCGTCCTCGGGAAGTTCATTTCCACATCCCATCAGCAGAGACATTCCTGCTGCCAGAATCATTGTGATTGTTGTTGACACGTTTTTTTTCATTCTCACCACCATACCTTTCTTCTTGGTTTCTCTTCTTTTTGCTCCATTGTTTACTTGCGATTAAAAATTTTAATTTTCAATCTTTCCACCGCACTTATTCCCGCGAGAGCCAGATATTTGGTTGCTTGCATCGGGGTCTTTGATTTGATATAATAGGCGCAGTTTCCAGATTAAGCCAAAATTCGCACATTATTATTATTTTGGCTGTTTCTGGTTATGCTTAAATATAGTTTCCTCTTTCATATAGAAAAATATGTATTTACAGGAAGGAATTTCATAGTTATATGTTATTCAATTCATATATTTTTATTTTTATTTTTCTGCCACTGGTGCTGGCCGGATGGTACACATTCAACCGCTATAAGAGATATTCCCTCGCCAACTTGTTCCTGGCAGGCATGTCTTTGTGGTTTTATGGATACTTCAACGCCTATTACCTGGCAATCATCCTGTGCAGTATCGGGGCCAATTATCTCTTAAGTTATCTTCTGGCGCGTGTGCCTGCCGACTCGCCCCATGCACGTCTCTTCAACCGCGTAGGGCTGTTTACCGGCGTCACCTTAAACCTGGGTATACTGTTTTATTTTAAATATTATGATTTCTTTATTGAAAATATAAACCTTGCTTTCCACACGGATTTCACATTGAAACATATACTGCTGCCTCTTGGTATCAGCTTTTTCACTTTCCAGCAGTTATCTTTCATTATTGACAGATGCCTTGGAAAATCGGAGCATTATTCTCTGCTAAACTATGTTACCTTCGTCACTTTTTTCCCGCAGTTGATTGCCGGGCCTATCGTACTATATAAAGAAATGATTCCTCAGTTTGAGGACGTCTCCAAACGCAGTTTTAACCCGTCCTCCTTTTCCAGAGGCATCTATCTTTTCATACTAGGGCTTGCAAAAAAGGTACTCTTGGCGGACACTTTTGCACTGATGGCAAACTATGGATTCGCCCAGACTTTCTCCCTGGACAGTATTTCCACAATTGCCGTTATTTTATCCTATACATTTGAACTTTATTTTGATTTCAGCGGTTACTCCGACATGGCCATGGGACTCGGCAAGATGTTCAACATTGAGCTGCCCGTCAATTTCAACGCGCCTTACCGGGCATGCAGTATAAAAGAATTTTGGCAAAGATGGCATATTACGCTTTCCCGTTTTTTCATTACTTATGTATACATCCCCCTGGGAGGCAGTAAAAAGGGCAGGGTGCGGATGTTAATCAACACTTTTGTCATTTTCTTATTAAGCGGCTTATGGCACGGTGCGGCATGGACTTATGTGGCATGGGGCGCCATGCACGGATTATTGGTAGTATGGGACAATCTGGGCATCATAGGCGTAAAAGGACACGACGGGAAAAGGCCCGCCCGTTTTCAGATTCCCGCATGGCTTGGATGGATTTTTACTTTCACACTGTTTAACATGTCCCTCTTCTTCTTCAGAAGCGGAAGCATGAGGGCCGCTCTCCAATTATTTGAAAACCTGTTTTCCGGGCACTTCACAGGCAAAATCTATGAAGTCGCCGCACAGCTTGATATTTCCGAAATCTATGTCATCAGGCAGGCCCTTGAACTGGCAGCGCCGGACTTCGTGAAATATATGTACCTTATTTTGATGTTCCTGCTCTTTATCCTGGCGTTCTATTTGATTTCCAGGCCCAATGCTTATGAGCGGACGATGAAAGGCGAACTGACCTCAAAACGATGCTGGTGCATTTGTATCCTGCTTATCTGGTGCATTGTATCACTGTCTCAGGTAAGCACATTCTTATATTTTAATTTCTAAAAATAAAGGAATAGCAGATGAATACTGACCGGAAATTTATCAAATCATTTTTCATACGTACACTGGTTCTCCTGGCAGCAGTGATTGCCCTGGTGGTTGTTTTTGACCCCTTTTACCAATATCATAAACCCTTACCTGGTTTAAAAGCTGTGCTCACCGACAAAGAGTACCAATGTATCGGTACATTACGCACTTTTGATTATGACGCGCTTATTGTGGGCTCCTCTGTCTGCGAAAATTATAATAACCACTGGTTTGACGAAGGTTTCGGATGTACAACCGTCAAGGCAATCCGCTCCTACGGCGCCACCGCCGACCTGTGCTATCTGCTTGACAATGCCTATGAAGGGCATGAGCTGAAATACGTATTCTACAACATAGACCCTTCCTCCCTGTCGGCAAGCACAGAACCCACTTATGTATCCACCGGATGCCCTATGTACTTGTATGACAAGAATCTTTTGAACGATTATCCTTACCTTCTCAACAAAGACGTGCTGATGGAGAAACTTCCTTATATGTTAGCCTATTCCTTTATCGGAGACTATGACGAAGGAAATTCTTATAACTGGGCGCAATGGAAGTATTTCGGACAGGATATGGCAATGGGAATGTATACCCGCCCGCCTGTCATCAAAGACATGCAGCCGGAAACCGTGAATGCCGAACAGCTTTCAGGGAATATTGCGCTTCTCACCGCGCAGGTCGAGGCGCACCCGGATACTACATTTAAATTTTTCTTTTCTCCCTATTCTATGCTATGGTGGGACAATGCATACAGAACCGGAGAGAGGGACGCCGTCATTTACAATGAGAAACAGGCGGTAAAGGCTCTTCTGGAATACCCCAATGTAGAAATCTACTTCTATCAGGATGACAAAGAGATTATCACAAACTTGGACCATTATATGGATATGATTCACTTTTCCAAGGATATTAACTATGTTGTCTATGATAAACTGGCGAAAGGGGAAGAACGGCTCACTATGGAGAACTATGAAGAGCGGCTGGACGGGATGTATGATTTGTCGCAGGAGATTGTGGAGAAGTTTATAAAAGAATATTACCCCCAGTAAAAAATTGAGTGCTGAATGCAGTGCAGAAAGGAATAATAAAAACTATGAAATTCATATCATGGAATGTCAATGGGTTAAGGGCCTGCGTGGGCAAAGGATTCCTGGACTTTGTGAAGGCTGAGGACGCAGATATTTACTGTGTCCAGGAGACGAAATTGCAGGAAGGACAGATTGACTTAGACCTGCCAGGTTATCATCAGTATTGGAATTATGCCGAGAAGAAAGGATATTCAGGGACTGCTGTTTTCACGAAGGAAGAGCCTGTTTCAGTAAACTATGGTATAGGAGTCGAAGAACACGACCATGAAGGACGCGTTATCACGCTGGAATATCCTGATTATTATCTTATCACCGTGTATACACCCAATTCCCAGAACGAACTTGCCCGGTTAGATTATCGTATGAAATGGGAAGAAGATTTCTTATGCTATCTGAAAAAGTTAGAAGAAACAAAACCCGTCATTTTCTGCGGGGATTTAAATGTGGCTCACAAAGAGATTGACTTAAAAAACCCGAAGACAAACCGCATGAACGCCGGTTTCACCGACGAGGAGAGGGCGAAGTTTACGGCATTGACTGAGGCAGGTTTTATCGATACATTCCGGCACTTTTATCCTGACTTGGAAGGCGCTTATTCCTGGTGGTCTTACCGTTTCAGCGCCAGGACTAAGAATGCCGGGTGGCGTATCGATTATTTTCTTGTATCGGAATGCCTGAAAGACAGGCTACAGGATGCTATCATTTATAAAGACGTAATGGGTTCCGACCATTGCCCGGTGGGGTTACTAATCAAATGACGAAAAATACTAGGCATAAAAATGCAACGCGCATATGCATGATAACCTTATTTGCTTCACTGCTAAGTTTTATCACATTGGAAGATTTCATAACAGATAATGCGAACCATGTATCGGCAGGCAGCGCAAATGTATTTCTTGCAGAGCAACAACCTTATATATTGATAGAAGAGCATAAGATTTCTCTATGGGAAAAAGACGGAAAATACTATGCTTTTCTTCCTGCCGCATATAAAAACACTGACCTGAAACCGGAGATTTCAGAAGGAATAGACTCTTCTTCCATTGTCTGGATGTACTCCGAACATATTCCGGCGGTTTTCATTGATACCGATTCGGGTACGTCCGACAATATAAACAACAATAAAGATGTCAAAGAATCCGGTACCGTCACAGTACTGGAAGCAGACGGCAGCGTCAGCCTGCGGCACCCCCTTGAGTACATTAAGGGAAGAGGAAACACTTCTTATACAGAATTTGATAAGAAACCTTACCAAATCAAACTGACAAAGTCTGTTCCATTTCTTGGAATGGATTCCGGAAAAAAATGGATTCTTATTTCCAATGCCCCTGATTCCACTTTACTGCGGAATGCACTGGCAAGAAACCTTGGAAAACATTTAGGACTTCCACAATCTGATGAAGGAACTTTTATCGACCTCTATCTAAATGGCGAATATGTCGGAAATTACTATGTAGTAGAAAAAATCGAAATCAAAAAGAACAGGCTTTCCATAACGGATTTAGAAGAGCAAACAAAACATTTAAACCGAAATGAAGATTTCAGTTCTTATGAAACCGCATGGACTGACACCACCAAATCCAAACAGATTCCAAAAAATCCAGCGGATATCACAGGCGGTTACTTGATTGAACGCGATTTCGATAACCGGTTTTTAAAGGAAGTGGAAATCAATGGGAGTTATTTTATCACGGAAGGAAAAGAACACTTTATTGTGCGCTCTCCGGAATATGCTTCACAAGAACAGATTACCTATATAGAACAATACATACAAAACGCGGAAAATGCCATTCTTTCTTCTGAAGGCGTCGACAAAAACACAGGAAAATCTTATCAAGACTTAATCGACGTGGATTCTTTCGTCCGTAAATACTTGTTGGAGGAAGTAACGGCAAATTATGACGGGGGTGTGGCAAGTTCCTATTTCTATAAAGATTCCGATACCAAGGACGGAAAATTATATGCAGGGCCGGTCTGGGATTATGATATTTCATTTGGAAATGCACCATCTTATCTAGGCTACATTCCCACTTCACCCAACAGACTTTCAAAGCTTGCAGCCCACATTGATTCCTCTGTCTGGTTCCACAATTTATATAAAAAACCAGAGGTTTATGAGAAAATTATTACCTGCTACCAAGATGAAATCAGCCCCTACCTCACTGTCCTGGCCGATGAAATACTTCCCAAACTTTCTGAAACCACTGCCGCTTCCTCCGAAATGGACAAGCAGCGTTGGGAACACATTTATATTGAAAACGGTTATCCAGGGGAGAGAAGTACAGAAATTACTTTCCTGGAAGACTATATACATGGGCGCAAAGAGTTCTTAGACAAGGCATGGATTGAACAGGTTGCCGTACACCAAATTACACTGCAAATTGACGGCATAACCTATGCAACTCTATACGCTTTCGACAACGAAGCTTTACCGGAACTTCCGGATATAGAATTGGAAGGCGCACAATTTATCGGATGGGTATCCTCAGACAACGGCATACCGCCGGAACCTGGTACGCCTGTTCAATCCGATATGGTTTTCAATGCAGTTATACAACCTTAAAATTTTATTTTATAAAAAATCCACCGACATCACTTCATCAAGCTTCATAAGAATATCATAGATATCCGTGCGCTGTGCCGCTCTTCTCGTATAGAGCACCAGATGCACGGATATTCCTTCTCCTGCAACTTTGGGCTCACTCATCTCCATAGAATCTATGATAATCCCCGCTTCTTTCAGGTTATGTACCACCACATGCAAGTGCTGGCTTTTCTCTAAGTCGATAAATACATTGCAATAACGGGAATGTTTCGTGGCAAACCGCTCCACGAAGGGAAGTACATGCAGAGAAACAAGCATCATCAGCGTAATCAACACACCGCCTTCAACAAACCCAATTCCCACGGCAAGTCCCACACATGCGCTGGCCCAGAGCGTTGCGGCTGTGGTTAGTCCTCTGACCCGGTGTTTCGATACAATGATTGTCCCCACACCGATAAAACCTACGCCGCTGATTACCTGCGCCGCAAGACGGTTCATATTGGCAAGTCCCGGGAAATTTATCTGGATATACTGCTCCGTCAACATTACAAGAGTGGCGCCAAGGCAGACGATAGTGATTGTCTTCGTCCCCGCTCCACGGTGTTTCATACCCCGGTCTAAACCGATTACACCGCCCAAAACTGCCGATATAATGACACGAATCAATATATTGTGTATATTCCACGCCGCAAAATTTCCAAGAACCATGTGTCTTCTCCTGTCTTTATCAACTTATACCTCTCTTCGCTATATCTAAATCCACTCCAACCGGTTTATAAACGATACCTTCTTTGCCCCACGGCAAATCCTGCCAACCTCATAACACGCATAGTATTCCGAAATGTGCCGAACGACTGCCGCCGCATCTTTCTCATCGACGACAACATGTAATCCAACGCCACAGTTAAATGTACGCAGCATTTCTTCATCGCTTATATTTCCATTTTTCTTAATGTATCTGAAAACAGGAAGCGGGCGTATTTTGGACAAATCAATCTCCGCCGTCATTCCGTCCGGTATGATTCTTCCCAGATTGCCCTCTATCCCGCCTCCCGTAATATGCGCCATGCCATGAAGCATATCTTTTCCAAACAATCCCTTCACTGCTTTATAATACGGTGTATGGGGCTTCATAATCTGTTCTATAAAAGTGACGCCGTCAATTTTATCCAGTTTAATCTGCGGCATTTTGTCCATCAACATCCGCACAAGGGAATATCCATTGGTATGCAGGCCATTGGAAGCTACTGCAAGAACCACATCCCCCTCCCGAATGGCCGAACCGTCAATGATATCCTTTTTTTCAGCGATTCCCGCAATACTGGAAGTCAGGACATACACGCCTGCATCCACCACAAGAGGCTGAATAGAAGTTTCTCCTCCCACAAGCGCGCACTCGTTGTCCCGACAGGCATCCGATATGCCTTTGACAAGGCTTTTTATCGTGTCCTTCTCCGCATTGCCGCATACGATGGTATCCAACACGGCGAGAGGCTTCGCCCCCATAACAATGATGTCATTTACCAGATGGTTAATCATATCATGGCAAATCGATTCCGTATATCCATATTCCATGGCAAGTTTCTGTTTGGAACCCGGCTCCTCCGCTTTTAATACAAGGACAGGTTCTTTCATCACCGGAAAATAAATGTCATAAAGGGAAGCGAAGGCTCCCATCTTATTTAACACCCGCCTGTCAGTCGTCTCCAAATGCCTAGCCATCTCTTTTTTAATCGTATCCGTATAGGCGATATCCACTCCCGCCTTACTGTAAGAAAGGCCGTCATCCAATCTGTCAACTCCTGTCAGAAGTTCATCTACCGTCACGTGCAGCGCCATAGCCAAATCACACAAAATTTCCGTATTCGGATAGGCGTTTCCTGTCTCCCATTTTGATACTGCCTGAAAAGAAATATTAAGCTTGTCCGCCAACTGTTGTTGTGTCATACCAATTTCTTTTCTCTTATTCATGATAAAGTTGCCGATTTTGACGCTGTCTGTCATATGAATCCTCCATCCCTTCTTAGTCTGCGATTTCCTAAAACATTTGGTTAATTCATCATAACCACAAGGAATCTGGTTTTACAATAATCAGTCATTAGAAGTTCCCAGGATAATTCAACTGACGGTAGAATTTTATCTTTCTATTTTTATCTTAATCTATTTTCAGTATCATCTCCAGAATCCGTTTTGCGCAGAGGGAGATTTCTTCTTTGGAAATAAATCCCTTCTCCAACGCTTCTTTTACCCGCTCAGGATATCCGGTAGCCATCTTGATGTCATTTCCGGCTTTTGCCTCCCTATAATGTTCGCCGCATGTCCACCAGTCAGTCGTCACGATACCTTCATATCCCCATTCATCCCGGAGAATACCTGTCAGAAGCTCCTTATTTTCAGAAGCTTGTACACCGTTCACCAAATTATAAGAGCTCATCAGCGTATAGGGCTGCGACTCTTTGACAATAATCTCAAAGGCTTTCAGATAAATTTCGCGAAGCGCCCGCTCTGACACACGGGAATCCGACGATTTTCGGTTCGTCTCCTTATTATTGCAGGCAAAATGCTTGACGCTCGCGCCCACATGCTGGGACTGTATTCCACGTACCATTGCGGCGCCTATTTTGCCCGCCACCAGAGGGTCCTCTGAATAATATTCAAAATTTCTTCCACACAGAGGGCTTCTATGGATATTGACGGCAGGCGTAAGCCATATACCGATATTATTTTCCTTCACTTCCTTCGCCCCGGCTGCTCCTACTTTTTCCACCAGTTCGTCATCCCAACTACATGCCAAAAGTGTAGCGCAAGGCCACGCCGTAGTCGTCACGCCGCATTGTGGATTGATACGAAGACCGGCAGGTCCATCGGCAGTCATCACATTAGGAACGCCGTACACAGGAAGATTTCCCATCCCGTATGTATTGGCGACTCCCACATTTGGCTGTCCGCCAAGCAGACATATCATATCATCTTGAGAAAGCTGTTCCATAAACTTTTCTAAAGATACTTTTCCTTTGGCCACATCCTCCAGACAATAAATACCTCCGTCTTCCGGTTTTCTCTCTTCCCTAATCCGTCTTTCCAATTCCCGCACAGCAGGCATAATACCTTCTAAAGTATCTTTCTTTTGTCTTTCTAAACCTGCTTCCTCTTGTCTTTCCATGAGAGGTAATTCTTCAAAAGAACCGTCCGCCCTCATTCTTTTGGAAAGTTGGCAAGGCGCCCCTTTTCTGCTCAACTGACTGGTAACCGTCATTTCTTCTACAAAATAAGAAAAATCCAGTTTTTCCACATTCCGTATACTGTTGCCTACATAAAATTTGTACTCACCCGGCTCTAAGATATAGGCGGAAGCGCACACTTTACCTAAATCATCGTAGGATGCCATCTGGGAAACCGGAAAACAAAGATGGAAAATCTGTTCTTCACCCGGCTCCAGCATCTTCGTTTTCTGATAAGCCGCCAACGCCTTCGCAGGTTTACCAAGTTTTCCCTGAGGAGCGCTAAAATATATCTGCACCACTTCCCGTCCAGGCATTTCTCCTATATTGGCCGCTTTTGCCAGAATACATATATTCCCATGATTTTCTCTTATATCCAACACATCGATAGAAAATTCGGTATAAGAGAGCCCAAAACCAAACGGATAATTCACTTTCTTATCGGCGCCCGGAATTGTCTCGAAATAGCGGTAACCAACATAGATATCTTCCGTGTAATCCACATAATCCCATGATTTATGGAATCCTTCCGTAGAAGGATAATCTTCCAGACTGGCGGCAAAAGTATCCGTCAGTTTCCCGGATGGATTCACATCACCGCAAAGCACATCCGCCATAGCAAGACCGCCTTCCATTCCGCCCTGCCATCCCATCAATACAGAAGAAATTTCTTTGGTATCTTTAAACCAGCTAGAATCTACAACTCCTCCCACATTCATCACTACAATTACATGAGCAAAATTCTGTTTCACGGTTTCCACCAATTCCATCTCGCTGTTTGTCAGGCAGAAATCGCCGTTTTCAAAGATTTGCGCACTGAGTTGCATATGTTTTAACGCATAATCCAACGGGTCGAAATTCTCTCCCATCTCACATTTTCTGTCCCATCCCTCGCCTGAAAACCTGCTAACTGCGATGACAGCCGTATCTGTGAACGCCTTGGCCCTCTCTATAAGTTCCCCCGGAAGTTTCGGCTCTCTTGTCATGCCCGGTTCTGCGCCTTGCGCATATTGTTTTCTGACATTATCTTCATAGAATCCTGACAACTCATGAAAAAGAGAAACTTTTCCCTCCTTCTCCTTGATTTTCATTCCTTCATATAAATTTCTGATGTAATCCACCGTCACATCCCCGCTGCCGCCGCCACCCTTGACATAATCGATACTGCCTTTTCCAAAAAGAGCAACCTTGGCACCCTTTTTCAGTGGAAGGCACTGATTCTCATTTTTCAGCAAAACCATTCCTTCCCCTGCCGCTTTCCTGGACAACGCGATATGCTCTTTGCACCCTGTCACGCGCCTGCCCTCTTCTCCAAGCCCGATACCTGGATGATAGAAGCTTCTCTGCCACTTACCCATATTTTTCATCGATTAAAAACTTCTCTTTTCAATCTTTCCTCCTGTTATTTTATGAAAATAATTCTTTCGTCTTCTGCATCCTCTCCGCAATAGGCACCTGGAACGGACATCTGCTTTCACACCCTTTGCACCCGACACAATCCGACGCATTTGCTTCAAGCTGTTCATAATGCGCACGTACTGTCCCGGGAACTTCTTCCTGCATCGTTGCCAGGTCATATAATTTATTAACCATCGCGATATCTATTTTAACCGGACATGGCGCGCAATGTCCGCAATATGTACATTGCCCAGTTGAAAAACGGTGATACGGGGCAGAAGCCAAAACGCCCGCATAATCTTTCTCTTCTTCCGAAGCCGTCTCATATGCCACCGCCTCGGCGACATGCTGTGTAGAGTCAAACCCTACCATCACCGAAGCCACTGCCGGGCGGGTCAAGGCATAGTGCAGACATTGTACCGGGGTCAAGGCAACTCCAAACGGCGACGTATCCGCCTGGAAAAGACGCCCGCCCGCGTATCCTTTCATCACGGTAATTCCTATCTGATTCTGCTCGCAAAGTTTATATAATTCTTCTCTTTCCGGTGCGATGCCACAGAGATTTTCATCATATTTTTCGACAAAATACTCATCTATATCCGAAATAGGCGGAAGCATATCAAATGCCGGATTGACGCTGAACAATATCATCTCAATCTCACCCTGGCAGGCTGCAAGTTTTGCCATTTCCGGATTATGGGTGCTCATCCCTATATGGCGAATCTTCCCTTCTCTCTTAAGCTGACGGACATAGTCCATAAATTCACCCTTTACCGCCTGTTCAAATTCTTCTTCCGTATCTACGAAATGAATCATGCCAAGGTCGATGTAATCCGTCTGCATACGCGTCAAAAGGTCCTCAAACGCAAGTTTCACTTTATTTAAATCACGTGTCCTGACATACTGTCCGTTCTCCCATGTGGAACCGATGTGTCCCTGAATCATCCACTTTTCACGTCTGCCTGCTAACGCCAATCCGATATTGCTCCGTACATTCGGTTCTGACATCCAACAGTCTAAAATATTGATTCCTTCTTTTTCACAGGCATCGATAATTTCCTGAACCTCCTGAGTGTTATGACGCTCAAGCCATTCTCCTCCCAGACCGATTTCACTTACCATTAATCCGGTTTTCCCCAACTCCCTATACTTCATATGTTTTCCTCCTTCAAAATAAGTTTGCGATAACCCATAAATTTATTATAATGTCTGCCATAACTATTATCAATTGATTTGTATCTAACAGTTTTTTAAATTTTATATTATTGAAGAATAATAAAAATTTATTGTAAATCAATAAATTTTTATTGATTTTTATTTTATTAGGTGGTATATTACTTTTACAGAAACGATTGACAGACTAGGAATACTTTTATAGGGCAAATTGATATGTAGAAAGGACTGATACATATGAAAGATAAACTGACTCTGTTTACCAAATTTTTGCTTGATTTTATGTATTATTCGGGAATTGTTGTCATTGCAACGCTTCCCCTAAGTTTCAGATTCTATGGAAAATATAACAGCTACTTCGCGAATAACTATTATTCTCTATGCGTTATCTTTCTCCTATCCGGCGTTTTTGCAATCCTGATTATCAAACAACTGCGCAAAATGTTCCGCACTGTCATCAATGACGACTGCTTCATCAGGGAGAATGTGATAAGCCTTGAGAAAATGAGCATTTACAGTTTCTTTATCGCCGTCATTACGGCCTGTAGACTTTTTATTTACCTGACTCCGGCCGTACTTATCATCATTCTTGTATTTGTGATTGCGGGACTCTTCAGCAAAGTGCTTGCAGGCGTCTTCGACAAGGCAGTCACATATAAACAGGAAAATGACTTGACGATTTGACGTTTACTACAAAACAAAATCCATATTCGGAAGATTGTTTCACTGTCCGAATCAATTCGCAAGCTAAGCAAAAATGGGGGATAATATGGCAATCATTATCAATTTAGATGTGATGATGGCAATGCGCAAGAAGGGATTGACCGAATTGGCGGGAGAAATCGATATTACCCTTGCGAACCTGTCCATCTTAAAAAATAATAAGGCGAAAGCAATCCGTCTTTCCACACTGAACGAAATCTGTAAAGCGCTGGACTGTCAGCCCGGAGACCTCTTACAGTATGTGGAAGATGAAAACATTCCAGAGAACGAAGAGTAGATGAAAAAATATAGTCGAAGAAAGGAGCTTCTTATGGAACCAATCAAAGAACAGACAAACGTTACCCCAAACCAGGCAGTGCCTCAACAGACAGTAAAGGATAAATCCCCTTCTCAACAGACAGCAAGGGATAAATCCCCTTACAACAATAATCCATATACAAACAACCCTTATGCAAACAATAATACAAACAATCCTTACGCATCTTATATAAAAGAAAAAGAAGATACAGTCTATACGAAAAGATTGAAAGCAAATTTTCCCTTCTTTAGTATCGGGAGCCTGCTTTATGCCATTTTTTATACTTTTTGCCTCTACAAAAATACATCTGGTATCACCTACCCTTTTTTCGTCGCCGGAACCCTTTGCTATTTCTTCTTCTCTATGAAAAAGTTAGGGGTTCCATACAAAAAAGACAGCATTTTTTACATGATTAGTATCTTCCTGCTTGGTATTTCCAACTGTCTTACCAATTCCGGGCAAATATTATTTATGAACAAATGCGGCCTTGTCATTCTTTCCTTTATTCTTATCATACACACAATGTATTGTGACAAAGAGTGGAACCTGCCTAAATATTTCAGTTCCATTGCCCAGACAATAGGTACAGTATTTGCCTCTGTATTTCGTCCGTTAGGCGATATGGTTTCTTATGTCGATTCCACAAAGCATGAAAAAAAGGGCAAAAAAAGTTACTTAATTCCTGTCCTGGCAGGTATCGCAATCACCATACCTATCCTTCTTATTGTGACCGCTCTTCTCGCCAGCGCCGACGCCGTATTCTTAAGCATTATAAACAACATATTGGAAGCCCTGAACTTTATGACTCTTTTTGAAATCTTATTTCTGACAATATTGGTATTTTTCTTCTCTTACGCTGTCTATGCAGCGCTTTGCCTGAAAAATATCAAAGAAGAAGTTACCGACCACAGGACTTCTGAACCGATTATTGCCATTATTGTAACGACAGCGCTCTCCATTCTCTATTTGATGTTCAGCGTTATCCAGATTTTATATCTTTTCGTCGGCAATATGAAGCTCCCGGAAGGATATACTTATTCCCAGTATGCAAGGGAAGGTTTCTTCCAACTGCTGACCGTATGCATATTGAATCTTCTTATCGTGCTTGTATGCCTGTATTTTTTCAGGGAAAACATTGTGCTGAAAATTGTATTGACAGTCATGAGCGGGTGCACTTTTATTATGATTTTATCCAGTTCTCTTCGGATGTTAATGTATATCAGCCGCTACAATCTGACATTTTTACGGATATTGGTTCTCTGGTCATTGGCTGTTATTTTCCTCCTGATGGCCGGCGTTACGGCTTCCATTTATATGGACAAATTTCCTCTTTTTACTTACAGCATGGTTGTTGTTACTTTATTTTACCTTGGGCTTTCCTTCTCCCATCCGGATTACTTTATTGCAAAATATAATTTGAATCCACTGCATTTGGACTATTTGGATGACTATGACACTTTAGATAACAAAAAATATTTATGCCGCCTTTCTTCAGACGCGGCGCCAATCTTACTTGACAAAAAATATAATCCCTATCTTCAGTCGGCGTCCGATTATCTTGAGACAGACAACGTACTGGAAAACTGGGACTATACATTAAGACATTATGAGGAAGAGGAAGACAACAGTATTCTTGACGGCCTTACATGGTTCCACAGGTATTATGAGGATATGCAGCTTCTTTCGGAAGATATGCATATAAGAAACTTTAATTTTTCCGTGTATCGCGCAAGGAAGTATCTTCTCCCTTCATCTCCTTAATGACACTCATTCCAATTGGGATGGAGACCGTAAGCGCAAACACGTCCGAGACAGCCTGGCAGATTTCAACGCCCGTCAGCCCAAAAAAATACGGGAGGATTGCAATAAGCGGAAGAAAGAAAATCCCCTGTCTCGCCGATGATACGATGGAAGCCTTAACTCCTTTTCCGATAGATTGCAGCATCATATTGCACATGATAATCCATGCGCTCAAAGGAAAAGCAATGACAGAATAACGAAGCGCCGCAGTGCCGACAGAAATAACATCCAAATCACCTTTACGGAACACTGTCACAAGCTGCGGCGCAAACACATACACCACTACAGCCAAACCGACAAGAACCATGAACGAAAACTTCACACAAAACCAATAGGCGTCCAACACTCTCTTATACTTTCCTGCCCCATAATTAAAACCGCATACAGGCTGGAATCCCTGGCCAAATCCAATCAGGGCGGAATTGGCAAACATCATAATCCGTGAAACGATAGACATTCCCGCAATCGCCGCATCCCCATAGACACTGGCTGCATGATTTAAACAAATCGTAGCCACACTGGCAAGGCCCTGCCGGAATAACGCAGGGATTCCTCCTCTTATGATTTCTTTATAGAAGTGCAGACTTGGTTTAAAATTATTGAAACGAATCTGTATATTGCCTCCCTGTCTTACCATGATAAGAAGAAGGACAAAACTAAGATACTGGCTTAATGTCGTAGCAAGGGCAGCCCCCGCAATTCCCATTCCGCATACAAATATGAGAACCGGGTCTAATAAAATATTAATCACTGCACCCGATACAATACCGACCATCGCATAGAAAGCGCTTCCCTGGAAACGCATCTGGTTATTCAAGACAAGGGACGCCGTCATAGCAGGCGCGCCAAAAAGGATAATCCTTAAATAAGACACTGTATATGGCTGAATCGTAGGGGTGGACCCAAGAGCATAGGAAAGCGGCTCAATAAAAAAAATGCATCCTGCCATAATCATAGCGCCTGCAAAAAAAGACGTAAAGAATCCGACAGAAGACATGTTCTCCGCCTCTTCCACGTTCCCTGCTCCTAATTTTCTGGATATATAATTACCTGACCCATGGCCAAATAAGAATCCTATCGCCTGGATTATCGCCATCAGCGAGAAGGAAACTCCGACTGCCGCCGTAGACTGCGTATTTAATTTCCCTACAAAAAAAGTATCCGCCATGTTATAAAAAGAAGTCACCAACATACTTAAAATTGTCGGAACCGCAAGCGTACACACCAGTTTTCTCACCGGCTCTTCCGTCATATAGACTCTTTTTTCTTCCGCACTGGAAAATTTCATATGAATAACCTATACCTTCCTCTATTTCTTTATTTTTGCCATCATCTATTTTTATTCAAGTATAATAGTAAACAGAAACTTTTTCAACGTAGTTCAATTGCGGATTTTCTAACTATTTATCTATTTTCTTTTTTATCTTCACTCAAACATCTGCAGGGATTTATACATATTTATAAGTATTCTGTACATACTATTTGTATCTAATAATGATGATAGTACCGGAAAGGAATTTTCTATGAACCCTAAAGCTTTATTTCAGTTGTCTTACGGCTTGTACGTTGTCTCAACAAAACACGATAAGAAAATGAATGGCTGTATCATTAACACAGTCACGCAGGTCACAGACAATCCGAAACAAATTGTCGTCGCTATTAATAAAGATAACCTCACCTGTGAACTGATTGAAAAATCGGGTAAATTAGCCGTTTCTATATTATCGGAAACAGCCCCTTTTTCTCTCTTTCAGCATTTTGGTTTCCAGAGTGGAAGAAATACGGATAAATTTGTGGATATTCCTTTTGCCATGACAACACAAGAGCTTCCTTATCTGACCAACCACACTACGGCTTACTTAGACTGTAAAGTGGTAAACAGTTTCGACCTTGGAACCCATATGCTTTTTCTCGCCTCTGTATCCGACTGCGATGTTTTGTCCGGAGAAAAAGCTATGACCTACTCTTTCTACCATGAATTTGTCAAACCCCAGCCGGAGACAGTATCTGCTAAAGGATGGCGCTGTGTAGTCTGCGGTTATGTTTATGAAGGGGAAGAACTCCCGCCTGATTTTGTTTGCCCCTGGTGTAAACACGGCGTAGAAGATTTTGAAAAGATAACGTAAAAAAAGCGGAGTTTATACCGCTTTTTTTGCAATGCAACCTCAAATTTACATCAAAAAACTCAAAAGCAACATGAAATTGATAGAATTAACATGGATTTTTTACTAAAATACAAGATAGTTACTGACAGTCAATAACAAAAAAATTGAAAACAGAAATTTGAAAATTATAATTTTTTATCTATCGGAAGGAGAAAAAATGAGTTTAGGGGAAAACTTACAATACTTAAGGAAAAAGGAAAATATTACACAAGAACAGCTTGCGGAACAATTAAATGTTTCCAGGCAGTCCGTATCTAAATGGGAATCCGACACTACATACCCGGAGATGGATAAACTACTTCAATTATGCCAGATGTTCCATTGCAGTATGGATGACCTCGTACAGGGAAACATCCATGACATTAACATAGAAGGGAAAAGCGAATATGACAGCCATATGAATCTTTTCAGTAAATTGATTTCACTTGGCGTAGGCGTTATTATCTTTGGCGTATCCTTTATGTCTCTTCTTTATGGCATTAATTACTTTATAAGTAGCGGCACAGAAGTGATTAAAGAAGATTTCGCCAACATGATATTTTTAATTTTCGTCACAATCGGCGTGGCAATCCTGATTGTAATAGGCATACAGCATACAAATTTTGTCAACAAAAACAAACAGATTGACAATTTCTATACACAGAAAGAAATAGATTTATTCAATAAGAAATTTCCGGTTTTGATTGCCGCAGGCGTATCGCTCATACTGATTGGAGTTATCATATTACTCGGCTCGGAAGCAATTTATCCTGAAATTACTTCCAATGAATACCTTGAATCTTTGATGATGTCGCTTTTTATGTTATTTGTTACTATAGCCGTCATGTTATTTATCTATGCCTGTATACAAAAAAGTAAATACAACATAGAAGAGTACAACAAAATAAACGACAAAGAATCGGATACATATAAAACGGAAAAACTAAAAGGTTCCATAAACGGCTGTATCATGTTACTCAGCACAATTATTTACCTAATTTTAGCTTCCCGGTCCGGCAATTTCGGTATGCCTCACTGCATGGCCTTTGCAATAGGCGGCATCTGTTGTTTCATAACATCGATTATTGTCGATTACAAAAAAGATTCATAAAAATAAAAAATTGCGAAACTCTTTCTTTGTTATCAAATTTGCACAAATAGTATAATCAACACAGACACGCTGACGCTCTGCAAGGGTCTGCTTATGATTATACTATTTGTACAATTAATGCAATCCTAAGAAAAGTTTCACAAATGCCTATCAATTATCCCACGAATTTCCGGTACGCCGCCTCCCAATATTTCTCCGGAATATCGGGCCATGTCACTGCACCTTCCGCTTCCCTGCACATTTCCATAGCCAATTTTAGGCAGGGCGTAGAATAATCATCCCCTGTATATAATGTATGAAGAGCCATTTTTGCCCAATGAAACGCTTTCTCCATAATACCGGAAGTCTCAAACTCCTCCTTCACAGCATCCACATCATAATCCAACTGGAAAAATTGCTCTTCCCAACCATTTTCCGTACCATGCAGTATCATATACTGTGTTTTACCGTTATAATACCATGGAAGTCCTATAGAACCGGGATGGATAAGTTTTTTGCCTCCATATACAGCCTTTTCCTGGATATGGGTATGACCGCTGATTAATAAATCCACATCCAGGTTCGACATAACCTCTTGTAATCTTTCGTTCTCCGTTATCAATAATTCATTGGAGGCTTCTATGGAACCATGGCAATACCGGAAAACTGGATAACCTTCTTTCCTGTATATTCCCTGGATATCAATACCTTCATAGAAATCCAAATCCTTATTTGTCAAATTTTCATAAGTATACAATAAATTGCCGCTTGCAGAAGAATAGGTCCATCTTTCCCAAGGATTTTTCCTGTGATTTAGCATATAATCTTCTCTGTTGCCCCTGATAAAATAACAATGGTGTTTCTTCTTCATCTGATAGATAATTTCCATCGTCTTTTGCGGATAAGGACAATCGCTCACATAATCCCCAAGGAAAAGGAACTCTTCTACGTTCTGGTCAAGAGCATGTCTGATACATCGTTCCAATGCTACATGGTTTGCATGGATATCTGAAAGAACCGCAAGTTTTATCATAAATCCGCATCCTCTTTCGGAAGCGTTACTTCCTCGTCTATATCCTGTGGAATATTATATTTTTCATCTTCCGGGATATCTTCCATGGCGTCTTCAATATTTTCAAACTCCTGGTTGCCATCGCTTATTTTTTCCCTTACTTTTGCAATCTTGGCAACTCTTACATTATCGTCCAAATTAATCATCTTAACGCCGGAAGTAATCCTTCCAAGAGTAGAGATATCTTCCATCCGAAGCTGTATGATAATACCTTCCGTCGTTATCATCATAATCTCATGGTCGTCGTTAACTGCCTTGACGCCAACCACATCGCCTGTCTTCTCAGTAATTTTATAACATTTAATTCCTTTGCCGCCGCGCTTCTGTACGGTAAATTCATCAAGATAAGTCCTTTTCCCCATACCGTTCTCAGACACAATCAGGAGAGAATCTCCTTGATGGTCTAACTGCATACCGACTATCTCATCACCGTCAGATAAGTTCATTCCAATAACGCCCATGGAAGACCTTCCTGTGTGGCGCACATCCGTCTCTTTGAACCGGATACACATGCCAAGTTTCGTGACAAGGAATATTTCTGTCTCATGAGACGTAATCTTAACTTCAATCAACTCGTCGTCTTCACGGAGATTAATCGCCGCAAGCCCATTTTTTCTGACATTACTGAACTCCATAACGGAAGTCTTCTTGACGATGCCATTCTTGGTGACCATAAATAAATTGCTGTTCTCTTCATATTCCTTAATCGGAATCATGGCCGATATCTTCTCACCCGGATTCAGCTGCAATATATTCACTATCGCAATTCCCCTGGTAGTTCTTCCCGATTCCGGTATCTCATAAGCTTTCAGCCGGTATACGCGCCCTAAGTTGGTAAAGAACATGAGGTAATGATGGGTTGTCGTCATAAGAAGGTCCTCAATATAATCCTCCTCAATTGTCTGCATACCCTTAATACCTTTACCGCCACGGTTCTGCGCCTTGAAATTATCCACGGTCATACGTTTTACATAACCCAAACTTGTCATGGCAATCACGGTATTTTCCCTGGGAATTAAATCCTCCATATTGATATCGTACACATCAAAACCAATCTGGCTTCTCCTGTCATCTCCGTACTTTTCCGAGATAACAAGAATCTCATTCTTAATCACGCCAAGAAGGAGTTTTTCGTCTGCAAGAATTGCCTTTAATTCGGCAATCTTCGCCATCAGTTCCTTATGCTCATTCTCAAGATTCTCTCTTTCCAGTCCTGTCAGGGCACGCAGACGCATATCCACGATTGCCTGCGCCTGCACATCAGAAAACTGGAAACGTTCAATCAGCCTTTCTTTCGCAATCGGTGTCGTCTGGCTGCTTCTGATAATCTGTATAACCTCATCGATATGGTCAAGCGCAATCAGAAGCCCTTGTAAAATATGGTCTCTCTCTTCCGCCTTATTGAGGTCATATTTCGTCCTTCTTGTGACCACTTCTTCCTGATGCTTCAGATAATGGGTCAGCATGTCCAAAAGATTCATGACTTTCGGCTCATTGTTCACCAAGGCGAGCATAATCACACCGAAAGAATCCTGTAATTGCGTATGTTTATATAATTGGTTCAAAATGACATTGGCGTTGGCGTCTTTGCGGAGCTCAATCACAATTCTCATACCCTCACGGTTTGTCTCGTCACGCAAATCCGTAATGCCGTCAATCTTCTTCAGCTTCACAAGGTCGGCAATCTTAAGGATAAGATTTGCCTTATTAACCATATAAGGAAGTTCCGTCACGATAATACGGCTCTTTCCGTTTGCCATCGTCTCAATATCCGTCACGGCGCGCACTCTCACCTTGCCCCGTCCGGTACGATACGCCTCTTCCGCCCCTCTTGTGCCCAGAATAATACCGCCGGTAGGAAAATCAGGCGCTTTGACAA
Source organism: uncultured Lachnospiraceae bacterium (assembly GCA_947172645.1). Classification (GTDB taxonomy): domain Bacteria; phylum Bacillota; class Clostridia; order Lachnospirales; family Lachnospiraceae; genus UBA3282. The sequence goes on along the minus strand of CAMWBY010000015.1, from coordinate 41,759 downwards.
TACTTAATATTTCATCAATATCCGTATTCCTGTCCTCTTCAACCCTGTTATCTATAATCTTAACCACAGCGCGGATGACTTCCCGCAAATTATGAGGGGGGATATTGGTAGCCATGCCCACAGCGATACCGGAAGTACCGTTCACAAGCAGATTAGGATAACGGCTTGGAAGTACCGTAGGCTCTTTTTCCGTATCATCAAAGTTAGGGACGAAATCTACCGTATCTTTGTTGATATCTGCAAGAAGTTCCATGGAAATCTTGCTCAGCCTGGCTTCCGTATAACGCATTGCAGCGGCGCCGTCCCCGTCCACAGAACCGAAATTTCCATGGCCATCCACAAGCGGATAACGCGTAGACCATTCCTGCGCCATATTTACCAGGGCGCCATAAATGGAACTGTCTCCATGAGGGTGATATTTACCCATGGTATCACCTACGATACGGGCGCTTTTCCTGTGCGGTTTATCCGGGCCATTGTTCAGCTCAATCATGGAATATAAAACCCTGCGCTGTACAGGTTTAAGTCCATCCCTTACATCAGGAAGCGCACGGGCAGCGATAACGCTCATGGCATAATCGATATAAGCATCTTCCATTTTTTTCTTAAGATCAACATCTTCAATCTTATCAAAAATCTTATCGTCCATTATCCGCTCCTATATATCCTAACTGACATATTTTTCCAATAAAATCAGTTTAATGACTATGGATACTCTTATATATCCAGGTTTTTGACAAACTTCGCGTTCTCTTCTATGAAAATCCTACGCGGTTCCACCTTGTCTCCCATCAATGTGTTAAAAGTAAGGTCAACCTCAGATTCTTCTTCCTCATCGATATTGACACGCAACAGGATACGTTTTTCCGGGTCCATAGTCGTCTCCCACAATTGTTCCGCATCCATCTCTCCTAACCCTTTATAACGCTGTATCTTATTGTTCTGGCGTCCCACTTCCGCGAGAAGTCTTTCCAGCTCTTCGTCGCTGTACGCATACCATACCTGCCTGTTTTTCTCCAATTTATAAAGAGGCGGCTTCGCAAGATACACATGCCCCTGTTTAATCAATTCGGGCATAAAACGGTAGATAAACGTCAACATCAATGTAGCGATATGTGCCCCGTCCACATCGGCATCCGTCATAATAATAATCTTATCATACCGAAGCTTGCTGATATCAAAATCATCATGGATGCCTGTTCCAAATGCCGTAATCATCGCTTTAATCTCTGCATTGGCATATATTTTATCAAGCCTAGCCTTCTCAACATTTAAAATTTTACCACGTAAGGGAAGAATCGCCTGTGTCGCACGGCTTCTGGCAGTCTTGGCGGAGCCGCCTGCAGAATCTCCCTCCACAATATAAATCTCACAGTTTTTAGGGTCTTTGTCAGAGCAATCAGCTAATTTTCCCGGCAGAGCGCTTCCTTCTAACGCCGTCTTACGACGTGTCAAATCCCTTGCTTTCCTGGCTGCTTCCCTGGCCCGCTGCGCCAGGATAGATTTTTCACAGATTGTCTTGGCAACCGACGGATTCTGCTCCAGAAAATAAGTAAGCTGTTCGCTGACCACATTATCCACAGCCCCTCTCGCCTCAGAATTGCCAAGTTTCTGTTTTGTCTGTCCTTCAAACTGAGGGTCTTCAATCTTAATACTGATGATTGCCGTAAGACCTTCTCTGATATCCTCGCCGGAAAGATTCGCTTCACTTTCCTTCAATAACTTGTTATTGCGTGCATAATCATTAAAAGTTTTCGTCAATGCATTCCTGAAACCTACCAAGTGGGTACCGCCTTCAGGCGTGTTGATATTATTGACAAAAGTATAAACACTCTCATTATAAGAATCGTTATGCTGCAATGCGACTTCCACATAGACGCCATTTTTTGTGCCTTCAAAATACATCACATCGTTGTATAACGCTTCTTTACTCTTATTCAGATATGTAACAAACTCCTTGATACCACCTTCGTAATGAAACTCTTTTCTTTGCTCTTTGCCTTCCCTTGCATCGATTAACACAATTTTCAGCCCTTTGGTCAGAAAAGCAGTCTCTCTCAGCCTTGTCTTCAAAATATCATAATCAAAGACAGTCTCCTCAAAAATAGAAGAATCCGGAAGAAAATGAACTTTCGTGCCGGTCTTTCCCTCTTCACAGTCACCGATTACTTCAAGCGGATAACATACATGTCCTCTCTCATAACGCTGCTTATACACTTTATTATCCAGACAAATCTCTACTTCCAACCAGTCGGACAAGGCATTAACGACAGAGGCGCCTACTCCATGTAACCCCCCTGAAACCTTATATCCGCCACCGCCGAATTTACCGCCGGCATGAAGAATCGTAAATACTACTTCTACGGCAGGTATGCCTGCTTTATGGTTAATTCCTACAGGTATGCCTCTTCCGTTATCTTCAACAGTAATAGAATTATCCTGGTTAATCGTCACATAAATCGTATCGCAAAAACCTGCAAGCGCTTCATCTACCGAATTATCTACAATCTCATAAACCAGATGATGAAGACCTCTCACAGAAGTACTTCCGATATACATACCCGGTCTTTTCCTGACAGCTTCAAGACCTTCCAAAATCTGTATTTGGTCAGCACCGTATTCATTAGCCATTATTCACCATGCCCTTCTTTCATGCAACATATTCCGTCCACGAAACTGCACGCTACGCGCCTAAATTGTTATCTGCAATCCTGCCGTTCTCTATGTGGAACACTTTATTAATCTCAAACCGGTTATTCACAAATTCATCCAAACCTGTACAGGTTATGATTGTCTGTATGTCGCCGATTGTACTCAGAAGATAATTCTGCCTGTTACTGTCAAGTTCGGACAATACATCATCCAGAAGAAGTACCGGATTTTCCTTCGTAATCTTTTTTACTAACTCAATCTCCGACAATTTCAATGAAAGAGCCGCCGTTCTCTGCTGCCCCTGAGAACCGAATTTACGGATATCAATATTTCCTACCGTAAAACAAAAATCATCCCTATGGGGCCCAACTGTCGTCTGTTTTAACTTGACATCCTTTTCTTGATTTACCAAAAGAATCTTCTCGTAGTCCTCTATCCCGACATCGGGTTCATACTGAATCACCAAGTCTTCCCTTCCGCCTGATAGTTTCCTATGTATCTCAAATATAATTTCATTTAATTGCTCTACAAATATTTTCCTTCTCTCTATAATCTTACTTCCAAAAGAAATAAGCTGAGAATCCCATATATTCAATGTGTCCCTGAGAGAAGGGTTAAAATACATGTCCTTGAGAAGTTTATTGCGTTGGTTTACGATCTTATTATAATGATTAAGATTATAGAGATAGAATTTATCTAATTGACACAATTCCATATCAACGAATCTTCTTCTCTCCGCAGGACCATTCTTAATAATACTCAAATCTTCAGGAGAAAAGAAAACTACGTTCAATAAGCCGATTAACTCTGCAGCTTTTTTTATTTTCTGCCCATCGATTGCAATTCCCTTAGACTTATTCTTCCGAAGATGCATATCCACTCTCGTCTCCATGCCGTCTTTCTCAAGATAAGTCCTGATATGGGCTTCCTCCTTACTAAAATTGATGATGTCCTTATCCTTGCTGCCTTTGTGGGACTTGGTAATGGCAGAGACATATATCGCCTCAAGAATATTTGTTTTTCCCTGGGCATTATCGCCATAGAGAATGTTCGTCCCACTGTCAAACTCAATATGTAAGGAATCGTAATTCCTAAAATCCGCTAACTCCAATGATTTTATAATCATCAGTTCTCTACCCTAACCTGTTGTCCGTCAAATTCTATCACATCGCCCGGATGTATTTTCTTCCCGCGCTGAAACTCCACCTCGCCGTTCACCTTGACGAAGCCTTCCTGTATCTCAATCTTGGCGTCTACACCGGAATCTACCAGGCCCGCTAATTTCATTGCCTGGCCGAGCTTGATAAAATCGTCCCTGATTTTTATTGTTTCCATTTTTTTGTCTTTTATTCCCCTTAACTTTTTTATAATCGAGTAGGGAAGATTTCTTCCCCTACCCGCCGCGCCCCCCGTGCGCCACATTAGCGGCATATCTCATCTACACGGGGCTGTGCATCAAAAACCCAACCGCAAGCAGCCACTTGGCTCGTTACCCGCAGGAACAAAGTACTTAGGAATCAATTCACGGTTGTAAAATTAACCGGAAGTATGACATAAATATAAGTTTCCTCCGCATTTCTGATAAAACAAGGCGCTTTCGGATTTACCATATATAAGTCGATAACCTCATCCTCTATAACGCGCAGAGAGTCAATGAGAAATTTTGGATTAAACCCTATCATCAAATCTTTGCCTTCTTTGGAAATATCTATTTCCTCATCCATGCTTCCCACTGTCGTATTCATCCTAAGCTGCATGGAGCCGTCCGCAATACTGATAATAACAGGTTTCTTATCTCCTTCTTTCACAAGAAGGGTGGCCCTGTCGATACAATCTAACAATTCTTTCTTGTTAATCTTCACTTTCGTCTCGTAATCTGTGGATAACATCTGGTCAATTCTGAAATATTCCCCTTCGATAAGCCTGGATACCACAATCGTCCTGGAAAACTCAAACAACACATGCTTGTCCGTAAAATAAATATTGACGTCCTTATCCGTGTCCCCTGAAAGAATTTTGCTGATTTCATTCAATGTTTTTCCGGGAACAACCACTTTTTTACTTTCATAGGAATTCTTCATCAGTACTTTTCTGATAGAAATCCTGTGTCCGTCCAGTGACACGACTTTCAGTGTATCATGGTTAATCTCGAAAAGTTCTCCCGTCATAATTTTATTATTGTCATTGTCTGCTATGGAAAATATTGTCTGTCTTATAATTTCCTTCAAGGTAAACTGCGAGACAGTCACGCTGTCGTTCTTCTCAATCTCCGGGAGAAATGAGAAGTCATCGCCGGATTTACCTATAATATTAAATTTCGCCTTTTCACATGTAATTGCTGTCTTGAAGGATTCGTTCGTCTCAATCGTGACGTCGTTATCAGGAAGTTTCCTTACAATCTCTAAGAAAATCTTTGCATCGAGCGCAATCATTCCCTTTTCAATTATCTCACCGTCAATGATAGTTTCGATACCAAGTTCCATATCGTTTGCAGTCAGTTTAATCTCACCGTTTCTTGTATCAATCAGGATACATTCCAGGATAGACATCGTCGTCTTGCTGGGAACAGCTTTTGATACAGTCTGGACGCCACTTAACAGGTTAGATTTCGTGCATACAATTTTCATTCGTGTATAACTTCCTTTCTCACATATAAACAATTTTTGAAGCTGCCTTAAAGTTATATATTAATAAATTATTTCGTAATCTTAGTAATAATAGGTGTTGATAAGTGTATAACCCTATTTATTATACTATTTTTCAATAAAAAAGAAAACGATTAGGATGTTAAAAACTTTGGATAACCTGAAAATAACTTGTAAGTTATCAACATACTATGTATTCATCACTTCTGTCGGTCGATAAATCCTTTTCATGTATTAACATGCGTTCTACATGATATCAACATAATTTGTGGACAAGGATGTTGATATTCGTGTGCTGTGCTTGCCGGACGGCATATCAAGATGGATTAATCTTCTTCTTAATGATTTCTACTTTATTCCTGAGTTCTTCGTTTATAGCCAATTCTTCCGTAATCTTCTTTACGCCATGGATAATGGTGGTATGGTCTTTTTTGCCAAGAAGTTTGCCAATACTGATATATGAAGTTTCGGTGAGGTCTCTGCACAGGTACATAACGACTTGCCTTGGAAGGACAAATTCCGAATTTCGTTTTCTGGATGTAATGTCGTCAGGGTTTACGCCGAAATGTTCGGCGACCACGTCAATAATTAAAGAAGGGGTGATTTCTTTCGGTTTGTTCGGATAGATTACATCCTTCAATGCTTCCTCTGCATAGGCAAGATTAATATCTACTTTATTTAATTTAGAGAAAGCGAGTATTTTATTAAAAGCCCCTTCCAGTTCCCTTATATTTGATTTAATGTTGTTGGCAATGTACTGGAACACTTCATCGTCGATTTCTTTCCTGTATATTTCAGCATTCTTCTTAAGGATTGCCATTCTTGTCTCATAGTCTGGCGGCTGGATATCCGCAATTAATCCCCATTCGAATCTGGAACGGAACCTTTCTTCCAGAGTTTCCATATCTTTCGGCGGTTTGTCGGAGGTTAAGACAATTTGTTTACCGGAAGAATGAAGTGTATTGAATGTGTGGAAAAATTCTTCCTGTGTACTTTCTTTTCCTATAATGAACTGTATGTCATCGATAAGAAGCACGTCTACGGTCCTGTATTTCTCCCTGAATTTCGTCATTTTCGATGCATCGCCGCTTCTGATACAGTCGATTACTTCATTGGTAAATACTTCCGATGTGACATAAAGCATTTTCATGTCGGGATTCTGCTCTAATATAAAATGTCCTATGGAATGGATTAAGTGTGTCTTGCCGAGTCCTGCGCCTCCATAGATATAGAGGGGGTTGTACACATCTCCCGGCGATTCGGCGACGGCAAGGGCGGCGGAGTGGGCAAATTTATTGTTGCTTCCTACCACAAAAGTATCAAATTTATATTTCGGATTTAAATTTGCGTTCTCTGATTTAATGTTATAAATCGGGTTATTGGCGGTTATATTTTCAGAAGCCTGATTCAGGGCGTCTTTTTCCAATATAAATGCGATATCATAAGTGTGGTCCATCATTTCGGATATCGTAACCTGAAAAAAACTTCTATATTTTGATGAAATATAGCTTAAGGCATGCGACTGGTCAGAAGGAATCATAATGGTTACGACATTATCCTTCACTTCATAGAAATCGAGCGGAGCAATCCATGTCGTGTAGGAAATATCAGAGAGTTCATATTCGCGCCTTAATGTTTCCTTAATTAAATTCCAGTTTTCTTTAATAGAATCCATATAATATTAACCTCATTCTCCGTTCTGTCCGTCATCATACCTTACTGTTTCGATTGGATGGATAACATCGAAATTACCCTACAATATATAATAATACAAATATCAAAAAAATTCAAATGATATTAGAAATCCATACGAAATAAGGTTATAAAAATAATTATCAACAGGTTTACATATTCAGTGAAGTTTTTCTTTGGTATGTGTATAACTTTAAAAATATTAATGAACATAATCCACTATGTTACCGTGCTTTATGTAAGATATTGGAAACTGTAATTACGGCGTAATTTTAGAGAATAATTGTGAGGCAGGTGTTAGGTTTATGAATAAAAGAAATTATAATAAACATGAAATCCATAAGTTATGCACAAGTTATACACATATTGTGGATATAATTATGTAAAGTGGATAACGTAAGAAGTACTTCTTAAAGCTCACGGCAAGAATAGAGATTCATATTAGAAAAATATGTTTTTTTAATATGAATATTAAATATACGCGATTTTTAATATTTTTTAATAATAAAAAATGCCGGATTTACTTGACGTTTGTGCATTAATTTTATATAATCAACATGTTGTTTTTCCAATGAATGTTTAAAAATGTCTACCTTATATAAATGTTAAGGTTTATGCAAAGGAGGTGCATCACTATGAAAATGACGTTTCAGCCTAAGAAAAGGCAGAGGTCCAAGGTTCACGGCTTTAGGAAGAGAATGAGTACTTCGGGCGGAAGAAAAGTTATCGCAGCAAGACGTGCAAAAGGAAGAAAGAGATTATCAGCATAGGCCGCAGTAATGTGGCCTTTTTTTCTCGTTGTTGTAATTGGCTGGGTAAAGAGGAAAAAAATGGTATTTTCAGAATCCTTAAAGAAGAATTGTGATTTCCAGAATGTTTACCGGAACGGAAAGAGTTACGCTAACAAATATTTGGTAATGTATGTATTGGAAAACAACACAGACCGGAACAGGCTGGGGATATCCGCCAGTAAGAAGGTAGGCAACAGTGTAGTGAGACACAGATTTACCAGACTGGTGAGAGAGAGTTACCGACTGCATGAAAATATATTTAATAGTGGTTTAGATATAGTAGTCGTTGCAAGAAAGAGTGCGGCTTTCGTTGGATATTATGAGATTGAAAGCGCGTTATTACATCTATCAAAGCTCCATCATATGATTAAAGTTTATTTCTATGATGAAGAAAATTTGTAAGACAAATTTGTTAGAAATTGATATGAAAGAATTGTTTATTTATCTTATTAAATTTTATAGAAAATATATCTCTCCTATGAAAAGCACGAAATGTCCGTATTTTCCTACATGTTCTGAATATGGACTGGAAGCCGTAGAAAAGTATGGGGCTTTGAAGGGTGGACTTTTAGCTTTATGGAGGATATGCAGATGTAATCCTTTTTCAAAAGGTGGTTATGACCCTGTCCCTTAACAGGGCGTAAGAAGAAAAATCAAGGAGGTAATCCGGTGTGTCTTATATGTTATTAACGCAGGATCCCGGTAAAATACTTGGGCCTATTGCCAAATTATTAGGATATATTATGGAAGGCATTTTCTATCTGCTGGACAAGGTTGGCATCCCTAATATCGGACTTGCTATTATATTGTTTACAATCGTAATGTATTTGATTATGATGCCGCTTACGATTAAACAACAGAAGTTTTCTAAACTTTCTGCCAAGATGAACCCTGAGCTTCAGGCAATCCAGGCTAAGTATAAAGGTAAGAATGACAATGATTCCATGATGGCCATGAATATGGAGACGAAGGCTATCTATGCGAAATACGGCGTTTCTCCGACCGGAAGCTGCGTGCAGCTTTTAATACAGATGCCGATTCTTTTTGCTTTGTATCGTGTTATTTCCAATATGCCGGCGTATGTAAGTAAGATTAAGGAGGCTTTTTTTCCTCTTGTTGACAATTTGATTGCCCAGGCAGGAAGCTCGGAATTTGTCCAGTCTTTCAGTCAGGCGGGGATGTTTGCCAAGCAATTTGAGAATGAGGCTTTTACGGGCGGTGTGACTTCTTATGTGCAGAATACTTTTATCGACGTACTCAATAAGGCTTCTTCCGCCGAATGGCTTAGCATCAAGGACAAGTTCCCGTCTTTGGCGGTTGATGTAGAACATACTCTTGGATTGTTAGATAAGTACAATAATTTTTTAGGTCTGAATATTGCAAATTCACCTTCTTTTATTGTGAAGGAAGCGTGGGCGTCTAAATCTTTCCTGATGGTAGTGGCGGCGCTTTCCATTCCGGTATTGTCGGCGGTGACACAGTGGATTAATGTTAAGCTGATGCCTCAGCAGTCTACAGAGCAGGATGGCAAGAAGAATGCCAATGACCAGCAGAACGCGATGATGCAGTCTATGAAGACTATGAATATGTTTATGCCGATTATGTCAGCTTTCTTCTGTTATACATTGCCTGCAGGTTTGGGACTTTACTGGGTGGCCGGTGCGGTTGTCAGAAGTATCCAGCAGGTGGTAATCAATAAACATATTGATAAGATTGATTTGGATGAAGTCATTAAGAAGAATGAAGAAAAAGCCAAGAAGAAAATGGAAAAGGCAGGCGTGAGGGCGGAACAGATGGCTTCTTATGCCAATATGAATACAAAAAAAGTGAACAGTGTTTCTGCAGGACAGTCCCGTTCAGGAATGACGCCTCAGGAGAAAGAAGAGGCTGTAAGGAAATCCACGGAATATTACAGCAAGAATGCGAAACCTGGCAGTATGATGTCCAAGGCAACTATGGTCAGACAATATAATGAGAAGAATAATAAAAAATAATTCAATGCTGCGCGTAAAAATTTGATTGGAGGATTGATGGATTATGGAATTTATTCAGGTATCTGCAAAAACTGTGAATGATGCGATTACGGAAGCATGTCAGAAGCTGACTGTGACCAGTGATAAATTGGAATATGAAGTGTTGGAAGAGGGTTCTTCAGGTTTTTTGGGCATCGGTGCAAAGCCTGCTGTTATTAAGGCAAGGGTGAAATCCTCCGTGGAAGATACTGCCAGGGATTTTCTGAAAGAAGTATTTGATGCGATGGGATTGATTGTAGTTGTAGATGTTAAGTACGATGAGGCGGATAGCTCTATGGAAATCGAGTTGAGCGGCGACGAGATGGGAGTCCTGATTGGTAAGAGAGGACAGACTTTGGATTCTCTTCAGTATCTTGTTTCCCTGGTAGTTAATAAGAATGTTGAAAACTATATCAGGGTGAAGGTTGATACTGAAAATTATCGCCAGAGAAGAAGAGAGACTCTCGAAAATCTTGCCAAGAATATTTCTTATAAAGTTAAGAGAACAAAGAGGCCGGTTTCTTTGGAGCCTATGAATCCTTATGAGAGGAGAATTATTCATTCCGCACTTCAGAATGACAAATATGTTACAACCCACAGCGAGGGTGATGAACCTTACAGGCATGTTGTGGTAGTCCTTAAGAGATATGAGAGAAATAACGGATAGTCTGTGATTGTTTCAAGTGAATGGTATATTAGATGATACTTTCATGATTATCAGATGAAAAAGCTGTCGAAAAATACGTCAATTCTGCAATATATTATTTGTTATATTTTGTAGAGACTTGTATTTTTCGGCAGCTTCTTTTATATTTAGAGTTGGTAACTTTACTTGTGGAGGGGTATTTGGCTTGGAAGGAGTATATGATTTGTATGAAAACAGATACGATAGCGGCAATCGCCACAGCGATGTCTGATTCCGGAATAGGGATTGTACGCATCAGCGGTGACGACGCGGTCATAATTGTAGACAGGATATATCGGAATGCGAAAGGCGATAGAATTTTAACAAAGTATCATTCCCATACGATTCATTATGGTTTCGTCGTGGATGAAGACGAAAAGATTGTGGATGAAGTTATGGTATCTGTGATGAAGGCTCCCAGGAGTTATACAGCGGAGGATACAGTGGAAATCAATTGCCATGGCGGCGTTTTAATAATGCGGAAGATATTAGAACTTGTTATGTGGGCGGGCGCAAGGCTTGCAGAGCCGGGTGAATTTACGAAACGTGCTTTTCTAAATGGGAGGATTGATTTATCTAAGGCTGAAGCAGTCATGGATATTATCCATGCGAAGAATGAGTTTTCTTTACAATCTTCTGTCAGGCAGCTAAAAGGTTCTGTATCTGATATGATAAAAAAAATGAGGGCTGAGATAATCCACGAAATTGCTTTTATCGAATCGGCTCTCGATGACCCGGAGCATTTTGATTTGGAATCTGAAGGATATCAAGAGAAACTTCTCTTGATGATAAGTCAATTGCAGAAACGTATAGAGTCTCTCATCCAGTCCGCCGATAATGGAAAAATTCTTTCCGAAGGAATCCGCACTGTGATTGTCGGTAAACCAAATGCGGGTAAATCTTCTTTATTAAATGAACTTGTGGGGGAAGAGCGTGCCATCGTGACGGATATTGCAGGGACTACAAGGGATATTTTGGAAGAGACAGTTTCGATTGATGGCATTGTATTCCGTATACTGGATACGGCGGGCATCCGTTTTACCGAGGATGTGGTTGAAAAAATAGGTGTTGACCGGGCAAAGAAGGCTGTGGAAGAAGCGGACCTTGTGCTCTATGTTATAGATTCTTCTGTCCCATTGGATGATAATGATAAAGAGATTTTAGAGATGATAAAAGACAAGAATGTTCTTATTCTTTTGAACAAATCTGACTTATCTCCTAAGATTACGGAGGAGAGCGTTTATATGGCAGTTTCTGACGCCCGGAAATTTGATGAATCATTGGATTTGCCAGACAGGAGAGAAGAACAAAGTGACGTTAAATATAAAAACAGGATTATCAGAACATCCACGAAGGAAAAAGACGGAATAGAACTTTTTGTTAAGACAGTGAAAGAGATGTTTTTTCATGGCGATATCGTTTATAATGATGAAGTGTATATTACGAACGTGCGCCATAAAGAGGCTTTGCAGGAAGCATATGGCAGTCTTATCCAGGTGAAGGAAAGCATTGTATCCAAGATGCCGGAAGATTTTTATACAATTGATTTGATGAATGCATATGGCAAGCTTGGGCTGATTATCGGTGAAGCTGTGGAAGACGATTTGGTGAATGAAATATTCAGTAAATTCTGTATGGGAAAATAAAGCGGGCTGATTTGAGATGGGGATTGGTATGTCTATGGAAAACAAAAATCAGATTAGGGAAAAATATGATGTATGTGTTGTTGGCGCAGGACATGCAGGGTGTGAGGCGGCTCTTGCCTGTGCGCGCCTGGGTTTGGAGACGATTATTTTTACGGTAAGTGTTGACAGTATTGCATTGATGCCCTGTAATCCGAATGTGGGCGGAACTTCCAAGGGACATTTGGTGAGGGAGATTGACGCTCTGGGCGGAGAGATGGGTAAAAATATCGATAAGACTTTTATCCAGTCTAAGATGTTGAATAAATCGAAAGGCCCTGCGGTACATTCTCTTCGTGCACAGGCTGATAAGGCCGAGTATACGAGACAGATGCGTAACATTTTGGAGAATCAGGAACATTTGACAGTGAAACAGGCGGAAGTCTGTGAAATTTTGGCGGAGGATTATGACGGTTCTATTGAATCTTCCGATTCTATTGCTATGAAAAAAATTACGGGCGTCAAGACTTTTACGGGTGCTTTCTATGAATGCCAGGCCGTTATCTTATGTACGGGGACATATCTGAAAGCAAGATGTCTCTGTGGGGAAGCGATTACCTATACAGGGCCTAATGGATTACAGCCTGCCAATTATTTGACGGATTCCCTTAAGAGTCTTGGCATTGAGATGAGAAGATTTAAAACCGGTACGCCTGCCAGGATGGACGGCCGTACAATTGATTATTCTAAGATGGAGGAGCAGTTTGGGGACGAGAGGGTCATTCCTTTTTCTTTTTCTACGAATCCTGATGATGTCCAGATTGACCAGGTATCTTGTTGGTTGACATATACCAATGAGAAGACTCATGAGATTATCAGGGCAAATCTTGACCGTTCTCCGATTTATGCCGGCGTTATAGAAGGAACCGGTCCCAGGTATTGTCCTTCTATTGAAGATAAGGTTGTTAAATTTGCAGATAAGGAGAGACATCAGGTTTTTATTGAGCCTGAAGGTCTTCACACCAATGAAATGTATGTGGGAGGAATGTCTTCTTCTCTTCCGGAAGATGTACAGCTTGCCATGTATCGTACTGTTCCTGGATTGGAGAACTGCAAGATTGTCCGGAATGCATATGCTATTGAATATGATTGCATTAATCCAAGACAATTATACCCTACGTTAGAATTTAAGGATATTAAAGGTTTGTTTAGCGGCGGGCAGTTTAATGGCAGCAGCGGTTATGAAGAAGCGGCGGCGCAAGGACTGATAGCGGGAATAAACGCTTCCTTGACAATTTTAGGTAAAAAGCCAATTGTGTTGGACCGTTCTCAGGCGTATATTGGGGTGTTGATTGATGATTTGGTGACGAAAGAAAATTTCGAGCCTTATCGTATGATGACTTCCAGGGCGGAGTACCGTCTTTTGCTTCGTCAGGATAATGCCGATTTAAGGTTGCGTGAAATTGGTTATGAGGTTGGTTTGGTTTCAGGAGAATTGTATGAGTCTACCCTTCGTAAGAAAGAGTTGATTAGAAAAGAAATAGAAAGGTTAAAGAATACGGTAGTTGGAGCTGCAAAAGAGAACCAGGATTTTCTTATTTCCCATGGAAGTTCTACATTAAAGACTGCCGCGACTCTGGCGGAGCTTATATGCCGTCCGGAATTAAGTTATAATATATTGCAGGAGATTGATTCCGGTAGAAATTTTCTTCCGGCGGATGTGATAGAACAGGTAGAAATTGAGATTAAATATGAGGGTTATATTGAGAGGCAGCTTCGCCAGGTAGAGCAGTATAAGAAAATGGAGAAGAAGAGGATTCCTGTTGATTTGGATTATAACGATATCAGTTCTCTTCGGTTAGAGGCGAGACAGAAATTGATTGCTTATAAACCGGTCTCTGTGGGACAGGCTTCGAGGATTTCCGGTGTCTCTCCGGCGGATATTTCCGTGTTGTTAGTTTATTTGGAACATTTTTCAGATAAGAAGACGTATCATGAGGATTAGACAATCTATTAATATTTTCAAAATAAGAGAGTATGAGGGTTTGGTTTGGACAATTTATTAGTGAAATATAATTTGGAACAATTTTATAAGGATTTAGACGAGCTTCATATTGTTTTATCAGATTATCAGACGGAACAATTCATATTATATTATGAGATGCTGATTGAAAAAAATAAAGTGATGAATTTGACTGCCATTATGGAATTTGATGAAGTGATGAAGAAGCATTTTATAGACAGTCTGTCTCTTGTGAAGGCATATGATGTAAAGAACTTGGAAAATGGTATTTCTGTCATTGATATTGGGACAGGGGCAGGATTTCCGGGAATACCTTTAAAGATTGTTTATCCGAATTTGAAAATGACCCTTATGGATTCTTTGAATAAAAGAGTTACTTTTTTGAATGAAGTGATTGACGCATTGGGACTGGAACAGATTGATACGGTTCATGGACGTGCGGAGGATTATGCCAAGCCGGATTTGCTTAGAGAAAAATATGATTTGTGCGTGTCCCGTGCGGTGGCAAATCTTTCTACTCTTTCTGAATATTGTCTGCCTTATGTGAAGGTTGGCGGGAAGTTTATTTCTTATAAGTCAGAAAAAATTTTGGAAGAGATGAAGAGCGCTGAATATGCGATAAATATTTTAGGCGGAAAGGTGGAGGAGCAGTTTGCCTTTATGCTTCCGGATTCGGATATTTACCGTAATCTTTTTGTGACAAAAAAACACCGGGCGACTCCGAAAAAGTATCCCAGGAAAGCAGGTGTGGCGAGTAAGAGTCCGTTAGGTTTTGAGAATCAAATTGAAGGTAAGAAAAAATAAGGGGTTTTTATGAATATTTTGCTTGTTGCAATAAATGCCAAATACATACACTCTAATCCTGCCGTTTTTTCTTTAAAATCCTGTGCGGGTGAATATGAGCCATATGTTAAGGTTTTAGAATTTACAATCAATCAGCAGGCTTCTTATATTTTACGTGAAACTTATAAGAGTCATCCTGATGTGGTTGCTTTTTCCTGTTATATATGGAACCGCAGTATGATTGGCGAGGTGATATGCGACCTACATAAGATTATGCCTGATATTGATGTATGGGCGGGAGGGCCAGAAGTTTCTTACGATGCTTTTAAAGTGATTGAAGAATGGAGATTGAGGGGCGTTATGGTTGGCCCGGGTGAAGGTTCTTTTTATCATATGATTTCTTCTTATGCAAATGGAACGGAAAGCGAATTACCTTTCGTCCTTGATGGAAACAGTGCATTCAGGATGACTCTTGATGAGATTCCATTCTGGTATAAGGATTTGAAAGATTTTGAACATAGGATTATTTATTATGAGAGCAGCCGCGGCTGTCCTTTTTCTTGTAGCTATTGCCTGTCTTCGATTGATAAGACAATGGATTTCCGGTCAGTGGAACGGGTGTGCGCTGAATTGGATTTTTTCTTAAAGAACAATGTTCCACAAGTTAAATTTGTTGATAGGACATTTAATTGTAAGAAAGACCATGCAATTCCTATTCTCCGGTATATATTAGAAAATGACAATAATGTCACAAATTTTCATTTTGAGATTGCCGCCGACCTTTTGGATGAAGAGTATCTTTTTTTGTTAAGGCAGATGCGTCCCGGAGCCGTCCAGTTGGAAATTGGTGTTCAGTCGACGAATCGGGAGACAATTGAAGAGATTAGGCGTAAGATGGATTTTAGAAAAGTTTCTGAAATTGTAAGAGAAATTTCTTCCTGGAATAATATTCATATTCATTTGGATTTGATTGCCGGCCTTCCTTTTGAAGATATTCAAAAATTCCGTAAATCTTTTAATGATGTTTATGAGCTTTATCCTGAACAATTACAGTTAGGATTTCTTAAAGTTTTGAAAGGTTCTTCTATGGCCGTAAATGCTCCGGCGTATCATTTGGTATACACAAGTTTACCTCCTTATGAAGTCTTGTCTACAAAGTGGATGTCTTATGAGGATATTTGCCATTTAAAGAAGATAGAAGAAGTATTGGAGATTTATTATAATAGTGGTCAGTTTAGGTATTCCATGTCATTTTTAAATTTGTTTTTTGATACGCCCTTTGATTTGTATGATTCGCTTGCTTCATGGTACGAAGAACATGATTTGTTCGGCGTTCAGCCTTCCCGTGTCAAAAAATATGAGATTTTGTTGGAATTTGGAATGGCATGTATCGATAAGAGTGGCGGAGAATATAGAAATAGTTTTAATAAAATAAATGATTCTATAGATTTCCAGTTGAATGAAGGACTTGTTATGATGAGTAAAAATAATATAGTTGACAGGCGGACTGCTATGTTGAGAGAGTATATTGCTTATGATTTATATCTTCGGGAGCATATGAAAAATAGACCTTCTTTTTTATTTTCGTTAGAATCTTATAAAGATATGATACATGATATATTGCACAGGGAATCAGAGTCGCATGAGCTGCTTCCACAATTAGGAGGTTGTACTTATAGGGATTTGATAAAGATGTTGCACGTGGAAGTTTTTGAGTTTATTTTTGATAAGCCTGTTTCTGTTATTTTTTCATATGATAGGCGTGACCCATTGACGAATAACTGCATGGTGATAAAAATATAAAAAATGTGGAGAATGCCGCTTTTCAGGCATTCTCCATCTCACATTATTTTTAAGTTTGATGACCCGTTGCTTTCAGCGGGGTATTTGACTGCATAAGAAAATTTTGATTTGTTCTATAATTTCATCTGGCGTTTCTAATTGAGGGAGATGTTTTGCATTTGGGATATATATATCTTCAATGGCAGCGTTATAATATTTATAATTTTCTATAGTGGTTTCGATATCTTTTTCTTTTTCTCCTCCAATCATTAATATACTGTTATTGATTTCTTTTAACTCATGGAGAATACTCATATTCATATATTTTCCGACATAGCTTGCAAAAGCAAATTTTGCATTATAATTTTTTATATTTGCCGCTTCCAGATAATTTTTGATATATCTCTCTTTTATTTCTTCCGGATTGGAAAAATATTGCTCTCTAAATATTTTTTCCATTGTGTGTTTGTTGGTCAGCACATGATAAGTAAAAGTTCCGATAATTGGTGTTTCAATAAATAATTTCATTAATTTGGTTTGCTTAGATGGAATCTGGTTTTGTAAATATAGGCTTTGAGGATTAATACATATTAATTTGTTGATAATTTCCGGATAATTATGACATGCCATAATTACAAATGGAACTGACTCCCCTGTTACAACAATAGATGTTTTTCTTCCAATGACATTTTTGATAAAGTCACTGATTAACTGTTCATACAGATTATTCGTATATGTAATAGATGGTTTATCTGATAGGCCATATCCTAGCAAATCTATAGAATAGATTTCGTGTTGTTCTGTGAGATTGTTAATTATTTTGTGATATTCATAGTTAGAGCTTCCTATCGTTAAATCATGTATAAGAAGAAGAGGAGTACCGCTTCCTTTTTTCTGATATCTGATTTTTCCAAATCTCCAGTCATAGTAATGGTTTTCCGAATTAGTTAATAAACCTTTTGAGGTACATACGGAAGAGTGTACTCTATTTATGATATGCATTGCTGAAACGGAAGAAGTTAATAGCAATATAGATGTTGTAAGTTTTTTGTTCATGTTAATCCTCCATTCTTGCAATTTTGTTTTTACTTTTTTCTGTATATATAATCATATCATTTTGCAATAAGGGATGCAACTATATATATTTATATTATTTTTTCTTAAATAGCTTTTCTTTATTCGAAATATGGTATATGATTTAGTTAATGGAAAAACACCCGTTATATTTTTGTCATTGTATTTGACCGATGACAGGATGTTTAGACTATATAATGTGATTGGAGACAGCTTATGGATGTGACTAACTATGAAATTATTCAAGCAATGTACAATGAATTGGAGGAAGAGCAGACAGTTGACCTTACTATTTTAAATAAGATGAAAAATGAGATTGTCGAGATAGATGCTTATCTTAATAGTCTTCTCAATAAAGAGGAAAGTGATTTACGTGTATTTCTTCTTAGAAAAACAGAAAATATTTATCGTGATGTAATTGAAGAAAATAGAAAAAAAAGAGAAAAACTTATTTTGCAATGTGACGAGCTTGAAAAAAATTTTTCTAAGAAAAATGATAAGATGTCTCGATTGGAAAAAATCTTATCAGATTCATCTATGTTGCACGTGAAACAATTGTCTATTTTGGATGCGCAGGAAAAAGAAAGACAGAGAATCGCCAGGGATTTACATGATACATCTTTGCAGAATCTTACCCATCTTGTACATAAAATTGAATTGAGTTCTCTATATATTGATGAAGACCCTGTACGTGCTAAGTTGGAACTTGCAACGGTTGAAAAAGGTATCCGTAAAGTAATTGATGAAATTAGGAATAGTATTTTTGATTTACGGCCTATGTCGGTCGATGACCTTGGATTACCCGAGACGATAGATAAATTAATTAATGTCTTAAATGCGGAACATCATTTTCATATAGTGAAGGATATAGACCAGATTATTATTGAAGAATCTGATTCTTCAATGAAAATATTATTTATTTCAATGTATCGTATTATCCAAGAATGTATTCAAAACTCTATTAAACATTCGGGCGGAAATGAAATCACTGTTATTTTAAAAGAACGTGATGATGAGTATTGGTTGAATATAAAGGATAATGGTTCGGGTTTTGATTTAGATGAAGCTATGAAAAAGGAAAAACATTTTGGCTTATCCGTTATTAAAGAAAGGGTCATGTTTTTAGGAGGTACGATTCATATTGAAGCTTTATCCGGAACCTCTATTGAGATTACTGTTCCCAAAATATAATTTTTATAATGTTTTTTATTTTATATGTGAAAAATTAGGTATATTTATAAATAATATCTCATGGATGGAGGATTATATGAAGACAAGAGTGATGATTACAGATGACCATAGCCTAATCAGGGAGGGAATTAAACAATTATTAGAATTTGATGGAAGTATAGAGGTAGTAGCGGAGGCAGCTAATGCGGAGGAATGTCTTAATAAGTTAGAAAATATAGATTTTGATGTTTTGCTTTTGGATATTAATATGCCTGACAAAAATGGATTGGAAGTTTTGGAAGAAATAAAAAGAAAAAATTATGAAATAAGAGTTCTTATTTTGACTGTGCATAATGAAATGGAGTATTTATTAAAGGCTGTTGATATTGGAGCAGATGGATATATTATGAAGGATTCTGAATCTGCTGAGTTAAAGAGAGCAATTAATTCCGTTATGTCAGGTGAAAATTATATTCAGGCTAGTTTGATACCTGCTTTAAATAATCGTCTTGCTAATAGAGATATTGATAAAGATAAGATAGATTCTTTGACAACAAGAGAAATGGAAGTCTTGATTCAAATTGCAAATGGAATGATAAATAAAGAAATTGCGACAAACTTAAACATAAGTGAGAGGACAGTAAAAAATCATATCTCTAATATATTTAAGAAAATTGATGTTTCTGACCGAACGCAGGCGGCAGTTTTTGCAATTAAAAACAATATCATTACTCTTTTTTAAAATATATATAGGAAGTAGAAATGTTTCACGTGAAACATTTTCCTTTATTTGGATTATGGACACAAGATAATGTTTCACGTGAAACAAATTAACCCAATATATTGTAATTTAACCCGTGAAACATTAATATCTATGAAAAATATGTTGTGAAACATTATATAAAGTTCTATGTTTCACTAACTTTTTTTGTACAATTTTACATGACAGGTTGGGTATTTTGCAGCACACAAAAATAGTTGTAAATTTTTCAATCTAAATTCCTATAGATTATCATATAGTTTAGTGATATAATCGTAAACGAACAGAATAACAAAAAGAAAATCTTAGAGAGAAACGTTTTGCTGGAATGCAAGACGAGAGGCAGAGGAAAAGTACATATGGGAAGAATAATTGCAATAGCAAATCAGAAGGGTGGAGTTGGAAAGACAACAACTTCTATCAATTTATCCGCATCGTTAGCGGAAAAAGGTAAGAAGGTGTTGGTAATCGATACAGACCCCCAGGGAAATACTACAAGTGGATTTGGTGTCGAAAAGAATGATTTGGAAAATACAATCTATGAATTGATTTTAGGAGAGTGTTCAATCAATGAATGCATTATCAATGATGTTATTCCGGGAGTATCGGTCATTCCAGCTAATGTCAATCTGGCCGCAGCCGAAATTGAATTGATTGGCGTAGACAAGAAAGAATATATTTTAAAAAATGAAATAGACTGGATAAAAGATAAATTTGACTTTATTATTATTGATTGTCCGCCGTCATTGAATGTGCTTACAATTAACTCTATGACTACAGCAGATTCTGTGCTTGTGCCAATTCAATGTGAGTATTATGCTTTGGAAGGTTTAAGCCAGTTGATTCATACAGTTAACCTTGTAAAAGAAAGATTGAATCCACATCTGGATATGGAGGGTGTAGTTTTTACTATGTACGATTCCAGGACAAACCTTTCCATGCAGGTAGTAGAAAATGTAAAGAACCATTTCAAACAGAATGTATTTCAAACTTTAATACCTAGAAATATCAGATTGGCCGAAGCGCCTAGTTATGGAATGCCGATTAGTATGTATGATGCAAAATCAGCAGGCGCCGAAGCATATAAGTTGTTAGCGGATGAAGTAATAAACAGAAAGGATGCATAGCATGGCAACGAAAGTAAGAAGAGGTTTGGGAAAGGGTTTAGATGCAATGATTCCTATCCAGGACAGTTCTCCTTCGGAAGTTGTGGAGACACATAAGGAGAATCAGAAAGACCCGGAGACTATTGTGAAGATAACCCAAGTCGAGCCGAACCGAGAACAGCCAAGAAAAAATTTTGATGAAGATGCATTACAAGAATTGGCTGATTCAATTAAACAATTTGGACTCCTACAGCCGATTTTAGTTCAGGACAGAAAAACTTATTATGAGATTATAGCGGGTGAGCGTCGTTGGCGTGCTGCTAAATTAGCAGGGCTAAAAGAGATTCCTGTTATTATCCGTGATTATACCGAGCAGGAAATTGTAGAGATTTCCCTGATTGAGAATATTCAGAGAGAAGATTTAAATCCTATAGAAGAAGCACAGGCGTACAAAAGGCTTTTGACAGAATTTAATCTGAAACAGGATGAAGTTGCTGAGAGAGTTTCTAAGAGCAGGACGGCGGTTACCAATTCAATGAGACTTCTGAAACTATGTGATGAAGTACAACAGATGATTATTGATGACATGTTGTCTACCGGACATGCCAGGGCATTGATTACTATCGAAGACCCGGAGCAACAATATATGATTGCCCAGAAAATATTTGATGAGAAATTAAGTGTCCGTGATGTGGAGAAGCTTGTCAAAGATTTAAATAAACCGCAAAAACCTAAAAAAGAAATTTTGGAAGATAAGAGTCTGGAAATTATTTACCAGGATGTGGAGGAAAAATTAAAACAATCTCTTGGGACTAAAGTAGAAATTTCTTCTAAAGGAAATGGCTCCGGTAAGATTGAAATAGAATTTTATAATCATGACGATTTAGACAGAATTATCGATTTATTGTCCCATCATTAAAAATATATATGCGACAGTACACGGCACAGACGATAAATTGCATTACAGAAAGGTACGGTATCGATGAATTATAATTTATTGGAAGAGATTGGGTTGAGTGGATTTGATTTGACCTACTTGTTTATTGCAACATATGCGCTTATTATTCTTCTCATTATAGTAATCATTGTCCAGACCGTTAAGATGAATAAATTATCTAAACGTTATAAGAAATTTATGTCTGGTAAGAATGCAAAAAGTTTGGAGAATGAAATACAGGGCATTTTTGAAGACCACAAGTTTATTAAAGCATCCGCGGAAAAAAACCGTAAAGATATCCAGTCATTGTACAGAAAGTTTGAGGGGGCTTTCCAGAAAGTTGGTATCATCAAGTATGATGCTTTTAACCAAATGGGCGGACAGTTAAGTTTTTCTCTTGCGCTTTTGGATGAAAATGACAATGGATTTATATTGAATTCTGTTCATAGTACAGATGGTTGTTATTCTTATACGAAAGAAATAAAAAACGGCTTGTGTGAGATTTCATTGGGGGATGAAGAAAAACAAGCTTTAGATATTGCAATGGATATTGATGTAGGTAATTAATTTTTAAATTTTTAAAAATGGGATGAGTGTATGAGGGTATGTAGGGTTGATTATTTAACGGGGACAGAAGTATTGGCGAGAGATGTCTTTACGCCGGAATATCAGGTTTTGCTTTCTGAAGGAACATTTTTAAAACAGGAATATATTGAAAAACTAAAGGAGCTTGAAATTAAAGAAGTATATATTGAAGAGAGAGAGTCGGACACAAAAGCAGTGGTTATTTTAAAGAAAGAAATTGAGGATTCTTTTAAAATAAAAGTCCGGGACATTCTTGAAAAATATACTTACAGACATAATGAAAAACTGGAAGAATTAAGCCAGACAGCAGACCGTATTATCAATAATATTTTAAAGGAAGAAAAAGTAGTAGAACAGATTTATGATATTAAAGGAAGAAACTCAGATATCTATGAACATTCCATTAGTATTTGTAGTCTTTCTACGATTGTCGCTTTAAAAATGGGTCTTTCTCATGAGATAGTACATGACATAGCTGTCAGTTGTTTACTTCATGATTTGGGCTTGCGATATATTCCTATTATGTACACGGATAGAAATCTTTCAGAGTTATCGGAATTGGAACATGCAGAATATAAGAAGCACCCAATTTATGGATATACGGCATTACAAGGCGAAAATTGGATTTCCAATATGAGCAGAAATATGATATTATATCATCATGAGTGTCTGGATGGTTCAGGGTATCCGCTGAAAGCTACAGATATTCCGGAAGAATGCAGGATTATACAGATTTGTGATACGTTTGATGAAATGATTTGCGGCATCGGATGTAAACGGACGAAAGTATATGAAGCCGTAGAATATCTGAAAAATTTTAAAGATATTAAATTCGACGGAAAAATTGTCGATATCTTTCTGGAATTTACAGCGGTGTTTCCGGCAGGTTCCACTGTGAAGACGAATGAAGGAGAGATAGGGATTGTATTGTATCAGAACAATAAATTTCCAAACAGGCCTGTTTTAAGGATTGTTCAAGATAAGAATGGAAACAGCGTCAATATTGTCAAAGATTTAATTAAGGTTAATAATATATATATTGAAAAAGTTATCGACTAAATATATCAATATTTTTATAAGCAGGAATGGAGGACTATCATGATAGACATTAAATTTCTAAGAGAAAACCCTGAGATTGTCAAAGAAAATATCAGAAAAAAATTTCAGGACAATAAGATTGCTTTAGTGGATGAAGTGATTGAACTGGATGCGGAAGTCAGAAAAGCGCAACAGGAAGGCGATGATATCCGTGCCAACAGAAATAAGATTTCTAAAGAGATTGGCGCATTGATGGGACAAGGAAAGAAGGAAGAAGCAGATGCCAAAAAAGCAGAAGTCGCTGCCAATGCCGCTCGCCTTGCAGAATTAGAAGCAAAAGAAAATGAATTGCGTGAGAAAATTAAGAAGGATATGATGACGATTCCAAATATCATCGACCCTTCTGTCCCGATTGGAAAAGATGATTCTGAGAATATCGAAATACAGAAATATGGCGAACCTGTAGTCCCGGATTTTGAAATTCCGTATCATACTGAGATTATGGAGAAATTTCATGGAATTGATATGGACGCTGCCGGACGTGTGGCAGGCAATGGTTTCTATTATTTAATGGGTGATATTGCCAGACTCCATTCCGCAGTGATTTCCTATGCAAGGGATTTTATGATTGACAGAGGATTTACTTACTGTGTTCCTCCTTTTATGATTCGGAGCGCGGTGGTAGACGGTGTGATGAGTTTTGCGGAAATGGATGCCATGATGTACAAGATAGAAGGTGAGGACTTATATCTGATTGGCACTTCTGAGCATTCTATGATTGGTAAATTTATTGATACGATTATTCCGGAAGAAGAGCTTCCTCATACTTTGACGAGTTATTCTCCATGTTTCCGTAAGGAAAAAGGCGCCCATGGCATTGAGGAGAGAGGGGTATACCGTATTCACCAGTTTGAAAAACAGGAAATGATTGTAGTATGTAAACCGGAAGATTCTAAAATGTGGTTTGATAAATTATGGCAGAACACAGTAGATTTATTCCGCAGCCTGGATATTCCTGTAAGGACAATTGAATGCTGTTCGGGTGACTTGGCAGATTTGAAAGTGAAATCTTATGATGTGGAAGCGTGGTCTCCCAGACAGAAGAAATATTTTGAAGTGGGAAGCTGTTCTAATTTGGGAGATGCACAGGCGAGAAGGCTGCGCATCCGCGTGAATGGTAAGGATGGAAAATATTTTGCACATACACTGAATAATACCGTGGTTGCTCCTCCCAGGATGTTGATTGCATTTTTGGAGAATAATTTAGAAGCTGACGGTTCTGTCCGTATTCCGGAAGTGCTTCGTCCGTATATGGGTGGCATGGATAAGATTCAATAAGATTATGAAAAGGGGATGGAATTTTTGCACAAATTTATGCGGGCTGTCGGTTTCAGCAATTTAACTGACCGGCAAGAGCAGCAGAAGCTGATTACCGATATTATTTTAAATGCATCGCACCGTTCTTATACTTCTAATGGAAAAGAAACCTTACTTGCAGAATTTTGTGAAGATTTTGCCAAGGATATAGGAATCGCTGTCTGTGGTGAATTTGATGAAAGTGACAAATTTACTTATGATTACTATTATCCTTATTTGCGGGGGACAGGAATCAGTTCCTGTGAAGATGTGTCTGTGGAACGACATGCAGATAAAGAATCATACGCCGGAGTCTGCGATGATATTAAGGTGGGAGTAAGCCTAATCTTTTACTTGCAGAATATGGTTCCCTATGTAAAAGCACAGTATGAGAATACGCTGCCAATCAGAGGGACGACGCTTACATTGTCTGGTCTGTCGTTGAAAGGTAATATTATTCTGCCAATCAGGAAAAATGAAAGGCAGAAGCAGAAAGTACAGAAAGCTTCCATCAATAGAAACCAATTGATTGATGCTGCCAGAAAAGGTGACGAGGACGCAATCGAGACATTGACGTTAGAAGACATGGATACCTATACATCTATTTCCAAGAAAATTCTTTCGGAAGATGTATTTAGTTTGGTTGATACGTATTTTATGCCTTATGGCGTGGAATGTGACCAATATTCTATTATGGGCGAAATTGTTGAGATTTCTCTGAGAGTGAATAAAATCACAGGGGAAGAAATATATGTCATGCGTTTAAGTTGTAATGATTTGCAGTTTGATGTGTGTATTAACAAACAGGATTTGTATGGAGAACCTCAGGTTGGACGGAGGTTTAAGGGAATTGTGTGGCTGCAGGGATATATTAACTATCCTGTTGGATAAATGTACTGTTGCAAATTATAATTTTATATTGTATAATATAAAAGTGCTGTTAATCCTGGTATGAGGATTTATCTGGTATGAAGTAGTAGTTCCCTTAGTTAAATGGATATAACAGGAGCCTCCTAAGCCCCAGTTGTGAGTTCGATTCTCGCAGGGAACGTTGGAAAAAGCTGTAAATTCAAGGATTCTTGGGTTTACAGCTTTTTGTTTTCGATTTATAAAACAATACGTTTTACTTAAAATGGTATGTATTAAGTATCTTCGTTAAAGGAATGATAGAATATATGGACTATATTATCATGGACTTAGAATGGAACCAGGGCAATAGTAACAAAGAGGAAATGTCAAAACTTCTACCTTTTGAGATTATTGAGATTGGCGCCATAAAATTAAATAACAACAGGGAAAAGACAGACGAGTTTTCCAAATTGATTAAACCGCAAGTCTACCATGAAATGCATCGCATTACAGGGAAGCTGATTCATTTAGAAATGGAGCAGCTTGATAACGGATTTCCTTTTGTAGAAGTGGCGGAAGAATTTTTGAAATGGTGTGGGAAAGATTATATTTTCTGTACATGGGGCCCTCTTGATTTGACAGAATTGCAAAGAAATATCAGATATTATGGATTGAAGGAACTTTCGGATAGACCGATTAAGTTTCTGGATGTGCAAAAGCTATTCAGTATAGCTTATGAAGATAGAAAATTAAGAAGAACACTGGAATATGCCATAGATTTTCTTAAGATTGAGAAAGATATTCCTTTCCACCGTGCTTTCAGCGATGCGTACTATACCGCAAAAGTTCTTGCATGTTTAGACGAATCTGTCCTGGAAAACTATTCTTTTGATGTGTTTCATCTTCCAAAAGATAAGAAGTCTGAAATACATGTTGTTTTTGACACTTATAAGAAATATATTTCCCGTGGCTTCGACGATAAAGCGGAGGCGCTTTCGGATAAGACAGTCTCTGCGACAAAATGTTATGTCTGCAATAAAAATTTGCGTAAAAAAATCCGTTGGTTTTCTCCTAACGGAAAGCATTATTACAGTGTATCCTATTGCGATAAACATGGTTTTATGAAATCAAAAATCCGCATACGTAAGTCGGAAGACGGAAGAGTATATGTCGTCAAAACAGACAAGTTTATTACGGAAGCAGAAATTGAAAGCATCCGTAATAAACAGGAAAAGGCGAAAAAACAGAGAAAAGTAAGGAGTATTTCTAAAAATCCAGGTTATCAAAATCCTCAAAATTAGATTGCATTCTTTCTCTACGTTTTTGCTTTCTTTTTACGCGGTTCTTTCTGCGTTTTGCATTTTGATTATTCATAATAAACGCTCTTGCTACAAATAATAATATGACGGTTCCGGCAAAAAGTAGAATACCGAGCAGAACTTTTTTCACATTGACAAAAATTGTGTTGTCCTGTGAAGGTTCTGCTTCTTTTTCTGTCTTTTCCACACTCACGTCCGTGGTTTCTATATTGGTATCAAAGTTGTAAGTAGAAGCAGTGTCGGTTGCCAAATTCAAATAAGCACTTCCTACGTAAGTGTCATGGTAGGAATATTTAATCTGTGCAATACGGTTTTCATTCGACGAACTGTAATCTATCACAGAATCTAAATCGTCAAAAGTTATTGTATTAGGAATAATGACATAACTGTCTGTGTCAATAGAAAGAATCGGTTTGGAACTTCCGAAAATATCATTTCCTGTCTGTAAAAATCCGGAAACTTCCATCTGATATTTATCTTCATTTTCGGATATATTCATTACTTGAAAATTATTGAACCCATAATCAAATAATTCCACTGTATCTGTGAACTGATTCGGAGAGCCTTCCTTGAATACGATGCAGATGAGTTTCATGCCATTGCGCTCCGCACAGCTTACAAGAGTCTGCATGGCTTCGTCGGTGTAGCCGGTTTTGCCGCCCAAAATGCCATCGTAAGGTATTTCGCCGGTGACAAGCTTATGCTTGTTTTTTAAATAAAAATCGTCAGGCTGTGTGGAAGTCGGTTCAAAATGGTAACGTGGAGTATTGCCAATTTTACAGAGCATTTCGTTCTGGAAGAATTGGCTTGAAATAACCGCAAGGTCATAAGCGGAGGTATAATGGTTGTCATCATGTAAACCGTTGGCATTCATAAAATGGCTGTCGGTACAGCCAAGTTCCGCAGCGCGCTCATTCATAAGGCTGACAAAGTCTTCAATCGTACCGGAAACATATTCGCCGACAGCGTTGGATACTTCATTGGCGGAACCTACCAGAATGCCATAAAGACATTGTTCCAGGGTGATGGATTCTCCCTGGTCCATTCCCATATTGGAGCCTCCTACGGGAACGCTGAAAACGGCGTCATGGGAAAAAGTGACAACATCGTCCAGATTACCATTCTCTATTGCAAGAAGACAGGTAAGAATTTTTGTTGTGCTGGCGGGAAAAGATTTTTTATGGATATTTTTGGCGTACAAAATTACTCCGGTATTGGCGTCCATCAATATTGCGCATTCCGCGCTGACGGCAGGGCCTACCGGCCAATTTTCGATTTCATTTGACTGGATTGGGAGTGCCTTTCTTGCTTCTGCTTCCGCCTCCAATTCTTCTAAAGTTGCACAAGCAGTCATAGGGGCGCTAAAAAAAGCCCCCACAAACATAAGAAGGGAAAAAAGAAAAAAAACAGATTTTTTAGTATATGAAAAAAACATATTGTCAAGCCTTTCTATGATAGAGAAGTATATGTCAAAATGCCATATTTTATGACAGTATTAATTTGTAAAGTAATCATTTACCATCATACACTATTTTTGTCAAAAACAGTAGTCAATTCACAAAAAATACAAAATATAACATTAAAAGAAATATCTGCCATTATTGTGTCTGTTGTTTTTTTGTGCTATACTTGCATGTACTTGGAAGTGTATCATGTCTGATTAATAAGTTGGGGATATTTTTAGAAAATCTGAGGAATTTATATATGATTTTATATCATGCCAGCAATGAAATTGTAGAATTTCCAGAAATTCGAAAAACAAAATATACAAAAGATTTTTCGTGGGGATTTTATTGTACAAATAATTATGAACAAGCCGTGCGTTGGGCAAACCGTGGAGAAGGTAAACCAATTATTAATTATTACACATATAAATACGATGATAGATTAAGTATTTTAAAATTTGATACTATGACAAATGAATGGTTAGACTTTATTGCAGAATGTAGAGATGGTATGGTCCATCAATAATTGTCTGTTTTTTGAAAAAAGTGAGGTAGTTTATGACAGCAAAAGAAAAAAATGATTTTTTCTATGTATGTTCTTTGATTGAATATATTTCACGGCAGACTTTAAATAGACGGGGGATAGTTGTTGAAGCCGTCGGGAAAAAGGGAATAGAAAAACAGTTATATGATGCTGAGGTTAATCATTGCCTTTCATTTGAACAGGTAAGCGATGAGGTAATAGAAAAATATAAAATTCCATATGGTGATTTTGATACAATTACAGATTGTAAGTATACAATACCAAGTTTTATGGATATTGGAAAACTATATAGTATTATGATTGAAGACAGTGCAAAAGAAGGAAATGAGGTAGAGGAATTAATCAAAATATTTACTTCTTTTATCAGCGATAAAATATCTGATTTTCAGACAGGTGTATATTATCAAAATCCAAGCTATTTGGAATGTTCTTATCAGGCAGGTTATTTATTAGATTAAATTTTATGTATTTGCCCCAGTGAACAAAAGTAATATAATTACTTAGAGAAAAATAGGCAATATATAGACAAATTTAAGGATGACATAAAAAAATGAGATTACGAAACATAACCGGTTCTAGGGAAGTGATTGCCGAGAGCGCTTACGTAGTACATGAACCAAAGGATTATAAAGGAAGGTGGACGGAGATATTCGGTAATGACCATAAGATTCGGATAGAAATTGGTATGGGTAAAGGACGGTTCATTATGGATTTAGCAAGAATGAACCCGGACATCAATTATGTGGGAATTGAGAAATATTCCAGCGTGCTTTTAAGAGGGATTCAGAAGATGGAGACAGAGCCCCTTCCAAATCTGTATTTTATCCGTATGGAGGCGGAAGAAATCACAGAAGTATTTGGGCCAGGCGAAGTGGACAAGATATATTTGAATTTTTCAGACCCATGGCCGAAGGACAGGCATGCGAAGAGAAGATTACCGTCCCGTGAATTTTTACATCGTTACGATGAGATACTAGTAAAAGACGGGGTGATAGAATTTAAAACGGATAATCCGGATTTGTTCCGGTTTGCTCTGGACGAAATCGAACCTGCGGGGTGGAATCTGGAGCAGATGACAGAAGATTTACATCATAATAAAGAGATGATGAAAGATAACGTTATGACGGAATATGAAGAAAAATTTTCTTCTATGGGTAATCCAATCTATAAATATATTATTTCCAGATAATGAATGATATATAAGTAATGGGAAACATACACAGGAAAGGAGATTATTATGGAACACAAGTTTACAACTGCTAATTTTGAAGGGGAAGTGCTGAAATCGGAGATACCGGTATTTGTGGATTTCTATGCAGATTGGTGCGGCCCGTGCAAGATGATGGCGCCGATTGTGGAACAGCTTGCCAAAGAATACGACGGCAAACTCAAGGTCGGTAAATGCAATATCGATGAGGAGGACGGACTTGCCAGAATGTATAGAGTCATGTCTATTCCTACGATGAAGATTTTTGTGGGCGGCAAGGATGTGTCGACAATAGTTGGCGCCGTGCCAAAAGAACAAATCGTGGAAGAAATTAAGAAAGTATTATAGAAAATGATTTAAGAAAATCAAAAATATTGAAAAATAATATTCTCTCTTTTAAGCAGAGAAGTAAGATAATGAAAACTTGCTGCTTAGAAGAGAGAATATTTTATTAAAATGATATTATGGCTAAGCCGCCGCTTCCGCCTTCTTATCGTCCTTTGCATAGAGCAGTTTCAATATAATCGGAGTGGCAATGGAAGAAACAAGAATCAAAAGGATAACTGCCGTAAAGTAGTCCGCAGTCAAAAGACCGGTATCCAATCCTTTCTGCGCGACAATCAAGGCAACTTCACCTCTGGTCATCATACCGACGCCAATCTTTAGTGAGTCGGACAGGCTATATCTGCATATTTTGCTGATAAATCCGCATCCGATAATCTTAGCGCCCAGAGCCACGAGCACGAAACAGATACAAAACGCAAAAAGCTTTCCATCCATGGCGTCAAAGGAGGTTTTCAATCCAATACTCGTGAAAAATATAGGACCGAAGAACATATAGGAACTGACGTCGATTTTCCGTTCTATGTATTCGTTGTCGCTTAAGCTGCATAATACGACTCCGGCTATATATGCGCCCGTTATATCGGCAATGCCGAAATATTTCTCTGCTATGTAAGAAAGGGCAAAACAAAATGCAAGACTGACAATCGGGATACGTCTTGTATGAGGATAACGCTTATCCAGATTGGCAAATATTTTATATACAACAAAACCGCCCACAATCGCAACGACAAAGAAAGCGATTGTCTTTAATACTACCATTCCCGGATTGGAGTTAGGGTCTTTAAAGCCGATAACGAAAGTCAGTACGATAATGCCGATTACATCGTCGATAATAGCGGCGCTGACGATAGTAGTTCCGACTTTACTTTTTATTTTACCTAATTCCTGCAAGGAGGCGACGGTAATACTGACGCTTGTTGCGGTCATGATTGTTCCGATAAAAACTGCTTTATAAAAATTATCGCTTCCCCAAGGCGCAGTGCCGTAGAATCCCATGTAGAGCAACGCGCCCAAAACAAGAGGAACAAAAACTCCCGCACAGGCAATCAAAAAAGCGATGGGGCCTGTCTTTATCAATTCTTTTAAATCTGATTCAAGACCTACCTCAAACATAAGGATAATGACGCCGATTTCAGCCAGTTGGGTAATAAATTCCGTGTGGTTAATCCATCCAAGAACACAGGGACCAACCAGCAATCCCGCAATAATCTGCCCGACAACCTGGGGCGCTTTACATTTCCTTGCAACAATGCCGAAAAACTTGGCAAAAAGCAGGATAATCGCAAGGTCTCTTAAGACTTCATATGATTCCATAATACCCTCCATCAATAGAAAATTTAGGATATTTCATTCGACAATACCCACATTTAGTTATAGCGGTAAAATGTATCGGTGTCAATGTTTGCAAACAATATTTTATTCCCGCGGGCAATAGGCAGGCAATTTGGCGGTATATTTCTGAACATAAAAAAACACCAGATTCAAGATAACCTGGTGTTTTAGTCGAAGCGACGGGATTCGAACCCACGACCTCTGCGTCCCGAACGCAGCGCTCTACCAAACTGAGCCACGCTTCGAACTTATGAACAATTAGAATCATACAACATATTACAGGTGTTTGTCAAGAGGTAAAAATGGAAGTTTCAGCCGGTGAAAAATATATCATTTATTTTTCATTTCTTATATACTGACGTTTGGTTTAACACATGATAAAATATTTCATATAATAACGATTTGGTTAGGAAAATTAAAAAATAATGTATTGGAATGGAGGACGGCCAGTGAGTGATTTAAAATTAGTAAAGAAATTTGAGGTACAAGGCGGATTTTTTGGAAGGTACAGAGATTTGATAAAGGATGTGGTGCTTCCCTATCAGGAGAATGCGCTGAGTGACCGGATTGAAGGTGCGGAGAAGAGCCATGGCATTGAAAATTTCCGTATGGCGGCGGAGAAACTCTGTACGGGTAAATGTGAAGGTGAATTTTATGGGATGGTTTTCCAGGACAGCGATGTTGCAAAATGGCTGGAGGGGGTGGCATATTCACTGGCCCAGAACCCGGACGAAGAACTTGAGAAAAGATGTGATGATATTATAGATTCGATTGGAAAGGCGCAGCAGGAAGACGGGTATTTAAACACCTATTTTACAGTGAAGGAACCGGACAAAAGGTGGACAAATCTGCATGAAGCCCATGAATTGTACTGTGCAGGACATATGATGGAGGCTGCCGTCGCCTATGCGGAGTGCACTGGCAAGACGAAGCTGTTGGACATTATGTGCGGTATGGCGGACCATATTTATAAACATTTTATTGAAGAGGGAGCGGAAGGGTATCCGGGGCATCCGGAAATTGAGCTTGCCCTTATGCGGCTGTACCGTTGTACGGGCAATGAAAAATATAAGGAACTGTCGCTTCATTTTATCAATGTACGCGGCGTGGACAGCGATTATTTTAAGAAAGAAAAAGAGAAAAACAGTTGGTCGGTCTGGGGCAATCCTCCGGAGGATAAGGAGTATGCCCAGAATGCCGCTCCGGTCAGGATGCAGAAGAAGGCGGTGGGACATGCCGTGCGGGCTGTCTATCTTTATACAGGCATGGCCGATGCCGCTATGGAGACAGACGATAATAGTTTAAAGGAAGCCTGCAAAGCGCTTTGGAATAACATTACGCAGAGCAGAATGTATGTGACAGGCGCAATCGGTTCGGCTTATGAAGGCGAGGCGTTTACGAAAGATTATCATCTGCCCAACGATACGGCTTATGCGGAGACATGTGCGGCCATTGGATTGATTTTCTTTTCTAATAAAATGCTGTATATGGAAAGGGACGGCAAGTATGCGGATGTGATGGAACGCGCTTTATATAATTGTGTGTTGGCAGGGATGCAGTTGGACGGGACAAGGTTTTTCTATGTAAATCCGCTTGAAGCGTTACCTGGTATTTCCGGGGATGCACAGACACACAAACATGCGCTTCCCGTGAGACCGAAGTGGTTTGCCTGCGCATGCTGTCCGCCCAATGTGGCAAGATTATTATCTTCCTTGTCAGAATACGTATGGCATGTGGAAGAGGATAGACTGTACTCTAATTTGTTTGTAGGCGGGACGCTTGATTTGGATGACACATTTGGGGGCAAAATTATCCTGAAAACAGAGTATCCATACGGCAATAAAGTGGAATATCGTTTTATGCCGAAAAGTGGGACAATGTCCGTGCCTCTTGCAATCCGTATTCCGCAATGGAGTAGCAATACGGTTATCTACATAAATAACAAAACTGCTTCTTATGAAGTCAAAGACGGGTATGCATATTTAAGCGGTGAGTTCAGTGAAGAAGACGTGGTGACTGTGGAATTTGATTTATCTGTCCATAAAGTGTATACAAGCAACAAAGTATCCGCCAATACAGGTAAGGCGGCAGTGGAGAGAGGGCCTTTGGTTTACTGTGCGGAGGGGGTGGATAATGGAGATGATGTCCTTTCCCTTTCATTGAAAAAAGACGGCACCGTTACAATCAGCGAATATCTTCCGGACAAACTGTATGGTATTCAGGAATTGTATGCGGAAGGGTATAGAGAATCTGTGAGCGATGATTTATACAGCTATAAAGCGCCAGAGGAAGAAGAATGTAAGATTACGTTGGTTCCTTATTATACTTGGGCTAACCGGGGTCTGAACCAGATGCGGGTATGGCTGCCGGAAAAAAGATAAAGAGTAAAAATATGATTGTGCCGTTTTTGATTTCCCGATATACTATAATTATTTAAAGCTGTTTTTGTGGGTATAGCTTTAAATAATGATAGCTTCAAAAAGAAAATTATAAAATGATGTAGAAAGGGATTACTGAGATTATGAAAACAGACAGTAAGAAGTATCAAAAGAAGACTGAGAAAGAAATCGATAAGCTTATCGGTAAAATGACATTAGATGAGAAGATTTCCATGATTCATGGCGTAGGGCTTTTTTGCACTGGCGCGGTAGAGAGACTTGGCATTCCGGGTGTTGTAAGTTCTGATGGGCCGATGGGTGTGCGTGCGGATTTTATGAATGACAGATGGATTCCGTCAGGTAACAATGATGACAATGTGTCTTACCTGCCCAGCAACAGTGCGTTGGCATCCACATGGAATCCTGAAAGGGCATATGAGATGGGGCATGTCCTGGGAGCCGAGGCAAGAGGACGGGGGAAGGATGTCATACTTGCGCCGGGTATCAATATCAAGAGAGACCCGCTGTGCGGCAGGAACTTTGAGTATATGAGCGAAGACCCTAAACTGACGGCAGCCCTTGCGGTTCCTTTTATCAAAGGTGTGCAGGAGAACGACGTCGCCTCATGTGTGAAGCATTTTGCGGCCAATGCGCAGGAAACAGACAGATTGATGGTGGACGAAGAGATTGATGACAGGACATTGTATGAATTGTACCTGCCTGCTTTCAAGGCTGCGGTACAAGAGGGCAACGTTTATTCTATTATGGGAGCATACAATAAGATTAACGGTTACCATTGCTGCGAGAATAAAAATCTGTTGGATTTAGTGCTGCGCGGTGAATGGGGATTTGACGGAACCGTTATCAGCGACTGGGGAGCCGTACATAAGACGAAGGAAGCAGCCCAGTGTTCCATGGATATGGAAATGTCTGTATTTGCGGATTTTGATAATTACAAGTTGGCGAATCCGTTGAAGGAAGCGATTCTTAAGGGTGAGATTTCAGAGGAAACGGTCAATGATAAGGTACGCAACATTTTGCGTATGATGTACCGTCTGAAAATGATTGGCAAGGAGAAGGAACACCGTAAGAAAGGCGTTTATAATGCGCCGAAGCACAGGGAGATGATTCTTCATACAGCGGAAGAATCCATGGTACTGTTGAAAAATGAGAATCATGTGCTTCCTTTGGATGCAAAGAAAGTAAAAAAACTGGTGGTTATCGGACAGAATGCGGCTAAGATACATTCGGACGGCGGCGGCAGTGCGGAGATTAAAGCATTATATGAAATCTGTCCGTTAATGGGTCTAAAAACGTATCTGGGCGGCAATGCGAAGGTGGAGTATCTGAAAGGCTATCATGTGCCGGATAAACCGAAGACTTTTGACCATAATTGGCAGGCTGACAGTTTGGATGATTTAAAGAATACAGATATCGGACAACCTGTCAGGGATGAAGCAAATATGGCGGAGATGAATCGGAAGGGAGAGGAAGAACGTCTCGCTGCACTGGAGAAAGAAAAGACGGAAATTCATGAGAAAAACAAAATACTTTTTACCCAGGCAGTCGAAGCGGCCAAGAACGCCGATGCGGTTATTTTTGTCGGCGGCCTGAACCATGATTTGGACAGTGAGGGATTTGACCGTTCGGATATGAAATTGCCTTATGAGCAGGATATGTTAATAGAGGCTCTTCTGGATGTGAGAAAGGATTTGATTGTCACCTTTGTGGGAGGTTCTCCCGTAGAGATGCCGTGGCGCGACAGGGCGTCTGCAATCCTGTGGAGTTATTATGCAGGTATGGAGACAGGCAATGCCTTTGCAAAAATTATTTTCGGTGATGTAAACCCTTCCGGCAAACTGGCGGAGACATTCCCGAAAAAATATGCAGACTGTGCCACCGCTAAGAACGGACAGTTTGGATTATGGGGTAAGATTAAGTTTGAGGAGGGAGTGTACTGCGGATACCGTCATCATGACAGACAACATATCGCGCCTGCATTCTGTTTCGGACACGGGTTATCTTACACAGAATTTGCCTACAGTGGATTGACGCTTAAGACGGAGAAAGGCAGGGATGTGAAACTGTCCTTTACCGTAAAGAATACAGGCAAAAGAAGCGGCTTAGAAATTGTGCAGGTCTATGTGGCTCCTATTGGGCCGAAGGTGAACAGACCGGATAAGGAATTGAAAGCATTTGCCAAGATAGAATTGGCGCCTGGCAAGTCAGGGAAGGTGAACCTGGTTCTGAAACAAGAAGATTTCGCATATTTTGACGAGCAGTTGCATGCTTTTATCGCCGATGAAGGAGATTATGAGATTGTGGTAGGCGCTTCCTGCGAAGATATCCGTCTGAGGGGAATCGTGACGTTGGCGTAAAAAATCGTTGTTGACAGGCAGCCGTTGAATATTTTTTGTCTTTCCTGTACATCATAAATGATAGGAAACATTTTATCCTTTGCAGATATATTTTGACTGAGAACGTATTGCAAATACATATCTGCAAGTATGAAAAATATGTGCAGGAAGGATGGAAAACAGGATGGATTACAATAATTTGCCTTTGGAATTGGGGTTGGCAATCACGACAAACCGCGCGGCAATGGATAGGTTCGTGGATATGACTGATGACGAGAAAGAAGAATTTATTGAGAGAAGCCGCAGTGCAATGTCCAGAAACGAATTGGATGAAATGGTCGGTTCCCTGGTGACGGACGTGGAGCCTGACCTTCATCTTGAAGATGTGAATAATATCTTTAAGGGGCCTGGAATTGGGTAGTGTTGAAATTTCGGTTATGTTATGATAAAATTTCATTATGGAAAAGTACCCACGACAGGGTGGCAGCCTCCCGGCTTTTGGAAACCGGTATTCCGGAATACATAAGAAGGGAGGTGATGCTTATGACAGCTTATGAAACTATAATGGTTTTCCTTGGGATATTAGCTTTGCTAATTTCCTTTGGTGGCTTGATTATTGCATTGCTTACCTTTCTCGACAAGAGAAATAAGCGAAAATAAAAATGCCTATCCTGTCTCAACCACAGGATAGGCATTGTCCATAAGGACTTACACATCATGTTGGGAGCATCCACTACGGAGTGGGTGCTTTTCTTATTAATAATATAACATGAATTACTTGTTATTTCAAGATGTTCATGTTTTCCGGATATAATATAAATACACATTGTAAATAGCAGACAGGTATTTTATAATCAGAACTATCAATTGAGAATTATAGGAATGATTAGGTTAGAATCATGTGCTGTGTCCACAAAGTTGAGACAAAATGCAGCGTAGAAATGAGGAAAAAATGACAATACATCTGCCTGACAAAGTACATAAAATTATAAAAACGTTGACGGCAGCAGGTTATGAGGCATACGCAGTGGGCGGCTGCATCCGGGATTCCATATTGGGAAGGGAACCAAATGACTGGGATATTACCACATCTGCGAAGCCGGAAGAGACGAAGCGGCTTTTTTTGAGGACGGTGGACACAGGCATCAGACATGGTACGGTGACGGTTCTGCTTGACAGAGAAGGATTCGAAGTCACTACATACCGGATTGACGGTGTATACGAGGACGCCAGACATCCGAAGGAAGTCACTTTTACCGCAAGCCTGGAAGAGGATTTAAGACGGCGCGATTTTACGGTCAATGCTATGGCATATAATGAAGAGACAGGCCTGGTGGATATTTTCGGTGGTATGCAGGATATCGAGAACAGGATTATCCGTTGTGTGGGAAATGCCGAGGAACGTTTTACAGAGGATGCGCTGCGTATGCTGCGTGCGGTCCGTTTCTCGGCACAGCTAGGATACCGGATTGAGGATACCACGAAAGAGGCGATTCGAAAACTGGCTCCGAATCTGAAGCTTATCAGCGCAGAAAGGATTCAGGCGGAGCTTGTGAAGCTGGTGGTTTCGCCGCATCCGGAATATCTGCGTACTGCCTATGAGACAGGCATTACGAAACAGATTCTGCCGGAATTTGACTTCTGTATGGAAACAGACCAGAACAACCCTCACCACTGTTACAGTGTGGGGGAGCATATCTTACATTCCATGCAAGAGACAGACCCTGATAAGGTGCTGCGCCTTGGGATGCTTTTCCATGATATTGGTAAACCGCAGACCCTGACAATAGACGAAGAAGGAATATCCCACAATAAAGGGCATGCTGTCGTGGGAGAGAAGATGGCAAGGCGGATTTTACGCCGGTTGAAATTTGACAATGACACAACAGACAAAGTAACGAAAATCGTGCGTTATCATGATATGGAAATAAATCTTGTGCCAGGGAATGTGAGGCGGGCGCTAAACCGGGTAGGTGAAGATATTTTCCCGCTGTTGTTTGCCGTGCGGTATGCGGACGTTATGGCGCAGAGCGATTACCACAGAGAAGAGAAGCTTGATAAATTAGAGAAACTTAGACAGCTATATGACGAGATATGCCGGAATCAGGACTGTTTGGGGCTAAAAGACCTGGCGGTGACAGGCACGGACTTGATTGTGCTTGGTATGGAACCCGGAAGAAAGATTGGGGAAACCTTGCGGGGATTATTGGAACTTGTATTGGAGGAGCCGGAGCGCAATACGAGAGAAGAACTGCTCGAAATCTGCAAAGAAAAATATATGAGAATATAAATAAAAAGAAATTCATACTTTTATGCCGCTTTTCATAAGATAGGATAGACGACAAAGCGGGGGGTATTCGTGTGAATGACAGAGCAGTCAGTTTATTAGACCAATATGAGATAGAGGTAATCCGTACATGGAAGGGGCGGGGCGCGATTCTGTGCGACTCCGATAAGGGATTACTGATTTTAAAAGAATATTGCGGACCTGCCGGAAAAGTGAAATTCCAGGATTTTCTGTTAAGACATATAGTAGAGTGCGGCGAGGTACAGGCGGAGTCTATTCTGCGGACAAAAGAAGACGAAATGATAGTCTATGACCAGGACAAAACCGCGTACATAGTAAAAACTTATTTTGAAGGCAGGGAATGCAACCATAAAGATATGGAAGAGTGCCGTCAGGCGGTCACGACCTTGGCGAAATTCCACAATTCGTCTGACCTTTCAGCGTATGAAGAGTTGCTAAACCAGCCTGTTTTCCGGATTGAGAAGGAATATGACAAGCATAATAGGGAATTGAAGAAAGTCAAGAAATTTTTGCGCGAAAAAAGTCAGAAAACAGATTTTGAAATTTATTTAATGAAGCATTATGATTATTTCATGAATAATGCCTTGCAAATTACTGATGAATTGCGTTATTATGCCTATGAGGATGATTCTTATGCTTTCCCGTCAGTATGCCACGGGGATTATCAGTATCATAATATTTTACAGACAGGAAAAGGAAGCGCGCTGATAAATTTTGAGAAGTGTGTGAGGGATTACCCGGTGCGCGATTTATATTTGTTCCTGCGTAAGCTTCTGGAAAAAAATAACTGGTCGCAGACTCTTGGTGATATGCTTCTGGAGAGTTATAATAAAGAGAAAAGCCTGACGGATAGAGATTATAAGCAATTGTATTACCGTCTGGCCTATCCCGAAAAATTCTGGAAGATTGTGAATTTCTATTACAATACGGGTAAAGCATGGATTCCGGGGAGAAATATGGAGAAGATAGAGAAATTGTTTGCCCAGGAGAGGGAAAAACAATTGTTTCTTGAGAGTATATTTAAGTAGTTTAGAAAGGAAGGATAAGGGTCGGAATGCACAGAAGAATGATACAGGCAGCGGCTGTCGCAATGATGGCGGTGTTGATGATAACCGGATGCACTTCGCAGGCGAGCAATATAGGAATGGCAAAGGACAAGGAAAAACGGGCGGTAGATACCGGATTCAGCGTCAGTTCGGTGGGAAGTTATGATTCGGCGGATACGGCCGTGGTTATTTCCACCGACCAACAGAATAACAGTGTAATCTTTGCCAATATGGAGACGGGCAGGCAGTATACGCTTTACTATGACGGGACGACTTATATCAAAGATAAGTATGGCAGTTCCATGACCATTTCCCAGATTAAGGCGGGCGATGTGGTGGATGTCAATTTCCTGAAAGGGAAAAGGAAGATTGCCAGTATGCAGCTTTCTCCCGATGCATGGATTTATGAGAATGTGAGCAACTATGATTTAGAGGGTATCAATAAGACGGCAAGTATCGGTTCTTCCACTTATTCCCTTCCTGAAGAAGTGGTAGTGCTTTCTGAGGGCAGACGTGCGGAAATTATGGATATTGTGGCACAGGATACGGTTTCTGTGCGCGGTATTGACCATCAGATTTACAGCATCAATGTGGAAAGAGGGC
Organism: uncultured Lachnospiraceae bacterium; assembly: GCA_947172645.1. GTDB lineage: Bacteria > Bacillota > Clostridia > Lachnospirales > Lachnospiraceae > UBA3282. The sequence goes on along the minus strand of CAMWBY010000015.1, from coordinate 1,313 downwards.
ACGGATATCTGCGTCTTAGGAATGACGCGGCCTTGATTGGCGGTTGGATAGAAGTAGGGAATGCGGTCATCAGGGAAATCACAGAGGATATGCTGTTGATTGTGCCGGAAGGCAGTTATCAGGTATTTTTGTCCAACAACGGCGCAAGCTGTGTCAAGGATATCGTCGTTGAGCGTGACAAGGAAGTTGTGCTGGATGTGGGCGACCTGGAAGTGCCGCAGAATAAGACGGGCAAAATTTTGATTTCCGTTACGCCTGATAATGCCAAAGTGGAGATAGACGGTAAGACTGTTGATACCAGTAAGCCGGTAGAGTTATCCTATGGCATCCATCGGATTCATCTGGAGGCGAAGGGGTATGATTCTTTGACAAAATACATTCAGGTAGGTTCCGAATATGCGAAGATTTCCTTTACATTGGAAGAAGAGCGGGAGGATGAGACGCCTTCTATCAGCCAGAACAGCATAGATAACGATTGGCCTGAACAGGAGCCGGAACCGGAGATACAGGAGACGCCTGTAAAAGAAATTGAGGAAATCAAACCTTCTGTCAGCGAGAATACAATCAGCGCTTCCAAGACTAATAAAGTATATATCGATGAGCCGAGAAAAGTAGAAGTATATGTAGACGGTAATTATATGGGCCTTTCGCCTGTAAGCTTTACCAAAAAGAAGGGAAAACATACCGTTGTACTGAGGAAGAGCGGTTATAAGACCAAGAGTTACACCATTTATCTTGAGGATGACGGAAAAGATATATCCTACTCTTTCTCGGAACTGGAGAAGGAGGAAAAGACTGTCAGCGGCAGCAATAACTCGGGAAATTCCTCGAATAATAACGGCAGCAATACGACGAGCAGTTCCACGAGTACGACAACAAGCAGTGACACAAGCACAATAACGAGCAGCGGTTCTTCCAGTTCTACGGAGACGCCGGGTGGCGAACAGAATCCCGGAGAGACTCCGGGCGGCGATGGTGAACAAAATCCCGGGGAAACGCCGGGTGGCGATGGTGAACAGAATCCTGGAGAGACCCCAGGCGGCGATGGTGAACAGAATCCCGGAGAAAATCCAGATGATGGTGAACAAAACTCCGGAGAGGGCGAAGGTGACGGAAAGCCTTCTGTCAGTGACAACGATACATAATTGGAGAAAAATCAGTGGAACAACAGCAAAAAAAATATACATACGAAGATTTTCTTAATATCATAAAAACACTCAGGGGAGAAAACGGCTGTCCGTGGGATAAAGTACAGACCCATGAAAGCCTAAAACCCTGCATGATGGAAGAAGCGGCTGAGCTGCTTGCTTCCA
>CAMWBY010000014.1 GCA_947172645.1 uncultured Lachnospiraceae bacterium | reverse complement strand
CATGAAAGCCTAAAACCCTGCATGATGGAAGAAGCGGCTGAGCTGCTTGCTTCCATTCGCATCTTTAACCGGACAGGCAATCCCGAGAATATGAGGGAAGAGTTAGGCGATGTACTTTTACTGATTGTCATGCACGCGCAGATTGCATCGGAAGAAGGTTTGTTTACGATGGAAGATGTGATAGATGAAATCGGCCGTAAGATGGTACGCAGACATCCTCATATATTCGGCACGGTCAATGCGGATACGCCGGAAGAAGTGCTTACAAACTGGGAAGAGATTAAGAAGGAAGAGAAGAAAGGCAAAGAATGGATAGAGTCGCCCTTACGCGAGATACCCAAGGAACTGCCGGCTCTTGCCAGGGCGGCTAAGGTGCTTAAGAAGATTGACAAGCATTACGGCCAGGCTGATACTTATGAACAGGATGTGGAAGCTTTGCGCAAGTCAGTGGAAGCCTTGCACAAGGGCGGTTGTGAAATCGGTCAGGAAGACTTGGAACAGATTATGGCGGACATGTTGATGCGTCTTTCGGATATTGCCAGGATACGAAAAATACCTCAGGAACAAGTATTGGATAACAGGATAGAAGATTTGATTGACAAGTATGAATAATTATGAAATTGCAAAAATCGACAAATGTTATATACATAAATAGCATTATGTATGACAATTTCTTAAGATACTGTAAAATGGCGTAAAAAAGCCCTTATTTTGCTTGACAAGCATATGAAAAACATATATAAATGAATGTAGACGTTTCAGAAGAGAAACATCTGGTAACAATATGAAAACTCATTTAAGAGGAGGAGTTTAAAGATGAACAAAACAGAATTAGTTGCAGCTATGGCTGATCAGGCTGGATTATCCAAGAAAGACGCGGAGAAGGCTTTAAAGGCATTTACAGATGTTGTTGCTGATGAGTTGAAGAAAGATGGAAAAGTACAGTTGGTTGGTTTCGGTACTTTCGAGGTATCCAAGAGAGCGGCGAGAGAAGGAAGAAACCCTCAGAGCGGCGAAGTTATGAAAATCGCAGCTTCCAGGTCTCCTAAGTTCAAAGCCGGCAAAGCACTGAAGGACATGCTCAACGCATAATTTTGTTGAAAGTGATAGAAGCCTGTATGCATCCGCATATAGGCTTTTCTATGTTGTGCCTACGGTTTAAAATTTGCAGATTACAGAAAGGAATGTGGGTTCTATATGAGATTAGACAAATATCTGAAAGTATCGAGGCTGATTAAACGCCGCACGGTAGCCAATGAGGCCTGTGACGCGGGCAGAGTATTCATCAATGACAAGCCTGCCAAAGCATCGGCTAATGTCAAAGCAGGGGATATCATTACGATTCAGTTTGGTAACAAGGAAGTGAAGGTAGAAGTCCTGGATGTACAGGAAACTGTGCGTAAGGAAGAGGCGAAAGAATTGTTCCGGTATTTAACATAACATTAACACAATCTATACAATGAAATCATATTCAGGAAGAATCCGGCATATATTTAATAAATAGTATAAACGGGCTTTGTCCGTTTTGCTCCTATATTAGAAATTTTCAGCGTTATAATCGGGTATACTCGATTTGTTATTTTGTGAAGCAAAATTACTTTTTTCTATTTTGGGAGGGTATGTATGGAAGAACTGAATCATGTAAATAGAAGACCCCATAAGTTAATGCTTACCGACAGGAAGGCTTGTACCATAAGCGGAGTCAATGACGTACTGTCCTTCGATGTCAATGAAATCCTTTTGGAGACGGAACAGGGTATGTTGATGATTAAAGGCAGCGAGCTTCATGTCAGCAGGCTATCCCTTGATAAGGGTGAAGTGGATATAGACGGACGCATTGACAGCTTTACTTATTCGGAAAACACAGGATATGGTTCCAAAGGGGAATCGCTGCTTGCCAGATTGTTTAAGTAATGCTTGGGGGAATTGCAGAGTATGAGTCAAGGCATTGTGCAGGAAATAACTTTTTTTCTACATTCTATCTTAATGGGGCTTGTGATTACATTTGCCTATGACTGGATATTGATTTGCCGGAAACTGTTTAAGCATGGCAAATTTTTAATTTCTATGGAGGACATTGTATATTGGTTCGTATGTGGGCTCGGTGTATTTTATATGCTTTATAAAGAGAACAACGGCGTCCTAAGATGGTTCGCAGTGATGGGCGCAGCTCTTGGGATGCTTTTTTATAAGGTGTTGATAAAAAATAGATTTGTTTACATTATGTCAACATGCATACACAAGATAATGTGGTTCATATGTCGTGTCATACAAGTTGTGCTAAAACCCGTAAAATGGCTGTTTTCTGCGGTGCGAAGGTGTGTTCGATTCGCGATGAAAAAATTGAAAAAAGTAAAAGTATTTATTAAAAAGCGGTTGACGGGTTTTATAAAAACACTTAGAATGGTTCTATGTAAGCAGTAAAAATCAGCAACAGAAAAGGAGTATTGTTGGTAACATGGCAAGAAAAGCAGCATATCGTAAGAAGCGCCGAAACAAGACGGGTATGCTTTTGGTTACCACAGTTGTCCTGATGATGTTGATTGTGGTTACGGTAAAAAGCGTGGAACTCCGTGAGAAACGTGAGTCTTACATGTTAAGGGAAGAAGCCTTGATGCGTGAGATTGAAGCGGAAGAGGCGAGAACAGAGAAGATACAGGAATATGAGAAGTATACGCAGACCAAGAAGTATGTGGAAGAAATTGCCAAGGAGAAGCTAGGTCTCGTGTATGAAGGAGAGATTATATTTAAAGATGAAAAATAAGCAGGTTTTGGATGAAAGTTCCGGAATCTGCTTTTTTGTGGTAATAATCAGGACAACCCCCTCATATATTGAGTATTGACTAAAAATATCCGTCCGGAGTATTTGATATGCAGAGGATAGGACGGTAAATGAAAGTGAGGGAGGCGTGCCATGAGAAGACAGGCAGAGACGAGGGATGACAATAGGATTACGATTATACCGGAGTACGGCAGACAGCGGCTTTTGAATTATGCGGAATCATTTAGAGACCTGGCGGATTTGTTCGAGGGAGAAGAAGATGACAACGTCGCAGTAAAAGAAGGTCTGGAAACAGACGACAGGCAGGATTATATCTGTCAGCGCAAGCTTCAGGAAAACCAGGAACTTCTGGCGGAACATCTGAAAGAGATGGCGCACATTATGTCACAGGTTGCGAAGGAAACCTGTCTTTATCATCCCATGGGCGAGAGAAGATTCAGGCAGATGTCTAAATTGCTTAAGGAATCGGGTATCCTGCTTAAAAATTTCTTTGAGTTGGAGCATGAAGACAGACACTTGGAGATTAGCCTGACGATGAGGACAGCCTCCGATAAATATACTAAATTTGGAGAGAGGGAACATATATCCGTGGAAGATGTGGCTCATTTCCTGTCGGAAGCGATGAATGTGAAACTGCGTGCCGCAAAGAGCGCGCCGGTATATCTTACACCCGAGTGGAATACTTATTGCTTCTTGGAAGAACCGAATTTTCATATTCTGACAGGAGTGGCCAAGGCGGTAAAAGAGACAGAGAAAGTGTCGGGAGACAATTATTCGTTCTACGAAGAAGACCATGGAAGAATGGCGGTTATTCTGTCGGACGGTATGGGTTCAGGCGAGAAGGCAAGTCGCGATTCGGGCCGTGTCATTGAGATGACGGAGAGATTGTTGGAAGCAGGTTTCCGTAAAGAATCCGCCGTCCAGATGGTGAACGGCGCTTTGGCATCGTCCGGGCAGGAAGAAAATATGTCTACCCTGGATATATGCGATATCAATCTTTATACCGGGGAATGTGAATTTATTAAAGTGGGGGCTGCCTGCACTTATATCAAACGCGGTCGGCTGGTGGACAGGCTGTCGGCGCAGAATTTTCCGTTAGGTGTTTTCGGACAGTTGGAGACAGAGACATTGTACCGCACTTTACAGAACGGAGATTATATCATTATGCTGTCTGACGGCGTTTTGGATGCATTGTCCCAGGGAATTGGGGAAGAGATTCTTCCCGAGATAATCGGAAAGGTCGAGTACAGCAATCCTAATGAGATTGCAAACCAGATATTAGCCTATTGCTTAAAGCAGAGCAGGGGACAAATCAGAGACGACATGACGATATTGGTAACAGGGGTATGGGACAAGACCGGAGAAAGCGAATAACGTTTAGAGAGTACGGAGTGGCAGTATATACAGAATGAATACAATCAATGATACATACGACAAAGTAAAAAAATATATAGAGAAGCACCATATGATTCAAGAGGGCGGTCTGGTTGTGGCAGGTGTGTCCGGCGGTGCGGATTCCGTCTGTCTGCTACATTTGTTATGCAGGCTTTCAAAAGAATTGCCTTACCGGTTGGCGGTAGTGCATGTGGACCATGGCGTGCGTCCGGAATCCGCCGAAGACGGAGCGTATGTGGAACGGTTATGCCATGAGATGGAGGTTCCTTTTTATCTGAGAAAAGTGGATATGTCCGGTTATGCAAAAGAGCACGGGTTATCTTCGGAGGAAGCCGGCAGGAAGCTTCGGTATGATGCGTTTGCCGAGATATTATGTAAGGAACGGCGGGGAGCGGAGAGCTGTAAGATTGCGGTGGCACATAATGCCAATGACAGGGCGGAGACGATGCTGTTCCATATGTTCAGGGGAAGCGGCGTGAAAGGCCTTAGTTCTATCCGCCCTGTCAGGGATGAAGTAATCCGTCCGCTTTTATGTCTGAAGAGGGCGGAGATTGAAGAGTATCTGGAAAAACAGGAATTGAAATACTGTCAGGACAGCACCAATGAAAGCGATTTGTATACCCGCAATAAAATACGCCGCCATATCCTGCCTTATGCCGAGGAGGAAATTTGTTCCGGCGCAGTGACGCATATGGGTGAGTTGGCTGATATCCTGACGGAGACAGAGGATTATCTGGAAAAGCAGACTGAAAAACTGTATCGGCAGTATGTGGAAGAGATATTAGGGGATAGACAGGTATTAGGAAATGACAGGCAGCTTAGCCTGCATATTCGTGCAAGTGAGTTACGCAAGGAAGATTCCGTGATGTGCAAGAGAGTGTTTCTCATGTGTATGGAACGGTTGACTCCCTATAGGAAAGATATTACCGGGCAGCATATAGCGGATTTGATGGGATTGACAATGAAGGAAGGAAGCAAGGAGCTTTCTCTTCCCTATGGGATAAAGGCATATAAGGAGTATGGGAGGCTTATTTTGTACCGGAATGTGGATAAAGACACGGATTCTGGCAAAGATTGTGTATGGAGCGGACAAGAATATATGGTGGAGCCTCCTGCGGAGATTGTGGTGCCCCACGAAGGGGTTTATACTTTCACATTATTGGAAAATACAGGAATATTCCCTGGAAAAGAGCAAAATATTCCGGAAAATAGATATACGAAATGGTTCGATTATGATAAAATAACTACGACTTTGTTTTTGCGCACAAGAAGGCAGGGAGATTATCTGGCTATCGATGCCGCGCTTCATACAAAGTCGGTCAAGCAATATATGATTAATGAGAAAATCCCCAAAATGCGGCGTGACAGTATGTATATACTGGCTGACGGGGCACATGTTATGTGGATACCCGGCTATCGGATAAGCCAGCGCTATAAGGTGGATGAAAACACAACGCGTATCTTACAGGTACAGCTAAGAGGAGGATGTCATGGCGGAACGAATTGAAGTGTTATTGTCTGAGGAAGAAGTAGATAAGAGAATCCAGGAAATCGGTGAGCAGATTTCCAAAGATTATGCCGGGAAAAGAGTACATCTGGTATGTGTGCTCAAAGGCGGCAGTTTCTTTATGTGCGAGCTTGCCAAAAGAATTACCGTGCCGGTGTCCATCGATTTTATGTCCGTATCCAGTTACGGCGGGGATACGAAATCCAGCGGCGTCGTAAAAATCGTAAAGGACCTGGACGAGCCGCTTAGGGATAAGGAAGTAATCGTTGTGGAGGATATTGTGGATTCCGGAAGAACTCTGAGTTATCTGTTGGAAATGTTGAGAGACCGGGGACCGTCTAACGTCAAGCTGTGTACCTTGCTTGATAAACCGGAGAGAAGAGTGGTGGACGTCAAGGTAGATTATACTGGTTTCGAGATTCCTGATGAGTTTGTGGTAGGCTATGGCCTGGATTATGACCAGAAATACCGTAACCTGCCATATATCGGCGTCGTAAAATTTGATTAATAAGAGAGGTTAATTTTGAACAGGAATAATAAGAGTTTCTATTTATACTTTGTAATAATCATTGGTCTGCTTCTGTTTACAGTCTGGATTGGTACGCTGCGGGTGCAGAACAGTGATTATACGAAGGGGCAGTTTTTGAACCAGCTTGAGAATAATGAGGTTGCAATCATCAATATCTGTCCCAATAAAGATACGCCCACAGGCTCTCTTGAAGTCACGCTGAAGAACGGCGAAGAGCATATTCTGTATGTGACGGATGTGACAGAGATGGAGACACTGATTCGGGATTACGGCATGGACCCTACGGTGGACAACGTACCGGAGGAAAGTTGGTTTTTGAACAGTGTATTTCCGATTTTGCTTGTGGTAATCGTGTGCGTATTCTTTTTCGTGATGATGAATGCGCAGAACGCCAACGGCGGTGGTGGCGGCAAGATGATGAATTTCGGCAGGAGCCGCGCGAAGCTGACTATGGGCGGGGAGAATAAGCTGAAGCTGGACGGCGTCGCCGGCCTTAAGGAAGAAAAAGAGGAACTGGAAGAGATTGTGGAATTTCTCAAGGACCCTGGTAAGTTTACGAAGGTAGGGGCGCGTATTCCGAAAGGCGTGCTTTTAGAAGGCGCTCCCGGTACAGGAAAGACATTGCTTGCCAAGGCGATTGCAGGAGAGGCCAATGTGCCTTTCTTTAGTATTTCCGGTTCTGATTTCGTGGAGATGTTTGTGGGTGTGGGCGCTTCCCGTGTGCGCGACATGTTTGCGGAGGCGAAGAGACATGCTCCCTGCATTATTTTTATCGATGAGATTGATGCCGTGGCGAGACGGCGTGGTACAGGTATGGGAGGCGGACATGACGAGCGCGAGCAGACATTGAATCAGCTCCTTGTGGAGATGGACGGTTTTGGTGTCAACGAAGGAATTATCGTTATGGCGGCGACCAACCGCGTGGATATCTTAGACCCGGCAATTATGAGGCCGGGGCGTTTCGACAGGAAGATTACAGTTGCAGCCCCGGATGTGAGAGGCAGAGAAGACATTCTGAAAGTGCATTCCCAGAATAAGCCTCTGGGCGATGATGTTGACCTTTCCCAGATTGCCCAGACGACAGCCGGATTTACGGGAGCGGACTTGGAGAATCTCTTGAATGAAGCAGCGATTAATGCAGCCATGGACAAAAGAGTGTTTATCAAACAGGAAGACATCAAGAGGGCATTTGTGAAGGTAGGAATCGGCGCGGAGAAGAAGAGCCGTGTCATTTCCGATAAGGAAAAGAAGATTACGGCTTATCATGAGGCGGGACATGCGATTTTGTTCCATCTGCTGCCAGATGTTGGGCCTGTGTATACCGTTTCTATCATTCCTACCGGAATCGGTGCGGCGGGCTACACGATGCCGCTTCCTGAGAAGGATGAGATGTTCTTAACGAAGGGCAAAATGCTACAGGATATTATGGTATCTTTAGGCGGGCGAATCGCGGAGGAAATTATCTTTGACGATATCACCACGGGCGCGTCCAGCGATATTAAGAAAGCGACGAAAGTAGCCCGCAGGATGGTTACGCGTTACGGTATGTCGGATAACATCGGCGTGATTAATTATGATGACGATGACGACGAAGTATTTATCGGCAGGGATTTGGCTCATGCGAAGAACCACAGTGAAGTGATTTCGGGCGAGATTGATAAAGAAGTGAAAGCAATTATTGATGACTGCTATAAGAAAGCGAAAGACATTATCTTAGGGCAGGAGGATGTACTGCACAGGTGTGCCGAGCTTCTTTTGAAGAAAGAAAAGATAAACAGGGCGGAGTTTGAGGAGCTCTTTGAGAAGAATTTATGAAAAATGCACAAAAACAGTGTAGCAAAATTGTAATATTTGTGAATCCTTGGTATTGTGGACGCAGGGGTGCTATGCTATTATACTACTTGTAACCCCCAATACATTATATAGTTTTTTGCTATACCCCATAAGAAAGAAATACCTTCTCTAAAAAAGACAGTTTTTATAGCTGTCTTTTTTACTTTGTATTTATTACAAGTCGTTTAAACTTCTTGAACATCGACCCAAGATAGTATAAAATAATAAATACGTAGATTTTTGAAAGAAAGCGAGACAACATGGATATCAGCCAAGTTCAAAAAGCAGAGAAGAATCAGCATTACATTTCTACCATGCGTCCGGTGTTCAACAGGAAAGCGCTGTTTTCGGATATGACGGAGGACTATGTATGTCCGCCTGAGCCAAGCGCGTACGGAGAAGTTACAATCTATTTCCGGGCTGCAAGGAATAATATTGACCGGGTTTTTTTCGTGAGTAAGGGTGAGAAGCACCTGATGATGAAGACGGAGTCCAGTGAGGATTTCGATTTCTATTCCCATTCCGTACAGTTAGAGAATGAGAAATTAATTTATTATTTTGAAGTGCATGCGGGCAGGATTAGCTGTTACTATGATATGCGGGGTGTCTGCAGAGACCTTAACGAATATTATCATTTCCAATTGATTCCGGGATTTAAGACGCCGGATTGGGCGAAAGGCGCGGTTTTTTATCAAATCTATGTGGACCGTTTTTATAATGGAGACCCTTCCAACGATGTGCTTACGAATGAGTACCAGTACATCGGGGATAAGACAGTCAGGGTAGAAGACTGGAATAAGTATCCGGCGACTATGGGAGTCAGGGAGTTTTATGGCGGCGATTTGCAGGGTGTGCTTGATAAGATGGATTACCTGCAGGAGTTGGGTGTGGATGTCATTTATTTTAATCCGTTGTTTGTATCTCCCTCTAACCACAAATACGACATCCAGGATTATGATTATATTGACCCTCATTTTGGAAAGATTGTTCATGACGAGGGTGAACTGCTAAGACCTGACCAGAGTGAGAACCGTTTTGCTACGCGCTATATTGACCGGGTGTCCAATAAAGATAATTTAGAGGCGAGTAATGCGTTCTTTGCGGAGGTAGTCAAGGAAGCGCACCGCAGGGGAATGAAAGTAATTCTTGACGGCGTGTTCAATCATTGCGGGTCTTTTAATAAATGGATGGACAGGGAGCGCATCTATGAGAATGCGCCGGGTTATGCGAAAGGCGCTTACATTGCGCAGGACAGCGAGTATCATGATTATTTTGCTTTCCTGAATGACCATACGTGGCCCTACAACGGTTCCTATGACGGTTGGTGGGGACATGACACGTTACCCAAGCTAAATTATGAAAATTCCAAACATTTGGTGGATTATGTATTATATATTGCCCGCAAATGGGTTTCACCTCCGTATAACGTGGATGGATGGAGATTGGACGTTGCGGCGGATTTAGGGCATTCGCCGGAATTTAACCATCGTTTCTGGAAAGAATTCCGCAAGATGGTTAAGATGGTTAACCCGGAGGCGATTATTCTGGCAGAGCATTATGGAAGTCCGAAGGATTGGCTACAGGGCGACGAGTGGGATACTGTCATGAATTACGACGCCTTTATGGAGCCGGTGACGTGGTTCCTAACAGGTATGCAGAAGCACAGCGACGACTACAGGGAAGACTTAAGGGGCAATGCGGACAGCTTTTGGGGCGCCATGCGGCATCACGGCGCGAGCTTTACGACGCCTTCCTTACAAGTAGCTATGAATGAGTTGTCTAACCACGACCATTCCCGTTTCCTGACCAGGACGAACAGAAGAGTCGGCAGGACGAATACGCTTGGTCCTGAAGCGGCGAATGTGGGAGTCAATAAGGCAGTTTTGAGGGAGGCTGTGGTTATCCAGATGACATGGCCGGGCGCGCCTACAATCTACTATGGCGATGAAGCAGGCGTATGCGGCTTTACCGACCCGGATAACAGACGGACATATCCTTGGGGACATGAGGATAAGGAGCTGATTCAATTCCATAAAGACATTATCCGTATCCATAAGGAAAACAAGGAGTTTCTGACCGGTTCCTTACAGCATATGGAAAGTGATTATAATGTAATTGGTTATGGCAGGTTTACCAGGCAGGGACAGTCGGTGATTCTGATTAACAATAACGATTATGAGATTACGAAAGAATTGAGCGTCTGGTACTTAGGTGTGCCAAGGGAATGCACAATGAACCGCCTCCTGCTTACCACGGCGGACGGATACACAGTCGAAGACATGGAATATCAGGTAAAAGCAGGTAAAGTTACCATCACGCTTCCGCCAGTCTCAGCGATTATTTTGCGGTATGAGGACCATGTGCTTAAGAACTTTTTGGAGTTTATGTAATAAAACGAGCGAAGAGGCAACCAACATTTTTTAACGGGGTGGTTGCCTTTTTGGTATAAGGTATATTTTGATAAGGGATGGACATATGAGAGATTTAAAAAGAGCGGCCTGCGCTTTGGCCTGTGTATCGGTTTTGTATATTGTTGTATCCGGCCTGCTCTCTATTACAGAGTTTTCATTGCGTACATGGGTGGATGTTATAGGAAAAGTAACGGCAGGGATGATACTGCCGTTGTTTCTTTTGATTGTGCTGATATCCTGGGTGCATAAACGTGATTGGAATAGAAAGTGGCTTCTTGTTGGCGCCGCGGTAGCGATATATGCAGTGTGTGCGTTCTGTATGGCGTTATTTCTTTCCTTTACTGTGGAAAGAGAGAGGAAGCTTGCAGAAGACCTCTTGGTGACGGAAAGAGGAGGTTTTTTTGGTGACCCGTCTTATTCCTATTACCGTCCGGCAGCAGTATTTTTCAAGGTTCCTACAGAAATTACGGATGAAACGAAGATTCAATATTTGGAGAAGAAGTATCACAGAAAATTTATGGCTGACCGGACAGGAAGCGGTAAACTATGCGACAAGGAATTTCCGGAAGTCAAGGTGAATGTATATGTGTCGAATATGGAATTTGAAGATGATTATGTGGAGGGAATGGTTCTAAAATATCTGTTGGATGGGTATGAGGAGCTTGGAATGGAGCGCAGCTATTATGTGTCGGATTCAGGTACAGGCATGAACGGGCATATGTATGTGGAGTTTGACGGTGCGGAGGATATACCGGAAGCCGCACAAGACATAGAACAATTGATTGTTTATGCTATGGGTAAGACAGATTTTTTTGATGATAAACTGTGCAGTATCTGGTTTTCATATAAGGAAAGTGAGGGAAAACTGACAGGCAAGGTGCCTTTTGGGGACAGCGGCGATTATTTGGAGGAACCGCTGATTCCGAGGGCAAATCAGATTGAAGGTTATATATGGATAGAGTTTGGAGATTCGGAGTTTTATTACGAGCAGGTTACAGAAGAAGAGGAAGAATCTGACAATACCTTACAATATGGCGAAGGTGAATCTGATGAGAGCACATTCGGGACGGAGTTTGAGACCGGGGAAAATGTATCAGACATAGAACCGGATAGCAGGGAGATTGCTGCAAAAGTGTTGTATGACGAGGTATTTGCAAAAGAGGGGTATTCTTATGAGGTCTGTTTTAATGCAAAAGGGAATCTTTATATTGATTTAGGCAGTAGGGAGTCGAATGAACCGGGCGGTGGGACATATCATTACCGTTTTGTATACGACCGTCCTTCTAAGAACGGGGCATGTGAGCTTTTTGTACTGTATCGCTCTGCAGAAGGGATGGATGATGAAGTGATTATGGATATGTATGCGGTGGAGACAGATACGAACAAGGTAGTGGCCTCCGGCAAGAAAGCCTGGAGCGATGTGGGAACGGAAGAATACCGGGAGATTACAGGGGAATAAAATAGGAAAAAAAGACTATTCCATGGGAAGTTGAATGTATAATTTTATCATGGTAAACTGTTAACAGAAAACAACTGATATTGATTGCCGAGACATTTTGAGCACAATTTTAATCTGCTGAAAAAGTAAGAATGGAGGTTTACTATGAAATATAAGGTGTTGCTGACAGGGAACAATGATTCTGCCATTGATGATTTTTTTATGCAGATGAATGAAAATTTTGAAGTTATGACCACTTCATCGCGGTATGAAGACATTATCAGGCATATTACATATTTTGGACCGGATTTATTTGTGTACTGTATCTATAATGAATTGCGGGACGATTTGGTGAAGATTGCCAATATTAAATTCAGGCTGTCCCAATCAAACATTCCGTTGGTTGTATTAGGATTGAAAGAAGATTGTGATGAATTTGATAAGGTAGCGCCGAATGTTTCTAATCTGACACTGCACAGGCCGATTTCTGTGGCCGTGATACAGGATAAACTGATTGAGCTTCTGAAAGAGCGCAGATTCCTGGAAGTGGCCGGAATAAAAAGCGAGACGGAGGAAATTATGCAGGAGCTTTATCCGGAACCGGTGGATTTGCAGAAGCCTTCTGTTCCGGTGAAGGAGCAGCCCCGCAAACATGTGCTTGTGGTGGATGATAATGCCATGATGCTCAAAGTGCTCAAAGAACATTTGCACGATAATTATGATGTGGCTACGGCCGTCAGCGGTAAAGTTGCCTTGAAATTTTTAGAGAGGAAGAAGACGGATTTAATTTTGTTGGATTATGAGATGCCGGACGAGAGCGGCCCCGCTGTATTGGAGAAGATACGGGCGTCGGAGGCGACCAAAGATATACCGGTAATTTTCCTGACCGGGGTGACGGAGACGAAGAAGATTAAAGAGGCGCTTGCCATGAAGCCGCAGAATTATATTCTAAAACCTGTTGAGCGTGAAAAATTATTGGATGTTATTGCGAAGGCGATAAACCCATAAAAATGCATAGAGCTGAATCTATGGAATAGACAGAGAAAAGGGCTATATGGCTATTGGCTGATTGGGATAAGCAGAGGATATATGTAGAAGGAAGGGTTGGCTGATGGATACAGATTTTGAGTTGAAGATTACGGATTTAATCGATACGCATATTTTACAAAAGATACAGAACAGTTTTTCGAATCTGACGGGCATGGCGGCCATTACGACGGATGCGGACGGCGTAGCGGTGACGGAAGATTCCTATTACACGGAATTTTGTACAAAATATACCCGGGCTTCTAAAATCGGGTGCGCCCGGTGCAAACAGTGTGATAAAGACGGGACACGGATGGCATTAATGAGGGGTGAATCCGTTGCATATAGGTGTCATGCCGGGTTAGTTGATTTTGCTGCGCCGATTTTGGCGGATGGTGAACTGGTGGGGTGTTTTATCGGGGGTCAGGTTCTTACGGAGGAGCCCGACTATGACGAAATCAGAAGAATTGCAAGTGAAATCGGCGTAGACGAAGAAGAGTATGTGAAGGCGGTCCGTAAAGTCAATATTATGAATCAGGCTGATATCGACAATGCGGCTAAATTCCTCTATACGATTGCGGACGTGCTGTCTGATATGGCGCTTAACAGATATCGTATCTATCAGGCCAATACCAATATGAAGTCCAATCTGCAGCTTGCTTATCAGGCATATGAGGAGCTTGAAAGGTCAGAGAATATGAAATCAGACTTCCTCGCCAATATGAGTCATGAAATCAGGACGCCTATGAACGCGGTGATTGGCATGGCGGAGATGGCGCTTAGGGAGGAGCTTCCCCCTGTGGCGAGGGATTATATCCACCAGATTAAGGAAGCGGGGAAATCTCTGCTTACCATTATCAATGATATTCTGGATTTTTCCAAGATTGAATCAGGTAAGATGGACATTAACGAGGTGGATTATGAGCCCATGTCCATGCTGTACGATGTTTCCAATATTATTATGACTAGGCTGAAGGACAAGAATGTGGAATTAATTCTTGATGTGGCTCCAAATCTGCCTAATAAGCTCTGGGGCGACAATATCAGGATTAAGCAGGTTCTTTTGAACATTGCCAACAATGCGGCGAAATTTACTTTCCAGGGTAAAGTTATTATAAAACTGGATTATGCCAAGGTCACGCCAGACGAGATAAGGATGCAGATTACCATTGAAGACACGGGGATTGGCATTAAGAAAGAGGATATGAACAGGCTGTTTCAGTCTTTTCAGCAGCTGGACAGCAAGAGAAACCGCAATATAGAGGGCACAGGACTTGGACTTGCTATTTCCAAAAGGCTTTTGTCGCTGATGAAAGGAAGTATCTGGGTAGAGAGCGAGTATGGAAAAGGGAGCAAGTTCACTTTTATGCTGCCTCAGAGAATCGTGGATGACAGGCCGAGCATCGGCGTCAGCGACCCTTCGTCGATTCTGATAACAGGATTGCTTTCCAACCCATATATCAAGGAAAGTTTGTGCTCTGATGCCGCAAAACTTGGGGTAAAAGATGTGCGGATGTTAGTTCCCAAGCAGCTCTATACATTCCCAAAGGATAAGAGGGTTTTTATTTTCATAGAGCTTTCCTTATTTTCACCGGTGGTGGAAGAATTTGTCCGGAAAAGAACGGAGATTACGGCGGTTCTGCTGACAGATTTTTACGACCGGGTCTCTTATGATATACCAAATCTTGTGGTAGTGAGGAAACCGCTTTTTGCGTTAAACCTTGCTATGATATTAAACGGGGAAGAGATGCATTTTGACAACGATGCGAACGAGAAAGAATTTGATTTTATCGCGCCGGATGCCAAAGTGCTTATCGTGGATGACAATGCCGTCAACCTTACTGTGGCGGAAGGTCTCTTGGAGCCTCTTAAGATGAAAATTGACACGGTGACCAGTGGAAAGGAAGCCATTGAAAAGATTTCCAAGTTCCATTATGATATCGTGTTTATGGACCATATGATGCCGGAAATGGACGGTGTGGAGACTACCCGTGTGATTAGACGTTTCCACCCGGAGTATAATGACGTGCCCATTATCGCCCTGACTGCTAACGCCGTGGATGGGACGAAAGAAATGTTTTGTAAAGAGGGCATGAATGATTTTGTTGCCAAACCGATAGAACTTCGTATGTTGGCGGCTAAAGTCAGGCAGTGGCTTCCTGTGGAGAAAATTCGGAAGATATATAATACGATGACTTCCGACAAAGGCAAGAGGGAAGAGGAACATATCACAGTCGGTGATTTGAATGTGAAATTTGCCATGGAATTTTTGGTGAGCAAAGATTTATTCTGGAAAGTGCTTAAAGTGTTCTATAAGAGTATTGACAAGAAAGCGGCGCTTATTAAGTCCATGGAAGAGCAGGAAGACTGGACGGGGTATACCATCGAGGTACATGCCTTGAAAAACTGTGCCAAGCAGATTGGCGCATTGTCTTTATCCGACAAGGCGGCTGACATGGAAAAGGCGGGGAATGCAAGGGATGCGGCTACAATCCATGAGAATACGGACGCTATGTTGGAACAGTATGTCGGGTATATAGAAATGTTGGCTCCGTTTTGTCTGGATGAAGAAGATGATGCGGAGAAAAAAGATATCTCTGACGAGGTACTGAAAGAGTGTTTCTCTAAAATGAGGGACGCGGTTGAAGATTTGGATATGGACCGTATGGAAGCAGTCATTAAAGATATGGACCAATATCAATATGAGGATTGGCAGATAGAATTGTTTGACCAATTAAAAGAAGCGACGGAAGAAATGGATGTGGACCGGTGCGAAGATATTATACATATGTGGGAAGAACGGTCGGCAAAAAAATAGAAAACAGAAATTTTAGCGTCTATGCGAGTCTCCACTTGTCAGCGGGAAATCTGACAGGTGGAGTTTTTTGTGTGAAAAACCACTAAAATAATATAAATGAAACTTTTGACGTTCTTTGTTCGTATTAATCATAAAGAAAGTATATAAAAGGTGAAGGGGGATTTATATTGGATTATGGATTTTATGTTTCTAACGGGCAAAGACCTGTCTATACAGAGCATGTAGACCAGACTGCTAAACGAAAGAGAAATAGGGATAGTTTCGCGGAAGCAAAGCGGAGGCAGTTTGAACTGGAACAGAAAGCAAAGAAAGAGAGACGCGCAAGGTATGCGCGTATTGTCGAGGAGAGCGCTGTGAAGCGTAAGCTTATAGAGCAGGAGAGAAACAGGCAGTACTATGGGGAAGATATCGTGAAAGCTTTGCCACTATCGTCGGTTTACGAGAAAAGGATGCGGGAGGCGCAGTGCTGTGTGAGGATGGGAGGAATTATATAGAATTTAAATTTTTTCATTCTTAAGAAAGAGGGGAGATATTATATGTCAGTTAATGGAATCACATACAATTTTTATCAATGTCAGCGTCCTGCTGCAAGCCAGTCTGTAAGGGATAAGCAGGAGGAAAATTTCAATGCAAAGATTACAAGCGTTTCGTCAAAAGGGACAAACAAATTCATGCTTGACCCGGACGCTCTGTTTTCCATCTGCCATGTTTCAACAGGAGAAAGCGCGAACGTCTACCGCGCGGAAGGATACTCCGAGTCTAATCCCGTGTATCTGGTCAAAGGCACCGATGTAGACGGGAGAGAATACGAGGAGACAATCGATGTCAGCAAAGTCAATCCAAATCATTGTTCCTACAGGGAAATGTTGGCGCTGAATGCCCATACGGGAAATAAGTCGGACAGCAATTTTCTCACCATGTCTGTCTTAAAAGATAAGGCAGGGAATGCATCTGATGCAGAAAAGGTAGATTATCTGTCTATTGCATACGATATTCTGAAAGAAATGAAGACGGTGGGATATTGGGACGGATATATGAGGTATGATAAGTGGATTCAGGATATACTAAATGTCCGTGATGATAGTGATAACAGAATGGTTGTCTGGCGGAAAGAGAGGTAGAAAACATGGGCGGAATCAATACGAATATAGCGGGATATCAGTCCGGCCAGGCATTTATGCATCAGGCGCAAAACAGCACACAGAGATTTGACAAGGATATCAAGGCGACCGTATCCAAGGCATTTTCATTCGGGGAAATGATGCAGCAGAAAATGGCTTTGGAATCTACAGGGGTACAAGTTGGGGGGAAGGGAAAATATTATGAGAAGACAGTAAGCGGCCCAGCCAGGGGGCAAGGCGCTGTGCCAAGGACATATCAAGTCTATCTGTTGGATGACGATATGCTGTATTCCGGCGGAAACGGTTCAGGATTGTCCTTTTATCTAAAATATGCAGAAGGCTCCACGGAGGAAGACCCCACGGTGATTGCCAAGGGCGTGGATGAAAACGGAAAGGAATTTCAGAAGACAATCCACATCAACAAAATCAATCCAAGACATGCAACTTTAGTCGAGATGCGCGCTTTGGAGGCACACTTGGGTGTGGATAAGAACGGCGGGCTTTCTTCGCTTCCCATGGACCCTGATATGGGAAATATGGGGTTGAATGACAAGGCGGATTTTATCGGCATGTTCCAGAAGGTTATCAGGCATATGAAAATACTTGGACAGAAAAACGCGGAAGCTTATTATCGGTATAGTTTGCGGATGTATAGTGAATTTATGGAGAAAAGGACGGCTGCCGGGAAAGTTTGAGGGTAAATGGCACTTTTGCAGTTTTAGGAAGGTGCCATTTTATTTTTGGGTTTTTTCCAATTTGGGAAATTCTCTGACAAAAGTAAAATGATATATGTTATAGTAATTAGAAAAGATGATTTTAAATATTATTTATGGAATTATTTTTTCATTTACTGAGACAGATATATAAATTTGCAGAGGATAAAGCCAATGGAAGCACAGACAAAAACTAACCAGTTCCATTTCCAGAAATTAACTCCCTCGGACGAAATTGACCTGGGCATTTATGACGACGCCATAGAGTATGCTTTTTCCAAAGACGATATATGCAATATTGCTCTTTCAGGCGCCTACGGGGCGGGCAAAAGCAGCGTCATTGAATCCTATAAGAAACAGCATCCCGAGAGAAGATTCATACATATCTCCCTGGCGCATCTTACCGGCGCCGGGCAGGAAGAAGATGTGTCAGTGTCAGACCTTGAAGGGAAAATTATCAACCAATTGGTACACCTGATTCCTGTGGAGCGGATTCCTCAGACAAATTTTGCAGTCAAAAGAAAGATAAATACAGATAACGCCTTGAAGTATACATTTTTTACAATGTTGTTTCTTCTTCTGGGCGGTTATCTGTGTTTCTATCAGGATTGGTGCAGTATGATTGCTGGGCTGTCCGATAAGGCGCTCAGGGATTTATTTCTTTTTACGATGAAGAAGGAATTTGCCCTGCTTGCTGTGTTTGTCTGTGCGGCCATGCTTGGCAGGATATGTTATGAGATAATCAGATGGCAGATGGACAGGAGGATTTTACAGAAAGTAAACGTAAAAGGAAATAAAGTGAATATAGAATTGTTTGCCGCGCAGGAAGCGTCCTATTTTGATAAATATTTGAATGAGGTGCTGTATTTATTTGAGAACGTGGACGCCCATGCGGTGGTGTTTGAGGATATGGACCGCTATAACACGAAACTGGTTTTTGAGGGTCTCAAGGAAATCAATACGTTGTTAAACCGGAAGAGAAACCTGTATGCGGAGGAGAAAAGGGAACCGCTCCGGTTTATCTATCTGTTGCGGGACGATATGTTTATGACGAAAGAGCGAACGAAATTCTTCGATTATATTATTCCTGTGGTTCCTGTGATTGACGGTTCCAATTCATATGATAAGTTTATTGAGCTTTTCAGGGATGGGAATATCGTTGATTTATTTGATGACGATTTTCTCCGTGGGTTGTCGTTATATATAGACGATATGAGAATGCTGAAAAATATTGTCAATGAATTTGTCATTTACCATGGGAAGTTCAAGAAAAACTATTTAATAAGCAGTGGAAAAGAAAGTGAAAAGCAGGATAGCACGGAATCAGATGCAGAGCTAAGCGATACAGAACAAAATAACAACAAACTCCTGGCGATGATTGCCTATAAGAATATGTTTCCGAGGGATTTCGTGGAACTACAGGTTTCCAGGGGATATGTGTATCAGTTGTTCCACCTGAAAGAGGAATATGCGGAGCGGGCGATAAAGGACATCCAGGAGAAGATAAAAGACCTGGAGCGCACAGAGAAGGAATGCACGGAGGAAGAATGTAGGTCTTTGGACGAATTGGATGCAATTTATTATGTGGAACGACAACCTGTCAGCGTCAATGGTAAAGTAGCAAACGAGTTTCCGACCAGGATACATTATATCAGGGTAATCAAAGAAAATAATTATGCTGTGAAAAAGGGGCGCCCGACCTATGGTGATTATGTGTGGAACGACGCCAATATCAAAGAGGAGTTCGACGCCTTACTGTCCATTCCGGAATATGCAGCTAGAAAGGAAAAGATAGAGAATAAGGCGGAAGAGAGGCAGGCGCAGATACAATCGCAGATTGCCGCATATAGGAAGGAACAGGAACAATTACGCTCGGCATATTTAAAGGATATTATCACGAAAGAAAACGCGGACGAGATTTTTGCAAAACCGCAGGAGAATCGTGTGGGTGGAGCGCATAAGTTTTTGGAGATTAAGTTAGACCCTTATTTCCCGCTGATTCAGTATTTGATTCGGAATGGGTATATAGACGAGACCTATCCTGATTATATGACATTCTTCTACGCCAACAGCATCAGCAGGCAGGATAAAATCTTCCTGCGCAGCATCACGGACGAGAAAGCGAAGGAGTACGATTACCGCCTGCAGAATCCCAAGGAGGTCATAGCCAGGATGCGGCCGATAGATTTCGGTGCAAAAGAATGTTGGAATTATGATTTGTTGGATGCATTGCTAGAAAGAAAAGATTCCGGGGAGTACAGGGGATATTTGGATAAATTTCTGGGAAGCCTTCGGGAGTGGAAGCCTGCAGAGTTTGTGGAAGGGTATATGGAGCACAGTGATGATGAGGCGGACTTTATACGGGAGTTTAATGCTTCATGGGATGGTGCCGTGTCGTGGGTTATTGAGGAGGATTTTGGTATAGAGGTAAAATATCAGTATGTCGGTTTTACATTTATAGAAAGCACAGAAGGAGAGCTGATTCGATATAATAGAGATAGAAAATTAGTTAAAGTTATTAATTTAGGAAAATATTTTCTTGAATATAGTAATTTAGATATAGAACTTATGTCGGATAGAACAAGAGATGACAAGATAGAGAAGATGATTCGTAAATTCAAGGTTTTAAGGGTTCAGTTTTCTTCCTTCTCTGATGATAGCATATTTAAAGAGCTGCTGCAGGCCGTTTACAACGAAAATATGTATGTACTGAACTGGGATATGATTGCTTTCTTTTTGGAGCATATGTACCATATTGCCCCTTCTGATGAATATGATACTAAAAACTTGACGCTTATTTTCTCACAGGAACAACCCCTGGCGGAATATGTCAGGGATAATCTTGTACAATATATTGATATGGAAATTGAGCTTGTTAATCAAAATTGGCACCAAGAAGATGTGGAGACTGTGCTCTATGTGCTGAATAATAAGGATGTGGAAGATGAGAAGAAGATGCGCTATATGCACATCTGGCTTGGTTGGTTGCCAGAGATTTCCGCGGTGGAAGATGTGAAGTTCTGGAAAGAATTGATGTCATTTTGTCTTGCTTACAATCAAAAAAATGTGTTCGATTATTTCTTCCTTTCCGGTAACGGTATGGACGAAACACTTACAAATTATATGAATCGATATCAAGAACCACTGACATTTGATATATCTGGGTTAGATGAAGAATACAAAGACATAAAGGAAGCAAGAACGAGATTCT
Source organism: uncultured Lachnospiraceae bacterium (assembly GCA_947172645.1). Classification (GTDB taxonomy): domain Bacteria; phylum Bacillota; class Clostridia; order Lachnospirales; family Lachnospiraceae; genus UBA3282. The sequence goes on along the minus strand of CAMWBY010000014.1, from coordinate 110,290 downwards.
TTTGGCAATTGATTAAGAATAATGGATTGGAAAATGACAAGTACAGACAGCTCATTCAGGCGTTTCATATGCAGGGACAGAGGTTACGCGTCAAAAATCTCAGTCTGGAAAAAGTGCGGATTTTGATAGAGGAAAAAGTAATCGAGATGTCCTTGATAAATTTAGTTTTCTTGCGAATTAATTATCCGGAAGCTGTGAATCAGTTTATAGAAAGTGATATAGAGCGTTATATAGATGTGATGACAGAAGAAAAGATGTCCGAAGACGAGGTTGCGCATGTTCTGCGGATGGATATTCCTGACAAGGAGAAAATACGGCTGTTAAAACTGGAAACTAAACCGATTTCGGTAATGCACAAGAATTATTCTTCCAAGGTGGTTGTCTATATTTTGCAGCATCTTCTGGATGAGGATGAGAAGGAGCAGCTTTTTATGTGGTATCCGGCCGGAATGCCCGACGTCCAGGCGGAAATCAGGCGGATTGCAGTGGATAATATAGAGGAAGTGATTAACGGTAGGATGCGCGTGGAGAAAGTCCTTTTAAGTGATTTGCTGCTTGGCTCCAGGGTTTCGATAGATGAGAAGAAGATACTGCTTGCTAACAATCTGTCTGATTTATGGAGAGATGAGGCGGAAGTCTATCTGGACAGGCTTGATTTAAGGGAATTTCATTACATGTTAGAAGGAAAAACACAGATGCTTCAGGGGACAGAGGCAAACATAAGCCTTTTAAAAGCTTTTCAAGAAAAAGGATGGGTATCCCATTATGAAGTCGCTATGGAAGATGAAAATATTTATGCGGCGTATGGGTGTGCGGAGAAAGAAGCAGATATATCTTAAAACACTTTTATTATATTGGTGTCTTAAATGCCTGGGGTTATTGACGCAAAATAAAGTTTTCTATACAATGATAAAAAACAGCGGAAAACGTTTCGGAATGGAGGAAAAGATGAAAAATACACATAAAATATTTTGCATATTAACAATTTGTATGTCAGCGGTTCTGTTTACGGCATGTGGAAGGGCACAAACAAGCCGCACTGACAAGCCAGGTACTCCCGAATACTATGCAGACGCTTCTTCTGTCCAGGATACGGATGAAGCGGAATACAATCTGGATGATGCGCTTTCCAATGAAGATACAGACCAGGAAGAGAAGTATATGAAATACTTGGAGATAACTTTAGCGGATGATATTTTGGATGCTTATTCTTCTGTTAAAGATGCTAATGTGGCATTATTCGGCAGTATAGATGAGATGCAGGCGAATATTTGTCTGGAGTTGCAAGATGACTTTACGCAGGATGATGCGGCCGAGGTAGCGAAAGTAGTGGCAACTGCCATCGGAGCTGAAGAACAAGAAAATATAAACATCAAGGATACAGAAGGAAATGTACTCTTCTCTGGTAAATAAGAGGAGAAAAAATATATTACTAAATTTATAATTTATATGCGATGTAAGAATAGAATATAGATAAATTATTTGTATGCCTGTGCCATGTTTTCTTATATAAATGAATATGGCACAGGCATGTCATTTAGAAATTTAATGGGTTATACACGACAAAAGAGAATCTGTCACTCCATAGTTTCCTGTAGCTTGTTTGCTTCCCGTATTGTTGTGACACGCCGTACACCGTCTAGTTGGCTGATTTGCTCCCGGACTTGTTGTGTGTTTGCGCCGAGCCATATGCTTACTTCATAGTTAAAAGAGTCAGCCAGAGGATTTTCATCGAAATCTTCTGCGCAATCTCCCAGATATTCAGCTTTAAATTCCGCCCACGCCTCGTCTGCGCTGACAAAATGGTAAGATGCGACTCCGGGTATCTGAGCAAGTTCACTGCCGATTACATTGATTTCTTCCTGTGTTATGCCGACATCCATGAAGACGGCAAGCTGTTTCTCCTGGTAAACATTGTATGCGGCTAAGGAGGTAGAGCCTGCCGCCCCGATTAACAAGAGAGATATCAGCACGGCGCACAGTTTGGAATAACGGCTGTACCGATAGTGCTTTCTATGGGATTTCATGCAATTTTGCGTTAATGTATCCGTCATTTCAGACGGCATTGTAATGGATTCCTTGATTTGTATCATATCTTTTTCTTTCATATGAACCTCCGTTCCGGAGCGTTTGTGTGGCATAGAGCGTTATTTTGTTGATCTAAATCCGCAAATCTTAAATATATGTCCGCCATCAAACATTCTCCTTGTTTTAGATTTCTATGGGATGTTTACTTTCTGCTGATTATGACGTCAATTCTAATTTCAACGCTTCCCGCGCTCTTTGCAGTCTTTTTTTGACGGCATTTTCCGATAAACCTATGATTTTGGCGATTTCTTTGACTGTATATCCCTCGAAATAGTAAAGAATAAGCACGGTTTTCCATTTGGCAGGCAGTGTGTAAAGTTCCTGAATACGCTGCTTTTCTTCCGGTGCAGGTAAGTATTCCTGTATCTGTTCCAAATCTATATAAGTATGACGCTTACAAAACCGCAGGCAGTCTTTGCAGCAATTGGATGTTACGCGCAGTAACCATGCTTTTTCATGGCTTGGAGTCAGGAAGGTTGGAGATTTTTCCATATAACGCAGCAAAACTTCCTGTAGAACATCCTGTACATCATGGGGATTGCCTAAAAGCAGGTAGGCGGTGCGGTAGAGCATATCGCCGTAGGTTTGTAAGATATATTTGACGTCCGGTTCGCTCTTTTTATTCACATTTGACTCCCTCCCTTCTGTCTAAATAGGCTCTCGCAATATCGGGTGCCGGGTGCCTACCTAAGAGTATATTTATATCATACATATATTATAGAGGCCTCTTACCATATAAACGAGTGAAAAGTGCGAAAGGTGACGGGGTTAACTTGAAATTTTCTGAAACATCTTGACATCTGCATAGCAGGGGCGCATAATATTTAAAATTCTTCAGGAGGTAAAGCAATGTTGAAGCGTATCGGGCGTTTTTATAATGTAGTCGTTATGCAGTCCGCAGTCCCTGCTTATTATTGGCAGAGAGACGGGCTTACATTGCTATACTCTTATTCAAGTAATTAGAATACTTTTCTAATATGATTAAGATAAATGCAGTGCAGGCTATGAGTGCATTTTTAGCCTGCACTGTTTTTATTTCCGTGAACAACGAACCAATAGGGTATTTCAATTTTGTAAGAAGTTATGACAGTATAAAGGAGGTTCCGAGATGGAAACGAAAGACTATATAACAAGCTATTATGAGGGATACGATGAGGATGGTCGTCTTACCTCTCAACATGGGATGGTAGAGTATCTTACTACGATGAAGTACGTAGAAAAATATCTTAGACCAGGTATGAGGGTCTTGGAAATTGGTGCGGCAACAGGCCGGTATAGTCACGCTTTAGCGCAAAAAGGTTACCGGGTGGACGCAGTAGAACTTGTTGAGAGTAACATCGAAATCTTTAAGCAAAACACAACCGAAGGTGAACTGATTACGATTACACAAGGTAACGCCATGAATCTGTCTGCTTTTGAAATTAATGTTTATGATATTACTCTGTTGCTCGGCCCCATGTACCATCTATTTACGACCGAAGATAAACTGAAAGCGTTATCGGAAGCAATCCGGGTGACAAAGAAAGGTGGCATTATTTTTGCAGCGTATTGTATGGGCGATGCAAGTATCTTGTCATATGGATTTGTCCAAGGGGAAATATACAATATCATCGACAAATGTATGCTCAACACAGAGACTTTTGACACTTTCTCGAATCCGTGGGATATTTTTGAATTGCACCGGAAGGAAGATATTGACAGGCTTCGTTCTGCGTTTCACGTTACTCAACTGCATTTTGTTGCTTCAGACGGCTACACGAATCATATGAGAGAAACCGTAGACCGGATGGACGACCGAATGTATGAACTTTATTTGAAGTATCACTTTGCAACTTGTGAAAGGCAAGATATGATAGGATATTCTAACTACACGCTTGATATATTCAGAAAAGAGTAAGAACTAAACGGTATTGATAAATATAAGAGTCGTAGTTGCAAAAGTGCACAAAAAAAGAATAAAATAGATTCATCATCATTCATGCAACTTTTTATGGATTATGGGGGTATTCAAAGTAAGGAATTGACAGGGGATTTTTTTATGGCAAAAGAGGAGAGGATTACGGCGGATGCGGCGATTGACAGGTATGCCGATATGGTATACCGACTGGCGTTATCCCAGATGAAGAATACAGTGGATGCGGACGACCTGTTTCAGGAAGTGTTTGTGCGGTTGGTAAGCCATATACGGGATTTGGAATCATGGGAGCATGTGAAGGCATGGTTAATCCGGGTGACAATTAATTGCGCGAAGAAGTATTATGGCCAGTATTGGAATAAGAACGTGGATTATATAGATACGCCGGAACGGATGGCAGGAGACAACGGAGTTTATGAACTGCCCGAAGAACACCCGGTTTGGGAGGCAATGCAGAAACTTCCGCCAAAGTATCGGGTGGTGATACATTTATACTATTTTGAAGAACGGACGGTGGCAGAGATTGCGCAATTGACTGAGCAGAAAGAGAGTACGGTCAAGTCGCAGATGCGGCGGGCGCGTGGGATGTTGAAAAAAATGCTTGATGGCAGCCGTACAGATATTATTTAGGAAAGATTAGAAGGAAAGCATAATTATGATGGAGCGATATCAAAAAAAAACTTCACAGATACATGCGCCGGCATATTTGATTGAGAGAACGAAACTGGCGATGCAGGAAGAAGAAACGCGGATACAAAGGGAGGACGCGGCGCAAAACAATATAGTGCAGAAAAAGAGAGAGCGGACACAGAAAAAAGCTTCGGCATATGCACGTAAGTGGGTATTTCCGATAGCAGCAGCGGCAGTATTTTTTGTGTTTGTGAATGTGTCAGCCATTGTGCTGCGAAGCCGGATGGGTCTATCTGACTCCGCACAGACAGATTCGGCGATGGCAGGAGAAACAATGGCGGAAGGAGAAACAGGAGATACATGTACGACATCTGAACAGACCGAGATGGCGGAGGATGCGGGCGGTTCGGCGGTTACAGATACGGATATGCCCCATGAGGAAGCGGATTTGGCTGATATGGAGGAAAACATGAAAAACATGACGAATACCGAAGCAGGTTCTGCAGGAGCGGATGAGTATGCGACGGATAAAGAAATGGGTTTTGCGGATGTATTTCTTTCTGTTGAAGAGGTAGAAGAAATCCCCGATTTTTATGGAAATGCCGATACAGAGTGTGTGATTCTGCGGGGGCTTCGGTTTTATGTGTCCAAGGAGCAAGATGAAATGTGGTACGCCTACGTGCATATAAACAAGAAAAAGTATGTGATTACAGGGGAGACAAGTCAGTATACAGAAAAGAAAGCATTTGTGGAGGATGCATATGAGCTGCTAATGAATGTCGAGGAGTAAATTTTAAATTCATATGTGGGAAATCATGCAACTAAATGCCTCACATCTTTATCTAATGTGCACAAGTTGAAAGAGTTCGAGTTATAAACCGCGGTAGGAAACTATTTTGGAGGAAATGATGGATACTTTGGTCAGAAAAGCACAACGTGGAGATGCAGAGGCATTTATTTGCTTAATAGAAGAATGTAGGATGACATTGCGGAGAGTCGCATACGGGTATCTGGGTAATGACGAGGATGTTGCCGACGCCATACAAGATACGATTTTGTCAGCTTATGAGCATATAAATACTCTGAAAAAAGGGGAGCATTTTAAGACATGGCTTGTGAGGATATTAATTAATCACTGTACGAAAATGTGGCGGCAGAATAAAAAAACGGTACATTTTCCGGACCATTTTGAGACGGGACAGGCAGGCAGTATGGACCATGGCAGGGCATATGTGGAATTTAAGCAATTACTTCTCAGTCTGCCGGAGGACAGCCGTACTATTTTCCAGTTATACTATGGAGAACAGTTTACGACGAAAGAAATTGCCGCTGTTTTGGATATGAAGGAGAATACGGTCAAGAGCAGGCTGCATCGTGGAAAGGAGCAGCTGCGCGAACAGTTACAGTGATATGGAAGTATTTATAAAAGTAAGCGAAGAATTTATAGTACAAGTCATTGAAATCGCGAATGGAGGATTAGAATGCATAGAGATAAAGCAGATAAAATATTGTATGATGTTTTGGGAGCGGAACTGGAGGAGAGCGATATTATCGATGCCAGGATTGACGAGGCATATAAAATCATCAGGGCAAGGAAAAGAAGCAGAATTTGGAGAAAAGCATGGATTACATGCGGCAGTACGGCAGCAGTCTTATGTCTGACCTTTCTCTTCTGTGTCATGAATCCGGTGATGGCAAGGGAGATTCCTATTCTTGGAACGATATTTGCCAAGGTAGCCGATGTGTTCCCTCTCGGGAATCTTCCCGAGGAAGAATCGTCTGTCTTGCATGAAGGAGAGGATTCTTTGTACCACGTGGAGGAGGAAGGGCTTACGGTTACTTTAGAACAGGAATATGTTTCAAACCAGGCGCTTTTTATCGGTGTCCGGATTGTAAGCAAAGAGCCCTTTCCTGAAATGGCGGCTTATGTGGAGAACGGCGGGCAGTTTTTGACTTTGAAGACGGAAGAGACTTATTCTTTCCGAACGGGAGATTCCATTGCAACGAGGAGAAGATTAGAGGGTAAATTCGAAGATGACCACACTTTTATCGGAATTATGAGAATTGATTATTCAGAACTTTCTTTAGATACAAGAAGGTATGATAAGGCGGTGGACGAGGCTGACGCGAAGGGTGAAGAATACCCGGAATTTACCGAAGAGTGGGAGGATTATTATGATATTCCGTCACAGTTTGAGATGGAACTTGGAATTACACAGATTATAGGCACTTTGAAAAATCCCACGCGGCCGGAAGGGATGAAGAGCGAGGAAGAACTCTCGCAGATGTCGGACGAAGAGATAACACAGTACCGGAACAGCCTGCCGAGAGAGTGGATTGGTTTTCCGAATAAGTATCAGCATTGGTATCAGGATGGAGAGTGGAATTTTAAAGTGCCCATCGTACAGCAGGATACGACTGCAAGAATAATTGAAATTAACGAAGTGGATGAAAAAGGAATTGGGATTGAAAGCATAGAACTTTCGGCGGTAGAAATGACGCTCAACTATGTTAGCGGAACGAAGGAGGCATTGACAGCGGTGGTCTTTGACGCCGACGGGGAGGAAATCAGGCTAGCGACAGGTATGGACGGCGAGGTGTATGCGATTGCCGGGCATGATATTTCCAGGCTGTATATTTATCTGTGTGATTTTAGCGAGTGGGCGGATATGAAAAGCGTATCTGAGCGTCCGGACAATCAAAAGAGTTTTCAGGAGTTAATTGAGGAGTGCGCTGTGTTTGGTACGGTGGTGGATTTGGATGAGTCATAAAAAATAAAATCATTTTGCAACCTTTTATCCTCCCGACAGGTATTATGTATAGAAACACAATGCAATATACTGTAGCGGGGAGGGTAAATTATGAAAAAGAGAAATTATTTATTAAGAGGGTTATCGGTTAGTCTGGCAGGAGCGATTCTGTTGACGGGATGCGGCGGCATGGAGAAATCGGACAGTACACAGCCCGGATATGCAGAGGAAAGCGAGTCCATAGGAAGCGACGGCGCACAATCAGGGTCTCCGGGGGAAAGTGCAGGGGCAGACAGTGCAGGCGGAGATGGAGAAGCAAGCGCACCGGCGCAGGATTGGAATGGCAGTGAAGGCGGTATGGATGAAAGCAGTGTTTCCGCGGCGGACGAGGCTCCAATGCCTTCTGTAAAAAACGATGCATATGACGATTCTGCCAGGAGAGAGAAATCTATGGCGCCCCATGATAGTTACCTGGGTTCCTGTTATGATTATGATTGGGAGCCGGAGGATTCTTCCGGTGAAGAGTACAGCGAATGGGAGGAGAAAGGATTCTCTTCTGTGATGAAGGAGCCATTGTCTACATTTGCGGCGGACGTGGATACGGCTTCATACAGCAATTTGCGCCGTTTCATCCGGGATGGATATGACATAGATATGCTTCCTGACGGGGCTGCAAGAATCGAGGAGATGCTCAATTATTTTTCCTATGATTATAAAGAACCAAAAGGGCAGGAGCCCTTCGGTGTTACGACACAGATTAGTACATGTCCATGGAACGAGGACGCGCAGCTTCTGATGATTGGGCTGAAAACAGAAGATATCGATTATTCCCACGCTCCGGCTTCCAATCTTGTATTTTTGCTTGATGTATCCGGTTCTATGTTTTCCGATGATAAGCTTCCGTTATTACAGGAGTCATTCGGGCTGCTTGCGGAGAACTTGACGGAAAAAGACAGGGTATCCATCGTGACATATGCGGGAGAAGATGAAGTCGTACTGGACGGCGTCAGAGGAGATGAAACCGGTAAAATTAAGAAAGCCTTGAATGCATTGGAGGCGGGCGGCGGTACATATGGGAGCAAAGGGATAGAGACAGCATACGGCATAGCCGAGGCGAACTATATTGTAGGCGGCAATAACCGGATTATCTTGGCGACGGACGGCGATTTGAACATTGGGCTTACCAGTGAGGAAGAACTGGAGGAGCTGATTGGAGAAAAAAAAGAATCCGGCATTTTCCTGTCGGTTTTAGGATTTGGCACAGGCAATCTCAAAGATAATAAAATGGAAACGCTTGCAGATAAAGGAAATGGCAACTACGCTTATATTGATTGTCTGCAAGAGGCAAAAAAGGTATTGGTGGAGGAGATGTCGTCCACGCTTCTGACAATATGTAAGGATGTAAAATTCCAGGTGGAATTTAATCCTGCAGTAGTGGAAAGCTACCGCCTGTTAGGATATGAAAACAGAGCGCTTGCAAAGGAAGATTTTGACGATGACACGAAAGATGCGGGAGAAATCGGAGCGGGACACAGTGTAACAGCGCTTTATGAGATTATGCTGAAAGATTCCGCCAACAGCCTGACAAGAGGAGAAATCGAGGAACTGAAATACAGCAAGCAGTATCAGGAAGAATTAGAGGGCAAAGTCGCAGATTTTTCCGCCGCGAAAGAATGGCTTACGCTCAGCATCCGTTATAAGAAACCTAACAGTGACAAGAGTAATTTACTGGAATATCCGGTGGGATATGAATCTTATCAGAACAGGCCCTCAGATGATTTTGTCTTTGCGGCGGCGGTGGCCGAGTTCGGGCTTCTGGCGTCCCACAGTAAATATCCTGAGAATGCCTCGCTAAGGCATGTAGAGGAAGCATTGCAATCTATTGATTTGGAAGATGAATATAAAGAAGAATTTCTGGAGCTTGTGCAGATGAGCGGGTATAGCCTCGAATGCAGATAAGAGCAGAGCGTGCATTGCGTTATGTTTATATGAGTGATATAGGGGATAAATGATGCCATGCGGATTGTTCCCTGTTGTACATCCCACAATCTGGTTCCATATTTGAAAATTCATATGAGAAACGAAGCGGCTGTCGCAGTACAGCAGTGAACCGCCCACTGTCAGGCAGACAGGGGCGGTTCACAATTTTTATGGCAGTTTTTTCGTTATCTGTAAGGAACTACTTTAAGGCACTACTTTACTTCGATTTTTTTCACTTCCTCTTTAGCGGCAAGCTCTTTCTTCGGGAATTTAACCTCCAGGATGCCGTTATTGTAAGATGCGTCGATATCCCCGGCTTCTATGTCATTCACGCGGAAGCTTCTGGAATAAGAGCTGTAATAACGCTCCTTACGGATATACTTATTCTGGTCCTCCTCATTTTTCTCGTCCTTGTGGGAAGCGGAGATGGTGAGCAGGTTGTCTTTCAAATCAATGTTGATGTCGGACTTATCGAATCCGGGCAGTTCCGCCTGTAAAAGATAACTGTCGCCCTGGTCGATTACATCTGTCTTAAATGCCTCGAAAGTGGCAAGTTCGTTATTTCCCCAGAAATTCTTGAAGGCATTGTCAAACATCTGGTCAAAAGAATCGTCGAAAAACATAGGTTTGTAAGTACGGTTGTTAAATAATGCTGGTCTTAACATAATGGTCACTCCTTTTCTCTAATCATTTATGCTTTGTGGTTTTAGTTTTTAGATGTTTCTGTTAGTTGTTTCTTTGTTTATATATGTTATATATCATATAGAACAAATAATCAATTACAGAAATATGAAGTATTTCTAAATAAAAAATAAAATGGCAAAAATATATTGTCATGTTATATTATGCACGTATTGGTTGCGTATATTCCTGCTTAAATTGATTGAATGCAACTATAGGTATTGTTAAGATGTACGTGTAAAAAATACAGAAAAGGCCATGTGTCTATGCCGGAGCGCTATAAATGAGCTTCGACTGCAGTTTGGTGAAGCATCGCCACATTGTCGCAAAAGCGCTTCGGAATGAGAATTAGATTAAAAATGGCTACTGAGTAGGAATGGAGGATTTATATGGACCTTACAGAAAAATTATTAAATTTGCGCAAAGCCAACGGTCTGACACAGGAACAGTTGGCGGAACAATTAGGCGTTTCCCGACAGTCAGTTTCTAAATGGGAAAGCGGGCAGGCTGTACCGGAACTGGATAAGATAATCGCCATATGCGATATTTTCCATATTTCGGCGGATTATCTGCTGAAACCATCGGATATGGATATCTTATCGGTCAAGACAGAGATGTTGGAGAAACAACAAAAGAGTTTGGAAGATACAATCCATAAGAAGGAAAAAAAGAAACATATTATTTTAGGGTGTATCTCAATTTATCTGATTGCATTTGCAGTGATTATGCTGATAGAGCAGATTTCTTGGGAAAATGATTTTCTGTGGAATATTTTTCCGGGACTTACATTGCATATTATTGTTCTTTTTGTTGCTACGGCCGGCGCAATTATCTTTTATATGAAGAGCAATAAAGCATGAAAAGGTAAAACCGCGCCAACCTGAATTTGTAATTTGTATGGATGCGATGTGGTTCTGTTATCTTATATTTACGCAAATATTTTCCGCCAGTCTGTCCGGAGAACAATTAATGAGATGACACCGGACAATGTATCGGAAACCGGCCCGGCCCATAAAATGCCGTCTACTCCCATAAACGTGCTTAATATGAGCATGGCCGGAATCAGGAAGATGACCTGTCTGGAAAGTGACAGTATCATAGACGGCACAGGTTTGCCGATTGCCTGATAAAAAATACCGATTACCATACCGAATGGAATCATGAAACAGGCCAGAAGATAAATACGGAAGCACTTGACTGCAAATTCCATATAGAGTTCAGATTCTTGTCCAAACAAATTAATAATCGTTTCCGGAAATACTTGGAAAACAATAAGAGCGGCAGTCATAATGGCAGTGCAGGTCATAAGGGAAATCTTAAAAGTTTGTTTTACTCTGTCATATTGCCTGCTGCCGTAATTGTATCCTAGGATAGGTTGGACGCCGGAGACGATTCCCATGGCTATACTGGTAATCAACTGACTTGTTTTCATTGTGATGCCCAGGGCTGCCATTGGGATATCGGCTCCGTAGACGGACTTTGCCCCATATTTGACCAAAAGATTGTTTTGGAGGGTAATCACGACGGTTCCTGCAATCTGAGTAAAAAAGGAGGACATACCAAGGGATATAATCCGTCCGGCAGTGGACTTATCAGGAATAAAATCCCGTCTCTTTGGATGGACTGACTGGAGACGGTACAGGCAGACTATGTAAAAAGCCGCATTTAGAAATTGTCCGATAATTGTAGCCCAAGCCGCGCCTTTTACACCCCAGTGGAATACAAAAATAAAGAGTGGGTCAAGAATCATGTTGGCGGCACAGCCGATAAGCATACCTGCCATACTGGCTTTCGGGCGTCCGTCAGCGCGGATGATATTACCGAATCCTACGCCGATGACGAAAACCGGGAAGCCCAGGACAATAATTCTCCCATAATCCATGGCATAGGAGGTGACTTCCCCTCTGGCGCCGAAAAGCCAGCAGAGAGGCTCTAGGAATATCTCAAACAAAATAAGGAAAAATATACCGCTGCCAATAGTCAGGGTAATCATATTTCCTACGCCCCTTGCTGCTTTTTCCGGCTCGCTTTTTCCAAGGTGCAGGCTCATAAAAGCGGAGGCGCCATTGCCGAACATCATAGCCACTGCCATTAGGATAAGCGTCATCGGCATAATGATATTGGTGGCGGCGTTTCCCAGATAGCCTACCCCCTGGCCAATAAATACCTGGTCGACCATGTTATAGAGAGAGTTGACGACCAGTGAGATGACGCTTGGGACTGCATAACGGACAGCCAGTTTCCCTATACTTTCTGTTCCAAGAGGATTTGCTGTGGTAATTGTTTTATTCATATTGTTAACCGTTCCTTTCTGAAGAGTAAGTGAACCACATTTATTGTATCTATTTTTGTCTTGTCCGTGAATTAAGGATTTGTTATAATTAATAAGAAAAACTTATTAAAGGGGAATAGATATGACGACGATGCAATTGGAGTGTTTTCTGGCGGTGGCGGAAACACTGAATTTTGCGAAAGCTGCCAATCAACTTAATGTCACACAGCCGGCGGTTACACAACAGATACGGGGGCTTGAAGAAGAACTGAACACACAGCTTTTCAGGCGCACGACGCGTATGGTGCAGATGACGCCGGAGGGATACGCTTTTTTGGATGATGCGCGCCGTATTCTTGACATGATGCACTTTACGAAGAAAAAATTCCAGGAGCATATTGATGGAGGGAGGATTCATTTTTGCATTGGCAGCCATACATATGACGAACTGGGGATGTTTGCAGGCGTACTTCGCAAAATGGCGGACAAATATCCTTTATTGCATCCGGTGTTTCAGGTAGTTCCATTCCAACATTTATATAAGTTTCTGGTTGAGGAGATGGTGGATGTTATCATTGCTTTCCAGGAAAAAGATGAGAAAGAAAGTTATGGGGAGTATAGGGAATTGATAAAAGACCCGGTGGTAGCGGTCTTGCCTGTAGGGCATCCTTTGACGGCGAAACAATATTTAACCAGGGAAGATTTAGCGGGAGAGCGGATTGCTTTGGCTGCGCTCCAGAGATGTCCAAGTAAATTTAGAGATATCCAACATGGGTTCATAAAAAACAGAGCAATGACGGATATATTGTTCTGTGATACTTTTAATGCCGGGATTTTGCTTGTAAAAGCCGGATTCGGAGTGGCCGTCGTTCCCGGGTTACTTGTAGGTAATGACCCGGCGCTGCGCTCTATTCCCATTCAGGGAATAGAGCCGATGTCCTACGGCGCGTACTATAAAAGCATATCGGGAAAGCCGTTGTTACAAATGTTTTTACAACTATGTAAAGAAAATTTTGTATCTAGGGTATGAGGCAGTTTAGTTGTTTTCCCGGATAATACAACAAGGATTTCCGTAAGCGACCATATTATCGGGGATATCTTTCGTCACAACGCTCCCGGCCCCGATGACCACATTATTTCCTATGGTAACGCCAGGCATAATAATCGCGCCGCCGCCAATCCATACATTGTCTCCGATGATAACAGGAGCCGTCTGGGTTTTACAAAATTCAAAAGAGCCGTCTTCTTTGGGCGCTCCGAACCGCTCCGTGGCATTGGTGGGATGAAATGCAGTGTATATCTGTACATTAGGCGCGATAAGCGCATTGTTTCCGATTACGATTCTATTATCATCGAGGAAAGTACAGTTCATATTTACTTCGCAGTTATTACCGAAATAAATATTATTTCCGTAATCGGCATAGAACGGCGCGGTAATCCATAAGTTCACGCCGCGTCCGCCGAGCAGTTCGGTCAGAATGCGGTCTTTTTCTTTGGCATTATCTGAATCTGTCATATTGTAGTCCCGGATTAAATTCTTGGCTTTGTGCCATTGGGTAATCAATTCTTCGTCGCCGCAGTCGTAGAGCTGTCCGGCTAACATTTTCTCCCTTTCAGTCATAGGTAGTCCTCCTGTTTTATCTGTCTTTCAGAAACTGAAGAATACGTTTGTTGAAATCTTCCGCCTCTTCATAGGCGGCATGACCGAAGTTTTCGTATATATACAAGGTACAATTTTTGATTTGTTCGGCTAATTCATAAGAAGATTTCATTCCGACAATTTTATCATCTCGGCCGCCGATAATCAAGACAGGACAGGATATTTTAGATAAATCGGCGTAGGCATTATGATTCAGACAGGAACGGGCTTGTATCAGAAAACGGTCAAAATTTCGGGGCTTTCCAATTCGGCCAAGGATTGGGTAGAGAATACGATACTTTCTTATAGCTTTTTGCGAGTAAGATTTCTCGGTTGTATCAATCATCAGATTCCTATAATCTCCTTGGGACGCCATTTGTATCCAGGCAGTTACAGTGGAGCGGATGGTTTCATTTGGTCTGGATGAAGTAAGGGCAAGAACTAATTTATGGACGCAGTCGGGATGGTCAATGGCAAGATATTGGGCAATCATGCCGCCCTGGGAAATGCCTATGACGTCGGCGCGCGATATGCCTAAAACAGCCATGGCGGCGGCCTGGTCTTTTGCCATCTCTCTTGTAGAGAAGCCTTTCTCCAACTCATTTTTTCTGCTGAATATATATACTTTGTAATCGGTGGCATATATGTTGTATGTAATGGCAAGGGGAAACGCCATTCCCTTTACGGTAGTCAGCCCGTCGCCCAGTCCTGGAAGCATGACCAGGTTCTTGTTACCCTTTCCAAAAGTAACATAGTCCATGTGGGCATTACCTATTTTTACCTTGCCGTTTCGGGCATTCCATATCATAAGCAGACTCCTTCAAGGCTTAGCGTACCACTATGCATGGGACAGTGTGGGGAAAATCAGGCGGTCTTGTTCGAAGCAATCGAAAACCGCTCCTTTGACAAACAGTGTACAGTCTTCTTCTCTGAATGGGGATACGGTATAGCCTTCTGTATCGATTGGTGTAAATCCTAATACCACTTGCCTGGTTTCCGGGCCAAACGCTGCAAGGATATCATCCAGAGGATATTTTTCTTTGGAGAAAATATTATGGACAGTGAGGGTATCCGCATCGGTTTCTGCAATGATATAGGAATCGTGGCGTTTATCATAGTAAACGCAGTCTTGCATAAATCCGGTAATATAAAACATAATCAGGTTGTTATTTCCGGTCATGTCTAAACGGCTGTAAGATACGCTTTGACGCATGGCGGATTCCAGTATTTGCCAATCTTCTTTTTTGTTCATTGGAACCTGGACAACGCTGCGGCTTTGGGAAGTAGAAATGGGCTTTGTGTAACGGTATTCCATAGCTTTCCTGAAACCAAATTGCGGATAGAAATCTAGGACGCTATCATTTGCAAAGAGATAGATACCGTCAGCCCTGTGGCTGTATTCCGAGTCAATTTCCTGCATAATGCGGCGAATCAGACCCTGGCGGCGGAATCGTTCCTCCGTCATGACAGTGCCTAGCTGAATCAAGTGTTTCTTATGTCCGTTCCACACAAAATCAATAAAGTTCACGGAGACATTGGCAACAATTTCACCATCCACGGTAATTGAATGGGGATTATAAGCGTCGCCCCAGTAACCATTCTGATACCATGATTCGAAATGAAGTCCGTCGAAGGTTTTCTCTGCAAGAGCATTGAAGCTATGGCGTAAGCAGTCCTGGCTGCGGTAGGATTTAATGATTTGGGTATTCATGTGGGATTCCTCCTAATTTTGGTAGTATATAGAGTTTATATGTTTGTATCCTTAAGATTATTTGAATATTATATAGTAAAGTAACCTGTTTGTAAAACTGCTGGCTTAGGCGCTTGTGGTGGAATAGAGTAAGATATGATATAATAAAGCTCTCGATGCGAGGGATAACTAAGTATTATTTTTTTGTTTGTAGTAAAGGGGGAAATACCATGGACTTCGGCATGCCAACATTAATCGAGAACAAGAATCTGGAAGAGACAATCGCTTTATGCAAGGAGCTGCATTTGCAGTTTATAGAACTAAACATGAATTTTCCACTGTATCAGATTCCCCGGTTAGAGGAGACGGAATACTTCATCGAATTGGCAAAAAAGAATGATATTTATTTCACAATTCATCTCGACGAAAATTTTAATGTATGCGATTTTAATCCTCTGGTGGCCGATGCATATATGGACACTGCCGAAAGGACGCTTGACGTGGCGAGGAAAATCAATGCGCCGCTTTTAAATATGCATATGAACCACGGGATATCTGTCACGCTGCCTGACAGGAAAGTAAAGTTATTTCAGGAATACCGGGAAGAGTATATGGCGTCTGTACATAGATTTTTGAAAATGTGTGAGAAGGTGGCAAGCGGTACGGGAATTAAAATTTCTATCGAAAACACAGACGGCTTCCAAAGTTACGAAAAGGAAGCCATAGAATATCTTTTGCAGAGTGAATTATTTGCCTTGACGTGGGACATTGGGCACTCCCATACATCCGCTAACGTGGATGAACCGTTTTTGATGGAACATAAGGACAGGCTGTTTCATTTCCATATTCATGACGGTTTGGGGAACAAGAATCATCAGACTTTGGGAACGGGCGAGATAGATTTGCGACAGAGAATCGGTATTGCACAGGAATGTGGATGCCGCTGTGTGGTGGAGACGAA
The DNA here is from genome assembly GCA_947172645.1 of uncultured Lachnospiraceae bacterium. GTDB lineage: Bacteria > Bacillota > Clostridia > Lachnospirales > Lachnospiraceae > UBA3282. The sequence continues at coordinate 93,684 of CAMWBY010000014.1, read as the reverse complement.
GACTGTGGACGCACTGCGCCGTTCGGTAGCCTGGCTTAGAGAAAATCAATACATTAGAAATTAGAATAATGAACAGATATACCAAACCTGTGAGTGCCGAGAGGAACCTGTAATGATTTTAAGCGTAAGCCGCAGAACCGATATCCCTAATTACTATTCGGATTGGTTCTACAACAGAATAAAAGAAGGCTTTCTTTATGTAAAGAATCCGATGAATCCTCATCAGGTCAGCAGGATTGCGTTATCGCCCGACCTGGTGGATTGTATTGTCTTCTGGACGAAGAATCCGGAGCCGATGTTTGCCAGATTACATGAACTGGATGATTATGCCTATTACTTTCAGTTTACGCTGACAGGATACGGGCGGGATATGGAACCCAATGTGCCCCATAAGAAAAATCATATGATACCTGTTTTCCAGAGACTATCAGACCGGATAGGCAGCAGCCGGGTTGTCTGGCGTTACGACCCGATTCTATTTAATGATATTTACACGGAAGATTATCATATACGGGCATTTGAACAGATTGCGGAAGCATTGTCGGGATATACGAAAAGGTGTGTGATTAGTTTTGTGGACGCTTATGCCAAAAATAGGGCCGTGCTGAAAGCTTTAGGCGTCAGGCGGAATGTTTTGTGCGGATGGGATATTTCTGATAATCAGGCAGAAAATGAAAGTTGCGAGGTTTCCGGCGATGGCATGGATGGCTTGAAAAAATTTGCAGGGAGGTTAGGTTCCATAGCCAGGAGAAACGGTATGGAAATAGTATCCTGCGCCGAGGAACTGGATTTGGCGGATTGCGGCATAGGCCATAGCAGTTGCATTGACAGAACTTTCATTGAGGAAATCACAGGGTATGCCATTGAGGCTTACAAAGACAAGAACCAGAGAGCGGCCTGCGGCTGTGTGGAAAGCATTGAGGTAGGCGCTTACCATACTTGCCCAAATGGGTGCAAATATTGTTACGCCAATGTCAGCCAGAAACAGGTGCGGAAAAATTATATGGCGTTTGATGCAGACTCCCCTCTTCTATGCGGGCGGATTGCGGATGGCGACAAGATTACGGACAGGAAAGTAGTCCGTTTATCCAAAAGTTAATTTGCGAAGTAAATTTACTTTTTTGATAAAAAATGCGGACACTATTGCAGGATGAGTGGAAGTTTATATATAATAGGAATATGGATGCCTGGGATTAAGTTTTGATGGGTGGTCCGTGGGAATCATGTACTCTAATAAAAAAGGAGAGAAGGCTTATGAGACTTGGAGCGTTAGAAGCGGGCGGCACGAAGATGGTGTGCGCCATAGGAGATGAGACAGGAAAAATTTTCGAGCAGGTATCTATACCGACGGAGACGCCGGAGATTACCATGCCGAAACTGGTTGAATATTTCAAGGAGCGCGGGGTTGAGGCGCTTGGCATTGCCTGCTTTGGACCCATTGAACTGGACAAGAAAGCGTCCAATTACGGCAGCATTACCTCTACGCCGAAGATTGCGTGGAGAGATTATAATATTGTGAAGGATTTCGAGGATGCGTTGCACTGCCCGATTGGTTTTGACACGGACGTAAACGGTTCGGTCCTTGGAGAGGTGACATTTGGGCAGGCTAAGGGGAAGAACTGTGTGATTTACCTTACCATTGGCACTGGCGTGGGCGGTGGTATCTACATAGAAGGGAAACTTCTCCACGGAATGCTCCACCCGGAGGCAGGACACGTGCTGATTCGGAAGAGAAGCGATGACAATTACGAGGGGAAATGCCCATACCACAAGACTTGCCTAGAAGGAATGACAGCAGGGCCTGCTATCGAAGAGCGGTGGGGCAAGAAAGCGGTTGAGCTTACCGACAGACCGGAAGTATGGGATTTGGAGGCGGATTATATTGCCCAGGCGCTTGTAGGATATATCCTTACACTGTCACCGGAGATGATTATCTTAGGCGGCGGCGTGATGCATCAGGAACAGCTTTTCCCGCTCATTCGGACAAAAGTGTTGGAGATGCTTAACGATTATGTCCAGGCGGACGAGTTGAAGGATATAGACCACTATATCGTACCCGCCAGCCTGCATGACGACCAGGGTATTATGGGCTGTCTGGAACTGGCAAGAAGGGCACTGACTGAGTAGAAAATATCAGAGCGGGATATAAAGAAATAAATCAAAGATACCGCTTTCTGTTTTTAATTCCATATTGCCATGATATCTGACCACGGTTTCGCGGATGCTTTTCAGTCCGAAACCGTGGTTTGTTTTATCTGTCTTAGAAGTGGAAGGTATATTGACATAAGCATCATATTTTGAACCGTCATTGTGCGGCCGGACAGGTAAAATTTTGATATTGTCCGGTACGGGATTGCTGACTTCCAGGCAGAATAATCCCTTCTGCGCTTTGCTTTTCAGGGAAATTGTTCTTTCTTTTTTCTCCAGTTTCATACACGCTTCCACTGCATTGTCCAATGCGTTGGCGTAGAGCGCGCAGATATCCGTCTTGTCGAAGGGCAGTTCCTGTGGAATATCCAGGGACAATTCCATCCGGATGCCATGCTGTTCTATGAGTGGTTTTTTTACAGATAATACCGCATTGACTGTGGCATCCCCGCAGTAAGACAGGGAATGCATGGCGGCCGTATGCTCTGCCAGATTTTTAATATAAGAATCCCGTTGTTGTTCCGGCAGTGCGGACAATACCTGCATATGGTTGGCAAGGTCATGCTTCAGGCGCCGGATTTCGGCGTGCTGCTGTTCCATTGTTTCATAATATTTGCGGTTGATTTCCATGAATATATTCTGCTGTTCCAACTGTTGCTGTTTCGCCAGGACCGTAGTGCACCAGAGAAGGCTGATAAAGGACATCAGCGCGATTACTAGAAGAATCAGGTAGTCGAATGGCGGATGGAAAAACCAGACAGGGTATTTGTCCATGCCTGAATATAATGTGACCGTACTCAGTATTATGCCGAAGGGCGTTGCCGTAAGCAAAAGAAGCAGTTTCCATAGGCTGTCGGACAGCGAGTAATCTTTTGCCGGTGCGAATTTTTTCACGCCGACATACAGAACCAGGGCAAAAAGGAGCGTGAAGGTGTATGATGAAAACAGCGCATACAGCGGATAAGAATAGGGGGACGTCGCATGAATCTCCTTATAAGGGCATACGTTTCCGTAATATTCTTCGGGATTCATCATACTGAGCAGGGGTTTCAGGAAATTATCCCGCAGCGCGTTGAAGGCCAGAACGGTGTTGGCGTACATAGTTCCAACCGTAATCTTCTGCCACTTCGTACCTTCGCAGGCAATCAAAATGATAGCAAGGAAACAGGGGATAGTGGCGAGGATATTAAAAGAATCCCCTATGAAAATTACCATAGTGCTTAAAACGGCGCACCCACACAGCATCAGACATTTTTTCCACGGTTTCTGTTTTATCGTTATGAAGTGTTTCATCGACAGCATGATGAGCCAACCAGATAAAAGGCAGGAGCAGAGCCAGTAAATACGGTAAAGAAATTGGTTCATTGTAAACTATCCTCCATCATAACCCTGGCAATCCGGCTGACAGCCGTTTCCCGGTAGCGTTTGCTGCACGGAAGCTGCGCCGTGCCCATCAGAATAGATTCGCCCCCAAGGTAATCGACGTTCAACGGATTAATGAGATAGCGTTGGTGGATTCTGACAAACCTGGAGGCAAGCCGTGCCTCCACCTCATCCAATTTCGCATAGAAAGGATATTCGCCGTGGTTTGTGACAAGAATAACGCGTCGCCTGTCTGAGTAGAAATACAGAATGTCTTGCAATTTAAAACGCCATGTGCCATCCATATTTTTTACGATGAAAGCCTGTACATCTTCTGTCCTTAATTTTGTGCGCACCCGTCTGAGGAGCTGCAGGAGTTTTTCTTCTCCTACCGGTTTCATGATATAGTCAAGCGCGCCCACACGGTAGCCGTCGAAGACATAATCCGCATATCCGGTGACGAAAACAATGATAATATGTTCGTCGGATTGCCGGATTTTTTCCGCGGTGTCCATACCGTTTAATCCCTTCATCTCCATATCCAGGAAAATCAGGTCAATCTCACCCGGATGTTTCTCAAGCCATGAGACGGCATTGGAGCCGGAAGAAAATTCATACACCACCTTCTCGGTCTCCTCATCCAATATTTTTTCTAATTGTATATAAAGCGCATCCCTTGCATCCGCCTCGTCATCGCACAGCGCAATCCGCAGCATAAATATTCCGCCTTTCGTCCATTCTTCTTAGACTATAGTTTACCATATTTTCTTTTTCATGTTTTAAGGTTGTTTTTCCTGCCGTCCCAAACTTTACATCCGAGATGCCTAAACTTTACAAATTTTGCATGGCGTCTGCAAACTTTACATCCATGCCGCTGTTTTTTACATACCGCCGTGCCGGGTTTTTCGTTTGTGATATGTTGTGACAAAAGTTAATTGGCGAAACAGAAAAGAATAAAAGGAAACAGAGTTCGCGAAGCGAATCTCGAAAAGTTAATTGGCGCAGCCAATTTACTTTTAGGAAAGGCAGGTAAAAATATGTTGTATGTAAAGAATCTTTTTAAATCTTATGAAGTGGGCAAAACCAAGTACCAAGTCCTGAAAGGGATTGACTTCCATGTAGCGCAGGGGGAGTTTGTTGCCGTAATGGGGCCTTCGGGTTCCGGCAAAACGACGCTCTTGAACTGTATTTCCTGCTACATCCCTTTTGACCAGGGAAGCATCATGGTGGGCGGCACGAAACTTGCGGGGCAGGATGAAGACACGTTAGCAAAAATCAGGAACACGAAGCTGGGGTTTGTATTTCAGGATTTCATGCTGTTAGACGGGCTTACAATCCGTGAGAATATCCTGATTCCCCGTATTATACAGGGCAAAGTGGGAAAAGACGCGGAAGAACTTGTCGATAGACTGGTGGCTATGTTCGGTATAGGACATATTTTGAACAAATACCCTGCCGAGATTTCCGGTGGGGAGAAACAGAGAGCGGCGGTGGCACGCAGCCTGATAAACAATCCCATGGTTATCCTTGCGGATGAACCGACGGGAAATCTGGATTCCAAGTCAAGCCGGGCGGTTATTGAGACTTTTATAGAAGCGAAGACAAAAATGAGCGCGACGATTTTTATGGTGACCCACGACAGTTTCGCGGCGTCTTTCTGTGACCGGGTAATTTTGTTAAAAGACGGCACGCTTTACAGGCAGCTTGAGAATCATGGCAGCCGTGGAGAGTTCCAGGACAGACTGCTTGATGTGATTAAGGAAATGAGTGCATAAAAAGGGGGAAATGGCTATGGAGGATATTATGACACAGACATTGACAATGAGGGCGATAGAGAAGAAATTACAGAAAGCCGACCGGAAACACGCCAGACTTTATCTGTTTTGCAACTTTATTGCACTGATGATTATCTCAGCATATTCCACGCTCATGTTTTCCAGAACCGTACAGACAGTCTTCCCGAAAGGCGGCGACAGCCGGAAACAGATGTATGGTATCTTCGTGATGACTCTGGTGGGATGCGTTGTTTTTACAATATATGCAGCGCGGCTTTTTTTTCGTCATAAATCAAAGCAGTTGGGGATTTTGATGGCGATAGGGGCGTCCAGGAAACGGCTGCGTCCGGGATTGTTCCGGGAAGTGCTTGTTTTAAGCAGTTTCTCCGCGGTTTTAGGGATTGTGGCGGGATTTCCCTTTGTATGGGTGGTGTGGGGAACCTTTCGCCTGGTTTTGGTGGACAGTTCACAGATGGTGTTGGATTTGGATTTCAGGTGCCTTTTTGTATCGGCGGCTTTTTTCCTGTTGGTGGTGGGGCTGGCCTGTCTGTTTGCGTGGCGGTATTTAAAAAAGACAAATATTATGGAAGTTATCCGTGAGGAGCATATCAACGAACCCGTCAAGGAATTAGGCAGATGGTGTGGCCCGGCAGGTTTTTTGCTGATATTTGCCGGTGCGGTGACAGGCTATTATGCGCCGCTTGCATGGATGACATTATTCAGCGCGTATCCGCCTTCATGGCTGTCAGTGCTTTATGCACCTGTGTTTGTAGGCGTGTATATGGTGATGCTTTATACGGTTGTGTACGGATGGGGAAGGAATAAGAAAAATCCTTATAAGAATATAGTTTCCCGGGGCATGATGAAGTTCCAGGCAAAACAGACAGTCAACAATATGCTTGTCGTCACGGTTTTAATCGCGGGTGGCGCATTTGCCATATTTTATCTGCCGACGGTGGGGCTTACTTCTGTCTTTCGTTATGAGAGTTACCCGTACGATTACTTCTATCAATATCCGGCGGACCAGAAAGTGCCGGGCGAGGAGACAGTGAGGGAATTGGCGGACAAATACGGCCTTTCATTGAAAGATTGGAATGGATGTGAGTACATTAGCCTGGGAGTTGATGGAAATGTGCAGGTCAGTGATGAAGGGAAGAAATTCCACGTTGAATACCATCCTATACAGAGTGAGGCGAGAATACTTTCAGAGGACGCCTATTTTACGTTGACAGGGCAGGAGACGGACGTGTCACCGGGAACTTACCTGTATGTTACAGATACGCAGGAATCCAGTATCTGGACGGATGAGAGCGCTAGAAACCTGACCAATATGGTGACCAGGGAATGTCTTGACACAGAATTTGCCGGGTATTTACACTATGATTTGTTGTCAAATGAGATAGGCTATTATGTTCTTGACAATGACGAATATGAGAAGATTGCAGAGGGGCTGACGGATGAATGGAGAGGGCATATCGTACAGTTTAATGCGGATGGCCGGGATTCCTATCAGTTTGCGGATGCATTTTATGACTTGTTTGTCTCTTCTTTCGATGAAAGTTGTGAACATGCGTATTTTTATAACAAGGTAAGCAAAATAGTAGCGGAGGAAAGAGGAGAAACATATGAGATAGAGGAAGAATGGCAAATCAGTTACAACGATACAGATAATATGAGTTTTAAGCTTTTTTGGGCGTACAGCCCCAGTTTCCGGATTCTGCTTATTAATGAGCATTTATGCCTGATGGGTGTGCTGTATATGATGTTTCTGTTTATTTTTATTGTGTGTCTTGTGACTTCCCTTGTCGTCTGCTATACGAGATGCCAGACAATTGTGCTGAATAACCGCTATATTTTCGATGATTTAAAGAAGTTAGGAGCCACTCCGGCCTTCTTGTCAAAAGAGGTGCGTCTCCAGTGCGGCAATGTTTTTAAAGTGCCTGCCACCGTCGGCACCGGGGCTATGTATCTGATGTATGCGCTTCTCCTCTATGCGAACGACGGAAAAGTTACGGCTTATGAGGCAATCGGGCTTCTTGCCACGTTGGGGATTGTGGCGTTGATTGGGGCAGTGGTGTACGGTACGTATCGGGGAAGCGTGAGGACGATTATGAGGCAGTTGGGGATTATGTGATTGATATTGTTTTGTGGACGGCAGATAGTGTAGAAAAGGTTGTTGGAAAGTGGTAATTACATATTTTCCAACAGCCTTTTCAATTTACCAGTACATATAATTAGAACAATAACGCAGATTATATATTGTTTTGCATATATAGTTCCTGGCGGTATTTTATGTCCGTAAGAGATTTTGTAAAATCTTCTAAGCGGCCGGCATTCAATAAAGCCTGAGCTAACTTCGCAAAACGGGCTTCACCCTCAGTATGGCCTTCAGCGAGCCCTTCTGCATGTCCCTCCGCCCTCGCTTTCTTACGTAAAGCAGGTATGTCCACATCCTTGAAATTCTCAAATAGTTCAGCCATTTTTCGCTCCTTTACCTGTCCCGTAAACTCCGCCACCTCATCCTCCGGTAGGTTCAGGTGCCGTAACATTGACGCCGTCACTCTTGCGATGATTTCCAGTAACTCATCCGTGGAGTTCTCCGACAGGTTTTTGATATAGTCCTCCGGTAATTTTAACTCCCGGAAGGTTGCCGTATCCTGCAATCGGTTAATCAGCATCAATAAGGACAGTTCGTCCTGCTGATTCCCTTCTTCTGCTTCTCCATTTCATGTTCGTAATCTTCCCATATATAGACCATATAGCGCAGAAGCTGCATGCTTACATTATAATCCACTTTGGTTTTATGTTCAATCAGGGAGATAAAAAATAATGTATGTTTTCCGGGCAGGTTTATACGTTTTACCGTATCGGAGTTCCTTTCCTGTGTGAACATGGGGATGTACCTGTCCGTGACGTCCTCGATATCCTGCGCCCTGACATGCTTCAGGGCAGGCATGTCCATGTAGTTGCGCAGGAACTGGGAGCATAGTTCAGCGTTCCCAAAGATAAGCTTGCTGCTGCTGTCATGCACTTTGCTGTTGGAAATCTGTCCGTTCTTTTTGAGGGTGTGGTTTGGGTTTTGTAATTGGGGACTTTTTGATGTGGTTTGTGCAATGTAGATTTATTATAGGTTCTCTATGAAACTTTTACAAGGGCCAATTGCATTAATTTGGAAAGTACGCCATAGCCTATAGTGTTTTATCTACAGAATGTGATATAATTCAATCAAATTTTATGTTAATTGTATACAAATTTAAAGAAAATACGCAGCGTGTATTCACAAAAGCAGGAATAAAGCGATTCCAGGAATACGTTAGCAAGAATGAGAGAAGGGTATGGAGGTTAGTATGAAAGAACCAGAATATGGCATTCGGATACAGTTAGCTTACGGCCTTCCACAGGAAGTGGCGGCATTGTTCTCCGAATATACGGATATGTTAATTGCAGGAGACGCCAGGTTTAAGGAATATCTGGATATACAGAATTATGATGAGGAACTGGAGCACTTGGAGGTAAAATACGGACTTCCGTGGGGACGGTTGTATGTGGCATACTGCGACGGTAAACTTGCGGGTTGTATCGGCTTAAGGAAAATGAATGAGGAGGAATGCGAGATGAAGCGTCTGTATGTAAAGCCGGAATTTCGGGGGAAACATATAGGCAACGAGCTTGTGCGGAAGATTATAGAAGACGCTAAAGAAATAGGGTATTCCTATATGCTGCTTGACACGTTACCTTTTTTACAGAGTGCAATTTGTATGTACAGGGAATATGGCTTCTATGAGATACCAAGCTATAATGACAGTCCTATGGGTACTTCGATTTATATGAAGCTGGACTTGTAAGGTTAAGCTTTCATCGGGGCTGTATACACAAGGATTTAGCTTACACAGTCATCACGTGTCATCGCAGTAAACTGCTCAGAAATAGGGGTTAGTATGAATCCATATCATACAAGAGGGGGACACAATGGGATTACATATCGAAGGGGCGGCTTTAACCCATGTAGGGAGAGTCCGCTCCAACAACGAGGACAATTATTGTTTATTTGGAAAATACCGTCAAAATACGGATGTAAACCTGCAATATGATACCGATACTATCGTTTTGGGACAGGCGGCAGTGGGCGTATTCGACGGCATGGGAGGGGAAGAGGCAGGAGAGGCCGCTTCTCTGATGGCGGCGACGGCGTTTGTGCCATGCAGACTGGATGAGGTGGAGAAAGAAGCACAGAGACAGATACAGTCTGTCAATGAAGAAATCTGCCAGAAGATGAAGAGGGACGGCATCCGCATGGGAGCCACGGCGTCAGTGCTGTACCTGGATGAAGGGCGTGCGATAAGCTGCAACGTGGGCGACAGCAGATGCTATCTTATGCGGGGAGGGGTTCTTCGCCAATTGTCGGTAGACCACAGTGAAGCCAGGAAAATGGTGGAGCTTGGTATTCTGACACCGGAGGAGGCCAGGCGCAGCATGAACCGCCACAGGCTGACCCAACATCTTGGCATTTTTCCGGAGGAGTTTATGATTGAGCCTTATTTTAGCCCGGTAGTTGATATGCAGCCGGGGGACGTCTTCCTACTGTGCAGCGATGGACTGACGGACATGCTCTCAGACGAGGAGATAGAGACAATACTTGGCGAATGGGAACATGCGGAAAACATGGCTGACGTTCTGGTTTCGGTGGCTTTGCGGCATGGGGGCAAGGATAACGTGACGGCCTTGGTACTAGTGGTGCGGGAAGAAAATCATCGTGTAAGGCAGCGGGCAGCATTAAGGGACCAGGGGGAAGGGGGATTTTTAAACTGCATTCTGTCCCATTTAGCAGGTTATTTATCAGGTTAAAAGATTTTAGGATGTTTATATGCTATACTGTAACAGTGTGGAACCAGATTGATGTGGCGTAAGGCCGCTTAGATAAAATTGATATAGGAGGGGTAAAATTATAAAATGAAGAAATTAGTATCAATTACGCTTATCATTGTGTTAACCGCGGCGCTTACCGGGTGCGGGGACGGCGCGAAGAACATTAATAATAAGCAATACCAGGAGATAATGTCCCAGATGGGCATTGCAGGGATGGAGAGCGCTGTGGATGGCGTCACGTTGTCAGAGGTTTTTAAAATAAAGACCAAGTTCAACGAAGAGACGCATGATGGCGAGGACGATATTTTTGCGGCACAGTGCGGTGAGAAGGATATGCATTACTATGCAGCATATGCCCTGGAGACGGATGAGGATGCTGCGGCTGAGAAGCGCGATGCATACATAGAGATTTTAACGGAGGCCGGATATGAGCACATTAGTACTTATGATGTTTTCGGAGATTTCTACAGTAACGGCAGCTATGGCGTGATGGTGAAGGAAGTAATTGGGCCAATCCATTGGAGTGATGAGACGGACGGACAGTATGGGGTTTATATTTCCTTTTATTAAATGGCACACTTGGCGCACAGACTGCATAAATAGACTAAAGATTTTCTTACGGGGGACGGTAACATGAGCATTATTCTTTCTGTACATACTACGAAGGCTTTTCAGGAGTTTTTGCTTCCGGCGATTAATAACTCAGAGCATTCGATTATTTTGGACAATGATATTTTTTCATTGGGCAAGGATATCGAACTGCATATGGAGGTAATCGAGAACGGATGGCATTTCCTTGGTTCCGACAGCTACCGTGTCGAGGATACGATGAGCCATCAGGATTATTTTGGCGTTGACTTGAAGAACGGCGACCTTTTGACTGTCATGCTGCCCAACAGAGAGCGGATTTCCATTATGGTGGATGAGACGGAAAGCTCTTTCAAGGTTTTCGAGAAATATGATATCCGGAATCTGCAAAACGGCGGAATGATTTCTATTGGAAAAAATGAAACCAATGATATCGTATATGACACAAGAAAACTGGTTTCCAGGGAACATGCCGTCTTACGCAAGTCAGGCGCCCAGTGCGTTATCGAGGACAGAAGCGCAAACGGCGTATTTGTCGGTTCCAAGAGGATTGTCGGCTCTAAGCCGTTACAGTTCGGCGACTGCGTCAACATATTCGGACTATGCCTCGTATATTTAGGCGACATTCTGGCTGTCAATTCCCAGACCGAGAAATTCCATGTAAACCAGTCGAAGCTGCAGCAGTATCTGGGCGGCGTCCTGCAGGAGACTACTACGCCGCCTTCCCGGGTTTCCCAGAAAAAGACACTTTACCACCGTTCTCCCAGACAGATTTATAAACTGGATAATGAGGTGATTGAGATTGAAGGGCCGCCGCAGCCTCAGATGATGGAACCGAGGTCAATCGGTATGCTCATTGGGCCGTCCCTGACGATGGCGCTTCCTATGCTGCTTGGCTGCGCCATGTCTATTTTTGGCGCCAATGCCAACGGAGGCGGAGGCAGCATGTTTATGTATACAGGGCTTGTAACGGCTGTTTCCTCGGCGCTCATCGGTACTGTATGGGCCTTGGTGAACATGAAGGCGGAGAAAAAGAAAAACATAGAGGCGGAACAGCACAGGTTTGAAGCTTATGAACAGTACCTGGATAAATGCTCTGTCCAGATTAAGGAAAAATATGAGAAGAACAGCAACAGCCTGCATGCGATGTACTTTTCCGCGGAAGCGTGCTGCAAGTTTGACGACAGGAATGCTTTCTTATGGAACCGGAATGTAAATCATGAGGATTATCTGAGTTACCGGGTGGGTACGGGAGACATGCCCTTCCAGGCGCCTATCAATATTCCAAAGGAGCGTTTCAGCCTGATAAGCGATTCCCTGGCGGAGAAACCTTCCATCATACAGCAGACTTTCCGTTACTTACATAATGTGCCGATTTGCGCCGACCTGATGGAACACAGGATGATAGGTCTGGTGGGCGGCGCCAAGAAGAAGGGCGCGGTTGACATTATGCACAATATAGTGGCGCAGATTGCGGCCTCCAACTGTTATACGGATGTAAAAATGGCATTCCTCTATGATGAAGGGGAAGACGATGCGGACGACTGGGCTTATATGAAGTGGTTCCCCCATGTATGGTCGGAGGATAAGAAGAGCAGATATATCGCAAAGAACCGGGTGGAAGCCGGGGACGTGCTGTATGAGATTACGAAAGTCCTGCGGACGAGGGCGGAGAACAGGCCCACACTGTCGGCCAGGAAAGAGAAGCTTCCTACGCCGCAGTTTATCCTTTTCCTGTCTAACCCGGAACTGTTAGAGGGAGAATTGATTACCAAGTATATTATCAATGAAAATAACAGGGATATCACCACGGTCTTTCTGACGGACGCCTATGAGAACCTTCCTAACGAGTGTGGGTTTGTCATTCAAAATGACGGGAATTTCAGGGGTATGTACGATGTGGAAGACGGTGTCGAGGAACGCAAAGCGATTGCTTTTGACAGAATTGACAACGCACAGCTTGAAAGGCTTGCCAGGACATTGGCTAATATAGAGGTGCATGAGACGGAGTCCGGCGGCGATATTCCGGCGGCGCTTACGTTTTTTGACATGTATGGCATTAAACGCTTAGAAGAGCTGCATGTGCTTGACAAATGGCGTAAGAACCGTACCTATGACAGCATGAAAGCCCTTATCGGACAGAAGGCGGGCGGAAGTAACTGGTATCTGGATATCCATGAGAAATACCATGGGCCTCATGGTTTGATTGCGGGTACTACAGGTTCCGGTAAGAGTGAGACTTTACAGACCTATATCCTGTCCCTGGCATTGAGTTTCAGTCCGGATGACGTGGGATTCTTCATCATCGACTACAAGGGCGGCGGCATGGCGAACCTGTTTAACGGACTGCCCCATATGATTGGACAGATTTCAAACTTGTCCGGCAACCAGGTAAAACGCGCCATGGTTTCGATTAAGAGTGAAAATAAGAGAAGGCAGCGTATTTTCAATGAACATGGCGTCAATAACATCAACTTGTATACAAGGCTGTATAAGAACAATGAGGCCAGCGTTCCCGTGCCCCATATGTTTATCGTGATTGACGAGTTTGCCGAGCTGAAACGAGAAGAGCCTGATTTCATGCGGGAGTTAATCAGCGTGGCGCAGGTAGGGCGAAGCCTTGGCGTACATCTGATTCTGGCCACGCAGAAGCCCAGCGGCACGGTGGACGACAACATTTGGAGTAACTCTAAGTTCAGGCTGTGCCTGCGTGTCCAGGACAGGCAGGACAGTAACGATATGCTGCACAGGCCGGACGCTGCCTATATCACGCAGGCGGGGCGTTGTTACATGCAGGTGGGCAATGACGAGTTGTTCGAGTTGTTCCAATCAGGATTCAGCGGCGCGGTATATGACGAGGAGAACGGCAGCTTCCGCTCCGACATCGCCCATATGCTTTCCACCACAGGGAAAACTGCGCTTATCGGCAACCGCCTGAAAATGAAACTGACGGAACAGGTAAAACGGAACTGGATTGCGGAATTGCTGACGGTGCTTTCGGCGGCGCCTGTCCCGGAAGGCATGACGCCGGACGATTTACTGGAGGATAACAGGCTGTCCAATCTTTATATACAGAATGTATTCGGCGAATTGGAGCGGAGAAATATTGACTTCCCCGCTAATGAGTACAATACCCAGCGTGTACGGGATTTGATTTCCGTATGGATTAACGTAAGGCAGGAATCCCCTTCGGAGACAAATACAGAGAAGATTGCGGAGCAGATTATCGCGTATGCAGAACAACACAAGTATAAACTGCCTGAGAAGAAGCAGAAGACACAGCTCGACGCGGTAGTGGAGTATCTGGCGAAATTGGCGGAAGAGAACGGATATGTACATAACTTACAGCTTTGGCTTCCGGTACTGCCCGTTATTCTGTATATGGAGCAGCTTCCTTCTTATAAGAAAGAAGATTATTTTGATGGCGATACGTGGCAGAGAAGCAGTAAGAACTGGAACCTGGAAGTCCTGATGGGACTTTACGACGACCCGGTGAACCAGGCGCAGGATACTTTTACGGTCAATCTTTCCCAGAATGGGCACCATGCCATCGTAGGTACGGTAGTGAGCGGTAAGAGTACTTTCTTACAGACATTGGTATATGGACTGGTGAGTAAATATACGCCCGAGGAAGTCAATATCTATGCCATTGATTTCAGCGCCAAGATGCTGTCTGCTTTCGAGAAGATGCCTCATGTGGGCGGCGTCATGTATGAGAATGACAATGATAAGTTGGCGAAATTCTTCAATATGCTTAACGGGATACTGGAAGAGCGCAAACAGCTTTTCAAGGGCGGCAATTACAGCCAGTATGTGCGTGCAAACGGTATCGTGCTGCCTTCCATTGTTATCGTGATAGATAATTATTCGAACTTTAAGAATAAGACCAACAATATCTATGAAGATATGATTTTACAGCTGTCCAAAGACGGCGTAAGCTATGGTATTTTCCTCATCATAACTGCGGGCGGATTCGGCGCACTGGAGATTCCGAACCGGATTGGGGATAATCTGAGGACGGTTATCTGCCTGGAGATGAGCGATAAGTTCCAGTATGCGGAAGCTATGCGCACCATGCATATCGAGACGCTTCCGGAAGTCAATGTGAAGGGCAGGGGACTTGCCAAAGTCGGGGAAGAGCTTTTGGAGTTCCAGACGGCGTTGAGCTTTGAAGCGGAAGACGACTTCAAGAGGATGGAACAGATTGAACAGCTCGCGAAACAGATGCGCAGCAACTGGAACGGTAAGAAGGCTAAGGCGATACCTGAGATACCAGAGAACCCGGTATGGTCGGAGTATGCGGAACTGGACGATACGGAGAAATTATTCCGCGATGACAGGCATCTTCCGATTGGCTATAACATGAAGAATGCGGCGATTTACGGCATCGATTTAAGCAGGACATACTGCTATTTGATTGCCGGCAAGTCCAGAAGCGGCAAAACAAACTTACTAAAAATCATGCTTAAATCCGCCTTAAGGCGCGGCGGTGAAGTGACCGTCATCGATTACAGCGGCGAACTGACGAATATCGTGGAGAAGGAATCTGTATCCTTGCTTGACACGGATGCGAAAGTATTCCAGTTCTTCCAGGAACTGCTTCCTGATTTCAAGGCAAGGAATGTGAAGAAGAAACAGAACATACAGGCAGGCATGTCGGATGAGGAAATCTATACGGATATGCGTTCTTATCAGGCGAAGTTCATACTGATTGCCAATTTCGCGGATTTCGTTACCCATGTGACGCATCCCCAGGATGCAGGGGACGCCCGCGGGTTTATCGAGAATTTGCTGGATAAGGGAAGCCTGCACAATGTATTCTGGGCGGCTTGCTATAACCAGGAGGATGTCTCCAAGGTAGCGGGCACCAAGCTCTATGAATATTTCCTGAAATACAAGACGGGTATCCATTTCGGCGGCAATGTGGCGGCACAGCGGATTATGAATTTCGATTATGTACCTTATAATGAGCAGGCTAAGACGCAGAAGCCGGGAATCGGTATGCTGCCCTCCAACGAGGATGAAGATGTGCGCAAGGTGGTTGTGCCTTTAATGCGGTAAACATTAAGGAATTTAAGGAATAGAAATACGGATGAAGAACGCTAAATCTGTATTAATAATAGGGACGGTTATCCTTTTGGCCATAGTGGGAGCCTTCTCTTACAAAAGAAGTGTCACGGTTGGGAGCGGACGGCCGCAGGAGAAGGCTAGTGAGGCGAAAGCAGACAGGGGAGAGGAAAAGGTTGTCAGCGATGAAGCCGCTATCCCGGAGCATACCATAGATTATGATGAGGCTGCAAAAAGAGTTGAGGAAATCAGGGGGATTGGGAGCAATCGGCGTGGAGCAGCCTTGCGTATATCTATCTTCATTTGGGGGAAATGGACAAATGCCTGGAGGCGCGCCGCAAGGGATATGAGGCGGTTGGAGCTGACTGGCTCATGCCGGATGTCCATGAAGATGAGGAAGGGTATCAGTATGACGAATATGGCTGTTATAGTGAAAGTGATATGACAGAGTGGCAGTGGATGGAGTGAGGACGGAATCAGGCAGGTTTTTGAAAACAGGACAGGAGATTTTACAGATGAAAACCAAAAAAATTTGGCCAATTATATTAATCGTCATCATCATCGCCACGGCAGCGGGCGTCATTCTCTTCAACAGCACCGACACGGCGAGATTCAGGAAACAGCTTAACTTAGGCCAGAGATATCTTTCTGAGATGAATTATGAGGAAGCGGTAGTGGCTTTCAACCAGGCAATCGAAATTGACCCGCGCAGCGTGGATGCATACCTTGGCTTGGCGGATGCTTACATAGGTCTTGGCGACGAAGAGGCAGCTCTGGCGGCGCTTAAGGCAGGGTATGAGGCAACCGGGGATGAGCGGCTGAAGGCTCGGATAGATGAGATGGAGGCACCGGTAGCTGAGGAGGAAGCAGAAATCCCTGAACCGTCTATGGATAGTGATGAAATCCAAAGAAGATTAGAAGAAATTTATGAAATAGGACAGTTTACCTGGGTAGATGAAAGTGACTACAAACATTTTCTGACTTATGACCAGGTAGAGGCAGCGTACCGCCCTTTTGCGGAAGAACTGGAGATGTATTTAGAGTATGGGGAAAGGAATTGGATGGAATCCGAACCGTATTTACTTGAAGGCATTTGTGATTTATTGTCGGAAACTTACCTTCATTTGGGAGATATGGAGAAATGCTTGGAAACACGCCGCAGAGGGTATGCGGTTTTGGGAAGCGAATGGTATAAGACGGACGGGAGTTATAAGAATGCAGAGGGCTATCAATATGATGAATATGGAAGAGGAGTAGGAAGTAAGGATACTGGTTCCTATAAAGTATACGGAGATGGCGACTATGTGACGGAGAGCGCTATTCCGGGGGTTGGTGTCACACAATATGAATATGATGGTTCCGGAAGAATTATAAGAAGAGTGGAAGACCAAGATAACCAGCGCTATGAGTTTGTCTATGAATATCAAGGTGATTCTTCTGTAGTAATTATGTGGACGATTACTGAAAATGATGGGGAGGCACATACTGTTACCTGTACTTTGTTTTACAATGAATATGGTGAGGTTCTTAATGAAGAGGAATGGGTGGAGGCTCAATAGAGATTCATCATTTTCATAGTGTCGGGGGACATTATTTTCAGCAATGCCTACACAGTAGGGCAACTGAAAGAAACGTAAGATTTTTGTTTCATGATGCAAAAATCTTACGTATGAATTGATTCTCTCAAAAATAATCATCATGAAAGACGTCCCGGCGTCTTGGTATATAGAAAAATAAAATTTCAGAGGAATATTCAGATGAAAACCAAAAAAATCTGGCCAATCATATTAATAGTCATCATCATCGCCATAGCGGCGGGCGTCATCATTTTCAACAGCACCGACACGGCGAGATTCCGGAAACAGCTTAACTTAGGCCAGAGATACCTCTCTGAAATGAATTACGAGGAAGCGGTCGTGGCTTTCAACCAGGCAATCGAAATCGACCCGCGCAGCGTGGACGCATATCTTGGCTTGGCGGATGCTTACATAGGTCTTGGCGACGAAGAGGCGGCTCTTGCGGCGCTTAAGAAAGGGTATGAGGCCACCGGGGATGAGCGGCTGAAGGCGCGGATTGATGAGATGGAGGCAAGTCAGAAGGAAAATATGGAGAGCGCGGACTCATCGGGGGATTTGGAAACAGTAGAGTCAGTGGCAAATAAACGATTGGTAGTTACTGGAACGATTTATGAGACATGGGATTATTGTAACCCGCCAATGGGCATTACTTACTCGACTTATTGTTTCGTCCCGAACGAGGAGCAGACAGTGGAGATGGATGGTGAGACATATACATTATCATTATTTGGGGTTAATGCCTACTCATCATCTTTTGATGGGAGAATTAATGAAATTTTAGGACAGGAAATTACGGTGGAAGCTGACATAGAAAGTTATGATGAAAGAAGGCCGGCGGATGGCGATGGAGAAGAGGAAGCAGAATTTATGATTGCACCAATTTATCTTGACTTACAAAATATTTTGGAGAATGGTAAAACAGACTCTTCTCAAACAGAGCCGCAAGCACAGACTCAGGAATATACTTTGACGGGAACAGTAGACCAAAGCGAGAATTATTTTGAAAGAGACCCGCAACTATATGACGAATGGTGTACCTATTGCCTTGTTCTCGACGAACCCCGGACGTTTGAAGTGGATGGGGAGGAATATACCGTATCCATATTGGCGCTTGACGGGGCGGAGTACACAGAAGAATATGGCGATAATCCTTTTCCGGAATTTTGGGGGATGAAAGTAAAGGTAGAAAACGCCAGCGTCTATAAGAGCAGATACAATTTTGATGTCAGTCCGCTTGCATGTTATATAGATGAAATCTATGCCAACGAATAAGAATGCAGATTTTACAGATGAAGTTAAAGAAGGAAAATTACCCAATATGAAAATCAAGAAAATATGGCCAATTATATTAATAGTCATCATCATCGCCACGGCGGCAGGCGTCATTCTCTTCAACAGCACCGACTCAGCGAAATTCAAGAAACAGCTTAACTTAGGCCAGAGATACCTCTCTGAAATGAAATATGAGGAAGCGGTCGTGGCCTTCAATCAGGCAATCGAAATCGACCCGCGCAGCGTAGACGCATATCTTGGCTTGGCGGATGCTTACATAGGTCTTGGCGACGAAGAGGCAGCTCTGGCAGCGCTTAAGAAAGGGTATGAGGCCACCGGGGATGAGCGGCTGAAAGAACGGATAGATGAGATGGAGGCATCGACGGCCGAAGAGGAAGCAGAAATCTCTGAGGCGGCTATGGATAGTGATGAAATCGCACGGCGAGTGAATGAAATTTCAGAAATTCTTGGCAGGGATGGAGGCCCAGGTTTCCTCTATTCTCATGGGACTACAAATTTTCTTACTTATGACCAGATAGAAGCGGCGTACCGTCCCTTGGCGGAGGAATTGGAAATGTACCTGGAAAATGCGCAGGGAGATTGGGAAAAAAAGGCGTGGGGACAGCTTTCATCTATTTATTGCCATTTAGGGGAAATGGAAAAATGCCTGGAAGTACGGCGCAGAGGGTATGAGTCAACCGGAGCTGAGTGGCTCATGCCGGATGTCTATGAAGATGAGAATGGCTATAAATATGATGAATATGGGAGGATGGTAAGCGCTTCTGACGGCACGAATGTTACTTATACGGAGGCGAACCGCTATATTACCTATGATTGGATTTTTGACGGAGATTCCATCCATAACCAATTAGAATATGACAGTCTTGGAAGAATACAGAGCGTTCTGACATATGAATCCGGTTCGGAAGAACAAAGTGAGTATCAATATCAGGGTGATTATTCCGTAACGGTTATATCCAGATTAAGTGGTGAACAACCACAGTCTATGACGATAACTTATGATGAATATGGCTGTTACAGTGAAAGCGATATGACAGAGTGGCAGTGGATGGAGTGAGGCCGGAATCAGGCAGGCTTTTGAAGACAGGACAGGAGATTATATAGATGAAAACCAAGAAAATCTGGCCAATCATATTAATAGTCATCATCATCGCCACGGCAGTAGGCGTCATCATCTTTAACAGTACCGACACAGCAAGATTCAGGAAACAGCTTAATTTAGGCCAGAGATATCTCTCCGAAATGAACTATGAGGAAGCGGTAGTGGCTTTCAATCAGGCAATCGAAATCGACCCGCGCAGCGTGGATGCATACCTTGGCTTGGCGGATGCTTACATAGGGCTTGGCGACGAAGAGGCGGCTCTGGCGGCGCTTAAGAAGGGGTATGAGGCCACCGGGGACGAGCGGCTGAAGGCGCGGATAGATGAGATGGAGGCAGAAATGGCCGAAAGAGGGGCAGGGACTTCCGAAACGTCCGAAGAGAGTGATGAGATTGCAAGGCGGTTAGAAGAAATATATGAAACGATTTTCTATGGTTCGGGAGCCATTAACAGTGGGGTAAGCGGAAGAGAGCATTTTTTGACTTATGACCAGATAGAAAAAATGTATCGTCCATTAGCGGAAGAGTTGGAGATATATTTGGAACAAGGGGATTTAGGCGAGTCCGCATGGCTTGCGTGGGAAGAATTAGCATGTATTTACCTTCATTTAGGAGAAATGGATAAATGTTTGGAAACACGCCGAAAGGGGTATGAGGCCACGGGATGGGAGGAGTTGGTACCTGATATACATGAAAGCGGAGGTATGGTATATGACGAATATGGTCGGATAATCAAGAATAGCCAGGGTAATGATTGCACTTATGATGGAACGAACCGGCGTATTGCCATGGATGGGGTTACAGACAGTGGCGATTCCTCCCATATGGAGCTTGAATATGATGATTCAGGGAGGATAGCGAAAGTCATTTCTAGTATTTCAGGTGAAAATGGAGAATCTGTTTTTGAGGACAGTTATGAATATCAGGATAGTGGTTCGGTGATTGTTTTACAAAAGAGTATATTTTCTGATGGCAGTGTTCAGGAAAGCACAGAAACAGTGACTTATAATGAATATGGTGTAATAGACGGCACGGTGCCATCGGATATACAGCCAATTACTTAATATTTATTGTACTAAATAGTATGGAAGGACGACATACAAATGAAAACGAAAAAAATCTGGTTAATTGTATTATTAGTCATTATCATCGTCACGGCGGCAGGTGTCATCATGTTCAACAACACCGACTCGGCGAGATTCAGGAAACAGCTTAACTTAGGCCAGAGATACCTCTCTGAGATGAACTACGAGGAAGCAGTGGTGGCCTTCAACCAGGCAATCGAAATCGACCCGCGCAGCGTGGACGCATACCTTGGCTTGGCGGATGCATACATAGGTCTTGGCGACGAAGAGGCGGCGCTTGCGGCATTACAGGCAGGGTATGAAGCCACCGGGGATGAGCGGCTGAAGGAGTGGATAGATGAGATAAATGCGGCGAGGGGTGCTTCCGGCGGTGAGGCGGATGTGCCTGCCGAGGAGAACGATGAGATTGCGGATAGGGTGGAAGAAATCCTGGAATTTATTTCCATGGAGACTACAATAGGCTCTCAAAACAATACAGGGGATAAGCACCTTCTGACATATGAGCAGAATGAAGCGTTGTTCCGTCCACTGGCGGAAGAGCTGGAGACATATCTGGAACAGGAAGAGGGAAGCTGGGAGAGCAGCGCTTGGTACGAGCTTGGGCGCATCTATTGCCATTTGGGCGAAATGGACAAATGCCTGGAGGCACGCCGCAGAGGGTATGAGCTTACAGGGGCGGATTATTTAGCTCCGGAAGTAAATGTGTGTCAGAGCGGCAACACGGAGGACGAGTACGGAAGGCCGATAGAATCAGATGCCGGAACGCGCACTTATGGCGAAGGCGACCGTTATATCACATGGGATAGCACAACAAGTGTCGGATACCCCTACTATTCTGAGTTTGAGTATGACGACCTGGGAAGGACTGCAATCGTCCGTTGCAGTGTGGAAAATCCCGAGAGCGGAGAAATCCGATTTGAGCATATCTATGAGTACCATGGCGACAATACGGTGACCGTCACAACGGATTTCGGTACATCCAACAGTGTAGAAATATTGACTTATAATGAATATGGCAAAGTTGTAGACCGCACAGAACCGGCGGATGCACAGTAATAGATTACATACCAACAGTGAAGGATTAAAACGGTGAGATGGTTTCTGTATTAGCATATTCGAAAACGGAACAGGATATTGTTGCGTTACGGGCAGTGGCGAGAGAGCTGATTGCCACAATAAGTGAAGATGACTGGGAAATCAGACAGATATCTACCGTGGAAGGATTGCGGGAGTATCTGGCGGGGAATCCTTTAATCCATTTGGTTATCTATGATATAAGCGACAAGGCTTCCCTGGATTTGCTGCTAGAGCTGAGAAAGGCCTATCAGCAGGCACGGATTATGATTCTGGCGGATATTTCCATTTCTCCCATGGAATACATAAAACCCGGGTTGAAGGCGAGCTCCCTGCTTTTGAAACCTTGGACAAGGGAGCAGGCTTACGAGGTCCTGCGGGATTTCTTCGAAGAATATCTGGCTTTTTCCGAGAGGGGCAAGGACGGCACGGAGAGTTTCTACGTGGTGGAGACGAAAGAGGGCACCTTCAATATCCCTTTTGAGCAGATTTACTTTTTTGAGGCGAGGGAGAAGAAGGTATATGTCTGTATCGGCAAGGAAGAGTTCGGGTTCTATACGACGCTTGATAAGCTCAAGGAATCGTTACCGGAATATTTTATCAGATGCCATAGGAGCTTTATAGTAAACACGAAAAAAATCAGGAAAATTATATTGTCACAGAATATCGTGTACTTAAGCGAGGGGTTTGACGTGCCGCTTTCAAGAAGCTACAGGGCGGCGCTGCGGGGGAGGATAAATAATGGGACAGAGTGATAAAGCATATTATCTGAAAAATCTTGATTTGGCGATTTTGCTTTCATTGAAGGGAATGAAAGAGTTATATGGGATTAAAATGAACAGCATACAGAACCCTAACCGGGCGATGATTTACCAGACTCTTTTTGCCTTGGAGAGAGATAAAATCATCTACGCCGATGGCGGCAGGATAAAGATTCAGCCGGAGCTTGACTCAATTTTAGAGGACATCAAAAGCGCCGGGAGGATGCTTCTGTATATCAGCGTGCCTTCCGCCTATCCGGACCAGTGTATTTACCTGGGCAGAGAAGCGGTTTTGGTTTCGGCTTACGGGACAATAGGGGAATTATACCGAATTGAGAGGATTTCCCTGGAATCATTACCGGAGAAAATCTGCGAATGCGGTTTCTGCCTGGAAGAATTGATTGGCGTGACAGGGTTTATGGAAGATGAGGAAGCGGTCAATCCCGTGCTTGAGGCGCATGCGGAGCATCTTTTTGACCAGGAGTGTAGCGGGCTTAAGACGGAAGAGTGGGGAAATGTGTCGGCATGTCTGAGAATGATATCCTTGAAGGACAGACAGTGTATCAGGCAGTACTTGCTTTTACATGATAAGATTCAGGATTATGTGTCCGTGACAGACGATTACGACACACGCCTGTATGTTTACACAGGGAAAAAAGTTACCGATATATTAACAAACGATTTATTGCAGGAGGAAAGATTATGATTTTGGTGGATATTTATGTTCCGGCAGTGGGAAATGTGTATGATTTCCAGTTGGAGGAAGAAGAACGGATTAGTACGATTATCGAAGAGATTGCAGAACTGATTGGGCAGAAGGAGCACTGCCAGATTATGGGAGACATCGACAGATTGATGTTATGCTTCCGAAAAAACAACATGATTTTGTCAAAAAATCTAACATTAGCAACATCTGGCGTACAAACTGGTGACAGTCTGATTCTGGTGTGATATAAATTATATAGGGTAAAAGGTCTGCAAGATGCCTATACACAAATTTGGACGGCGGTAAAGGAGCAGATAATGTTCAGCGTTATAACCGAGCAGGTAATACAAGAATGCAACCAACTTGAAAAACAGGTATCGGAATTGTACGAGGAGACAGCGGAATTAGAACATGCGGTCAGAGAGCTTAGGAATCTGTCCGGCATGGACAATGTGATTGCTGGGTTTATGGATTGTCATGCCCAGATGGAGTTTGAAGATATGGTTTTGAAGCAAATGGCGCAGGGACTTCATAAGTCGATTGTCAATTATATGCAATGTGAGAATAGAATATGCGATGACGCGGAGCAGAATGTTATTATATATGAGAGACAGGAAATCGGCGTGAATGATTTTTCGAATGTGACCAATATATTGATGGGAATGGAACTTCAATAAGGAAGATATAGATATTCTGTAAACAGAAAGGAAAGCGGGGAAATGGCTAACAGGGAGATTGCGGTTAACACATCCACATTGGCGGGTGACATCAATGAACTTAAGGGGGCGCTTGGAGACGCCAGGGCGCATCTGACGGAGATGTTTAACCAGTTGGGGGAATTGGATTCGATGTGGGACGGGCCGGCAAACGAGGCTTTTAAACAACAGTTTGCCAATGATTACGAGAATGCAAAGAATTTATGCAACACGATTGATTCATTGCTTGGAAATATGGAATATGCCAGGGAGCAGTACGACGCCTGCGAGAATGAGATAAGCGGTATCGTATCGGCGATTTCTATCTAAGGAGGATTGATATGGCTATTATAGGGGATGTGCAGATTAAAGTAAATACGGCGGTGCTGAACAGTAAGGCGCAGGCCGTTTCCAAGAGCATTAAGAATATGTCCAACTGTTTCGACAGGCTGGAGACGATTATTAACCGGACGTCTTACTATTGGATTGGGGAGGCGGGGGACACCCAGAGGAAGATGTACAGGGACCAGAAGCCGAAGATTGAAGAGATGATGAAACGTCTGAAGGAGCATCCCACCGACTTGATGGAAATTGCCAGGACATATGATACGGTGGAGTCGGAAGTGGCTTCCATTGCGACGGAGCTTCCGGCGGATGTGATTGACTGAGAGATGCCTCAGCTGTACGAGAGACTTTGAGAATATATTGGAAATAGCCGGGAGGAAGATTATGGCGACACGGGAAAAAATAGAATTTGATTTCAGGCAGGCGATGAGGCAGGCGGACAGAATAGAGGAGATTGCGGACAAATTAAACAGGTTGTCGAGCAGTAAGCTTGAGAGCAGTTTACAGAATCTTTCCGTCAGTTGGAAAGGTGAGAATGCTTCCGCCTATCTGGCTAAGGGTGAAAGGCTGCAGGGGAAGATGGGCCAGACGGCGAAGGGCCTGCAGGCAGCGGCGTCGGATATTAGGACGGTTGCCAAGCGACTGTACGACGCGGAGATGGCAGCGCTCGCTATTGCATCCGCCAGGACATATTAGATGGTGGTTATCTGTCTTTATAGACATGCATTCTGTCGGAAAAAAGAGCATGAAACACTTTTCATGTTAAAATGTTTCTATAACATATAGAAAACATATAAAAGTAAAATCATCATAAATAGGAGGAAAAAAATTATGGCAGCTTTTATGGTAACTTCGAGTGAATTGAAATCGAAAGCGAATGAACTGAGGAACTTAAATGCCCAGTTTAAATCGCAGGTAGGGAATCTGGAATCCCAGGAAGGTTCTCTTGTATCCATGTGGGAAGGCGAGGCAAGGGATGCTTTTGACATGGCTTTCAAGAATGACAAGACGCAGATGGATAATTTCTATAACCTGATTGAGCAGTATTGTGCAGCGCTTGAGACGATTGCGGCGAAGTATGAGGCGGCTGAGGCGCGCAACCTGTCCACTGCACAGACAAGGACATACTAAATTGCCACATGAGAATAGCTAAATAGCGACGCAGAGAAAAGGAGATAACCATTATGGATGGAATTATTAAAGTTGACCCTCAACAGTTAATCAGCACGGCGGACGAGTTTAATGGCACGAACGGACAGATTAAAGGACTGACCGACCAGATGAATTCTATCGTAGACAGTTTGAAGCCCGTATGGGAAGGTGACGCTGCCAATACATACAATGCGAAGTTTGACCAGTTACAGGACGATATGGAGAAAATGCACCGGATGATTCAGGAGCATGTGACGGACTTGAATGAGATGGCACAGCAGTATATTACCGCTGAGAACACAAATATCGACACAGGCAATACACTTGCAGGCGATGTGATTTCATAAGTTTTTCGAGATATCAGAATCAGAAATAACGTGCGGAAGAGATGTTTTGAGTCAAGAGGAAGGTATGCGGGATAGGGCAATGAGAAGAACCGGGAAAGTTTTAACAGGCATATTGGCAGGCTGTATGGCTGTTTCGATAATAGGCCAGGCAGTATTTGCAGACGGTCAGGCAGCGGTATTGGAAACTTATACTGGAGAGGCGGAAATCTCCGTCTATGTGAAAGGTATGGAAGAGGGCGGACAGCCCGACGTACAGATTGCCACGGCGGAGGCGGAGCGCGTCCAAGCGCAGCCTGTTTCGGAGGCGGACGTGCCTATGCAGACTACGGTTATGGTTGACAATTCCCTGTCCATACCGGAAGCAGACAGGGGCAAAATAGAAGAATTTCTGACGAACCTGATTGCGGACAGGCTGGAAGGGGAGGAAATCCGCATTGCCTCTTTCAGTGAAGATATCAATATGCTGACAGACTATACTGCGGACTATGGGACGCTCAAGAAGGCAGTGGACGGTATTGCATACCAGAATCAGGAGACTTACCTGACAGATGTACTTTACGACCTGCTGTCGGCGGAATATGCCCGGGGCGCCCAGGATGTATACCGCAGGATTGTCGTGATATCCGATGGGGTGGACAATAAGTCCCTGGGTTATACGAAGGACGAGCTGTATGCCCTGTTAAAAAGCAATCCCGTGCCCATCTATACAATCGGCTGCATCAACGGTAAGAACAATGAAGAGTTAGAGAATATGTTTGCCCTTAGCCGGATGACTTACGTGGATTACTTCCTACTTGATGAGGCGGAGGAACTTCTAAGCCTTACGGAGACTCTTAAAGCTGACCGGGAGATATGCAGGCTGACAATTATTCCGCCCGCCGAGATGATGGACGGAAGCAGGAAGAACGTGAAGATTACACTTCCTGACGGCACGGTTCTGACGGCGGAAGTAACTATGCCCCAGCAGGTTTATGTGGCGAAAGAGCCGGAGAAGCCGGAGCCGGAGGAACCGGAACCGGCAGTTGAGGAGCCTCCTGCGCAGCCGGAAGAGTTGACGGAGATAGAAGAACCTGAACAAGCCCGCGTGCCGGTGTCATCCTCTCCGCCGGAGGAGAGCGCACCGATAATGCCCATATTGATATGTGTTATTGTTGGCATCCTTATGGTGGTGTGCGTGGCAGTAGTCTTAGTCACATTGTCCCGAAAGAATAAGAAGAGCAAGGCGGGAACAGATGCCTCCGGTACAAATATCCCGGCCTTACAGGAAGCTTATCCTGTCGACTTTAGCGAGAAGACAGAAATTATGAATAGTTCCATGGGCCAGGAACCGGACAGCGATTCTACGATGATGATTTGGGAACAGAACGCAGTTTTTGAGATGGTTTTGACGGATATGGCTTCCACGGTGAAATCATTTCAGGCGCCTTTAGACCGTCCGGTGGTAATCGGCAGGAAGAAAGGTATGTGCGATATCGCTTTAGATTATGAAAAATCTGTTTCCGGCAGGCATTGCGAGATTAGTGCCAGGGATAACAGATTCTATGTGAAGGATTTACAGTCGTCCAATGGCACATTCTTAAATGGCAACAAAGTATGGGGCGAATCGGAGATTTTCTCCGGGGATGTCTTAAAACTTGGACGGTTGGAATTACGGTTTGAGGTGCATTGATGTTTAGCAGGAACAGACGGCGGAGGTACATATGAGACTGGAATTTGCCGGGAAGAGTGATATAGGCGGCAAGAGGAAAATCAATCAGGATTCATTTTGTATGTTTCAAAAAGACGATGCAGGGTTGTTCGCGGTAGCGGACGGCATGGGCGGCCATACGAACGGTGAGAAGGCAAGTCAGACGGTGATAGCGCAATTATCAGACTGGTGGACTTCTTTCTCACCGGTTTTATTTGGGTATGAATTTCGCAGAATGCTCAGAGATATCGAGAAAGTAATCAAACAGGCAAACAACAGAATCTATACACAGTGGAATAAGAATGGAGTCTGTGGCACAACAGTCACAGTACTGTTTATTTACAGGAATTTGTATGGCGTAATCTATGCGGGCGACAGTCGGTGTTATCTTTCCACAGGAAGAAAGTGGGAACAGATTACAATGGATGAGGTGTGGGAGAACCAGTCAGGCATTGATGATAATGAGCGGGAACAGAAAGACCATCCCAACAGGGGCAAACTGGTGAATGCCATTGGCATCAGGGAGGCGGCCCGGTGCAGGGCGTTGACGGATTATATCGTTCCGGATACGGCATTTCTGCTATGCTCCGACGGATTGTATAAATTTTGTACGGACAGATTTATAAGGAACTGTGTCAGACGGTGCGGCGACAGGCAGGAGATAGAACAAGCCATTGATAAGATGGTTGACAAGGTTTACCAGAACGGCGCGGGGGATAATATTTCCGTGGTGATTGTAAGATGTCATGAGGAATAAATGAAAATCAGCCTGTTTCAAAATGTATATAGGATAGCAGGCAAGAGATAAAAATTCACATATAAAAAGGATAAAATTATGGGAACGATAGCCAGAGGAACCATATTAGCAGATACATATGAGATTATTGAAGAGATAGGCGCCGGAGGCGGAGGCATTGTTTTCCGTGCGAGGCATCTCAGGTTACAGACTGATGTTGTGGTGAAGAAAATCAAGGATGAAATCCGCGGTAAGGTGAAGCTACGCCAGGAGGCGGATATTTTAAAAAAGTTGAAACATCCGTATCTGCCGAGAGTCTATGACTTTATCGAGACGGCCGACGGTGTCTACACGGTCATGGATTTCATCCATGGAGTGGACTTGGATACGGCGTTAAAGAAACACGGAAGGTGTCCGCAGAAGCAGGTGAGGAAATGGGCCGAACAGTTAGGCGAGGCGCTTGAATATCTGCACAGCCAGAAACCGCCGATTATCCACAGTGATATCAAGCCCGCCAATATTATGCTGACGAAGGACGGGGATGTGTGCTTGATTGATTTCAATATCTCCCTTGCCATGGGCGGCACGATGGAGTCGGCGGTGGGAATCAGCGCAGGATTCTCCCCGCCGGAACAGTACAGGGACCCTGCGCTGTATGCAAGGATTACCCATGCATATACGATGCAGAAATCCGTGCAGGCATCCACGCCGCATTCTTCGGCGGGCGATGATGACGTTACGGAGATTCTGACTCAGGGGCAGCCTGGTGCGAGGCAGGGACAGAATCAGCCGGGAGCGGGCAGAATGCCTTATTCGCAGGAATATCAGCAGCCTGGCACGGATACAAGTACGATGGCATTATGGGAGGAACAGGGACAGCCGGGTTATAACCAAGGTGGCTATTCACAGCAGGGCTGTGGGCAACCCGGCTCTGACACAAGTACAATGGCGCTCTGGGAAGACCAGGCGGACGACGGGACAGAAATCCTCCAGCCTGGCGCGGGCCGTACAGGCCATACATCCGCTCCGGTGTCGGGCAATCTGCCCGGTTATACCCAATATATCGGAAAAGGCATTGACGCCAGGTCGGATATCTACAGCTTGGGCATAACTTTATATGCCCTTTTGACCGGGGCGCCGCCGTCTCTTGATTTCGGGCAGCGGGTTCCCATCGGGGAGACGAAAATCAGAATCAGCGAGGGCTTTGCCGTTATTTTAGAGAAAATGATGGAATTGTCTCCTGATTTGCGATACCAGAATGGTGGGGAATACCTGAAAGCAATCAGGAACTGTCATAAGTTTGACCACCGCTATATTGTGATGCACAGGAAGCAGACGGGGATGCAGATTGCGGCGCTTTCCTGCCTGGCTTTAGGGATTGTGACGGTCTTCGGCGGGCTTTATGTGATGCGCAAGGAACAAAACAGCGCTTACTATGCATGCATCGCGCAGGCAGGGGAGAAGATGGAGCAGTATGATTACGAGGCTGCCGACAGGCTGCTTTCCGAGGCAAAAGAACTTTCCGAGGCGCGGATTGAGGCATACGAAGAGGAAGTCCGCCTGCTTTATGTAAGCGGAAACTATGAAGAGTGCATCAAACTTGGGGAGAACTATATCAACACACAGCCCTTTTTGATGGAGTCCGATGAAGACGGACAGTCTTTCGGAAATCTTTATTTCCTGGTGGGAAATGCCTATTTTGAGTTGGAAGATTATCCGGATGCCGGAAACCTTTTTATGAATGCGTTGGAGAACAATGCAGAAAACGGCCTGTATTACAGGGATTATGCCATTACCCTGGCGAAGCTTGGACAGGCGGACGAGGCGCAGGCGCAGCTCGACAAGGGGATTTCCCTGGGGCTTGGGCAGGATTCTATTTACATGGCACAGGGGGAGATTGCCCGTGTCAGAGGGCAGTATGAGGATGCCATCGGTTATTTGCAGCAGACGATAGACACGACTGCCGACCAGCAGATGAAGAAGAGGGCGGTGCTGCTTAGCAGGGACGTCTACCGGACGATAGGCAATGAAGCAATAGACCAGGAGATTGCATTGCTGGAACAGTACAGGGAGCAATACGAGAGCGGCGGCGACCTGGTGATGGCTGAGTACCTGGCGGAGGCTTATGCCAGGAAAGCCCGGGCGGATGAGGCGCAGGCGGATAGTTATAACGAGAAGGCGCTCGCACTTTTCCAAAATATCTATGACAGCGGGCGTGTGACTTACCAGTTACAGCAGAATATGGCGATTCTTTATGAGGATATGGAGCGTTTTGACGAGGCGGAGGCATTGCTTTTACAGATGGCGGAGAGCTACCCGGAACGCTATGAAGTATATAAGAGGCTTGCTTATCTGGAGGCGGACAGGCAGCAGTCTAAGGACAACGAGGACAGGGATTACAGCCGAATGCGGGAATATTATGAGAAGGCGAAGGAGAAATATGACGGGCAGCCTGACGACATGGAGATGCAGATGTTAGACAGCATGATGCAGGAGCTTAGGGACGGCGGTTGGTTCTCGTAGCAGGAGCTTTTGGGAGATTGTGAAACTTTAGGATTATTGGAATCACCGAAGAAGCAATTTGATAGAGGGAGGCATGATTATCGATATGGGTGGGACGGTTATTCTTGGAATAGGAATCGGGTTCATTGCGCTTGCGGTTATTTTACTGATTGCAAGCATCGTATACCGGAAAACTGCCGGTAAGAAGATACGGGAAGAATTGAAGAAAGAATATAGTTGAATGTATTGCGGCGCCATAAAGGTTAACGTGGAGTGGGTTACAGATTTAAGGAAAAGGCAAAGAGTTAGACAGAGAGGGAGAAGTGGGTATGGCTGAATTTAATGTTAAGACTTCCGGTTTGAGCCAGGTAGAGCAGAATGAGAAGGCAATCGCGAAGGAACTGCAGGCGATAGAGGATGATATTCGGAACATTATTTCAAATTTTGACTTAAATGCCAAGGCGGCGGAGCAGATTAAACGGAAACTGCGCAACAGTATGCAGGAAGTTTCCACGGCGGAGCAGAAAGTACAGGTTCTGTCCAATACGCTGAATCAGGTGGCGAGACTTTATCAGGACGCGGAGAACCGCATCACGGGTAAGAAGGCGAGAGAGAGTGCGGGCGTAACGGTCGGGCATGCAGGGACTGCCTGGGTTGCTGCGGGCGCCGGTGTGGCAGGCGTGATTCAAGGCATTGGACAGAGAATCGAGAAAATATCGGCCAGTCTGCGGGAGGGCACTCCCATATCCGGTCTGGATAGCTGTACTTCTTTCAGCAGCGACCCGGTAAACTTGAGCAACGGAAATTATGTCTATGAGAAATCTTTCCTTCCCTTGGACACAATGATTCCCATGGAATTTAAGATTTTTTATAATATCCAGAGCGAGGATGCGGGCGTTTTGGGACAAGGATGGATACACTCCTTTGAAGTCAGGTTGGTTTTTGACGAAGACAGAGTGAGCATGGTGCAGGACGACGGTTCCCTTCTGTCCTTTTTAAAAGGGGATGGGGATGTCTATTACCCTCTTTTCGGGACTTTCGGAAGCCTTGTGAAGACAGAGCAGGGCTACGAGGTGACAGACCGGGATAAGCTCACGTACACTTTCGATGAAGACGGGAGATGGAGTTACAGAAGAGATTCCTTCGGCAATACCTTGGAATTAGCTTATGTATCCTATGGAGAGCGTTCCCAACTGGAGACTGTGCGGGATGGACATAACAATTCCTATTCCTTCCGGTACGATGCGGAAGGAAAACTGGAAACGGTATCGGACCATACGGGCAGACAGCTTCATTTCCGGTATGGGAAGGACAGGGTGAAGGAAGTTACCGACCCGGAAGGCAGGACGACAGGCTATGTCTATGACGACAACGGTTGGCTTGCCAGACTGGTGAACGGCAGGGACGTTGTCTGCCTGCAGAATACTTTTGACTCGAAGAAAAGGACAGTGAAACAGGAGTTCCCTGACGGCGGCGTGGTCACCTATGAATACCTGGACGATTTGAACCAGGTAAAGATGACGGAACAGAACGGGAACGTTATCATCTATGAGCGGGACAATCTTTATCGCAATGTCAGGAATATATACGAAAACGGAGAAGAGAAATTTACCTTTAACGGCAATCACCAACGGACATCCTTCACCGACAGGAACGGCAACACGAGCTATTATGGCTATGATGAGAACGGCAACTTAACATCTTTTAAGAATGCCTTGGAAGATGAGCTTCAGTATACATACACAGATTTGAACCAGGTTAAGTCCGTGGCCCTAAACGGGACGGTGCTGTATCAGGCTGTCTACAACGACAGGAATTTACAGGAATCGACGGAAGATGCATTGGGCGGCAGAAATACATATGAGTATGACGAGGCGGGGCAGCCTGTTGCATGGACGATGGCTGACGGATGCAGGATAGAGATGACTTATGACGAAGCCGGGAATATGAATTCCATCACCAACTCCATGGGCGGCAGGACGACTTATGAATATGACAGCCGGCACAGGGTAATCAGGGTAATCAATCCTTTGGGCGATACGACGGAGTTTGGTTATAATGATGCGGATGAAATCATAGAGGCGAGAAATGCCAAAGGGGACGTCCAGACTTATGAGTACGACGCCTGCGGCAATCTGGTCAGGGCGGTGGACTGTGCGGGCGGCGTGACGGAGGTTTCCTATAACGCCATGAACCAGCCGGTGAGGATTACCAACCCGGAGAACCAGAGTGTCAGCGTGGAATACGATACCATGTGGAACCCTGTGAAGCAGACTGCGGCGGACGGGGGCGTGACGGAATATGAGTATGACAGGCTGCACCGTCTGGTGAAGGTGACGGACCCGGTAGGGGCGGTGAACCGGTTTGGCTATGACGCCTGCGGCAATATGACACAGCGTATCGCGCCTGACGGCGGCGTCCATAAGATTGCTTACGACGTCTTAAACAGGCCCAACCAGGTGACCGACCCTTGCGGTCACGCAGTTAAGGCGGAGTATGACGCCATGGGGAACGTGACCAAAGTATTGTATGAGGATGGAGCATACGAGGAGTACAGATATGATTTAGAAGGAAACATTATCTATAGCCGCGACAGGGGCGGTTACGGGAAGTCTTATACATATGACGCAGGCGGGAACCTGCTGCGCATCGAGGATGAGGAAGTCTGTCTGGAAGAATATACTTATTATCCCGGTGGCCTGATGAAAAGCGAGAAACATGCGGACGGCAGCGGCAGAGAGTTTGAATATGACGCCAATGAAAACCTGGTGCAGATTACAAACCAGGATGGCAACCATTGGCATTTTACCTATGACAGCCTGGAGAGGATTGTACAGTGCAGCCAGGATGACGGAATTTCCGAGACTTATGAGTATGACGCGCTTGACAATATTATCGCGGTGACGGACGCGGAAGGCAATAAGACGACTTATGAATACACGCCCTGCGGGGAAGTGGCGTCTGTCACAGACGCCTTGGGAAATTCCACTTATTTCCGGTACGATGCCTGCCAGCGCATGGTTGGAATGATTCAGTCCGAGGACGGCAGGCTTGATATTGCGGGCATGAACCGTTTTAACAGGGAACAGAAGAACCTGCGCATGACGTCCTATGAGAGAGACAAGGCGGGCAATGTGGTTAAGGCGGTGGACCCGGAAGGAAACGAGACGCTTTATACTTACGACGGGTGCGGCAGAATCCTCTCCCAGAAAGACGGGGACGGCAATCTGACGGTTTGCGCCTACAATCCTGACGGCACGGAGAAGGAATACGCTTTCGCAGACGGACGTTTCGTGAAATATCAGTATAATGCCCTGAAACAGCTTATCCAGATGGAGGATTGGCTTGGGACGACAAGGATTGAGAATGACGCCATGGGCAGGGTGAAGAAGGTGACCTACCCGGGCGGGGAACAGGCGGCGTATGAGTGGGGCGCAAGAGGTGAATTAAAGAGCATCCTTTATCCTGACCGGAAAAAAGCCGAATACCGATATGACAAGGCGCTGCGGCTGGCTTCGCTTGCGACGACGGATGAGGAAGTATCTTATTCCTATTATGGCAACGGCAGGCTGAAAGAGAAGGATTACGGCAATGGATTCCGTACCGCATATGAGTACGATGCTTTAGGCAGAATCAGCGAAATCTGCCACAGGCAGGGAGACGGTGTGCTTGACCGCATAGGCTACCAGTATGACAGGAGAGACCGGAAGGCGCGGATAATAAAGGAGCGTGCCGGAATGGATGGCAGCGGCGTGTACGATTATCATTACACAGCGTTGGGATGCCTGGATTTGGTGACGAAGGACGGTGTGGAAGAGGAAAGGTACAGCTATGATAATTTCGGGAACCGCATCTGCTCCACTGTTCGAGGGGAAGAGCAGGAATATACATATAACAGGCTGAATCAGTTAATCCGCATGAAAAACCGTGGCGGTGAGCATCGCTATGCTTATGACGGCAGGGGGAACATGGTCAGGGAAGAGCTGAACGGCAGCCCTATTATGGAATTGGAATTTGGCGCTTTGAATCTGCTTTCCGGTGTAAAGGCAGGCAATAAGCGTGCGGAATATACATACGACGGCTTTCGGAACAGAGTAGGCAAGAGCGTCTTTACACAAGGGCAGAAGACGGATACTGCCGGATATTTATACGATATTACAAGGGACAGTCATAATCTGCTGTGTTTCCGTGGCCAGGGCAGTACGGCGCAGGCGGACGTCATGTGGGATGGCGGCCTTCTGGGGCTGATGTCGGACCATGGCAGCCGGTTTAGCTTAAACGACGAATTGATGACGCCGCAGCGCCTGGTAAGCAGGGGTGGTGTGCTTGCCAGTGCGCAGTATGACAGCTTCGGTAACCTGACTGGCGGGGTGAATCCGGAAGAGATGGTATTCGGATACACAGGTTTCCGGAAAGATGACATAGGCGGCATGTATTATGCCGGCCAGAGGCAGTATGCGCCTGCCTCAGGCAGGTTTATGAGCATAGACCCGTTCCCGGGGTTGGTGCTTATTCCACTGACACTGAATGCATATGCTTACTGTATGAGTGACCCCATGAACTATACCGACCCTACAGGGCAGGTTGTAGGTTGGCTCGCGGGCGGAATTGTGGGCGCGGCAGCGAAGGTGGCAGGTAAAGTGGCAGGCGATGTGGTGAAGTCTGTCAAGAGCGGGAAGATTCAGGTCAGCTCCTGGCAAAGCTACGTGGGCGCGGCTTCGGGTGGTTTTACGTCGGGGGCAGTGTATGTGGCAAGCGGCGGCAACGGAAAGCTTGCAAGCTCCTTAGGAGATGCGACGGAGACACTGGTTACCGGCGGGCTGAGCATGGCTACGGGCGCGAAGGGATACCGCAAGGAAGACGGTTATTCTTTCGGCAAGCTGCTTGGGGATACGGCGACCAGTGCGGTGAAAGGACTCGCCACGGAATATGCCTTTGGCAAAGTAGGGAAATATGTCAAAATCCCGGGAATCAACAAAGGCCGCGGCAGCTGCGAGGCAGTATGGAAGCAGATAATGACCAAATGTGCCAGAGGAGAGATTGCAAAAGTCAGCGCGAAGACAATCAGTAAAGGCTTGATTGCATATGGGGCGACTAAGACGGTTGATGAGATTATTAAAAAAGGAATCGGGGAAGTTAAGAATACGGTCAAGACGAACCTGGTAGATTTCGGCAAGCTGATGTTAGAACGCGCAAGGAGCAAAATTAACCCCAAAACCACCGTCAACGTGGTGGAAAACAAACAATATATGAGCGCCAACAGGGGCAGCGCAGTATGCCCGATGGGGGCGTAATAATAAAATGTGTGTGGATATTTGCAGTGTACAAAACAGTAGGAAGAGAGGACTAAGAAATGGACACAAATTACTACAAAAGCCTGGAGCCGTTCTTTGGCTCCTGGCGCATAACCAGGCTGATTGGGGAAGGCAGTTTCGGCAAGGTCTTCGAGATTGAGCGGGAGGATTTCGGGCGGACATACAAGGCGGCCCTTAAGGCAATCACCATTCCCCAGAGCGAGAGCGAGGTAAAAAGCGTCCTGGCGGACGGCATGGATATGCAGAGCGCGACGACCTATTACAAAGGTTTTGTGGAAGAGGTCGTGGACGAATTTGCATTGATGGCGCAGCTGAAGGGAAACAGCAATATTGTCAGCTATGAAGACCATGTGGTCATTGAGCACAAGAATGGTATTGGATGGGATATTTTAATCCGTATGGAGCTGCTGACGCCCCTCTTGGATTACACGACGGAAAGGCAGATGTCGCAGGATGATATCCTCAAACTAGGCATCGACATTTGCCGTGCCCTTGAATACTGTAGGAATTTCAATATTATACATAGAGATATTAAGCCTGAGAATATTTTTATTTCCCCAAGCGGAGATTATAAACTCGGTGATTTCGGCATCGCCAGGACGGCGGAGAAGACGACCAGCGGTATGTCGAAAAAGGGTACTTATACTTACATGGCGCCGGAAGTGTATAAGGGAGAGACTTATGGCCCTAGCGTGGATATTTATTCCCTGGGAATCGTGTTGTACCGGTTGGTGAACGGTAACCGCGCCCCGTTCCTTCCTGCATTCCCAACTCCCATCAGCCATAGCGACAGGGAAAATTCGATTGCAAGAAGAATTGGCGGAGAGAGGATACCTGTTCCTGCCATAGGAGAAGGAAAGCTTAGTGAAATTATTTTGAAGGCATGTGCGTATGCACCCCAGGACCGTTACGGTTCGCCGGAGGAGATGCGTAAGGACTTGGAATCTGTGCTGTCTTCCCATCCTGACGCAAATTTTACGGTGAATCCCACTGCCGGGCATGTGACGGAGAAGACCGCACAGAATCCCGCATTGGCAGAGGAGCCGGTGTATGGGCAGCCTGTTCAGGCGGCATCCCAGGTGCCTCAACAGACAGCACAGCCGCAGTGGGGCACGCAGCCTCAGCCAAGTGTGCAGCAGACGGCACAGCCGCAGTGGGGTACGCAGGCACAGCAAGGAGTACAGCAGACAATGCAGCCGCAGTGGGGCACGCAGGCACAGCAAGGAGTACAGCAGACAGCACAGCCACAATGGGGCACGCAGGCACAGCAAGGAGCGCAGCAGACAGCACAGCCCCAGTGGGATACACAGCCTACATCGGGTCAGCCGGACTTAGATGATGACGGTACGGTGTTCTTATTTGGGGATGAGAATAGCCGCAGGCCGCAGCCCGCTCCTGCAAAGCAGGAAGCTCCGAAACCGGAGCCGTCGAAGGAAGCGGCTCAGTCCGGACAGGCACAGCCGGAAAAGAAGAAAAGCAAGAAAACGCCTCTTATTATCATCGGCGGCGTTGCGGCGGTGGCAGTGATTGCCGTTTTCTTAGGAGGGATAAGCAACCGAAGCGCCAACGTACCGACAAGCAGTCTGCCCGAAGTATCCGGTTCGGAGGAACAGGGAAACGAGGCGGCTTCCGACAGTGGGGCTGACGCGGGCGTAGAGGAAGAGATTGCGGATACAGCCGGAACAGATGAAACCGAGGCAGGTTCGGATGTAGCCACAGTCGGCGACATTACGGGAGAACCCATTGCGGATTCTGAAGTGGGATATTTTAACGAGCTTCTTTTTGGCGAATATAAGATGGAACCTGTTGACAGCATGGACGCGGGGGAAGATACACAGGTTGTCGAAGACGCCGTGCAGTTTGAATATAATAAGTCTTATGATACGGAATTTTTCATTTTCCCGGAAGAATTAAAAGGAATCTCTGCAAATCAGAACTATTCCGAGGATATGATTTCCTACAGCGGGGACAATTTCTATGCCAATACCAGGGACAACCAGGCCGACCTTTTCGCGGATTTCGTGTATGCGGAATTGGATTATGGAGATACTGAGGCGGCGAAAGCTTTTTACATAGAGAATATGGCAGGTAAAATGGATTCCATGGAGCTGACATTTGCAGACCGTGCGGGTGATTTGTATGAGGATATGGCATATTATGAAATAACCGACGGGCAGCTGATTCTCTATAGGCCGACGTTGGATGCCGAATTGGAGCTACAAAGTACTGTGTACGGCCTTGTCAGGGAAAATTATATGTTCCAGCTGTCCAGGGATGGGATGAGCGCCTGGTATGCCCCGAATGGGTTCGGGCAGAATGATAGCGGAGTTGCCAAGTGGATGGAGGGTTATGCGAGCAGCCCGGAGGATGTTTACGGGGGGATTTCTTATTTCCACCTTACGGATGCGGAACCTTCATCAACGAATGCTGCCCCGGAAGTTTATTTTAAAGATGGCACGAGGGCTAGTTCGCCTTCGGTAACATTTACAGGCGACAATGTGGTAACCGTTTCCTGGGAATCCAGATATTCCATGTTGGGCGCGTCTGCAGGCGTGGTGGATGACGATGCGATTATCATGGAACCAGGAGCCGTTACCTTCCGGTATATTCCGAATCCGGAAGTGGGATTCATTCTGATTGGCGGCGACGGGGTGCATAAGTACCAGAAAACATATGGCCAATATTTCTACGAGGCGCTTAGTTCTGTCCCGATGGATTCTGCACCGGGGAGCGACGAGATGGAAATCAGCGTCAGCGAAGCGGAACTGATGGAACTGATGGCTGTCCAGAATAGAATCCAGACGCAGCTGATGGACGCGTTTGACGCACAGGGATTGGATGTGCAGATGGAGAATGGTGTCATTGCCTTGGATTCCAGTATCTTGTTTGGGCTTGACGATGCGGAATTGTCAGAGGGAGGCAAGGCTTACTTAGACTCTTTCGTGGACGCATTCTGGTCAATCCTGGCGGGTGATTCGGACTATGCGGGTTATATCAGCGCAGTTGCCGTGGTAGGTTACACCGATTCCACGGGGGACAGTGACTACAATTTACAGCTTTCCGAGAGAAGGGCGCAGGCAGTGTCGGACTACTGCACGGGGAGGGAGTATATTTTGTCTATGTTCTTGCGGCCGATAGGTGTGGGTAGCACAGACCTGATTTATGATGAGAATGGGGAAGAGGACAAAGAGGCTTCCAGACGGGTGGAATTTCGGATTATCTTTGATGAAAACGCGATACTGCATGGCGAGTAAAGGATAGGGACTTGTGTGCATGCCCATGTAAATTAAGGATAAGCAAAAGAAAAAAGTAAAATAATTTGACGATGGGACGGGAGATAAAAAGAGATGGAAATGTCGTATTACAAAAGCCTGGAGCCTTTCTGGGGCTCCTGGAGAATCAGCAGGATGTTGGGGGAGGGAAGCTTTGGCAAGGTATTCGAGATTGAGCGGGAAGACTTCGGCAGGACTTACAAAGCGGCTTTAAAAGTCATTACCATTCCCCAGAGCGAAAGTGAGTTAAAGAGCGTTATGTCAGACGGCATGGACGCGGAAAGCGCCACCAGTTATTACAAGAGTTTTGTGAGCGAGGTGGTGGATGAGTTTGCGATGATGTCGGGGCTTAAGGGCAACAGCAATATTGTCAGCTACGAGGACCACACAGTGGTGGAGCATAAGGACGGAATCGGTTGGGATATCCTTATCCGCATGGAACTTCTGACGCCCCTTCTCGACTATGCCACCACGGAACGCCCTATGGGACGTAATGACGTGATTAAACTTGGTATCGATATCTGTAAAGCGTTGGAATGTTGCCAGAAACAGAACATCATTCACAGGGATATCAAGCCTGAGAATATTTTCGTTTCCCCCAATGGGGATTACAAACTGGGCGATTTCGGCATCGCGCGGACGGTGGAGAAGACAACCAGCGGGCTTTCACGCAAGGGTACATATACTTATATGGCGCCGGAAGTATATAAAGGGGAGGTATACGGCTCTAGCGTGGACATTTATTCTCTCGGTATCGTGCTGTACCGTCTGGTGAACAATAACCGGGCGCCCTTCCTGCCGCCTTTCCCGGCGCCGATTACACATAGTAGCAGGGAAGATTCTATAGCGAGGAGGGTGGGCGGGGAGCCGCTCCCTATGCCTGCCATGGCGGACTCGCAGCTTGCAGGGGTAATTCTGAAAGCCTGCGCTTATCTGCCACAGAACCGTTATGCGTCCCCGGAAGCGATGCGGGCGGATTTGGAGGCGGCATTGGCAGTGCAGCCGCAGACTTCCTTCCAGGTAAATCCGGCGGCAGGGCATGTGCCGGAGACCACGGCCCAGAACCCGGCATTACAGGGGCAAGGGACGTGGGGGCAGTCACAGCAGACGTCAACACAACAGCCTACATGGGGGCAGCCACAGCAGACATCGACGCAGCAACCCATATGGGGGCAATCACAGCAGATGCCGACGCAACAGCCCACATGGGGACAAACACAACAGTCATCAACACAGCAGCCTGCCTGGGGGCAGCCATCACAGCCGCAGACGATGCCGGAGGGAGACAATACGGTATTCTTGTTTGGGGATGAGGGCAGCAGGCAGGGAGCTTCCGGCGGGCAGCCCATAGGCAGTTCACAGCCGCCGGTACAGGAACAGCCCACGCCTCCCGAGCCGCCGAAGAAGGAGAAGAAGGCGAAAAAAGAAAAGAAAGCAAAGAATAAGCAGACGCAGAAGCCGGA
Organism: uncultured Lachnospiraceae bacterium; assembly: GCA_947172645.1. GTDB lineage: Bacteria > Bacillota > Clostridia > Lachnospirales > Lachnospiraceae > UBA3282. Next base: position 52,769 of record CAMWBY010000014.1, on the reverse strand, counting down.
AAAGGGGGATAAGAAAGGAAAGAAGAAAAATATCCTGATTATCATTGCACTTATTACAGTGGCGGTGATTGGCATTGCGATTGCCCTGATAGTGCTTCCGGGAGGCAGCGCAGCGCCTGGCAATTATACGGGATTTTTCGACTTAGATGCGGACCACGGAGATATTGAGGCCACGGTTCCAGGAGAGACAATCAACTTATCCAATGCACTTCTTTTCGGCGATTATTATATCAATGAGGATGCCAGCAGCCTTAGTGGAGATTCCGGTTCGCTGCAATTTTTGGAGGGAATGGAATTTATGGAGATAGACGGGGAGGAAGTATCGATTTTACCCTTTGAGATGCACTGTTGGGATGACGGGGGATTGTCTACGAATGGCATACCTTTTAACAGTCCGTTGGAGGCTATTGAGGAGAAATATGACGTCTATAGGCATGCCAGGAGCAAAGAACTGGGGGTAGAGAAAGCCGCTTTTTTTAAAGAGATAGTAGCTGCGCTGTTTGGGGAGCAGGCCGCAGGGCAGGCGGAGGATTTCTATCAGGAAAACATTGCGGGTACAAGAGATTATGCGGTCATTAAGCTGCTTGACCAGAGAAAGAATGAGACAGTGCTTTATGGCTGTTATAAGGCAGAAGGCTCTACCATGGATTTCGGCTGTCTGAAACTGGACGGGAGTGGGCAGCTTACCATGGAGACGATGGAGTTTAACATACGGGTGGCAGGGCGCAACCTGGAATTTACGAGAAATAACATTACCCGCGACATGGTACCTTATGGATATGCGTATAATGCATTCGCCAGTTACAGAACAGACAGCCTGTATGGATATGTCAGCAGTGCAGAGGATGCATATAAAGATATTGTTTCCATAGGATTACACGACATGTATACTGAGGAACCCGATATATATATTAATTTTGCGGATGGGGATATCGCTGCGAATCCGGTTATGGAGCTGAGCGATGGCAGCCATACGATTACGCTGCGTTGGGAAGGGAAAGCTGAAGGCAAGAATATAGACGGCTCATACAGAGGGGTTATTGGGGAGCCTGATTCCATTACTTTTCAATACCTGTCATGTGGTAGTATGGGATTTGTGCTGCGCGCGGACGGTGGGAATTATCTCTATCAGCGGACGAGGGATGAATACTATGCGGATATTTTAGATGATTCCCTGCAGGAAGTAAAGGCGGACGACTTAAAGGAAATGAGTGACGAATCCCTGAAACAAGTGGCAGTTGTACAGAAGGATATTCTGGAAGCATTGCAGACGGCATACGCGGCTGCCGGAATCGACGTGGAGATTGACAAACAGTCCGGCAAGATTACCATGAGCGACAGTATCCTGTTCGGGCTTGACAGCGCGGAGCTTTCTGAGGATGGTAAGGCTTATCTGGACGGCTTCCTGAAAGTGTATGCGGATGTTGTCCTGGATGAGAGCAGCGATTATTTCGATTATATCGATGCCATCCTGTTGGAGGGGCATACCGATTCTTCGGGCGATTATGCATATAATCAGCAGCTTTCCGAGGCACGTGCGGAGGCAGTGGATGATTATTGCTATGAGCTATACCCGTCTTTGTCTGATTATATCGACACGGTGGGGTGTGCAAGCGATGAATTAATCTACAATGAGAATGGCGAGGAGGACGCAGAAGCGTCCAGAAGAGTGACTTTTAAGATTCTTTTGGATTTGGAGGCTTTTGGAGGAAGCAGCACGGATAACGAGTAAAGCAAGGGGGGGGGTGCATCTGTTTTGGATGCACCTTAAAAAATTGACAAAATATCGGAATATTTTTAAAATATTTGGCCTAAATGATTGCCAAAACAGCTATTTGGCTGTATAATAAACCAAAAGTAATACTTTATAATATACGAAATATTGTTAATTAATTCTATTTAAGGAGGTGTTGGTATGGATAACGGTATGCGTATGAAGATTAATGCGTTGGCAGAAGACATTATCAAACTTTTTGATATACCAACGCCTATTGACGACATGGATATGGTGGTTACGAAGTTGGGCGGAAGGCTTCAGGAAGACAAGGAGACTAGCGGTTATTCAGACGGCACTATTGACCGTGAGGATTTGAACTATCCTTTTTGTATTAGAATCCCATACAGACAATCTGAAAACAGAAAGAACTTTACAGTTGCACATGAACTGGGGCATTTGTTTCTCCACATGGGATATATGATAGATTCTGATTTGTGGGAGCGTTCCAGGTCAATGAAATTCCGCCGGAGCGGGAATTCAGAGCTAGAGTTGCAAGCGAATGAGTTTGCGGCAGCATTGCTTATGCCGAGAGGAAAATATAAAGAAATATTAGATAAGTTTTCTGAAGATAACTATGTATTCATTTCCAAGGTTGCCGATTACTTTCATGTGTCAATCGATGCTGCGACTTACAGAGGGAAGTGGTTGGGGTATCTGGAATGGTGAAAGAAAAAGAAGATTTAGCTAAGTATAAAAATGTATTTGAGTATACGGAAGAACAGGATAAGTTATCTCTTGAAAGCGAGTTTTCGTCGAAGAGTGATAGCGTTGTCTTGTTCTTTTCGTTTGACATTGTAAACTCATCGGCTTATAAAACAGTGAATTATTATGGATGGTCAGTCGTGATTGACCGTATTATTTCTGAATTGCGTATGCAGGTTAAACATAAAATTACACGTGCAGAGCTGTGGAGAGTTTTAGGAGATGAAGTAATTTTCATAGTAGACGTGTGTGATATGGATTCTGTTTTTGAATATGTTTCTACTATATACAGTATTTTGACTAATTTCGTAAAAGATTTGGAAGAGGGAACTTTTTTTGATAAAATTGAAAACTTTTCTGGCACCATGGTAAACTTGATGAAAGTTGAGAATATTATCTCTTTGCAGGCCTGTGCGTGGATTGCAGCAGTGACAGACAAAAGGGAAATTAAGGATAGGCCGTACTCAGGGTATGTTGAAAACTTATTTGAGATTATTGAGGAGAGTAAAAATATCAAGTTCTATGAATTTATAGGAGTTGACATAGATACGGGTTTTCGCTTGTCAGAGCAGACACGTGAGAAGAGATTAGTATTAAGTTTTGAATTGGCATATTTGCTTTCAATGCGCCCGGAGTTTGCGAATCGTCTTAATATTATAACTTACAGGAAACTGAAAGGCGTATGGAATGGTTCCGCATACCCGATTATTTGGTATTATGATAAATCAGAGCACGAAAACAGAACGTTTCGGAAGAGCTTTCCATTTGATGCTGTGGATAAAGACGATATTTACATCGAGTTTTTTGGAAAAAAGGTTTTTGCCGATTATATGTACAATAATGCAAAAAGCGCATTAAAAAAGATATTATCAGACAGAAGGCTTATCGGGAAAATAGAAAGAATACAGAAAATAATCGTTGAGAGTAAGGATACATATAAACAGTTTATCGATAATCCCAGATTAGAACTGCATTGCGTGGCAGTTTGCTATAATGATGAAGGAAAAATTCTCATTGCAAGAAGAACCGGACGGGAAATACTGGAATCTAAATGGGAATTTGGATGTGCGAAAGCTAATTCCAGAAAAGAATTGGCTGAAAGCATCATTGAAGAGTACAAGAAAGACTTTGGAATTATTGTAGAACCGTATATGGATGTTGACAGGAATGATTTACAGCCGGTTCCCCTTGCGGTGTATAAGATAGAGAAACAAAGTGAACTGCATAAAGGTATTATTTTCCTTGCCAAAATAATTTCTGGAGACATTAGGCTGGATTCCGACAAGCATTGTGATTATCGAATGATTGATGAGGGTGAAATGGACTCTTTAAATGAGGATGAATGCGTACCGGATATGAGGGCAACGTTGAAAATAGCTTTCGAGAAGATAAAAGGAGTGAGTAAATAATATGGATGAGAGAAAAAATGAGTTTCTGGAGAAATCACTCGACCGAATCAATCATTGGTTACAATTTGCGGAAGCGAAACATGCAGCATTAATTGCATTTTTGATAGCGCTGTTGGCGATTGTGTGTGGTGGAGATTTCATTAATAATATTATTCTGCAAGCGATTGTTGCAATCGTGTATTTAGCGGCGCTTATTGTATCGATGCTTTCTTTTTATCCACGGTATGATAAGGATACGTCCAGGATAGCAGGGAAATATAATAATGATGATAATTTGTTATTCTGGAAAGATATTGCGAAATACGCAGAAGAAGATTTTTTAAAGAAAGTATACAAAGACTTTTTTTCGGAGGATGCAGCGTCTTTTGGGACAAATGAGAAGCTGTATGCCCAGGAAATTATTATCAATGCGAGAATTACAAGCAAAAAATATGATTTGTTCCGGATTGCTGTTGTAATAGCAGCGTTTGGAATGGTACTTTTGGGAATAGTTCTTATCATTATTGCGTAATGTGATTTATGGATAGATTATGTAATCAAATCCCGGTACAAAAAACAGCCGCCCCGCAATCTCTGAAAATCGCCGGAGCGGCTGTTTCCTATCTACTAAGCGCCGTTGTATTTTTCTTAAGGTGGTGTGAAATATACGACTGAGACGCCTAATGACTTAGTTGTAATTCTCGATGCAAGGCTGGAACATATCCTTGGTTACGCCGCAAAGAGGGCAGCACCAGTCAGCCGGAAGGTCCTCAAATGCCGTACCAGGAGCGATACCATGTTCAGGGTCGCCTTTTGCAGGGTCATAAGTATATCCACAAGGATTGCAAAAATATTTCTTCATAATCATTCGTCTCCTTATCTGTTATCTTATTGTATTTGTATTGGAAATTTCTTGGCATTATTCGCATTTACCAAGTGAACTTTTATTCTTTTAAAAAAGGATTGTTTTTAGCCAAAATATCTCTTTAACAAGCCTTCAAATGCCTTGCCGTGTCTTGCCTCATCGCGAGCCATCTCATGGACTGTGTCATGGATTGCGTCGAGGTTAGCAGCTTTCGCACGTTTAGCAAGGTCAAACTTGCCTGCTGTTGCGCCGTTCTCAGCGTCCACTCTCATCTCCAGATTCTTCTTGGTGGAATCTGTTACTACTTCGCCAAGCAGCTCAGCAAATTTTGCAGCGTGCTCTGCTTCTTCCCAGGCAGCCTTCTCCCAGTATAAACCGATTTCAGGATAACCTTCTCTGTGGGCAACTCTTGCCATAGCAAGATACATACCTACTTCTGTACACTCGCCGTTGAAATTAGCGCGAAGGTCAGCCATGATGTCTTCGCTGACGCCTTTGGCAACGCCTACGACATGCTCTGCAGCCCATTCTCTCTCTCCGCCCTGTGCTGTGAATTTCTCAGCAGGCGCATTACATACCGGGCATTTTTCCGGTGCAGCGTCCCCTTCGTGGACATAGCCACATACCTGACATACAAATTTCATAATTGTATTCTCCTTTTCTCTTTAAGATTATATTGTAAGGCGTCATGTAGAACATGTGCGCCTTATGACCTGATTTTGAATGTTGCAGCATTGCTCGTGCAATTTACAATTTCCGCAGGAAACAGGACGGGCGGGATGCCTGTACATACGTTAAACTTGTCCGCCCGACTTCTCTGCCGTACTGGCATTATAGTACAAGTCTTGGTAATTTTCCATGAAAAATACATAAAAACTATAGAAAAATTTATATCTTGGCAGAACACTTTTTGCAACAGCAATCTTTGCAAATACCATGGAAGTAAATGACGTGCCCTTGTATTTGCCCGTCAAAATGTTGGTTTGCAATCTGCGTGATGTGGTCAAGGCTGTCCATGTTTAAATCGACCACGCTCCCGCATTCTTTGCAGACGCAATGATAGTGGTTGGAGGTGTCTGCGTCAAAACGGTCTACACCGTCACCCAAACGCAGCCTGGTGATTTCTCCTAAATCCGCTAGAAGAGAAAGATTGCGGTATACAGTGCCAAGACTGATATTGGGATATTCATGCCGGACATTTATATATACCGTATCGGCGGTAGGATGGTCCTTGCGGGTCATCAAAAAGTCCTTAATGACTTGTCTTTGTCTGCTGTATTTCAGTGCCATTGATATTTCCTCTCAAAAATAGTAATAATTACTATTTCTAAAAATAATATAGCAAAGGTGGAAAAATATGTCAATTATATTTTTCATAAAAATATTAAAGAACGGAGTATATGGCAGTGGCGGAACGGAGCTTTGTATCCGCACTATGAAAGCAGGCATTTTCATAGTATAATAATGAAAATGAGTACATTGTATAGTACCGGAAAAATCAGAAAATATAGAAAAGGAGAAAGGCAAGGAATTATGGGAATCTTTAAGAAAAAAATGACGGTAATTGAGGCAATTAATAAAGTGAGGACAACACCAAATACATATCTAATTGATTGCAGGACCCAGGAAGAATATGCAAGCGGGCACATTTCAGGAGCAATCCATTATCCTGTTGAAAAGATAACGCAGGAGCGTGTGTTTCGGAGATTCCCTGATAAAGATTCACACTTTTATATTGTAGGAAGCTATTCGCAGAAAGCGTCTGCCGCCGTCAAGAAATTTAAAAAGATGGGATACAAGAATGTGGAAGCCGGGGGAGCCATGGAGGAGCACCACGGGAGGCTAGTCAAATAAAACCTGTTAGACGCAGGGTTTACGCAGTATGGATTTGGCGGAATATAACGGAATTATATACTGTAATACTATGAATTTATAAATATTTAATAGCATTATTTGATATGTTTTATTTTTGTCGCCTGAAAGTGTGGTATATTATTAGTTAAAGCCAGATTCATTGCTATGGGCAAATCAGTGAAGAAGGGGGAAGATGGGTGAAATTTAAAACAAGGCTTTTGCTCACCTCGGCAGCGATTGTGCTGGTGCCGTTTTTGCTCACATGTATCATGTTTCTTGTGGTGGTAAGTCATGTGGAGGATGCGGAGGGCGAGCTTAGCATTTTAGACAAGGACAACCTTTCCTTCGCCTACACGGTAGAAAATTACAGCTACGTAACGGAACAAGTCATGGAGCGGGTGAAGGAACAAATTGCGGCAGACCCGTCCAAGATGGAAGACCAGGCATATCTGGACAGTCTGGCGGCGGATTTAAACCGGAAGTTTTCTTATATTGTCGTGAGAAAAGGGGACGAGCTGTATTATACGGGTAACAGAAAGGCGGCTGATAGGATTTTTAGTATGTTGCCGGAATATGGCAACGAAATGCCGGATTCGGAGACGGGGTTGTATTATAATGATATGAAGAAGCTTGTCAAGCAAGTCGACTTTCTATTTACGGATGGAAGCAAAGGAAGCTTCTTCATCGTGGCCAGCGTGACGTCCCTTATTTCCAAGAACATGCTTAAAAGGATGATTGTGGCGTTTATTCTTGTTTTGTGCCTGACCAGCGCCGTGTTGACCAGATGGATACAGCGGGGTGTTTTTACTCCGATTAACCAACTTAACACTGCCATGCAGAACATTGCCGAGGGTAATCTGGAGTATATGCTGACGACGGAGGAAAAGGGGGAAATCGGCGAGCTGTACCGCAATTATGAAGACATGAGGCTGCGGCTGAAAGAATCCTTGGATGAAAAGTTCGAACATGAGCAGAAGAATAAGGAACTGGTCAGCAATATTTCCCATGATTTAAAGACGCCGATTACTTCGATTAAGGGGTATGTCGAGGGTATCATGGACGGTGTGGCCGATACGCCTGAGAAAATGGATAAATATATCCGCACGATTTACGACAAGGCGAACGATATGGACCGCCTTATTAATGAATTGACTACTTATTCCGGTATTGACACAAACAGGATTCCTTATACGTTCCGACGTATTAACGTGGCGGATTATTTTGGCGATTGTGTGGAGGAAGTGGGCCTGGATTTAGAATCCAAGAGTATCCAATTAAACTATGAAGATTTGGTGGAACCGTCCACCCAGATTATTGCAGACCCCGAGCAGCTTAAGCGGGTCATCAATAATATTATCAGCAATAGTGTGAAATATATGAACAAATCCAAAGGCGTCATCGATATCCGTATTCTGGATGAAGTGGACGCCATAAGAGTGGAGATTGAGGATAACGGTATGGGGGTGGCGGCGAAGGACCTTCCTAATATCTTCGAGCGGTTTTACCGCACAGACGCTTCCCGCAATTCATCGAAAGGCGGCAGCGGTATAGGCCTGTCCATTGTCAAGAAGATTATCGAAGACCATGGCGGTTATATATGGGCGACCAGTAAGGAAGGAGAAGGAACCTGTATGCATTTCGTTATCCGCAAATATTTGACGCCGCCTCAATCTGAGGTTTAAAGCAAAAGAAAGGATTACAAAAAATTCAGCATACATTAGAGTTAAAGAGAGGGTAAAAGTTATGAGCAAAATATTAATTATAGAAGACGAGGAAGCAATTGCGGATTTAGAGAAAGATTATCTGGAATTAAGCGATTTTCAGGTGACGATAGAGAATACCGGGGACAAAGGGCTTGAGACTGCATTGGCGGAAGATTTCGACCTGGTTATACTCGACCTCATGCTGCCGGGGGTGGACGGATTCGAGGTGTGCAAGAGAATACGGGAGGAAAAGAACATCCCGATTATCATGGTATCTGCGAAGAAAGACGATATCGATAAAATAAGAGGACTGGGGCTTGGGGCTGACGACTATATGACGAAGCCCTTTAGCCCTTCCGAATTGGTGGCAAGGGTTAAGGCGCATATGGCGCGTTATGACAGGCTGGTGGGCAGTAACCAGAAAATGAACGATATCATAGAAATTAGGGGGCTTAAGATTGACAAGACCGCGAGAAGGGTTTACGTGGACGGGGAAGAAAGAATTTTTACGACGAAGGAATTTGATTTGCTGACCTTCCTGGCGGAGAACCCTAATCATGTATATTCTAAGGAGGAGCTTTTCCGGGAAATTTGGGATATGGATTCCATCGGCGACATTGCCACAGTCACCGTGCATATCAAGAAAATCAGGGAGAAAATAGAGTTTGACACCGCCAAGCCACAGTATATTGAGACAATCTGGGGTGTGGGCTACCGTTTTAAAATATAAATATGTACGATACAAAAGGCAGAAATAATTATGAACCAGGAGCGGATTCTATACGAAGACAAAGACATCGTTGTGTGCCATAAGGCCGCAGGCATTGCGACGCAGACGGCCAGAGTCGGCCAGGCTGACATGGTAAGCGAAGTGTCAAATTATTTAAAAAGCGCCTCTTATCTGGGCGTGGTGCACCGCCTTGACCAGCCCGTAGAAGGTATCCTTGTGTTTGCCAAGAATAAGCAGGCGGCAGCCAAATTGAGCAGGCAGATTACGGAAGGGCATATGGAGAAATATTATTATGCCATGGTCTGCGGACAGGAATTTGAGTTGGCGGGTACGCTTACGGATTACTTGTTGAAAGACGGCAGGACAAATATGTCCCGCATTGTGCCGCCGGAAGTCAAGGATGCCAAGAAAGCGGTACTCGACTATGAGATACTGGTGGAGAATATTTTTTCCATAGAGGAATATATGGAGAAAGTCCTTGCCAGGGCGCCCCTTGTAAAACAGCCTGTGCACGAAGGAGCTGATTTAGGAACCGATGTAGGTATCTGCGCAGATGAAAGAAACGATACGGATTCCAGGGAAGGCTTGGAGCAGCCACACATCGCCCTTGCCAGGATTAGGCTCCATACAGGCAGGCATCATCAGATTCGGGTGCAGATGAGTCAGGCAGGAATGAGCCTATTAGGAGATTATAAGTATGCAGATGCACGGACTGTGAAGATATCAGAGCAGATGCATGTAAAAGAGATTGCATTGTGCGCGTACAGACTCGTCTTACGGCATCCCCGGACCGGAAAGAGGATGGAATTTCAGATTCGGCCGGAAGGGAAATGGTTTTGGTTAGCGTGAGAATTGGTAAATTTATACAGTTCCCAGGCCGCATAAGAAAGCGCGGATGAAGTATACTAGTATATGTTTGGAAAAGGTGATTTGGAAAGGCATATACTTTGCATGGGTGTGGATAAAGGGACATTATGGAATAGCAAACCGATTAGAATATGTTTCGTTTTTGCAGGAGTCTGGTTTTTCTTCCGGTATCTGTTTACCCTGGTCGCGCCGTTCGTGCTTGCTTTCTTGTTGATTACATTATGTTATCCGCTGTTGGAACGTGTGCAGCGGCGGATTCCGGTTAAGAAAAAATTTCTGGCGGTGGGGATTATCCTTCCGCTTATATTGCTTATGATAGGTATCCTTTGGGCAGTGATGATACTGGGCGGAAAACAGTTGGAGGGGCTTCCGGCATTCTGCACACAGGTCGGAGAACAGTTCCAATTGTTTTTTCATGAGTGTTGCTGTGGGTTGGACGGTAAATTTGGTTGGGACGGGCAGCAGATTGAAAAGTTTGTGGTTGAGAGAATGACGGTGGTGATGGAGAATGTACAGATTCAGGTAGTGCCGCAGATTCTGTCCTCTTCATACAATTGCTTTAAGGGCATTTTTGCTGCGATAGGGTTCCTTGCCATCACGTGTATCGCAGCTTTTCTTCTGGAAAAAGAGTATACGCAGATTGTATCGGGATTAAAACGTTCGGAAGAACTGAGAGTGGTTTGGTCGGTGGTGGAAGGAGTTTTGTCTTATATTATAACCTTTATGAAAGCACAGGGCGTGATTCTTTTCATCATCAGTATATTGTGCAGTGCGACTCTGAGCTTGGCAGGCGTGCAAGGCGGAATATTATTTGGTATTCTGGCGGGCGTACTGGACATGCTTCCCTTTATCGGAACGGGGATTGTACTTGTGCCATTGTCTGTGTGGCAGCTTTTGAACGGACAGTATGTGCAGATGGTGGTCTGCCTGATTCTATATGGGGTATGTATCGTGACAAGGGAAATGTTGGAACCGAAACTAATCGGCAAGAGGATTGGCATCGCCCCTGTTTTTATGTTGTTTGCGGTTTATGCAGGCGTGAAGCTGTTCGGCGTGGGAGGAATTATCAAGGGCCCGCTTGCGCTGATTGTCATTGCGGAGATACTTAAGGTAGCGAACTGCCCGGATGGCTGTTTTGCCGATAAGGATGACGTCGTAAAACAGAGTTAATTTGACGAAACCGCCGCATTCTATTATGATGAAGCTATGATAAAAGATAGTATGCGCGGAAACGGGCAAGGTCAATTAGATGAACACACGACAGTTCCGGGAGAACTGAATCAGGGCGGGACAGAACCAGACAGCCATATAGGCGGTTGGCACAGGGATATCTGCCAGGGGATCATCATGGCATATTTCCTTGTTATAGCGGTTATCTATCCCTTCTATGCCCCAGGCGGGTATGTACAGATTGGCGAGGTTAAATACCAATTTTTTCGCAATATCAGTCTGGTTACGCTGGCGGCGGCGGTAGCGGTGGTTATACTGCCAGCGCTTATACGGCGCGATTGGGAGTGGGTGGTAAGAAATTACAGGCGGATGTCGGCGACGGATTGGTTTGCCTATGGGTATTTTGCAGTTGTCCTTTTGTCTTACTTATGTTCCGCATATAAAAGAGACGCCTTGTGGGGAGAAAAAGGATGGTATATGGGCACTGTTACCCAGATGATATTTGTGCTCATTTATTTCTTTTTTTCCCGATATTTTCATTGCAGTTTGAAGTGGATTGGTTTATGGCTTTTGGCATCATTGGGCGTATTTATCTTAGGCATATGCAATAGTTACTCAGTGTATCCGATTCAGATGGAAGGCCAGGAAGAAGGATTTATCTCTACTCTTGGCAATATTAACTGGTTTTGCGGATATTGGTCGGTGGCCGCTTCCTTTGGTATCATGTTGTATTGGTGCAGCGACAGCAGAAAGGTGCGCTTTTTTACGGGAATCTACAGCGTGGCCTCGATGGTGGCAGGAATCACACAAGGGAGCAGCAGCGCTTATTTAGTTTTTATCGTGCATCTTCTTATGCTTTCTGTGTTGTCGCTTCAGGATAACAAGAAGTTTTACCGTTTTTTGGAACTGTGTATGATGTTTGCGCTCAGCTGCCAGACAGCCAGGCTTTTGCTGTATCTGCCGGGCTTTACATATCATTATATGTATTATGGCCCGGACGGACAGTCAGGCGTCATGGCATTTGTGTGGAACAGCAACGGGGTATGGTGGTTATTTTTTGCTTTGGCGGCGGGGTACATTTTATGCAGAATGTTGGAACGGCGTGGGCGTTTCCGGATTGAAAAGCACAGATGGTTATGGACAATCCTGGGTGTTGGAGTTGTCGCTTTGGTATGTGCAATGGTATTTTTTATCCTGATTGACAACAAAGTATTGTATTTTAGGGAAGTGCCCTGTACGGTAGAACGGGATAGTTACCTGGAGCTAGCCTTTGATGAAGATTGGGGCAATGGCAGAGGAGCAACATGGAACAGCGGCGTGGAGGCATACCGCAGCATGGATACGTTGCATAAGGTTGTCGGCGTCGGCCCGGACTGTTTTTCGGATTATGTGTATGACATACCGGAACTGGCGCAGAAGCTAGGGGAGAGATTTGTTAATTTAAGGTTGACGAATGCCCACAATGAGCAGATTACGACATTGGTAAACGTAGGCGCATTAGGGTGGCTGTGCTATGCGGGGATTTTTGGCTCGGCATTTGTGCGGTATATCAAAAGAGGCAGGAGGCAGCCGCTGCTATATCCGTGTGCACTGTGCATTCTGGCATATACCGTACATAACCTTGTCAGTTTCCAGCAGGCGTTGAGTACGCCTTATATCTTTATCGTGTTGGGGATTGGCGAAAAGCTTTGCCGGGATATGGGACAGGGAACGAGGAGGATAGATTCGGATGCCTTTTCGGGAGAATAATGACACACAAGAGGAAACGAAAGATGGGGAATCGGGCAGTCAGATGCGGGGACGCTGAAAATCAGGTGCGGCCGGTGAGCGGTGGTGTGGCAGTTACGGGAAAAATCATGGAATATCTGGTTGCTGCGGTCGTTATCATACTGTGTATTGTGGTTCCGCTGTACGCCAAGGACGGGTATCATCAAATCGGAAATGCGAAGTTTGATGCGTATAAGACGGTTATAGCAGGCGGCGGCATCCTGCTTCTTGCGGCGGCAGCGCCATATCTTTTTTTCCGGTTCAAAGAACATAGGAAGGCATATCTGTCTGTCACAGACTGGTTTGTTCTTGCTTACGCGCTTTTTACGGGAATTTCTGTAATCACCGGCGGATTCTATGAAGATGTTGTATGGGGAAGTTTCGGTTGGAATATGGGTTTCATATCCCAAGTCAGTTTCGTATTGCTCTACTTTTTCCTTTCCAGGTTTGGCAGGTATGGACGTGTGATTGTGATGGCCTTGTGCGGGGTGGCAGGTATTGTCTATACCATTGGAATCCTGCACCGGATGATGTTTGACCCCATTGGCTTCTACGACGGCCTGGAGAATTATCAGAAAGCGCAGTTTCTTTCTACATTAGGGCAGGCCACATGGTACGGAAGTTTTCTGGCAGTGACTCTGCCGGTGGGAATCGGGGTTTTTATACAGAGCAGGCGGAAGGTGTGGACAATTTTAAGCGGATTCTATACCGCTCTGGGATTTTGTACGCTAGTGACACAGAACAGCGACAGTGCATATTTTGCATTGGCGGGGGCGTTTGTCCTTTTGTTCGTCATTTCGACAGAGAACCGGCGTAGTATGTGCAGGTTTATGGGAGTGCTTACGCTTCTTTTCGGAGCCGGGAAAGTAATGTATTTTCTGATGCGGATTCGTCCGAACCCGGATTTGCAGGCGGATTTTATTACAGAGGTAATGTGGACTTCAAAGGCGACGTGGGTTTTATTTTTTGTCTGTCTTGCGGCTACGGTTGCCTTATACGTTATGGAAACGGAAGGCGGAAGAAAAGAGGGCGGGAAAGAAAACGGACAGTATCACGTGAGAGCCAGGGCTTGGGCTCGCCGGGTAGTGCCTGTTATTGCCATAGTGTCTGTGGCAGGGCTTGCCCTTGCCATCATCCTGCAGGCGCAAGGAGCCTTGCCGGAGGCGGTTTCGGGAAGGTTGGATAATATTTCATATTTTAACTGGAACGATGATTGGGGCAACGGGAGAGGCAGGATTTGGCGGTTCAGCGCGAAGATATTTTCGGAAGAAAATATTGTGCACAAGCTTTTCGGTGTGGGGCCGGACGGGTTTTCCAGTTACGTGTCCGCCTACTACAGTGAAGAAGAAGAACTGCTTTGGGGTGAGAAGTTGTTGACCAATGCCCACAATGAATGGTTAAATATTCTTATCAATGGAGGAATCCTTGGGGCTATATCCTATGTGGGGATTTATGTGACGGCAATACGAAAATACCTGGGAAACTTTCGGCAGGATATTCTGCTTGCAGGTGTTGCCGCGGCAGGCGTGTCTTATATGTGTTATAATTTTTTCTGTTATCAGCAGGTACTATGCACGCCGTTCATTTTTATTTTGATGGGACTTGGGGAATATAATATAAGGAGGATACAATGGAAGGATTAGCGCAAAAGAAAGAAATACTTAAACAGTTTCAGTTAGAGGGAGAGGTGGCTGACTTAAAGCCTTATGGCAGCGGACATATCAATAAGACGTTCCTGGCTGTTACCGAAAAAGGGGACAGATATGTCCTGCAGGAGATTAACACAGATATTTTCCATGATACGGCGGGGCTGATGGAGAATGTAGTGAACGTCACGTCTTATCTCAAGGAGAGAATTGCGAGAGAGGGCGGCGACCCTGACAGGGAGACGTTGACGGTGGTTCCTACTGTGGAGGGCGCGTATTATTACACGGATGAAGTGGACAATGACTGGAGAGTCTATCGGTGTATTGACAGAATTATAACGTTGGACCAGGCGGAAAAGCCGGAAGATTTCAGGGAAAGCGGCAGGGCGTTCGGGAGATTCCAGGCGCAGCTTGCGGATTATCCGGCACAGACTTTACATGAGACCATACCGGATTTCCATAATACGCCGAAACGCTACCAGACTTTCGAGAAGGCGGTGGAGGAAGATATCTGTGGCAGGGCAGCCTCTGTGGCGGAAGAAATTGCGTTTATCAGGGCGCGCAAGGATGAGATATCAATTTTGACGGAACTTTTGGGTAAAGGGGAACTGCCCCTTCGGATTACGCACAATGACACGAAGCTGAATAATGTCCTTTTGGATGAAGAGACCCATGAGGCGGTATGCATCGTCGACTTGGATACGATTATGCCGGGGCTGTGTGCTTATGATTTCGGAGATGCAATCCGTTTCGGAGCCAATACGGCAGTGGAGGATGAGCCGGATATCAGTAAGGTTTCCCTTTCGTTAGAGTTGTACCGCGCTTATGCCGAAGGCTTCCTGGAGGGATGCGGCGGGAGACTTACGCCGAAGGAGATTGAACTGCTTCCCCTGGGCGCTAAGACTATCACGATAGAGCAGGGTATCCGTTTCCTTACGGATTATCTGCAGGGGGATACCTATTACCATACGGAGCGGGAAGGTCAGAATTTAGACCGCTGCCGGACGCAGCTTGCGCTTGTGGCGGATATGGAGAAGAAGTGGGAGGAGATGGCAGTAGGAACTGAGCTGTAAACGGTGCCTGAATCTTGTTGCTTGTAGCGAAGTTGTTGATTTACGCATAAGAAACGCAGCCCCTCGGTGAATAAAAGAGCCGTGTAGTCTTTTTTCACCGAGGGTAAAATTGCGGCATATGTGGCCATGACGTTCTCCTGGCTTTCGCGAGGGCTAAAATATCAGGCATTTTGAATACACATTGTTTCTCCGTTTAATGAGACCGCCGTGCAGTTTCCAATTTCTACGTGCCCCACATCTTGCAGAAAGCACCATACGGGCTGGCTTCTGTCATATATGGCGTTATGGCTTGCCGGTGATAAATCGACAGTGCTGTCTCCCTTTAGATATCTGTTAGGGCTTTCTTTTTCATGGTATACAATGTCTTTTATTATAATGTTCTCGATATTTTTGTCTTCCCCGATAAGGGCGAGGACATTCTCTGCGTTGCAGATTAGATTATGAACCAGGATATTCCTGATATTTTGTTTCCACTGACGTTTGGGTACAGGAAATTTACAGTTGTCTAAATTATGGTATACGGCCATCATGCATAAGGGTTCGCCATTACCCCACCAATTGCCGGCATACACGCGGGTTTCAATAACCATGTTTGAAATGGTTATGTTTTCAACTAATCCGGTTCCTGTACTGCTCATGACGGCGATACCGCGATGGCTGTTGCGGATGATGCAATTTGATATCACCACGTTTCTGACAATGCTGTGCATATACCCTAAGGATATTGCTTTGGAACAGGATTCCAGAATGCAGTTTGAAATAGTGAAATCCTCACAGGGGATATCCCAATCCATAATACTGCTGAGCGCGATGCAATCGTCGCCTGCGCTAATGATGCAGTCCTGTATGATGACTTTCCGGCAGCCACAGAAATGCATTCCGTCATTATTCGGTATGCGTAAATCGTTCTCAATATTCAGCTTAGATACACGGATGTTTTCGCTGTCGAAGAAGGAGAATGTCCAACTGGGCGCATCCTTTACCGTAAAGTCTTTTAAAGATACATATTTGCTTTTCCAGATGAATATCGGTTGGAATGACCTGTATTCATATAGTTTGGTACATTCCATTACCTGTTCTTCTGAAAAGGTGACTCCGTAGTCTGGCACCTCCCGCTCCTCGCTAAAAAATGCGCGTGCGTTTAAGTCGATACATCCTGTGCCGGATATCCGAAGGCCGTCGCTTTCCAGGCTATAGAGCACAGGGTTAATTTCCCTCATCTCATTATGTATGATAGGAAGCGTTATGTAATCGTTACAGTCATCGGAAGCTTTCAGCACTGCGCCCCTCTCCAGAATTAAATGTACGCTTTTTAAATCGAGAGACCCGATGATAAACTCTCCTTGGGGCACAGTAACGGGTTCGTTTCTTTTTACTCCTTCATTGATGGCGGCTTGTAATTCCTCCGTACACTTACAGCCGCTTCTGGCTCCAAATTCTTTAATATTAATCATTTTTCCTCCATTCTAGCAAGACAGTTTATGTCTGCTTTTTTCTTATTTTTAACCTTTCACGGCCCCGTCTGAAAAACCTTTATAGACATATTTCTGGGCAAAAATAAACCCTATGAATACCGGAAGGCTTACCACAATAATTCCTGCCGCAATAACGCTCCACTCCGAGGAGTAAGGTCCAATAAACCGGTAAAGGACAGTAGACATCACTCCTTTTTCCGTGGCGGGCAGATATAAGAAAGCAGTATAGAAATCATTATAGATATAAGTTATTTTTATAATGCAGGCAGTAACTATCGCGGGTTTTACCATAGGCAGCAGAATATTCCAGTAGACCCTGACATAGGAACAACCTTCCATAATAGCGGATTCATCTACAGCTACCGAAATCTGGTTAAAATACTGCTTAAATAAGTACAGGCTCACAATATCAACGCCGGAGTACAGTATTACAATGCTAAATAGATTATTTACTAGCCCTACATGTGCGAAATCTTTAAAAATAATCAGATGAACGATAATACTTGGCACAAAAGAAGCCATCATGTAAAATTTGTCAATATAATTTTTGCCAGCAAATTCAAATCTGGTAAAACAATAGGCAACCATCGTGCATAGCAGGGTCGAAAAAATACAGGAAAAGAAGATAATAAAAAGAGTATTGGCAAACCCCGTTATAACGTTTCCTTTCAGCAGCACTGTCTTATAATTTTCAAAATTCCCCCAATTTAGCGGCAAAACCATACTGTCCGTTGACAAATATTCGATTTTGGTTTTAAAAGAGGCCAGGAAAACGCCAACTAGCGGATAAATTACAATAAAAACCACTGTCAGCAGTATGAGGTATTTTAGTGCCTTTAAAATAGAAGTTCTTTGTTTATCACTCATAACTGTTCTCATTTTCCTCCTTAAAAACAATATTTTTGAAGACCATAACGACGCCTGCGATTGCCAGTACACAAATTGCCATCGCGCAGGCCTGACCGTATTTATTATACGTAAAGGCGGTCTCTATAAGCGTTGTAGAGAAAGTGTTCGACCCATTCTTGCCGTTTGTGAGGACGTAAGGGATGTCGAATATGGCAATGGAATTTACGATTGACAATGTGGCCATCAGTCCTACAATCATTTTAATGTTAGGGAATGTGATAGCTGTAAACTGCGCCCACATCCCGGCGCCGTCGATTGATGCAGCGTCATAATATTCTGCCGGGATAGACTGCATTGTCCCTAAATAGATTAGGAAACTGTAACCGACATTTTTCCATAAATAGACGAGCGCCAGTGCATAGTTGCACGTCTTTGGATTCCCAATCCAGATTTTGATATAATCCTGCATTCCCATTATGTTCATAAGAGTATCCAGTCCGCCGTTTACTTGATAGAACATCCTGAATACCATGGCCACCGCTACACCGTTCATGATAAACGGGAAGAATATGATTCCCTTAAATATGCCGCTTCCTTGTATTTTCTTGTTCATTACAACTGCAAGAAATAAAGAAATAACTTGTTGGATTAAACCTGCCCCCAAATAATAGCTCCCTGTGAAAAATACATTCCGGTAGGATTCCGTGGCAAAAATATTAAGATAATTTGAGAATCCTACAAACTGATAGGGACTGGCAGACCCCTTCCAGTCTGTTAAGCTGTAAAAAAGCATTTTTGCAATAGGATATATCGTGAAATATAATAAGAAAAAAAGTGGAATAATTAAAAACAGTACGATGGTCCGTCTTTTCTGCTGTTCTCTTTTTTTCCCTAATTTCTTTTGATTTGTCATTTTTATAATTATACCTTTCTCTTAGCAGGCGACGGAGAGTTGTTCCGCCGCCTTAACCATTCCCCACGATTTTATTTAAAATTTTTGCCCCATAGTTCGTTGAGCTTGTCATATTGTGGTTCCTCGCCGTTCAGTGACGGAATCATAATATAATCAAGCAAGTATCCGTCATATGCAAAAACATCGATTTCAGCGACGGCTGCCATTTCCTGCAGTCGGTTGTCTTTTGCGGGCGAGGTGTACATTTCAACGTAGTCTAGGGAGCTTAAGAACTCTAACTCAGGTTGGTTCTGCCCACCGTCAATCATTGTCTCGTTCATGCCAAGAGGCAGGGATATCCTTTCACAGAAAAACCTCACGAATTCCTGCGCCAGTTCCATATGTTCCGTGTTTTTATTTACTGCCATAAACAAATCCTGTGCAATTCTTAGTTTTAAAGGATTGTCCGCGCTTACGTCATTTTTATACGGGAACGGCATAAATCCTATCGTTTCCCTTGGAAGTCCCAATGCCTCGGCATTGTCCTGTGCCTGGGACAATGCCCATGTGCCGGTGAAGATAAAAGCGGTGTCCCCGCTTGCGAGGGAGGCTAAAGAAACATCCCATTGGTTGGCGGAGACGACATCGGCTTCTAACCAACCGTTTTTGGCAAACTGCGCTAGCAAATCATCGGCTTGCCTTAAAGGCGTCCCCTCCGCCCAAGGTTCTTCTGTTGTCAGGATTTTATTTGCATAGTCGTTATCGCCGGACATCGTGATAGCCAGGTTGTCCCAGTAGCGCATAGGCCATACGGAACCGGCATTGGTATAGAAACAAGTGATGCCGTTCTCGTGCAGTTTCTCGCAGCAATCCATCAATTCGTCCAAAGTCTTGGGGACGATACCGTCACAGTACTGGTCTAGTACGTCCTGATTATAGATAATACCTTCGTACACAACGCCAATAGGGCATCCGTAGCTTTGACCGTCTACCTGCAGATAATCTCCGTAATAGTATTTCTCTGCCATTTCTTCTGTAGTCCCAAGCGGTGCGAAATAATTGGGCAGCTCGCTTGGGAGAAGGATGGAGGGAATCAGCACGACGTCTTCATACTGTCCGCCGGTAAGCCTTGTTACCTGCTGCTCGTCTGTGACGCTGCTAAGCCCTGTGAAAGTCACTTCCTTCACTTCCGGGTGCAGTTTTTGGAATTCCTGGATAATCGGGAGTATTACATCGTCGTATTTTTCATTCATGTGGAATCCTAAGCTAAGCGTCACATCTCTTTGGGAGGTTGCTGCCCCTGTTTCGGACGCTGCCTCATTGCCAGACGGTTCTGCTTCCGTGGATGAGGGCTGGCTGTTCTCGCTTGTGCCAGACTGGCAGCCTGTTAACAACCCTGCCGATATCATTCCTGCCATAATTGAATAAAGTAATTTCTTTTTCATATATCACTCCGTTTCTGCGCTGCTTTGTGCACATGGCGAGGTTGTGGCAAGCAGCGCGCAAACACAAATCTCGCGATTAAAAATTTTAATTTTTAATCATTTCCTTTTTGTGAATTTTGTTGTCTTTTCTTTAATTTACCACTTTAAATTTGGTGATTTCGTCTTGTATTTCCTCAATTTATTATGGTATATTATCATTATAATTTTTCTTTTTATAACTGATTTTTTAGTTTTTTATGGAAAAAATATGCAATACTATCATGAATTAGCATAACAAATGATTCATTATTGCTGTACGGGGAGAGTGGGTGATAATATGGAGCCCGTGCATTTACAGTTGACAAGAGAAGAAGTAGAATGCGGTCCGAGAGTGCTCTGCCAGAATGCCGTCAGTGAGACATTTCCCTTGCACACTCATGACTTTTATGAGTTTTTTCTCATTACCTGTGGCAAGGCGATACACAGCATTAACGATTCACAACAGCTATTGACGGAAGGCTCTCTTGTTTTTATTCGGCCAGATGATGTGCATTGTTATAAGGCAATCAACTATTTTGATTTTCAAATATTGAGTGTGGGTTTTCCCTATGATGAGATTGCGCCGTTGCTTGCTTATCTTGGACTCCCTAAAAGCCTGATTGATAAACCGGAATTGCCTGTCCATTTTAAGTTTACGGGTATCCAATACGAATATTTGAAAGAGACAATGTTGCAAATCAGTGGTCTCTTTCCGGGCAGCCAGTGCCGCCCGCTTCTGCGCGCTTTAATGGGAACCGTTTTTTACCCGTTGATTGATGCCAATATGGAGTGTATTAATAATAATTTACAGACTATCCCCAATTGGCTTTTTGAACTTGACCAGAAGATGAGCGACCGGGCTAATTATATCGCAGGGCTTCCGAGACTGTTGGAACTTTGCAACTATTCCAGGTCGCATGTCATGCGTTCTTTCCAAATTTATTTTAAGATGACGCCGACGGAATATATCAATACCAAACGCATGGAATATGCCTGTGAGCTGATATTGGAAAACCAGTATTCGATAGCGGAAATCTGTTACATGTCAGGGTTCGGGAATTTAAGTTATTTCTATTCCGTATTTAATAAACTATATCGTTGTACGCCGAAGGATTTTTTTAGAAAATATGCTGCACATATATAGGGGATGTGCTATATGCTTTGAATGAAATGGTTATACTTGAAAATGCCTGATGCATATGTTATAGTATAATCAAACAAGGAAAAACAAGTAATTTCATTTTAAGCCAAAGCGAAACCCCAAAGAGTGGCAGCTCTTTGGGGTTTCAATTGTGCATTTGGGTTGCACTAAACCAGGCTAATTACCGCTTGTGGTTGCCATCCAGCCATTTGCAGATGAGGTGACAAACCACACATTTTAAAACTGCCGGTTGACAAATCATTTTCGCGCGGCTAGAATAAAGAAAATTATATTATCAATTCAGACATGGCGAAGAAGAGAACAGTACGGATATGGAATGTCACAGAGAGAGGGCTTATGGTGGAATGCCCTTACGGGAAGTATTCGGAACCGGCCTTGGAGCCCTGCGTGAAGAGCGCAGCGTAACACCGGCGATAACGGTAAGAGAAGAGGGTATGCGTGTGCATATTTAATTAGGGTGGTACCGCCGAGATTTCGGTCCCTTATGGGATGGAAATTTTGGCGGTTTTTTACGCTATAGGAAAGTATGCTATTGGATGATAAGGAGGAGAGAAGGATGGCCGACAAAAAATTAGTAGAAGCGATTACTTCTATGGAAGAAGATTTCGCGCAGTGGTATACTGATGTGGTCAAGAAGGCAGAACTGTTAGACTACACAAGTATTAAAGGATGCATGGTATTTAAACCGGCGGGCTACGCAATCTGGGAGCTGATTCAGCAGCAGATGGATGCCATGTTTAAGGCGACGGGGGTGCAGAATGTGTATCTGCCTATGTTTATTCCTGAGAGCCTTTTGAATAAAGAGAAAGACCATGTGGAAGGATTCGCGCCGGAAGTAGCATGGGTGACTCATGGCGGGCAGCAGCCCTTGCAGGAGAGGCTATGTGTCAGACCTACTTCGGAAACATTGTTCTGCGATTATTATAAAAACGTAGTGCAGTCTTACCGTGACCTGCCTCAGTTGTGCAACCAGTGGTGCTCAGTCGTCCGTTGGGAGAAGGAGACCAGGCCCTTCCTTAGAAGCCGTGAGTTCTTATGGCAGGAAGGGCATACGGCCCATGCCACTGCACAGGAAGCGGAAGAGCGGACAATCCAGATGCTTAACGTATATGCGGATTTCTGTGAGCAGGTATTGGCGATTCCTGTTATCAAGGGACGCAAGACCGAAAAAGAGAAATTTGCAGGAGCAATCGCTACCTATACGATTGAGGCGCTGATGCACGATGGCAAGGCATTACAGTCCGGCACGAGCCATAATTTCGGCGATGGGTTTGCCAAAGCTTTTGGGATTCAGTTTACGGATAAGGATAATACGTTAAAATATGTGCATCAGACATCATGGGGCACGACGACCCGCCTGATTGGCGCGGTAATCATGGTGCATGGCGACAATTCCGGCTTGGTGCTGCCTCCAAGGATTGCGCCTACCCAGATTATGATTATTCCGATTCAGCAGAAGAAAGAAGGGGTGCTTGACAAGGCCTATGAATTGAGAGACAAGTTGAGCAACTTCCGCGTGAAGGTGGACGATGCGGATAAGAGTCCTGGTTGGAAATTCTCTGAGCAGGAAATGCGCGGTATTCCTATCCGTGTGGAAATTGGCCCGAAAGACATTGAGGCGAATAAGTGTGTCATCTGCCGCCGCGATACGAGGGAGAAGATTGAAGTTTCTCTGGATGAGTTGGAAGCTAGGGCGGGAGAAATCCTGGAGAATATGCAGCATGAGATGTTAGAGCGTGCCAGGGAGCACAGGGACAGCCATACTTATGTAGCAGACAATATGGAAGAGTTCCGTAAACTATTTACCGAGAAGTCCGGCTTTGTCAAGGCAATGTGGTGCGGCGAGCAGGCTTGCGAAGACCTGATTAAAGAAGAACTTGCCGTTACAAGCCGTTGTATGCCTTTTGAGCAGGAAGAAATCGGCAGTACTTGCGTATGTTGTGGCAGACCTGCGAAGAAGATGGTATACTGGGGCAGGGCGTATTAAAAAATAGCCTTGGAACAGTGAAGCTTATATAAATGGAAAGGTAAGGGGATACGGTTGAATAAATTCTCTGATGAGCAATTTATTCGACCAGAAATTTGTGCCGGAGCGTCACAAATTTCATTAATCGCAGAGCAGAATCTGAAATTCTGCTCGCGTCCTCAGCGTGAAACGCTTCGGAATGGAGGAAAAGATGAATGTATTGGTTATTAACTGTGGTTCTTCTTCCTTAAAATATCAGCTCATCAACAGTGAGTCGGAAGAAGTGTTGGCGAAGGGACTCTGTGAGAGAATCGGGATTGACGGCAGCGCGATTGCCCATCAGCCTGCAGGCGGAGAGAAAGTAAAGACCGAAGTGGATATGCCGAACCATACGGCGGCGGTGAAGTTTGTTATTGAGAAACTTACCGACCCGGAGGTGGGCGTTATTAAATCGCTTAGCGAGATTGATGCGGTAGGGCACCGCATTGTGCATGGCGGCGAGAAATTTGCTACATCGGTGGTGTTGGATGACGAGGTGATTGCAGTGATTGAACAGTGCAATGACCTGGCGCCGCTTCACAATCCGGCGAACCTGATTGGTATCAATTCATGCAAGGAGATTATGCCGGGTGTGCCCATGGTGGGTGTCTTCGATACAGCCTTCCACCAGACTATGCCGAAGAAAGCGTATCTGTATGGCCTTCCACTGTCCTACTATGAAGATTATAAAGTACGCCGTTACGGCTTCCACGGCACAAGCCATGATTTTGTGTCCAAGCGTGCAGCGCAGATTCTTGGCAAAGATGTAAAGGACTTAAAGATTATCGTATGCCATCTGGGCAACGGCGCTTCCGTGTCGGCGGTGAAGTACGGGCAGTCTGTAGATACATCCATGGGGCTGACGCCTCTGGAAGGGCTGATTATGGGTACAAGGTCAGGAGATTTGGACCCGGCAATCGTTACTTTTGTTGCAGATAAAGAAGGAATCAGTGCGGAACAGGTAATCGATGTGTGTAATAAGAAATCCGGCGTACTCGGCTTATCCGGCGGTGTGTCCAGTGATTTCCGCGACCTGGCGGAGGCAAGCGCCAAAGGAAATGAGGCGGCCGAGACTGCTTTAGAGACCTATGCATACCGTGTCGGCAAGTACATTGGCGCCTATGCGGCGGCGATGAACGGCGTGGATGTCATTGTGTTCACGGCAGGAGTAGGAGAGAACAACGCCGAGGTTAGGGCGCTGATTGGCCAGTATATCGGTTTCCTGGGGACAAATATCGACCCGGAGAAGAATAAACTGCGCGGTGAGGAAGTGATTCTTTCCGATGCGGACGCCAAAGTTGCCGTTATGGTAATTCCCACCAATGAGGAGCTTGCAATTGCGAGGGAGACGGTGCGGTTAGTGGAAGCATAGGGACTTTGGTATTTTAAAAGAGGTGTATGGTTCAGCAATTATGGCAAAGAAAAGACGAAAAAAGAAAAAAGGAATAGGGAAAATTATTTTTCTATGCCTTTTGATTGCAGTACTTGCGGTCGTCTTGTATGGGTTGGTAAAAGGGCCGTTTGCGGGTGGCGTGAAGTCGGCGGTGACTAAGAAAGTGACTGAGACGGTTATGGAACAGGCGGTCCAGAAAGCCTTAGAAAGTACAGGAGACCCGCAGGCGGCAGCCAAGGCGAAAGAAATCATCAATAACATGGATGAGGGAGACAAGGAAGAAGCGGCGGCAATTATTGAGAAATATGCTAATAGCGATACCCTGTCCGATGTGATGAGTATCGTGGGCGACGGCGTTGACAGTGAGTCTATTGCTCAGGTGCAGCAGTATTTGCAGGAAAGCGTGTCCGATGAAGACATACAGAAGCTGCAGGAATTATATGAAAAATATGGGAATGAGGTGCCTTAGGCTTATGCCGGGCGCCTTTTTCATTTGCTATGGCAATTAAAATGGATAGGAGGTTGACATACGTATACCTATATTGTATGATGACATAAAAGGTAAACGAATGTATACCAATAATTACCACTTGTTTATATTGGCGCGTTTACAGGAAAAATGACACATGTAAATTATAAACAAGTTATTGTGACATGGAGGATGAAAATGGTCAATTTATCAGACGGAGAATGGAAAATTATGAATCGGCTGTGGGAGAGCGAGGGGAGCACCATCACGGAGCTTACGGCGGCCTTGCAGCACGAGACGGGATGGGACAAGCATATTATTATTACAATGCTCAACCGTATGGAGAAGAAAGAAGCCGTGGCCCATAGAAAAGAGGGGCGTGCCAAGGTGTTCTATCCGATTGTGCCCCGGGGAGAAGTGTCTATGCAGGAGACGCTGGGATTCTTAAAGAAAGTATACAGGGGCAGCCTTGGCATGATGGTCAATGCCATGGTGGAGGACAAGGCGCTGTCAGGAGAAGAAATACAGGAACTGTATGATATTCTGGAGCAGGTGAAGGGTAAGAGAGATAAGAAACCGGATAGAAAATAAATACGGGGCAGGTTTATGACGCTTCAGAAGGGAGCATGATTATCGATATGAGAGAGATTATAGTTACGTCTTCGGTTTTGATTTTGTGTATGATATTGATACGTAGGCTTTTTAAGGGGAAAATCAGCAGCAGGCTACAGTATGCCCTGTGGCTTTTGGTTGCTTTACGGCTTGTGTTACCATCTTCGGCACAGATTGGCATGGCGATAGGCTCTGTAAAGGAATTTCGCGCCATGGATTTGGTGAAGCTGTGGGAAGCAAAGACTGGCAATGTGGGCGAAAGATTGGAGGAGCCCATTCCGTTTACGGTATCACTCGACAGTCCCGTAGGAAATCTGGTGGCCAGATGGTTTCTACAGGAGGAGTTAGAATTGTCAGGCACGACGAACGGCCCCACCAGTGTGTTTCTGGCAGGACGCATGGGGATGAGCGTGATTGATATTCTGCGGGGGATATGGGTTGGCGGCATGATAGTGGTGGCGCTTTGGATAATTGTGGCGAATATAATATTTTGCCGCAAGCTGCACCATGGACGCAAGGAGTTTACCGCGCCAGAGGGATTAGAGGCCGGGCGGATGAGGGTTTACGTGATGGACGGGCTTGCTTCGCCCTGTTTGTATGGGCTGCCGGGACGGGAAGCTGTCTATCTGACGCCGGATATAGTGGAAGATACAGGCAGGCTGCGGCACGTGTTGACCCATGAGATGTGCCATAAGAAACACGGCGATAGTTTCTGGTCCATTCTGCGGGGCATTCTTTTGTGTGTATATTGGATGAATCCGCTCGTATGGGTAGCCGCGGCGCTTTCTAAGAGGGACTGTGAGCTCGCCTGCGACGAGGCGGCGCTTTTGATTCTGGGCGATGAAGAAAGGATTTCTTATGGCGAGACGCTTTTATCCATCATCACGCGGAGAGGGAAGCTGGCGGACATTGCCTGTATGGCGACTACTATGACCGGAAGCGGCAGGAGTGTGAAGGAGCGCATTCGAATGATTGCTGAGAAACCCAAGGCGTTAGGAGCGGCGGTGGCGGCAGCGCTTTTGCTTGTTATGGCAGTGTCGGTATTTGTGTTTACGAAGAGTCCCGAGCCCGGAAGAATGACATGGGAAGAGGGAGATTTGACAGTGGCGGCAGGCGACATGCAAGTGACGCTGCCGGAAACGATAGCAGGAATCAGCGGTTATTATGTGGAAGAGGAGAGCGGCGACTTGGTGGTGTGTCAGACAACATCCGGGGAAGAAGTGGGAAGATTCACCGCACTTTCCTACGGAACGGCAGTGATGCTTATGGAAGAGGGCAGGGAAATTGTACCGCTCGGAAATTACGGGCAGAACCCAAATTTGAAACAATATATGTCTTTTCTTTATGATGGTTTTATGTATAGTTCGCCTTCGGAGACTACACAGCATACTTATACGCCGCGGGACGACTCTGTGACAGAACATAATTATACCCAGGAAGAAGGCGTTGCGGGCGTACCGGGCACGGATAGCAACGATGACGAGACGACTTATATGATTGAGGATGAGTCATGGGGAGTTGTGCCATTAGAAGAAGGGGAAGGAAGCACACAAGTTTATGAGCCATCAGAAGATTATCTTCCCAACGAACAAATCGAAGAAGTGTCGTTGGACTATCTTCCTGCTGAGGAGATTATAACGGTCAGCAGTCCCGCAGACCAATGCTATATCTATTTGAAAGCCGATTATTCCGGCATAAAAGAACCGTATCTGGAGGAGATAGAGTATATCAATAGCGAACTGGAAAACAATGCTGACCGGGTGATTGTTGTCAGTATTAACCAGGCGTCCCGTAAAGAGATATTGGCTTCTCTGGCCGAGAATAAGACGGAATATTTAGGCGACTCCTCTAAAGTTTCCGCGCTGGTGGGCGCATTGCCGTGTCCTGACGGGTTGGCATACCATAATATTACGCTTCATACCGGAGGGACACAGCCGCTTGCGTTAGATATTCATTATGGAACGGTGACGGATAACATGGAGAATATAGATTCTGACACGCTGTTTTTCAATGCGGCAATGCTTTTTGCTACAATTCGGAATTTGGAGCAGTGTAATTTGGTAATGGACGACGATGCAGGCACGGTTTATAACGAAATGGAGATTACACAGGGAACCGCGCCGGAAGGAGAAACCCAGGGAATGCTTGGACATTATGAGACAGTGAAGATGACGGGCATCTGTTATGAAAGGGCTGATTTTGAGGAGATATTCGGACCGCTCTGGTCGGAGGAAGCGGCAGGGGAGAGCAGTAGCTATGTTGTGTGGTTGGAGGATTTGTTCGGACAGGTGATGGAATATCTTAAATAGATTTTTTAGAAAAAATTAAGATTTTGTGAAACTTTTTCTTAACTTGTTGACTCTAATATATAGAGTGGTGTATGAAGCACGATAGTACACAAATACTCGGAGGCAGAAGCTATAAGTTTGTAGAAGGAAATGCAAAAGAGGGGAAAACAAGTGGGACAGGCACAAAGAAGCAGACAGCAGGATGTCCGGTATCGGGATGTTGAACTGGATTTATGGGAACTTGATGCGGATGAAAGGAACTATGGCGACAGAAACAGCAGGAGAGGAAGGGCCGGAGCAGACCGGAGCGTACACCGTGGAAATGGGACGGGCCGCAGGCCGGCAAGTGCGAATAGCAGGAACCGCGTGAGCCAGGCGGATGACGGAAGCCGCAGGCGTCGTACAGACAGCAGGGAATATGCAGAAGGCAGGGGATATCGGAGAGACGGCAGGAACCCTTCGGCCCGTGGCAGGTCTGACGCAGGCGGACCAAATATTATGCTCTATGAGCAACGGCAGGGACGCGCCGGGAACAGCCGGACGAGAACGAGGCGTCCTGAGCGGGAACTGCAAATACAGGATATCAGGAGATATCAGGGAGGCAAGGCGGAAAGAAGGAGAGGTACAGCGGCAGGCCATGCCAGGGATATGCGTTCCGTGAAACGCCGCAGGGCAAGGGTGCTTAAGGTATATTTTGCCCGTATGTCGGCGGCATTGCTGACGGTGATGTGCCTCGTGGTGATATACTATATGGTAGGCGAAATTTATAAGATGGTCCATGACATCCGTGAGCGGAACGATAATATGGAAAAGGGGATTGTGCAGACTGTTTCGGAGGAGCCTTCAGAAAGCGCAGGGGGAATTGCGCCGCCGGATATTATAGAAGATTATTTGGAAATCAATGAATTTTCCAGACCCGGGACGAAGCTTGGGAAAATAAACAGCATCTTTGTGCACTATACAGCGAATCCCGGCACGTCGGCGGCACAGAACAGAAGTTATTTCGCGAATCTGGCGCTGACCCAGGAGCGGTCGGCAAGCGCCCATCTGATTATTGGATATGACGGGGAGATTATACAGTGTATACCGTTTGATGAACAGGCGTATGCGGTGATGACCAGAAATGAAGATTCCATTTCCATTGAGTGCTGCTTTTTATCCGATGACGGTTCTTTTACACAGGAGACATATGATACATTGGTACATACATTGGCGTGGCTGACCGAGCGTTTTGACCTGTCCACGTCGGATATTCTCCGCCATTATGACTGCGGCGGCAAGAAATGCCCGGTTTATTACGTGGAGAACGAAGGCGAGTGGGAACGTCTTCTGCGGGATGTGGAAGATTATAAGAGCGCTTCGGAGACCGCGCAGAAAGCTCCTTACTAGATTTTTCCTGTGACACATAACCATGAAAAAACCGTGGAAAGAATCCTTGTTTAATGATACAATATAAATAACTACAGGATTAGCCAATGCGTATCATAAAGGACGGTGAAAAGCACATGGAAGAAAGGAAAGAAAAAATAGTATTAGAGCAGACCGGTGATTTGGCGGACAGGAAACACATCCTTATTATAGACGATGATTTGAATACGCTGAAGACGCTTCGGTATTATTTACAGGATACCTATAAAGTTACGGTAGTTAATTCGGGTAAAGTGGCGGTGGATTTTCTGCTGAAATATACGCCTGATTTGATTCTTCTGGATTATATGATGCCTATGTATAATGGCGCCGCGGTTCTTAAGATTATTAAGAGCAGGGAGATGACGAAAGATATTCCGGTGTACTTCCTGACAGGGCAGACGGATACATCGACAGTTATGGAATGCCTGTCCTTGAACCCGGCAGGATATATTGTCAAGCCTGTGGCTAAGGACGCCTTGCTTGCGAAGATGAAGGAAGCATTCGGGCAGTAGAAAGACTGTTCGCCCTGGAGTATAGAAAGCCGGATGTCTGCCTGAGAGGCGGTACAGGTTATTGTAATGAGGTATTGCTATGTTGGGAGATAGAGGAGACAAGGTTCCAAAGTATTTGTTTGGAGCCTTTTGTTTCTATTTGCTATATTTTGTTTTTATTGTCGCATATCTGGACACAGGCATGTGTTGGCTTACGGTGCCTGTGGCCAGCTTTGTGTTAAGTCTGCTTATCTTAAGATTCTGTGGAAGCAATATAAAGCTGCAGGCATATGCGGTCTCTGCTTTGACTTGCTTTAATATTTTTGCATACAGCCTGATGTGCCATGAGTTTACGGAGGTCTTTACCGTATTCTGTGCGGCGGTCTGCCTGGTTTCTTTCTATCATATTCCCAAGGCCAATTATATGATGATGGGGTTTATTACGGTTTATATCATATATGCGTTGATTTGGCAGGAAGCGTGGAAAGAATTCCTCCGGCATGACAGTTCCGTTTCGGGTTCCATCCGTATTTTCAGTGTGTATCTGGTACAGATTGTGATGATTATGCTGATTAAGCGGCAGCAGGCGATGCAGAATCTGGCAGAGCAGAAAATGCGTGAAGCGGAGAAGGCGGCGCAGGCGAAAGAAGACTTCCTTATCAACATGAGCCATGAAATCAGGACTCCTATGAATGCGGTTACAGGTATGGCTGAACTGGCGCTGCGCAATGAGTCGCTTTCTGAGCAGGATAAGGAATATCTTCATAATATCCGGGCGGCGGGAGAAGACTTACGGTCGATAGTAGATGATATCCTGGATATGGCGAAGATTGATTCCGGCAAACTGGAAATAAAGGCAGGGGAATACGATATTACATCGGTGGTACATGATGCGGTGAATGTGGCGCAGATTATGTTGGGGGAGAAGCAGGTAGTGCTGTCGGCGGATATAGATCCGGATACACCTGCACTCCTCTGGGGCGACAGTATGCACATCAAGCAGATTTTGTCGAATCTGTTAAGCAATGCGGTGAAGTATACCGAACAGGGAACGATATATCTGAAGGTCGATTCCGTACCGGTTGATGAAGAGCGTAGTCATATTGATTTGAAAGTTACCGTGACCGATACGGGTATCGGCATGTCAGAACAGCAGTTGGAAGAGTTGTTCGTGAAATTTAGTCAAAAAGACGGCGGCTGGGTGAGAGGGGATGTGGGGCTTGGCCTGGCAGTTTCCAGGAGGCTGGCTGAGTTGATGCAAGGAAAACTGTCGGCAGTGAGTGAACTTGGTAAAGGGTCGGAGTTTATCTTTACGGTCAGACAAAAGGTGGCGGATGCCACTCCTTGTGCGGAGAAGACTTCGCCGGCTGTATGCGGGCCTGCACTTGAGAAGGAAAAGAGTGAAGCCAAGGAGAACCATAAAAAACAAGACAGACAGATATCTTTTACCGCGCCTTCCGTAAGGGTTTTGCTTGTGGATGACAATAAGGTAAACCTGAAAGTGGCGGAGGGGCTGTTACGCCCATATAAGATGTACATAGAGACGGCGAACAGTGGAATGAGAGCGGTTGAAGTGGTACAGGAATATGTTTACGACCTGATTTTCATGGACCATATGATGCCGCAGATGGACGGTGTGGAGGCGGCCAGGACTATCCGCGGGCTTGACAGGGAATATTGTCATACCGTGCCCATTATTGCACTGTCGGCGAACGCGGTACATGGGATGAGGGAACTTTTTTTAGATGCGGGTATGAACGATTTCGTGGCGAAGCCGATTGAGACGGATATTTTGGATAAGACTTTGCGCAAGTGGCTGCCGGAGGATAAGGTGATACCCAATAAAGGCACTGATAAAGCAGGCTGTAAGGAATCGGCGGCAACTTCCGATTTGAAGTCTAATCCGCTGTTATGGCGGATGGAAGGAATAGATGTGGTAGTCGGCATGGAATATTCCGCCGGAGACGCAGATTTATACAGGGAAGTCTTGACTGACTATATGGATACGATAGAGGAGAAAGCGCAGACCATAGAACAGGCGGTGGAAAAAAGGGATATTGATACGTACACCATCGAGGTACACTCCCTCAAGAGCACATCGAAATCCATAGGGGCCATGGGACTGTCGCAGTTAGCCAAAAATCTTGAAGAAAACGGGAAAAACGGGGAATGGGAGCCAATTATCGCGAGGACGCCCGCACTGTTGTCCATGTACCGGGGATTGTACCATATTATTATGCCCTACCGCACCGAGAGGGAGCAAGAGACACAGGATAAGAAGCCGATAAGCAGTGGGGAGCTGACAGAGCTGTTAAATCAGTTGTTTGACAGCGTCAATATGTATGATTCTATCCGTGCAGAGGAGATAATCAAGGAACTGTCGTCATATGATTTGGCAGGCAATGCTGAGGAATATATGGTCGAGGTAAGCGAGGCGGTGAACCGGTTTGACTATGACGGATGCAAAGAAAAGGTGACACAATGGAAGGGGAAGCTGCAAGAGAAGATGAGGGATGCGCAGGTAGAGAAAGCGTGAAAGAGTAGACTTCAGATTCTTATAGGCAGCATCGCAGGTAACGCTGCGATATGTATAGGTGCAGGTATGGAGAAAGCATATAAACTGGAATTTGCCGGGGCACAGACTGGCAGTCTGTATGTGAATTGCTGCGGGCTTTCACAGACAGAGGGGCTGCACAGTTTTGGCCCGGCGTTAAAACCGCATTATCTGGTGCATTATATATTAAGCGGCAGAGGCAGGTTCTGCATTGGAGGCAAAGAATATCCGTTGGAGGCAGGATATGGATTTTTGATTACACCGGATGAACTGGCGTTTTACCAGGCGGATGAGAACGACCCATGGACGTATGTTTGGGTAGGTTTCAGCGGTACGCAGGCGGCGGAATATATCAGTGATATTGGGCTGTCCGTGAGACAGCCTATTTTTAAATCAGAAGCGTCGGAAGAGCTGTATCAGACTGTGAAAGATATGATGGAACATAATACGTCCGGGCTGTCTAATGATTTAAGGCGCAACGGGCAGCTTGGGATTTTTCTTTCGGTCATAGCACAGGGAACCCAGGTGGCGCAGAAGAATGAGGCGGATAAAGCCAATACTTATGTGCGTAAGGCGGTTTCTTTTATACAGAGCAATTACTGTAATCCGATTAAAGTGACAGATGTGGCGGACTACGTCTGCATTAACAGAAGCTATCTGTACACTCTTTTTCAAAATTCTATGGGCATGTCCCCCCAACGCTTCCTGTCGACGTTCCGTATCACGAAAGCGGCGCAACTTTTACAGCTCACCTCCCTCCCGATAGAAAGCATAGCGCTATCCTGCGGTTATCATGACCCCTTGGTATTTGCCAAGGCTTTCAGGCAGATGAAAAAGATGTCGCCCACGCTCTACCGCAGAGAAATGCGTAAAGGGGAGACGAGGCGGAACAAAGAGCATTTAAAACAGGTGGAAGATTTTATTAATCAGATTAACAGCTTGAATAGTAACTAACATTTTGACAGATTTATATAACAAAGGGATATTTAAGGATTACGCTTTTTTTAATATGATAATGATAGAGAAATAAATAAGAACAACCGTGTGCGCAAATAATGTTTGAGCACGGGGACGAGTAAAAAAATTGTAGATAGTTATAACAAAAGGAAAGTTTTAGTGTTTATAACTTAAACGTAAAGCTTAATATAAAGAAAAGGAGAATGGGGTATGAAAGAAGTTGTATTAAAGAAGTTTGAGGAACTTTACGGGGATACGCAGGGCGTGAACGTCTATTTTGCACCGGGGCGTGTGAATTTGATTGGCGAGCATACGGATTATAATGGGGGACATGTTTTTCCGTGCGCACTGACTATCGGGACTTACGTTGCTGTCAGGAAACGGGCTGACAGGAAGCTTAATTTTTATTCGATGAACTTTGAGAATCTGGGTATAACCGAGAGCAGCCTGGATGATTTGACACCTTCTGAGGAGGCGGGCTGGACGAATTATCCGAAGGGCGTTATGTGGGCTTTTGCGGGCAGAGGCATGGTGATGGACTGTGGGCTTGACATGGTGCTCAATGGTAATATCCCTAACGGCTCCGGGCTTTCTTCTTCCGCATCCTTAGAAGTAGTGACAGGTTATATTTTGAAAGACCTTTATGGTTTTGACGTGACCAATGTTGATTTGGCCAAAATCGGGCAGTATTCCGAGAATAATTTTAACGGAATGAACTGCGGCATCATGGATCAGTTTGCCTCCGCCATGGGTAAGAAAGACCATGCGATATTCCTGGATACGGCGAACCTTTCTTACGAGTACGCGCCGCTTGTGCTGGATGGCGCTAAGATTATCGTGACGAACAGTAACGTAAAACATTCGCTTGTCAATTCGGCGTATAACGAGAGAAGAAGCGAGTGCGAGAAAGCGCTCAATGAGCTCCAGATTGTGTTGAATATTAAGGGATTAGGCGACCTTTCCGAAGAAGAGTTCGAGGCAAATAAAGATGCGATTAAGGATGAAGTGCGCGTCAGAAGGGCGAAACATGCAGTATATGAGAACCAGAGGACAATCCGTGCGGTGGAGGCCCTTAAGAATAACGACTTGAAATTATTCGGTGAGCTGATGAACGCGTCCCATGTGTCACTGCGCGACGATTACGAAGTGTCCTGCGAAGAGATTGACGTGCTTGTAGAAGAAGCATGGAAAGTCGATGGGGTAATCGGTTCCCGCATCACTGGCGGCGGTTTCGGCGGCTGCACGGTAAGTATCGTGCGCGATGAGGCTGTGGAGACGTTTAAGGAAAGAGTCGGCGCGGCATATTTGGAGCGCGTAGGTAAGACGGCTGATTTTTATGTGGTGGAAATCGGCGACGGCCCGCGGAGGTTAGTGTGAGAAGATTTGAGATTCCGCTTAAGCGGAATCATGGGGTTTTTTGAAAGGAGCAGGGTGAAGGATATGATTCAGGAGAATATCAGGAAGTTGGTACAGTATGGTTTGCAGACCGGATTGATTACGCAGGCTGATAAGATTTATACGACGAACAGGCTGCTTGAGCTTTTCAGGTTGGATGAACTGGAAGAAAATGACGCGGATGTCGTAATGAAAGAAGAAGAACTAGAGCAAGTGCTTGGCGAAATGATGGATTATGCTTATGAGCAGGGCATTATGACGGAGAACAGCATTGTGTACAGAGATTTGTTTGATACAAAGATTATGAGTATGCTTGTGCCAAGGCCGAGTGAAGTTATTTCCGAGTTTAGGGCGAAATATGAGGAAAGCCCTGAGGCAGCCACAGAGTATTTCTACAAACTGAGCCAGGACACGGATTATATCAGGCGGTACCGTATTAAGAAAGACCAGAAATGGGTGGCATCGACGAAGTATGGAGACCTTGACATTACCATTAACCTGTCCAAGCCGGAGAAAGACCCTAAGGCGATTGCTGCTGCGAAGAATGCGAAGCAGAGCGGCTATCCTAAGTGCCTGCTGTGCATGGAGAACGAAGGGTATGCAGGGCGTGTGAACCATCCGGCAAGGCAGAATCACAGGATTATCCCCGTGACCATTAATGGCAGCGAGTGGGGGTTCCAGTATTCTCCTTATGTATATTATAATGAGCACTGCATCGTGTTTAATTCCAAGCACATTCCTATGAAGATTGAGCATGACACGTTCTGCAAGCTGTTTGATTTCGTAAAGCAGTTCCCGCATTATTTTGTGGGTTCCAATGCCGATTTGCCGATTGTGGGCGGTTCCATCTTAAGCCATGACCATTTCCAGGGCGGACATTACGAATTTGCCATGGCGCGGGCAGGTTTGGAGAGGACTTTCAGCATTAAGGGGTTTGAGGATGTGGAGGCCGGAATTTTGCACTGGCCTATGTCCGTCATCCGTATCTCTTCACAGGATGCAGACAGGCTGATTGCCCTGGCGGATGTGATTCTGTCGGCATGGAGAGGTTATACGGATGAATCGGTGTTTATTTTTGCCGAGACAGACGGAGAGCCGCATAACACAATCACACCGATTGCCAGGAAGCGTGGAGACAAGTTTGAGTTGGATTTGGTGCTGCGCAACAATATTACCACGCAGGAGCATCCTCTTGGTGTGTACCATCCCCATGCAAAACTGCATCATATCAAAAAAGAGAATATCGGTTTGATTGAAGTGATGGGCCTGGCGGTTCTGCCTGCCAGACTGAAAGACGAGATGGAGCATCTTGCCGAGGCGATTGTTACAGGAGCGGACATCAGACAGGATGAGATGCTCGAGAAACATGCCGACTGGGTGGAAGAGTTTCTTCCCAAGTATCAGGATATCACGAAAGATACGGTGATGGATATTCTTCATAAAGAGATTGGCGACGTGTTTATGCAGGTATTGGAAGATTCGGGCGTGTATAAGAAAACCGAAGAAGGCCAGGCGGCGTTTGACAGGTTTGTGGCCAGCCTGGGTTAGCTTACCGGTATGCCTTTCATGGGTTACACATAGTAAAAGGCGGTGGTTGTGTCAGCGCGTGGCTATGTCGTGGATGAAGTGACAATATATGAAATAAATATAGGATAGAGAAGGCGGAACCATGTGACATGATTCCGCCTTTTAGACACGTCACCTCAAACGGTGAAAGCGTGCAGACCAGATGTGACAGAGTAAGGTGCGTATTTGATAGGAATGGTCTGTCAATCTGCCAGAAATGCAATATTATCATAGAAATCCCGTGGGAGCTAATCCATGGAACTGTTTTGGATTTCACTGTCCATATTGTAAGATTTGCCGTCGTCAAATATACTGGAAAGAAAGTTGTAGAAGTCCGTCTGTTGCCTTGGGGACATTTTCTGGTAGAGGGAGATAAGATGCTGATATTTCTTGAGATGATGCATGTTGTCTGCCAATAATAAATCTGCGCTCAGACGTTCCTCAGAAAGATATAGAACATAGTCTGCCGAGACGTGAAAAAAACGTGATAAGCTTACGAGAAGCATAGCATCCGGGGTAGACAGGCCGCATTCTAATTTGCTTAAAGTGGTCTGATTGACGCCCAAATGTTCTGCGAGAGTCTGCTGCGTTAAATTTTTTTCCAATCGAAGTTCTTTAATCCTTGTTTTCATTCGTATATCCTTCTTGTTATTTTAGACTATTTCTTTCGCAAAAATATTCCGATTTTTAATAAGGATATGCGGTAAAGAATATTTTATTGGTTTGTGCCGTAAAAGGTGGTAGCGACAAGGAAAAAACACAATATATGGTATAATATAGATTTATACAAACTATATATAGTGAATATTTGATACGTTAATTATAAAGGCATAAAAACATAATTAGTAAACAGAACATAAAATATATGTAGAAAATGGATGAAATATACGGTAATTATCTGCTTAATAGAACGGAGTGCGGCGAGAAATATGACAGAATCTTATGTATGCATTGATTTGGAGACAACCGGACTGAATCCGAAGACAGATAGGATTATTGAGATTGGCGTTGTAAAGGTTGAGGACGGCATCGTTGTAAAAGAATGGAGTACGCTTGTGAATCCCGGCAGGGTGTTAGATGAACGCGTAGTGGGGCTGACAGGCATACAGGACAGCCAGTTGGCGTCCGCACCTTCTATTGATGAGGCGCTCCCAAGATTTCTTGAACTGGCGGGCGGCGATGTTTTACTGGGGCACAGCGTAACTTTTGATTATGCTTTTATCAAGAAGGCAGCGGTTGACCGGAGGCTCTCTTTTGAAAGGGAAGGAATCGATACGCTTAAGATTGCCCGAAAGTATTTGCCGGAATTGGAGAGCCGCGGCCTGGAATATCTGTGCAGGCATTACGCTATACCCCATCATGCCCACAGGGCGCTCTATGACGCGAGAGCCACCGTAGAGCTGTACCGGAAATTGGCGGAGCAGTTTTATAATAAGGAAGAATGGGAGAGCGGGACAGGATTATTTTGGCCTAAGAAGCTGCAATACCGCGTGAAGCGGGAAACTCCTGTCACCATTCCCCAGAAAGAACAGTTATATAAATTGGTGGACAAGCATAAACTGATAATAGACTACGATATTGAGAAGCTTACGCGGAGCGAGGCTAGCCGGCAGATTGCTCGGCTTCTTGCAGAATACGGACGATAGTTTTCTGCATGGCCGAATTGAGCACCTGTGCTATAGGATAGAGGGCGCCGATTTTCTCCGGTGTGTGTTTCTCTGTATAAATTTGACACAACAGTTTGTATGTGGCGCTTACATCGGTCCCGGTGGATACGGAAAATTCCAGCATATGCATGGCTTCTTCCACATATCCGGCGTCATAGAGCAGTTGCGCCCATTGCTGTAAGGTACGCACCAAGAGGGTGTAATTCTGGTCATAGCTGCTCAGGACGTCTATATTCGGGGCGCCATAGCGTAGTTTCAATTCCGTGTTGCTGATGCCGGTGAAATTGACGATGGGAAGTTCGTCCAAAGTCTGGATAATCTGTTTATAATCTTCGGCTTTGGGGACGCCGTCCAACAATGACATGGGGAATTCCTCTATCGGGATTTTAATGTAATCCAGGTCATCCAGAGATTTGCGCCGGGTGCTGTTGGCCTCCCGTTCTTTTTCCCAGAAGTCATTCTGGGTAGACGCCTGGGACTTTTTGTTCTTAAAAAGATACAGCGCGACGAATGCGGAAAACAGCAGAGCGCTTGCATTAATTAGAAAATTCATATATAATATCCTTTCAGAAAGTGAGGAGGGTCACTTTATGTTTAATAGAAAAACGAGGAAAATTATTTCATCGGTCATCATCGTAATCCTGGTACTTGCAATGGTTATTCCGCTTCTGTTTTATGCGGTATAGACGGAAGATGAAGACAGCGTCCGGGAAACTACCTGGTGCAAAAGAACATGCAATGACACCGATGCGGTTATTTTATCACACATTTTCCGTTTGGGCAATTTGATGAAGGGTTATGCAGAGGTGTTTTTTATGCCGCATACAGCGGCAGACGGGGAGAAAGGCATGGTAATTCATATGGGGAGATTATGGAAAGCGGTTCCGGTTCTTATGGCTGTGGCGTTTATTACGGCGCCGGTCAATGCTAAGGAGAATAAAATCGAGTCGGGAATCTATGTAAATGACATGGATATGTCCGGCTTGACTACGGAGGAGGCTAAGCAGAAGGTTGAGGAGTATGTCAATTCTTTTGGGGACGCCCAGATTACGCTGAACGCGGTAGAAGGGGGCACAGTCGTTACCACAGCTTCCAAACTTGGGCTTAAGTGGGGAAATGACACGATTTTAGATGAGGCGGCTAATTTAGGCAGGGATGGCGATATACTCCGGTGTTATAAAGAATTGGCCGACTTAGAGTATAAGAATAAAGTCTATAAAGTAACCTTTGATTTTGATAAAGAGAAGATTAAAAGTTTCATTGAAGAAAATACACAGGAGTACAATCAGGAGGCAGTCAATGCTACGCTGACTAAGACAGAATCCGGGTTTGAGATAACGGAAGGGCAGTCCGGCGTTGTGGTTGACACGGAAGCGTCTACGGATGCGGTGTATAATTATCTGACCGGCGACTGGGATGGTACAGGCTGTGAGATTGATTTGGTGGTCGATGTGGATGAGCCGGAAGGAAATGCGGAGGATTTGGCGAAGGTCAAGGACGTGTTGGGGACCTTTACCACCAGTTATTCAAGTTCCGGAGGTTCCAGGAGCGCCAACGTGGCCAACGGATGTAGTCTGATTAACGGTACGACTTTGTATCCGGGGGAGGAGTTTTCCTGTTATGAAGCGGTGTCCCCTTTTTCGGAGGCGAACGGTTACTATATGGCGGGCTCTTATCTGAATGGACAGGTAGTGGACAGTCTGGGCGGCGGTATATGCCAGGTGTCTACCACATTATACAATGCGGTTCTTCTTTCTGAGCTGGAGGTTACGGAGAGATATAACCATTCTATGATTGTCACTTATGTCGACCCGTCCGCGGATGCGGCGATTGCGGAATCTTCCGGCAAGGATTTTAAGTTTAAGAACAATACGGAGTATCCGATTTACATAGAAGGCACTACCACACCGGATAAGCATATTTCATTCACAATCTATGGCGTGGAAACACGTGACAGCAGCCGTGAGGTTTCCTACGAGAGCGTTGTTCTTGAGCGGATTGTACCGGATACGGAAATCATCCACACGGATGCTTCGCAGCCGGTGGGCTTTTGTTCCGTCCAGTCGGCGCATGTGGGCTACAAGGCGCAATTGTGGAAAGTTGTGCGCGAGAACGGTACGGAAGTGAGCAGGGAGCAGGTAAACAGCAGTACATATATGAAAGCGCCCAGAAGTGCGACGGTGGGTGTGGCGACGACGGACGAAGGGGCGTATAATGCCATCATGGCGGCGGTGGCTACCAACAGTATTGATGAAGTGAAAGCGGTGGCCGGGGCATACAAGGCGGCAGCGGACGCAGCCGCGGCGCAGGCAGCACAGGATGCGGCTGCAGCCCAGGCGGCGGCAGATGCAGCGGCGGCCGGACAACAGCCTCCGGCAGGCGAGGCGCCGGCCCAGGAAGCAGCGCCTCCGGCACAGTAAATATGTTTTAGGCAATCGGGCAGCAAGTATATGAGAACAGGGAAAATATCGGAGAGCGTGCTAAGGCGTTCCGTGTTAAAAAAAGTGAAGACATACAGGGAAGAAGTGGTAAATGGCGCAGGTGTAGGGACAGACTGCGCCATTTTATCATTTGGCACAGGTTTTGATACGGTGCTGTCCACCACGCCTGTCACAGCGCCTATGGAGGAAATCTGCGGTTATGCCATTCCCGCAGCGCTTAACAATGTTGCGGTGGCGGTGGCGGAGCCGGTAGGCGTGATGCTTGCCTTTCTGTTGCCTGTGGGAACAGAGGAAGAAGCGTTGCAGGCGGCAATGGAGCAGGCCGAAGATGTATGCCGTGAGCGGGGTGTGGCGATTATCGGCGGGCACACGGAAGTGACGCCGGCGGTGGCAGAGCCGATTCTTACGGTAACTTGCGTGGGCAAGAGAGATGCCGGGCGGAGGGACAGCCTACGAGGAGTGGGGCCAGGGCAGGACATTGTCGTCAGTAAGTGGATTGGACTTGAAGGGACTGTCCGGCTTGCCAGAAGATACAGGGATGAGCTGTGCGGCAGATATCCGGTCCGGATGGTGGAAGAAGCGGCAGGTTACGACAAATACCTGTCGATTATACCGGAGGCCGCCACCGCCATGAAGTCCGGCGTTTGCGGCATGCATGATGTTTCCCGGGGAGGCGTTTTTGCCGCCCTGTGGGAGATGGCACAGCAAGCAGGCGTTGGACTGGAAATCGATTTGAAAAAGATACCTGTCAAACAGGCGACGATAGAAATCTGCGAATTTTACGGATTGAATCCTTATGAACTTTTATCGGGCGGCTGTCTGATTATGATGACAGACCATGGCGATGGGCTCGTCGCAGCGCTTGACCGGGAACATATTCCGGCAGCGGTTGTGGGGAGAACGACGGCCGGCAATGACCGTGTGATTTATAATGAGGATGAGAAACGGTATCTTGATAAACCGCAGACGGACCAGATTTATATGAGCAAATTGTATGAAAGGAGCAAGAGATTATTATGAGAGAAGAATTATTGGCGATTGTAGAGAGAAACAGCCGTATTGATTTAAAGGAATTGGCGGTCATATTGGGCGTGGAGGAAGTAGACGTGGTCAATGAACTGGCTGCGCTGGAGTCGGAGGGTATCATCTGCGGATATCACACGATGATTAACTGGGAGAAGACGTCCATCGAGAAGGTGTCCGCGCTGATTGAAGTGCGCGTGACGCCCCAGAGGGGACAGGGATTTGACAGTATTGCGGAAAGGATTTATAAATATCCTGAAGTAACTTCCGTGTACCTGATTTCCGGCGGTTATGATTTGCTTGTCAGCTTGGAAGGGAAGTCCCTGAAAGAAATATCCAGTTTTGTATCCGATAAATTATCCACTTTGGATTCTGTTTTGAGCACGGCGACTCATTTTATACTGAAAAAGTATAAGGACCACGGGACGACTATGGCTAAGAAATACGAAGACACAAGAGAGAAGGTGACACCGTGAGAAACCTATTATCCGAAAAAACAGTATCATTGAAGCCGTCCGGCATCCGGAAATTTTTTGATATCGTAAGCGAGATGGACGACGCCATATCTCTTGGTGTGGGCGAACCGGATTTCGATACGCCGTGGCACATCCGGGACGAGGGTATTTACTCCCTGGAAAAAGGGCGTACATTCTACACCTCAAATGCGGGGTTAAAAGAACTGAAAGAAGAGATTAGTCTATATACGAAGAGAAAACAGGGTGTTACATATGACCCGGCAAATGAAGTGTTGGTCACGGTAGGCGGCTCTGAAGCCATTGATATCGGGTTGCGTGCGGTGGTCAATCCGGGGGATGAAGTGCTTATCCCGCAGCCTAGCTTCGTCTCTTATGAGCCTTGTGCGATTATGGCGGGCGCTGTTCCGGTTATTATCGAGCTGAAAGCGGAAAATGAGTTCCGGCTGACGGCACAGGAATTGGAAGAAGCCATTACGGATAAGACGAAGATTCTTGTGCTTCCTTTTCCTAACAATCCCACGGGCGCGATTATGGAGCGTAGCGATTTGGAAGCGATTGCCGAAGTTATCAGAAAACATGACATACTTGTCATGTCAGATGAGATTTACGCTGAGCTGACTTATAAAGAAAAGCATATTTCTATCATAGAGATTGAGGGGATGCGGGAGAGAACCATCCTTATTAATGGTTTTTCCAAGGCTTATGCCATGACCGGGTGGAGACTTGGTTATGCCTGCGGACCGAAAGAGATTATCGAGCAGATGCTGAAACTGCATCAATTTGCGATTATGTGCGCACCTACCACGAGCCAGTATGCCGCTGTGGAGGCGCTTCGCAACGGGGATGAAGACGTGGCGGAAATGAGGACGGCGTACAACCAGAGAAGGCGTT
Organism: uncultured Lachnospiraceae bacterium; assembly: GCA_947172645.1. Taxonomy (GTDB): domain Bacteria; phylum Bacillota; class Clostridia; order Lachnospirales; family Lachnospiraceae; genus UBA3282. The sequence goes on along the minus strand of CAMWBY010000014.1, from coordinate 9,748 downwards.
ACCTGATGCACGCTTTCCGGGAAATGGGGCTGGAGTGCTTCGAGCCTTTCGGGGCGTTCTATGTGTTCCCGTGCATTAAAGAGTTTGGCATGACAAGCGAAGAGTTTGCAAACAGGTTTTTGGCGGAAGAGAAAGTTGCCGTAGTGCCCGGCACTGCTTTTGGAGATTGTGGAGAAGGGTATCTGAGGATATCTTATGCGTATTCCCTTGATAACCTGAAATTGGCCATCGGAAAACTGGCGCATTTTGTGGAGAAACTGCGTAAAGAAAGACAGGAGTAAAGGCGAAACGATGTATCAGTGCATCGAATATGCGCTTTTGGCTGGGAGAGAGATACCACATGCACATTATACTGCATCAGCCGGAGATTCCGGCGAATACGGGAAATATTGGCCGTACCTGTGTTGCCACAGGTACGAGCCTGCATCTGATTGAGCCATTGGGGTTCCGGTTGGATGAGAAGTCGGTTAAGCGTGCCGGAATGGATTATTGGGAGCATCTTGATGTGACAAGATATATGAATTACCGGGAATTTCGTGAGAAGCATCCGAATGCCACAATCTGGATGGCGACTACCAAGGCGAAACGAATCTACACGGAGGCGTCCTTTGGACCTGACGATTATATTATGTTTGGCAAGGAAAGTGGAGGCATTCCGGAAGAAATTCTCATAGAAAGTGAAGAGACCTGTATCCGCATCCCGATGATGGAGCAGATTAGGTCTCTGAACTTATCCAATTCCGTGGCAATCGTATTGTATGAAGCGCTCAGGCAGAACGGCTTTGGGAATATGCAGACAGAAGGTGAACTGCACCGTCTGCAATGGAAGGCATAATCAGTCTTCATCTTCCAATCTGGATTTGGGCAGCGAGAAAATAAATTCCGTGCCCACTCCTTCCGTGCTGATGACATTGATGTTTTCTCCGTGTGAGCGGATGATTTCTTTTGTAATTGACAGTCCGAGACCTGTTCCTTTCTTATCCTTGCCGCGGGACAGGTCGGATTTGTAGAAACGGTTCCATATTAATTTCAGGTCGTCTTTCGGGATGCCGATGCCGGAGTCCTTCACACTGATGAAAACTTTATTATGTTTTTCCGATGTTTCCAGTTTGATGATGGAATCGTGGTGGCTGAATTTAATGGCGTTATCCAACAGGTTATAGAGTACCTGCTGTATCTTGTCTATATCGGCCACCACATACATCTCGTCTCCGGTCAGCACCAGTTCGATGGCGATTGTCTTAGAGCGGCATGTTCCTTCGAAAGTGGCCGCCACGTCGCGTATTGTCTTATTGATATCGAAATCTGTCTTGTTTAGCATAATCCCCTTTGTATTCAGGTTATTCAACGTGAGAAGGCTGTTAGTCAGCTTGCTCAGCCGTTCCGTCTCATTCAAGAGGATGGTCAGGTATTTCTCATACATTTCAGGCGGAATCGTGCCGTCCATCATGGCTTCCAGGTATCCTTTGATGGAAGTAAGAGGGGAGCGGAAGTCGTGGGAGACATTGGCCACGAATTTCTTCTGGTCATCTTCCGAGCGGGCGATTTCACTGGCCATATAGGAAAGCGTAGCGGCCAGATAGCCGATTTCATCCTCGCTTTCTACGGTAAATTCATAATGCATATTGCCGCTGGCATACTGCTCCGTCGCCTCTGTAATTTTGCGCAGAGGGATATAGACAATCTCCGTAAAGAAAATCAGGATGATTAGTGACAGCAGGAAAAGGATAATAAGCATAACATAGGATATATTGAGAAGCTTGTTTGCCTCCGCCTGGATGCTGCCCATAGAGTAATGAATCACTACGTAGCCTTTCACCTTGTATTCGGAAGTGATTGGGGCAAATACGCTCAACATCTTATCCTCAAAGGTATGGAAAAAATCGCCGATGGTGTAATAAGACCCTTCAGTGATAGTAGGGTCAAAATTTTCGATGACAATTTCGTTTTCCAGGTCCAAAGGGGCTGAGGAGTCCAAAATCATACGTCCGGAAGGGTTGATTATCCATAGGGTGGCATTAAGGTATGTGTCCAGGGCGTCTAATTGCAGTTTCACAGTCTCCAGTGAAACTTCATTATTATACAGGTCTGATGCGTAGGTGTTTGCAATGAGAGTGGCTTCCCGGTAGAGAGAATCCGCATGTTCTTTTTTCAAATGGTCGATAGTCATATTGGATACGAAAGTGGCCACCACCACGAAGCCGAACAGGCCGAAAATAATATAGGCAAGTATTAATTTGAGGTACAGCGTTTTTCTCATGATATATCCTGTGCTTTCCGAATATTATCTGGATTCAAATTTATAACCTACTCCCCAGGTGGTGACAATACCCCATTTTTCATGGTCTTTGATTTTCTCCCGAAGGCGCTTGATATGCACGTCCACGGTGCGGGTATCGCCCATATAGTCATACCCCCATATCTGGGCAAGGAGCTGCTCCCTGGTAAAGACTTGGTTCGGCGATGAGGCGAGGAAATAGAGAAGCTCCAGTTCTTTGGGTGGCATTTCAATGGGCTTTCCCATGTAGATAACGGAATAGTTGGTCTGGTTGATAACCAGGTCAGGGTATTCCACACTTTTAATGTCGGCGGTCTTCGGCTCGGGGGCAGCCGATTTATAACGGCGTAATACCGCTTTAACTCTTGCCACCAGTTCCTTAGAGTCAAAAGGTTTCTCGATATAGTCGTCGGCGCCAAGCTCCAGCCCAAGCACCTTGTCGAAAACTTCTCCCTTGGCGGAGAGCATAATGATAGGCAGCGTCGATTTGGAACGGATTTCCCGGCAGACCTGATAGCCGTCGATGCCCGGAAGCATTAAGTCGAGCAACATCAGGTTCGGGTCGAAACTGTCCGCCGCGCTTAAGGCCGATTCTCCGTCATTGACAATCATTGTCTCGAAACACTCTTTGGTCAGATAGAGAGAAATCAGTTCCGCAATATTGTTGTCATCGTCCACAATTAATATTTTTTGTTTATTTACCATAATCCTATGCCTTTCTATTCTTTAAACACTGCAATTGTGACGCCTGCGTCACCTTCTCCAAACTCACCCAGACGGAAGCTCTTTACGACCCGGTTCTTGCGCAGATAATTGTGCACCGCATTTCGCAGCGCGCCAGTGCCCTTGCCGTGTACGATGCGGACATTCGGCAGATGGGCCAGGTAAGCGTCGTCCAGGTATTTATCTAACTGGGACAGGGCCTCGTCCACTGTCTTGCCGAGCAGGTTAATTTCGGTGGAGACGGAGTAGGACTTGGACATCTTAAGCTTTCCGGAAGAAGAACGCTGCAATTTATCGGTCTTGACGGTCTCTTCCTGTATCAGGACAACATCCTCCAAAGTTACCTGCGAACGGATAATGCCGCATTGGACGAAAAGTTTGCCATTGCGGTCGGGAAGGGAGCTGACGGTTCCTTTTAAACCCATGGAAACAATCTTGACGCTGTCGCCGAGTTTCAACTGGTTCGGCTTCAGGACCTTGTGGCCTGGCTTGTCGTTTTTTAACGCCAGTTTCTCGTTTTTCTCAGAAATTTTATCACGTACTTTCTGGCGTGACTTCTCTAATTCTTTCATGGAAGAACCGGCGCCTGCCTTCTGGAATGCGCGGATGGTTTCGTCGGCGATTTCCTTGGCGTTTTGCAGGATTTCCCTGGCTTCTTCGTTGGCTTCCCGCAGGATGCGGGCCTTGGCCTGCTCGATTTTCTCCTGTTTGGCTTCCAGACGTTGTTTTAACGTCTCGATTTCTTTCTTATAAGACGCGATTTCCGCCTGTTCCTTCTCCACAGTCAGACGGCTGTTCTCCAGGTCGGACAGTAAGTCCTCGAAACTTTCTTTGTCTTCCGTGATATGCCGCTTGGCGTCTTCGATGATATGGTCCGGCAGTCCAAGCTTAGAGGAAATCGCAAAGGCGTTACTCTTGCCTGGGATGCCGATAAGCAGACGATAGGTAGGACGCAAGGTTTCCACACTAAATTCACAGCTTGCATTTTCCACGAAATCCGTGGACAGCGCATAGACTTTCAATTCGCTGTAGTGGGTGGTTGCCATAGTCCGTATACCGCGTCCGTGCAGATGGTCAAGCACCGCGATGGCAAGAGCCGCGCCCTCCGTCGGGTCGGTGCCTGCCCCTAATTCGTCGAACAGGCACAGGGAATCTGCGTCCGCCGTCTGCAAAATAGAGACAATATTTGTCATATGGGATGAAAAGGTACTGAGACTTTGCTCAATACTCTGTTCATCGCCGATATCCGCATATACTTCGTTAAAAATAGACAGTTCAGAGCGGTCCAGGGCAGGTATATGGAGCCCCGCCTGTCCCATAAGAGTCAAAAGCCCTACTGTCTTCAGAGAGACAGTCTTGCCGCCCGTATTAGGCCCCGTGATGACCAAAAGGTCGAAATCCTCTCCCAGACGGATATCGATGGGAACTACTTTCTTCTTATCCAGAAGGGGATGACGACCCTGGCGGATGCGGATGCGGTGTTCCGTATTAAAGAGCGGCATGGAGGCATTCTGTTCCATGGCAAGGGACGCTTTGGCGAAGATAAAGTCAAGCATCGTCATTGCCTTCTGGTCGTCTGCCAGGACTTGTGTGTGTACGCCTGCCTGCGCGCTTAAATCGGCCAAGATAACGGCGATTTCTTCTTTTTCTTTCAGTTCCAGTTCCCGCAGTTCATTGTTGAGGCTGACAACGGCCGCCGGTTCGATAAAGAAAGTGGAGCCTGTGGAAGACTGGTCGTGCACCATTCCCGGCACCTGCCCTTTATACTCGGATTTGACGGGGATGCAGTAACGGTTGTTGCGCATGGTCACCACGGCGTCTTGTAAGTAAGTGCGGCTTGCGCCGTTAATCATGGAGGCAAGCTGGGAATGGATTCTATCGTTGGTGATTGCCATGCGGCGTCTGATTTGCTTAAGCGCGGGGCTGGCGTCATCGGCAATTTCCTCTTCCGACAGGATACATCTGCGGATTTCATTTGACAGAGGAGTCAGGGGCTCCAACGCCTCGAAATATACGTCCAGGGAATCCGACGGCGCATCTTCCCTGTCTTTCCTTCCGTAAGCCTTGATGCGGGCGGTATTTTCCAGGAAAGAAGCGATGCGCAGAAGCTCTGCGACGGAAAGGACGCTTCCGATTTCCAACGACTTAATGCAGAATCCCAGGTCTTTATTGCTGCCAAAAGAAGTGGAGCCTTTGCGGAATAGATGTCCCAATGCATCGGCAGTCTCGGTCTGCGCCTTGGATATGTCTTCCAGGCTGGTCATAGGGACGAGGGCCGAAGCCAGTTTTTTTCCTTGCTCCGAGGTGGCTTTATCTGTCAGCAGCCCGATAATTTTATTGTATTCTAAAACGTGCAGTACTTTGCTGTTCATAGTGAATCCTCTGCTCTATAATTGGTGAATGTACCCTCTATTCACTGAAGGAAATGATACCCCTGTAAACGGAGAGCTTTTTCACTGTAATGTTATCTTTAGCATTTTAACACAAAACAGAGAGAATTTCTATGTGTTTTACAATGTGCATTGCGAAGCGTATCACTGGTCATGGAGTGGGCAGTATCGATACCTGGCTTTACAAGGGATTAGAAAGAAGATATACTAGTAAACAGATGTGAATCTTGAGAGAATATCATATAGGAAGGCTGTATATTTTATGGCGGAACAGGGAAAAGAAGAAAACAGCATTAACCAGGGAACGGAGAAGGAACAGGAAGAGTATACGCCTACGCCGCCTGTCCAGTCGGACTTCCTGCGCGAGACGATTAAACAGAAGCCTGTCAATAAGAAGAAACTGCTGCGCAGGACGTTGATTACGGTGGCCATGGCGGTGGTCTTCGGGTTGGTGGCGTGTTTTACGTTCCTGGTGCTTGAGCCGGTCATCAGCAATAGGCTGTATCCGGAGGAAGAGGCGGAGGAGGTCCAGTTTCCGGAGGAGACTGTGACAGAGGAGATGAAGCCGGAAGACATGTTGGTGGAGGAGGAGAAGGAAGAACCGGAGGAACCGGTACAGCCGGAGCTGGATGATAAGAAGATAGAAGAATTGTTGTCGAAAGTACAGTTTGGCCTGCAAGATTATCAACTATTGTATGAAGAGATGGCGGGACTTGCGAAGACGGCGGGAAGGTCTGTGGTTACGGTTACCAGTGTGGTATCGGATGTGGACTGGTTTAATAATATTTATGAGAATGAAGCGTCGGCGTCCGGTATTATCGTGGCGAACAATGGCAAGTCTATCTTGATTCTTGTCAGCGCAGGGATGCTAAATGACGCCGACAGCATTGTGGTGACGTTCTGTGACCAGGAGAAGGTAGAGGCGCAACTGGTACAGAAAGATGCCGCCACAGGACTGGCCGTTTTGTCCGTGCCTCTGCTATCAATCGGTGAAGAGACAATGGATGTGATAGATATCGCAAACCTGGGAAGCTCCAATAACAGCGACTTATTGGGCAGCCCTGTGGTGGCGCTTGGCAGTCCGATGGGGACGGCAGGTTCCGTATGTTATGGCATAGTGACTTCTGTAGGGACGGTGGTAGACCAACCGGATTCTGCCTATAAGACGATTTCCACGGATATTTACGGCAGCCGGAATGCAACAGGCGTCCTGGTGAATTTGAAGGGCATGGTCATAGGCATTATCGATAATATGAATACCAGCAACGATATGGGGAATCTACTGACTGCCTATGGAATATCGGAGTTAAAAAGGACCATTGAGAAAATGTCCAATGACAAGGAAAGGGCGTACCTGGGTATACATGGCGCTGATGTGCCCGAAGAGGCGGGTGAGGAACTGGGGATACCCATGGGCACATACGTGAAAGAGATTGAGATGGATTCGCCTGCGATGGCGGCGGGTATCCAGAGCGGCGACGTGGTGATACAGGTCAACGAGACGCCGATTATGACATATAATGAACTGTTGACGATATTATATAATGCAAACCCGGAAGACACGTTAACTATGGCTCTGATGCGACAGGGGAAAGAGATGGATGTGTCCGTCGTATTGGGAAGATGGGAATAAGAAAAAGGACGGTAGGAGAAATGAAGTATATTAAAGATTATAAAGAAGGCGACAGGGTATTTGATATTTATCTGTGCAAGCATAAGCAGTCTGCGGTCACAAAAAACGGTAAACCATATGACAATGTAATTTTGCAGGATAAGACTGGCACCGTGGACGCGAAAATTTGGGACCCGAACAACGCGGGGATTGAAGATTTCGATGCGCTCGATTACATAGAAGTGTATGGCGATATGACCAGTTTCCAGGGGGCGGGCCAGGTTAATGTGAAGCGCATCCGCAAATGCCAGGAAGGAGAATATGACCCGGCGGATTATCTTCCTGTCAGTAAGTATCCGGTGGATGATATGATGAAAGAACTGCTTGGCCTGATTGACAGCATAGGGAATATGTATCTCAAGAAACTGCTGAGGGCATTTTTTGTGGAAGATAAGGAATTTGTGAAAGCATTCCGGCAGTCTTCCGCGGCGAAGACAGTGCATCACGGTTTCGTGGGGGGCTTATTGCAGCATACGCTTGCGGTGACGAAACTGTGTGATTATTTCTGCACGCAGTATGCTGTGTTAAACAGGGACTTGCTGCTTGCGGCGGCTATGTGCCATGATATTGGCAAGACGAAAGAACTGTCGCTTTTCCCGAAAAATGATTACACGGACGACGGACAGTTTCTTGGGCATATTGTGATTGGCAGTGAGATGGTCGGGGAGAAAATCAGAGATATTGACGGTTTTCCGTCCTTGCTTGCCAATGAATTGAAACACTGTATTCTGTCGCACCATGGGGAGTACGAATTTGGCTCGCCGAAGAAGCCTGCTATTGTGGAGGCTGTCGCCCTGACTTTTGCGGACAATACCGACGCCAAGATGGAGACGTTCACAGAGCTTCTTGAGAGCAGCAACGAGACGGGATGGCTGGGATATAACAGGCTGTTTGAATCGAATGTGCGGGGAACGCGGTTGGAGTGAAGCGCTTTGTATGCCTGAAGGCGGCGTATACAAGTATGCTATTGATTCCCGCGAGGGTCACATACTCCGTTGCTCTGCAGCGGGGTTGTTGACCCTCGCAGTCGAGCCATAAGGCCATATGGGATACGGATGGAAGGCTGTGAGTTGAAAATATAGGGACGGGTGGGCAGAAGATGGGATGCGGAGCGAGAGAACGGGGAAATTATAAGAAGAATGATATTGTCACAGTTGTGATAGAAGATATTGGGAATGACGGTGAAGGAATCGGTAAGGCGGCGGGTTACACCCTATTTGTGAAGGATGCGGTCATAGGCGACCTGGTGGAGGCGCGGATTACCAAATGCAAGAAGAATTATGGCTATGGGAGAGTGGAGAAGGTTCTGCGGCCTTCTCCTTTTCGTGTGGAACCAAAATGCATGTTCCACAGACAGTGCGGCGGATGCCAGATTCAGGCGATGCTGTATGACAGACAGCTTATTTATAAACAGGATAAAGTCAAAAACAATCTTCTTCGTCTCGGGGGATTCACACAGGAAGAGGTAGACGGCGTGATGGAGCCGATTATCGGGATGGAAGAGCCGTGGCATTACCGCAATAAAGCGCAATATCCGGTTGGATATGATAAGGCCGGAGGCCTGGTGGCAGGCTTCTATGCGGGTCGGACACATGATATTATAGCCAACACGGACTGTGCGCTGGGTGCGCCGGAAAACAAGCAGATTCTTGAAGCGGTTCTTTCATATATGAGGGAAAACAATGTGACTGCATACCGTGAGGCGGAAGGGACAGGGTTGGTGCGCCATATACTCATACGCACAGGCTTTGCAAGTGGAGAAATTATGGTGTGCCTTGTCGTCAACGGAAAGAAGCTGCCTGCGGAAGACAAGCTGATTGAGAGATTGCGGGAGATTCGCCTCAATGGCAGAGAAGAGGAAAGTGAACCGCGGGCGAGTGGCAGTGCGGTGAGGCAGGCGGAAAAATTTGTGCCGGATAGCGCCGCAGGAAGTGCAGGCGCGATGGAATCGGGTAAACGGAAATTATGTAAGAAAATAACGAGCATCTGTATCAGCGCCAATACAGAGAAAACGAATGTGATAATGGGAAAAGAAATCAGGGTGATTTGGGGCGGTGGGAAGATTCATGACACTCTGGGAGGAATTACATTTTCCATCTCCCCGTTATCTTTTTATCAGGTTAATCCGGTGCAGACGGAAAAACTCTATAGGCTGGCCCTTGACTATGCGGGGCTGACGGGCAGGGAAACCGTGTGGGATTTGTACTGTGGGATTGGGACAATATCCCTTTTTATGGCGAAGCGGGCAAAGCAGGTGTACGGCGTGGAGGTAATTCCGGAGGCCGTTGAGGATGCCGGAGAGAATGCGCGGGAGAACCGGATTGACAATGTAGAGTTCTATGTGGGCAAAGCCGAGGAGGTGCTTCCGGCATTTTATAAGGGCGCAGGCACGGAGGAACAAATGCTCCGTCCTGACGTGATTGTGGTGGACCCGCCGCGCAAGGGATGTGATGAAAAGTGCCTTGAGACGATGATTGCCATGGGCCCGGGGCGGATTGTGTACGTAAGCTGCGATTCAGCCACGTTGGCGAGGGATTTGCGGACGCTGTGCGACGGGGGTTATGTATTAAAGCGCGTTCGGGCAGTAGACCAGTTTTGTCATAGTGTGCATGTGGAGACTGTGGTAGGACTACAAAGGAAAGATACCTAGAAATCCTTGAATTTACGCACTTTGTGACATTTTTC